>VXLJ01000007.1:42070-343128 GCA_009841635.1 Gammaproteobacteria bacterium
GTTCAAGAGATTTAATTACGGTCTTTCGTATTTTGGCGAGTCTCTTAGGGACTTCACAACCACCATTACCTTAATCGCAATC
The DNA here is from genome assembly GCA_009841635.1 of Gammaproteobacteria bacterium. GTDB lineage: Bacteria > Pseudomonadota > Gammaproteobacteria > Pseudomonadales > Azotimanducaceae > Bin55. The sequence goes on from VXLJ01000007.1 coordinate 42,153, forward strand.
AAATGACAGCAGTCCAACCTTTTACACTCAGAGACCTCCAAGGCGACGAACACAGCGTGCCCACTGGCACGAAGACTCTCATGTGCTTCGTCAAAGAAGATTGTCCGACATGCAATCTTGTCGCGCCAATCCTGGAAGCAATCCATCAAGATAGTAATGTAGATGTCTTGCTTGTAGGCCAAACGTCCGACGGTAATCAGCTATTGGCGGCAAACCACTCTCTCACGATGCCCGTGCTCGACGATTCGACTCTCATTGTTTCATTCGCATTTGACCTTGACACAGTCCCGCACACTTTTTTGTTGGATGATGCGGGTGAACCAATCAAGGAATTGATTGGCTTCACAAAAAAAGAATGGCGCGAACTAGTAGATGAGGAAGTCGATGACGTGCAGATCGATTTCGACGAACTTCCTGAATGGCGTCCTGGTTGTGGTTCGCTCACCCAAGACCCACTCATTGCAGATCGCCTTCGCGCCGAAAGTGAGAATAGTCCTTTACGAGCTCGTCGTATCGAAATCGGTGCACATGATGATGTGCACGAGTTTTTGTTCGATCAAGGCTTTACGGACGGTCTACCTGTCGTGCCGCCGACCCCAGAACGCGTCATTCGAATGCTGTCTGGCATCGATCGAGAACCTCAAGAGGTCGTGGCGACCATACCTCCTAATCTAGCGCCTGCGACCATCGAAAAAATCGCCATAAACGCAGTATTGGCTGGGTGCAAAGCTGAATACCTGCCCGTCGTCGTTGCCACCATCGAAGCGATTTGCACGGACGAATTCAACTGTCATGGTGTGTTTGCGACAACGATGGGCGCAACGCCCGTGATGATTCTTAACGGTCCAGTCCGCCATGCTCTGAACATGAACATGAAGCTCTCATCGCTTGGTCAAGGAACCCGTTCAAATGCGTCTATTGGCCGCGCCGTTCGACTTGCTATACGCAATATCGGTGGCGCTAAACCTGGCGGTACCGAACGTTCTACATTAGGCAACCCCATGAAATTTACGATGTGCTTCCCAGAATGGGAGGAGCGCAGTCCTTGGGAACCCTTACACGTAGAGCGTGGTTTTGAGTCAGAAGACTCTGTCGTATCCGTGTTCGCGATGTCAAGCGGGCCAGCACAAGTCATAGATCAAACTTCACGTTCAGCGGAAGCTCTAGTGGGTAGCTTCGCGATGTCTATGCGAGCGATGCATCATGTTAAAGCGCATCGTGCTGGCGACACCGTATTAATCGTATGCCCTGAGCATATTGATACCATTCAACGCGATGGCTGGTCTAAAGCTGACGTTCGCGCACGAATACAGGAAGTCTCTAGTGTACCGTTTCGGGAACTCATAGCGGATTCCAGAAGCGGCGTCGGCATCCCACCCGCAAACGCTGCAAAAATGAGTGAAGAGCAACTCAATCGACTTACTCCGAAATTCGCTTCAGAAGACCTTATTCACATCGTAGTTGCGGGTTCAGAAGCAGGAAAATTCTCGGCCGTACTCCACGGCTGGGCTAGCGGTGAGATGGGATCTATTCCGGTTTCACGCAAAATTGACATGTGAATTCCAAGGAGGTCTTACATGAGCACCATCCTCGATCCAACGGACGAGCGTAAGCCAGTCGTTAGATCGATCACAGCACGATCCGGGCAGCTTGAAGGCAGCATCGCGTTACTTGATATACGCAAGCCGCGTGGCAATATTCTGCTGGACCGCTTGGCCGAGTTGTTGGCAGAACGCTATCCAAAATTAGAGGTGAAGCGCTTCGAAAAGCCGACTTTTACGAAGCCAGCGCCAACTGAAGTTCGCCAGCATATCAAGGCTAATGCTGACCTGGTTGTTGAAGGGTTAGCTGACTGAGGGTCCTGTACCACGTGCAGTTTGCATGACACGGTTTGGTTTGAAATCCAAGGGATACCCGCAGTAAGCATTGCTTCTACAGAATTTCAAGACGCAGCAGAAACGCAAGCACATGCCTTAGGCATGGATGATGCGAAGTGCGTATTTGTGCCGCATCCTATACAGGACGCGACAGATGATGAAATGCGCGCCAAAGCGGAAGCTTGTGTCGACGCGGTAATCGCTTCACTAACGCAACAGTAACGCTAACCGACCGTACCGGCTTCGTATAGTGAGTCGATGCGGTCGGCTTCAACCCCGAATTCACTAAGCACCTCGCGGGTATGTTCACCCGGATTAGGTGCAGCTCGATCGAATGATTCGGCGTGCGGGTGCGCTGAAAGATTGATCGGTGAGCGGATCAGATTCACTTCTCCTAAGTCTGAATGGTGTGCCGGTTTGACCATTTTTAAGTGCTTAGCCTGTGGGTTGCTGTACCCCTCCCCTACATTCAAGATTGGTCCGCACGGTACACCAGCATCGTTTAATCGTTCTACTAGTGTTTCCACTGTAAATTCTTGTAGAACTTCATTGATTGCAACCTCTAGTACAGCTCGATTACGGATGCGATCACGAGGTGTAAGGAAGTGAGCATCAGTTCGAAGCGATTCGTTCTCAATGGCATCAAGAAACCGATTCCACATTCGATCTGTAGGAGCAGCTATGTTTACATAGCCATCTGCGCATGTGAAGGTGCCCATCGGAAAACTCGTCGGATGGTTGTTGCCTTGTTGCTTAGGAATATCGCCAAGCATCGTGTATCGAGCACCTTGAAAGTCGAGCTTGCATAGCATGCCTTCAAGCAAGGAGGTATGCACCCACTGACCTTTTCCGGTGCGATGTCTATGCAATAGCGCGAGCAATATGCCTTGCCCTAGAAACATGCCAGCCGTCGTGTCGCTGATCGCAATGCCTGCACGAACGGGTCCGCCGCCAGGATGACCTGTGATCGACATCAAGCCCGACATGCCCTGGACGATTTGATCCACGCCAGGCCGTTCGCTGTAAGGTCCGTCTTGCCCGAAACCTGAGATACTGGCATAAATCAATCGCTCGTTATGCTGACGTAACGATTCATAGTCAACCTTGAGTTTGTGCTTGACCGGTGCGCGAAAGTTCTCTACGACTATGTCTGCCTGCTTCACCATGTCAACGAAAACTGCATGCCCCTCGGCATGCTTGAGATTTATGCAGACACCTCGTTTATTGCGATGAAGGTTTTGTTCGTCAGGGCCGTGTCGGCCGCCTGTAATCGATCCTTTATCCATTGGCGGCGGCTCAATCTTGATGACATTTGCACCCCAGTCTGTTAACAAGCGCACGGCAGTAGGCCCAGCGCGTGCGATCGTCAAATCAAGAACCGATATGCCGCTAAGTGGCAGTTCCTTCATGCTGCTAGATTCCGAGATGAACTACTATGAGGTTCGCACGCGTAAGAATGATGGTTCATACTGAACTTCATTGCCCGGTTCTGGTTTGTGTGGTACGTTTTGAGAAAGGATCAATGAGCAAACCGCGAACGCGGCTCCCACGAGAAATACGGCAGAATGTGACTCAAGCCATAGTGAACCGAGAAGCGCTGGCACAATAACCGCAGCGATGTGATTGATCGTGAATGACACGCCAGCTGTGGAAGCGATATCGGCCGGATCAGCGATTTTTTGGAAATAGGTCTTGATAGCAATCGCCATGGCGAAGAACAAATGGTCAAGCACGTATAACAGTCCTGCGACCCAAGCAGTCTCAACGAATGCATAGCAAGTGAAGATCGCCGTCAAACCGATGTATTCGATGGTCAAAGCTCGTTTTTCACCAATTCGGCCAATCCACGCACCAATTCGTGCTGCGGCAAACCAATTCACTAAGTGATTCACCAACAAAAGAACAGTCATGTTCGCGACGGAATAGCCAAATCGCTGCACTAGCAAGAAGCCCGCAAACGCTACGAAGATTTGGCGTCGCGCACCTGAAAGAAAAGTCAAACCGTAATACAACCAGTACTTGCTGCGCAACACTATTTGCTTGCGTTGCTCAACGCGCGATTCGAAGCGTGGCAACGCCACCGCAAGGAATAGCGCCATCAAGATAACGATGCTGCCCGCAATTGCGTAAATAACCTTGTAATCAAAATCGAGCCATTGAACGAGCACGAAAACTGACCCAAACGTAATAAACGAGGTCAGCGCGCCTACAGAAATGAGTACGCCTAATAGTCGCGGCGCTACTCGTTTAGGCAGCCATTGCAAAGACAGAGATTGACGTACTGTCTCAAAGTAATGAAATCCGATCGACATCAGTACAACCGAGAAATACAGGCCGTACACTGTCGGCAACAAACCGGTTATGGCTATGCCTAAGCCAAATACGGCCAATGCGATAACTGCAAACGTCTGCTCTCGCAAAACCAATAGCACAAACACCGCAGTAAACGCAAGAAAGCCTGGCACCTCTCGAATACTCTGCATGATGCCGTTTTCAAAACCCGTTAGGCCGACTTGCTCAACCGCGTAGTTATTTAGCAAGGCCTGCCAAACAGACATGCCGATCGGCATAGCAACGCTTGCCAAGATTAGAAAAGAAAATGGCGTGCGAATTCGCTTGCCTAGCAAGTCAGATAAATGCATGCCCTTAGAAATCGCTGCCATGATCAGTCTAGTTCAAGCAACCAAGGAGCAAAGCTAGATTGGCACGATTTGCGTTTGGCTTAGTCGGGTAATCCGAGTATGCGCTTGGCGATGATGTTCAATTGGACTTCCGACGTGCCGCCTTCGATGGAGTTTGCTTTCGATCGCAACCACTGCCGTGTCACATCCAAATCGCCACGAGAAAACTCCTCGCCGCTCCAACCTAACCCGTTGACTCCCATCATTTCAACGAGTAAGTCGTAGCGATTCTTATTCTGCTCCGTACCGTAGTACTTGAACATCGATGACATGAAGGTCGGCGCTACTCCTGCCTTTGTTTCTTCACCCGAACGTCGTGTCGTCAAGCCGAACACATGGTCATTCATACGGTGGCGCGTCACGCGATCGCGAAGATCTGGGTTTGCGATTTTGCCGTCGGTTTCACCAACGCAATCTTTGGCAATATCTGCAATCGTCCGCACCGCAGCGCTACCAGCACCACCCATGCCGCCACCGATAGATGTTCGTTCATATTGCAGTAGTCGTTTTGCGACGGTCCAACCTTTGTTGACTTCGCCGACCACGTGGCTTTTAGGAACGCGGACGTCATCGAAAAAAGTTTGACAAAATGGCGAAGCGCCACTTATCAAGAGAATCGGCTTGACGGAAACGCCTGGTGATTTCATGTCGAACAAAATGAAACTGATACCTTCGTGCTTTGGCACATCTGGATCAGTTCGAATAAGACAGAACATCCAATCTGCGTGATCGGCACCTGAAGTCCAGATTTTTGATCCATTGATGATGTAGTCATCACCGTCCGATACGGCGCGTGTTTGCAGACTTGCCAAGTCTGAGCCAGAGCCGGGTTCGCTATACCCCTGGCACCACACTATTTCCTGTCTCACAATCTTCGGAATGTGCTCCTGGCATTGTTCTTCCGTGCCAAACTCCAACAACGCGGGTCCAATCATCGTCAAACCCATACCACCGACACCAACCACTGCGTGGTTCTTGCGAAGTTCTTCTTGCAGGACAGCAAGTTCTGGTTTGTCTAGACCAGCACCGCCATATTTGGTTGGCCATGTTGGTGCTGTCCATCCTTGTTCAAAGTATTTTTGCGACCATGCAGCCCATTCCTCTCGTGTCGCCTGCTTATTTGGATCACGAATGCTCTCTGGGCAGTTATCGGCAATATACGATTGGACTTCAGCTCGGTAGGTCATGGTCGTCGTCTCCTAGCGGGAATACTCAATTCCGCGCGCTACAACTGTAGTTGGGGATTGCAATACCTTCAGGTCTTGCAACGGATCGCCTTCGACAAACACCAAGTCTGCATCTAAACCCGGTGAGATGGTGCCTGTGCGGTGGTTAATGTTAAGAGCAAGCGCAGCGTCACTTGTCGCGCTCTTCAATACTTCAATAGGGCTCATGTCTGCGTAAAGCGCAAACACCGGCAGTGCTTTGGGCAAATCATCATGTCTTACATGAGGTATGCCTGCATCGGTCGAAGCAATGAAACGAACACCAACTGATTTCATTTCGCGAAATTGATGTCGAACCATGCCTAAATGTGCTTGATTGATTCTTAGGAACCTTGCCCAATTTGCATTCACCGTCGGCGATACCCAAGTGTTCTGGCGAGCCATAGCTAATGCAACTTCGTGCCGGTAGTCACCTCTTTGACCTTTCTCGTTCATCCAAGAACAATGTTCTACGGTATCGACACCAGCCGCTACCACGCGCTCAATTCCCTCGGCACCATGACAATGCGCCGCGACTTGATAATCGTTCGCGTGTGCGTACGCGATCATTTCTTTAAATTCAGCCTTTGTAAATTGCGCGTCGCCCGTATTGGTGGTGGTGGTATACACACCGCCTGTCGCCATGATCTTGATCAGATCAACGTTGTGCATTCGATTCTGATCGACGATATCGCAACCTTCTTCCACTGACTTGACAGCACCGCCCCAAAAATGGCAATGACCGTCGATCGACGTGATCGGACGACCCGCACACATTAGTCGTGGACCAGGCAACTCACCGCGATTGATTTGGTCTCGTAGTTCAAGTTCTAACCAATTACCGCCGCCTAAATCACGCGCGCTAGTTATGCCTGCGTGCACCATTTCTTTCGCGCGCTTCGGCATCTTCTGTCGAATCTCGTCGTCGGATTGTTTAAGTTGCTTGTCAACGTCGGCAATCTGCGGATCTAGAGTCATATGTACATGACTATCAATCAATCCAGGAATCACTGTCAATCCCGAGCAATCGCGACCTGTTCGAGAACTTTGTCCAAGCGACGCGATTCGACCAGACTCAATGGTTATGGAAGTAGCGTCTACATAGTCGTTAGCAATGCCGTCCCAAATACGGACATTGTTGTATGTCTTGGCTTCACTCACACACGAGTACTCAATGTAACCCTGGGAGTTGACGTAATGGTGAGCCTAGAACACCAAGCGGCCTAAGCTCTCTGCGACACAACAAGGTTTATCCTGACCTTGCACCTCAACGACCACCTCGTTCATCGTTTCAATCATCCCACCTTTAATTTCGACGGTCTTTAAGGTGTTTTGCGTACGAATTTTGGCGCCAACCGGTACAGGTGATGGAAATCGCACTTTATTAAAGCCGTAGTTGATGGAAAGCTTCTGGCCTTCTAGCCTTGGACCATCGACGACCGCAGTGCGAGGCAAGTGGCCCATGATGGAAAGCGTCAGATGACCGTGCGCAATCGTCGTGCCAAAGGGACCTGCTTTCGCACGGTCTTCGTCGATGTGAATCCATTGGTGATCCATCGTCACGTCTGCAAAGTCGTTGATTCGTTCTTGGCTCACTTCAAACCACTCTGATGGCGGCGTCGATTCACCAATTCGTCCTTGCAAGATTTCGTAAGCGTTTTGCAAGTTGTCTGACATGAACATCTCTCCTACTAATAATTTGGGGAATAGAGAATCAATCTTATTCGCACAGCACTGCGGGGGAATCCATGCTGCCATCGGACTATGCAGAGAGAGTTTATGCCGGCGTCGTAGGCAAGATCATCGGCGTTTATCTCGGTCGGCCATTCGAAGGATGGACAAACCAACGCATCGAAGAACAGCTTGGTGAAATCGACTATTACGTTCACGACAAAGTCGGCGTGCCACTAATCGTTACCGATGACGATATTTCCGGCACTTTCACATTTATCAGAGCGCTAGAAGACTATGACTACGACCCTCAACTTGCGCCCAAGCAAATCGGTCAAACTTGGCTCAATTATTTGATCGAAGGACGCTCCGTATTGTGGTGGGGTGGTCTAGGAAACTCTACCGAACATACCGCTTACTTGCGACTACGCGAAGGTATCGACGCACCACAAAGCGGGTCAATTGAAACCAACGGCAAGGTTGTCGCGGAACAAATTGGCGCACAAATATTCATTGATGGCTGGGCTATGGTGTGTCCGGGCGATCCTGAGCGCGCTGCGGATTTTGCTCGTCGGGCCGGTTCAGTTTCGCACGATGGCGAATCCGTTTACGGAGCTCAAGTGCTTGCTGCGATGGAAGCGCAAGCATTTGTCGAAGACGACATCGACAAACTATTGGACATCGGCGTCGCACAAATACCAAGCGACAGTGTATTAGCCGGCATGATCCGAGACATTCGAGCTTGGCACGCTGAAAATCCCGACGACTGGCGTGTTACCTTTAAAAAGATCCAACAAAACTACGGTTATGACAAATACGGCGGCAACTGCCACATCATGCCGAATCATGGCTTAATCATCATGGCGTTACTGCATAGCAACGGCGACTTTAGCGAATCCATGAAAATCGTTAATACCGCGGGTTGGGACACCGATTGCAATTCCGGCAATCTAGGTTGCCTAATGGGTATTCGCAATGGGCTGTCTGGCATCGACTCGAAGGTAGATTGGCGAACACCTTTTGCCGACATTTGCTACTTGCCTACCGCAGATGCCAGTGGTGGCGTTTCGGATGCCGCGACACAAGCACAACGCATTATTGAAGCGGGCGCGGCGCTCAACGGGGTCAAGATCGACAAACCTAAGAATGGTGCGCGTTTTCACTTTTCGTATCCGGGCTCAGTGCAGGGCTTTCGCGGAACAAACTGCAATATAGCCAATGTAGGAAACGCCGACGGTTCGCGCAGCTTGTCCATTCGCGTCAACTCAAGTGCGGGCGACAACGTACGTGCAATGACCAATACGTTTATCGAATCGCTAGATACTGCCAAGTATTTTGAACGACGCGGCTATGGATTGATGACCAGTCCTAGTTTGAATCCTGGTCAAGTAGTACGAACGAACCTCAGCCTCAATGGCGATGCGTCAACCGACGCTGACGTCGCACTTTGTATTGGTGTGTTCAACGAGGAAGACGAAATAGAGTTTGTGCAAGGACCAACCGTGACAATCAATCCCGGCTCGACGCAAGAGCTGACGTGGCAGTTGCCCGCTACCGATGGCTTGCCTATTTCAAGTGCTGGTATTGAGATTATGTCAGCCCCTGCAGAAGCCAACATTGAGATGGCCTATTTCGATTGGCATGGTACGCCGAATCTTGAACTCGGTCGACGCAAAGGCACTATGTGGAGCCGAGCATGGGTAAACGCGGTTGACACGTACCATCCATACTACCCTGAGAGTTTTCGGATGATACAGAATCACGGTACGGGTATGTTGTTGTATGGCAACCGCGATTGGACGAATATCGCCGTTGAAGCGGACGTTACCCCACATCTGATTAAACGAACAGGCATATCTGCACGAACGCAAGGTTTACGGCGTTACTACGCATTGTTGTTAACCGCTAAGAATCAAGTGCAGCTTGTCAAAGAGCTAGACGGTACGCGCATCTTGGCAGAAACTAGCTTCGATGTGACGTTAGGCAAGACCTATCAATTACGCCTAGAAGCAAACGATCATTTGCTCACTGGTTTTGTCGACGGCGAAAAAGTTCTAGAAGCGACCGACGCATCGCTTGCAAGCGGAGGTGTTGGGTTGGTACTTGACGAAGGCCGTACCGCGACGCAGAAAGTTGCTATCTCGAACGTTTAACTAGTCACTTGCCGGTAAATTCCTCTTTCATGGCATGGCAAAACGCCTCTGTTGCTAGTTCCAAGTCCCTGCGTCTTTCGTCTCCATGACTCTCGGTGAAACAAAACGAAAGGCGTAACTGATCGTAACCTGCATTCGGTGAACGTGCTAAATAATCGTCCGGATAGAACCCGTACATAGGCACCACGACAACGCCATAACGCTCGACCAGATGCGCAATGAATTCGTCGTCGTTACGGACATGAGGAGATTTGATGGTAAATGCCGTGAAGAAACCTGCGTCCGGCTGTGTCCACGAGAATAAATCATCGTACGCAGCGAGTCCGTGCGCCAATCCTTCAAGCACAATGTCACGGTTTTCCTTATAGATTCGAAGTTTTTCATCAGCAATTGGCCAAAGTGAATCGCGCAAGGAGCCATCCTCGTGTCGAAGTAAGGATTCAAAACTCAGCAGCGTCAAAGGATTGTGAAACAAGATAGCTCCACTTGATTCTGATAACAACAATGCAGACAACGGTGCGTTGGATTCGCCGTCGATGTCCATGGTGGCTTCGGTGTAGATAAATCCCACACGTGGTCCTGGCAAGCCGATTTTTGAACCAGTGAAAAGATGGACCACGCGGCTAGCATCGTGGGAAATAAAAGGCTTGTTTTGTTGAGGATCCGAGGCGTAATTGATATACAGATAAGGTGCATCCTCAACGATCAGAATGTCCTCTTCTTTGGCGACTCGTAGTAGTTCACGTTTGCGTGCTTCACTAAACGAAAAACCGGCTGGATTGTGACCGTCTGGAACGGTGTAATAGAAAGGCACGAAATAACCATCGCTCCGAGCTTGTCGAATTTGGTCTCGTAGCACATCTGGATCGGCTCCTTCGAAATCCATGTCAACGCTGTAGACAGAAGCGTTTTGGTTTAACGTTGCCCTTGCCAAGAATCCAGCATAGGTAGGGGCATCGGTGATATAAGCCACCTTGTTACCCACGCGCTCAAAAACTGAGCACAGTAACGCGATACCGCCGGTAGCGCCAACGGTCGGTATGAGCAGATCTGGATCTAGTTCTACTCCCCAATCGTTGCCGTAAACATGTGCAAAACTCTCCCGCGGCGACCTGGGACCCATGGTGTCGGTATATGCATACGCTTCACGTAAAAACTCTGGCACATCCGATTCATCATTCAACCCTTCACGCCTCGCAAGATGCTCAAACCAACTCTCAGTGCGACGGATGAACGACTTTGGATTGGTGACTTCAGGATGTGGATAGCCCGCGCCGAGATGGTGAATGCTCAAACCCTTGCGTTGTGCCATGGCACGGAGGCCCGGCAACGCAGCTGCCATTTTCCGAGTCACCGATTCGGGTTGGCGCTTAAAACCAGGCAGGCGCAAACTGGCTGAAGACATTGCAGAAAGTTGTCTCTTCAGATATAGCCGCAATAGTAAGAAACCATGAGGCTCTCAGCTTGCTTTTTATCGCCTTGCATAATCGGCTAACACTCAACCAAGGAGTATGCGAATGGTCGCCGCGATTACAACTCTGGACGAATTCGAATCGGAATATAACGCTGGCGCAGGGGTCACTTTACCCTCTCGTGGGTACAGAGAAGCAAGCCTTGACAACATCCGTCGCTTTGGCGACGGCGTTGGTGATTACAACCCCCTCTGGCGGGATGAGAAATATGCCGCAGAAAGCCGGTTTGGCGAAATCACAGCACCGCCCATGTTCATTTACGGCGCTAGCATCGGCGTCGGTGCGGCCATCAATGGTGCTATAGACGGCCGCCGCTTATCGTCGGCAAATTTCCCCATGAACTATGCCGGCGGCGAAATCACCTTTCTTAAAACGATTTGGCGCGGTGACAAGATCAGAGCGCAAGAAACGGTTATTGGCTCGACCCGCAAACACTCGGACCGTATTGGCGATTTTTTAATCTGTACGGCGATGGTCGAGTATTTCAATCAGCGGCAAGAACTTGTCGCCACCAAGAAAACCAATATGGCTAGATATAAGAATCTCGGCGACGGACGAACGATTGAATACGATCGTGAGGTTAAAACCAATGTCACAGAGACGGCGCCAGATCCTCTCGTACACGAACGTGTGCGTCGTGGGAACCGCCTACGTAAGTGGCGTGACGCTGCTGACGGCGAAGCAATAGAAACGCTCCAGAAAGGCACCTACACGGTAACCGAACTATTCCTTTTCACGCACGGTGTGGTAGGTACTGGCCGTTCGCCTCGCGCTGCTCTTGAAGCCGAGGATTCCAAGGACCTTGGTGGTGGTGGACGATTCGATGAAAAACACGCCATCGAGCGACGGAACATGCCAGGTCAATTCGACTGGGGTCCACAACGAGTCTGTTGGGTGTGCCAAATTGCCACTGATTGGGCGGGCGATGCTGCCACAGTCAAACGAATGAATACGCGTGTTCGCCATCCCAACGTTGTCGGTGATACAAACACGGTCTACGGTAATGTCAGACGTAAGTTTCAAGAAAACGGCGAGGACCTTGTCGAACTAAACGTCTGGAACGAAAACCAGTCTGGCCTGCACACGGTAGAAGGTACTGTCACCGTCGCATTAGGTAGTGAGTGAGAAAACCCTCTATGCGATAGCTTTTTCAAGCTAACAGAAGCAAAAAAATTCAATCCGATGGCTTGAATCTGTGAACATTTTTTGATAAATTTAGCTTCACTAGGGTATTTCAAAGGAGGTGATCGTGAATATATCAATGGCTGAGGGTAGCTCCTTCTAGGCCAAGCCCTCACACATTGACGGAGGCAGAGGCTCATCCCCTCTGCCTCTTTTTTTAATTTTTCTCGATGACCATAAAATCGCCGCGATTCAATCAGTGCGACTCACACCATGAAACTGTGCGTTGAATTTCCAAGCGTTAGTTACCGCGAAGGACCAGAAAACGTTATCCGCCTCGCGAAAGCAATTGAAGACATAGGCTACGATCGCTTAGAGATATTCGACCATGTCATCATGGGCTATGCAACTGAATCTCGAGCTGCGCCTATGTATCCGTCGAAGATGCCGATCATGGAAGCTTTGACGACGCTAAGTTTTATTGCCGGTAATACGTCAAGGATTGGTCTCGGCACAGAAGTTCTTGTGTTGCCGCAACGCCAACCCGTGTTGGTCGCTAAGCAAGTTCAAACTATCGATACACTCTCTGGTGGTCGCATGCGCCTAGGCATTGGCGTTGGGTGGCAAGAATCCGAGTACGACATGCTTGAGGAGTCATTCTCCAACCGCGGGAAGCGCATGGATCAAGCCATTCAGGTTTTGCGCCAATGTTGGGCGGATGAAACGATCTCCTATGCGATGCCGAGCTACTCAGCCGATAGTATGGCAATGGAGCCTAAGTCGCCACAGGGGAAAGACCTCCCTCTTTGGGTCGGTGGGATGAGCGATGCTGCATTGGAGCGTGCGGGACGCCTTGGTGATGGTTGGTTGGCCAATGCCATCGTCGACGAACCCGACGCGCTACGCTCGAAAGCTCTTGTGCTTGCTAGTGCTGAAGCAGCCGGCAAAAAACCAGATGATTTTGGACTGCAGATGATGCTTGACGTCCCACCGCGCGACGATACGGGACGCTTTTTTTATCGTGAAGTAAACAGAGTGAAAGAACGAGCAGAGCAAGTAGAAAGTTGGGGTTTTGAATATGGATCTATCAATGCGACAGCAATCTTCCAATCCGGCGCAAGAAAAGTGACTGAAATAATCGATGTGCTCGCCAATGTCTACGAAGCATTGAACTAAATTGGTTTGACTCCTTAGATGTACTCATAGAGCAGGAACGCCAGTACCAGCCCAAATGCGGGAATAAAACCCCACGAATACAAAACGCCTAAGCCGAAATACTTCGCAATCGTTTTGGCATAACCGTCTTCGTAAAAACGTTTGAATCCAAAAAACGTGTGGATCATCAACGCAATTAACAGTGTGAAATCGACAATATCCCAAAACTGTGTCCAAGCGGTTGCCTCCCATGGGCCGCGCGCACTCGGCGTCAAAAGAGCAATCGACATCACGATGAACGTAAAGGCGTGCACATGGATCGCGAACACCAGATGATGAACGAATCGTTTACCGCGTTTGCGATAGAACACCATAAGCAGTAGCGCATACCAAGGCAGTAACACGAACATCATGAGTGGCAGATTGTCAAGCAAATCGCCAACTAACGTTTGCGGCGAATCAACTAGATCAACTGCAACGTTTGCCAGCATGCGTTGCAACCACTGCCAACTGTCTGGATTCTGCTGAAGTGCCTGTGCTACGAGCCTAATCGGAAGTGCGCCACGAGTGCCTTCGCGCGCATCAAGCAGCACGTCTAATTTACGCGCGCGATCGCTCGTAAGCAGTTCCCGCATATGTAGCAGGCCTTCCCGCAACTCCTCGGTAGACAAGCGAGCTTCAAAGGCGCGTTGGTCGGCATTTTTGGCTGGTGGATCGCGGCCCACTGGCGGCTCAGCGTCTTCTCTAAGCTGAGGACCTGGAAATGTGATGCTAAACAGAAAAAACCAGAGGATCGTCGTGAACATGAACAAGCGAAACGGGCTTACAAAACTGGCTCGCTTGTTTTCAGCAAACGCCACGGCTAACTGGCCAGGATGTAGCAGAATGGTGCGCATGGACCGCACGACGCGGCCATCGAGTTCAAACATCTCTGCCAATGCGTCCCTTACGACGACGAATAGCGACACGTTGTAATCGCGACTATTCTGACCACACAGACCACAAAAAGTATTGGGTCTCAATGCTCCGCAGTTAGGACAAATTCCTTCACTCACGGTCGCAAGGTTTCCCTTCCGAATGAGATAAACATATATTGTTGGTGCTTAGCGAATTCAAGCAAGAAGTGTCGTTCGAACACTGCGCTATTAAAGTACGTACATATTCTCTAATTAGCTGTTCCGACCTAACTAACCGCAAACATAGAATCACTATTCATAAGGTCGCATACATTGTCATACTGAACCAAACCAACTCAGTTTCGAAGTAGTCCACTTGCCGAAATTTACCGTAGAAGACAAGGAATGGCTGAACCACGCTGAGTCTTTGCACGAGATCATTCGTGCGCATGCGGCGAAAGCGGAAGAGCAGCGACACCTGCCAAATTCCGTGGCTGTTGCCATGGCGAAAAACGGGTTATATCGACTCGGTGCACCACTAGCCATCGATGGTGCCGATGCAAAACCAATAGTTCAAATGGCTGTGATTGAAGCCATTTCTCGTGCTGACGGCAGTACCGGTTGGAACTTGATGATCGGTATCGAGACTTTCGCGCTAGTTGGACCATCTATGGCAACGTGTGCTGAAATGATTGCCGATCCGCTTACGATCATGGCGAGCTCGACGGCGGCCGTTGGGGAAGCCGTACCTTGTGAAGGGGGATGGTTAATCAATGGTCAGTGGCAATTCGCTAGTGGCGTACACAACGCTGGCGTATTTGGTGCAACCGTGCGAAAAATCGGCGTTGCAAACGAACCCGCGGAAAAGCGCTACTACGCAATACTGCCAAAAGGTAAATTTGAAATAGTCGACACGTGGAATGTGTCAGGTTTGCGCGGTTCAGGTTCCCATGACGTGCGCATAGAAAACCAAATAGTTGCGAATTCACACTTGGTTGCGACGTTAGGCCATGGGAGCATGCCCTCAAAGCAGCTGGCAATCCCACTAAACGTGCGCCTAACGTTTAACAAGATTGCCGTCGCATTAGGTATTGCTCGTGCTGCGATCGATTCGTTTATTGAACTAGCACATGGCAAAGTGCCCCGGTTCGCAAACAAGAAACTAAAAGATCGCCCATTCGCACAACGTCAGCTTGCTAAGGCCGAAGCTCGACTTCGCACCAATCGTGCGGCCGTCTACGAACATACAGAACATGTGACAGATATTTGCTTCAGTGGTAATAAACTCAACGATGAAGACATCGCAGTTGCCCATCTGTTGGCGAGTGAGGCAACGACTGGCTGTGTGTACGTCGTCGAGTCCTTGTTGGAAGCATCAGGCACGACCGCAAACTATCTTGGTCACCCTCTCGAAAAGATTGCACGAGACATCCGGGTGATCCGCCAACACACGACCGTTTCACCGCAGCACATCGACCATATTGGTCAAGCTCTGATCGGTAATGGCTTGAACGGCTTTCTACGCGGCGTTTAGCACAATCACTCTGCTACCGAGTAACGCCCTCTTTCCCGAGATGTTGCTCAAGCCAGAGCTTCAGTGGTACGTCCTCGTCAGTTGGCGACGTGAAGCCAAACCCACCGTTAGGACTAACGCCAAGCAATTGTTTGCGAACGGGATCAGCATCCGCGAGATAGTGTTCTACAGTCATGTCATCTCGTGGTTTCAACCATCGATAGCTGTAGCCATAAAAAAGCGCTTTGCGCGTTATGTTCGAAGTATTGATGCCTGCAGCGTGCCAAAGCCGCCGATCAAAGAACACTGCATCACCAGGTCTGGTTCGAATGGGTATGGTATTTGGCGGATTTGCGGCGGCATCTTCTGGGAGACGCAGTTCATTTGAAAGATGGCTGCCAGGCACGACGTGGAAGTTACCCCGATCGGTGTCAGTCGTGTCGGTAAGAAAAAAACCTACCTTTAAAGAAATTCGCGGCCGAGGTACAGATTCAATGTCAATATTGATTCGACCACTGTCTTGATGCCAGCCTAACCGACGACGTTTAGTTGAGGTGCCAGCGGGCAATGGCGGTGTCACGATGATGTGGGAGTGATACAGCTGAATATGCCACCCGAGAATATCCACGACACGCATAAACGTCTTCGGCCAATCAATCAACGGCAGAAACCGTCGGTCTTTACCCATGAAGTCCAACACGTTTAACGCTTGATGGTCCTTGAGGCCTTTGGCAGCGTATTTAGGTCGTTCTCTCTCTACTAGTTCGTCCGTCGCTTCGACAAGCGATGCAACGTTGTCTGAATCTAAAGCATTAGGAACGATGAAAAAACCGTCCTCAGCAAAACGTTTTCGTTCTTCCTCGCTCAACCGATAAAGAAGGTGTTGTTCGTCCATGATGTGCGATTCGTTAGGAGGACGCGCCCCATGCAATGCCGTTGTTCACAATCTGCCTAAAGTTCTTATCGTCCCATACGCCACGAAATGTCGTAGGCGTCGAACCGTCAGAAGTGACGGATTCGTCGACGAATGGCTGACTGTTGTTTTCCGGCGCATGGGTATGTCCCAACGCGATGTAAATCACAGCTCCTCGGCCAACCGTACGCTCAGTGCCAAGAACTCGTGTGCGACCATCTGACCGAAGCGAAGTGTCTTCGTCATACACGAAGCCGAATCCAGGCGGCGACGGGTCGCTTGGCAGGTCCGTCGTCATCAGGTGTGTGCTATCCGGCATAGGTTCGATCAAATACAGTTCGTCAGCTACTTCGAATGTCGGCGGCAATCCTTCAAAGAGAGCATGTTGGGCATCCTGCACTTCGACTTTAAAGCGCCGAATAGGCGGGTGATTCAGAAAAAACGCACCGAGCAAATCGTGATGTGGCAACCGCACCATTTTCCTGCGACGACTCTCACCTTCGATACGAGCAGCTTTTCCGCCACTAGTCCCGTGTAATGCGAACCAGCGACCACCCTGTTCCAACCACTCATTCATCGCCTCGCATTGAACTTCATCTGGAAAAGGGCCAGCGACGTAACTCATGCATAAATCACTCGATGCTAGATAGTCAGCAATATCCGTGAAACTACTTGACAGTGTCGTTTGAAATCTGGCCTTATAGAGTGCGTCAAGCAATTGCAAACGCACGTAATCCATGTCATGACCAGCATTCGACCCTAGCGGGAAGCCACCAGTGATTAGATGAGCGCGCAATGTCATAGCAATTCCTCCTCGCTTAGGGGTCTATTTTTATACAACGGCCATTTAATTCTCATTGCGTTAGGCACCGCCAAAGCGTTTCGCATAATGAAATGCATGAACACCATAAAGCAAATACTGATAACTAACGACGACGGCATCGCGAGTCCTGGCCTTCACGCTTTAGCACGGGAAATCGAGGCAGCGGGTCATGAAGTTACTGTAGCAGCGCCAAACTACGACGCATCCGGCGTGAGCGCATCTTTAGGCGCAATTACCACCGAACGACCTATCGCGAAGATCGTATCTGAAATCAAGGGATTTAGCGGTCGCGCGTATGCACTCGCAGCACCGCCAGCGACGTGCGTATTGCTCGCGCAACTCGGTGCATTTGAGCGCGATTTTGACTTAGTGGTGTCAGGAATCAACGATGGCATGAATACTGGCCGGTCTGTGCTTCACAGCGGTACGGTCGGCGCTGCGCTTGCCGCTCAAAATTTCGGTTTGCGTGGCCTGGCAGTTAGCACAGCACGAGCAAATCCGATCCAGTGGCAAAGCGCGGCGCAGATGGCGTGCTCGTTGCTACCTTCAATGCTCAGCGCCGCTTCACGCATTGCCATAAACCTCAATGTACCGGGACTAAAGCTTGAAGAAATCAAAGGCCTACGTTGGGGAGCACTAGCGCCTTTCAATGCGATTCGGAGCGTTGTGCGTGAGAATGGGCCGGCACACGTAACTTTGGAAATGCAACCACCGCCATCGCCACCAGCTGCCGATACAGACCTGGGTTTAACTAGGCTTGGTTTCGCGGCGCTTACGTCTCTACATGCAGGCAGCGAAGTCTGGTCAGAGAAGATCCAGCCAAATGAAGATTTCAATCCGGACCTGTCACTGCCGGCAGTTACCGCCGGTGACTTGCTGCAAGCGGCACGAACTTATTTACAGACCAGTTGAAGTTATTAGGAATTCAATCGTCCGATAGACGCGAGGACAGATCTTTAAGTTCAGTTTGTATTGCACGTAATTCGCTAACCAACTTCGCTACTTTATTTGCTTCATTTGAGCTCGTTTTTGCTTGGTCGTCATTTGTTTCACTAACGTTGGTTTGCCGTGTCGAAACGTTGCGTTGCGGTAGCGACTTATTCTGTTTCTCGTCGTGGATGCTGCGAATATAGTCAATATCTAGTGGCGTGTAATAACGCTGATTCTTGATACGTCGTATGGATCGTAGTTTAGGGTGGGATGATTCCCAGTTTCTTAAGGTTGATTGATTGATGCCAAGCAGCTGAGAAACTTCGCTGATTTTGTAGTAGCGCTTCGATAACGGTGCGCTCTTATTTTGATTCGTCGCCACGAGAATCTACAAGGTTTCGCAATTCGCGACTTGGTTTAAACGTAATAACACGCCGAGCCGAAACCTCAACCTCTTCTCCAGTTTTTGGGTTCCGACCCGGGCGTGCCTTTTTATCCCGAGAGCTGAATGTGGCGAACTTTTGTAACTTAACTGTGTCGCCTGCAATCAATGCCTGCTTAATAGTATCAAAAAAACAAACAACTAGCTCATTTGAAAATTCATAACTTATTCCAATACGATCACTCAATAGTTGTGAAAGCGTAGCCCGTGTTGCCTTCGACCTCAAATCAGTAGCTACTACAGGATTCTCAAGTTCATCCGTGAAACCGAGCTCCCCTTCAACTCTTGTTACTTGCCGATCTTGATTGCTGTCGTTCGCTTCACCGTCTGAGCTTTCCACAATTCTGCTTCAACTCATTGAATTACTTGCATTTTATCCTAGAACGACTCCAATCGTCAACGCCTTATGGCACCAAATTCCTGACTTAACGAACTAACCAGCGTATCAATGCGGCTCGCTACTACTTCATCTCTAAGCGTTGTGTGACGGTCCTGAAGCAATAAACCCAGTCCGACGCTCTTCATGTCTACATTGATATTCTCGCCTTCGTAAACGTCAAACACAGTTACATCAACTAACAGATCGTCCAAGAGATGCTTAGTCCTCTCAACTAAATCATGAACTCGCACACTCTTTTTCAACATCAGTGCAAGATCACGGCGAACGTAGGGAAATGGTGCAACATACTCAACCGTGCGCGCGTCTAATTCATCGAACGATGCCGCGTTAATTTCAAACACATAGGTTGACTCAGGCAAATCCATAGCCAACGATATTTCGGGATGCAGTTTCCCTACAGCGCCTATAGATTTCCCAGCGAGTAATACATCGGCCGCTTGCCCTGGATGTAAATATCCACAAGAAGAACGCGTGTAGGTCACATCTGGGCTTATCGATGCCAACAGTTGGTCAAGATCTCCTTTGATGTCGAAGAAATCCAATTCATCCCTGGCACGGGCCCAGCTTTCAGGTTCTCTATATCCCAACGCTAGCCCAGCAATGAGTTCATCCTGAGAGATATGACCGTCACGAATTGAAAAACACCTACCTAGCTCGAATAGCCTGACGACTTCTTGCTGCCGTGAGAGGTTATGTAAAGCCGCGCTCGCGAGTCCTGGAATAAGAGATTTACGCATCGATTCGTACTGCGATGCAATTGGATTGGCAACTTGAGGGGCAGTTACATCGGGTACGAATCGGTCATTTAGAGCTTTCTCAATGAAGCTGTAATTCACAACTTCGTAGTAGCCTAGTTCGGCGATGCGATTACGAGGAATGCGATATAGGGATTCCCGAGCTAGTGTGTCATCAAATGTCAAAGTGGCACTTGGTTGTGAAGAACCAATTTGGTTGTAGCCGTAAACACGGCAAACCTCTTCTACTAGATCTTCTTCTATGGATAAATCAAATCGATGGGAAGGAACGTTGACATGCCATGCTTCGGCAGCTACTTCAAAGTTGAAGCCGAGACGCGAGAACACGTCTTCCACTTCCGTGTGCGGAATCGATTCCCCGATTAGTAACGCTAGACGCGATTTGCGCAACTTGATAGACCGTCGTGCAGGTAGGTCTTCCGTTGACTCTGCTACCGTAACGGGACCGGGTTCACCGCCAACTATTTCGCAAAGCAATTGTGTTGCGCGTTCCATTGCTGCATATTGCAAATCTGGATCGACACCACGTTCGTATCGCATCGAGGCGTCAGTTTGAATGCCATAGGATCGCGGAACGCCAATGATGGAATCGGGATCAAAGTAAGCACATTCCAAAAAGACACTCTTGGTAGCGTCGCTTATGCCACTTCGTTCGCCACCCATTACACCAGCGATAGCTAACGGCGTTGCGCCATCCGTGATCAGCAACGTAGGCGTATTGAACACCACTTCTGTGCCATCAAGCAGCGTCAACTTCTCATCTTCTTTGGAGTCTCGTACAACGATGCCATTGCTTGTATTTGCCAAATCGAAGGCGTGCAAAGGTTGCCCTAACTCCAACATGACATAGTTGGTGACGTCGACAACCGGTGAAATTGGTCGCAAGCCACATCCGATAAGGCGTTGCACCATCCAAGCAGGCGTTGTGGCGTTCGGATCGATATTTGCGATTACCCTGCCTAGATAACGAGGGCAACCTTGAGCGTTAGCAAGTTCTATAGGTAGTGCCAGATCGCTCACCGAGGGTATCTGTTCTACTACACGGTCATTGAATTCCAAACCGTTGATGACAGCGATTTCTCGAGCGATGCCTCGAAGCGAGAGGCAATCTCCTCGATTTGGCGTGAGGTCAATGTCGATCGTTGTATCGTCTAAGGACAGCATATCGCGTATATCAGCGCCAAGTTCGCTATCACTTGCCAGTTCAAGAATGGTGTCGGTTTGAGCACTTGCACCGATTTCTGCACCACTGCACAACATCCCAGCAGACTCTACGCCGTGAATACGCGTGTCATCTACTCGCTCACGCTCATTCAACGTTGCACCGGCTCTTGCATACGCTGTGCGCATACCCTCACGGACATTTGGTGCAGCGCAAACCACTCGTGCTTCTTCAGTGCCTGTATTTACCGTACAGACGTTGAGCTCGCCCTTAGAGGCATCACTTAGTGATTCGACATTCACTATTTCTGCAACGGCGACACCGGTTAACTGACCGTACGTTGGCGCATGGCTATCTACTTCTAGCCCGAGGTTTGTTAATTGCTCACAAAGACTTTCGGTATCCACATCTGGATTGACGAATTCCCGCAGCCACTTTTCGCTTACTTTCACACTACTAGCTAGGCAAGTTGCTGTAAAAAGCGCACGTCATTTTCAAACAACATGCGGAGATCGTCGATGTCATGCTTCAACATCGTCATGCGGTCGGCACCGAATCCGAATGCGAATCCCGTGAACTTTTCTGTGTCAATACCGCATTCCCGTAGCACGTTTGGATGGACCATCCCGCACCCCATGATTTCACTCCACCCTTTAGCACCACGAATATCGACTTCAGCCGATGGTTCAGTGAATGGGAAATAAGAGGGTCTAAACCGTACTTCCACTTCACGTTCGAAGTACTCATTTAAAAAGCCTAAGACAGTACCTTTTAAATCAGCGAATGAAATGCCTTGATCGACAACCAAGCCTTCTACCTGATGGAACATAGGTGTATGGGTGCGATCAAGATCCTTGCGATAAACGCGCCCTGGACAAATGATTCGTAAAGGCGGTTTGTGCGACTTCATTACTCGCACCTGCACCGGTGACGTGTGCGTACGAAGCAAGCTGCCGTCCTTTAGATAGAACGTATCATGCATGGCACGAGCCGGGTGGTTAGCCGGGATATTCAGCGCTTCGAAGTTGTGATAGTCGTCTTCAATTTCTGGGCCGACGGCAATTCGATAACCCGCAGCCACAAAAATCGATTCAATTCGCGCAATGGTTTGACTAACCGGGTGATGCCCACCACGATGATGTGGCCGCCCAGGCAACGTGATATCGATTTCTTCCGTGAGATTGCTTGAACGCTCTTCGCGAACGAGAGCTTCGCGACGTTCGACGAGAGCCGCTTCGATCACCGTGCGCATGCCATTTATTCGAGCTCCTGCCTGTGGACGTTCATCCTTTGGGAGGTCACGAATGGACTTCAGCAGCGCTGTGATGGAACCATTGCGCCCGAGAACTGAAATCCGAATATCCTCAAGTTGTTGGCCGGAGGCGGCATCGGCGATCTCTCGCAGGCTGCTGGCCTGCAATGATTCAATATCCATGTTTGAAAGGGTTCTTTCGCGCGGGAGGCTGGAAATTAGTCACGCGAATGGAAACGCGCGACACAGGCTTTAAGCGCTAATAGCCTGTTTTGCGCGATTGACGACTGCCGCAAACGACTTTGCTTCATTGATCGCGAGGTGGGCGAGAACCTTGCGGTCCAATTCGATGGATGCTTTTTTAAGACCATTCATGAACTGACTATAGGAAATCCCATGCTCACGGGCGGCCGCATTTATTCGAACTATCCATAGCGATCTGAATTGGCGCTTTCGCTGACGTCGATCGCGATATGCATATTGTCCGGCCTTTATGACAGCTTGCTTCGCCACTTTAAAAGTACGACTACGTGCGCCATAGTAGCCTTTCGCCTGCTTTAGGATCTTTTTACGTCGCGCTCGTGACACGACACTCTTATTTACTCGCGCCATAGCCTAGCCTTTATCCAATGGCAACAGTCGATCAATTTTTGCCGTATCTGCTGCGGACACGTCCTTAAAGCCGCGCAACGCACGTCGTCGTCGATTCGACTTTTTCATGTTCATATGGTTCTTGCCCATGCGATGGTGCTTGTAACCTTTTGACGTTCGCTTAAATCGCTTTGCCGCACCTTTGTGCGTTTTTAATTTCGGCATTAGATTGAAATTGAGAGGGTAATAGGACTTTGGTTACGCGATGCCTTTTTGACGCTTTTTTGGCGCTAGAATCATGGTAATTTGCTGACCTTCCATTTTGGGTTCATACTCCACGGTAGCAAACTCTTGCAGATCCTCGGTTACGCGATTCATTAGATTCATGCCGATTTCCGGGTGTGTCATCTCACGTCCGCGAAAGCGCAAGCTCACCTTAACTTTGTCACCTTCATCAAGGAAATGCATCAAACGGTTAAGTTTGATGTTGTAGTCCCCAGTATCCGTATTCGGACGAAACTTCTGTTCCTTGATTTGCGTGCGTTTTTGGCGTTTCCGCTGCGCAGCCTTGTTCTTTTTTTGGTCAAAGACGTGTTTGCCGTAATCAAGAATCTTGCAAACCGGCGGATGCGACTCTGGTGCGATGAGCACCAAATCTAATCCTTCATTGCGCGCTTCAGCCAATGCTTTACTACGCGGCACTATTCCTACTTGCTTTCCGTCTGAACCAACCAAGCGCACTTGAAGCGCTTTTATGTCTTCGTTAAGTAGCGCTTTAGGCGCTCGTGACGACTGACTCGGCACGCTAAGAGCGAGCCCCGGATCTTCTATTAATCAGCATTACTCCATGATGGTGAATTGAAAACCAGACAAATCACGTCGATGTATTGATAAATACAAGCTGGCGTTCAATATGTTGAATTTTACTGAATGTAACAAGCGTGAACGACGAGCATTATTCGATGACGATGCATTGAGCAACTCGTTCTGGTGCGTTAAAACACTTAGCAACTAGCTCGTGGTGATAATTTCTCGAGAGTGCAATATGGGCGTATAGCTCAGCGGTAGAGCGCTACGTTGACATCGTAGAGGTCCCTAGTTCGATCCTTGGTACGCCCACCATTTTCTTTCAGCTGCTATCGCCGAACGCATTGTTCTTGAGTGCGTCGATTTCGTCACGCAGCACCGCAGCCTCCTCAAACTCTAACTGCGCGGCTCGCTCCATCATTTCCTTTTCTAGTTTTTCAAGCAATCGACCTAACTCAATCGCAGAGTTAGGCTTGGCATGTCGATCGGGACGCGTAGATTTGCCGCGACGCATACCACGTGCTTCACCTGCTTTGTGTTGCTGACCGACTTCCAAAATATCAGCGACGTCTTTCTCAACGGTTTTAGGCGTAATCCCCTTTTGCTTGTTAAAGCTAATCTGCTTGACGCGACGGCGGTTCGTCTCATCAATTGCTCGTTGCATAGAGCCAGTAACAACGTCACCGTACAAAACTGCTGTGCCCCTGACATTCCGCGCGGCCCGACCGATGGTTTGAATCAATGAGCGATCGCTGCGCAAGAATCCTTCCTTGTCCGCATCGAGTATCGCGACGAGTGAAACTTCAGGCATGTCTAAACCTTCGCGCAGGAGATTGATACCAACTAGGACATCGAACTCACCGAGGCGAAGGTCTCGAATAATTTCCATCCGTTCAACCGTATTGATATCTGAGTGCAGGTACCGGACCCTGATGCCGTTGTCATTCAAATATTCAGTTAAATCCTCCGCCATGGCTTTTGTCAAGGTTGTGACGAGCACCCGTTCTCGATTGGCAATCGTTTCATGGATCGCGCTCAATAAGTCATCGACCTGGGAAGATGCAGGTCGCACCTCTACTCTAGGATCCACAAGCCCCGTTGGCCGTACAACTTGTTCAACGATACGCTGGGCGTGCAAGGCCTCATAGTCGCTAGGAGTCGCCGACACGAACACCATCTGTGGCGCGAGGTTTTCCCATTCTTCAAATCGCAACGGTCGATTGTCTAACGCTGAAGGCAACCGAAATCCGTACTGCACCAAGGTTTCTTTGCGTGAACGATCGCCTCGATACATACCGCCGATTTGCGGAACAGAAACATGTGATTCGTCAATGAACAGCATGGCATCATCTGGTAAATACTCAAATAGTGTGGGCGGTGGTTCGCCTGCCTCTCGCCCAGACAAGTAGCGTGAGTAGTTTTCAATACCGTTGCAGTAGCCAAGCTCTCGAATCATCTCGAGGTCGAAACGCGTACGCTGTTCGATACGTTGAGCTTCAATCAGCAAATCGTTGGTACGAAAGTAGTCGCGACGTTCGAGCATTTCTTGCTCGATATCGCCGAGTACGCTCTCGATCGTTTGCTGCGGCGTCACGTAATGCGACTTTGGAAAAACCGTGAAGCGTGAAACGGTTTCAATGATCTGCCCGGATAACGGATCGAATATACGGATGGACTCAATCACGTCATCGAATAGTTCAACCCGTACTGCGTCTCGTTCAGATTCAGCCGGGAAGATGTCAATGACATCGCCATGCACGCGGTAGGTGCCCCGTCCGAATGCAGCTTGGTTTCTCGAGTATTGCAGTTCGGCCAAGCGTGCGATGATCATTCGCTGATCGATGCGGTCGCCACGGTCCATGTGCAAGACCATCGCGTGATAGGACTTTGGATCACCTAACCCATAGATCGCTGAGACCGATGCGACGATGATCGTGTCTTTGCGTTGCAATAGAGCTTTCGTCGCTGAAAGACGCATTTGCTCAATGTGCGCATTGACTGTCGCTTCTTTTTCAATGTACGTATCTGAGACGGGTACGTACGCCTCGGGCTGAAAGTAGTCGTAGTACGACACAAAGTACTCAACTGCATTCTTCGGGAAGAATTCCTTGAACTCCCCGTACAACTGCGCCGCTAGGGTTTTATTCGGTGCCATAACGATGGCTGGCCGTTGAATTCTTTGAATGACGTTCGCCATGGTGAACGTCTTGCCTGAGCCAGTCACACCCAGTAACGTCTGATGATCAATGCCGTCGCTGATGCCTGCGACTAGCTCGGTAATTGCCTGAGGCTGATCTCCGGCAGGGTCGAAATCAGTCTCAAGTTCAAATTCGAACTCGCTACGGATGGGTCGCATCATTCACCTTGACCTAAATGATGCGGGTGTCGTGCTTACCCCAATATCTATCACGCAGCAGTCGTTTGTACAGCTTCCCCGTCGGGAGCCGTGGTAACTCGTCAATGAAATCGATTGAACGAGGGACCATGTAGTTCGCAAGCCGATCCCGCGCAAAATCCAATATCTCATCTCTAACCGCATCGCTCTCTTCAATGCCGTCGGCAAGTTGGACGACTGCTTTAACCTCTTCACCGAAGTCTTCGTTTGGCACACCGAAGACAGCGACATCTAGGACATAGTCGTGCAATATGACCGCGTTTTCAATTTCTTGCGGGTAAATATTGACACCACCAGACACAATCATGAATGATTTTCTGTCGGTCAGATAGAGATAGCCAGCTTCGTCCAAATACCCGACATCGCCAAGAGCGCTCCAATTGGGATGCTGCGGGTGCCGTGCCTCGCGCGTTTTTTCAGGGGCATTGTGATAGGCATAAGTCATGCGTTCTTGCTCGAAATAAACAATCCCTGCTTCACCTGTTGGCAGTTCCGT
The DNA here is from genome assembly GCA_009841635.1 of Gammaproteobacteria bacterium. Lineage (GTDB taxonomy): Bacteria > Pseudomonadota > Gammaproteobacteria > Pseudomonadales > Azotimanducaceae > Bin55. The sequence continues at coordinate 68,864 of VXLJ01000007.1, forward strand.
GCCGTCTTCATCGCATATATGAATCACACCGCTGGCGGTTTTGCCCACCGATCCCGGGTGTTCAAGCCACTCAAGACTGCCTATCCGAGTTGAACCATTGCCCTCGGTACCCGCGTAATACTCTTCGATGATGGGTCCCCACCACTCAATCATGCGCCGCTTTACGTCGACTGGGCACGGCGCAGCTGCATGAATAGCTACTTGGTGCGACGATAAGTCAAAGCCTGTTCGTTCCCCCTCTGCAAGTTTCAGCATGCGCACAAACATCGTCGGCACCCATTGACTGTGTGTGATTTCGAAATCTTGAATGCAGCGCAATGCATCCACCGCATCAAATCTTGGCATGACAACAACCGTGCCACCTTGCCGCTGAATATTGGTGGTAAACGCAAAAGGCGCCGAGTGGTAAAGTGGCGCAGGCGACAAATAGACGGTGTGCCGATTAAAACCATATGGACCAGTCGCGCCATCGCTCGGTGTAGGTAAATCGCTTAGACGCAGTTCGGGCAATGGCCGAATAATGCCTTTCGGGCGTCCGGTAGTGCCTGAGCTATAGAGCATGGAGCCACCAATCCACTGTTCAGGGAGCGGCTCGCTAGGTGCGTCGGCAATAGCTTCTTCATAGTTCGACCATCCCGCCGCGGCGCTTTCGACCATTAACCGAATCGGGCAATTTGATACTTGCGTTGCAACGCCTTCGCAAACTTCACTGAGTGAAGCCGTCGAAATCAATGCACGTGAGCCACTGTCTTCAACGATGTACGCTACTTCATCCGCAGTGAGATAGCGATTAATGGTGGTGACATACAGACCGGAGCGCAATGCGGCCCACACAACCTCAAAAAAACGCAGGTTGTTTTCCATGAACACGGCGATATGGTCATTACGACGCAAGCCACGCTCAAAAAGGTATTGTGAAAACTGATTGGATCGGGCATCGAGTTCAGCGTAAGTTATCGCTTCTTGTGAACTCGTCAACACCGCCGCTATGTGGTCAGGTTGTTGTGCCGCCCAGTAACCAGGGTACATCCATATTCCCTAGTGCCGAAGAACACGAATAGCATAAACACTGCGTTCGGACGAAAATTGTGCGCTGCCAAACCGTCACAGCCTTATTTGTGCGAGTTGGGTCGGCGCACGGTGTGAATAAAGGAGCGGAACCATCGAGCATTTATTTGACGATTTATTGGTGATTGATGCCGCGACGTTTCTCGCAGGGCCTGGCGCAGCGACGGTTTTAAGCGATTTCGGTGCGACAGTTATCAAAGTAGAACCGCCTGAGGGTGACCGTTACCGAACGCTCAAAGGGTCCTATGAAATCGACTACAACTGGTTGCTTACATCGCGTAACAAAAAGAGCATCGCGATTGATTTAAAACAGCAAGCAGGCATTGACCTTGTCCACGCGCTCGCAACAAAAGCTGACGTGTTCATCACCAACTTCATTGGCGAGCACATTACTCGTTATCAATACGAGTACGAACGCTTGAAACTGATAAATCCTCGCTTGATCTACGCGCATGTCTCGGGTTATGGATTGTCAGGACCAGACACCGAGCGCCGCTCGTTCGACGCCACGGCATGGTGGGCAAGATCCGGTCTTATGGAGTTTGTTCGCGACAAGGATGTGCGCCCGGCAACGTCTGCACCTGGTATGGGCGATCATGCAACGTCTATGTCATTGTTTTCGGCGATAGCCTGCGCACTGTACAAACGCGAACGCACAGGTGAAGGTTCGTATGTGACCACTTCGTTGCTTGCAAATGGTTGTTGGTCAAACGGTATGGCATTGCAAGGTGTCATAGCTGGCATGAATATTGGCGTACGTAAACAGGACACAGGATTGCGAAATCCCTTTGCCTTTGTTTATGAAACAAACGATGGGGCGTTTGTACTCTTCTCAATCGTGAATGCAGCCCGTGAATGGCCTTCAGTCGCCAGAGCATTCGGCCATGAGGAATGGCTCGATGACCCAAGGTTCGCGACGATGCGCGAAATCATCGCAAACCGCAATGACCTCATCGAATTGATTCAAGCTTGTATCGGCAACATGACGTGTGCGGAAGCACTCGCAAAATTGGTCGAACACGATATAACCCATAGCCACGTCAAACCAATGGCCGAAGTGGTCGAAGATGAGCAGGTCTTGTTAAACGACGTCATCGTTGACGCGGAACCCACGAGTACCGACTACCCGCGCACCGTTATGTCGCCGATCAAACTGAGCGATGAACCTAAAGTCAAGCCAAGGCGCGCTTCCGATGTCGGTGCAGACAGTGTTGAAGTGTTATCGACGTACCTCGATTGCGACAGTAAACGGATCGAAACTCTCGTAAATACAGGTGTCGTGTACACACAGCAGAAGCAGTAAAGAAACGTAACGAATCGACATATGAAATTTGGTGTATTACAGTTTTTTGCATGGCCAAATCGTCGTGGTGAACTCGCTGTTGTGTACGAACGTGCGTTGGACCGAGTCAAAACGATGGACCAAACTGGGTTCGACGCAGTTTGGTTGGCCGAGCATCATTTTTCAACGTATAGCGTATGTCCATCGGTCCACGTGATGGCCGCACATGTCGCCGGGATCACCAAGAACCTTCGAATCGGCACAGCAGTAAGTTTGGCTGCGTTCTACCATCCATTGCGACTCGCCGAGGAAGTAGCGCTTCTCGATAACTTGACCAACGGTCGAATCAATTGGGGGGCCGGGCGTGGGTTCGATCGTAAAGAAATGGAAATCTTCGGCGTAAAAATAGATGATTCCAAGGAACTATTTCACGAGAACGTAGAAATTGTTCTAGAGGCTTGGCGTAACGAAAAGTTCAGTTACGAGGGACGCTACAACCAATACAACGATGTTGAGGTACTACCGAAACCACTGCAAAATCCAATGCCATTCTGGGTCGCCGCGACTTCAGTTGACGCCATTCAGTGGGCAGCGGAACGCGGATACGCCATACTCATGGATCCGCATGCATCATGCGACGACATCGGCGAAAAATACCGGCACTATCACGACACGTTAACAGCGAGTGGTCATGAAAATGATCAAGTGACGCCGATGGCGAGGTTGTTGGCGATCGCTGATCACGAGGGCCAAGCTGAACAAATCGCTCGGAATGGTTCACAGTGGATGTTTGGCAGCTACTTCAATCAAGGAACTGGTGGCTCAACTGCTGCGGACACAGCGGAACGACGTTTAAACGACTACGTGAATAACACTGTCATTTGGGGAACGCCAGAGCAAGTCGCGGACCAGCTATTGGAATTGCAAGAATCCATTTCGCTCAACTATCTGCTCGCCGCGCCACTAAGCCATGCAACATTTGTGAAATTTGTCGATGAAGTCATGCCTCGTCTTGCTTAGGACAAATTTCAGATTAGAGGGACTGCACCATGGACTTTGATCCTACGAAACATATCCAAGAGATTGAAGAACAAGGCTACAGTATTGCAGAAGGCGTCATTGACCATGCGTTTTGCAAAGAGATCAAAGCTGAGATTAGCCGCTTGGAAGTTATCGGACCCCCTGCTATCAAGCAAAGCGAGTTTGTAGGTTACAAAACACTCCGCTATTTCGATCTACTAAATGAAGGTGAGGTTTGGCAACGTGTCGCGATCCACGATGCTGTGCTGCCTGTCATTCGCGGCGTGCTTGGGCAAGACTGCCTATTGTCAACCATGGGTACGGCAGTCATCGATCCAGGTGAATCATCACAGCGGATTCATTGCGATGACGCGTTGTATGGGATCGGTCGCCCACACAAACACCTCGTTTGCAATACGATGTGGGCATTGTCAGATTTCACGGCGGAAAATGGCGCGACTCAGCTGGTTCCTCAGAGCCACAAGTTTTCGCGTTATCCGGATGATCACCTGCGCGGCAAGAAAGATCACGTCTATGACGCTACCGGTGCGGACCAAAACTATGAGTGCATACAAGCCGAGATGCCTCAAGGCAGCATTTGTTTCGTAATTGGCACCTGTTATCACGCCGGCGCGGCGAACACAAGTGCTGAGCGTCGCTGGGCACTCACTATCAATTACTGCGCGGGATCACAGCGCCAGCAAGAAAACCTCATGCTCGCGCACACACGTGCAAAACTTGCGACGTTCCCTGATGAATTGTTGAACATTCTTGGCCTAGCATCAAGCAATTTTGGGGTAGGACATATCAACGCGGGTGATCCCAAAGCGATACTCTCGAGTCTTGAGTGAAAGACCAATTACCGCCACAATCGTTGGTGGTGGTATTGGCGGCCTAGCTTGCGCGCTTGCACTTGCAAAAGCAGGCATCAAGTGCACGGTTTTAGAACAACAAGGTGCCAACGAGGATGAAGGCGCTGGCATTCAGCTGTCCCCTAACGCTACGCGCATCCTAATTGCTCTCGGTCTTGAATCTGAGCTATCGGCACATGGACGCGTGCCAGAACGCATGGAATGGCGCGATGGTAAATCGGATGAGTTCATCGCGCATTTCAAACTTGGAAGCGATATTGAAGAGCAGTTTAGCGCACCGTACCTGCAGTTTTCTCGACCCAATCTATGTCAAATCCTTGAAGAAGCATGCAATAAAACTAACGGCATCCATATCCGTCACAGTGAAAAGGTCCATGGATTGGCATTCACCTCGTCCGGTGTCGACGTTCAGTCATCGAGCGGTGAACACAAAGCGGACTTGTGTATAGGGGCTGACGGCACCCATTCCTACGTCAGAACCAAATCGAATCTAGCCCCGAAGCGGCTGCGGTTTGGCGGATATGCCTTTCGTGCCATCATCGCATCGCACAGATTAGATTGGCAATATCCCCAAGACCAGACCACAGTATGGCTTCACCATGCGGTGCACGTGGTTACATACGCAATCGGATCTGACGGAATGTTGAATTGCGTGTTCGTCGTCGACGGGGAAGACGTGCCAAATGACGGCGACATCCACCGTATACCGGCAACCAAAAGCGAATTGCTCGTGGCCATGAAGGACTGCGGTGACCAAGTCGTTTCGTTAGCTGAGTGTGCTGCAGAATCCAGCTTGTTCAAATGGCCACTATATCAGTTCATTGCAGAGGAAAGAACATCGCGAACCAAAGAGCCGCTCGCGTTAATAGGGGACGCATGGCATACAACGTTTCCTTTTGCCGCCCAAGGTGCAGGATTGGCCGTCGAGGATGCTGCTTGTATAGCGAACTGTCTTAGTAACGCTAGTTCAACTGAAATTGCTGATCGTCTCGTGCGGTTCAAAGCGTTGCGATCACCTCGCATACGCGAAGTCCAGCGCATCTCAGCGAGGAATCGGTTCGTGTACCACGTGCGCAATCCGTTGTTAAGAAAAATGCGCGAGATAGTCTCGCAATCGGCTTTCAAGTTAACCTCGAATCGTCTCTTTTCATATATAGATAAGTCTAATAAATAATTGATATATTGAATTATTAACGAGCCTTAAGAATCATCGATGCTAACGTTCATGGGCTGAACCTGTTTCGTTTGCTTGAATTTCGATATTCATCCCATCTTAGCTTCGCAAAATTGCATCTTCTCAATCTAGCGAATTCCAATGCAAGTTCATGTTGATCTTTGCGTCGTCCCTTTAGGCGTCGGTGTTTCCGTGTCAAACTACATTGTTGCTTGTCAGGAGGTGCTTGATGAATATGGCTTAGCACATACATTGCATGCGTACGGCACGAATATCGAAGGAGAGTACGACACTGTTTTTGCAGCAATCAAAGCCTGTCATATGAAAGTGCATGAAATGGGTGCGCCACGAATCACCACCTCGATCAAACTAGGCTCTCGCACTGATCGCGAGCAAACACTGCGTGACAAAGTTCTAAGCGTTGCAAACAAGCGAAATACTCCTATATGAACTATGCGCAACTGACAATATCTAACCCCATGACCAAAGCAATAACAAGCTGTACTGTGAAACGAGAGTCGCGACAATCTCTGTTTATTACTCACAAATGGCAGTATCTCTGTCTTCACGTGCCATTGCGCGTTGGCGTTGTGCTACTTGCCCTAGCCTCGATTCCTATGGCCGCACACATTCCAAGTGTTGGTGAAGGTGGGCGACCCTCCTTAGCGCCAGTCCTCAATCAGGTGAAGGACGCAGTCGTAAACATCAGTGTCACAACGCGCCAAAACTATCGAATTACCTGGTGGGATGACTGGGGTCGTCTAAATCCGCAACGTCAATACAGAGATGTCCAAGCTGCTGGTTCAGGCGTCATCATCGATGCAGAACGCGGCTTGGTGGTTACCAACCATCATGTAATCGCGCAAGCCCAAAAAGTCGTGATCACGCTGCAAGATCGGCGTACGTTCGACGCTCGATTTCTCGGTAGCGATCCGACAACCGATATCGCTGTTTTGCAAATTGAAGCTGATGACTTGACTGATCTCGTACTGGCCGATTCCGAGGTTCTGCAAGTCGGCGATTTTGTGGTCGCCATAGGCAATCCATTCGGACTTGGACAAACAGTGACGTCAGGCATCGTTAGTGCACTCGGTCGAAATCAAGTTGGGATCGTGAACGCAGAAGATTTCATTCAAACCGATGCGTCCATTAATCCAGGCAATTCCGGCGGTGCTCTCATTGATATTGAAGGCAATTTGATCGGCATTAACACCGCAATCATCAGCCCATCCGGTAGCAGCAGTGGCATTGGTTTTGCCATTCCGTCCAACATGGTGCGGACCATCGCCGAACAGCTCATTGAATACGGCGATATCAATCGTGGCCAATTTGGCGTCCGCATAGAGCCAGTTACGCAAGCCGTCGCAGAAGGACTAGAACTTTCAACCAACAATGGGGTGGTTGTGACCGAAGTAATTCCAAACTCAGGTGCCGACCAGGCTGGTATGCGTATTGATGATGTCATCATTGCGGTCAATGGCAAAGAAATCACGAATTCCGCGGATTTGATTACGACCATCGCATTGCTTCGAATTGGCCAGCAATTTGATTTGACCGTCATTCGCAACGGGCGCGAAGAACAGATTGAGGGCGTCGTACAAGAGTTTCAAAAGGGTAATGAGATATTGCCTGGCATATCGGTAGCGAACATGACTTCAAGTCACCCGTACTACGGCCGAATACGAGGCGTGGTCGTTTCGGCCGTGGATAGTAGATTAAGCCAATCCAATCTCGTTGTCGATGACCTTATCCTAGAAATTAACAGAAAATCCATCTCAAACATAAGGGATCTCGAGTCTATTGATTTAGAAGACCGACCACTATTCTTACGCGTGCTGCGAGGAACTACCCAGTTTCGATTAATCGTTCGTTAAATCACAATGTCGAAAGCTCAACATGTCAACTGAGTTAGAAAACCAACGAACCCAACTCAAGTGCGAAATCGCACAGGCGTATCAGTTGTTTGCGCAACTGGGTTGGGGTGATCTCGGCGACGGCCATATCAGCGGTCGGGACCCTGAGTATGCCGATAAGATGTGGTTGCTCGACGCGAATACACCGTTTAAACAAGCAACACCAGAACGTCTGGTTCTTTTAGATCGAGCCGGTACAGTTGTTGATGGTAACGGCGCGACGAATTGGCCAGCGTTTTACATCCACTACCCGATTCTTCGCAAACGTCAGGACATCACGAGCGTCGCCCATACTCACACGCAGTTTGGGACACCTTTTGCCTCAGAAGCACGAACGTTTGAATCTATAACGCAAGAAGCTTGTATATTCGTCGATGACCACGCACTATTTGATGATGAAGAAGTGCAGGTGCAAGACTTGGCGTGTGGCGATCGCATTGCGGAAGCACTCGGACGCAATCGTGGTTTAATACTGCGAAATCACGGGCTATTGACAGTTGGCAACACCGTTAAGGCATCCACAGTCTGGTTTATTCTGATGGAACGCGTTGCTGAAGCACATCTGAAAGCTCTAAAACCGAAACCGATATCGCACAATGCCGCACTTTATGCGAAGGCTGATTTAGTCACCGATGGTCAGGTTGATCACTCCTTTGCAAATCTTGTCGCGCATTACTTGAGTTAGTTCAGGGTAAAGCGCATGTGCGAACGCACAATTGTTGCGCTTTGGTAAATTTCATGCGATTTCGAGAGCTTAAACCTAATGCCGACCTTTGATTTCAAGTCGTTAGACACAACCCATGTAACCATTCATGGGGCGTTGGACTTCGACGATCGAGCCGACGGGCTTGGTGTACGCCGCCTCCCTGCTTGGACCCGACCGCAAGTGCCTCAAGGTCTTGATGTCATGGCACGAATGCCGTCCGGCGTGCGCGTTCAGCTCTACACGAACGCGACAGCTATAGCACTGGAAGCTCTCACGACTTCGTTGCGTTTCGCGGCCGGTGAAGAGGTGCGAGTGCCGTTTCAGTTGCAAATAGAGCAAACCTTGCATACGCAATATATGGTTGGCGGACATGCCATCAAACCGAACCCCAATGCGCCACAAGGATTCGAGATCGTACGCGGGGAACCTGGCGAGGTTTGCTTTAGCGGTCTATCCGATGACATGAAATTTTGTGAGATTTGGTTGCCGCATAACGCATACGTTGCGCTTCGTAAATTGCGACTGAACGATGGCGCGAACCTAGGTGAACTGCCCTTCGATTCGCGAAAGAAGTGGGTTCATTACGGCAGCTCGATTAGCCACTGTATGGAAGCACGGGTACCAAGCGAAACGTGGCCAGGGGTCGCGGCGCGACACGCAGGCATGAGTCTCATGAATTTCGGGGTCGGCGGACAATGTCATCTCGATCAGTTCGTTGCGCGAACGATTCGAGAGCAAGAGTGCGATTTGATTAGTCTGAAGATTGGCATTAATGTCATCAATATGGACTCTATGAAAGAACGTGTCTTCACACCAGCTATGCACGGCTTTCTCGATACCATTCGTGAAAAACAGCCAACTACGCCTATCCTGCTAATTTCACCAATCTATTGCCCAAGCGCAGAAACAAGGCCTGGTCCAACTATTCCGGATGGCGCAGGCAAATTCCAAACCAATGAAGCGAATCTAAACAACGGTTCGTTAACTCTTACTCGAGTAAGGGAGATTCTTGAAGAGGTCGTTGAGTTGAGAAGGCAAGCCGGCGACGGTCATCTCGAGTACTTCAATGGTCTTGAGTTATTCAACGCTGACGATCGAGCCGATTTGCCGGACGATTTACACCCTAATCCTGAAGGTTACATTCGGATGGGTGATAGATTTTTTGAAAAATTCCTTAGAGCTTTCGTGCCAAGTATTGAGAGCAACCAGACGAACTGAGATTTAAGACCTATTTGATCGGTTTAGCTAAGACTGTAGCCACTTCACAAGCGCTTTATTCGGGTCCGCGATCTCATCGATCGACGTGTAGTAGTAATCCTCCCAATTTTTCTCAGGAAAGCCCGTAAATAGCATCAAATTTAGTGGATAGTCCTCGCTATCCGTGCTCCGACGGAAATCATCACGGAATAAAAACACCGCTTTCTTCAGCGCGATCGCCATGCCCAACTCGATCATGACACCTTCATCAGGCGGACACCCGTTAACGATTGCGAATGTACCATCGGAGTTTCGCACATCAGCGAAATCTGCTTGACCTACGTGATAGGCCCAACCTTTGGCAGAAAAGTCGATTTGATTGTTTCGCTCAAACGGTTCCCAAACATCTGCCCCAAGTTTCGAAAGTTCCTCTACTAAACCCAGCAGCGGACCTGCTTTACCTAACTTGCTGAAGCCGTAGTCGTTTGCTAGGTAAAGCGTCTTCGAACGACTCATCCAATGCCCCTTCTTTTGGCTCAAATGCCACCATTACGTATAGTCTAATTCCGTTTCAACACATTCGCTAAGGCCTATTCAATGAAGTTTGGCACGCAACTGGTCGTGACTTCGACGGAAGCGCCTTGCTCGCGTGAATTGGCGAACCAGCCTAGGTGCCATGTTTGAGTAGCACATCTATGGGCACGGCCGATGACCAACTACGAAGGTGGTTGCTAGATCTGCTCCGCTGGGCGGCTGAACGAGCACGGCACGATAACAGGATCAAAGATTGAATAACAGATTCCATAATCCGGTTACAAAAGCGATTCACCCCGATGACACTGTAGCAACGCTTTCAAACTACCGATCTGCACAAGTGCACGGTAAGGACGAATACAGGCCGATGATTCGGAGGTTCTACGAATTAGTGACGGACTTCTACGAATTCGCATGGGGTTCGTCTTTCCACTTTGCACCGACAAGGAACGGAGCTTCATTCGAGGAGTCAATCGTTAGTCACCAGTACTTCCTCGCGGACGCACTGGCGCTTTCACCCGGGATGAAAGTGCTGGATGTCGGGTGCGGGGTCGGCGGACCTCAACGATCCATCGCCAAAAAATATCGTGTGTATGTCACGGGATTGAATATCTCTGAATATCAGCTACAAAAATGCGAGGAATACAACGAGAAGTCTGATTTACAACAGCTATGCCACACTCTACATGGCGACTTTATGGCAATTCCCGCCGAAGATGAAACTTTTGACGTGGCTTACCATATTGAGGCAATCCCGCATGCTCCAGACAAGAAAGGCGTCTATGATGAGATATTCCGCGTCTTGAAACCTGGCGGGTTTTTTGCTGGCTACGACTGGTGCATGACCCCTTCCTACGATGCCGATTGTGCGGCACATCGTCAAATCAAGAAAGACATCGAATTTGGCAACGCGTTGCCGCAGATTGCTACGTTCACTAACGTAAACGAAAATCTTCAGGCAGCTGGCTTTGAACTTCTCGAGACGCGCGACCGTGCCCTTGACGCGGATACTGCAACCCCTTGGTATAGCCCATTAGAGGGTAGTGTTACGACTTTGAGAGGGTTTCCAAGATCACGCGTCGGACGTAAATTGATCTCTACGCTCTTGCATGCTCTCGAAAAGATTCGTGTGGTGCCTAAAGGAACATTTGAAACTTGTGAAATTCTCAATATTGCTGCAGACAGTCTTGTTGCAGGTGGGCGATTGGGGATATTCACGCCGATGTATTTCCACAGCGCGCGCAAACCATAGACTGGTGTTTTAAAAATTACCGCGCATGATGGATGATCTGAAACTACACTCAAGTGGTTTTGACCTCGCTCTTGGTTACGACCCACGGCCGGAGCTAACACACTGAAAGGGCACTCCGATCCCACCACTCGAGCGACCGTTACGTATAGTCTAATTCCGTTTCAACACATTCGCTAAGGTCTATTCAATGAAGTTTGGCGCACAACTGGTTAATTACTTCACTTCATGGGAGGCTACGCTGCCAACCATCAAAACCGTAGAAGCAGGACGTTGGAATAGCCTTTGGTGGTCTGATCACTTTTTACCGCCAATTGGACCGCGCGGTGAAGAAGGTGGTGCTTTAGAAGGATGGTCGCTCGTAACAGCTGCCGCAGCAATCACCAATCGCGTCGAGCTTGGGTTGCTTGTAAGTGGGAACACGTACCGTAATCCGGGATTGCTCGCGAAGATGGCAACGTCGGTCGATGAGATTTCTGGCGGTCGCTACATTCTTGGGTTTGGCGCGGCATGGTTCCAACGCGAACACGAAGCTTACGGTTGGACATTTCCAGGTCTCAAAGAGCGCTGCGATCGCTTAGAGGAAGCAGCGGAATTGATACGTTTATTGTTCACGTCAGAAGGGCGAGTGACTTATGAAGGCAAGTACTACACCATCGACAATGCGCCGCTAAACCCTGGCTGTACCACGCAACCGAACACCCCTATCTTGATTGGCGGGAATGGTGAAAAACGCACTTTGCTTACCTGCGCGAAATATGCAGACGTATGCAATATCGATTTCAACAACCCAGGCTCGCCGGAAATCTTCAAACACAAAATTGAAATTCTTGAACGTCATTGCGAGACGATTGGTCGTGACCCAAGTGAAATACGCAAAACGATGCTAATTCCCATGCGCATCGTCGACGACGAATCGCAAGTCGAAGAACTACGAAGACCACGTCCCTGGACGTTAACGGGCTCAATCAGCTACATTGCCGAGTTGATTCAGCAATACATCGATGCTGGCGTCGAGGAAATGATGATTGCGGGCGTGCCTACTCGCGCAGAGTACTTCGATCGAATTGATAAAGAGATTCTCTCGCAATTCGATTAAACGAATATGTGGCAGGTGACTATTTGAACGTGCCGGCTTCTTCGCCACGTTGTACATCTGCCGCGGACATACCGAGCCAATCCTGCAACACGCTGGCGTTATCTTCCCCTAACAAACGCGATCGCTTGTACGTATTGCAAGGAGTTTTCTCGAAGTAAATCGGTAAACGATCAATAAACGTTTCACCTAACAGAGGATGCTCTTCCTCCGCGAATTGAATAAACTCGTGGCCTGCAAGCTGAGGGTCATGCTCCGCCAAATCAATGCCAGTTTGAACTAACCCAGCAGGCACACCAGCGCGTTGAAACAAATACATAAGCATCGTCGCATCTTTTTCGCGTGTGAACGCGGCGATGTGTTCATTAAGTGTTTCCGCATGTTCGCAGCGCGTTTCGGCAGTGGCAAAGATTTCTTCGGTGCACCATGAGGGCGAATCCATTGCCTTTACCAAAGCTTGCCACTCGGACTCATCGCGGCAAACTATCGCAAGCCAACGTTCGTCCAGAATGTCATCACCTGCTGCTCGACATGGATAGCAGCCGTGTGGCGCAAACTGATCGTACGGCGGTTGATTACCTGACGGCTGGGCGTTTACGCCATTGACGGCGTAATCCAACAAACTAGGGCCTAGCATCGCAGCACCCACTTCAAACTGTGCAAGGTCGATTTGCTGACCAAATCCAGTCTGGCGGCGTGCCTCAATCGCAGCAAGAATGGCGACCGCAGCATGCAGACCAGCTTGATGGTCGTTGTATGAAAATCCCAAACCAATTGGACCGCCGTCGGGCACACCTGTCGTGTGCGTCAAGCCTGAGAGTGCGTGAATCGTTGGTGCATAGGTCACGAAATTACTCCATGGTCCACCACCCCCCATACCTGACATCTGAATGTAAATGACCTGATCGTTGGATTTATTGACGGCTTCATAACCAACGCCCCAGCGATCCAGTACACCGAATGAAAAGTTGTCTATGACTACGTCCGCACGATTGGCCAACGAACGCGCCACGTCTTTGGCTTCATCTCGACTCATGTCTAGCGCGAGTGCGCGCTTGTTTCTATTCCAAATGACGTAGTACGGCGAGCCAGGCGCATTGTTCGCCGCAGCACGCCTGTGTGAATTCACTTTAACGACGTCGGCGCCTATATCGCCGAGCAACCGCGTCGCAAATGGACCAGCAAGCACGTGGGTGAAGTCAAGGATTCGAATTCCTTCTAGCGGCCGCACGTCAGGTCTCCCACCCTAAGGTCTCGGGTACGCCTGAATCGTCGCTGCTCAACCACTCCTCGTCATTTACTTGGGCAGGCGTCTTCGAAAATTGAAACGGTACGCCTGGACCTTTAAATTCACGAGCGGCGATGGTCGTGGATTGCCACCACGATCGTGCCTCGAGTTGTGGGTTTTGGCTCACTTGCGCAATGTCTTGCACCCAGCCATAAGGCGCATGACGCTCTTGTGCGTTGAAAAACAACTCTTCGGACGGTTGTTCAGCGACCCATTCGCGAATCACTTGCATTAGGCGCGCGAAATAGTCACGACGTTGCGCCGGATCTTCGTATTTAGGATCGAGCAGATCTTGAAATGCACCCTCCTCTACTAACCATGCCAACTGCGCGTCCATATTTGGTGCTGGCGTAATCATCATGCGACCATCTTTGGTAGGCATGACCACGTACAAATTAGTCCAATGAAGACTACCGCGGCGTTCCAAGGCTTGTGCACGCGCGTTGGGGAAGTATTGGTGGTAGTAGTACCACATGAAGACGTGTTCAAGCGAAGACGCTATGCACTCGTGCACTGGCACCTCGATGCATTGCCCTTGTCCTGTGTTCTCGGCATGGTGCAGTCCGGCCAAAGCAGCAGCTGCAGCGTACGACCCAGAAATCGTGAAATTGAGCTCACCAAAGAGTTTCAAAGGTGGTGTGTATTCGTCGCCAGTCACACCAACCGAGCCGCCCAACGCCCCTGCCACTAAGTCGGGGGCTTTGAAATCCGCCCAGGGACCTGAACTGCCAAAAGGCGAGACATCGACCACCACCAGCTTCGGATTACTAATGCGTGCAGCATCGATGTTCACATGGGCAGCGAGCGGATTCTCTCTGCCAAGGAAACAGATATCCGCGCAACTAAGCAAGGCATTCAGCTCGTACAGGGAAGCTGAAGAAGCTTCATTCACTGAGAAGTGCCGTCTACTCGATGCGAAGTACGCATACCACAAAGATTCCCCGCTTTTATTGTCAAAGGGGCCTCGTTGGCGCAACGGATCCCCTTCTGTCGGCTCAGGTCGCACGGTATCTGCGCCTAAATCGGCGAGCATCTTTACACCGTAAATCGATTTGTCATCAGACAAATCGACTATGCGAGTTTTCGTAAGTGCTTGACAGCGAGTCGGCATGGCTCACTCAATGAAGCTATCCGTACTATTTTGCGAATGCGTCATTTCTAAGAAGAGGAACAAATGCTGAAAGCGGTGCCGCTTGGGCAACGATGCGGTTTAAAAGTCTCCGAAATATGTTTAGGCACCATGAACTTTGGTCAGCCCGGGCGCGGCCACCAAGGTGATTGGACATTGGGCATTGATGAAGCTAGACCAATCTTCGAAAAAGCACTAGAGAACGGACTGTTTTATTTCGATTGCGCCGATGTATATGGATTAGGAGCATGCGAAGAAGTCGTTGGCGCTTTATTGAAAGAACTAGCGCGTCGCGAAGAGTACGTCCTCGCTACAAAAGTGGCGATGCCGATGGGGCGCGGTGCAAACTTCAGTGGTCTGTCGCGCAAGCACATTTTCGAAGGCGTCGATGCGTCGCTTAAGCGACTTGGCCATGACTATGTCGATCACTTGGTCATTCATCGCCACCCGCACGGTGTCGCCGTCAATCCGGACGTACCAATCGAAGAGACAATGGAAGCGCTTCACGACGTTGTTAAGAGTGGCAAAGTCCTGTATTTAGGCGCTTCGTCCATGTGGGCGTGGCAGTTCGCCGAACTTCAACACATCGCACAACGGCACGGTTGGACTCAGTTTGTTTCCATGCAAAACCATTACAACTTGATTTATCGCGAAGAAGAACGCGAAATGAATCCCTACTGTGAGAATACCGGGATTGCGCTCACGCCATGGTCACCTCTAGCCCGCGGCATACTTGCGGGGAGTTACAAAGGAAGTTTTGAAACCGGCACTACCGCACGTTCAGCGGGACGCGATCGAGTTCGTACGGAAAATTTGTATCGTGGCGCGGCCGATTTCGACATCGCAGATCGCGTCATTGAAGTTGCGAATCGATTAGGTAAGAAACCTGCCCAAATCGCCACCGCATGGCTGCTCAACAAGCCTGAGATCACTTCGCCTATTGTTGGAGTATCAAAAGTCCAGCAGCTTGACGAACTAATAGAAGCTGCTTCTATCGAGCTGAATTCGGAAGATAATGCATACTTAGAGGAACTGTATGAACCGGTTGAAAACCTCCTTTCTATCGGTACTTCCTAGCAACATGTTCAGTCTGTAGGCAACGTCATGACGGTAACGATCACACCAACCAATGCAACGCTCGGTTGTATTGTCACCGATGTTCATCTAGGCGACATGAGTGACGCCGAGTGGCGCAACGTCGAAGACGCCTTTCACGAGCACGGGGTTTTGATTTGTCCACAGCAACATCTCACACGAGACGAGCAAGTAGCGTTCAGTCGCCGTTTTGGCAACATCGAAAACCTATCGGGCTCCCCGAAATTCGATGCCGTGCAAATTAGCAACGAAAAAGAAGATGGCACCGCCGCACCTGCAACAGAACATCGAACGCAAATTCTTCGAGGCAATGAAGGGTGGCATACGGATAGCTCCTACATGCCATTGGCCGCTAAAGCATCTTGTTTAACTGCAATGAAGTTACCAGAAACTGGTGGCGGTACTGCATGGGCCGACATGCGGGCGGCGTATGAAGCGCTGGATGACGACATGAAAGCGAAGATTGCGAATTTAGAAGCTTGTCATTCGTTGTACTACTCGCAGTCCCAAATTGGTCATATCGTCGATACAGGCATGGGATATGGTTTTCACACCAAAGGCGCGCCTGTTCGACCTCTCGTCAAAACCCATCCCGTAACCAAGCGCAAGTCACTGTTTATTGGTCGACATGCATATCGAATTTTTGGCATGGCTGACGACGAGGCACAGCAGCTTCTTCAAGATTTAGTCGAATTTGCCTGCCAACCACCGCGTATCTACGAACACGACTGGCAAGTTGGCGATTTGTGCATTTGGGACAATCGTTGTGTGCTGCATCGGGCACGACCTTACAAGTACGATGAAATTCGCGTACTACGACACACGCGAATCGCCGGCGAACCAGCTACCGAATTGGTGCGTACCATTAGGGATGAACTAGCCAGTGGCTTCGAACAAGCCGCGGCAGGTTAGCGTTAGGAGGTTAAGCAAATTTGATTTATAGGGAAAGCCTTTAGGCAAACATGCCCATTACCAGCCTACTGAAGTTCTCGATCTGATGCGATTTCAGTAGCAATTCGTTTGAACTCGGCGCGCATGAAATGCTTTTCCGATTCACTGAGATTTCGACCAAGTTCCTGACGACACACGGACATAACCTCTTTGTCGAAAATCGATGGTACGCCGTACTGACCTGATTCCCAGAACTCAAGGCAGGTGCCCAATTCATCATCGTCCAATTCGGCGACAGATATTTCAACGTATTCTGTTATTTCTGTGTGTGCGACCTCGTCAACTTCGGTCGGCGGAGCATATGAAACTTGCTTCGGCCCAGAAGATCTTTTATGAAGCGATTCTCGAATGCGTGGTGTGGCTGGAATTTCTAGGTTACGCTGCACAAATATTTGATTCACGATTCGCATGAATTCATCTCGCATGACTTTACGTTCTTCAGTCGAGAGGGTTCGTTGCATTCCTTCACGGCATGTCGAGAGAACGTTTTTGTCATGTATCGTTGGCACATCTCTACGCCCCACAGACCAGTATTGCACACACGCTCGAATTTGATGATCCAGCATGTTTTCAACGTAACCGCGAACATATAGAGCAATCGTGTCGGATTCAACAACTTCCGATTCTTCGTTACGCGACACTGAGAACCTAATTTCTTCGAGTACTTCTTCGTCTTGACCTACTTCATCAAGTTCAGAAGTGACCTCATCGACTTCGTTCGCATCGTCCTCATTTCTATAAATTGGCGGTGTGTCTTCCGCAGTCAGAACTTCCTCTAGGTCATCGATCTCATCTAAAGGAAGGTCATAGATTTCAGGGTCAAGCAAACGGTCCTGATCTTCACGCAGATGCTTGAGGTTTGGCAACAAAAATCGTCGCAAGCTCGCGGGTGACCAAGGTGTAAATGTGTCTACACTCGCCCTTAAATCCAACGTCCTTTCTAACTCGCGACGACCAATTTCGACAATGTGCACATGCACGCCGCGAGCTTGTACGGACTCGACTAATTCATCGATATTGAGTTCAGAACTCACGATCACTGCATCGCTTATCGCGTTGTTGTTTGAAAGTACGTCCAGATCTTCTGCTATGTGCTCAAGGGTTACAGCCTCAATCTCGTCATCTTTCGAATCAAGGTGGAAAGTTCGAAGTTTTATGCCGTTTTTTCCGAGAATTACTCGCCGTTGATATTCTGAATCTGGGTCATCCTCTTCGGCTTCGTACCAATATATCCTTAGGATGCGAATACCTGGCGCGATACGGTCCACAATAGATACGATTGAATTTTTAAATCCAACCACGTTGAAACGGCGCGGGACGTTTTTTTTATCACTTTCTGCTAGCAACGCGCCAACGCCTGAACTAAGCATGTAATGACCGTCGATAAATACAGCTACGTGGTCACTCATGCCCGTGCGCCTCTACGCGGAATAACTTGAACTTAGTGCTGATAGACGTAAAACCAGCCGTAAAGAGTACTGTAATACAGAATGTATTGCGAAATTGTACATTGAAATTCGTAATTTCATCTTAGCTCACGGCCAAGAAACGTTTTGGTTTTAACCAAGAATGAAAACTGAACCCGTAACTTCAAAAGCAGCGTTGATTTCTGCGATAACCTATTAACACGATCAAGAAAGAGTACTTAAAAATTTTCTCAAAAGTCGGAATAAGATAAGTCTAAAACTTTTAAGAATAGGTAATTTTCCTATCTTTATTCATAAATATGAAATTATTTCACTACTTTCTGGTGACAATTTGCTAATGCTGCGACCTCGATAGCGGTCGTGGATGATCTCGCCAACCAGATATTTTCACAGTTTTTCTGGCCTCACATCTTTTATACGCATCGAAAGGTGCATTCAGAGATACGATAGCGATCGTTTAAATCACAAAGTATCAGACGAAGATCACGCAGTATTACGTCCGAACACAGCGATGCGCGGTCTGCCTAAGGACTTGAATTTGTGTATAAACCCGGCTTTTAGTCTACCCACTTCCTACTCTAGATGCCTACTTTTGCCGCCAATATATCAACCATGTTTGATGAAAGCGATGAATTAGATAGATTGAATCATGCCGCTGAATTAGGTTTCAAGCATGTTGAGTGGCTATTTCCTTACAAAGTCGATAAGCGTCAGATCAAATCAAGACTGGATTCGAATGGCTTAGAACTCATCCTTATCAATACCGCATTGGGTACCGCAAAAGGTGACCGCGGAATTGGTGGCGTGCCTGGCCGAGAAGATGAATTCAGAAAATCGATGGCACAGGCAATCGAGTACGCAACCGAGATCGATATCTCACTAATCCACGTCATGGCAGGCATATGCACACAACCCAGTATGCGAAATCAATACTTGGAAACATTCGCGCGCAATTTATCGTGGTCTGGTGAGCAACTCAAAGGCAGTTCAATTCGGCTACTTATAGAGCCACTAAATCAAGTGGATACGCCAGGCTACTTAATCTGCCATACCACCGAAGCGCTTGACCTTATATCTCAAATAGATGCTGCTATCGGGCTTCAATTCGATTTCTATCACATGCAAATCATGGAAGGCAATCTTGGCAAAACCATGGCGGACCATATAGAGAACATTGGGCATATTCAGTTTTCGAGCCTGCCAGGTCGGCATGAACCGCAATACGGTGAAGTCAACTGCCAATATCTATTTGATTTATTGGATACTCTTCCTTACACCGGCTATGTGGGATGCGAATATAAACCTAAAACGAATGTCGAGGAAGGTTTGAGTTGGGGTTCGCAATACGGGTTAGGCAGCAGCTAACTCAGTCGCAAACGAACCAACTTAGGCCAAGAGAACAGGCCGTAACCGGAAGTCGTTGACGCCAGACAAGTCGCGTCCGCGTAAAAGAAACAAGGATCGTTGTACATCCACGATGCCCCGGCCGATTTCCATTTCGATATCGCGTCGATAGACAGAAGTAGTTGGCATGAAGCGTAACGTCATGCCGCGCCTTGGGTTTGACGAGAGATTCGGTTCGGACGCATGCATTAGAAACACGTCATGCAACGAAATCTGACCAGCTTCCAACTCTATATCCACTGCATCGTCCTCGTTGAATGAACTTGCTTCCAGTTCTAGCGGCAGGGAAAGACCTTTGGCATTGTTTACGTGGTGAGGCTTGAGTTCGCGCCGACGATGTGAACCGGGAATGAAACGAAGGCAACCATTTGATGTATTCGCGTCATCGATTGCAATCCAGACTGAGCAAGTTGCTAATGGTCGGATGGGCCAATATTCGCCATCTTGATGCCAAGGAGTGCGCGTACCTACAAGAGGCGGTTTTGCAAAGAAACTGGAGTTCCAAAGCGCGATATTGGGGCCAATGAGCTGTTCGACCATGTCCAGCAAGCCATCGCTTCTAGCATAATCCAAAAAACTCACATCGTAGCTCAGCAGGGACGGACAATAGTCCGTAAACTGAGGAAATCTCGCTATCAGTGCGTCATGATCACGTCGTATCGCCTGAATAGTCTCATCCGCAAGCCTATAGTCGGGGATCAAATAACCGTCGTTCTGATACTTCTGAACTTGCTCTGAACTCAACATGGTCAACTGCTGCTTCTTTAATAGACTGCCGCTGAATGGAGGAATTTAAACCCAGAGGGTTCCATAACGAGACGATGAGTTGGTCCCGTGGCGTCCGCATCATAGCTTTCGTAACCGGCGTCGCCAGCCCACATTGCAATTCGAGTCCCATCAGTACTTTTAGCTAGATGCGTTTCGTAATAACGTGGCTCGATACGGCTGAAGTGGTCTAAGATCTGTCGAGTGGTCTCATGCTTTCCCAAGTGATATAAGGTCACCCAAGTTGGCGGGGCGAGATCGATTTCCTCCTGAGCGTGACGCGCTAAAGCGTCTCGCGGATTGATCCAAGCATGTTCTTTGATTTCACCCCCGTCCACCTGCACATCGTCACCCACATCCGGTGCGTTGGCTACGAAAAACCACGTCGCAAATCGCACGGGTGTGCTCGCAGGTGGCGTCCAATGCGCAAACCAATGAAATGCATTACCCTCGAGTGAGATATTTGCTTCTTCGGCGGTTTCACGTACGGCCGCGTTTCGTGCCGCAACTTCCAAGTTGTGCTGGTTTGCGTAGTCCTCTTTATCGATCCGTCCACCAGGAAAAACCCAAAGGCCGCCAAACGCGATTTTGGAGTTTTTCCGCAACATGAGCACCTCTACCTGGTCGTTGCGATCGCGCAGTAATGCCACCGTCGCGGCAGGCGCTGCAGGCGTGTCGGTCTCACGTTTGTCCATGTCCCCATATATGTCATTACGGTGTTTTGGTTCAGACGCACTCATAGATTGAACTAATACTCAGATGTAAGTCCGTTCATTCTAGATTCACCCGTTAGAGGAAACACCTTCTCAATCAATCCAAGCAGCTTGGCATAATGTTTTAAAACAAATTTTGAGTGCAGCTAATGAAATCACGTGCGTGTGACTTGCTCGGCATTGAGTTTCCTTTGTTCGCGTTCAGTCATTGCCGAGATGTCGTGGCTGAAGTCAGCGCTGCAGGTGGCTTCGGCGTACTTGGCGCTGTCGGCCATACGCCAAAATCGCTTGACATTGAGCTCAGTTGGATTGACGAACATTGTGACGGAAAACCGTATGGTGTTGATTTACTAGTACCCACGAGCATGGACAGCAAGGAAGCCGGCTTAACTCGCCAAGAGCTGGAAGACCGCATTCCGTTCGACCATAAGCGTTACATCGAAGAATTACTCGCACGTCACAACATCGATACCAGCGACCTTTGGGACGATGTTATGACAGACGGCGTAGGCGACAACATGCGCAAAGACGGGGCCGACGCGGTTTTAGAAGCCGCGTTTAAGCACCCAGTCAAGATGGTCGTGAACGCGTTAGGCGTGCCACCGGATTTCATGATTGCGCGAGCTCGCGAGAACGGCGTCGTTGTGGGCGCATTGGCAGGGGCAAAAGAACATGCAAGCAAACATGCGGACGCTGGTATTGATTTGATTATCGTGGCGGGTACGGAAGCTGGTGGTCATTGCGGCGAAGTTTCGACAATGGTGCTGGTGCCAGAAGTTATCGATGAAATCAAGGATTCCAACATGGTCGTGCTTGCAGCTGGCGGGATCGTAACCGGTCGACAAATGGCCGCCTGTATGGCCATGGGGGCGGATGGCGTTTGGACTGGTTCCGTCTGGCTAACTACAGCGGAAGCAGAAACCCTACCCGTTGTAAAGGAAAAGATGCTCGTCGCAAATTCGCGGCAAACGGTGCGCTCTCGGAGCCGCACAGGCAAATACACGCGTCAACTACGCAGTGCATGGACGGATGCTTGGCAAGTAGAAGAGAGTCCTGAGCCACTACCAATGCCGTTGCAAGGTGTGGTTGCAAACGCCGCCTTTCGCAAAATCAATCAGCTAGCGCAAAGCAACCACGACGGCGCAAAGCAGCTGGCCAACTATTTCGTTGGCCAAGGGGTTGGCTTAATGAACGAAACGAAAAGTGTACGCTCGGTTGTCTACGAGTTCATGGAAGACTACGCCAACGCCACAGAACGGCTTGCTGGCATGATGGACGAGTAATCCCTGGCCGTATTTGAGTGGGTCAATTTCGTAGGTTAGCGCTACGGTATCCCAACCATTTCCGTGTCGCCGTGCATGATGTCCATGCGTCGGCTATCCACAAAGTTCTCCATGCCATCGGCCCTCATAAGGGATTGGCAATGTTCCCATGCGGTTTGCTCATGAAAGTACAACTCCGCCATGCCTGCATAAGGTGCCTGTTTTGGATATATGCTGTGACTCACCACGTAGCGAAAACCACCGGCAGCGGTCATCCATTCCCGAATATTTGGTACGTGAACGTCAAGCCAATGCTTGTAGAACTGCTCGTAATTCACTCCTTCGAGGGCAGGTACTAGGTAATTGACCCGATGAAATCCAGAGCGCGTCGATGGATACGGCGCGTTGCGGGTGAGTGGTGCGACGTTCAAATGTTCTGAACCATCCATGACTACGTATTCGCGAGTCGCCCATGAGAAATAAGGTTCAGCTTTCTCCTGAAATGTATCGGTAGGTTCGCGTCCATGATCCACTGGCGCAGGTTTCTGCGCTTCAGCGAACCAAAGGTGAGCCATGCCATCCCAGGCCATGTCAGGCTTGTTCGACGAGTTGAAAAGTTGTGCGATGTACTTTGAAGCACCGTCTCTACCCTGTTCTAACGCTCGAGCTTGGGCATCGATCACACTAGGCATGTGATTTTTGTACCACTGCATGATCAGTTCTTCGCGCGAGGCGTAGGCACGACGTTTAATCAGAAAGATCATCTTGATGCGATCGTTTACAGAAACAGTCACCGTAACTTACCCCTTACGTTGGCGCACACACGATTAATTGAACCTGTAAGCAAGCAATACAGGCATAGACCCATTAGTCTGTCCTTTCCATGATGTGTCGAACCCAGTAAGAATCTCTTGCATTCTCATATGCACGTGAAGAGATTTTGCCTTCTTTCGCAAGCTGCTCGAGTGCATCCAAACGATCTTGCAATGCCGCGCTTGCTCTGTCGTGCGACGATTGTGCACCTACAGGCGCACCCGGCGCGAAAGGCTCATGGCGGCCATAACTCGCTTCACGGTATGCGACTTGGCGATTCACGCGACGGACCTCAAGAAACAAAAGCTCGGCAGCAACTACCAACCCGACGCAGACGATAAACCAGAAAACTTCGACTTGTACATATGCCAAAACTACGATTGCGATATTTGGCGCTTGAACGAGCACGACAAGCAACGAAATGAGCAAGCGTCGCATGCGGTCAGTCTGTTGGATGGTTGCATCGTCTGTGCTTTGACTACGAAGAACCCAGCCAATCCGATCGACCTCATCCGCGACATAGCGAAACACTTGTGATAACAAGATAAGCGCGGTTGCGAACAGTGCGGCTTGCCAATTGATTAAAGCTAAGGCTGCTAAGATCAAGCTCACATAAATTGCTACCAGCGCGATATAGAGGGTGCCCTTCCATAATCGTCTGAGTTTTACGAGATAGCGATTTACCTCGGAATGGTCTACCATCTACAGACCCTTGAAACCACGCGTGACGAATTCAGCTGTATGCTGCAATTTAGTCTATGGTATCCCTCTCATGGTATGAATCGAGCTGAAAACCTCCTGCTTCCGTCATTGGCACATTGGACTGACTAAAAACACACATGCAAACACAAAGTCTCGATTATGAATTTGTCCCAGCTGAGGCAATGGCTGAACGGGCACGTTGCCTGCGAACCCGCATGCTTCAACGTCGTACGGTTCGAGATTTCGCATCGACGCCTATTCCAAGAGCCATTCTTAATAACGCTTTGCGGATTGCTGCTTCTGCGCCTAGTGGCGCAAATCGACAGCCATGGCGTTTTGTCGTCGTGACGAATCCCGACACAAAGGCACGAATTCGCGAAGCGGCCGAACAAGAAGAACGGGCGTTTTACTCGTCACGTGCGCCGGATGAGTGGTTGGCAGCACTCGAACCTCTGGGCACCGACGCAAACAAAGAATTTTTGACCGAAGCACCAGCACTGATTGCCATATTCCTTGAAAGATATGGCATCGACAAGAATGGTAAGCGTGTGAAAAACTACTACACACCGGAATCCGTTGGTATTGCCAGCGGTTTTCTCATCGCGGCATTGCATCTTGTAGGCCTGGCAACGCTTACCCATACGCCGAGCCCTATGCGATTTCTAAATGAAATTCTTGAGCGACCTTCTAATGAGCGTCCCTATCTACTGCTCGTTGTTGGCTATCCAACGAACGAGGCAACCGTTCCCAACATCGACAAGCTGCCTATCGATGCAGTCGTGAAATACGTCTGATCCGACATTAGATAACCCAATCATCCCACATGTTTTCGGATGTCGGTTGTGGATCTTCGTGAAAATGACGGGTGTCCACCCACCATTGAGCTTTCGGTCCTGGGCCTAGGTGATGATCATCGTAATACGTACAACCGGCACGCTGAAAATCGCACGGCACAATATAACGAATCTGTGGCGCATTGGATTCTGCTGAATAGTTTACACCTGCGGAGTGAATCAAGCGCGGGTGCCAAAAAACTACATCGCCAGGTTCGCCAGTAAATTCGATAGGTGTGGTGGTTTCCAGGATGTTCTTGTGTTCAGCGTTGAAAGCTTGTTTCAGCGATGGTTCAAAGTGTGCGCCATAGCGACTCATCCAGAACGGATGCAAACGAGTATGCGATCGAGGCCAAATTGTGAATCCACCAGTTCGCGGTGGCGTTTGAGCGATGAAAACCATCGCACATAGCTGAGCCGCCGCATGGTCGACATGGGGACCGAGCGAACCTTCGGCCGAAGGTGCTTTAGGCAGAACCACGTAAATGCCGCGGACTCGACTGTTGCTACGAATGGCTGGACCGATGAATTGCTTGACACACGCCCGTACCTGCGGGTGATTTGCCGACATTTCAAGTAAAAAAACCTCGCGCCCGTAATGATTGGGCGACCTCATTTTCCAGTTGCAGCCATGAAGCGCACCTATATGACGTGCTTGCTCCTGCGGCCAACGTTCGGTCGGTTGATCGATCCAACTCTCAGGATCATCGCGGTATAGCGCGCCGCGTGGAACGGTCTCCCAAACGTAATCAATAATGCGAGCAAAGGACCTCGTCCCAAAAATGAGACCACGCTTCATTAAATACCCTTCTCGCTTAAAGTGCGCGATTTCCTCAGCGTCCAGCTCTGCCGAGGCAGGGCTTGAAGAACCGTGGGTATAAGGTATTGGCACCAGCGGTCTGGCGTACGCGGTCGATTGTTGTTCGTATTCTGCCAAGCTTCGTAAAGCTTATGTGAACGCACACAGTCCCGGTCACAGCTATCATATCGCGCCGTTGCTTGGCTATGAATCGATTTTCGCGGTGCGATCTTTTGAAAACATCATTGGCGTAACGCATCTTGGCGACAATCGATTCGAGGGCGCTGAAAGTCCCGACCGAGCAGAAAGAATGTTCGGTGGTTTTCTTATTGGCCAAGCACTGTCCGCGTGTCGCCACACCACTGAAAGTGACCGCTATCTACATTCGTTACACTGCTACTTCCTGCGCCCTGGTGACACGACGAAGCCAGTCGAATACGTTGTTTCTGTCATCCGCGATGGACGCAATTTCTCGCATCGTGACGTGCGTGCCGAACAACGTGGTAAAGAGGTATTCCGCATGATTTGTTCGTACGCAATACCTTCAACCGCCCCTACATTTTTGGGTGATGCACCACCCATTGCACCAGCACCAGAGCGCGTGACTTACACGTATGTGGATTTTTGTCGCGATCAGATGCCGGATCCAGATTACATTCGCGATGTCAAAAATCGGCCTTTCGAAATCAAATACATTAACCCGCCTGCAGATTTCGCGCCATCGGACAGCTTAGAGAGGCAATTGATGTGGATGCGCTTGGTGTGCGACGTGAACGACGATCCTCACGTCCATGATGCCGGAATCGCATATCTTTCGGACAGCACGTTAATCGACCATATTGCACTGCCGCATGGCAAGCGGTGGCAAAATCCCGATTTCGATGGTACTAGTCTAGACCATGCTATGTGGTTTCATGAATCGGTGCAAGCTGACGAGTGGCTACTTTTTGACCAAAAGGTCGAGTGGACGGGCGATGGCAGAGGCATTGCGTCTGGCCGTATCTATACCGAAGATGGTCGTCTTGCTGCAACATGTATGCAAGAAGGATTAATGAGATTTTCATGAATCTCTTGGTCAATTTAGTGAACTTTAAAAATCAATAACTTATGGGAGATTCTTCATGAAATTGAGTTTAGGTGTCGGACCAATGGGGCCGCCTGGTGGCGCGATGATCGTTGATTTGGCCCTGTACGCGGAAAGTCTCGGCTATGACACAATCTGGACTTCAGAAATCTATGGTTCTGATTGTTTTACGCCACTCGCGTGGATCGGTGCAAATACAGAAAAGATCAATCTTGGCACTTCGATCATGCAGATTTCTGCGCGGTCACCCGCGAGTGCAACAATGCATGCCGTCACGCTGGACTATCTCTCAAATGGCCGTATGAAGCTTGGTATCGGTGTTTCTGGCCCTCAAGTTGTAGAAGGATGGTATGGCCAGCCTTATCCTAAACCCCTTGCACGGACTCGTGAGTGGATTGCGATTTTCCGTGACATCGTGGCAAGACAAAATCCGGTTTCGTTTGATGGCGATCACTATCAGCTGCCACTTGATGGTGGCACTGGATTAGGTAAGCCACTGAAATTAATTCTGCACCCGATGCGGGAAGATATTCCGTTGTATCTAGGAGCAGAAGGACCGAAAAACGTTGCGCTCGGAGCGGAACTATGCGACGGGTGGATACCAATGTTTCTCTCGCCATACCGCATGGACCGACTATACGGGGAATCACTAAAGCGAAAACGTCCTAATTTCGATATATGCGCACCAGTCAATGTGAATATCACGGACGACATCCAAGGTGCGCTTAATGCCATCAAGCAGAACGTCGGCTTCTATGTGGGTGGGATGGGTGCCAAGTCCTTCAACGTACATAAGGATCACATTTCACGCATGGGCTTTGAAGAGGAAGCGAATCGCGTCCAAGAACTCTTTATGAGCGGACGACGCGATGAAGCCATGGCAGCTGTACCTGACGAGCTGTGCGACGAGATATCTCTCGTTGGTCCTAAAGAACGAATTCGGGAACGTTTAGGAGCGTGGAAGGACAGTCCCGTAACCACATTGAACGTAGGAACGAACAACCGCGAAACGCTAGCATTTATGGCGGAAGAACTGCTTTAGCTTTATCGTTGCGACGTCGACCGTGGTCGGCGTCGCCACACACGTTTAGATTTATAGACGATTTAAATATATATTGGATCAATAAGTTATAGAGATTATTTCATATGAGCATAGCTATTCTTAGCATCTAAATTCAAAGACGTACAAGTAAGCGACCGACAGACTAGTCGTATTGCGCGGCTTCTCCTGTCATCGGTACGAAACGGACTGGCAACACAATGCGTTGTTCAATGTCGGTATCGCTGACCTTCTTCACCAGCATGAGTTCTTGGTAACCGTCGTATTCACCAACCGGCAACACCATGACTCCCCCGACCTTTATCTGGTCGACTAACTTTGGCGGCAGTTTAGGGGCGACTGCGGTTACCATGATTTTGTCAAAAGGTGAGTGCTCTTCCCAGCCGAACCAGCCGTCTCCTGTTCTGATGCTGACGTTAGCGAATCCTCGTTCTTGTAACAGAGCAGCAGCAGACTTTGCCAATGCTTCAACGATTTCGATCGTGTAAACCTCGGCAGCAAGCTTGGCCAAAACTGCAGTTTGATAGCCGGAACCCGTGCCAATTTCCAGTACGGTGTCAGTTCCTTGAACATTCAAAAGATGCGTCATCAAGGCGACGATGAATGGCTGCGAAATTGTTTGACCGTGCCCGATACCAAGAGGTCTATTTGCGAATGCAAATGCCCGGCTTTCTTTAGGCACGTAGGCCGACCGATCAATTTCTCTCATTGCCTCAAGGACAGCTGAGTCAATCGCCGAAACACCGGTGTAGTCTTCGCTATACCGTGTCATTTCCATGATTTCTGCGATCATGCGAGTTGCTTCACTCTTGTCTGCCCAAGCAGACTTGAACACACAGAGACATGCTAACGCTAGGAGAACACCTTTTATAGGTGTCCGCTGTTTCACCAACTATTTCGCAGCTCTCGCAATCTCAGAAATACTTCCTTCGGCGTCGGCGCGTCTGGAAGATCTGTGAATGATTCTCGCAAAGTTTCTATCACCGAAGGGCTGCGCAGCCGCAAGAACGTATTGATTTGCTGTTCCTGAACTAGCTCTGTGATCATGCATTCGTCAGGATCATGGTTTTGCTGCAGTTCTTCAAGCAACACCTTTGCGTCTCTGTTGTCAGGTTCGCGGTTCAGCGTAAACTCTAGGTTATTTACGAGGTAATCATGACCCGGATAGATCTTGGTATTGGTTGGTAACTTCGCCAGTTGATTAGCAAATGTCTCATAGAGTTCTTCAGGATGGCCGCCGCCATGACAATTGCCTGCGCCCGCATTGAAAAGCGTATCACCTGAAAATAACCCGGGCTGATCTGTATGCGAGAGCATGCAAACATGACTCATGGTGTGGCCAGGCGTATCGAGCGCTTCAAGTTCCACACTCGTACCTACCCGAACGATATCTCCCGCGCGCAAGCCAACGTCCATACCAGCAATCTTGGCGGACGCACCGTAGTGCGCAAGCAACTTTGCACCCGTTTCCTGAATAACTGCCTGATTTCCGCCAGTATGGTCCCCGTGCTCGTGCGTATTTAGGACTTGAGTGATCTGCCAACCCCGCTGTTGAGCAACATTCAAACACTTCACGTGATCGAGAGGATCGATGGCAAGCGCTTCACCCGTATCTGGGCACGCAATCAAATAGTTGAAGTTACGTAGACTGTTGCCAGTCCAGATTTGCTCTACGAGCACGCCTCACTCCTTCACTCGACATTGAGGGTTTCATGCGCGTTTGCTATTCACGCCGTCGTCAAAAGAATAGCAGAAGCCACTCTGCCGTCGGTATGCTTTTGGGTACAGATCGTGCATGTATGAGGGGAATCACTAGCGCAAGCCGTTGGTAGAATAAAAGGAGCTATAGGTAGCTGCACGATATCGCACAGTCCATCTTAGCAAACAGGTAAGAAGCGCTCCTGCGGACTACCTACTCTTCAATTCCAGATTTCATTTTGAGACGAAATCCATGAGCAAATTGCCTGAATCCGTTCAAATCGTTGACGATACGATGCGTGAAGGGTTGCAGATCGAGAGCCCCGACATTCCCGTTTCGGAGAAACTGCGTCTCCTTGACGCAATCGGCGAGATGGGGGCCAAGACTATCTCAATAGGCTCGTTCGCACATCCGAAATGGACACCATCAATGGCATGCATCGACGAAATAGCCGAACTATTCGAACCAAAACCAGGCATCAAGTACACGGCGGCGATATTCAACAAGAAAGGGTTTGATCGCGCCGATGCGTATTTCCCGAAAGTCAATGTGCGCGGTCGAAGTTTTGGCTCGCATGTCGAGTTGTGTGATACATTCGCGCGTCGGAACTACAACCGCACCAAAGCCGAACAAATGGCAGGTGTAGCTGGTGCCGTTGAAAACGCACGTAAGGCCGGCGCGGACGCGGGCTCGGTAGCACTAGGTAATCCATTCGGCTCTAACTTCGAAGGCGAATTTTCGCTTGCGCAGCGTATGGAATTACTCGACTTTATGGTGGACCAATGGCACAACGGCGGCTTGAAAGTGTCGCGCGTATCGTTTCTAGACGCTATGGGCTGGAATATGCCTCATACCACCAAGGAGTTCATTCAGGCAATTCGGGACAAGTATCCCGATATCGAGAACTTTCACATGCACCTGCACAACACTCGAGGTGCGACGCTGGCGAGTTACTATGAAGCATTGACGTTAGGCGCTCGTGAATTCGACACCTCCCTTGGCGGGATGGGTGGTTGCCCATATTGCGGCAATGGTCGCGCAGCTGGCCATGTACCGACCGAAGACATGGTGCACATGTGCCATCAGATGGGGATTGAGACAGGTTACGATCTTGATAAAGTCATAGCAGCTGCATGTATAGCAGAGGAAGTTGTAGGTCACCCATTGTGGGGACATGTCTCGAAATCCGGTCCGTTACCGGCGAGAAACGAGGTATATCCTGCCGATATGCCATTTGTTGAAACGCTCCAAGAAGCAGCGCACTTCCGCAACGGTCCTGATGTCTACGAAGGGCAAATTTCACCTTGGCGGGAAGGCGATGCCTTGACGCGAGCAAGCGCGGTATAGCTGAGCACGAACAGTTATAGGCACGTCATCGCACCATTTTTCAATTGCGATAGCTTGTGTCGAACTGAGCAATTTCAATCAGTTCCTTGAGCTATCCGTTGTTTATAAAAGTTTGATAAATCAATAGGTATTAAGAAATATCTATTGAGATCTATTTGAAATGATGCAATGAAATTGAGCTATCCGCAAACTATGGCTAAGAATTCCGCACTCAGCCCCTGGTCCGATTTGCTCAGAAATCCATGAATCTTGCTGAGCATAGCGTTAGCATCGACGGGACCACTTATTCAATCGTGTGACATGGATCAGTTTCAAATCTGGTATCGAATCAATATGTGCGTTTAGCTACGTACGACCAACCATTAAGGAGTCTGCATGGCAGTTCTCAAATCTAGCCTAGACACACGTTCGGCGGCATTCGCAGAAAATCGTGAGCAGATGCTCGACAAACTCGCATATCTAGACGAACAATACGCCGAAGCCGCCAAGGGCGGTGGCGAAGAGGCAATGGATCGCCTTAAATCGCGAGGCAAGATGCCAATTAGGGAGCGTATTGCGTGGGTGCTTGATCGCGATTCGCCATTTCTTGAAGTGAGTCCGCTAGCAGCTTGGCGTTCGCACTATGCGGTGGGATCAGGTTTTGTCGTAGGCATCGGTGTCATTGAAGACGTTGAATGTGTGATTCTCGGTCACGACCCGTCGGTTCGTGCTGGCGCATTCAATAGCTTCAACTCGAAGAAACTCATGCGAGGCTTAGAGATCGCTCGAGAAAATCGCATGCCATATGTGCAGTTCGTGGAGTCGGCCGGCGCAGATTTACGAGGCGGTGGCGGTGGCAGCGGCGGCGGTAGTCGTGGTGAACCAGTTGATCCAAAACAAGCACTCATTAATAGCATGCTAGGTGAAACAGGGCATTTCGCGGAATCTGGTCGACTGTTTTACGAAATCATTGAGCTATCAAAGATGCGTATCCCCACCGTGTCGGTCGTATTTGGCGCTTCAACCGCCGGCGGCGCGTATCAACCTGGTATGAGCGACTACAACATTTTCGTCAAGAATCAAGCGATGGTCGCACTCGGTAGCCCACCTCTCGTCAAGATGGCTACTGGCGAAGACGCCGATCCAGAAAAACTTGGTGGTGCTGACATGCACACCGCCATTTCTGGCTTAGGTGATTACATCGCCGCTGACGAAATGGATGGCATTCGTCTGTGTCGAGAAGTACTACGCCACCTGAACTGGCGTAAACACGGCCCTGGTCCTTCGCTGCCGAGTGATCCACCGGTTTACGACCAGGCAGAACTCTTAGGCATCGTGAATGAAGATCTAACGATTCCATTCGATATTCGCGAAGTCATCGCGCGCATCGTCGACGGATCACGGTTTGAGGAATTCAAGCCGCGCTATGGGCCGACATTAGTCACTGGCTGGGCGTCTATTCACGGCTATCCAATCGGCATACTAGGCAACAACGGACCATTGCTGTCTCAATCATCTGAAAAAGCGTCGCAGTTCATACAGCTATGCAACCAAATTGATGTGCCCCTGCTCTTTTTGCACAACATCACAGGCTTCATCGTCGGTTCAGACTTCGAAGCCGATGGCATCACAAAAAATGGTTCGAAAATGATCAATGCGGTCACAAATTCAACAGTGCCGCACATAACCGTCATCGTCGGCGCTTCGTACGGGGCGGGTAATTACGGCATGAGTGGTCGGGCCTATGGCACGCGGTTTAGCTATACCTGGCCTACCGCGAAGATCGCTGTGATGGGACCGAAACAGCAAGCAGGCGTCATGACGATTGTTCAGCGTGCAGCAGCAGAACGGCGCGGCTTAGAGTTTGATGAGGATTCAAATGCTGCTCGGGTTGCGTCAGTAGAAATGTCGCTCGAAGAGCGTTCGAAGGGCCTATTTGCCACCTCGCGCGTCACCGATGACGGCATGATCGATCCCCGCGATACCCGGGACGTCATTGGTTTTTCATTATCGGCTTGCCATAACAAGGAAGTTAAAGGTACGAAGGAGTTCGGCACATGGCGGATGTAAAGATCAAACCCATTCAACGAATCCTTGTCGCAAATCGCGGCGAAATTGCTCGTCGGGTTTTTCGAACTGCGAGCGACATGGGTATCGCCACAGTAGCTGTATACGCCGATGGCGACGCAGACGCGCCATTTGTACGAGACGCAGACGTCGCCATTGCCCTCAACGGCACTACTTCTGCACAAACATATCTTGACATCGCCAAGGTGCTCGAAGCGTGCAAGGCATCCGGCGCAGACGCAGTGCATCCTGGTTATGGCTTTCTCTCTGAGAATGCTCAATTCGCTGAAGCCGTACAAGCTATGGGTGTGACCTGGATTGGACCGCCGGTAGAAGCGATCAAACAGATGGGCGACAAACTGGCCGCAAAAGCACTCATGACGGCTGCGAATGTGCCAACGCTCCCCGCAACTGAAGTCACCGGCGACACCGATCTTGAGGCTGCAGCCAAAGAAATTGGCTATCCGGTTCTCGTTAAAGCGTCCGCAGGAGGTGGCGGCCGTGGTATGCGAATCGTCGATAGTCCAGATGGTTTAGCAGACGCTGTAAGCGGTGCTAGACGTGAAGCTGGTGCATCGTTTGGGGACGATACCATCTTTTTCGAACGTTGGCTCACATCGTCCCGGCACGTAGAAATGCAAATCATGGGTGATCTGCATGGTGAAGCTGTGCATATGTTTGAGCGTGAGTGTTCAATACAACGTCGCCATCAAAAGATCATTGAAGAAGCACCCTCTTCAGCGATTTCACAAGATCTTCGCAATCGGATGGGTGAAGCTGCATTGGCAGCGGCACGGCAGCTGGGTTATGCGTCAGCCGGTACCGTTGAATTCCTCGTTAGCGGCGACGAATTTTGGTTTCTTGAAGTGAATACGAGGTTGCAGGTTGAACATCCTGTAACTGAAGAGATCACTGGTATAGATTTGGTGCGCGAACAAATACGCATTGCGGAGGGTGAACCACTAGGCTATACCCAGGAAGATTTGTCCATCAATGGCCACTCAATCGAAGCCCGCGTCTATGCCGAGAATCCCGCAAACAATTTCCTACCCTCGCCTGGCACCATCGATGTGTGGGAACCTTCGTCGCGCGTTCGCGTCGACTCTGGCGTTGAGTCAGGTAGCGAAGTCAGCGTGTATTTTGATCCGCTCATCGCGAAGGTCATTAGCCATGCACCTACTCGTCGCGAAGCAGCGGCGAAACTCGCGCGTGGATTAGAAACCACGCAGCTGCACGGGATCTCTAATAATCGAGATTTTCTCGTTGCGACTTTGCGTACACCTGAGTTTTTGAATGGTGACACTACTACGGATTTCATCGAGCGAGTCAATCCGCCACGCACCCGACAACCATCAAAAGCTGAACTGATCAATACCACGATTGCGGCTTCTCTGTTTGCACAGCAGCAACGACGAGAAAGTGCTCGCGTGTTAACCTACATTCAATCTGGTTGGCGCAACTCGTTAATGCCACCTGAACGTGTGAGTTTCCAGTATGACGACAATCGCATAGATTTAGAGTATCGAGCAAAGCGCGAAGGCTCTTTCGTTTTCATGCATGGCGACGATAACTACGTCGTGGTCGTACGACAGGTTGCCGCTGACAGCATCGATATCGTCATTAATGACCAGCGTATGAAATTTCACATCCGTGGAAATGGTTCGATGTGGCAGACACATGGACCAGCCGGTGATATTCAAATCGAGGAACTTCCCCGCTTCGTCATTCCTGATGAAGCGGAATTGGCTGGTGGCTTGATTGCACCCATGCCTGGTAAGGTGTTGGCGACCGAGGTTTCGGAAGGTGATCAAGTTGAAGCCGGAGACTTACTGGTCATTCTCGAAGCCATGAAAATGGAGCATCGCATCGTTGCTCCCGCTGCTGGAACGATCACAAAGGTTCACATTGAGGTCGGCGAGCAAGTCGAGAAAGACGTCGTGCTCGTGGATTTGCAAGAAGCCGAAACGTAATTAGGAGTAAGTGAGATGGCAGGAACTGAAGCAACCCTTTACGAAATAAACCAAGGCGCAGCTTGGATTACGCTAAATCGTCCGGAAAACCGCAATGCACTTAGCGCTGTATTAGTAAGCGAACTGTATGAACATTTAGGCGAAGCCAACAACGATCCTAGCGTTCGATGCATCGTTATTACGGGAACAGACCCCGCATTTTGTGCGGGTGCGGATCTTAAGAGCCCACCTGGTGGTTCGATACAAGGCCGTAAATCCGTTCCCTATCCTGATGTACTGACTCGTATTCAGGACAGCGATAAACCGGTCATTGCTGCTGTCAATGGCTATGCGTTCGCGGGTGGTTTAGGCTTGGTTGGTGCATCCGATATTGTGGTTGCAAACGCGGACACCCAATTCAGTTTCAGCGAAGTGCGCATAGGCGTCATACCTGCTGTCATTTCAGTCGTATGCATTCCCAAACTCGGGACACACCACGCCATGAAGCTGTTCCTTACGGGTGAAAGATTCACTGGTGCGCAAGCTGTCGAAATGGGCTTTGCCCATAGAGCAGTGCCAGCAGATCAGCTGCGAGCTGCGGTCCAAGAAGAAATCGACATGATCAATCAAGGTGGACCAAATGCCGTCGTGCAGTGCAAGAAGCTGGTGCGAGCGGTACCCCAATGGGATCGTGAAGAAGCTTTTGAGAAAACCGCAGAATGGAGCGGTCGTATGTTTCGTTCAGAAGAAGGTCGAGAAGGTTCGGCGGCGTTTCGTGAAAAACGTAAAGCGTCCTGGATTCCCCAAGAATAATCGGCAAAAATAAAACCGCGCAGGCTATGCTGCGCGGTTAGTTCAGGTTTTTATCGCGTCAATCGAATCTTCGCAAATCTCTTGCTTGCGTTGCAATTCATCGATCACACTAGTCAAATGCCGGGAAGATTTCCTCGTTGAGTTCTGCGTAACGATCAGGTCGTTGCTGAATCGACTGCAACATGAACTCTTCCGTTCCGGCGTTAATGTAGTCCGCACAGCGGTCAATCACGTATTGTGGTGGACCGATCATTAAATGATCTCGACCGCCACGAAGCTGTTTCGCGCGTTCTTCGTCCCTTTCGATGCGCATAGGCACATGAGCCGACATCTTGATCTCGCTCGGATCACGCCCAACCGCCTCGCAATGGCGATGGAGAACCTCCTTTTTATGGCTGACATCACTCGGACTGACACCAACTAGATTGCAAATATCGGCATACTTAGCGGCCGTGCGCAATGTGCGCTTCTCGCCGTTACCACCAACCATGATCGGAATCCGACCCTTCACGCCTTTCGGTTCGAAAGGTGCGGACTTTAGTTGGTAATACTTGCCGTTGTAGTCGAACATGCCGTCAGTCGTGAAAAGTTGTTTCACCAGCTCGCATGCTTCCTCGAGCCGATCAGAGCGTTCTCGCATCGACGGAAATTCCCAACCATAGGCCTGGTGCTCTCTAACGTTCCAACCTGCGCCTATGCAGTACTGAGCACGTCCACCGGAGATTTCGTCCATCGTGGCAATCATCTTGGCCATTAACGCAGGATTTCTATAGGTATTACCCGCCACCAAGACGCCCAACTTGAGGCGAGTCGTCACCGCTGCCGCAGCGGCCATCAAGGTTATGCCTTCTAAAGTCGGTAGCGTATCGGACTCGCGAACTTCGTCAGTATGGCTCCAGGGAGGAACAAAATGGTCGTAGAAATAAACGCTTTCCCAACGTCCCTGTTCCATCGTGTTCAGGACAGAAACGATATCGTTCCATGATGTTTGCTGGTTATACAATTGTGATGAAAACACTGTTTTCTCCTTAGTTTTCGATAGAAAGAATACCTACACCTTTTCAACGAGGTCTACATGAAGTCCAAAATCTGCGATCTACTCGATATCGAATTTCCACTCGTGGCTTTTACACATTGCCGCGACGTGGTCGTAGAGGTTTCGAAGGCAGGTGGCTTAGGTGTTCTAGGCGCGGCAGGACATAGTGCTGAATCACTGGAATTCCAGCTCAGTTGGATTGATGAGCGCATTGAAGGCATGCCTTATGGCGTTGATTTGATCGCACCAACTAGCATCGCGATCACGGACGACACCACCCCAAAAGAAACGCTGGACATGGTGCCCGAGGGACATCGCGACTATGCTCGCAACATCCTTGCACAACACAACATCGATACAGGGGGGTTGTATCAAGGACAAGTAGGCGGTGGCGGCGGTTTCCTGACTAAAGGGCGCGCTACCAACATCATTGATGTCGCGTTTTCACATCCAATTAAGCTCATTGCCAACGCACTGGGCGTGCCGCCTCGCTACATGATTGAGATGAGCAAAGAACGTGGCGTGATTGCCGCTGCCCTTGTGGGTGCAAAAGAACATGCCGTTAAGCAAGTCGAAGCTGGCGTAGAGGTTTTGGTCGTTGCTGGCACTGAAGCTGGTGGACATTGCGGTGAAGTTTCAACCATGGTGTTAGTGCCGGAAGTTGCTGAAGCCGTAAAAGATTCGGATGTTGCCATTCTCGCCGCTGGCGGCATCGTTACGGGCCGGCAAATGGCGGCTGCCATGGCCATGGGCGCAGACGGTGCTTGGACCGGTTCAGTATGGCTTACGACCATTGAAGCAGAAACGTCGCCAGTTATCAAAGAAAAGTATGTCGCAGCTAGTTCACGGCAAACTGTACGTTCAAAATACCGCACCGGCAAATATTCCCGTCAACTTAGGTCACCGTGGACCGATGCATGGGAATCTGAAGAAGCGCCGGAAGCATTACCCATGCCGCTGCAATCGTTGGTCTCAGAAGCGCCGCTAGCGCGCGTCACAAAACTGGCTGAAGGTGGTCACGAAGGTGCACGCCATCTCGCGACATCGTTTGTAGGACAAGGCGTAGGTCTCATGAACTCAATTCAATCGACCCGCGATGTGGTTTATGGGTTCAAGGAAGACTATCTCAGCGCGACAGATCGGCTTTTGTCGACGGTCGAAGAGTAGCGCTCGACAGAAACCGTGGGGGCGTCCTGCACTACTAAGAAGTAGCGCACCTAGCCCTAAACTTGGTGTTTTGCGTGACCTGGTAAATTGATTGCCGGATTACGGTCGAAAAAGCCAACCGGATGCAACGTAAATCCCGTGTATTCCACAGGCATCACCGGCCAATCTTCAGGTCTTGGTACATGAGTCACACCACACGTGTGCCAAAGGACAATGTCCGTCTTCTCAATGTTGCGATCTTGCTCCGTCCAAAAAGGCAAACCATCACCTTCACCTAAATGCGGATATTCACCGGCAGCGCATAGTTCGCTATCGTCGTAGGGCGTGACCCAAAGGTTGTGTTTCGCAAAACCCGCCCGTTTTGCCATTTGCGAACCTTCCCGAGCGAACATCGTTTGGATCGCATGTGGACTCAATCGATAGCCAACCGAATTACCAAGTCGATTCTTAACTTGGTCATTCACGACTTTCCAAGATCGCGCCTTCGTCGTGTCGGCGTTTCGTTTTGCGTCAGATTCAGTCCGTAATAACGTTGCCCGTGCCGCAAACGCGGTTCCGTCCGGATTTACTTCACTAATAGGCTCAGCTTCTGTATTCACTTCGTACACAGAATTCATGGTGCCATCAAGTTCGAAATCGAGACGAAAACAAAAGAGATGCTGGTGAATCGGCGAAGCAACATTAGGCGCGACTAATGGTGCAAACTCACTTCGCTCTTCCCCATCTGCAATGGCGGAAACGCCAACAATGCCTGTCAGCTTCACCTCCATTTGAATGGTGCCATCCAAGTAGAGATACCAATAAAAGCCGTATTCGTAATTGCCAACAGTATGGAAGGTGCTCACTACCAACCGTCTGGACCGTCTTACCTCATCGCTCTTTGAGTGGCCGTTGTAGTGTTTCCACAGCACACCGTAATCCTCTTCATGGATGCAAATAGCACGTTCTACCAATCGAGCCGTGCCGTCAGGCTTGACGCAAACATGATCAAGATAGTGGATTTCACCTAAGCAATCACAGCCTCGGTTAAGCGAATTGACGCAATTGCCAAGGCTTGCCTCCCCTGCGTCAAGTACATGTTTCCAGCTATGCATCGGATCGGTATCGCCATAGGGCACAACCATATCCGACAGCGCCGCCCGATGTAAAACCGACCGAATTGATCCTTGATCCTCATAACCTAACTGGTGCAACACAAGCCCATGAACGGGATGAACGGTCACCCGAAACTGCCAGTTTTGCCACTTGATAGCGTTCCCACGCACCGTGAAACCAGGTCCATCTGGTTGGGTGATCGAGATGGTTTTGGGCGCTTCCCGAAGCTGCTTAAAGTCTTGATTCGTGTAACGACCACTCTCTGTTGGTATAGGAACGACGCCGTGATCTTCTAAATGGGCGACTTTGCCTTCAGTCAAATCGACGTGCGCGATCAAGCCTTGAATTGGATGCGCATAACCATTGTCAGAGCCATCTTCTCGATGAAATGCAATTGCCCGATTAGCTCGATGACCTTGCGGGATCGATGGATGCTGGTAACCACCCGCCGGCCACGGGTCGAGTTGAACGTGCGTGAAATCCTGAATGCCGCGCTTACGAACCGCTTCTTGCCAGCCAGGATCCGATTTCGTGATTTCGACTGCAGTCATGTAATCGACAAAACCAATTGGTGCTTGCCCATTTGCAATTCGATCGATTGCCACCTCACCCGTGGTCAGGTTAACCGTCGCATTGAACCCACCATCAAGCGCGTCTTTTGTGGGATAGTCTGTGCCATCGAATCGCAGTATTCGTGCGTATTTATCGCCTGAAGCGTATGAATGTAAGAACGATTTAGCTGGCTCCACCAATCGAACCGAACAAAATGCGGCTTTTTCCCCAAGTTGCGACTTTATGAGCTGTGCACCTGCTTCTATCTCATTGGGTGTCAAAGGGCTAAGCGGGTGAATGTCACTTGCAACTGCGGTATCTTGTTCGAGCATGGGCTTATGTGAACTCCTAAAACGGCAACAAGACCAACCACCGAGCTTTCAGTTCGGTTTCGGCAAATTATGAAGCAGGATAGATAAAGACTCTCTTCGCCCAGCGTTAATTAGGTTAATTAGCTTGCACAGAAAAAGCTATGCGGCACTTGCTTGCATCATGCATGTATTCGTGCTTGAGCAATCAAGTAAATTCCGTCGTTTGGATGCTTTAGCGTGCCAATCGAGAGTATGGACTTTAGAGCTGGCGAGACATCATCTAGTGCTGCGCTTAAGTTCATGTATGGCACAGTGCTGCGGATTTGATCATCCGCGTCTGCCCACTTCCCTAGACCTATTCGGCGCAGGCGCTCTGTATTGTCAATAGGGACAAGCATAGAAATAGTGTCATCACCCAACTCAGGAAACTTAGAACCGTTCATAATGTTTGACGACGGCAGACACTCACTCATGACTCGAAACCGAATTTTTGTAGATGCACCATCCACTTTTCGTGTGGCGGCAAATCGACTTTGGATTTCGTCGGCAGACATATCTTCAAAGTACGTTTCTAACTCGATTAGGTTTGTCGAATCACGATTGTGAAATATCTGCGAAGCAGCTCGAATAAGTAGATCCTTAGTTGAAATTGTTTCAAAGAATGCGCCATTGACTAAACACACTTTCGTTTTCGGTGACGGTTTTTGGCGTTTTCGACCAACGACCAAGTAATACACGTCACGTTGTTCGCTTTCATCAAACGATTCACCAGCTTCTCGAAGTTGATCTTGAACTTTCTTGCTCAATATCCCCATTGGTTTTCTAGCCATTGGTATCGTAGAGTTGAACGACGATACGGTCATGGCGCCAGCAGTTTTTAGTTCTATGAACTCCCCTCCTGGGAGATCAGCGAATGGGTCGTAACGCAGCACAAGATCAGGAAATGTGCCAGTACCGGTACTTCTCGCTGCGAAGAAAGAATCAGGAAAATCAAATTGTTCGAGGTTTTGGAATTGAGGGAAATATCCTCGACGGTCCAATATTGCCCCGAAAAAGTGATATATAGATGAGTGCATAAACTAATGCCTCAATGACCTGAATCTGCAGCTCCGGCGTGGTTGAATGGTGGCAATCTTGAGTTTGTTATTGAGAACGGTTTTTGATGCCTAGTCTGGTCATAGCTGAGAAAACTAAGGAGAGCACGCAGCACTCGACAACTTCGCTGATTTACTCGATGTCTTGCAGTCCTGGGTCGGATTAACGTGTGGCCATATTTCGTCTAGATTTGGTGTGTGGCAATAGTCCTCTCTAAAACGATCGACCGAATCGCTGTCTCTTAATTTGGCAAGCCTGGACTCAATTACGTCGCAATTGATTTGGTCTATTTCTATCGCGACAGACTCCCGGCGCAGTTGATCGGCAACTATCGACGTTGTGCCAGAACCCGCAAACGGATCTAAAACTCTCATACCAGGCATGGTCGAACTCAAAATGATTCGAGTTAGGAGAGCTACGGGTGATTGCTGTTTATGCAAGCGCGAGCCGTCCTTATCTCTAAGTGCTTCATCGCCAGCGAAATAACCGGAGGTTAGTTCACGAATGTCGTCTCATATGTCTGTTACATATATCCCGTTTGAGTGTGGCTTGTAGCCAGCTGGCAATTTAGGTGAAATTCGCAATCTATTGAAAGCGGCGGGCCGTGAACCTTTGGTAGCAAACGCAATGATTTGAAATGCCTTTCCGTAGCGACTTCGGCCAGGTACGGCGGACGTGAGTTTTTTCCAGATGATCAGATTTTGAAATTTCCAACCCGTCTCTCGAAGCACCCTAAGTACAGCCTCGGTGTTTTTCTCACGTTGCATGAAGTAGATACAGCCACCTTCAATCGTTTGTTCAAACACATTAGCACAAACATCTGACATGAAGGACCAATAGGCGGAATCTGACATTGAGTCATCGTGATTACGATAGGTTTTGCCTTGATTGAATGGCGGGTCTAGAAATGTCAGTGCAAAATCCTGAGCCTGATTCGACTCGTCGCGAAGCCAATCGACGCAATTCGCGCACGCTACTTGAAATTGAGGTCGATCCCTAACTAAGTGTTTCTTTTTGACCTGTCGTTGCATAGAGTATGTTGAATAAGCCAGCTAACACTTCATGAGCAGAAAATTCTAGAAGCAAATCAAGCGAATACAGAATTTGATTAACCGATTGAATTACTCGTGTGAAAACCAGTTGGCCTATCGCCGCTTACACCAGTAAATATCTGATTAGTATGGTGCGCCATCCGTAGCGCGATAGCGAGATTTCACCTGCCTTCGTCCTGAAAGCACTCGCCGCCACTTAAAACTAAGAACTCATGCTTGTAAGGCCGATGACGGTAGAGGCATCGAGATTCCCGTCGCTATTCAGTTTTCTCCAAATAAACGCATCGTAAGGTTATGCCGCTTGGTCTTCTAGAATCATGTGACTACCCTTTTCAGCAATCATGATTGTTGGTGCATTGGTGTTGCCAGATACTAACGTCGGCATGATTGAGGCGTCGATCACGCGTAACCTATTGACGCCGTGGACGCGCAATCGTTCGTCAACCACGGCATCAGAATCGCTACCCATCTTGCAAGTACCTATGGGATGGTAAACGGTACCGCCCGTATGCCGACAATAGGTTAGAAGATCTTCGTCCGATTCACCCAACCCCGCTGGATAGAGTTCGCGCTCTACATACTTGGACATGGCGTTGGTGCGACCCAATTCCTGTGCAAAGCGCATTCCGCTAATCAATGCTTGACGGTCAACTTCCTCGGATAGGAAATTGGGTCTAATAGCAGGTCCCGCGTCTGTGCGCTTGTTCTTGATATGAATCGAGCCACGGCTTTCGGGTCGCAATTGGCAGACGGAGAGTGTCATACCAGGCTCGTCATCTAACTGTATGCGACGTGCACCGCGTTTATAGCTGGCGTGAGCAAAGTGGAACTGCACGTCCGGGGTTTCCAAATCGTCCCGCGATTTAATGAAACCATGGGCAATGCCTGCGGTAAACGTCATAGCACCACGTCGTGCGACTAACCATTTCAATGCTTCTACAACTCGTGGCACGCCGCGCGTTTTAGCATTCAACGAATCACTATCTTTCACGCGCCATGACACACTTGCGGCATAGTGGTCGCGGTAGTTTTCACCTACTCCTGGCAGCTCATGCACAAGATCAATATCGTGCGTCGCCAACAAATCCTTTTGGCCAATACCAGATAACTCTAGGATTTGAGGCGATTGGACGGCACCCGCACATAGCACTACTTCCTTGCGTGCTCGCGCCTCGCGAACATTGCTCGACCCCACCTTAAAACGAACGCCTACGGCAGTTTTATCTTCAAAAACGACACTCTGACATAGTGCTTTCGTCTGGATGGTTAAGTTGCTGCGCCCACGAATTGGATCAATGAATGCGCGCGCGGTGCTAAATCGTCTACCTCTTTTTTGTGTGACTTGGTAAATACCAAAACCGTCTTGTTTTTCGCCGTTGTAATCAGGGTTATGCTCGTAGCCAAGTTCTTCTCCTCCTTGAATGTATGCATCAAGCAAGGGATGGTTTTCGATCATGTCAGCGACGTTGAGTTCGCCTGAATCGCCATGAAATTCATCGATGCCACGCTCGAAAGATTCCGACTTTTTGAAGTAAGGCAGAATTTCGTCATATGACCAACCTTGATTTCCTAGCTGTGACCAAAGATCGTAGTCGTGCGCTTGGCCTCGGACGTAGAGCATGCCATTAATCGAGCTTGATCCGCCAAGAACTTTGCCGCGCGGGATAGGAATCTGTCGGTTGTTGGTGTTTTCCTCGGGTTCCGTTGCGAAGCACCAATTGACGCTCGGACGATCGATCAGGTACCAAAATCCAGCTGGAATATGAATCATTGGATTCCAGTCTCGGCCACCGGCCTCAAGCAATAGAACGGTGTTATGACTGTCCCGCGAAAGTCGATTCGCAACCACACAGCCAGCCGAGCCAGCGCCGACAACGATGTAATCAAATTCCAATTTCGTATCCCTTATGTAGCTGATGCGGCAGCTATACCACCAATCGCGGAATCCAGCGCATTCGTAAATTCCTCATTCGATTGCTGCACTCGTAAATGTTCGGTCAGCGCACGCGAGAAACTAGCGATCATATTCGAATTGCTGGTAAGGCGTGCATTCGATTCTTCCTGTGAATAACCACCTGATAGAGCAGCAACACGCAACACGCTCGGATGATCTGAAAATTCGTGATAGAACCCTGAAGTTTCTGGTAACGTCAATTTGAACACGATGGCATCACCAGGTTCTAATGTATCTAATCCTTGGCGCAATTCCGTTCGCAGTTTCGACTCGCACTCGGCTTTGTCTGCTGCATGAATGTCAATTTCGGGTTCAACGATAGGTACGAGTCCGGCGGCTAGGATTTGTCTTGCGTAATCGAATTGTTGCTCAACAATTGCCTGAATGCCTGCCGAGTTGCTTGAGTGAATGACGGAGCGCATTTTGGTTCCAAACATCTCCAAATCACGTGCTTCCTGCAAGCGAGCGTCTAAATCGTCGGCAAAAGGCTTCATCAATTGAACGCCGTCGCTTTCATCGGCAAGGCCTTTATCAACCTTAAGAAATGGCAAAATCCCTTTTTGTTGCCAAAGGTACCTACTCGTTGGTACGTCTTCAACATCTCGTTGCATCGTGCCTTCAAACAAAATCGCCCCTAGAATGCGTGGCCGATTGAAAGCTTCGTCTTTCATGATTCGTACACGCATCTCATGTACCACATCGAACATTTCATCGTCGTTCGAATACGCATCGTTTGAAACGCCGTACCGCTCAAGTGCTTTAGGAGTGCTCCCACCACTTTGATCGAGCGCAGCAATGAACCCAGATCCGCCGCGCATGAGGTCTACTCGTTGGTCGCTCACCAGTTTCTCATATAGTAGGTCGCCAGCGATTTTACGAACGCCAAGCACTAATATTTACGCACAATTTGTGCCCAAAATGACGAATAAACTCCCGATGAGTTTTAAAAAACTCGATATCGGGTATGGGGTTAGCGGCTATCGACAAAAACAGCACAAACAGCGATAAGCTCCTTGGGCGCGGCGCTACAGATCATCTCCCAAGTAAAACAC
Source organism: Gammaproteobacteria bacterium (assembly GCA_009841635.1). Taxonomy (GTDB): domain Bacteria; phylum Pseudomonadota; class Gammaproteobacteria; order Pseudomonadales; family Azotimanducaceae; genus Bin55. The sequence continues at coordinate 113,468 of VXLJ01000007.1, forward strand.
TGCCTCGTTCGGGGACACCAGAAAAACGCGTAGTTATCGTCACGTGCATGGATACGCGAATCAATCCTTATCGGATTTTTAATCTTCGTGAAGGTGAGGTCCACATCCTGCGCAATGCCGGCGGCATCCTAACCGACGATGTTATTCGCTCACTATTAATCTCTCAAAAGTTACTTAACACGAACGAGATTCTCGTCGTGCAACATACAAAGTGTGGTATGGTCACGTTCAATGATGAAGAACTCGCTAAAGAGATAGAAGCCGAAACAACGATTCGGCCCTCCTTCGAGTTCGGTTCGTTCACAGACGTGTACGAAAACGTCGCTGATTCGATTGTTCGCTTACGCAAAGAGAAATTCTTGTGGCGCACAACCAGCGTACGAGGATTTGTGTATGATGTAGATTCAGATAAGTTAAAGGAAGTTGAAGTAACTGATTGATAATATGTAATATATTCTAATATAGAGAGATCTAGTATGATATTTCAATATATTATTGATTTGATAAATTTAAATTATTGAATCAAGAGTTTATTTCAACTTCTTCGTCTACTGCTAATTCAATACGATCCGCCACCTCAGCAACTATTTCGTACGAACGAACGCGCTTCTCGAATTCGTAAATTTGGCACACAATGATTAGCTCGTCTGCTCGTGTCTCGTTCACGAATTGCTGCATGCCATTGCGCACCGTTTCATTATCGCCTGAAATCGAAGCAGCTCGTGCTGTTTTCAACATATTGCGTGACGTAGGATCTAGATTCGCTTCAAAGTCATGCACAGGTGGTGGTAATTGACCAGGCTTGCCTGTATGTCGACGCAAAAACGATTGCAATCCAGAAGAGCGTAAATAGTTAGCCTCCGCCACTGAATCCGCAGCGCAAACGTTGTAACCGAGCATGACATAAGGTCGATCAAGTTGGGAAGAAGGCCGAAACTTCGCACGATAAATCGCAATCGCTTCATGCATCATAGCGGGTGCGAAATGCGATGCAAAACCAAATGGCAACCCATACATAGCAGCGACTTGCGCGCCGTACAAACTTGACCCAAGAATCCAAATTGGCACGTGCGTGTCACTGCCTGGCACGGCATGTACTTTTTGATTCGGTTGCGGTGAACCTAAGTAGTACTGCAGCTCTCGGACGTCTTGCGGAAACGTATCGACAGCCGAATTGAGTGTACGACGCAACGCAAAGCTAGTTTGTTGATCTGTGCCTGGCGCTCGACCTAACCCTAAATCGATCCGATCAGGGTACAACGAAGCTAGAGTGCCAAATTGTTCAGCAATGACTAGTGGCGCATGATTAGGCAGCATCACACCACCCGATCCCACGCGAATACTGGTGGTGTTATCCGCGACATGACCAATAACAACAGAAGTCGCACTACTAGCAATGCCGAACATATTGTGATGCTCTGCGAGCCAGTAGCGCGTATATCCGAGCTGTTCTGCTGCCTGTGCCAAAGGCACCGTATTTGCTAAAGCAACCGCAGCACTGCTGTCTTGAACGATTGGTGCTAAATCAAGGACTGATATTTTCAAGACGATCTGATGGCTTGCGTTAGATTTGAGATGCCTATAAGCGTAGCAGGCGAATTCAAAGCTGGTTAGATTTTTGCTTCAGCGAAATCAATCTTGCATGCTTGCCGGGACTGAAGGTGTGGTGTCACCAGCAATGAATCTTCGTAACCATTTCGAACGGCTTGAACACGAAACGCATCGATCGTACCGGTTCGAATGCGCACTATGCGCGGTGACTTGAGTCGTGCTGCAAGTCGGCTAGTTTGCCAATGTTCATTATTCTGAGCCAGAGTTTCATCCAGCCAAATGCGGAATTCCTTCGTGGTCCATTCGCCGCTACTTTCAACAAATAGCTCATAGATCTTTTGATTCTCATCGTAGAGCATGAGAAATTGCGTAATTTCGCAGCCTTGCTTTTCGTTTAACGATTCAATCGCATCGACGATATTTGACTCAGTCAAGTTTTCTCCGGTCAAATTCACGACCCTCTCACCTTGCTGCACAAATTCGATGGTCGGCGTCGCATGTACTTTGCCAGTCACCTTGATCACTTGCTCGGTCGCAAATCGATACAAACCAGAGCGAGTCGTCACGAGAACGTAATACTCTTGGCCAACTTCAAGCTGATCCAATAAGTACACCGAACTGTAACCGTTTTCCCATGGTCCTCGTTTCACGAACTCATAAAACGTGCGATGTAAAAACGGTAGACAAACATTTTTTTTAGTGTTCAAGTTGAACGACCCCATGAACGCGCTTGATTGATAGCCAAGTTCCAATATCGGCATGCCTTTTGGTAGTTTGGACCGAAGACTGCGAAGCGATGTACGACAGCACCCGGCCGTCCAACAAATGACACCTCTAAGCCGAGGCCAAAAGTCTTCAAACCGCAAGGGTCGATCCAATTTGGCAAGCTCTCGTAATCGAGCGATGCGTCTGGGGGTTGCAACGATCTTAAGTTCGGTTGGTAGCCTTGCCTGAATCGACTGCGGAAAGTTTCCTTTTTCTATCGAATCGATGATTTCATCGAGGTTCTCGTTAATAACTCGTAATAGATAAACGAGTGAAGCTGGGTTTGCGACGAGCAAGCCGGACACCTTCGCTTCAGCCAAACCAACAATTCCCAAGGCAAGATAACGCATTTCTGCATGCTTGGTCATTGCCAGTTCCGAGGGTACGAAGCAACGCTTGCGCATAAAGTTTGGCAGGTTGTGATATATAAAGCCGACGGAAGTACCGCGCGTGACACCAGTATTGGCGTAGGCGACAGGCTGATCATCCAATATCGTAAAAACCTTGTTTCGCCAAATGCCGTAGCGTGCCAACCAAGCGTGCGCAATCAGCTGCACATCATGGCGATCATCACTTATCGCATTAGTGGTCATGGCAAACCCGCGGCCACTCTCGAAGCCAATGCTCTCCCGTCGATGAATGAACGTATCCATGCAGAGAATCTGAGTGCCGGTCGATTCTTGTCTTCGCATCGACGCTTGTATGTCGTCATACGAACTAGGGCCGACTCTGGCTTGATAGCTCGCGACATCCTCTATGACATTGAAGCTGAATCCTCGGCCAAGCTGGCTACTTTGATTTTCACGCAGAATACGCTTTAAGAGATTGGTTTGGACACCCCTTGGGTTGCGTGCCTGACGAAGCAAATGCTGAACCGCAAATACATAGTACAGGCGGTGCGCGAACCGATAAACCGTGTAACTAAACCAATTCAACATGATCGGCTACGCCTAACAACAAACCTATGTAGCTAAGCAAATAAAGACCGTTCGAACACAGATTAGGTTAGCAGACAATAGATAGCTACTTATTACAAATGCGGAATTATCGTGGTAACCAATGCCACCGCCTGTGGCCATCACCGTCATCGTGCTGATTCACTAGGTTTTGTACCTCATGCGACATGATTTGAAGCCTATATGCCATGAACAGATAAACAGTTGAATATCATGCTAATTTCTCTAGATGCGCTTAATTTGTGCCTTCACATCTTCGCATAAGCAAAATCTCATCTAAATCAATTAGCATAAAACTGGCGAAGTCAAGGAAATTGTTATGTCAGACTGGTTTTCAATAGAAGGCAAAACCGCGTTGGTGACAGGCGGGTCACGAGGGATCGGTGAAATGATTGCCGCCGGCTTCTTAAAACATGGCGCGAAGGTCTATATAAGCTCACGTAAAGTTGATGTGTGCAACGCAACGGCGACCCGCTTACAGAATCAGTACGGGAGCGAGTGCGCGTCCATACCTGCCGACCTATCCACCTTGGCAGGAATTGAGCAGCTTGCATCAGAACTTGGTGACCGCGAAGCCAGACTTGACATCCTAGTGAACAACGCGGGTGCCACGTGGGGTGATCCAATCGACACTTTTCCTGAAATGGGTTGGGATAAAGTCATGGATACCAACGTCAAAGGTATCTTCTTTTTAACGCAAAAATGTCTTCCTATGTTGCGTCAAGCTGCTACGCAGGCGGATCCAGCACGCGTGGTGAACATCGGCTCTATAGACGGTATAAAAACGCCTCGATTCGACAACTTTTCCTACGGACCATCGAAAGCTGCGGTGCATCATCTAACGCGTCAAATGGCGGCTCACCTTGTCCGTGAAAACATCATCGTGAATGCCATAGCACCTGGACCGTTTCCTTCCTGGATGTTGAGCGCAGGTGTAGGTTTTGGTGGGCAAGTCGAAGGTGCAGATTGGGAGTCCGTAGGGAAAGGCAATCCGCGTGGTCGAGTGGGTACGATGGAAGACATTGCTGGGCTAGCAATCTTTCTTAGTTCTAGGGCTGGTGCATTCACTGTCGGTGAAACGATTTCTTGCGATGGTGGTGTTGTTGCCGCTTCTTAGTCCTCGTGAACGGACAAAACTCAGATCGGTACGAACAACGCCACGCTACGGTTGTCGATAACCGGTCGTTGCTAATGCCTCGCTAGCAAGATGGGAATTCACCATTAACTTCGACGATTACCCCCTCGACCCGACGTTCTTCGACGAATTTCTACAAAGCGATAGAACGCCGCACGAGTACGCTCGCACACTGCACGGCGCACTTGCCGAAATGCCAGAAGAGCGCATGGCAAATATTCAGGAACGCGTCACGCGGTCATTCACCGATCAAGGTATTTCCTTTACGCTGTATGGCGAAGATGAGACAACTGAACGCATCATCCCCATCGACGCCATACCTCGAATCGTCCCAGAAAGTGACTGGCAAGTGCTCGAAGCAGGTCTGCAACAAAGGTTATCGGCACTAAATCTCTTCCTAAAAGATGTATATCACGACGCACGCATTATTCGAGACGGTGTGATTCCGGTCGATATTGTGAAAGGTTGTTCGCAGTATCGTCTTGAGATGCAAGGCGTGCTAACGCCAAATGATGTCTACGTTGGCATCTGCGGCAGCGATATCGTGCGCACGCATGACGGCTATCGCGTACTTGAAGACAACCTTCGGGTGCCGTCTGGCGTTTCGTACATGATTGCCAATCGACGAGCAGTGAAATCCAATATCTCTCGAACATTTCGACGGGCCAATGTGATGGAGGTCGAACACTACGGTCGCTATCTCTTTGAGACACTGCGTGAACTCGCATGGACGCAATCGAGCGAGCCTTCTATTGCCCTGCTAACACCAGGTGTATACAACTCCGCGTTTTACGAGCATGTTTTCTTAGCCAATGAAATCGGCGCGGAACTTGTCGAAGGGCAGGATTTGATTGTCACCAATGGCCATGTCTACATGCGCACAACATTTGGACTAAAAAAGGTCGATGTCATCTATCGTCGCATAGACGACGATTTCATCGATCCGTTGGTTTTTCGAAAAGACTCAACGCTAGGCGTACCAGGCCTTATGCACGCATACAAACTTGGCAATGTAGCGCTCGTGAATGCTCCTGGCACCGGCGTTGCGGATGATAAAAGTGTGTATGTCTATGTACCAGACATGATTCGCTACTATCTAAGCGAAGAGCCGATTCTTGCTAACGTTGAAACCTATTTATGTCGTCGGCCAGATGACCTAGAGTTTGTACTAGACAATCTTGACAAACTCGTCGTGAAAACCGTCGGCGGATCTGGTGGTTACGGTATGCTCATGGGACCACAGGCAACCCCTGAAGAAAGAAACCGGTACGCGGCTAACGTCCGTGCCGATCCGACCAATTACATAGCCCAACCACAACTGCAACTATCGCGTTCGCCCTGCTGGCTTGACAACAAGGTCCAGCCACGCTGTGTGGACTTGCGCCCGTTTATTCTGCAAGGTTTGCAATCCCGCATGGTTGGTGGCGCGTTCTGTCGCGTCGCTTTACCAGAAGGAAGTTACGTCGTCAATTCCAGTCAAGGTGGCGGCGGCAAAGACGTCTGGGTCGTGAGGAACTGAACTAAGCCATGCTGGCACGAAGTGCCGAGTCTCTGTATTGGATGGCTCGTTATCTTGAACGGGCTGAGCATTTAAGTTTGTTACTAGAAGTGCAGCTAAATGCACTGGTTGATCGACCTATTCGCGAACTCAGTTTTGGCTGGCACCGAATATTCAAGCATCTTCAGGCGCAACCACCTGCCGAAGGTGAAATGGACTCGTCAGCTTTTAGCGATGACGAATCCCTAGCCGATGCATACACCCTTGCAGATGGTTTGACATTTGAATCGCGCAATGAATATTCGCTATGGAGTTGCTTTTCGCGAGCCCGTGAAAACGCACGACAAAGCCGCCACCGCATTTCTGAACAAATGTGGAGCTGTCTAAATCTGAGTTATTTACAGTTTCGCGAAACCAAACTCACACATATTTGGCAAGACGAACCACAGCAGTTCTACATCGAACTCGTCGAGGCAATCAATACCTTTTTTGGTATGGCATCGGTATCGATGTTTCGCGACGAAGGGTGGGATTTCATGCAACTTGGCAAGACGATTGAACATTTGCAGTTGCGCGCGAATCTACTTTCGATTCAAGCACAAGATAGCCCTGAGCTCCCAGCAGATGGATCCCGCGATTTTGAGTGGACGAGTTTGTTGTACGCCTATCGCGCTGTGTGGGCGTATCAGCGTATTTATGGCATTGATATCGAGACAGACACCGCACTAGATATGCTCGTCACGAATTCCGATTTGCCAAACTCACTCATGTACGGGATTACGCGAGCGGACGAACGTTTGCATGGGTTAGGCACTGCGCCAGACGCGAAGGCTGGTGATTCCGCACTTCGCGTTTCAGGACGTCTAAAGTCTTTGATTGAGCACGAATGGCCTGAAACCGACGATCGCGTGAGAATGCTGAGTCTTATTACTACCTTGGCTGACCGCTTGCATGAACGGATTGCTTCTGCCTGGTTCAACTACCACACGGAAAACGCCGCGCGGCAAGTCTGATGGCAAAAATTCTGAAGTACAACATTCGTCATACGACGACGTATCAATACGAAGAAAACATTGATGCATGCGTTATGTCCGTGTGCATGCAGCCACGTGATCATCGACGACAAGTGGTACAGAGTTTTTTCATTCAAACTGCGCCACAAGCAACCTTTAGTGTTGAGTTCGACGCTTTCGGCAATAGGCACCACTATTTCGACATTCACCACCGTCACGATCGTCTCGATATCACCGTCCACGCCGTCATCGAACATTCGTTCGACGAGTCCCATTTCGACAAATCTGAATTGCCTAAGGATGCTTGGTCGAAGCTGATTGCGCTGAAGAACGATTGGGATATGTGGGAGTTTCTCCGTCCGACGGCATTAACGACCGTGTCGCCACCACTAACCGCTTGGATCGATTCGAGCGAAGTGAATCGTGAAACAAACCCATACAAACGCTTGAAACGGTTGACGGAACTTATGTTCGATAGTTTCGAATACTTGCCTGGCTCTACGCACGTAGATTCAACCATCGATCACTTCCTTGACAACCGAAAAGGTGTGTGCCAAGACTATGCGCACTTCATGCTAGCAGTCGCCAAATCATGGGGAATACCAGCGCGTTACGTCTCAGGCTACCTGTACGATGTCAGCGAACAGGCGCCGCGTGCAGAAAACGCAACGCATGCTTGGGTCGAGTGTTGGTTACCCAACCTCGGTTGGATACCTTTTGACCCCACGAACAATCAGCTAGACGACACTAATCTGGTCACGGTAGCTATTGGGCGAGACTACCGTGACGTCGCGCCATCTCGTGGCATCGCCATCGGCGGTGCGAGCAGTGATCTTGAAGTCGGCGTTACGGTGAAGCGCGAGCTCACTGAAACGCAAACGATCGTAGCGCAACAGCAAGCACAACAATAGCGTTAGCTAGTTTGCGAGCGGACCTCGCAAGAACTGCCCACTTTGCGAGCCTGTATGCTCATTGTTTTCTAGGAACACTTCACCATTGACGATGGTGTTCTTGATGCCGTGTGCAACCTGCTTCAATCGGCGCGCACCTGAAGGTAAATCATGCACCACTTCAGGCATATCTGGCCCGATTCTATCAGGATCAAAAATCGCAATATCTGCCGCATAACCTTCTCGAAGCAAACCGCGATTTTTCAGACCCCAGCGCGACGCAGGTACGCTCGTAACCATTCTCACGGCTTCTTCGACCGTTAGCTCCTGTTCGGCACGAACCCAATGCTTGAATAGGTGGGTTTGCAGAGAACTGTCCATGATCTGAGATACGTGAGCGCCAGAATCGGAAAACGTACATACCGTATTTGGCGTTCTCATGAGCTCGATAACTTCTGAGTCGATTTCATTTGCAATTGGTTGGCGGAACATGACCTTGAAATCAGACTCAACAGCGAGATCAAGCATGAGTTCAACCGGTGAAATGCCTTTGGCCGATGCCAACTCATCCATTCTTTGTGAACCACCTGAAGGTTCGTCAAGCAAATAGGTCCAATGCCAATCTGGGGGTCGAACCTCAGCACCAATCGCCTTATGGCGCTCGCTTGGGTGCGACGCCACTTCTACGAGCTTGTGTTTGATTGCAGGATCTTTGAATTTACTGATCTGGTCAGCTTTTGGGAGACGTCGAATGTCGCGCCAAACTTCCCAGCTGTCGAATGGCGTGCGCGTTTCGAAGCTAAGAATGACATTCAAGGCTCGAGAATGCACTTGAGTGAACATAGTGCCACCTTCAGCATTCACAGTTTGCACAAAATCGAGAAATGCTCGCCAGTACTCCGGCGCACGCCTTGAACTAAACATCCCGAAAGTCACTGGTACACCGTGATCTACTGCGAGTTCTTTAAGCCGATTTTGGTAATCCTGTAAGCGTTCTGGGTGGCGACCTGTATCTTCAGACGCGATTTCAAAAATCCCTGCACCAGTTTCGCGCATTTTCGTAACGATGAACTTAACCTCATCCCATGCTGCGAGTCGGCTCGCGACTGGACGACGATCCGCTGTCTCATGATTCCGTGTACGAGAAGTTGAAAAACCTATAGCACCTTTTTTGACAGCCTCTTGTACGATGTTGGCCATGGTTTGCATTTCGTCCTCAGTGGCAGTCTCTTCGAATGCTCGGGGTCCCATGACGTAAGTTCGCAATGCACTATGTCCAACATAGCCAGCGTAATTAATGCCTTTCGGCGTAGCAGCAACAGCATCCATGTATTCCGGGTAGGTTTCCCATTGCCACTTGATACCTTCAAGCATGGCATCGCGTGAGATGTCCTCTGCTCGTTCGAGATTGCGGAATACCAAATCGGCTTCGCTTTCTTTACAAGGCGCTAACGTAAAACCGCAGTTGCCCATGACGACGCTAGTCACGCCATGGTAGCAAGAACAAGAACCAAGTTTGTCCCAAAAAACCTGCGCATCCATATGCGTGTGACCGTCAATGAAGCCGGGTGATACGATGTGACCTTCAGCATCAATGGTTCTATCTGCGCGACCGTTTTCATTGCCAATCGCGACGATACGCCCGTCTTTTACAGCGACGTTTGCTCGCACGCCAGACTGGCCTGAACCATCGACTACCAAACCATCTTTGATAAGCAAATCGTGAGACACGTGAAATTCTCGTAGCTAAGAAGCCGTTGAATGCTAACACGCTAAATAGTTGTCGCAAGGCAAGTTAACCTGCAAGCAACGCTGCAGCTATATGAAGCCTTTACACACCGCGACATCTTACATCCGACCCCACGCACCTATACTTGCGCGAAATCGAGGTGCTGCGCCATGAAATTCGGGATCTTCTACGAACACCAACTTCCCCGCGACTGGCATGAAGAGAGTGAACACCAGTTATTCAAGAATTCACTTTCCCAGATTGAGCTAGCGGACAAGCTGGGATTCGACTATGCCTGGGAAGTTGAACATCACTTTCTCGAGGAGTACTCCCATTCATCCGCACCAGAAGTTTTCTTAGCTGCAGCTAGCCAACGCACGAAGAACATCCGCTTAGGCCACGGGATCGTGCAAATGACGACGAACCATCCAGCGCGCGTGGCGGAAAAAATCGCGACACTCGATTTGGTATCGGATGGCCGCGTAGAACTCGGACTTGGCGAAGGCGCTTCAGTTACCGAACTTCACCCATTCAATCTCCGCTTTCGTGACAAACGTGCCGTTTGGGAAGATGCGGTGCGTTGTACTTTACCTATGTTCTGGAATCATGGGTGGGAATACGACGGCGAGTTTTTCAAGTTCCCATTGCGAGCAGTCGTGCCAAAACCATTACAAAAACCGCATCCGCCTCTCTGGGTCGCTTGTTCTCAATTGGACACAATCAAGTATGCGGCGCATCGCGGCATGGGTTCGCTGTGCTTCAAGTTTGTGAGTCTCGACGCAGCGCGTGCGTGGGTAAATGCTTACTACAACACTTTTGTTCACAATTTAGAAAAACTCGAAGCCTATGAAGTCAATCCCAACATCGCCGTGGTAAGCGGCTTTATGTGTGCGGAAACCGATGAAGCAGCTTGGCAGAAAGCAGACGGTTGGACGTTTTTTCAGTTCGCATTGCAGCTATACGGCAAAGAGGGACCTTTCGAGCCTGGGACGGTAAATTTCTGGGAACGTTATCAAGCATGGAAACAAACACCCGCGGGCCAGAAACGTTCAGGGAGCGAACTGATCGGCTCGCCGGACACGATTCGCGAACGATTGCGCGAACTAGAACGGGCTAATGTCGATCAGGTCATTCTTTTAAATCAAGCTGGCAAGAACACCCACGAAGATATTTGTTCGAGTTTGGAGTCGTTCGCACACGAAGTCATGCCTGAATTTCAGGCACGCCACTCGAACCAAGAAGCATGGAAAGCTGCGGTCTTAAATGGCGAAATCGTGTTAGATGAAATTGACACGGACCCATTCAATTTCGCGGCGCGTGGCAAACCTACGTTACCGTCATCCCAAGACAAACGAAACGCTATTGCCGGGGTTGTCGGCCGACCTGAAGCGCAAAACATCTCTTCGTAGACTTAGCACGGCTGCAGTAAGCCATAGTCTAAGTAGATTATTGAGGTAAATAATTGATATAAAAAGTAATATTTTGGCTTAATCAGGTTCCGCCACACTGAATAGTTGAATAATTCCGCCTAGCGAAAACCTTTTCGTCAAGGCTAATCGGCTAAGCACCCAGCCGGAAAGTGCGGCGATACCTACTAATAAAGTGATGATTAGCATATAGGTCATCACAATGACGAATACGGTGATCGCTTCAAACGCACCGACACTTTCACCACTCTCTCTTCGCGCCTCGATGAATTGCTCCAACAACGGCACAACGACTTGAGTGCCAATGACAAAGTCGCTAATAAGCAGGGCGACAATGACCATGACACAGCTGACTAACCCGGCTATGACAGGATGACCGAAGATAGTCACAGCTTGATCATGTATCCAATTGACTTGCCGTGCTAGCAGTTTGCGGGCAAACACAATCCTGCTTATTCAAGTCCAAGTAAATGCCCCACGCAAACAAAAAGCAGAGCAGCAAACAAGACAGGATCACCCCCGTCCCCACCACCTTCATGGCAAAAGGTTGCCGAGGCGGTTCTACCGTATTCTTGAAGTTATCCATGACTTCCTCAGGCTGTTTGTAGGTTTACAAAGCGCGCGTAGATACCGTCACGCGCCATGAGCGAAGCGTGATCGCCAGATTCCACGATCGCCCCTTCATCCATCACATAAATTCGGTCCGCAGCACGAATCGTCGAAAGCCGATGGGCGATGACGATGACAATCCGACCGTCACGAGCAGCACGGAGATTGCGCACGAGTTCGTTTTCGGTTCGTGGGTCCAGCGCGGCGGTCGGTTCATCGAGAATCAAAACAGGCTTTTTTGATACCAGCGCTCGAGCAATCGCAATGCGTTGCTTCTGACCAACCGATAGTTTGGCGCCGGCCTTGCCTAGATTCGTCTCATAACGTTCAGGTAATGCATCGATAAATTCATGTGCCCCAGCGATTCGTGCAGCCTCTTCGACATCATCAAGACTAGCCTCCCTACGCCCCATGCGAATATTGTTTGCGATTGTGTCATTGAAGACCGATGTTTCTTGAAATACGAATGACACCTGTTGGCGCAACTTAACCAGATCGTCTTGAGTCGGCTCAAGACCATCCACCAACATACGACCGCCCGTCGGAGTCACCAACGCCGGGATGAGATACGCAAGGGTCGTTTTGCCTGCGCCAGTCGGGCCGGATATAGCCACCATTTCACCAATCTTGGCTTGGAAATTAATGTCGTTTAAGACTTCTCTGCCAGTGGTGTATGCATAGGAGACGTTTTGAAGTTCGATGGATTGTTTCAGCTCCAATGACGAATCAGACGCCGATGCCATACTGATCGGGTCTACGTTCTCTAAATCGCTGTCAAGAATGTTGAACACCCGATGCATGCCAGCAATGCCTTCTTGCAAGGTTAACCAAAGCCGGCCAAGCCAACCTGCCGATGCCGCGATTGCGCCGTAGTAACCCCAAATCACAAACCAATCGCCGGGCGAATACTCTTGATTGATGAAAGGCACTGCAAGATAGTAAAACACGATATACACCATGTTCGCCCCGATGACGAACGAGATGAAATTGCCACTGATGCCAACCAGGATGACCTGCCGAAAACGCGAGAAGGAAAACCAGCTGGCTTTGCGAAATTTCTCCACGTAAATGTCCGTACTGCCGATACCCTGAACTGCCATCATGTTGGCGAGTCCCTCTTCGATCACGGCAGTCGCTTTGGATCCCGCTTCTCGGGCTAATGTGCCGTATTTACGCGATAGTTTGGCTATGTAAAGCATGAGTGCGAAGTTGAGTGGCCCAACTGCAACTGCCCCCCACACAACGACTGGCTCATTGCGAAAGATGACGAACATCACCAAGATGGTTGTGACGAGGTTCACGAAGGAAGTGATCGGACCTACCCACAAATTGAAGATGATGTTCGATACTGCCGGCGTGTCGTACATAGCACGGTAGACAACGTCACCGTTGGCACGATTCGAAAGCTCCGTGATGCTGTGCGATTTAAAGCGGTGGAAGATGTCGCTTCGCAGCGTGTGATTGAGCCTATGTGAGACTCGAATGTGCCACAGCGATTCAAACAATCCAAACAAACCGCTGACTAACGAATGCATGTTGTTTGCCGCATTCTCGGAACGTGTAGCGATATCCTCGCCTTCGGCTAACCAAGCTACGGCATTGGTTCGCTGCGCTCCGTCGGTGCCGTACGCGCCAACCAAGATAACCATGCCTACAAACAAAGCACCAAGGAAAAAGGCTGTCTCGTACACGCTCAGCGTAAGCATGAAGTCAACAATCGGCAAAAAGAAAAACGGCACATTTGCATCACTGGGTGGACTAATGTCGCGCACCACGATGAAATCGACAATGGCTTTCCCAGTAAGCGGCAATAGCAATATCCAGAAGATGCTTGTTGCTTGTGTCATGCCTTTTACGGCCAACTCCAAGTCGTAGCGCATCGAGTACTTCATGGCTCGCCCAACTGTCTGGAGCGCAACACGGCCGCTGATCGCGTTCTCGTTCATGCGCTTTCTTCTAACTGTTGTGCGGTGGCGAGTTCCGCTTCGACGAAACGCTGATATTCGCCACGAGGGTTAGCGATGAGTTCGTTGTGACTACCGTAATCGGCGATGCGACCATCTCTGATAAAGGCAATACGATCGGCTTGGCGAATCGTCGAAAGACGATGCGTCACTAAAAAGACCGTTCGATTTTGCGCCCAGTCCTTGAGATTGGACATGATTCGTCGTTCGGTCTCTGCATCCAACGATGCTGTCGGTTCGTCCAAAATCAAAATCGGTGTGTTCTTCAGAATTGCCCGTGCAATCACGAGCCGTTGGCGTTGACCAGTGGATAGTTGACTCGCACGCTCACCTAAAAACGTGTCGTAGCCATCTGGTAACTTCTCGATAAATTCATCTGCACACGCGATTCGCGCCGCTTCTTTTATTTCGTCTAACGTCGCGTCTTGCCTAGCGTAGGCAATGTTGTCACGAACATTCATTGAAAACAAAATGTTCTCTTGGGTCGCAAGCGTGATTTTTTCTCGAACTGACTCGAACGTGAATTTGCGAATATCACGGCCGTTTATTTCGATCGACCCGTCTTGGTACTCGAATAGTCGCAGTAACAACAACATTAAAGTCGATTTGCCGGAGCCGGTTGGCCCCATGATGGCAGTGACTTCCCCCAATTTCGCATCGAACGTCAAGCTTTCAAAAACGTCCCGTTCTGGGTACGCAAACTTCAAATCGACGAAGCGAATGTCAGATTCAATGCTTTGGAGGGGTTGTGCGCCCGGTTGGTTCTGAACCTCCGGTACTAAGTCGAGGATTTGATAGACACGATTCAACCCCATGGCCATATCTTGCGCTCTACCCCACAGCAAAAGCAGTTGCTGAATGTTCGAAACCCCTTCACGAGCACGGGCACGGGCAGCATCTTGAGAACCGAGCCCCCATACAGCAAAGCCGAACCCTGCCAGCAAGGCCGTCATGTATGTAGGCACTTGCTCGTAGGCAAGGATCGCCGCATACAACTCTATGAATGCCAACGGCAATGCGGCCAGCATGAACGCGACAAAACCGAATAGCAGCAAGCGAACCCGCGCATCGTGAGACGCTATGAAGGCATCGACCGATGCGGTTTCAAAAATCGTCTGTCGTTCGCGTTCTAGTCCATTGACCTTAATAGTTCGAATTCCTTCGATGGACTCTTGAATCGTCGACGTGAGCGCGGAGTTACGAAATCTCGCGTTGAGAAACAAATGCCGCAGTTTTGGCGACATGATGTTCGCAAGAATGATCATCGGCACCCAAGTAATCAAGATTGCAAAGCCGAGCAATGGACTGAACAACATCACCACGAAAATGCCGATAAAGAACCGAACGGTCATCAATAAGGGGTCAATCACAAGCGATTGGATGATCTGGGTCACCATCGCGCTGTCTTGAAACAACCGATAAATGCCATCGCCTGTTTTTGAGTCAGCGTGAAACTTGAGCGAGAGATGGTGCAACTGCGACATCAGATGCATGCGTAGGTTTTGGTTTATGTTCTGCATAACCCACACACGGTAGTAATCGCCGCCGTTTTCGATCATTGCACCGAGCGTGCCGGACAGCACGGCCAGCATCACAATCGGCGGCACCAGCTCAAAACGTTGATCGACAGTCAAGGACTCAACGTAGACCCATACTGCAGGATCGAGCAGCAGAATCTTCGCAGAAATGAGCGCTACAGGATCATCCAAAATGACGTTTTGATAAATCAGCGTCAGGATCGTGATGCCCCAGAATGTCCCCCAAACTGTGGCGATGACACTGATAAGTAAAAACCCAAGTACGTGCCAAAACATGGGACGAATGTAAGGCCAACCACGTAAGAAGATGCCGACAACGTCCGAAAAGCGAACTTTGTCTGGCTCAATCTGACGTATCCGCTCGCTATCGACGCGAATCCCTTCAATGGAGCGTCGAATGAAGCCACCGCGCCGGCGCTTTAGCTCACGCATGACTGCGGCACGACGTTTGCGTCGTTCTAAGAATTCATGCCATTGCGACATGAGCTAGCGTGCACTTGCTGAGTGGTTAGATGGCATTTAGGACAACAAGCAACCTATCGCGAGGCATGTGCTCTCGCATAAAACTGCATGCGCTTGATCAGTTCGAAATACGGGTGAGTGTTCGCCTTTATACCAACAGGCTCTCTCGATTCGCTGGACGAACGTGGTGACCAAGTAAACTAGCGAGAGCCTTCTCGTCTCGCCATGAGCGCTTCTTGCGCTTTACTCGTGGGAGCGCTAAGTGTGATTTAAAGAAAGGAAGTAACCATGCAATTTGGTGTGCAAGTGAACTGCTATCTCACTGAGTGGAGAGATATCGCAGCGTCCATAAACGCGATGGAGAACGGCGATTGGGATAGTGTTTGGTTCGCAGATCACTTTCTGCCACCGAATCGACCTCATCTTGAAGATAAGAGCGCTTTTGAGGGATACACACTGATTGCGGTGGCGGCCGGTATGACCAAAAAGCTGCGACTAGGACATCTCGTGCTCGGCAATCCGTATCGAAGCCCTGGCTTGCTCGCAAAAATGGCTACCACCCTTGACCATGCATCGGAAGGTCGATTCACCCTGGCGTTGGGCGCAGGATGGTTCAAACGCGAACATGAGGCGTACGGTTGGGAATTCAAATCCATGAAAGAGCGGCAAGATCGCTTTCAAGAAGCGTGCGAGCTAATTCGCTTTTTGTTCACATCGCAAGAACCAGTCACCTACAACGGCAAGTACTACCAATTAGATCGCGCACCCATGAGTCCCGGCTGCTATCAGAAACCGCACACGCCCATCATGGTTGGCGGTACCGGAGAGCGACGTACATTGCGCACTCTCGCGATGTACGGCGACATCATGAATATGGATGGTTGGGCAGGTCAAGGCATGTCCATGGAGATCTTTCAGCACAAGGTGAGTGTATTAGAAAAGCACTGTGCCGATGTTGGTCGTGATCCCGCTGAAATACAAAAGACGCTTCTCATGCCGCTTCTTATTACCGACGATAAAGAACAAATCGAACGCTTTCAGCGTGGCCTCGGCAAAGGATCGATGGCTGGACCAGCAAATGAAGTCATAGATCGGATCGGCGAATTCGAGCGTGCGGGCGTCTCTGAAATCATGTTCGGCGGTGTACAAACTGGCGATATCGCTGCGTATGAGCGCATCGAAAAAGAGATTATTTCCGCGTTTCGCTGAGCCTTTTTCAGTCTAACAAGGGCAGATTCCTCAATCATCAGGATTGAAACTACGAAGTTAAGCAAGTAGTATTTCACATAGAAATGTACGCATTTGGAGACGTTTTATGTCCCATGACATAGTCATTCGCGGGGGCGCGATTGTCGATGGCACTGGTGCCGCTTCATATCACGGTGATGTTGCCATTGACGATGGTCTGATTAGTGCCGTTGGTAAGGTCGACGGTACCGGCACTCGCGAAATCGACGCCACCGATCATGTCGTAACTCCCGGTTTTGTCGACTTGCACACGCACTTGGACGCCCAAATTGGCTGGGATCCGTTAATGACCCCTGTCAGCTGGCACGGTGTAACCACCGCTCTAATGGGCAATTGCGGGGTCACGTTCGCACCATGCAAGCCAACGGACCAAGAATTGCTGGCTGGCATGATGGAAACCGTCGAGGACATACCTAAGCACGCCATCCTCACGGGTTTGTCGTGGGATTGGGAAGACTATGGTGGCTATCTAGATGCACTCGAGCGTTTGCAACCTGCCGTCAATGTTGCTGGTATGGTCGGTCATTGCGCGGTTCGTTTCTACGTGATGGGCGAACGCGCTGTAGAAGAACAAGCAACCGACGATGAGCTGAAGCAAATGGCCGACGTGGTAGGTGCTTCACTTGACAAAGGCGCGATTGGGTTCTCTACAAATCGCTACCCACCTCACAAGTTGCCAGATGGACGCTCAATTCCAGGTACCTTCGCCGATCCTAAAGAGCTTGTTGCTATCGCAAATGCAGTAGGTCCTCGCAATGGCTTGATGCAGGCCGTCGGTGCGGACTTCGAAGTGCTGAAAAAGATGAGCGATACGACGAAAGGGCGTATTTTGTTTAGCTACGGTACGGGTCCCCAAGAAGGTTCAGGCGCTGCTCAAGCTGCCAACCTAGCAAAACTCTGCGAAGGTCGTGACATTACTGCAATCACGCAAGTGCGCGGTTCTGGATTTATGTTTGGTCTGCAATCGAATCTGCCCGTTCAAGGTGAAACCTGGGCGAAACTCAGAGAGATGGACCTGCAAGGTCGCCTGGATGCGCTCAATAACGATGAAATGCGTGCAAAGCTCATCGAAGAAGGTTCAGCGGCATCATCACGCTTCCCGATGAACAATGTCTTTTATCTGGGTGATGGTGACGTACCTGCATATGCTGCAGGACCAGAAGCGAGCCTCAAGAATCTCTCTGAGGCCGCTGGTGAACACTGGGTTGAGACGTTCGTGCGATTGTCACGCGAGAGTGATGGTCGGGGGTTGTTTAATCTAAGGATGTTCAATCAAAGTTTGAAAGAACTAGGCGACCTGTTTAAGAGCGATCACTGCTTCCCCAGCCTTGGCGACGCAGGCGCTCATGTATCGCAAATAATGGATGCTGGCTGGGCTAGTTTCACCATTGCTCACTGGATTCGCGAAACTGGCTTGTACTCACTGGAAGAAGGCATTCGCCGACTCACGTCTGGTCCGGCGCGTGTCCTCGGTCTTAGCGATCGTGGCACCTTAAAGGAAGGCATGCGAGCGGACGTGAACGTGTTTGACGCTGACAAAGTTGCGGAAAGGCAACCTGAGCTAGTGCATGACTTCCCGGGTGGTGCCCCGCGGTATATTCAACGATCATTTGGCTACAAGAATACGATTGTCAACGGTCAAGTGAGTCTTGAAGACGGCGAGCACACGGGTACCCGAGCCGGAACCGTACTGCGTCACCAAGCCTAAATCGAATTTAATTCAACTTGAGGCACCGTGCCTTGCATGGTGCCTTTTTCTTAGTGGCTTTGCTCAATGGTGAGCAAGCCACAGTGACAACATAAACCAAAAGAATTGACAGATTTTTTCACGCCAAGACAAGTAGGCGCTACATCTCTGCACGTTACACCATTGGGTTTTGGCACTGCCTGGATTGCGGGACCTGACGTATCGCTGCCGGACGTTGTGAGCACTGTACAACAAGCTTGGGATAACGGCGTGCGACTGTTTGATACAGCGCCATGGTACGGAACGGGTCGTTCTGAACGTCGGCTCGGCTTAGGACTTGCGGAACTACGCGAAGATCGAGACGCATTCGTCGTAAATACCAAAGTTGGACGCACCTTGGAGCCAGAACCTGTCGTCGATTCGGCGAACGATAGCGCTGCTGCCGATGGCACCGCCCGTACCCCACGGGACGGGAGTAGTGGATTTCGAGTGAAATTCGATTACAGCTACGAAGCCATCCTACAGCAACATCGCGATTCCTTGCAACGTCTTGGTTTATCGAGAGTCAATAGTCTTACCCTGCACGACATTGATCGTGGCTATCACAACGCTAAACAACTAGAAATCGCGCTCAAGCAACTTTCAACAGATGGTTCAGCGGGAGCTCGGGCCCTATCCGAACTGAAAGCTTCAGGAACGATCGACGCTATCGGGATGGGTTGCAATCTCGAAACCAAAAATGCATTCAGCTGGGAAGATTCGACCCACGAAGATTTGGTTGAACGCGTTATGGGATTGATTGATTTAGACTTTCTAGTGATTGCAGGTGGCTACACACTTTTAGAAACAAGAGCATTGCGACGCATATTGCCGTTATGTGAGAAAAACAACGTGAGTGCGATCATCGCTAGCCCATTTGCAGGTGGTTGGTTGGTGAACCCAAGTAAGGTGGGTTACATGTATAGTCGAATGTCCGGCCGAGATGCACCAGCCCATATCCAATCTCTTACCAATGAAATGCAAGATGTGTGCAAAGAATTCACCATTCCTATAGGCGCAGCTGCATTGCAGTTCGTACTAGCTCATCCGTGCGTTGCCGCCGCAATACCTGGAGCCGCAAATGCACTAGAAGCGAAAACGACACGAAGTTTTCTTGACCTCAATATCCCAATCGAGTTGTGGCAACGTATGCGCGAGCGAAATCTCTTGGCGCACGATGCTCCTAGTCCGGATAACTCATGAGCGCTTCAGACTCATCTAAGCAAGATGGTCACAAAGACCACCAGATTGCTGACCTCTACAGAGGCATCATTGAAGGTATTGGCGAAGACATTGACCGCGCTGGTTTGTTAGAAACCCCACAACGTGCCGCCCGCGCTATGAAATTCTTGACACGAGGCTACCATCAAACATTAGATGAGGTGGTGAACGGCGCTTTATTTCCGTCTGATTTGAGTGAGATTGTGCTCGTCAAGGACATCGAACTCTACTCGTTGTGCGAGCACCATGTTCTGCCATTTATTGGCAATTGCCATGTAGGCTACCTGCCGAACGGCAAAGTTCTTGGCCTAAGCAAGGTTGCACGCATTGTGGACATGTTTGCGAGACGCTTGCAGATTCAAGAGCAACTAACGCAACAAATCGCAGAAGCAATACAAACTGCTACGGGTGCCATGGGTGTGGGTGTCATTGTTGAAGCACAACACTTGTGCATGTCGATGCGCGGTGTTGAAAAGCAGCACTCAATGATGAAGACGTCAGTACTGCTCGGCAGTTTTCGCGATGACCACGCTACCCGCAGCGAATTTCTGCAACTGGTCAAATAGTCCACCGTGCCCGATCGCCCACTTCGTTTCATTCACACGTCCGATGTGCATCTAGACAGCACGTCGACACGCGGTGAAGTGGAAGGTTATCGAAATGTCGCAGAACACGCCTTCGCGCAAGTCGTCCATGCAGTGGTACGCGATGAACCGGATTTATTCCTCATCGTTGGTGATCTTTTTGATCACGCTCGCATCAAGGACCGAGATTTCGAGTTCGTGCAAACTCAATTAGCCAAGGTTCGATGTCCTGTCATCCTCATACCTGGCAATCACGATGTCCACGATGAGAACTCAGTGTGGAAGAAACATAATCCACATGAGTTGGGAACGCACGTGTATCCCATCATGCAACTCGATGGTGATTTGCTGGAATTCCCAGCGTTGCAGACCACGGTCTGGGGACGAGCGATGGATGAACATTCACCAAGTTTCGAACCTCTCGCCGGCGTTAAACGCAATGCACCCAACCATTGGTTCGTCGGGCTCGCGCATGGTCAGGTCGTCAATCAGCGGGTCAATGGCAGTTCATCACAAATCACGCATGATGAAATCGCAACATCAGGCTTGGATTACTTAGCGTTAGGTCACGTACATGTCTGGGATACGTTTGAGTTTGGCGAAGTCACTGCTTGCTACTCCGGATCACCTGTACAAGCGTTTGCTTCCAGCCATGGTGGGTTTTACGCCGCTGTTGAACTAAATCCGACCGATGGCGTTGTCATATCGAAGCATCGTCTTGCCTCAAAGGTAGAGCAAACCCAAGTCACACACGGGGTGTTCTTCTAGGCGACACTGAGCTAAAAGGCCTAATTTGGTCATCTGAGCTAATCAACTCGTCAATCGCGCAGTTCTTAGCTTTTTAGCTACGCTATTCTTTGTACTTGTTCAAAGTTCGCTAAGCGCATAGAGGGATAACCCATGAGCCACGATCTCGTCATACGCGACGGTCAAATCGTCGACGGTTTAGGCAGCAAGCCATTTCACGGCGACGTGGCAATCGATGGTGATCGAATTGTTGAAGTTGGCGATGTTGCTGCCGCGGGGAAGAAAGAAATCCTCGCCGACGGAAACTACATAACCCCAGGGTTCGTCGATATCCATACCCATCTTGACGCACAGTTCGGCTGGGATCCGCTCGGTACGTCGTCCTGTTTTCACGGTATCACATCCGTTGTATTGGGCAACTGCGGGGTTACGTTCGCGCCTTGCAAACCAACAGACCGCGAGTATTTGGCCGAGCTCATGGAAGCCGTCGAGGACATTCCACGGGCGTCTATTCTTGAAGGCCTAGCTTGGGATTGGCAAACATATGGCGAGTACCTCCAAGCGCTAGATCGACTTCCGAAGGGAATCAACGTAGGCGGCATGGTTGGTCATTGCGCCGTTCGATACGCGGCAATGGGCGAACGTAGTCTTGACGAAACACCCGCTACCTCAAGCGATATCGCAAATATGTGTGAGTTAGTGGATGAAGCGATTGGTGCAGGAGCGCTCGGATTTTCAACCTCGCGAACGTTTCTACATCGAGTGCCTGATGGTCGACCTGTACCCGGAACCTACGCGCAACCCGAGGAATTACTCGCAATTGGTGGCGTATTAGGTAAACATCAGCGAGGCGTCTTCGAAGCTGCTGCGCGACTAGGCGAACGAGATGCCCCTGATTTGCCAAACACGCGCAAAGAAGTCGGTTGGATGGGCGAACTTTCGCGTCAAAACAATGTAAAAGTAACCTTTGGTTTAGCTCATAGTGAGCGTCGTGAAACGCTATACAAGTCCGTTGTGGACTTCGCGAAAGAAGAGAACGCCGCAGGTGCGCAATTGCGTCCCCAAACGACGTCACGGCCGATTGGCAGCCTCTACAGTCTGCACAACCGAACCATGTTCGATCGCACGCCAGAATGGCGAGAGTTCATAGCCCATAGCATGGCTGAGAAACTCAATTTGTTGGCCGATGCAGGATTTCGAGAGAAACTCGTTAACGCGGTCGATCTCGACGAAATCGAGTTGGATTTCAATCGGCTCTACGTGTTGAAATCCGGCCATGTTCGTTATGACATGCAACCATCTGACTCATTAGGTCAATTGGCCCGGGACCGCAACAAGAACATCATTGAGACATTTATTGAACTGAATCTCGAAACCCGTGGCGATGTGGTCTTTTACTATGCATTTTTAAACCAACGACTGGAGCCCATCGAATACATGCTTGATCAACCCGTAGTCGCGATGGGACTCGCGGACTCAGGCGCTCATGTCGGTCAAATCATGGATGCAAGCCAACCGACTTGGTTACTTTGCTACTGGGTACGTGAACGCGAAATGCTCTCAGTCGAGGACGCAGTTCGACGCTGGACATCTGACACGGCTGATCTATTCGGCATCACCCAACGAGGACGCATTGAACCTGGCGCGTACGCCGATTTAAACGTGATCGCAATGGATGAACTTGGTATGGATGTACCGTCTTACCAGTATGACTTTCCTGGCGCTGCAGGTCGCTACGTTCAACGAGCTTTCGGCTACAAACACACCATCGTTAATGGCAAGCATTTCTTGACCGATGGTGTGCATACTGGCGAATTGGCTGGTACCACATTGCGAAGCTGAACGCAGGAATACGCCAATATGCAAGAGCGACTAACACTTGAACAGAAACAAGCGCTTTTTGACGACGGTTATGTGATAGTCAAAAACGGTGTTGAAGATCGTCTTGTCGATGCGGCATTGGATTGCCTAAATCAATCAGAACGACCGAACATCATGGGTAGCGATGTTGCCTTGACGGATTTAGTGAATGCGTCATCAGTGACTCCCATATTGCATGAAGTCATGGGATATTTCGACCCTCCCAAAGTGTGCCAAGTAGGTGTACTGCCGTTACGTAAACCTGGCGACAACTACAACAACCTAGGCTATCTCGATCGTGACATGCCTTACTTTTCGTCGCAGTCACATATTGACGGGAGCATGACGATTGCAATCCCGCAATCGCCTCAAGAAGGTACGGAAACCGAAATCTATCGACGCTACATTGCCTCAGGTCCACGCGGCAATCTCGGGCGAAGTCCGGATGTCATTGGCCACAACATGGTACCGATGTTTCAGGACCCCGATATGACGCTGGGTTTAGGTAGCTTCACAGCCTTTGTGTTTGTTTGCCTAAATGATCAAACGCGCGAAGGTTGCGGTCAGACTTCCCTACTTAAAGGCTCGCACCACGCAGTTGAGCAGTTCTTCCGCTGGCAACGCGACACGAACAACCATCTTGGCGTTGAAGGTCCCGGCTGGCCGCGGCTGGATTACGATGTGCCAAATCGCTGTGGCTTGGTATATCTACCCGAAGCTGTCCGCGACAAGTTCATCGACGCTGATTCTGAGTCTACACCTGATGGCAAGAAATGGCCACGACCTACTCAGATTCTTATGGAACCTGGCGATGTTTGCATCGCCATGTACCACATCCCCCATTCCGCGACTCGCAATGAACTAGGCACCGAGCCTCGCAAGAGCATCATCTTCCGTATTCGCAACAAAGCGCGCCAACCCGACAAAATGGTCAATGGCATCACGGATCATCCGGATCGCGGGCAACGAGGCGAGTGGCTCGAATATGAACCTGGCAATAACCCGTGGGAGCGATCCAAATTTGCTATGTGCAATATGTGGCACGAATGGCATGGCATGCGTGAAACCGTCGCGAAAAACACTGCGGTCCGCACGACACAGTGAGCGCTGCTAGCGCGTATCTCCCCTCGCGAACGCCGCTATACTAGCAGCCGTCTCACGTGAAATATCCGGCGCGACTGCAGGAAATATTTCAGCGCCATGCGTGGTGCCCATGACCTGGCGACAGTACGCCTGCACACCCGCTCGTAATAACAGTCGATAGAAGTTGACGCCTTCGTCGCGAAGCGGATCACATTCGTTGACGCTAATCATCGTCGCTGGCAAACCTCTCACTTCTTCTTCCGTTGCAAAACCAGGCCAAGCCAACGGATTTCGATCCTTCAACTCGTCTATACCGTAAGCCATAGGACCTCGGTTGTTATGGAGGTCTAACAAGATGCCATTGTTTTCGATGGAGGACGGGTTATCCTCAAGTGGCCAAATGCCCGCGATATATGGACAGAGCGCATAGAGGCCATGAATCAAATCAATATCGCCATCCTGAAGCAGTTTGAGTCCGGTCGCAAGCGTCAGGTTGCCGCCACCACTTTCACCAGCCACGATGATGTTAGAAGTGTCAAAGTGGAGTTCATCGGCCAGCGCTGGTAGTTGGCGCAGTACCGAAACACAATCATTTAGACCTGCCGGAAACGGTTCTACTTCAGGAACCGACGATGGCGTAAGCGCATTACGAAAGTCGATCATGACAACGACGACTCCCAGTGAAGCGATGATCTTTCCCCATGCTCGGTAGTTGCCGTAATAACAGGACATGGATTGCATACCGCCGCCGTGAATGTAGTACACACAAGGCAGCACTTCTTCGTTAGCCGGTCGAATAATCTGCAAGTTAACGATATTGCCATCGGGTTGCGAAACAGCTGTTCGACGCGACAAAGTGATGCCAGCTTGAGGCGCAATGGGTTCAGCGTCGGCGGCCTCAAAAACAGCTTCAATTTGCTTAGAACGCGCGAGTGCTTCAGGTGCATTAGCCTCGGCGAGCATTTCCTCTCGACTGGCAGCGTCGCCAGGATTCGGCAACTCGGGAAACGAAAGCAACATTTGCTTAAACCGTGGATCGATGCGGGGATCGTCAGCTATGTTGGCCATACGAAACTCAATGCTCCAAGTGCAATTTCGTGAAGGTCGCAATCATAGAGACGTCTCAAAACGTCGAGCTCTACGCGCAGTTCTAAGATATATAGCTCCGATCAGCTAACCAGGCATTACTCGAGTGAACCAACATGCAAACTGAACGATTAGCGCCAGCCATGGGCGTAAGGCTGGGAGGTATCGATCTACGTATTGCGACGAGCGACCTGGTCGGTGAGCTTCGTGAACTGTTGAATGAACATCATCTTGTATGTGTAGCGAACCAAGATTTGCATGAGGAAGAACAGCACATATTCGGCTCTTTGTGGGGTGAGCTTTTGACCCATCCAACGTCCCTTAAACGAGCCAATCCCTATGTGCAACTGTTGGCGGGTTCAGGGCAAGCGAAGCATCGTGTGTTTGGTTCATGGCATTCGGATATGACCTGGCACCCAACGCCACCTTGGATCACCATGTTGCATGCCCGCAAGATCCCGTCCTTTGGCGGTGATACCGGTTATGCGAATCAACACATGGCCTGGGAGCATCTCGAGCAAGCAAGAAAGGATCAACGGCGCTCGCACCGTCGATATCTGCCTACCGCAGACTCGCTTTTACCGCAGCGCGCGAATCACACTGGTAAAGGCTTTGGCCCGGAAGTGCCAGATTCAGTACATCCCGTTGTCCGCACGCACAATGAGAATGGCAAACAAGCGCTATATGTCAATCCTGAATTCACCACGCACATCGTGGGGGTCGAGGAAAACGATTCCCTTCGCACCCTCTTCCCGCTTTGGATGCATGCCATTACAGAGGAATTTGTGTATCGTCACCAATGGCACTTAGGCGATTTAGTGATTTGGGACAATCGCTCGGTCATGCACACCGCGATACTCGATTACGATGAACCCCGCGCAATGCAGCGAGTTGTGGTCAAGGGTGATACCCCAACTTAAGCGTCGACCATATTTGTCACTCAGCGTCTTCTCGCTTGTTGTCGCATTCTTGACCTCATGCGGCGAAACTGACATGGCGAGTGGATTAGAAAGCAAATATGCGATAGAGGTTGAAGGGTGTATTTGTCGATATCTAGCTTTCGAAGCCGATGGCTACACTCGCGTAACCTATAAAGAAATGCTTGATCACTGCAATGTCACAATACGCAATGGGCACCCTAGCCTACCGGCCAACATCGTGAGCGAACCTAATGTGACAACGTTGCGTTGTACCGAAGACGTCGAGGATTGGAACGCAGTTGTCGCAGAAGCGCTTGCACAACAAGCATCAAATCGACGTAACTTTCAAGATTTCGCCAAACCGAAGAATGAAGCATCACCATGATTGAGCACGAATTTAGTGTTACAACATTCGAAGTCGAAGGACACGTCGCCCGTGTGACGTTAAACCGACCAGAAGCAATGAATTCCCTAAATCCCGATATTCGCTGGGAACTTTCGCAACGATGGGATGCGATCGAAGCCGATCCCGATATTTGGATAGCTGTCGTTACTGGTGCCGGTGATCGAGCCTTTTGTGCTGGTGCAGACTTGAAACACCGCGCGCGCGAACGGGAAGCCTCCGCAGAACAGCGTGCTAAATGGCAGTGCATGAACGCGGAAACGCGCTCACTCACTGAACGCTGGCACTATGCGAAACCAGTCGTTGCAGAAGTGAATGGCTTCGCGCTAGGTGGGGGTCTTGAATTGGCCATGTCGTGTGACATCATCGTCGCGGCTGATCACGCGGAGTTGGGATTACCTGAACCTCGGCGTGGTTTGATTGCCGGTGCCGCTGGTGTACATCGCCTCCCTCGTCAAATTGGTTTGAAAGTCGCAATGGGGTACTTGCTCACTGGTCGCCACATGACTGCGCAACGCGCGTACGAATTAGGGTTGGTCAATGACGTCGTCCCTGCAGCTAAACTACGCGCAACAGTTGATGAGTACGTCGCTGACATACTCAAGTGCGCCCCACTTTCCGTACGCGCTACGAAAGAAGCAACCATGCGCGGCTTAGATATGCCACTCGCGCAAGCTTTCTATACACCATACGAATGGGAGCGACGGCGCGCAAACTCGAATGATGCTATCGAAGGCCCACGAGCCTTCGCTGAAAAACGACTACCTGACTGGCAGGGGAACTGATGGTCAAAACAGCGGTTGAACCAAGCACGGCGCCCGACTACATCAAGGAGTATTGTGCGCTAGGCACTGAACGCGCACAAGCACTGGGTAATCGTGGACCACTAACATTTAATGAATCTGCTCATGTCAGCCAATCGATCCTAGATTGTTATCACAAGCTTGGCTTCTACGTCTTCGAGCAGGTGATCGACCGTTCTGAAATCGCCGATCTGCGGACCGATCTTGATGCTACGTTAGCTCGAGCGCCAACTGACCCGGATTCGAACGTTGACGCAAACGGCAACCCCGCCATTGGCAAGGATCTTGCGTATCGCTCGTTTAGTTTTGCGAAACCACTGTCGGACCCATTTGGTGGTACCGAAGCGGCAAACGGTCGATATGAGACCAAGATGAGCGAGCCGACGCCAGCGGACGATTCACCGCCGCGAACAATTTTTTTCATCGCCGGTGGGTGCCAGTTCATGGATTCGTTTCTCCGTCACTATGGCAATCCGAAATTGCTGCGAGTAGCAGAAGCGCTCAACGGCTCCGACTTCACGCCATTCACCGACGGCGTTTGGATAAAGGAACCGGGTCTAGGTACATCCGTTTCGTGGCATCAAGATGGGACAACCCTGTGGCATCACCCGGATTGGCACGAAGACATCCACGGTTTCAATTTCATGACGAATCTTTACGACACAACAGCTGAGAATGCGTTATGGGTGGTGCCGCAGACGCATAAGCTCGGAAAAATCGATATTAAAAAGAGAGTCGCTAAAGAAGGTACCGACCGTTTACCGGACGCGGTACCCATGCTAGTAAAAGCAGGAGACGTAGCGATCTGCAATCGGCAAGTGCTGCACGGTAGTTTTGCGAACACCTCGAGACAGCGACGCGTCACGCTGGTCCATGGTTTTCATCTCCGCACGTCAGTGCTAGGCGCAGAAACAACCTTTGCGCGCAAAAGAAAAGTCCGTTACGACGAAGCCCGGGTGCACCGCAGTTCGCAGCTCATTTCGCTAGCTATCGACGCAAGACGCCAACGATTTGCAGACGAAACACCCTACAGCTATGGACCACTATTGGCAGAAATTGAGAAGTATCGATTTTCCGAAGAAACGCGTGAAACTGTGCTGAAAAACTACAACATGTACTCGCTGGGTTTATAACGGTAACGACCTGATTTCGGCAAACCTAAAACTTCAGCATCGCCTACCTCTGATTGAGCGACCTTATCAAAAACGTGTACGCATTTACTGACGAACAGCTTCAACTACGCGATACCGTCAGACGTTTTATGGCGGAAAGAACGTCCACTAAGCAAACCCGCGAGCTGATGGAGTCCATAAGCGGTTTCGACGAATCGCTGTATCGGCAATTGCTCGCTGAATTAGGTGTAGGTGGAATTCATGTACCGGAGGAGTACGGTGGTGCAGGACTCTCCTACGAAGAGCTGGCTATCGTCCTAGAGGAAATGGGAAGAGTGCTATATCCGTCACCCTTTTTCTCATCCCATGTTCTTGCTACCAACGCATTGTTGCTAGTCGGTTCACCTGAGCAAAAAGCAGAGTGGTTGCCAAAGATTGCTAGCGGAGAAGTCAACGCAACAGTTGCGTTTTACGAAGATTCAAATCTCAGGGATTTAAGAAATTTCCAACAAACTGTCCAAAATGGTCGATTTACGGGCTCGAAAGAGCGTGTAACTGACGCATTTGGCGCTAATCTAATTATTGTGATCGCACCAGATGCAGTAGCTGACCGCATGCCTTGCTTTTGGTTAGCGCGATGTGGACGTGACGCTGACATTCGTTATGAACCTACTAATTCAATTGATGAAACTCGCCGTATTGGCGAAGTTGGGTTCTACGATGTCCCCGTCGAGAGACTCGGCGATGGGGGACACACGCAGCAGCTATATTCGCAATTCATAGATTTCGCATGCGTCGCCCTTGCAAACGAGATGGTCGGCGGCGCTCAATGGTTGCTGGAAAGTGCCGTCGAGTACGCAAACAACCGGGTGCAATTTGGTCGTCCAATCAGTTCTATGCAAGCGATCAAGCACAAGTGCGCAGACCTATTGCTCGAGGTCGAGTTTGCTAAATCCGCTGCTTATCGTGCCGCCACCGCGATCGCTGAAGGCGACTCAAAACTTCCCGAATACGCGAGCATTGCTAAGGCCGCAAGCAACACCGCCTACATGCAAGCGGCGAACGACGCAATCCAAATTCACGGGGGGATTGGGTTTACGTGGGATAACGACACGCACCTTTGGTACAAACGCGCGAAGAGTAGCGAAGTTTTTTTCGGAACTACAGAAATGCATCGCGAAACCCTTATGCAACGAATCGACTTAGCGGAAGGCGCGTAAAACCTTCATGGATTGGCACGAAGACAACGTACGAAACGACGTTCGAAAGTTCTTAGAAGCTAATTGGGACCCCAACGCGGACCTGCTCGAATGGCGCAACAAGCTGATCGATGCGGGTTGGGGTATGCCAAGTTGGCCACGCCGATGGTATGGACTAGACATGCCGCAAGCATTACAGCAGATTGTTGCGGAAGAATTCGCTCACGTCGGCGCTGTGACTGTTGCGCGCACTGGCATCCGCCTATTGGCGGCTGAAACACTTCTCGCGCACGGCAATGACTCTCAGCGCGAACGCTATTTACGAAAAATCCTTACAGGCGAAGAGACCTGGTGTCAGTTATTTAGTGAACCTGGCAGTGGCTCCGATCTCGCTGGTTCAACGACTCGCGCCGAACTGCAAGGCGATGAATGGGTAATCAATGGCCAAAAGGTCTGGACGACTTCCGCACACCATGCGGATTTTGGGTTGCTGTTAGCACGCCACGATTGGGATCTGCCAAAACACCAAGGGCTGTCTTACTTTATCCTCAATTTCCATCAGGAAGGTGTCGTTGTTCATCCACTCAAGCAAATGAATGGTCATGCGTCGTTTAATCAAGTGTTCTTCAATGACGCGAAGATCCCAAGGAACGATCAAGTTGGCAATGACGGCGATGGTTGGCAAATTGCCATGACAACGCTCATGCACGAACGACGCAATGCAGGAAATATCTTCACTGAAGGTCGTGCGCGAGGTGCCTTCACTGGCTCAATCTATGCGCAGGCCGATGCCGAAAACAAGATTTTGCTTGAGCCCTATACCTGGTATCCACAACGTGCGGGGCGTGTGGATCTTGCGGTTCCTCGAGCGATCGAGACGGGCGCAATCGACGACCCTGTCGCGCGGCAAGAAATCGCGAAACTCCTGATCATGTCCAGATGTGCGGAATGGACCGCACTAAGGGCTCGTGCCGCTCAACAGCAGGGACAGCCACAAGGACCTGAAGGATCTTTAGGAAAACTAGCTGGCAGCAACATAGCAAAACAAGCGGCGAAAGTGCACACGCTAATCGCCGGTGTCGATGCGATGACGGCTGGCGTGGACGGTCCCGAACAAGGCATCATCGCAGAGATCCTGTTATCCGTACCAGCAATTTCTATTGCAGGCGGAACGGACGAAATTCAACGCAACATCATTAGCGAGCGTGTGCTAGGTATGCAGAAAGAGCCACGCATGGATACTGGCCCATTTAAGGACGTTCGTAAGAACTAAAGCGCGCGAGGTAAGTCCATTTAAGCGACTGGCGGCTCAAAAAAGAGCGACGTGCGACCACCGTCTACGACAAGGTCGTGGCAATTCACATAACTTCCAGCGTCACTAGCTAAAAACAAAGCAGCCTCAGCAATATCCATAGCCAAGCCACTTCTAGGAATAGGCGTAGCCCGAGCAAGATTTCCTTGTAGTTTTGTCATCTTGCGTTCGTTTTCTTCATCTGGCAACGTATTGGCGCGAGCAGAACCACCCCAAAAAATAGGTGTGGCGATAGCGCCAGGTGAAATCGCATTGACCCTGATCTTGTGCGGGCCAAGTTCAACACCGGCCATTTTCGTGTAGTGAGTGACCGCTGCTTTCAGGGCTGAATATAGGATGTTGCCTTAACGATACCGCAATCCAGCGACGCTGGAGTTATTAATGATCGAACCACCACCGCTATCGATCATTGGTTGCACCGCATAGCGAGTGGTCAATATGACACTGCTAAGAAGCAACTTGACGCCGTAGTCAATTTGTTCACTTGAAATGTTTGTGACATCGCCTGCGGTCGGTCCGCCAGCATTGTTGAACAGGATATCAAGTCGACCGAATTTTTCGGTCGTATATGCGATGGTGCGTTCGATATCGGCTTCCACGCTTACATCGGCATGTTGGTATTCAACCGCATCACCCAATAAGCTGGCTAGATTGCTTCCCTTCTCTTTCGAACGACCAGTGATGACGACGCGCGCACCTTCGTTCGCAAACAGCTCAGCCGTTGCTGCACCAATGCCGCTAGTTCCGCCTGAAATATAGGCAATCTTGCCTTCTAGTTTTCCTTTCATGAAGCAATCAAGCGGGCAATTGGATGGTTGCCGTCCCTTGAACCCGCGTCTCGTTCGCCTCGTTGGTGATCGTGATATCGATTTCGACTTCGTTGTCGTCTTCCTCGATGTTGGTGACTACGCCTGTGATCTTATGTGGTTGATCGACCATGACAGGTGCGCGAAAAATCGTATCGATGATTTTGATCTGCGCGGTGGGGGCCCATCGGTGGATCATTGCACCGAGAAATCCTTGGCTCATGACACCTGGGATGATCGCGCCAGGAAAACCCTCTTTACGCGCGGCTTCGTGGTCAGTAAATCGACCACCACCCCAGCCAACGTATTTGCCAAAACGTCTGACGTTTTCCAAGCTTGTGTCAGGATCGAAGGCCGGTAGTTCCGTACCAAACTCGACGTCTGTGAGCTTTGCTATTTGGTCAGCCACTGGGTCTCTCCCTAATTACAGTACGTGTATCCGCGTTCGCAACGTGCGTGCCATCTTCTGAATACAGCTCCATGCGCGTCACTAAAAAGACCATACGCCCCGATCGACCCGTTTTGGTGTAAATGTCGTGAAGATGCGATTTCCCCGTCAAAGTCATCTTGTCGCGTATTGGCGCAATCCATTCCACGGCCTTACCTGCGTCCATGCCTACGCCATTCAGTTGCGGGAAATCCTCTGGTAGATTCCGCCGGCCCACGAGCGTGGCGACAAATGTTGGTGGCGCTTGAAAGTCTGCATGGTTTGGGTCGGTGTATTTCTCATCAAGTTCACCGCATGCCTTGGAGTACTCAGCAAAGCGCTGACCATCGATTTCAAGCTTGATCTCATCAAATTCCTGATTTAAGAATTGATCGCGTATGGCTTGGATGTCATCGTCCAAGTGGGACCTCTGCGTTAGCCTATCAAGTGAGGCGCGAAATTATCTAAACGCGCGTTCCTAACGCTACTGCTCTTACAATCACAGCGGCGTGCTTTTTTACGTGAATGACGATGAAATACAAATTTCCACCACCGCCAAATTTCCATGGTGATCAGATTGGCCCCGACGTACCCTCAAGGCTTAAATCCCTCGAAATCCAGTACTGTGACGGTGCAGGCGTGTGCGTACGACTTGAATACGACAACGCGGACCAAACAGACTCGCATCGGATTTCTATGAGTTTGCCGGCTTCCTTGAAGCTCGCTAGTGAACTATCCGCGGCAGTTAACGAATACCTGTACAACACAGGCGAAGAAGTAAACGCCGAGCAACCTTAGACTCGAGAATAATGTGGTCGAAGCGATGCGCCTGCCAAAGCAAAGAGTTGGGGTTTTGAAGTCGATTGGCGTACCCATCTTGATCGTACTTCTTTCCGGCTGCACTGCGTTGGATTACTTCCTAGATGTAGGCCAATTCTGTGAACCGGGGTTAATTCATGTGCAGTACGTCGAAATCGCGACAAACGATGTACGCGTAAGGTGCGTCGACGAATCTCAATTGGATGTGTTAAACCAGGACAGTACGATTCAGGTGATCGAAGTAGGCCAATTCAAGGGGAAACCAAGAAGAAAAACCTAATCTCCGATGGTACCTCCTTAAGTTGGTGGTTTTAAATCGTTTTGTTCAAGTCTGTAACTTTTTGCGTGCACATGATTTCAACGAACCACATCCCCTTGGAAGATTGGCAAGACGCAGCAAAAAGAGATCAGTTATCTATTTGTCCGCACTGCCTAGCTTTCGTAGCGAGGTAATGATCGACCACGGCTCTAACGACCAAAACGCACTTCCCGGGCGTACACATTGCCAGTCTCCGGATAGTGAGCAATGAAGTAAACACTGCCTTCCGGTCCCATTTGAGTGTGGTAAAGCAGTCCGCCTTCGCTACACCCATTCACACGATCATGGCACTCAAACTCCCACTTCGATATTAGCAACTCTTCCAAATAGTCGTCTACGTCATCTTCCTGTGCTTGCGCAACACTGGTGAAGGCCCACCACGCAATCACAATGGCTGCAAACGCAAGTGCGACCACCGCGACTTGGTTCTCTAAATAAGACTTGAACATGATGCCTCCTAAAAAACTTGGCCAACATTTGTGACGTGCGTTCGAATGTCACAACACCGTCCTATCAAGTACATTAGACAACTATTCGAAAGAAAATCTAGCTCAATATCTCACACCAAAAGTTGAAACCTAGGCGCTAAGTCAACGATGCAATTGATTCATGCCACCTCTCTTGGCGTTTTAACGTCACAAATCTAAGCTGCACATAAAATCGAAAAGCAAAAGGGTCGGAATTTCGAAGTGACCACTCAATTAGACCGTGTCGACGTTGTCATTGTCGGTGCAGGTGCGTCCGGTGCTGCGGCTGCTTGGAGCCTAGCGGAAACCGGTATGCAGATTGTGTGCTTAGAACAAGGTGAGTGGACAAAACCTCACGAATATCCAAGCACCACGCGTGCATGGGAAGCACAACACTTCGGCGCATATAGTGCAAACCCAAATCGGCGGGGTCGCGTCACCGATTACCCGATAAACGAGAAAGATTCGCCCATCGCGATTGCCAACTTCAATGGTGTAGGTGGTGGCACCATCCTGTACAACGCACATTTCCCGCGCTTTCACCCTTCCGACTTTCGCGTACGATCGCTAGACGGCGTTGCCGACGACTGGCCAATCGATTACGAAACGCTTGAGCCTTATTACGATGAAAACGACCGCATGATGGGGGTTGCGGGGTTAGCTGGTGATCCTGCATATCCTGATAAACAAACGCTGATGAAGCCAGTGCCTTTAGGCAGAGCTGGTCAAGCGCTCGGCAGGGGGTTCAATGAAATGGGGTGGCATTGGTGGCCGTCCGATGCTGCCATTGCAACCGAAGCGTACGACGGTCGTGCTCAATGCATCAATTTAAGTGCGTGTACTCTCGGGTGTGCGCAAGGCGCAAAGGCAAGCACCGACGTAACTTACTGGCCTCATGCGATTCGTGCCGGCGTCGAATTGCGTACTCGTGCACGTGTAAGTCAAATCCTCGTGGATGACAACGACATGGCGACGGGCGTTGTCTATTTTGACGAAGCAGGTAACGAACAGTTTCAACCAGCTGAGGTGGTCATCCTTGGCTGCAATGGCATTGGCACACCGCGGGTCTTGCTCAACTCAACGTCTGCACGGTTCCCGGATGGCCTGGCCAACCGAAGTGGATTGGTCGGCAAAAATCTCATGTTTCACCCCTACGCGTCGATCCAGGGCATCTTCGACGAACCCCTCGATGGCTCGCGAGGACCTGGCGTTTGTGTCTGGAGCCAAGAGTTCTATGAGACTGATTTACGGCGAGGCTTTGTACGTGGCTTTACATACGAGTGCAATCGCGGCAGAGGACCGGTGTCGACCGCATATTCAGGGGTATTTTCGGGTCGTGTGCCGTGGGGTGCGGAACATCACAAACACTATCGCAAGATGGTCGAGCGCATCACCGGCATGGTGGCCATTTGTGAAGATTTACCCGAAGAATCAAACACCGTCACCATCGACGACGAGCTTGTCGATCCGGACGGCATTCCGTGTCCAAAACTCAATTACACCCTCAGCCAAAACTCGTTGGACATGATGGATTTCGCAATCCAACGTGCAACTGAAGTGCTGAAAACCGCCGGCGCGTACGACATCATGTCTGATGCACCAATTGCTGGTGGCGGTTGGCATCTCATGGGGACTGCGCGCATGGGCACCGATCCTGAACGTTCAGTCGTCAACGAATGGGGTCGAAGTCACGATGTAAAAAACCTGTTTATCATCGACGGTAGCTTGTTCGTGACGTGTGCTGGCGTCAATCCAACCCGCACCATCGGTGCATTGGCGTTGTACGTGGCGGATTCGATGAAAAAGCGTCTCGCCACGTTATTTGATTGAGGAATGGCTATGAACGAAAACGTCATCGCAGCAGAGCGTTTCAACCCACAACTGCGAAATGCGCTCGCCGCCATACTTGATACGATGATTCCAGCGGATAGCGAGTTTAGTGCCCCGAGTGCAGGTAGCGAAGCAATCGTCAACGACGTCATTCAAACGATGACTGGCAGTTCGGCAGACGAAATCGTCGACTTGCTTCGAACGCTACAGGAAACCCATGGGAAACCTTTCAATGAACTAGACGACGAAGACCGCTGGCGTGTTTTTGTGGACCTAGAGCGTAGCAATCCGCATACATTACGCGTGTTAGGTGGATTAGCGTTGCAATGTTATTACCGCAACGACGAAACACTCGTATCGCTAGGCATGGAGGCTCGCACACCTTTCCCACTTGGCCACAAGGTGGCAGACGGCGACTGGTCGTTGTTAAATCCCGTCAGAGCACGCGGGAAAATCTACCGCGAGGTGTAACCGCCATCCACTGGTAGCACAATACCAGTGATAAAGCTAGCATCATCACTTGCCAAGAATGCAGCAGCCGCGGCGATCTCTTCGGCCCGTCCCATTCGGCCTAATGGATGCAAACTGACGATGAAGTCGTTGAATTCGTCTGACTCGCGAACGTTGGCCGTCATAGCCGTTTCGATGTAGCCAGGCGCGATTGCATTGACGCGCACCCCTTGACTTGCAAATGCAAGTGCAAATTGTTTGGTCAAGCCTGCCACACCATGTTTTGACGCAATGTAACCCGCAGCACCAGAAAACGCGTTAGGATCTTGCGCGACATCGCCTATCCGCGGTCCAACCAATCCGACCAAACCGGCAATTGACGCAGTATTCACAATAGCGCCGCCGCGTTCGTTTTGACTCATCAGATGGGCGCCGTGTGCCAGCCCGTTATACACGCCACTGAGATTAACACTCAGCGTCTGTGCCCAATCCCCGCCAGCGATGCCAGCATTGTTGAACAAGATGTCGAATCCGCCAAATGTGTCGGCGGTGCGGCTCATCGCGTCACTGAACGCTTGCTTGTCTGTGACGTCTAACGCAATAGCAATCGCTTTGCCCGTACGTTGTTGAATCGTATTGGCAGTTTCCTCGGCACCTTTTTCATCGATATCTGCGCAGGCAACCCAAGCGCCTTCTTCAGCAAAACGTTCCGCGGTCGCACGACCAATGCCGCGTGCTGCTCCTGTTACGAGCGCTTTCCGCTCTGCTAACGCTTTCGATCTCATTCTGGTTTTTTCGTGCCTGCCACAGCGCGGTTGGCATGCTTGTCGGTGTACGCGCCACGGAAATCTCTAAATGGTCCATCGCGCCATTCAAGGGCTGCCTTCAAACCTTCTTCGCTAACCCGTCGTCCCCATTCGGATGCAGCCCGTCGTTGCGCACTCAGTGCCTGAATTTCAGTACCTGAATGTAAAGCTTCGCGGATGCCCATGGTTTCGTACTGTCGATTAACTGCACGTTTTGAATACATGAGCATTTCGTTATCGACATGCGCCATCCGAAATGCAAAGTCGTCGATGAACTCATCAAGTTCGTCAGCTGGCATCGCGTAGTTCGCCCAACCTAGCCGTTCCATTTCCGTGCCAGAAAACGAGTTGCCGATATATGCGAATTCTCGTGCTTTGGCGGGTGGCAAGAACCAAGGTGCCCACATCATGTCCATCGTGGTCATGGCTCGAACTGGCGGATAGCCGATCTTTGCGTCGTTGGCGACAATACGGAAATCGCACACCGAGGCCAACTCCGTTCCACCCGCCAAGCAATAACCATGAATCTTGCAAACCACCGGTTTAGCCAGTTCCCATATGGTCCAGTTCGTCATGACAACGTGGCGGGCCCATTGGGTCGCACCTGGATGCGTCGTGCCAGTCTGTGGCAACTTCGATCGTTTATCTACGTATTCATCTGATTCGGCAGAACGATTGGGCGTAAGGTCGTAACCTGAACTAAATGCCCGACCTTCGCCTTTCAAAATGATGACGCCAATCTCATCATCAGCTTCGGCATCCCTCATGGCTTCCATGAGTTCGCCACGCAGATTGTTGCTCAGCGCATTGAGAGCTTGAGGACGATTAAGCGCTATCGTCGCGACTCGCCCATTCGTTTCATAAAGTACGTCGGTATAAGCCATGGTAATTCCTTAAATAATGCCGCCATCGAGTACGACGGACCCGATACAAGCCGCATGTGTTGCCACATTTGCGTCTTTGTGTTGATTATGCACCAGCATTTTCGAGGCAGATAGTTATTTAGTCCGTCAAACCAAGGCGCTCGGCCATGCCAATGCGCTGCACTTTACCAGTAGGACCTTTCGGAATTTCGTTGGCAAAAACGATCTCGCGTGGGACCTTGAAAGGCGCTAGGCGTTGACGGGCATAACGTTGAATTTCTTCCTTGTGCGCCGTCTCGCCATCTACAGCCACAACAATCGCAGCGACATCCTCGCCGAGCTTTGAGTGCGGCACTGCAAACGTGCAAACTTGCGCTACCGTAGGATGATCTAACAAAACCTCGTCCACTTCTAATGGCGCGATCTTTTCGCCACCACGATTGATGATCTCTTTCAGGCGTCCAGTAACCTTGACGTAACCATCCGCATCCATGATGCCTAGATCTCCTGTGCGAAACCAGCCGTCCTGGAAGTCTTTCGCGTTTGCCTCTGGGTTGTTAACGTAGCCTTGCGTGACGTTTTCGCCTCTGATGACGATCTCACCTTCGACATCTGGTTCGACGAACTCCATCTGATCAAGTCTGGCTATGCGTACTTCGGGTCCCGCAGCTAAGCCGACGTAACCTGGCTTGCGCGCACGAGGTGGCAGTGGATTCGAGCACATTTGATGTGCAGCTTCTGTCATCGCGTACGCTTCGATCATCGGGGTGTCAAACGCTTCTTCCAAGCCCGTCAAAACCTGCACCGGCAACGACGCCGAAGATGACCGAATGAACCGTAATCGGCTATTTTTCAGGCTCGATTCATTGCGGGGCGAGCGTGCCAAAATCGCTTGGTGCATCGTAGGCACCGCGCTGTACCAGGTGGGTTCGGTTGCATCGAGCCACGAGAAAAAGCGCAAGGCATCAAAACCTGGTGAACAACAGACATGTGAACCCGCATGTATTGTTGCCATGATCGCTGCCATGAGGCCGTGTATGTGAAACAATGGCATCACATTCAAACAACGATCGGCTGCGGTTAATTGCAGCGTGGTGGCGATATTCCGCGCAGAAGCTAGTAGATTCCGTTGCGATAAAGGCACCATTTTGGGCCTCGAAGTAGTTCCCGATGTGTGCAAAATCAATGCGACGGCATCAAGCTCTCGAGGTTGTCTTAGCTTGGTGCCGATTCCGAATTTGAAAAACTCATGGGTTTCTTTCGGATTTATCTCAACGATTTCTACACCCATACGACGCGCTACTGCTACTGCAGGCGTCGCCACATTAGCCTCGACAAGCATTACCTTCGCAGCTAAATCGCCAAGGTAGAACTCAAATTCGTCGGCCGTATAGGCCGGATTCAATGGTGCGACGGCACACCAAGGTGCGCAACACACAAACGACATCGCCATCAATGGCCCATTTGGCATGACGATTGCAACACGGTCGGTGGCCCCAACACCGACTCTAACGAGAGAGTCTCCGCAATCTTGCGCCAAACGACACATTTGCGCGTAGGTCGTGCCATTGCCATGCACGTCCCTGATCGCCGTCGCATTGGGTGCAGCTCGTTCAAGTAATGCGAGTATGTCGTCCATCTTGTAGCCGTTGATTGATTAGCCGCGAATTAGATACGGGCAAGAGGGCTCAAGATACAACCGCTTTCGGGTTGATCATGGGCCGGCATCGCAAAATTCGCCGTATACGAATAGAAAATACCATCCTTTCAGGTTTCAGCAATCTCATTCAGTCAATGAATGAATGTCATGAAACATGAAGAATGTTTGGCATAGGAACTAGCAAATGCGAATCGGAATTTACGGCGGCAATGTGCGTCGCGGTCGCCCATTAACAAGCCTAGTTGACGAGATCGTGGAAAAAGAAGCAGAAGGCTTCGTCAGCTATTGGATGCCTCAAGTGCACATGTTTGATGCCTTGACCATGATTGGGTTGGCGGGAACTAAAACGTCCACCATCGAAATGGGTACAGCCGTCGTGCCTAGCTATCCACGCCACCCGAACGCGCTGGCGCAACAAGCGGCAACCGTTAATTCGTTAGCAAGCGGTCGCCTCGTGCTTGGCATCGGGCCATCACACGCACCTGGTATTGAAGCGCTTGGGTTGAAATATGATCGACCTGCACAGCATATGCGTGAGTATGTGAGTGTCATTCGCGCATTGACCACAGAAGGCCAAGTCGATCACGAAGGCGAAATCTACAGAATAAAAACTGCTATTGCGGTGCCTGAGGCACAACGATTTCCAATTGTCATGTCCGCACTCGCACCCCTCATGCTAAAGGCGGCGGCCGAGGTTGCAGACGGTACTGTCACGTGGATGGTTGGCCGTAAAACCATCGCTGAAAACACGGTACCGCGAATTACTAAAGCGGCTGCGGCCGCTGGTCGCAATGCACCACGCGTCATCGTTGGCTTACCCGTATGTGTGCACGATGACAAAGAACAAGCAATCGCACGTGCGAATCAAGTTTTCGGGCACTACTACACACTGCCCAACTATCGTCGGCAATTAGACAATGAGGGTTTATCGAGCGCTGGTGAGATTGCGGTCGTCGGCGACGAAGCTGATGTCGGATCGCAATTGCAGGAGTATTTTGACGCCGGCGCTACTGAGGTACTCGCAAGTGTGTTCCCAGCCGGTGACGACAGCCGTGCGTCTTTCGCCCGGACTAACGAACTGCTGAAGAGTCTAGCAAGCAGCTAAAAAACTTGGCACCCGTAAAAAACGATGTGCAAGTAACGCGCCAACGTGTTCTGCGCTGGCGCGATGAGCTATGAACCAGAGCCTTCGAAAAAACGTCTGGGATTGTGAA
This sequence comes from Gammaproteobacteria bacterium, assembly GCA_009841635.1. Taxonomy (GTDB): domain Bacteria; phylum Pseudomonadota; class Gammaproteobacteria; order Pseudomonadales; family Azotimanducaceae; genus Bin55. The sequence goes on from VXLJ01000007.1 coordinate 153,970, forward strand.
TAAATAGGTCGTCGATTTTCTCTTGGGATACACCCATTTCTTCTAAATCAGGAATCACATGGCGATGGATATACAGATATTGATCGACATTGCTGCGTGTAAATTCGTGTTCGAGCGGAATTGTGCCGTCGGCTAGCTCCTTGTGGATGTGCAAACAAATGCAATCATGTGCAGGACACAATTTGTCCCCAAAACCATCATCTATAAGAGATTTCATCGTCATAGTGCGCATGTGTGGACTGACGAGCCTACCGGGATAACGATCCAAGCCTAAATAGCATCCTTGGTCAAGGATCCACTTCAGATATTCCGTATCAGTCGTGTCATTCGAATGGTCGATTTTCACTCTTGTGAGGTCAACGCGTTCTTCTTTGAAGATCTCAATTTGTCGGCGCGCAACATGTCCTGTCGGATAGGAGTGAACCATAATGGGCAGACCCGTTTCAAGGTGAGCTCGCGATACGGCCCGCGTCATCGTCTCAAGTTCTTCAGTGACACCTTGAAAGTCAGCCGCGCACTTCAATATGCCAGCTTTCACGTCCGTACCACGAAAGCCTTCTTCAACATCGCGAATAAACTCTCGTGCCATTTGATTAGGCGAGACACCACGCAAAAAACGCGGCACTTCAAGCCACCAACCTGTGGTATTGATGATGTTTACGCCTGAGCCTTTCGCTACTTCCTGCAATAAGGCTGGATCTTTGCCGAGATCGTACGTCGTTGCATCTACGATGCTGTCGACGCCAGCTGCTTTCGCGCGTTTGAAGGTATCCACGGCTCTTTGAATACGGTCATCAGGACCGAATAAGTCGGGAAATTGACGAAACATACCTGGCGCGCTAACCATGACATGCTCATGCATTAGCGTGAACCCGAGTTCACCACTATCAATGGGCCCGAGAACCGTCTGCACCTGCGCCATGCTATTTCTTAGCTGGTTGGCGAATCGAAATTGGCTTGTTTTCGTTTGCGGATTTGTAAGCCGCTTCGGTTAGTTGTGCAACTTGAAATGCGAAATCAGGTGGTTCGACAGAGTCTACGCCTTTTCGTATGGCAGCAAAGAATGCCGCGTCCGGCGAGGATGCTCTAATGCGCCGTGGAACATCGACAGATTCGTCATTGAGCAGCATAGAGTTAACACCCCATTGATGCAGATGCAAGGCTAACGCACCCTTTGTACCAGAGATCACCAAACGTTCATCATGCTGGCCTGCATTGCCTACAGTCGTGAGCGATCCAATTGCACCGCCGTCGAAGGAGACATTGCACACCATGTTGATATCGACTTTATGGCCGCTTCGGTCTTGCGTGGCCCACACGCGTTTGGGTCGCAAACCAGTCACCCACAGCATGGCCGCGACCAAATGACTGCCGGTGTCCATGAACATACCACCACCCGCTAGCTCGATGTCAAGCCGCCAGCCACTGATGCCTTCCCAATTTTGGGTCACGTACCCCACAACACCCTTAATTTCGCCGATTTCACCCCGCGCAATGAGTTCACGGGCATAGATAAACTCTGGCATCCAGTGTCGCTGGTACGCCACCATGAGCAGACATTCAACACGAGAAGCTAATTGAATCAAGGAATTAGCGTGTTTGGAATGAATAACGAGCGGTTTTTCAACAAGTACGTGGCGACCGTCTTCAAGACTTCGCTTCACCTGTAAATTGTGATGTTTGTGTGGTGTACTAATAATCACGCCTTCTGATTCGATGTTTTTCAACATCGCCTGCCAGTTGGCGAAATACGGTATTTCGTAACCTGCTCGTTCAACTAGCTTTTTAGCATGATCTTCTTCAGGATCTGCGACGCCGACAATCTTGGTGCGTTTATCCCCCAAGATTCGAGGTACGTGGGCGCCGCGCATATTGCCGCCCGCACCAACTAATACAACGTTTAGTTTCGGTTTAGCCATTGTGTAACAAAATTCGGCTACTTTATCGATTTTACACGCCACTTAGCCTGTATCACTTTTGGTCACGACAGAGTTCGCATTTTAGTACTAAGTAATTCCAATAGACTATTGATATATTTATTATTTATTGCATCTTATTTACCAAGCAAAGTCAAAAACTGCAGAACCAAATATCCAACAGCCGATCAGCAATACGAAAGAAAAAACGCCACGTCGAAATTGCCTATCAGACACTTGAGGTCCAAACCGTCGAGCACAGGCCGTTACGAGCAGAACGACAGGTAATGTCGCAACAATAAGCCAAATAAGGGAGATCGTAAAGATGTCATCAATGGCCACATACGTTGTTCGCACGATCGTGGTGACCCCAAGCATCGCGAGTAAAGATGCGCGAATTGAGGCTATCACAATGGGCTGTTGGTAGGCAAACCAGCCTACAACAGGACCAGAAGCAGCAAACATGCCGCCGAATACGCCTCCGACCGCACCTACACCAATCGTGGTAATCGTCGTCGAACGTCGCTCACGCGGCGCTGGATTTAGAACCAATGACAAGCTACCGATGATCAAAAATGCGCCGAAAATCAGCTCGAGAGTTTCGATGGACTCCTGACCGAGGTAATCAAGGAGTGATAACCCTAGTGCGATAGCTGGAATTTGGCCAATCGTTAACCCTATAAAGAGCCACTTATCGATTGATTGATAGGTGAAGTAGAGTGCTAACGCAATATTGGCAAAAGCAAGCACGCTAATGACCGCGGCCGTGTTTTCGATTGACATGACGCCGGTCGCTTGTACGATCGCCATCACAATCAATCCCAAGGCGAAACCGGACATAGCTTGCAGGTACGCACCAGCCGCTACCGCGATCAGAAATACTGCGTATACGTGCCAGTCGAACAAATGCGCTCAGCGAGTACTACAAATCAAGCAAATCTCAGTCGAGTCGGGACTCAGCTTTGTGTAAACCTCGGCCGGTCATGTGTCGTAACGAGCCTATTAGCTGAGCCGCTTGTTCGCTAAGCATAGTTCTATCGTTGCGGTGGATCGTCAGATTGCCAATCATCTTGCGAGTCGTCTATAGCTTCCTCTTTTATGGCCGTTTCCGCGTCATTGGAAACGTTTTCTACAGTTTCGTGAGGCGTCTGCTGAGATCGATGCCAAAAGGAAGGCACTGTTACAGTCTGAAATGTGCTGCGGACCCATTTCGTTAAAGCGAATACCAACCATAACGACCAAGCCAACATGGCAACTTGGTACACCCAAAACGGCAACGAAAACATCCACGCGGTCGGTAAAACTTCGCCACTTGTATCCTCAAACCATGCTAGAGTTTGGGATGCAAATTGCGTCGTCGCATAGAGCTGATCGCCTGCTAGCATAGGTGGTGTCGCAATCGCCATATCAGGCGGAATCTGCAATGCCGTAAACACAGTAATGAATAACGCGAACAACCCTACAAACGTAAGCAAAACTAACGCAACCTGAATAGATTTGTAGAGCCAGTTCGCTAATCCAGTTAAACTGGTTCGAGAACGCCACCAAACACTTACGACCCAAAGGGCGACAAAGAGCAACGCCCAGATATTTGCCAACGTCGCACCGATCGCCAACAACGCCGAATCGATCTTGGTTAGGGGAAATTTCGGTAAATAGCTAAGCGCTAGCGCGACTAATACGGTCACGAACACCACGCCCCAAAATAGTACGGCAGATCCAATGGCAGGGCCGCCTAGAAACAGCACCCAGCGATCCTGCGGGATTTTCGCTTGCAGTTGGATGTTTCTTGATTCGCGATTGAGTTCAACTCGAGGCGTTTCGTAATAAAAGCCGATTGCATCGGTACTTCGCCATCGTACGCTGTACAAGTTCTTACCTAGCGTAATCGGCAACGCGACAAGCGATCCCGCATTCAACGGTTGATCTTTGCCATTTAAGGCGACTCTCTCAAGCTCAGAACCAACAGGTAACTGAACCGTTACATCTTCTACGACGCTAGCAGTGATAGATAAATTGAGTGAACTCGTTGCCACTCGGTTACCCACGAAACTCGCAAGAGAAGCGTTTTCAATGGTCGTTGTACGACCGGGAATCGGTGTAGGTTGAGTGAGCGTCAAGCTAAGCGTCTCGCCAATTCGCGGTTTGAACATCGTCATGTTGTCGACGGATTGAGACGGAGTGATTCCGGAAGCCGTATAGCTCCAAAAATCGCTACCACGCAAATACCAAACTTCCGTCCAGCGCACGTGCGTAGGCGCTTGCAAAACTAGCGACTCACCTAGATTCAACGAACTAGCCCAAGAAGACTGGCGTTTATTTCGGTCAAGCACGACTACCACATGCCCGTCGCTCACGCTTATGCGATCATCCAATATCGTCTCGCCTACAAGCAACGGGATAAGCAAGGAAACGGAGTTTCCTTGCATGTTCTGTACCCTAACCTTGGTTCGCACCGTAGGTTCAAGCTGCAAATCCAACTGTCGTTCAACGAACACCCGCTGGCCGAATTCATACTCGCTCTGATCCAATTGTGCGGTGGCAGTCTCAGCCGCGGTGCTTCGGTTCAAGACAATACTGGTGCGTCGAGATTCCACATTGCGGGTGAGATTCCAGCAACAAATATCATGCGTCAACTTAGCAGGTTCTATCGGAAATTCGATGACAAGGTCGTTTAGATTTGTCAGCTCATAGTCCAGCCTTAATCGATTGACGCCTTCTTTCACTTCAACCATCGCAATGCCTGAAGCATTTCTGAATAACGGTAGTCTTACTGCATTACTAGACACGCCCTTTAGCGCAGTTTGAGGATTGCTGGCAGGTAATGCCATCGCAATGCGTGCGCCACTTGATACTTCCAAATTAATACGGAGTTGATTGTCATTTCCCATATCAAGATGCGCCGTTTGAAGGGACGCACATCCAGGCGCACAAGCTGGCGCCGCCGTCAAACGTTGCGCCAACTCGTCAAGTATGTTGTTATCCGGGAAGGCCGCTTGGGTAGATGTGCCAATGGTCGTGGCAAGCACCAGTGGTAGAAGCCGACGAATCCAAGCTGGGAATAAATCACTATCGCGTAGACACGCAGCGATGAGCAGAAAGAGCATTAATAAATGAACCAGTGCCACCACGACGTAAACAAATCGAGTTAGGACAGGGGGCATGAATACGAGTCCAATCCGTTGATCCATGGCGACGGGTCCTGACCAATCAAGACGCACGGTATCCCAACGCCATGCTGGGACACCTGGGCCAGTTTGGGAGGCCACCACTAGGGGACGAGTCGGTTGCTCGGCTAATTCGTTATCGGCGGCTAGTTCTTTAAGGTTCTCTGCACCGCTGGCTTGAGATTGCATTGCATCGCTATCCAGCTTCATAACACGTTCTGCGGCGGTACGCAGTGCTGGTGCGGTAGAACGAACTTGGGTTAGAACGGCTTGCCTATCGGACCCGCCAATCAAATCGTCAAGTTGTGGATAGACCGCTTGACGTAGATTGTTTGCCGCAACGTATACCGAAATGACGGCAACCGGCACTATAAGAACCCAAAACACGATCCCATTCAACCGTTTGGCGTTCTCGGAAACGAGATAGCGATCAAGAAGGAGCAACAACCCCAGCAAGAGCCATCCAATCGCTGAAAACACGTGATCTTGATAGCTAAGCAGGATAGCTAATGTGACGATGCCCGCAAGCGGCCAGCCGCCTACCTTAAAGAGTACGACGATGATGAGAACGCATATGAAAATGTCCCAAAGATTCCACCATTCAGCAAGCCATGAATAACGTACGCTATCTATACCTGTAGTCCAGAGCAGTCGCCAACCGGGTGGAATATGCAGAGTTGCTCTAAGCGAATCTGCGTTCACTTGCCAGCCATTGGCCGATAAATCAGAACTCGATGGGATGACGCTAACGGCCTGGATTCTCGATTCGGAAGGATGAACCGTTATGCCAGGCTTGCTCGCGGTGTCGGCATCGCCGAATGTCACTAAACGGCGACTTCCGTCCACTTCGACACTGCCTAACGGATAGTTTGCGTTTAAGCGCGTCTCTGCATGAATGTCCGCTTCAATAGCGTCTTGAGTAACAAGCGACGCGCCATCAAACGCTAACCAAATGTCGCGATGAATCTTGAAGAGCGATGGTTTAGGATTGAGATCGCCGCGTTGAGCGTTAGTAAGCTGCAGCAACGAATCGATAGCCACTCTAAATGTAGGTTTGTTGCTGAACGGCGACTCCACAAGGTTTGGGTCGATTGGTATGCCACCGACCACCTCGACGGTTCGGTGTTGTGGACGTCCATCAAATGCCCATATCTCTGAGTCTGGCCAAGTTTCACTTTGCCGAGTTGGGACAAACTCGTCGAACACCTCATTGCCGATCGCCAATATCGTTATCCATGCAACGCCTCGTGATACTTGCACCAAAACTTGACCTTCACGTGTGATTTGGATCGGCAAATCACCACGCACGCGTACGGCTCGAAAGTCCTCAAATATTGGCGTACCAAGCGATTCCACACGATCGGATCCGTCGATCGTCAATCGAAGTCGTGTCTCTAGGAGCTGGGGAATGTCGTCGACCAGTCGCCGAAATACATCGATGCGCAGGGAATCGACACTTGGTCGAGCGAGTTCCTGTGGCTGCAGCCAAAGTTGTCCGTCGTCAACTTTCGGAATAGCTACATCGCGTTTATCTAGCGTTAACTTAACAACGACAGCTTGTCTTGGAACGGTAATCGAACGTGGCACCTCATCGAACTCGAGCCTACCAGTGATTTCGAAATTTCCTTGCTTTAAAAACACCCGAGGATCTTGACCGTCCGCACCAATCCGTGCCGCGTCACCATTGACTCGAACATTAATTGGTCGTGCAGCCGCATGCGGCAAAATCAGATCACTCGCTGCATTTGCTTGACCTCGTATCACGAAATCAAGGTGCGCAGATGGTTCGCTCTTGAAATCGACACGCAGCTCTGCTATCCACACGCAACCTAAGCGAGACGCATTCCCATCGTTGAAAGGACAACTTATGTTCGGGTGCTCGGCCAGCACCCATTCCTCCCACTCCTGCAACTCCACAGGCACGTAGACGTCATTCGCGAAAACTGCTAAACCAGGCAGGAAACAGCAACAAACCGCGAGAACATGCAGCGATTTCATGCGAAAATCGAGTATGCAAATTTGCTCGAGCACACAACGAAACACAGATGTCATGAATGCTGCCACGCAGACTGGTATGAGAACTTTATTAGACATCGCATTGAGCTGAACTTTCCTCGACGTAAGTGCAAAATCTCAACAAATGGTTGGGTTACAGCCTAGTCTGTAACGAACGCACCATAATTCTCTCGCTTGCATTCGAAGCACTTCCCACCGCCATCGTCTCCTCGTAGTAACTGAAGCACTAATGTCTCTGACATCATTGACAATCGAAAACGATTTTGTCGATTCGCTACCAGCAGACCCCATCCGCGAGAACTACCTTCGCGAAGTGCAAGGCGCACTCTATTCATTCGTAGAACCCTCTCGCGCGGGACAACCAGCGTTGCTCGCTTACTCCGAGGAACTGGCTGAAGAATTGGGATTGACCACGTCGGATTGCGAATCTGACGAATTTCTGCAGGTGTTTAGTGGCAACTCGATGATCGAGGGCATGAAGCCATTTGCCATGTGCTACGGCGGGCATCAATTCGGCAATTGGGCTGGTCAACTAGGGGATGGTCGAGCCATCACGCTTGGCGAGATTCGAACTCAGAATGGTTCAAGGTTAGCACTTCAGCTAAAAGGCGCGGGTCGAACACCATATTCGCGGTCGGCGGACGGTCTCGCAGTACTGCGCTCATCGCTTCGGGAGTTCGTGTGCAGTGAAGCCATGCACCACCTCGGTATACCGACGACTCGCGCGCTCTCACTGATTGGTACCGGCGATGCCGTCATTCGCGACGTGCTCTATGACGGACACCCCGCTCCTGAACCTGGCGCTGTTGTATGCAGAGTTTCACCGACATTCGTGCGCTTCGGTAATTTCGAAATTTGCATAGCGCAACGCGATGTAAAGCTACTCAAGCAACTAACAGACCACACCATCAGCTCGGTTTACCCTACTCTCGCCAAGCAAGCTGAACCGCAAAAGTACGTCGAGTTTTTTGAAGAAGTCGTAGACCGCACGGTCGATATGGTCGTGCATTGGATGCGCGTCGGTTTCGTTCATGGTGTCATGAATACCGACAACATGTCGATCCTCGGGTTGACGATCGACTACGGGCCATACGGTTGGCTCGAAAGCTATGATCCTGATTGGACCCCCAATACAACCGATGCTGGGACCAAGCGGTATCGCTACGGCCAACAACCTTGGATCGCGCAATGGAATCTGTTGCAACTTGCCAACGCGCTCGTGCCGCTGATTCGGGAAACCAAACCCCTAGAAGACGCTCTTAACAACTTCCCTGCTTTGTACCAAAGACGCTGGGAACAAACGGTTCGTGCCAAGCTCGGCCTAGAGGAACTTGGTGACGGCGAAGTGTCGATTGTGAACGACCTTGAAGACGTTTTGACGACCGTCGAGACAGATATGACCTTGTTTTTTAGAGCATTGGCAAAACTGGATAGCGCTGCCACACTTACGGCGGAAGACCCCGCAATTTTTGTCGAGATAGCGCATTACGCACCCGCGAGCATCACTGCGAAACGACGCGAAAAAATCAATCGCTGGCTGCGAAATTACGCAGCAGTGATCATGCGCCAGAATCGGGATGCAGCAACACGCATTGACCACATGAATGCCACCAATCCGCTTTACGTGCCAAGAAACTACCTAGCACAACTTGCCATCGATGAAGTCGAGAAAGGCAACTCAACTTATTTGACGGATTGGCTGAACGTACTGAAAAAGCCATACGAAGAGCAAGTTGGGTACGATCAATTCGCGGCAAAACGCCCAGAATGGGCTAGGACACGCGTCGGTTGTTCAATGCTCTCGTGTAGTTCATAAAACCGCCACAGAGCCTACCTTCTAATCGATTAATTTGCTAATCGGGTATTCGACGATGCCCTTCGCGCCAGCTGCTAATAACTGCGGCACAATTTCACGAACTGTGCTTTCGTCGACAATCGCGTTCAAATCGACCCAATCGTCGTCAGTCAAAGCTGAGATGGTGGGTTTTTGCAATGCCGGCAATACCGCTTCCACCGCTTTAACTGAATCTTTGTGGACGTTCATCATCAAGCCCACCTTACCTTCTGCGTGCAAGCACGCTTTGAGCATAAGCGCTAAGTTTTCTAATTTGTTGCGTTTTTGCGGATCAGCGTACGCGTCGTGATTTGCAATTAGGCGTGGGGTGCTTTGCATGACGTCTGCCACGATCCGAAGGTTATTGGCTCGTAGCGATGAGCCTGTTTCCGTGATTTCCACAATGGCATCAACCAATGTTGGCGGTTTGACCTCGGTCGCACCCCAAGAAAACTCGATATCTGCGCTCACACCATGGGATTCCAACCAACGACGGGTTAAGTTAACGCCTTCGGTCGCAATGCGTTTGCCTTCTAAATCTTCAATGCGTTGGATTGGCGAATCATTTGGCACCGCCAACACCCATCGAATTGGGCGGCGACTGACTTTAGAAAACACCAACTCGCAAACTTCTTGGACATCCGCATCGGTTTCACGAATCCAATCTAATCCAGTGATGCCAGCGTCGAGCGCACCGAGTTGGACATAGCGAGCCATTTCTTGGGCTCGTACGAGAAGACACTCGATATCGGCGTCATCAATGGTGGGATAGTAGGAGCGTGTCGAGAATGTGATGACGTAGCCTGCACGACCGAACAGTTCACGAGTCGCCTCTTGCAAACTCCCTGACGGTAGGCCAAGTTTTAGTGGCAGTCCCATCAGGAAGTTCCGTATACGGCTTTGGGATCAAATACCTTTTCCGCGATGATCTTGAAATCACCAGTCGTTGGATCGACTTCCTTGAAAAAGCAACTCTCATAGCCTTCGTGGCATGCAGCGCCACCAAGTTGTTCTACTTGCACTAGCACCGCGTCGGCGTCACAGTCGTAGTAAATCTGTTTCAGAATTTGGACGTGACCACTTGATTCGCCTTTTCGCCATAGTTTCTGGCGGCTACGCGAGAAATAACAAACCTCGCCGGTGCGCAGCGTCTCTTCATATGCGCTTCGATTCATGTATGCCAACATGAGCACTTTCTTATCGTGATGGTTCTGCGCAATCACGGGAATGAGCTCATTCTTTTCAAAATCTGGACCGTTCATGACATTTTCATATAAAAGAAATGTGATTTAGCGCGAGGTAAGCAGCAGATCAATACCCAGTTAAGGGAATAGATTCCGCTTTCTACGGGCAAATAAGGCGAGTAATTATGGAAATCGCTCTCAATGGCATGCTCTTAGCTAACTTAAGAAGAAATCACGTCCATTGCGCCGACGCAAAACTCTCACAGAGTACACCGCTTACGTAGCGCTCATTACCATTGCCACCCTAACAACTCGACTGCGCTGAGAAACGCCATGATTTTGTCGCAAAAGATGTCCCGTCTCGGTACCGAAACGGCATTCGAAGTACTTGCCCGTGCTGAAGCCTTGAAGGCGGCCGGCCGCGACGTCATTAATCTTGGCATCGGCCAACCAGACTTCAAAACGCCACCGCACATCGTCGAAGCAGCGGTGAAAGCGTTACACGACGGCCACCACGGGTATACGCCTGCGCCTGGCATACCACAACTGCGCGAAGCGGTCGCCGCTGACATCGTGCGTTGGCGTGGCGAAGAAGTGGACCCTGGTAACGTGTTAATCGTCCCAGGCGGCAAAGTCACCATGTTTTTCGCTATTTTGATGTTTGGCGAAGAGGGCTCGGAAATCCTCTACCCTAATCCAGGCTTCCCGATATATGAGTCCGTGATCAACTTTTCGGGCGCAAAGGCAGTACCAATCCCACTTGTTGAATCTTTGGGGTTTTCGTTTAGTGCGGAAACTGTGTTGGATTTGATGACGCCTGCAACGCGTCTCGTCATCATCAATTCACCTGCGAACCCCACTGGCGGCGCAGTTCCAAAACAGGAAATCGACAAACTCGTCGACGGTCTCGAAGCGTTCCCGAACGCAGTGGTCATGAGCGACGAGATTTACGCGCGAATTTGCTACGGCGACGAATCCCATGTTTCATTGCTTGCCTACCCATCAATTCGAGACCGGCTCATACTGCTAGATGGCTGGAGCAAGACCTACGCGATGACTGGTTGGCGGATGGGTTATTCAGTTTGGCCTGCTTCTCTCATCGACCACGCCACGCGACTAGCCATCAATTGCCACTCCTGCGTTAACGCCTCTGCGCAGTTTGCAGGTATCGCTGCACTAGAGGGACCGCAAGATTCAGTGGAAACGATGGTTACCGCGTTTGAGGAACGCCGCAAAGTGATCGTCGATGGCTTGAATGGTCTTGCCGGGGTCACGTGCACGGAGCCAATGGGCGCGTTCTATACCTTCCCGAACATCACCGGTACCGGGCTTAGTGCCGCCGAATTACAGAACCAAATACTAGAAAAGACTGGGGTTGCCACTGTCGCAGGTACCTCCTTCGGTGTCTATGGCGAAGGCTATATTCGGTTTTCGTATGCTGCGTCCCTGGGAGAAATAACAGAAGCGATTCAGCGAATCGATGATTTTCTCGGCATGATAGGCGTCAACGAAACCACCTCGTAGTGGCTAGTTTTGAATGCCGGCATGACGCAGCAGCGCGTCGTTCTGAGGGGCGCGACCGCGGAATTTCTTGAACATGTCTATCGCTTTGACAGAACTGCCAACCTCCAGGATTTCTCGTAAAAAACGTTCGCTTGTTTGTGGGTTTTGTAACCCTTCTTCTTCGAACGCAGCGAACGCATCCGCGGATAACACCTCGGCCCATAAATAGCTGTAGTAACCCGCCGCATAACCACCGGCGAATATATGACCAAAACCTAGCGGCATGCGGTCGTAGTCTTTATGAGGCATCATCCCAGTCCGACTACGGATAGAGCGCATCGTTGCGATGGGATCGAAGTCTTTCAATTGAGTATGCAGCTCAATATCCAGTAAACCAAATTCAAGCTGGCGCAACATCGCCATACCTGAATTTAGATTTTTGGCGGCGATAAGTCGATGGAGGAGTTCCTTGGGTAGCGCTTCGCCGGTTTCGAAATGACTAGAGATTTTTCTGAGCGAAGCTTCTTGCCAGCACCAGTTTTCCATGAACTGGCTCGGTAATTCAACCGCATCCCATTCGACGCCGTTGATGCCTGCCAGCGTGGCATATTTTTGTTGGGTTAGCATGTGATGAAGCCCGTGGCCAAACTCGTGAAATAGCGTGACTACCTCTGTGTGCGTCAATAAAGAGGGTTGGCCTTTTGTGGGTGGTGTGAAGTTGCAAGTTAGATATGCAACTGGTAACGCCATTTCGTTACCTATCGAGCGGCGACTCCGGCAATCTGCCATCCAAGCGCCGCCACGCTTTTTCTCACGGGCAAACGCGTCAAGATAGAAGCGTGCGATGGTTTCGCCACGACGCGTAATTTCGAAGTAGCGCACGTCGTCGTGCCATGCAGCTGGTGCATCCTTCGCTGCGATTTCAACATCAAAAAGCGCGCCCACAACCTCAAACATCCCTCGTTCGACAACATTGAGCGGAAAGTACGGTTTCAATTCGGCATCTGCGACGTCATATAGCGACTCGCGCATCCGTTCCGTTAAAAAACTGAGATCCCATGGCTCGAGCTCATCAATGCCCCACTCCGTCCGCGCAAACTCGCGCATCCGTTCTATTTCTTGTCGAGCCTGAGGTGCGGCCCTGCTAACTAACCCGTCAAGAAACACCTTCACTTCGTTGGCGGACGTTGCCATTTTGGGGTCTATTGAGTACTCAGCGAAGTTATCGAATCCGACCAGTTCGGCCAGTTCCGTTCTCGCGTTCAGCATCTCAACGACGATATGCGAGTTGTCATATTCCCCTGCGCTAGGTCCTTGATCGGAAGCCCGCGTCGCGTAAGCCTCGTACATCTCTTCACGTAATGCACGATTCCGGCAGTGGGTCATGGTGCTCGCATAGCAAGCCATATCCAGCGTCAACAAGTACCCTGCGAGATCCCGACGTTGCGCGGTTTCCTTAGCGACCGCGACACTAGGTGCTGGGATCCCTTCTAGTAGCGCTATATCCGTCACATGTTTAGTCCATGCGTCGGTTGCATCGAGCACGTTGTTCGCAAATTGGCTGCTTAATTCTGTGAGCTTTGCACGAAGCTCTTGAAACCGTTTGCGGTCCGTTTCATTCAATGCCACGCCGTTGCGTTGAAACGCTTTCAGCGAATCGGTGACCATCTTTTGTTGCGATGGATTGAGCGCGGCGAAAGTAGTTTTCTCGGTTAACTGGCGAACTGCGTCGTAGAGAGGGCGCGACTGTCCGATCCGCGTTTCATATGCCGTAATTTTTTTAATCGAATTGTCGTGAGCGGCACGCAGGTCCGGATTGCTCACAACACTATTCAAATGCGAAATGGGCGCCCATGCATCGTTCAACGCAACGTCTAACGCTTCCAGCGACAGCATGAGGTTGTCCCACGATGGACGTGCTTGTGAGTTTGCAACGATCTCGTCGATTTCGTTTTCGTGCGACTGCAATAGTTCATCGAAAAATCCTTCGATACGGGTAGGCTCAATGGCTTGATGATCAGGTAAATCGTGGATCGTTGTGTACATTTGCGGTAAAAGCTCCTATCAGAAAGCGTTTAATTTTGGACAGCATCTCTATGAGCAGCATGTATGGCAATTAAGAACATTTTCGGCATGGTCGAAGAGGTCAAGAAAAACATCGAAAATCTCTCGTTGAGCGACCTTGACCAAGAGATCGAGAATCAAAATGATCTGCTGTTGCTCGATATTCGAGAAATGCAGGAATACGTTGATCTCGGCACCATCCCTAACGCAATTAACGCACCTCGCGGCATGTTGGAATTCTGGGCTGATCCTGAAAGTCCCTATTACCGCGATTACTTCGATGAGCAAAAACGCATTGTGCTGTTCTGCGCGGGTGGTGGTCGATCCGCCTTCGCTGTGAAAGCTCTAAAAGAAATGGGCTATCAAGATGTGGCGCATCTTGAAGAAGGCTTCAACGGGTGGGCGAAGTCTGGTCGAGGTGTCGAAAATACGACAGAGAAGTCGCGTTGGATGCGTAAACCGCGAGACTAGCCCCAACGTGGATTAAGCGTACTCAAAATATGCGTTCGAGACGACGACCCGATCTGCCACAACACCTTCAAATACAACGCGACCATCGCCATCCGACCAAGCGCGAATTTTCAAATCGTCACCTGGAAATACGGGGGACGAAAAACGCACTTTGATTTTCTTGAAACGCGTGTGATCACCATCGCATAGACCAGCCAGCAACGATTGAGCGCAATGGCCAAACGTGCACAAGCCATGCAGGATTGGTGTCTCAAAGCCACCAAATTGTGCAGCTGCCGGATCAATATGAAGCGAGTTGTAGTCGCCGGAGAGACGATAGATATGTGCTTGGTTTGCACCAATGGTGACTGAAGTTTCGACGTCAGGCGACCTATCCGGCACTGCAATTTTCTGCGAATAGGTTTGACCTGCGCCTTCAAATGGCTCAATGTCACCTAGTTTTTCAACACCACGCCGAAACGATCCGTTAACCATGCGAACGCAGTCTTCGCCATCCTCATCTGTGACAATGCTCTCGTACTCGCAAAAACCGTTGCCTTTGCCACGTGGGTGCACACCAATCAAACACGAGCGAACCGTCACCGTTCCTCGCCTTGGCAACGGTTTTAAAACTTCAAGATAGCGCTCTGCATCGATATTCAGCGGTCCAGGCGAACCTGGTATGTGTGCGCTATCGACAGGTGCTCCAGCACCGCCCCACCTTATCGAAAACGTGGGAAAAACAGCAAACTCATCATGCGCTTCATATATGTAGCGCAGGTCGGTGATGCCTATCCCCACCGCGTAGAGCAGCACATCACGCTGATCGTAGGAAATCGTGACTGCTTCTCCCCAGGGCCCAGATTGCCCGTCAGGGAGAGCTGCTTGCGCGTTGTAGACTGCCATTGTTGAACCCTAGTGGTGGGTTAATCTCGTTCTAAAATGAGGGTGCCCGTGGTCGATAGTGTCCCACCGGTGCCATTTACGATGCAATTCGACGCCTCAGTTTGTTTGCCAGCATCCCCATTTACGCCGTCTTCAGCGGTGCCGGACATCTGCCGATAGGCCTCAACCAGGAGCTGCATGCCATACATGCCAGAGTGGTTAAACGACAAGCCACCACCATTGGTATTGATGGGTAGCCGGCCGCCAGGCGCCGCATGACCTTCTTTCCAAAGCGTGTAGCCGCGGCCGCGTGGTGCTAAACCGAGCATTTCAGCGGTAATGCCAGCTGTGATTGTGAAGCTGTCATAAATCATGGCCATTTCAATGTCTTCAGGACTCAATCCTGCCATCTCGTAGGCCATCTTTGCAGATCGATGCGCCGACGTTGCGGTGAAATCCTCCATCTCAACCATGTTTGAGTGCCCCATAGATTCACCAGCTCCGACCACCCATACTGGTTTCGACTTTAAGGTGCGCGCGATTTCTGGTCGAGCCAATATAACTGCACCACCGTGGTCGGTGACCAAACAGCAGTGGTAGAGAGTCATTGGCCACGCGATAAGTCGTGCACTCATCACATCGTCAACTGAAATTTCACCACCGAACGGATTCGTTTCTTTGGAATACATGAGCGCGCGTGGATTCAACATCGCCCATTTGCGCGTGACCACGCTGATATGAGCGAAATCTTCTGGCGTCGTGCCGTATACATGGTTATGTCTAACCATGGCATGCGCATACTGCGCCGGCGCGCCAGCGATACCGTACGCGGCCGTCGCTTCTTCCGCGGGTGAGACTTCACCACGTCCGCCGCCACCTCGGCCACCCATGCCGCGGTACGACCAACCAGCCTCGCCGTGACTAATGAGGGCCGTGTCGATCATGCCTGACGCAATAGCTGCCAACGCATGCCGTACATGAATTTGAAAAGAGCAACCACCGACCGAGGTGGTATCGATGTAGGACGGGTGCAATCCCAAATGTTCTGCTAGTTCCGATGACCACCCAGCTGAAAAGACGCCGTCGATATCACTAATCGGGATTCCCGTATAGTCCGAGACGTTTTTAATCGCTTCGAGATGAAGTTGCAGCGAAGTGCATCTGATTGAACGCTCTTCACCACCAGGATAGCCAATTAGATTGGATTCGCATGCGCCGACCATTGCCGCACGATAGGAAAGATCTGGCAGTCTCATGATTCGACGACCCTCCAGAAAGGAATAAAGATGTCGTCGTTCGCTTGCTCGAACTCGACTTTCACCTTGGATCCGATTTTGATGTCTTCGGGTTTATTCGGATCGACACCTCGTAATACTGTCTGCATGCGATCGCCTTCTTTCAAATCGATAAAAGCGGTCACAAATGGCAGTTCTTTGACCCAACCACCTGCAGCCAAGCGATGTTGCACGGCAAACGTGTATAGCGTGCCTTCACCACTTGCTTCGATCCAGTCCAATTTGTTCGAGTGACAAAACGGGCAAATCAAGCGAGGATACCAATGAACCCTATTGCACTCTGTACAGTGCGGAAGAATCAACTTACCCTCTTTTGCACCGTCCCAAAACGGTTTTGTGTGTTGTCCCTGTCGAGGGATCGGTTTTTCGTAAGCCACTTAGCGATCCAAATTAGCGTCGAAATCTAGTTTGCCAAAATTATCTATAAGCCTTTAGATTGGCTTATTCGCACCGAATACACTTCACCGCTTCGTTCCGAGACACCCAAATCACATGAAGCTGCTGATCGCCAATCGGGGCGAAATCGCTGTTCGCATTGCGGCCGCAGCACAAGATCTTGGCCATACAAGCGTGGCGATTTACTCTCGCGATGACGAATTGGCTCGACATGTGGCCATGGCCGATGCAGCCTACCCGCTTGACGAATCTGGCGTAAGCGCTTATCTCAATGTCGACGCAATTGTCGGTCTAGCAGTTGAACACGCTTGTGACGCAGTGCACCCAGGCTACGGCTTTCTTAGTGAAAACGCGCTTTTTGCGCAAGCATGCGAAGATGCGAACCTCAGCTTCATCGGTCCAACGCCGGCAACGCTCACGCTATTTGGCGACAAAAGCAAAGCGAGGCGTTTTGCCGTCGCCCAGGGGGTCCCAACCATTGCTGGTTCTGAGGGTGCGATCACCGTTGAAGAAGCCGAACACTTAGTTCAAGCATTGCCTAAAGGAGCATCCTTGCTTCTTAAAGCCGTTAACGGTGGCGGCGGTCGAGGCATGCGCCAAGTTGATGATCTAGCTGGCCTTCGCGAGGCATTTGAGCGTGCTTCTTCCGAAGCGCGAGCGGCATTTGGCGACGAAGCGTTGTATGCCGAGCAGCTTCTCCGTGATGCACGACACATCGAGTTGCAGGTCATCGGCGACGGTCATGGCAAAGTTAAAGTCGTGGGTGATCGCGATTGCAGCTTGCAACGACGCCATCAAAAAATCCTGGAAATCGCCCCTGCCGTAGGTCTTGCAGACAGTATGCGCAAACAGCTTGCCGATGCGGCCGGGCAATTGGCGCTTGCAGCGAACTACCGAAGCCTCGGCACATTTGAGTTTTTAGTTGTTAATGAATCCTTCTACTTCATAGAAGCCAATGCCCGTCTTCAAGTCGAGCACACGATTACTGAAGAGGCAACCGGTGTCGATTTAGTCCAAACGCAGCTGCGGCTTGCAACCGGTGAAGATCTAGACGAGCTCGCAAATCCTGTACGTGACCGCTTTTCCATACAGGCTCGCGTCAATATGGAAGTGATGAATGCCGACGGGACGACTAAACCCTCTGGCGGCATCTTGCAGCGCTTTGATCCCCCATTCGGTCCGAATGTTCGAGTCGATACGTATGGCTATCAGGGCTATGCAACGAATCCGAACTTCGATTCGCTTCTCGCCAAAGTCATTTGTTCAGGTGATACCTTCGAAGCTGCCTTGAACCGCACGGAACGAGCGCTCAATCAGTTCGACATTCAAGGTATTGCAACGAATCGAGACTTTCTTGTAGCCCTTTTGCGAAACGACAATGTGCGCAGCATGGGAATACATACGAAGTTTGTCGACGAGATCATTCCTTCCTTATTGGAATCCATTGCGTCAGAAACAACCAAGAAGTCCAACTCACCTATTACTACTTTAGCCGGTACGCGCCTTGCATCTGACGATCCCCTCGCAGTGCTCGATCATGGCAAAAGCGGTGAATTCACCCGTCACGAACAACCGGAAACAACCATTCGAGACACGACGCCGGTGCCTGCTGGCACGACACCAGTTCGTGCGCCTATGCAGGGCACCGTGGTCGAAATTTCAGTTGACATTGGCGATGAGATTGGTCCTGACACAATCGTGGCAATCATGGAAGCCATGAAAATGGAACACGAGATTCGCGCAGGTACCGAAGGTGTTGTGCATGCCTGCAACGTCACGGTGGGTGATGCTGTTTACGACGAGCATGCATTGCTCTTCATTGAAGAGCGGGAGGTAGCGGTCGACTCGACTGCAGCTGGAAACCAACTCAAGCTGGATGAGCTCCGCCCCGATGTTGCCGAGGTTATCGAGCGCCACGCAATCACGCTTGACGAACATCGACCCGACGCCGTAGAAAAACGTCGCACCACCAACCAGCGTACGGCGCGCGAAAACATCGACGATCTTTGTGACGCTGACTCATTCGTCGAGCATGGCCAACTGGCCGTTACTCCAGGTACTGGCTTGCCGTTTGAACAAGCGATTCGCAAATTTCCGACCGACGGCATGATCACCGGGGTTGGCAGCGTTAATGGCGAACAATTCGGCAAAGAGAAGTCACGTACGGTCGTCATGGCTTATGACTACACCGTGCTAGCGGGAACGCAAGGTGCCATAAACCATCCCAAGACTGATCGCATGCTAGAACTAGCGGAAAAGTGGCGGATTCCTCTCGTGTTATTCGCCGAAGGTGGTGGCGGCCGCGCAGGAACAGGTGGCAAGCGCGAAGGCGGTCAATCGACCACCACGGTAGGCCAAGGACGCGACGCTGCCGTATATCGACCTTTAGATACGCCGACGTTTGCATCCATGGGACGCTTGAGTGGTCTAGTTCCCATGGTGGGTATTACTTCGCGCTACTGCTTCGCCGGTAATGCGTCGCTGTTAGGTTGCTGCGACGTCATCATCGCAACGGAAAACAGCAACATCGGCATGGGTGGTCCTGCCTTAATCGAAGGCGGAAATCTAGGCGTATTCAGGCCAGAGGAAGTTGGCCCGTTAGAAGTTCAACGAAAGAATGGCGTTATTGATGTCGTCGTAAAGGATGAAGAGGAAGCGGTCGCTGCTGCCAAACAGTATCTCTCGTATTTTCAAGGCGCACGCAGTGACTGGGAGTGCGCCGACCAACGACGTTTACGACATATCGTGCCGGAAAATCGGCTACGGGTCTACAACGTGCGCGACGTCATACACACGATTGCAGATACTGGCTCTGTATTAGAGTTGCGACCGGATTTTGGCCTAGGAATGGTCACCGCCTTTATTCGCATTGAAGGTCGACCCGTAGGCGTAATTGCAAACAACCCAACCTATTTGTCTGGCGCTATCGATAGCGATGGGTCGGACAATGCTGCACGCTTTCTGCAACTTTGCGACGGCTTTGACATACCGATTCTCATTCTTTGCGATACACCTGGCATGATGGTTGGACCCGAGATCGAAAAAACCGCGCTGGTGAGGCATTGCAGTCGCTTGTTTGTAACCGGCGCAAATTTGACCGTGCCGCATGTAACGATAGTGTTGCGTAAGGCCTATGGGCTCGGTGCACAAGCTATGGCCGGCGGGAGTTTTAAAGAGCCGTTTGCAGTCGTAGCTTGGCCCACAGCTGAATTCGGCGGCATGGGGTTAGAAGGTCAAGTCAAACTTGGCTTTCGTAATGAACTTGCCGCAATTCCGGATCCGGTGGAACGTAAAGCACGGTACGATGAACTAGTAGAAGCCGCTTATCAGAGAGGAAAAGCGCTCGTCGCTGGCACATCGTTCGCGGTGGATGATGTCATAGACCCGGCTGATTCGCGTCGTTGGGTGAGTGCAGCATTTGATTCAGCGCCACCACCAACCCACCGCACCGGCAAGAAACGCCGCAACATCGATACCTGGTAGAGAGGAAAGCCATGTCTGATTCTGAATCTATGTCCGTTTTCGACATCATGTACAACTGCCGTGCCATGCGCCGCCTGAAATCGGATCCAGTACCCGATGACCTTATCATGAAACTCATCGATGCAGGCAACCAAGCGCCAAGTGGCTCCAACCAACAAGGGGCACGGTGGATCGCCGTCAAAGATCAAGCGCAAAAAGACAAACTCGCCGCGTTGAACAAAGCGGCGGTTCAGGCCTATACCGGTGTTGAATCCACTAGGCTAGATAGTCTCCCACACCAACCTGCCGACAAGCGGCAACGCATGCTCAATGCAGTGCTATGGCAGGCTGAACATTTACAAGATGTGCCAGTGTTGCTAATCGCCTGCTATGAATTTCCTGGTCCGGTCGCGAATGCGTCGCAAGCAGGCGGCTCGGTTTGGCCTGGCATTCAAAATGTCCTGTTGGCCGCTCGAGCGCTTGGCCTTGGCGCTGCACCGACTACACTCGGTTTAACTAATCCAGCGGCTGTGAAAGAAACGCTCAATCTTCCCGACAACATGGCAGCCTTTTGCCTAATTCCGGTCGGTTACCCCATGGGAAATTTCGGACCGGTCACTCGACTACCTGCAGCTGATACCATGCGTTGGGAACGCTGGAGCCCATAGAAAGAGATGGATTTCGTCACGTGGTCGTGGATCTTTCTCGTTTGCTACATCGGTGCGATGTTGGCCATTGGTGTTTGGGGCACCCTCAAAGTCAAAAAAGCCGACGACTACGCGACAGCACGAGGTTCATATGGACCGGTTTTCTTAGCGTTCGCGTTCGCCGCGACAACAGCTAGCGGCGCGACGTTTTTAGGCGGACCGGGACTCAGCTACACCTACGGTGTTTCCATGCTCTGGGGCAGTTTCCTCTACCCCATGGGTGTGTACTTCGGCGTGCTAATCTCAATGCGGCTGATCGCAACCGCAGGAAATAGGTTTGGCAATCGTTCGATCCCGGAGTATCTCGGTGATCGCTTTCAGTCAGACGCGCTGCGCATCACCGTGTCGATCATTTCGTTGGTGCTGTTTTTCTATATCGCCGGACAGCTCGTTTCAGGTCTTGTCATGTTCGAGACCATGCTTGGGTTCGATCCCATGTGGGCGTTGGTGATCACGACCATCGTGCTGCTCGTTTACGTATCGATGGGCGGCGCGCACGCCGACATTCTCACCGATGGTGTGCAAGGTCTCATGATGCTGGGTCTTGCCATCGTGGTGATCTTTCTATTCCTCTTTGCGGTTGGGATGGACGGCGGCTTACCAGCTTTAATGGACAACCTCACCGAACAGGATGAACATCTGACGAAACCACTTAATACCACCACGGCGTTGGCCCACTCTTGGTGGTCGATCGCCTCGGTTTTCTTTGCTCACATACCACTAGGTTTATTGCCTCATTTAGGGAACAAACTTTGGGCATTGAAAGACACATCGCAGCAGAAGTCCTTTGTCAAACTAGCATTTGTCTGTGGATTAACGCTGGGCATGATGTCACTGGGTGGGCTGCTCGCACGGGGCCTAATCGGTGGTTCTTTATTTGCCGACGGTATGACCCCAAATGCATCTTTGCCAATGCTGTTTATCGAAGTTTTTCCAACTTGGCTTGCGGCTCTGATTGGCGTTGGCGTACTTGCCGCCATCATGTCTACCGCAGATGGCTTGGTTGTTTCGTCATCCCAGATCATTGCCAATGACCTGTATCGTCGCTCTATTCTGCCGCGAACGCGATTCGCAAAGACTCACACCGACGAGCAAATTGACAAGCAGGTTTTGTCTATAAGCCGTGTCTCAACGGTGATTGTTTTGCTGCTTTGCGCCTTAATGGCGTGGGCCCTTCAAAACACGAACATTGCCTTGATTGTGATGATCGGCACGGGTGGCATGATGGCTGCGTTTTCAGGTCCGTTGGTGGTCGGCGCACTCTGGAAAGGCGTCACCAAGAATGGTGCGTTTGCAGGTCTATTAGGGGGATTCATCACCTTTATCGTGCTGCACATGCAATTGCTCGATCCTGCTTGGTTTGGCGGAAACATCGTCATTACTTGGCTCTACAACGAAGGACCAAATCCGTTCTCATGCGCCGCATTGGGTGAAGTCGTGTCGGTGTCGTTGACCTATATCGTGTCTAAAGTAAGTCAACCCCTGCCACAAGAATTCGTTGAAGAGATGTTCAGCAGCGAACAGATTCAAGCAAGCTAGACATCGAATTAATCGGAGCGCCGCGGGGCAAACAACTGCTGCACCGCTTCGGCATCGTTGGCGATTGCGAGAGTGCCTGAACCTATCTCTAGTCGAGTCGCAGGCGAGATCTGTCCTAAGTAGCGCTGGGCACGCAACCAGCGCGGATCGTCGACTCGCATGAACTTAGGTGGTCGCTGCCAGAGCCTAGTAGGCTCGATTTGAACGATGCGACGTTCGGCTAACTGATCTTCGTGGATCAGTAAATCGATTGCGATACCTTCTGTTTTGCTAAGTTCGAACGCATTCTCAAGTAGCTTGAAGGTTTCCGGGTGGCTTGCTTCGGAAACTAATGGAATCGAGCCATCATCTAGTTTCTCAGATGCGATGATGAAGTAGTCGACTAAATCAGAACGCGCCCGTAATGTTGCGATACGCAATGCTTGCTCAAGTCCATCGGGTTTATCCAGCACTCTTCGTACATCGGCAACTGACAAAGCGACAAGTGCCGATTGCGGGTTTACGCGAGCGGCGTGCAACCATGCGTGTTCGGCTAGTTCGAGATAGTTGAGATCAAAAGCGAGCTGCGCCAATGCGGCCACGGCCGAGCTGTTTGGGTATTCCCCGGCTAAATGCCAGAGACTTTGTGCATACTGCGACACGTTTAAATCTTCGCTGAACTTAGACTGCACATCCCAAAGTTCTTGCTGCGGCTCGGGGGCGATGCCGGTCGCCTCGTAAAGAGTTCGATTGAAGGCGTCAAACGCCGCATACTTTGTGTCGGATGCGGGTTTCTCCACGAGCTCGATCAAAAAGGAACCTAACGTTTCCAGATAAGCGACATACGCTTGTTCGTTGTACGCCTTGGTTTCCGTGCGAAGGAGACTGTTGTCGTATAGCGCACCTCGAATCGCGACCGTCATTTCATCACGGATCGCCTGCCATGGCTTCAACTCCTCGTCGGATAACTGAATTTCGCGTGTTGTGACCTCCTTCCAATTTGGGTGCGACACATTCACGACACGATATTCGATCGATGCGGCGCTTTCGCTATTGACACGAATTGCACCGTCGACAAAGTGTGTGAGCGCTAGTACGTGAGCCATACCCGATGCTTGTTCCTTATCCAACATCACCAAGTTTGTTGAGAGTGAGTCGACCACCGCAACATCGCGACTGAGCGCGATCGAATCTCGCAAGGACGCCGCGAAACCAACGCCGAATGGCGTGATTTCCTCCTGTTCACTAAATGGCAGCACAGCCAGCGTAATTTGCTTTGGTGCCGTTTCAGGTAAATAGACGGAATAAAGCAGCACCGAGCCCAGTACCACAGTCGCCATAAAAAACGTCGCGTAAAAAAAACCGTGTCTAGTCGTTGGTCGTGCCAAAGTGAAAGGAATCAATTGAAGAGGGAGCGATTTCGATTTTAAAAGTGGTGCGTAGAAACTGGTCTTGGTGCTACGCTATTAGCGAAGCACGCGTGACACAAAGCTAAAAAGCAAACCTAGAATGCTGCCCATCTTGAGCCAATGCAAGCCATCGAGGTCGCCCATGTCCGTAACTGATTTTTACAAGCACGTCTTCGGTGTAACCGACAAAGTTGCGCTGGTAACTGGTGGCACGCGAGGAATTGGGCTCATGATTGCAGAGGGGCTCGTGCGCGCAGGTGCACGCGTGTACATCGCATCAAGAAAACCCGAAGCGTGCGAAGTAGCTGAAAGTGAACTTGCGAAATATGGCTACTGTCGCGCGCTTCCTTGCGACATATCAACGATTGAAGGATGCCAATCGCTCGCCGCGGACTTGCGTAAACATGAAGCGGAATTGCACATTCTGGTGAACAACGCAGGTGTTACCTGGAGTATGGACATCGATGAGTTCACTGAAAAAGCGTGGGACAAGATCATGGACCTAGACGCTAAAAGTCCGTTTTTCCTTACGCAAGCTTTATTACCAGAATTAAGGCGAGCAGCAACACCTGAAAATCGCGCCAGCATCGTCAATATCACGTCGGTTAATGGACTCAAGCCTGGCGGATTACGCAATTACTCCTACGTTGTAGCGAAAGCAGGCTTGGGACAACTGTCAGCGCAAATGGCTCGTGACTTAATGCCGGACCACATAAATGTCAATGCCATAGCACCAGGACCATTCAAGTCCAAGATGACAGCGCCAATGTTTGCAACAGACGAACAAGATCGTCAAGTCACGCAAAGCTTCCCGATGAAACGCTGGGGGACGATGGAAGATATTGCCGGCTTGACTATTTTCTTGTCATCCAAGGCCGGTGCTTACGTGACCGGCATGACGATACCATGCGATGGCGGGTCAACCACGACGACTTAGTGCAACAACCACGTGAAGTTGCATTCGTTTCAAAATCACGACTGGGAAGCGTCATAGTCGGCGTGAAATAAAACGCAGCCAACCGTGTCCTGTGCAAAAAGCTTGTGAATTCGATCATCGGAATACCCGATCGATTTCAATATTTCCTCCGTGTGTTCCCCTAGTCGTGGTGGTGGATAGTCTGCTCGAAGAGTTGTGTGTTTGAATTTCCACGCGAAGCCACTCTGCCAATGTTCACCAATGTCAAGGTGGAACTGCTTTTGAAACCAAGCACGCTGCGTAAATTCGGGATGCTCGAGAATCTCTAGCGAATCAACGACTGCAACAGCGGGTACGCCGGCGTCCCGAAGTCGAGCCGCTGCCTCATCTTTGTCGAATTGGCGTGTCCATGCTTCGACCTTGCGCTCAACTTGATCGACGTCTTCTAGTCTTGATGTGAGTGAAGCCCAATGAGGTTCCTTGCAATCAATGATTTGACTCAGATTACGCCAAGTTTCATCGTCTTGACAACATAGCGCCACCCATTGATCCTGATCCCTAGTTGCAAATACACCGTGCGGGACGAAATCGGGATGTCGATTACCCCAGCGCGTTGCGATGTCGCCAGCACTTCCTAGCAACACTTCCTCGCCAATGTAGCCTAAGGCGGTTTCAATCATCGACCCATTTACGTTTTGGGCTTCGCCTGTCCGATCGCGCCGAATCAATGCGACAAGCGTCGCGATAACCATGTGCAGACCACAGAAGGGGTCCATCTGATAGAAGCCCATGACCATCGGCTCGCCGTCGTGATATCCAAACAACGCATCCCAGCCGCTCAAGGCCTCGACCGTTGCGCCGTTTGCTTTGTAATCTCGATACGGTCCCATATCGCCATACCCAGACCAAGAGACGTTTACGATATCTTGCTTGACAGCTTTGAGCGACTCGAAGTCCAGCCCAAATTTCTGCATTACACGCGGTGTGAAATTGCTCGCGACAACGTCGGCCGTCGCAATGAGATCTTTCACGATAGAAAGACCTTCTGCGTGCTTCAGGTCGATGGCGATTTCTCGCTTGTTTCGGTTAGTGCAGTTGAAATTTGGGCTGATGTTAAAACGATGAGCATCCTTATTTAGTCGACCTGGTGCTGGTAATGCACCACGCCAATTCCGCCAAACGTCGACCCGATGATGACTCTCTACTTTTATGACGTCCGCACCAAGATCCGCTAATAGCATCGTTGCGTACGGGCCAATCCAAGCTTGCGTGAAGTCAATTACGCGTAGACCTTCTAAAGGCCGCAATCCTTGTTTTGAAAGTGATCTGTGAGTGGATGCGTCTCCCCAGCTGAAACCGTTCGAGCGTTTAGCTAACGCAAGGGTTGGTGGTGAATAGCCTTCAATCCGTGCCGGTAATCCTGGGTACTGCAAACCTTGGTGTACGTCGTCTTCGATTTCATCAAAGCAACCGAGTGAAGCGAGTTGGCGATTCGAAAATAACTGTGTCGGATTCAAGAACAAACCGAAACGTTGCACACCGCGAGCCATCGCACCTTCAAACACGGCCTCAGCATCGGCTTCAGATGACTGCTCCTTGAGAAACGCTATTAGCGCTTGTTGGTTCGCTCGTCCTTCGGTCTCTCTGAGAACTTCTGGTACATCTTCCTGCTCGAGACCTAGTTCTGCGCAAACGCTCGCAAAATTCAATGGATCCGCTAAATTGGCGGAGATTTTGCCTTTACCTATCGGATAGAGTCTTACACCAGTCGCGGGACCACCATGTCGACCTTCTGGTGCGTCTGCAAACTGTGAACGCACAAAAGGCACAACCGTGGTCAGTGCATCCAATTGCGAAGTTTCAATTGCTTCAACTTCACCCGTTCGAAGCAGCTTGAAATAGGCGGCAAGCGTTGCGAGGCAAGCATGTGAACCCGTCATATAGCTGACGATATTGCAAGGCATGCGCACAGGTTCTCGCGCTGCTTCGCCATTGATCGTTAGGAAACCTGAAGCCGCTTCAAGTAGCAACGAGATCCCGGTCAAATCCTGGTAGTAACCACCCGAACTAAATGGTGCGATTCGATGAAAAATCGAGTCATCGCCAATCTCGATCCCTTGCTCGATTAATTCGTCTTTCTTTAAGGTTGTAAGAATCACGTCCGCAGTTGTAGAGACATCACGTGAAACAGTTGAGAGCAACGTCTTGTTTAGCGTGAGGTATTTCCAGGTCAATGAATCGTCGCCAATACACGGTGATCGTTGCCGTAAATCACCCGTAAACGACTCTAATACCGCAACCTCCGCGCCCCACCGTGCAAGCTGCATGCCACAGAAGGCGAGCGCAGGATCGGCCCCGATTTCAAGCACTCTCATGGTGGCAAAGTTCACAGGCAATGGTGTGTAGATTTTGTGCGAACACGATCTGGAGATTTCTGCGACTACGAGAATGCGGTATTAGTTTCAAGTCGTATGCGCAAATTGATTTAGACGTATGGTAAGACCAGCTAGGCGGTTACACTCACTTTCCCATTAGCATTCCCGCATGCCACCAATTCGCACAACTGACATGGAACAAAGAGAACTACCCGTTCGCACCAGCCTGCCCATACCAATAAGCGAGAGGATTGAGTTCGCGAGCGAACAATGGCTTGCAGCGGCGAAGCAATTTCTTCAATCAAAACTCGATCAGATTAGTGAACCAATCGAAGGTCGATTCGCCGCGGTAGAAACCTACACGGATGCGCCGCCCCATTTCAAGCGTCCGGATAACGTCGCCGAAGTGCACATTGTTATCGAAGACGGGCAGCTCGATATTGGCTACGGTGCGGTGTCGAACCCAACGTTTCATGTTATTGCCGACTACAACCGTTCTGCCGTCATTGGCTCAGCGGTGTATGAGAAACTTCCAGATCGTCAAGCACGAATCCGTCGCGAACTAGCGCATCGTCACGACGAAGTATTTCAGTTTAGTGGCAGCCTTGAAAGTGCAAATCCCAAGCTATTTAGCGTGCTTGCAGGCTTGCACGATCACCTTGCAAGACGCACTGTTGGCAATCCGGACATCAGACACAAACTTCGTCATCTGCACGTCGAAGAAAGAGTGAATGACATCGAAGCAAACGGCTATACAGTATTTGAAAATGCCATAACCGAAACGTTTGTCGACGAATTAAACGAGGACCTCGATCGTCTCATCGCCATGAATCAACGCGGTAAAGTCGCGGCCATGCTCATGGCTCGTGGTCCAATGTGGGAAGAAATTGCACAGCATCCGCAAATACATGCGGTCGCGCAGCACTTACTCGGCGCCGACTGCAATCTTGGCCAGTCCATTGCTTTTCGCAAGCGAAAAGGCGTTGATACGCATCAAATCCACAATGATCCGCCACACCCATTCACAGGCGAACTCTGTTGCAATGTAACGACGGTATGGGCGCTTAGTGAATTTGATGAACAAGCAGGACCAACGATCGTGGTACCTGGTAGTCATAAAGAAAACCGCCCACCAGATCACGATGCTAAAGAACGCGCAGTCAAATTGACCATGTCAAAGGGATCCGTCGCGATGTGGCATGGCTCGCTATGGCATGGCGCCGCAATACGTGCGCGAGATGGCGAACGAACCTCGCTTCATAACACGTACTTACGAAATTGGGTTCGAACCTGGGACAACTATTTGGAAATCGATCCTGCCATCCTAGAACGCAACCCGCCAGCACTTACCACGCTAGCGGGAATCGATGATCTTTTCGGAAAGAACACTTACGAAGGCATCGACTTCCGTCGACTAGCGGCCTAGGCGCGGTTTAGGAGGAAGCACGTACAGCCGCTTCGCGGGCCGCCCGAACTTTGTCATTCGTTTGATTGAACAATAAATCTCTACGTTTCCTTTCTTCCTCGTCGGTCAGCTTCCGCTTGCCTAAATCGCTTCCCACGCGATAACCACGTTCAAGTGCTGGTCGGCCACGTAATTGATATGCCCAGCGTTTCACATTCGGGAAACTCTCCCAGACCTCTTCACTAATCACTCGACTCACCAAGAACGCCCACGGCCAAGTGATCATGTCAGCTATCGTGTAATCTGCGCCTGCCAAATACTCATTGACGGAAAGCTGAGCATCCATAACACCACAGAGACGGTCGACTTCACCTACAAATCTTTTCGCACCGTATTCCAATTGAGTTGGATCATCTGCGATGTTCTTGGCATAGTTTTTGAAATGGTTCGCGTTACCCATCATGGGGCCAAGATTCGCCATTTGCCAGTGAACCCACTGCATAACCCGCACCCGCTCGCGCGGTTCTGCTGGCAGAAATTTGCCTTCTTTAGCGGCGAGATACTCAAGTATCGCACCTGATTCAAAAACACTAATCGGCTCGCCCCCATCTTCCGGTGCGTGGTCCACGATAGCCGGCATTCGATTGTTGGGACTGATGCGTAAAAACTCTGGCTTGAATTGATCGCCACCGCCAATGTCGACTGGAATCACGTTGTATTCCAACTCGCATTCTTCAAGCATGATGGTTGCTTTCCAACCATTGGGGGTTGGCCAGTAATACAGGTCAATCAATGGATTGTCCGCTAGAGATTGGCCGCGTATATTAGTTTGCGCTTAATCAGCGAAGTACGCTACGGAGTTTTCATGCGAGTCAAAAATCGTTGTGCAACGCAACACCGCAACGGCAACGGACCAAGTCACCAACCTGCGTAACGATCACGATCAAACTGTTCGCATTGATTTATAACGCACTGTATTCGGCATTAAGGCAAGTAGAGTCACGCTATTCTTTCAATCCGAAGGCGTGCGAAGGAGTCAATACGTGAAGATTCAAAGGTTTAATTTGCGACATTAATATCTTTTATTTCAAATATATAGAAGGAAAACCTCACAGTGCCTATGATTGAATGCTCACCAAGTATTTTTATGCTCGAACCGACCAAAATCACACCGAGCAAATACATCAGCTTTTTCGTTAAATGCAATTCAGGCAACTTACTGTTCCCCTGCGTCGCGAGTTCGAGCACCTTTGAAGATTCATGGGCTGCGTTGCATGAGCAGGGCGGCGTGGCCATGCAGCTGCTTGGTGACATGCACTTTGCGACCAAACACAACGATAGGCTCTTCGAGGAGTTTGACGCGCTCACGTATTGCAGCCAAGGGGAAGAAGCGGACGTGCGGCGTAAAGTGCAGAACGTTTTGGCTTTCAAGTTTGAACGCCTTGAACTAGCTAAAGGTGTGATCGCTATTCCGACACCTGGTCACCGACCTGGCGCAGTCAGTTACCTCGTTGAAATGGCTGAGGCTTCCGTCATGTTCGCGGGTGATTCCATTTGGCACGACGGTTCACAATGGAAGGCATTAGCAAGTAAAAAGAATGCCAAAACCATGCGTGATTCGCTAGCGGCATTAAAACAAGAGTCTTTTCAATCGCTCTATGTCAATAGCTCGGTTACTAACCCAACCTTCAGCATCAAGTTCGAAAGCAATAAGGAAAAGAACGATTTTTTGGACGAACTAGCTGCAGCTCTATAGGCACTACGAAGTAACCAACAAAAAAATCATGTAGCCAGCAAAAGCTAGAAAAATAGCGAACGCCACGATCAACGCCGCTAGAAGCCAATGAAGAATCGATTTAGCAAGCTTCTTTAGCGGCACGCAAGCATCCGTGGCTTAAGCATGCGTCGCACCTTTGGCAAACGCATGCTGATATCGTTCTCGTAGCACATTCTTCTGAATCTTGCCCATAGCGTTGCGGGGGAGTTCCGCAACGGTTTCAACATGTTGCGGTTGTTTGAAGCCAGCTAGCACACCTTTGAGTTGTCCACGAACTCTCTGCGTATCCAACGGTTCGCCTGTGTCCGTTACGACCACCGCGACGACGCCTTCGCCAAAGTCTGGGTGTGGCACACCGATGACCGCGACGTCATTGACGTCTGCCAAGTCACCTATCGCAGTTTCTACTTCGGCTGGATACACGTTGAGACCACCGCTGATGACTAAGTCTTTTTCGCGTCCGACAATGGATATACGACCTTCGTCATCTTTAACGCCCATATCACCGGTGATGAAATGGCCGTCTGCCCTAAACTCTTCCGCTGTTTTTTCAGGCATCCGCCAGTAGCCAGGAAACACGTTAGGACCCGTAAGTTCAATACCGCCAATTTCATTATTTGGCAGTTCGTTACCGTTGTCGTCCGTTATGCGCACCGAGACGCCTGGTAGTGGAAACCCAACGGTTCCAGCTTTGCGCTCGCCGAGCAAGGGATTTGAAGTGTTCATTAACGTTTCGCTCATCCCGTACCGTTCAAGAATCTCCATGCCTGTTCGTTCATGAAACTGGCGAAAGGTTTGTTCGGTCAATGGTGCGGAGCCAGATATGAACAAGCGCATGTTTCGCACACGTGTGCGATCAAACCCAGCTTGTGTAAGAAGACGCGTATAGAACGTCGGCACGCCCATTAGTACCGTAGCGTTGGGTAGTTCATGCAACAGCTCCTCAACGACAAACTTTTGTTGAAAAATCATTGAACAGCCTGAGAGCATCACACAGTGCACGGCAACGAATAAGCCATGCACGTGGTAGATTGGCAAGGCGTGCAGAAGCACATCGTCCTGCCTAAATCCCCATATTTCGTTCAGCGTTTCCGCATTGCTTAGCAAATTTCCATGCGTGAGCATCGCGCCTTTGGATTGACCTGTGGTCCCAGATGTGTACAAGATCGCCGCGACGTCTTCCGCGGATTGAGTTGCAGTAGCTTCATATGGATTCGCGTCTTGAGCGGTTTCAAACAAGGTCCCCGAACCACTAGCATCGAGCGTTAGTTGCGTTATGCCGCGCTCAGCTACGACGTCTAAGTATTCACCGCCAACGTAAAGTTTCGGTCGTGCGTTATCAAGGAAATAAGCCAGTTCTGTTGGCGTGTAACTGGTGTTCAAGGGAACGTAGATTGCACCGATCTGCAGACACGCTAAATACAGTGCTAAAGTAAGTGGTGTCTTTTCGCAATGGGTAACGACTCGATCACCTTGAACAACGCCATTGCCGACCAGAACGGATGCAACGAGGCGAGATTGTTCGAGCAGACCGCCATACGAAATGACGCTTCCGTCCGGTAACCTCAAACACGTTTGATCTACATTGGCAAGCGCAACGTGCCGCAATCGCTCGTATAAACTCTCACTCACAAAAAACTTTGGCACGTTCGTCAAACTGCTAGCCTAGTTTACGAAGCATCCAAACACCAGCCGCCGGCTTTGTGTTTCAAAATGCAACTTTCGTGTAGCAACAGCAAATTTCTTATTTTCGATTAGTTCCCTTAGTGACATGACTCGACCCTCAATCCTTTGGCGACCGAATGAGGCCATGCGCCAGCGTTCGAACATGGCAAAGTTCGCCAAACAACTCGAGCTGCCGCCGAACTATCCCGAATTGCACCGCTGGTCGATTGAAAACCGCGAGGCATTTTGGCGGGCAGTGTGGGATTTTTGTGGCGTTGTAGGCGAACCGGGCGACCGCACGCTCACCGAATCGAAGCGCTTCGATGACAGTATTTGGTTTGCGGACGGCACGCTGAATTTCGCAGAGAACCTTCTTAAATGGAATGACGAAAGGGTTGCACTCGTGGCGTTCAACGAATCAGCTGAGCGCGAAGAACTCACATACCACGAACTGACCAAACATGTTACATCGTTCGCCGGCGAATTGACCAAACTTGGCTTGCACAGTGGCGAACGAATAGCAGCTTGGTTGCCTAATCGCATCGAGACGATCGTCGCAATGCTCGCTACAACTAGCGTCGGTGGCGTATGGTCTTCCTGCTCACCCGATTTCGGGGTTGCAAGCACCGTCGATCGATTCGGTCAAGTTGAACCAAAAATCCTCTTGGCAACCGACCAATACCAGTACAACGGACGGACGTTCGATGTACGCGCAAACGTGGAAGCCATCCGCCAACAGGTTCCGAGTATTAAGCACGTAATTACTCAATCGCATGACCCATCTAAATGCGATTTTCAGCGAATTTTTCGGCAGCCTGCAGACGCGTCTGAATTTGATCAACTGCCTTTCAACCACCCGCTCTACATCATGTTTTCGTCGGGTACTACCGGTGTGCCTAAATGTATCGTGCATGGCGCAGGGGGGACGCTCATGCAGCACGTCAAAGAGCACCATCTGCATGTCGACCTTACTCGCGACGACACATTGTTCTTCTTCACCACAACAGGATGGATGATGTGGAATTGGCTTGCATCAGGTCTAGCTACAGGTTGTACGATAGTGCTTTACGACGGTTCGCCTTTCTTTCCGCGGCGTGACGCGCTCATTGACCTGATTGATCAAGAGAGAATTTCTGCATTCGGTGTTGGCGCGAAGTACATTTCAAGCATTGAGCGCGTGCGCGTGAAACCGAGAGAATCTCACGATCTAGCGTCGCTTCGAACAGTGCTCTCGACAGGGTCACCGCTTTCTCATGAAAGTTTTGATTACGTCTACAACGACTTCAAAAAGGATGTTTGGCTAGCGTCGATTTCAGGTGGGACTGATCTGATCTCTTGTTTTGTCCTCGGCAACCCACTCTCACCGGTGCACCGTGGCGAAATACAAGGTCCAGGTTTGGGCATGGCCACGGATGTCGTTTCCGTGTCTGGCGAATCGATTCGAAACGAAAAAGGTGAACTCATTTGTCGGAAGTCGTTTCCGAGCGCACCTCTAGGATTTCTGAATGATTCAGATGGCAGCCTTTATCACAATGCCTATTTCGCGCGATTTGAAGAAATCTGGGCGCATGGTGACTTCGCAGAAGTCAATTCGGATACGGGCGGCTATGTCATTCATGGACGAAGCGACGCCGTGCTCAATCCAGGCGGCGTCCGTATTGGCACCGCGGAGATTTATCGCCAACTAGAGCGATTCGATGACGTCGTCGATGCGGTATGCGTTGGACAGGAGTGGCAAGAAGACACCAGAATCGTGCTATTCGTTGTGCTCACAGAAGGCAAACGACTCGACAAACAGCTTCGCAAAGCGATTAGAGACACCATTCGTGCAAACGCATCGCCACGCCACGTGCCAGCAAAAATTGAACAGGTCTTCGACGTACCGCGCACGCGATCAGGAAAAATCGCTGAGTTGGCTGTACGTGAGGTGATTCATGGCCGTGAGATCAAGAACACGTCTGCGTTAGAAAATCCAGGCTGCCTATCGCAATTCCAAAATCACGAAGCGCTAACGACTTAATGGACGAGCGAATCGAAACACGATAAAAATACCGCCAGCTTCTTCGTGTTGGTTAGGGTGCCGTTAAGAACGAATTGCAGCGTTCGGTATTTAGTCGAAGAACCGAGTTAATCTAGAAATGCTACTTTGCCTAGGGGAATGAAGAACATCCTTACCGGTCCTTCTATGACCCGGCTCGTGTGACCTTTACCTATGACATCATCCGGAAGAAAAGCTTCACCGGGTCCCCATCTTCTAGTTTCGCCGTCAGTCGTACCGACTTCCCAAACCCCAGCAAGCATCACACACAACTGTCGCCTTGGCGCGTTGTGCCAGTCTTGAAACGCATGGGGCGGCGCTTCAAAAATACGAACGTCTTGGGAGTTGAACATCGAGCTGAAGCGCATGAGGTTTCCCCACCCGTCTACTGACTCTTGTTCGATCGGAATAGCTACCTCGTCAAACGCTGAGCCGCCATCGGCCGTCGTATAAAAGCGTGAAACCTGTAACGAATTAGCCACGTTGCCGCTCCGAGACGTTTGCTCTCACCTATTGCCACATATCAATCGGAAATCGACGAGAGCACCACTAAGCATTAAGCACATCAAGCCGCTGCCATTGTTTTGGACCCGACTTGTGAACCGACTCACCGCTCGAATCAACTGCGACAGTGACCGGCATGTCCTTCACTTCAAACTCGTAAATCGCTTCCATGCCTAAATCATTGAAAGCTAAAAGTTCAGCGCCGACAATCGCTTTTGAAATGAGGTATGCAGCACCTCCAACTGCGATAAGCGATACGCCTTTGTGTCGTTGAATGGCTTCGATCGCGGCGTCGCCACGTTCAGCTTTTCCAATCATGCCCACCAAACCGGTATTTGCGAGCATCGCATCGGTGAATTTATCCATCCGCGTAGCCGTCGTTGGACCAGCTGGACCAATGACTTCATCACGAACCGCATCCACTGGTCCTACGTAATAAATCAAGCGATTCGTGAAATCGACTGGTAACGATTCGCCGTTTTCAATTAGTTCGATTAAGCGTTTGTGAGCCGCATCGCGACCTGTAAGCATCTTGCCACTCAAAAGTAGTGTTTCGCCAGCTCGCCATTCCCTACTCGAATCCTTCGTCAAGCTGTTCAAATCGACGCGTCGAGCACTTTGACTTGGCTCATATTCAAGCTCTGGCCACAATGACAAATCCGGAGGTTCAAACACCGCCGGACCTGAGCCATTCAACTCGAAATGCAAATGTCTTGTCGCGGTGCAATTTGGAATGATGGCGACCGGTTTATTCGCTGCATGCGTGGCATATTCGGCGACTTTCACATCAAGGACAGTGGTCAGACCACCTAATCCTTGCGCACCAATCCCAAGAGCATTCACGCGCTCGAACAACTCCAAACGTAATTCTTCACCTCGACTACTTGCGCCACGCTCCTGCAATTCATGCATATCCAGCGGTTGCATCATCGCTTCTTTGGCCATGAGCATGGCCTTCTCAGGTGTGCCGCCAATTCCAACGCTAAGAATGCCTGGCGGACACCAACCCGCTCCCATGAGGGGCACTTGACTCAAGACGAAATCCACCACGGATTCAGACGGATTTAGCACAGCAAATCGAGCCTTTGCTTCACTCCCACCACCTTTCGCCGCAACCTCGACCCCAACTTTGTCGCCAGGCACGACGCGCATATGGATGACCGCGGGTGTGTTGTCACCCGTATTTTTTCGCGCGCCATCTGGATCTACCAGCACTGACCCCCGCAAAGGATTGTTGGCGTCGAGAAAAGCTCTTCGCACACCTTCATTCACCGCTTGCTCGATGTCTGTGTCCTCGGCCCAACTAACCTGCATCCCGATCGCCAAGAACACGTTCACTATGCCGGTGTCCTGACAGATTGGTCGTTTGCCTAGCGCGCATAACCGTGAATTGACCAATACCTGTCGCAACGCGTCCTTGGCAGCTGGCGATTCTTCGCGTTCCCATGCAGACTTCATTGCGCTTATAAAATCAGGTGGGTGGTAATACGAGATGTACTGCAAGGCGTCGGCGATACTCGTTGTAAGGTCAGATTGGCTAATGAGCGACATAGCGATGGACTCGACGAACGTCATATAGAAGAGCTATTTCAATGGTACAAGACAAGTAGATTCAATGGCTGAAAATGACCAACTAGCACCTGTAACTATGAGCCTTGCAACTGGCAATATTTCGTGTCTCATGGGCGGGTCTGGACCGACCTTGGTCTGCTTACATCACAGTTGGGGCAATCCAGGCGCATTGGACTTGCACCGCGAACTAACCTCTAGTTTCCGAGTGATCATTCCTGACATGCCAGGCTGGGGGGGTTCGGACCGACCATTGTGGGCTCGCACGGTGCGCGACATCGCGATATTGGTGAATCATTTCGCATGCACCTTCGCGCCAAGTGGCTACCACCTGGTTGGGTTCGGTTTCGGTGGCTACGTCGCCGCGGAAATAGCCTGCATGAGCGAACATTCCGTGGATTCTCTTGTACTGATTGGTGCGGCGGGGTTGCAACCTGAGAAGAGCGAAATCCTCGATCAAATGATGTACTCGCACCGCCAATACATCGAAGAGAGTTTTCGCGACCGTGACAGTTACCTTAACCATATAGGCGAAGAGCCGTCTCAAGACATGCGGGATCTTTGGGATCACTCGCGAGAAATGACCGCGAGAGTTTCTTGGAAACCTTATATGTTCAACCGAAGACTCGGCGAGCTACTGAAGAACGTTGAGTTACCAAGCGCTTTAATCTGGGGCGAGCATGACAAGATCATTCCCATGGAAGTAGCTGAGCAATATCACGCCGCACTGAAGAATTCAGCCATTCACGTCGTTAAAAACGCTGGACACCTAGTCGAACTGGAAGCACCAGAAGAGCTAGCTGCATTGATTTCGAACCACTGCAGCAC
Source organism: Gammaproteobacteria bacterium (assembly GCA_009841635.1). Classification (GTDB taxonomy): domain Bacteria; phylum Pseudomonadota; class Gammaproteobacteria; order Pseudomonadales; family Azotimanducaceae; genus Bin55. Next base: position 190,853 of record VXLJ01000007.1, read on the forward strand.
CAATATCGATCAGGTTTCGCAAGGAGGTTAAGCATGTTCGTTGGTTATTTCACGGAGCGACCCTACCAAGATCAAGAATCTGGTTATTTCGGCGCAACCGGTCGCAGCATCACCGACTTGACCATGTCGAATGCGAGTTATGACCCGCGATTAGGTGCAGATCTATACAACCGCTATCTTGATGAAAAAATCTATGCGGAGGAAATGGGCTTCGACGGCTTGATGCTCAACGAGCACCATTCGACCCCATTCTGTATGGGCGGCGTCATGAACCTCGAAGCGGCTATTTTGGCTCGCATTACCCAACGCGCAAAGATAGTCCTCCTAGGCAACATCTTGCCAATCTGGGATGATCCCTTGTTCTTGGCCGAAGAGCTCGCTGAGATCGACATGATTAGTCGTGGGCGCTTAGTTACTGGGTGGGTTCGAGGCACTGGCAGGGAAAGCGTCGCACACAATGCTGCAGCCCCGTACAACTGGGAACGCTTTCAGGAAGCCCATGATTTCATTATCAAAGCATGGACACAGCCGGGTCCGTATCGATGGGAAGGCGACCACTATCACTTTCGTTATGTAAATCCTTGGTCACGGCCATATCAAGACCCACACCCACCTATATGGATCCCGGGCGTTATGAGTCGCAACACGGTTGCTTGGGCTGCTAAGCACCGCTATCCGTACGTCATGTTGGCGACCGAACTTGAACCAACTCGCGAGTCTTACGAGTACTACACCGAGGTGGCCAAGGAAGAAGGCTACGAAACCGGTACACAACACCGTGGTTATCTGTTCAAGGTGCATGTCGACGACAATGAAAAACTTGCTGAAGAGGCGGGTCGTAAATTTGTTCAAGGGCCAAGCAATCCATTTCTAGAAGGCAACCAAGGCACCGTTCGTCCCTTTATTCAAAACCTTCCGGGTCTAACGCAGCGCAACAATCTCCTGCCAACTATGCGAAGTTTCGCGGCTGCTGCATCGCGTGGACGTGCAGCTCAACATAAGGAAGAACAGGAAAAGGCAGGTAAAAAGGTTGAGCCACCGAAACCTGAAACGCCGCGCGATACCTATATCGATCAAACGGAAAAGTACAGCATCATCTCCGGTACGCCTGACACCGTCATTCCACGCGTAAGGCATGTACTCGAAACGTTGCGACCTGGCTCGATCTTTTTTTGGGATGGCGATGGGGCGATGTCCCACGACGATTCCATGCGCAGTTTGCGTTTGATGGGTTCAGAAGTCATCCCCGCGGTCCGAGAAATCGCCAAAGAACTTGATCTTAAAGGTCCCTTCGAAGTCGATCCGCAGACGAACAAGCCCATTGAAAATGGGGACTCCGCAGCACCTAACACGGAAGATTTAGCTAACTCCTAAGTCTAAAAAATGCCTACAGTCGCCGTCATTGGCGGCGGGCCAGCCGGGGCGACGGCTGCTGCGCTTTTAGCCAAACGCCGCTTTACGGTTTGCGTGTTCGAGTCCTCACATTTCCCGCGACCACATATCGGTGAGTCGCTGTTGCCTGCGACCATAGAAGCGCTCGAGTTCAGCGGCGCGGCTGCAAAGGTTCGAGAGGCTGCTTTCACCGTTAAAAACGGCGCAACCATGGCGTGGGGCGTCGATCATGCTTTGTGGACTTGGTACTTTCGAGAAACGAATACGTCTCAACCGCATGCATATCAAGTCAATCGAGATGAATTCGATGAGTTGTTGCTTCGCCATGCTGCCGCGTGCGGCGCAGAGATATGCGAAGGTGCAGAAGTACGGCACGTCATCTTTGAAGATGGCATCGCGCAAGGTATCGAAGTTAATAACCAATTCCACGCGTTTGATTACGTCATAGACGCGTCGGGTCAATCATCGCTCATCGCGCAACAACGAAATACCAAGATTTGGGATCAAGACTTCCGCAATTTAGCGATCTACCAGTACTTCGAAGGCGGCACTCATTTAGATGGCGACGCGACCGGCAATATTCTCGTTGAGTCCGTCGAAGACGGCTGGCTTTGGAAGATTCCGCTAAAGCACAACATCTCGAGTGTCGGCTTAGTTGCAGACCGGGAGCGAGCGCTCGCAGCCATACGCCTTACGTCAGTCGAGACCTGGTTTACCACAGTTATCAAATCATCCGAACATACATCCAAACTATTGCTTGGTGCGAATGCAATCAGTGATTGCACCGCGACTCGCGATTGGTCATATGCGTCCTCGCAATTTACCGGTTCTCGACATAGCCTGATTGGCGACGCTGCATGTTTCATCGATCCACTTTTCTCCACAGGCGTGCACCTAGCCATTTACAGTGCAACGTTATGTGCGGCACTTGTTGCGACCACGTTTTCTGACTCAAACTTAGAAATGCTTGCACGGGAATCTTTTGAACGCCAATATCGCCGGCAATACGAGCACTTTCGCGAACTTGCGCGATTGTTTTACGGCGCAAATCGAGCCGTCGATTCGTATTTTTGGGAAGCACGCAGAATCACTGGCGCAACGGCCTATTCCCCGCGAGCAGCATTCGTGCGTGCGGTATCCGGTCAGACTGCGCTGGGGTACGAACGGACTACTTTGTCGCATGGCGTGTTACCCACGGCGTTTACCCTTGCTCTAGAGCATCTTGAAGGAGACCGTGAAGCTCGACGGACCGCCCTAGGTGAGCTGACTACTTGCGACTTTGCGCTAGGCAAAAATATCGAGGTGGTTGAAACAGCGTTGTTCGCTGGGACTGTGTATGAGCATGGTCAGGTCATTCGACGCGAAAACTTAGACGATATCCCTGTTTCACCATTTGTCGCAGACATCATCGCACTAGTCAATATAGAGACGATGTCTCACATGAGATTGAACGCCGCTTTAGCAGCTAAAGGATGGTCAAAAGAAGTGATTCAAACCTCTTTGACGCCGACCCTGCAATTGCTTTTTGTCGAAGGTGTGATCAATACAACCTGACATTACATCCCACCTATTTAAAAACCAAGCAAGGCGTTCAATTTACTACATAAGTCTAAATAATATTTAAATATCAATAATTTATACGAAATAACTACCACCATCCGTATTACGCAGTTTATCACGTGCGATGACCATTCGATGCACTTCTGACGGCCCTTCTCCAATGCGTTTGACGCGCAATTCCCGATACCAGCGCTCAAGCGGCATTTCTTGTGCCATACCCATGCCACCAAACATTTGCATAGCGCGGTCCACTACTCGGCCTGCTGTTTCGGTCGCAACTAACTTGCAAACCGAAGCGTCGACTTTGCTGGGCTCGCCGTCGTCAACTTTTTTAGCCGCGTCGTACACCAACAAGCGCGCCGCACGAAGTTCAACCTCTGAATCGGCAATCATCCATTGCATCGCTTGTTTGTCTGCCAACATGCCATCGCGGGTGGGTCGTTGTTTTACCCAACCGCAAGCCATATCCAACGCTTCTTGCGCGATCCCAACGCAGCCTGCAGCATACGGGATTCGCGCATCGACGAGCCACCGTTGCGCGACACCGAAACCCTGCCCTACTTCACCAAGCACATTTGAAGCTGGGACTTCGCAGTTGTCCAATACGATTTCGTAAGGCGACAAGGCGCGTATTACACGAATCTCGTTAAACGAAATGCCCGGGAATGTCGGTTCGACGATGAATGCAGTTATCTGCGGTGGATTGCCATCTACGCCGTCCTTAGTTTTGGCGAAGATGATCCCGTAATCTGCGCTCTGAGCTCCCGTGATCCACATCTTGCGGCCATTCAGCAACCACTTGTCACCGTCTTTCGTCGCCCGCGTCGAAATATTGTTACGTGGATCTGACCCACCTGTTGGTTCTGTAATTGCAACGAATGCGCGCTTTTTGCCATGTACACATGGCACACCGTATTTCTCGATTTGCTCTGGCGTACCTGACCAAATAACGTTAGGCGGACCGCCACCGAACGCACCTAGCGCAGGCGCATACGCACCAAGCCGACACTTTGCAGATTCTTCTGCTATTACTACTCGTGTAAGCGCACTTACAGGATTACCACCATATTCCTCGGGCACGGAGAGACGCGTCAGCCCCATTTCCTCCGCCTTTTCTTTTAAAAAGCTACGATCATCTTGACCACAGCCTAGGGCGTTATATGGCAATTTGTCCTCAATAGGTTTGACGTGTTCACGCATAAAGCGTCGTATTTGCTCGCGGAGCAGTTCAAGCTCTTCGGATTGATACGCCTCTACAACGTCGCTCATAGCATTGCCTAGCTAGAATCAAGTCAGATGGATATTTTCAAAACCGTCTGTTACCACTTTTGAGCGCACATCTATGAAGGTATATCACGTACCAGGGACCCGTTCTATTCGGGTTATTTGGCTTTGTCATGAACTCAATACCCCACTCGAGATTGAGACGATCCCAAAGTTCGACGCAGCATTCAAAGCATCGCCCGAGTGGCGAGCTAAATCGCCAACCGGCAAAGTTCCAGTACTTGAAGACGGTTCGATCGTGATGTACGAATCTGGCGCGATGGTCTCCTATATTCTGGATCGATACGGCCCGGGAAGATTGGTGCCAACAGATCCAGAGGCACTTGCGTTATATCACCAATGGTGTTGGTTCGCCGAAGCAACATTTGCTCGACCGTTAGGTGACATCATCCATCACACTGTCATCAAGCCACCAGAAGAACGCATTGCGCCGCTGGTGCCCGATGCGATGCAACGAGCGCGACTATGTCTGGACGGAACCGAAGCTTGTCTGGTCGACCGAACTTATTTACTAGGCGACGCATTTTCTGCTGCAGACATCATGATGGGATATTCCATGATGCTTGCCGAACGTACAGGGGTGCTAACAGATAGTCATCCTGCATCGCAAAGCTATTTTGCGTTATTGCAGGAAAAGGAAGGCTACCAAGCAGCAGTTGCGGCATAGACACTGTACGTGCCGTTGTATCCGCTAGGTTGATTCGGTAGCCAACCGTTCTTTGAGATCGCGGACAATTTTGCCGTGTGCTTGCGCATCAAGCTTGTATACGAAACTTATGAGCAACAATGCCAGATTGGCTAAAAACGGCACCCCTGCAATGCAGAGAAGAATACCGGTTAGAACTTCTGCGGATTGCACCTGATTCGCAACGAACCCCGTTAATGCGAGGATTCCAGGAATCGCGCTTCCCGCAATCGTTTTGCCAAGTTTTTGAAAAAAAGTGGCGGTCGAATTAATGACGCCATCGGCACGCACGTCATGTGCATGTTGAGCATATTCGATGGTGTCTGCGAGCATCGCCCAACCCAAAACAGCAATCGGCGCACCGCCCAATGCCATCACACAACCCCACACGAACACCATGACCACATTGCTTGGGTCATTGAAGTAAAACCCCGCTGCTCCGATCATCGCGACAATTGAACCAATCTGCACGGTCATTGCTTTACCGAACCGCTTGGTTAATGGTGGTATCAAAACCAACCCTACAAACATGATGACCAACGTCAGAGTGAAAAACCACTCAAGAAGGTCAATACGCTCCATGGTGTATTTGAAGTAATACGGCGCTACGGTCTGGCGGAATGCAAACGCCAACATGCCGAGGACGAACAACGTGATCACGGTCCATAGCGGTGGGTTTCGAATCAAGACAGTCATAGCATTTGGCAAGGAAATCTTCATTTCAGGACGAGCCAAATCGACCCTTTCCTTAGTTCCACCGAATGCCCACCATAGCATCAAGCTGCCCAACACCCCATACAGGATCATCGTGTACTGAAATCCAACGTCCACACCGAAATACTCGGCCATAGGCTTGAAACCGAGCATGACAACCAATGCACCAGAAAACGCGCCGGCCATACGAAATGAGGTGAGCGTGGCTCGTTCGTCGTGGTCATCAGTTAGAACACTGGTCATTGCCGAGTACGGAACCGTTACGATGGTATAGATCAAGCCGAACAATATGTAGGTGACGTATGCCCAGACTAGCTTGCCGGTTTCGTTGAAATCTGGAATCGTGAATGTCGCGACCGAAATCAGTGCCAAAGGAATAGCGCCCCACAATAAATAAGGGCGAAACCGACCCCAACGCGATCGCGTGTGATCTGCCAGATATCCCATGAACGGGTCGCTGAATGCATCCACGAGTCGAGCGACCGTGAACACGCCAACTGCAGCCGCGGCTGAAATTCCATAGAAATCCGTGTAGAAATACAATAAAAACGAGAGCGTCGACATGAAGTACAGGTTGATGCCTGCATCGCCGACGGCATAAGCCAAGCGCGAGCTAAATTTCATCCGTTACAAGTAGCCTAATAGAGTTCTGAGCGGATTGCGCAGTGCGGAATGCTAGTGATTAATCGTTAACGCATCACCGGCACTGCAAGCTCTTGAAAAATCGTCATCGCGAATCCAACGAGGAGCGCAACTAAATGAAGAAATTTGCTATCGGGCTCATCTTACTGCTGTTATTCGCGCTCGTGGTGATCTATTTCCTGTGGCCAGAAGAAAGCCCAGTAGAGCAGCCTAAAACGATTGAACCGACAACTGCTCGAATAACATCCGAAGGCGAATATGTCGGATTTATGGACGCGAACGGCGCCCGCGCTTGGCTCGGCATCCCGTTTGCTGCCCCACCTGTTGGCGAATTGCGTTGGACCGCTCCCGTACCACCCGAACGCCACACCGGCATTCGCGAAGCGCTCACCTACGGCGACGCATGTGTGCAATTGCCTAATCAAACGCTGCGCCCAACGCTTACCGCACAAGGAGGTGTAGTTGGGTCTGAAGACTGCCTCTATTTGAATATTTGGTCACCGCCTAACACCATCGACGCACCCGTCATGTTTTGGATTCATGGTGGCGGCAATTCGATCGGTGAAGCAGGCACTTACAACGCATCGAACCTAGCTGCGAAGCACAAACTTGTAGTGGTCACCATCAATTACCGACTGGGTTTCTTCGGGTGGTTCAATCACCCTGACGTGCTGGCCGTAAGTGAGCAATCAAGCGGCAACTTCAGCACATTGGACATTGTGCGCGCCCTTGAATGGGTTCGTGAGAATATTCGTAGATTCGGGGGCAACCCAGAGAACGTGACTGTCTTTGGTGAATCCGCTGGCGGCTTCAATACCCTGGCAATGATGGTATCACCAAAAGCACAAGGCCTTTTCCACCGCGCCATTGTTCAAAGTGGTGGCTTTCAAGCCATTGATCCCGCACTTGGCTACGCATATCAAAGTGAAGGCGGTCATAGCAATAGCGCTCGTGAAATCGTCAATCGTTTGCTCCTCCGCGACAAAAGCGCAAGTACGACAGAAGAAGCCTCTGAATTGCAAGAGGGAATGCCACCGCAAGAACTCGCAAACTACCTAAAAAGAAAGACAGCGGCTGAAATCTACTCGACTGTCGCTGGGGAAGGCATCGGAATGTTTGATTTCCCAGGCATGTATGGCGACGATGTCGTCCTGCCATCCGCCAACATCGAGGATGTCCTTGCAGAGCGAGCAAACTACAACAATGTGCCAGTGATATTGGGTACGAATCGCGATGAACCCACGTTGTTCATGATGCTCTCAGATAAATACGTCGATAGATTTCTTGGTGTATTCCCTTCGCTTAAGGACGAAAACGACTATCTGCGCGTTGTGCATTACGGGGCTGCTGCATGGAAAGTGCGAGGCGTTCATCAGCTCGCAAAATCAATGGTCGCCGGCGGTCACAAGGATGTCTATTCCTATCGATTTGATTGGGACGAAGAAACGAGTGTGTTCTTCTTTGACTTATCGAAAGGCCTTGGTGCTGCACACGCGATGGAAATTCCATTTGTGTTTGGCGACTTCGCTAACCTTGGTTTCCTTTCCGGTTACTTTCCCAACGACGCAGCGCAATTCGATTTGAGCGATCGCATGATGTCGTACTGGGCCGAATTCGCGTATAGCGGGCAACCAGGTCAAGGTCGCGACGGCAATGAAGTCCCTTGGACTCCGTACGGCGACCAAGATCTGACAACCATCGTATTGGATACTAACACAGATGCAAGTATTCGCATGGTGAACGACGACGTGACCTACGAATCGATTCGCGAAGAACTATTAGCGGACAAATCCTTTAATAGCAAAGACCTTCACTGTGAGACCTACGTAACAACATTACGAGGCACGAGCGTGTTTAGTCAGGAAGATTTCAAGACCATTGGCTGCGAACATATCGATCCAGCCGAAGTCAGCTGGTATTGATTGCGGCTTACCAAATGTCGGCGTCAGGTCGCTTTTTGGCCTGCTGAGGCAGCGTTTCCGACTATATCCCGCGTGTGATCGATAGGCGAGTTTTCGTAGGGCATATCACGTCATCGACACTAAAACTGGTCGCTGAGTTAACAAATTTGACACGTTCGTCAGGAACGTAAAAATCTCCGGCCGCTACGACTTCGGCCGGAGCGGCCTCAGGGTCGGTATGGTCTGCGCGACCGGCCTGTTCTTCGGGCTCCATCCCGCAAGCCAGGCCGCTCAGCTCAATCCGATCGCCACCACGCGCATTTCAAAGTGACCACCCTTCGGCGGCCCGCCTTCGTGCAGAAACGCTTCCCGCCGTCAGCGTCAAGCTGTGCTTAACAGCCCCCAACCTTCAACGTGCCGTCGCAGTTGTGCAGCTTTTTGGTTTCATCGATAGTAAAGCGTTGGTTGTTGAGCCTAGCTTCGTTGAGCGGATTCGCCCGTCGACACCGCACCTGGACGCGACAACGGCTGTGATTCCCTTCCCAGACGACACCATCGTACACCGGATAGCATGAGGCGTTCGCAGAGCTCTCAAAAAACGCCATTCCACACTTCTCATTGCTTGTGCCGGTGACGTTGCTCATCGTGAACGCAAGTACCACGCCGATAGACACGATACCTAATCGTTTCGCCCATTTCATCCGCATCACAGGTCTCCTCTAACAGCGAATCAAGGACCTTGCGAAATTATGCCAGAACTGTAGGCGTTCGCAGTTCTCAGTCCATCGACAGCTTACGCTCAATGTTGGGTGATACGCAGTCGGTGAAATAAACAGCCACCGAGTTGATGCCTAAATCACTCGCAGCCTACGTGATACGAATGGAGAACTCGTCTCGATTGGCGATGAGCAAACGATTTATGGGCATCGGGACCAAAAACACCAGCGCAACGCTCGGCGTATTTTTGGATTTGTCGCTTAAGGTATCCTCAAAAAGAAGCTATGCGGTAGTGAATAACCCGTTAAAAATAGTGTCTTTCACGCTTTCAACGTCTGCGTGATACCCGACATTGACGTGTGGTGTAAAGTCCTTAATTCGCAGTCGTTCATCGACAACGGTCATTCCTCGAGTAAGAGTTCCGGTTAGCTCAACGCTAATTTCGCGTGGTTGGAACTGAAACAAATGAGGATGCGTTACAGCTAAAACTGCGACGGGATCGTGCATGGCCACTTCGTCAGTTCCAGTGAGACCCGCCAAAGTACGGATTAGACGATCAAAATTCAAGCGAACGAATTCATTTTGATCTGTATTTGGCACACCAGCACAACGCGTGCGCGCTTCCTCGGCAGAAACTTGCACCTGGTGCGTCAAATTCAAACCTGACAACATTACGTTGCCACCTGCTTGGAAAACTCGGTCTGCCGCTTCTGGATCGAAGTAGATATTGAATTCGGCCGACGCTGTGACATTGCCACCGTGAGTCGCGCCACCCATGATGGACAACCCGGCGATCTTCCGGATCCACTCGGGATCCCGCGCTAGCACATGCGCGATGTTGGTCAATGGACCTATTGCTACGACCCAAAGATCCGGCGCTGCCATGTCGAGCAAATACTCAATCGCACTATCACTTGCGATATCTCGAGTTGGCTCTGGTAGCTCAATCCCGCCAAGCCCATCTTGGCCATGAACCGCTGTCGCAAAATCCGCTCCACCTTGCAACGGCAGCGCAGATCCCTTATGCACTGGTGTATCCACCTCGAGTAACTGAGTGAGTCGCTGCGCATTTCTAGTTGTGTCTTCAATGCGTGTATTGCCTGCGACAGTGGTTATCCCGACCACGTTGGCGTAATGGTGCGCCAAGATGAGGGCGATCGCATCGTCGTGACCCGGGTCTGTGTCGACGATCATCGTGGGTTGATTCATGGTGCTTTTGCTAGCAAGATTAGGGCCTAGTTAATCAGTCTCTCTAAATTTTGTCGAATTAGCAAATATGCTTGAATAGCAATTCTCAACTATTTCGCTCCCAACTGGCTTGTCGGTATTACCTAATTAGGATGCGATAAATGTATCGCGGTTTTCAATATTCCGACGGGTGGAAGATACTGTTTCTCAATGTCTGTCAGTAATCTAAAACCTGACACCGCGGGAAAGCCTTTCTAGCATGAGAAACAGTGCTCGCCTGCATGCATGACGTCTAGGGCCGCAAATCAAGCTATATGCACGCAGACCAGGCATCTAGCTTTGCTAGTCTCGAAGTAGTTCCGAACCGTATGGCGCGATAAGCCAAACGCATTGCGCAATTCAAACCCGTTTCATATTTGGGTGTGATTGTGAGTGAGCGTGTTCCAGACTCTTACCCAGCATATTCGAAGAAATGCGGATACCTAGATGTGGTGTGTCGCGATTAAGCGAGGTCCTCACGATTTTTCTGCGCCACTTAATACCCCTGGAGTCCGTTTGCGCGACGAATGAGAGATGAAGCCCGACTCGTAACCAAAGTACCTGTTGCTCGTCAATAGAAATCTCACGGAGAATTAGTAGCGAGTAATTGCCGCGCCAGTGCCGTTTTTGCTGGCAGGCGGGTGTTGCTCAATGCAACAACCTATATTAGGCGAGCGATTCGTATAACCGACAAAGATCTCTCTCACGAGGCGTCACGAGCGAATTTCAAGTTGCAAGCTGAAAGTAATACTTCAAAATTGTCGGTTCATTCGATGCGTAACACCCAAGAAAATGGCGATTTAGCATAGTTTTTGCGCGGCCGCTCGCACAATCTCGCTATGCCAAAGCCGGGAGAAAGTTATTTGCGCTCGACCAATCGTTAAATTGGACGATAAATCTGGCCGCATTCCTCGCCAAGAATTTACCCCACGATCACTCCTTCACGCGAGGTTCCAATGAAAATCACCGAAATTAAGACGTTTCACTGTCCAGCAGGCTGGCGTAGGTACCACTTCGTTCGCGTAACCCTTGAAAACGGCATCATTGGTTGGAGTGAATACGACGAGGGATTTGACGCTGTCGGCGTAACGACCGCGATAAATCGCCTGTCGAGAGCAGCCGTAGGCGAGGACGCCATTAACCACGAAGGCATCTACGCTAGACTCGCCGCGACTTCTCGACAATCTCTATATGGTGTCTTGCCAAGAGCAATAGGTGCAATCGAGAATGCGATTCTGGATGCAAAGGCGAAGCACTTTGGTGTGCCTTGCTACGAAATTCTCGGTGGTAAAGTACGAGACGAGATTCGCGTCTATTGGTCACATTGCGGTACGTGGCGAATCTCGCGACCGGGCGAGTTTGCTGCGCCAGTACGAAATCTTGACGACATACGAAGCTTGGGTCGCGAAGTTGCCGCTGAGGGATTTACCGCGCTAAAGACCAACATCTTTCGCGAAACTGAAAATGGCATGGTGGGTTGGTCGCCAGGGTTCAATCGCAATGACGATCCATCGCGGACGCCGCCAAGACACGTTCTGAACGGGTTGGTCGATTATCTGCAAGCGTTCCGTGACGGATGCGGTCCTGACATGGACATCCTGCTGGACCTAAACTACAACGCTCGTACGGAAGGCTATTTAGCGATTTTGCGGGCACTGCAAGATCTCGACATTTTTTGGGTTGAAATCGATACACCCTACCCGCAAGCGCTCGCAACGATTCGAAAGCACAGTCCATTTACTGTTAGTGGCTGCGAATCACTCACCGGTATGGTGGAGTACTTGCCCTATCTGCAAGCGGAAGCTTTGGACGTGGCCATCATCGATGTGCCGTGGAATGGCGCTTGGCAATCGCTCAAGATCGCCGCGATGGCAGATGCATTCCAAGTCAATGTTGCACCTCACAATTACTACGGTCATCTATCCACCATGATGAGCGCTCACTTCTGTGCGGTCGCACCAAACTTGAAAATAATGGAAACAGACATCGACCGTGTAGCAGAAGATGCGACCATATTCACACACGCACCAGAGATCGTTAACGGCATGTTGCTCATGCCCGACCGACCGGGATGGGGTACTGAACCGAATCCCGACGTGCTCTCAGAAGAGCTTGATACGCGCAGCTGAATTTGGTGTGAGGGTGATTTAGTCCCCGTCGCTAGTAAATCGGTTGTTAGACCAAAACGTTTGATGACAAGCAACGCAGACTTGATATAGATCCGCGCCCGCTTGAAACAAAGCCGCACCATCGCGCGCAAGCGCAGCTTGCCGACCTGATTCCGATGCAGCGATTAAATTGTCAGCCAGCACGTTCCAAGCTGCTCTATTCAATGAATAGCGCTCCTGTTTGAGCATGGCGCTGAGCGCATCGATTTCATCGGCGGCCTCAAGTACTTTTTGCCATCCTTCGGCAGTGGTTGGTGTGAGATCAGTAGTGCCTTCATAGGTATCGATAAATCCCGCTGAATCCCAAAACACCTCCGATGCTGTATTAAGCAACGGGTCCATAAGGCGTGCCGTCGTCGGTTGTTCGTCGACAGCGTTAGGTTCGGATGGTGCACAACCAACCAACGCAATAAATAAAGCAACGAACGCGATTAAAAGGGTCGTTCCTCTCAATATCCAACCTCTTTAGCTAAAGTACTGACGTCGTCCATTCCTTTATGCCTCATGGCGTATATGCCGGACCGGCTTTTTCGCCTAATTGTGAGCGCACCACCCGCCAAGCATCGTGAACGAAGTCCACCAACAGCGGTCTCGTATCGCGTGGATCAATCATCTCTTCAATACCAAATGCGTGCGCATTACGGAACGGCGATGAAATCGATTGCAGGCGTGCTTCGATTTCGGCACGTTTTGCATCGGGGTCTTCAGCTGCTTCGATATCACGCTTATAAGCGATAGCCGTACCACCTTCAATATGCATGGAACCACCGTGCGTCGATGGCCAGCAATAGCGTCGATAAAGCGCATCACCTCCTCGTTGGTGGAGACCGCCAGCCACACCATAAAGTTGCCTTACGACGAAACAAACATACGGCATTGTGCTGCGCGCCATGGTGGTAACGATTCGAGCTCCTGCACGAACGATGCCAAGTTTTTCTTGCGCTACACCTACGGAAAAGCCTGGCTCGTCAGCGAAATAAACCAGTGGCAAATGGAACATGTCGCAGAGTTCGATGAGTCGGATGGTCTTCTCGCCGGCAGCGACGTCCATTGAGCCACCATTGAACTTGGGATGATTAGCCATGACACCGACGGGATGCCCGTCTACTCTCGCCAAGCCGGTAATCCGAGCACGACCGTAATGAGGACCGATTTCGAAGAAACTATCTTGGTCGAGGACCGCTGACAGGATTAGGTGTGGATCGTAGATCTGCCTACGGTTACGGGGCACAACCGACAGTAACGATTCTTCTTTGCGTTGCATGTCATCGTGACAGTCGCGCACCGGCGGCTCTTCCCACACATTGGCTGGTAAATAGGAGAGAAATCGTCTTATCTGCTGGATTGCATCAGGTTCGTCCTTGGCTAGATTCATGATGACACCATTCTTGACTTGAATGCGCTCGTCACCTAAATCTTCTTTTGAAATCTCGGAACCGGTAGCTTGCTCAACCACTTTCGGTCCCGCCACAAACACTTGGCTCGTGTTTTTCACCATGACGTTGAAGTGGCACATACACGCTTGAACCGCAGGTAAGCCAGCCACCGAGCCTAATACCGCGGAAACCACAGGGACATACTGCATCAGTTCAGCGGAGACATTTGTTCCAGCATTGCCCGGCAAATAGGTGCGACCAATTTGCTCAAACGTCTTGACACTGCCACCAGTCGCGTCAAGCAAGCGAATGTACGGAATGCGCGCACGCAAAGCGAACGCTTCCGCAAAGCCACTCTTGTTTCCTATGGCGGCGTCAGCTGAGCCGCCGCGAATCGTAAAGTCGCCGCCAGAAACCGCTACTTTACGACCGTCAATAAGAACGGTGCCTGTAACGGAATTCGCGGGTTTCAATGAAACAACACGATCGCCGTCCCACTCGGCTGTACCTGCTATGGCACCGATTTCATGGAAGGAGTCAGCATCTTGAAGCAGATCTATGCGTTCGCGCACTGTGAGTCTGCCACGACTATGGTGGAAGGCAACGCTGTCTTGCCCACCTAATGCCTCGGCGAACGTCTGTTGCCTTTTAAGTTCGGCGATTTCTGGTTGCCAATCTGAACCTCGCTCTTCGCCATTACCAAGTTGATCTGCCAACGTCAGTCCCTCTCGTAGGAACACGGATTATTGCTAAGGTTTGAGGCAGCAGACGATACGCCGACTACGATTAAGACACAATTACGACACAACTTCATCTAAAGCACCATGACAAACGAGCAAAAACTAGCGTCCGCTGCCGATCAACTGCGAAGCGATGGTTACACCGTCGTTGAGGATCTCATCTCAGGCGAGCGACTGGAACGCGCGAGGCGAGATGCCGAAGCTCTTATGGAACGAACGCCAATTCAAATGCCAGGCGTTTCAGGTCCTGTTCACGGCCGCATGTGTAAAGAACTGTTCAGCAAATCACGAGCGTTTGACGATTTGTATTGCAATGAACTGGTGCTAGGCATCGTGAACGAAATCCTAGGTGAATCCACTAGCAATGCGAACATGTGGGGCGGACTATCACAACTTTCCGGCACCATGCTTAAGGATGTTGTTCCCGCCGAAAGTGCTCGGGGTTTCCATCGTGACGATGTACTCTACCCTATTCCACGCCCACATCCGCCTCTTGTAATCAACACGTTACTTGCGCTGGATCCCTTTACGAAAGACACCGGTGCTACTTGGGTGGTGCCTAAGAGTCACACCTGGGATTGTCCGATTGACCAAGAAACCTCATACGAGGTCATGGAAATGAATCCAGGCTCGATGCTACTAATCGACGGCGGGTTATGGCATACCAATGGCGTCAACACCACGACCACTCAGCATCGGAAAGCACTGAACATGTACTACAGTTGCCGTTGGCTTAAGCCGATAGCAGGTTTCAATCTCGGCCTGCCGGACCATGCCGTTTCGGAACTCGATGCGCCTTTGAGAGCCATTCTCTAGTTTGCGAGGCGTGGTGATTCTCATTTTCGTGCTAATCACTTACATGCCCTGCAAAGAGCGGTACACAATTAGCTAGTAACCATTCTTTCATAAGACCGTGCTACATTGAAACTATGTCCTAACGACTGTACATTTATTGACGAAAACTAGGCGCATAAGTCTTGAATAGCTGTATCCACTAGTGTAAAACTTCCTAATTGCATATACCTTTAATAATGTGTATATTTACATACCTGAACACACTAACAACTAACCATGGAGGTTAAGTTGAAAAGCATTACCAGACGACAATCCGATGTATTCAATTTCATTAAGTTGTACCTCGAGGAGCACGGATATCCACCTACGCGCCGCAACATCACGGATGAGTTCGGCTTCAAATCACCAAACGCCGCAGAAGAACATCTTCGAGCACTCGATAAAAAAGGGTACATCGAATTGCGTCGTAATACCTCTCGCGGCATCATCATCAAAGACACTCGAAGCGGTCACTTACCTATTGTGGGTCGAGTCGCCGCTGGTTCGCCCATTCTCGCCGAGGAACATATCGAGAAAAATAGCACCGTCAGCGGTTCTATATTCGATCCGGCGGCTGATTACTTATTGCGCGTACAAGGTGAGAGCATGACGGGAATCGGCATTTACGATGGTGATCTCCTAGCCGTGCACAAAACTCAATTAGCGCGCGACAATCAGATTGTGGTAGCCAGGCTAGACGACGAAGTGACCGTGAAGCGATTCAAGCACGATCACGAAAATCGCGAAATCCACCTCATTCCGGAAAATTCTGAATATCGCACGATTCGAGTCCACGAGCGTTCGCCTGACCTACAAATTGAGGGGATCAGCGTCGGTTTGATTCGCATGCGCATCTAAACACGCAACTATTAAGGACTAGCTAACTCAAGACCTATATTAGCGAGGCGTCGCTTTCGCGGCGCCTCGTGCCATTTATAAAACCCAAGAAGTAACTCTTAGCTCGGTCCCTGCACCGTGCTTGACTTGAACCCCATTCAAACAAATAAGCAGTGTGGCAATTCCTGCTAAGGCGTTACGAGCTTTGCTACCTATCGCGCTGCTACCGTCGCCTCAATTGCCCTTGACTTGACGCAAAATGATCGCACGCTTGTTTAAGTTGAGCAGAAGTTGTGAGTTGCGCTAGATGACTGGTCAACTATATCGCGTAATGCATGACTTATGTAGAGACCACTTGTGCGATGGACCTAACTTAAGCTGGTACGCGACGTGAGTTACCCTTAGGTTTCCGTTCAACAACTTCCCATTTGCCGTCGTTGTAGTACGCGCGCCACCCCGTTTCCTTTTTATCACGTTCAGTTGCTAGAAAGTGCGATTGTGATGCGCGCGAAAACTTAACGACTACGTCGTTACCTTCACCATCTTCCAATGGGCCAGCCAACAAAAACTGAAATTTTGGCTCAATTTCATTGGCGTGATTCTGTAGTTCCTTGATACTGGGTTTTCGTATCACACGGATCTTCGGATATTGACTAGCACCTAGAAATATTCCAGCCTTTCCTTCACGTAAGACGAAATAATCGTCTGTGTCATCGACTAGCAGTTCTTTCATTGGAATCGGCACCATCGCCGGGCGATTATCGGGAGGTAGGGGTTTTCTCGTATTCTTGCACGATTCGTTCGTGCATGCCCAGTAAGCTCCCCAACGTCCATCACGTAATTGCATTTCACTCTCGCAGACATTGCACCCAACGGTGGGGCCGTCATAACCTGGGACGTCGAATTTACCTTCTTCTAATTCGTATCCCGGACATTGCGGTAAGTTCCCGCACATGTGCACCTTGAGGTTTTCGCTCATGATGTAGCTGTCCATCGCGCCGCCACATCTCTTGCATGTGCGTTTTGCCAGCAAACGTCGACTTTCTTCTTCGTCGTCCTCAACGTTATCGCCGTCATCAGTAACTTGATCCGACTTTGATTCAACGCTCAATTCATCAGGCTTGAGATCGATGGTATTGCGGCATTGTTGAGCTTTTGGCAAGCTATAGCCGGAGCACCCTAGAAATGTGCCAGCACTCGCGACGCGGATGTTCATGGGTCTACCACACGACTCGCATGTGATTTTGGTTTCAATCGGATCATTAGGAGGCATGCCATCGTCACCGAGGGCAGCCACCATCAAGTGTTCAAATTCCTTGTAATAAGCGTCAAGCAGATGCAACCAGTCTCTTGCCCCTTCTGCTACCGTATCAAGATGACGCTCCATGTC
Source organism: Gammaproteobacteria bacterium (assembly GCA_009841635.1). Taxonomy (GTDB): domain Bacteria; phylum Pseudomonadota; class Gammaproteobacteria; order Pseudomonadales; family Azotimanducaceae; genus Bin55. Next base: position 208,320 of record VXLJ01000007.1, read on the forward strand.
GGCCGTGAATTCATAGCTCAGAATTTCTGTAAAACTGCCGGCCAATCGATTCGTCACCACTTCCGCGATTCGTTCAGCGTGCAAACGTTTACGTATCGACTTCACATAGCCTCGTTGTTGAATCGTTGCAATAATGGAGGCATAGGTGCTCGGCCTGCCAATGCCTCGATTCTCAAGTTCACGCACCAGCCTCGCTTCGTTGTATCGAGGTGGCGGTTGTGTGAAATGTTGCTTCTTCTCAACGCCACTCAGTCTCAATGACTCACCTTCGCGATAGAGAGGAATTTCCGCTGGTTCTTTCTCACCACTACGGGTGGGTGCGACTTTACGATGACCATCAAACAAGGTTCGACGACCGATTAGTCTCAATTCGTGCTCACCTGCTTTTACCGCGACGGTGGTGTTCTCGTAGCGAGCGACGGTCATCTGGGAAGCAACGAAGCGACGCCAAATTAGTTCGTACAGGCGTGCCGCAGGTTCGAGGTCGCCACGTCTGTTGCGCAGCACCGGCAATAGAAGCGAATTGATAGCAACATTGGGTTCCAGCTGCACATCGCTAGGTCGTATGGCCTCGTGAGCTTCTTGCGCTCCTTCCTTGTTTTCATAAAGATTAGGAGAATCCGGCAAGTAATCGCTACCAAACTTACGCTGGATCAGTTGGCCGGCTGCGTTACGGGCGTCGTCAGAAATGCTCGTTGAGTCTGTACGCATGTACGTAATCAAGCCAGCTTCGTACAACGTCTGAGCCAAACGCATGGTTCTAGCTACCTGAAAACCCAACTGTGAAGAAGCGGTTTGCTGCAACGTAGAGGTTTTGAATGGGGCGCTAGGTCGTGAAACTGACTGCTTCGTCGTAATGGAGTCAACAGCTAAATCCGCGCCATTGATTGCGGCAATAACACCGTCAGCGGCATCAGAAGTTGCAATATTGAATTTCGTTTGCTCGGTGGTGTAGAGTTGGAATCGCTGGGGTGCGTCATGATTGGACGCCTGCAAATCAGCGAAAATCTCCCAGAATTCCTTTGGATTGAACGCACGAATGTCCTGTTCACGTTCAACGATGAGACGCACAGCGACACTCTGAACGCGCCCTGCGGAAAGCCCTCGGCCTATTTTTTTAAACAGCAACCCCGACATTTCGAACCCAAACACACGATCTAAAAAACGCCGCGCTTGTTGGGCATTGACACGATTGAGATCGATTGATCCACCTTCAGCAAACGCCTTGTGAATAGCGGCTTCGGTTATCTCATTGAATACAACTCGGATAAATCGCTTGGGATCGCCACCTATGACTTCACTGAGGTGCCAGGCGATCGCTTCACCTTCCCGGTCTAGGTCGGTTGCAAGATAGACGCGCTCTACGTCTTCAGCGGCGCGCCGGAGCGATTCGACCCGTTTGGTTTTATCCGGCAAGATTTGATAGTTTGGCTTCCAAGAATTCTCGATTTCAATTTGAAGCCCACCTTTTTCAGGTAAATCTCTAATGTGACCATAGCTAGAAATGACTTTGTAGGTATCTCTAGCAGCATTCGGATTGGTAGAGTTTTTGGCGAGTGTTTTTAGATATTTCTCAATTGACTTGATCTTGCCTGGTGATTCAACGATGACTAAGTTTTTCGGCATGATTCCTCAGATTTTTTGGCGAGTTACGTATGGAAAAAAATTCTTGATTGGTCAAATTTCGGCGATTTTAGAAAAAATCTTATAAGTTGCGCTCATGGGTCTGATTTCAAATCTTCATCTGTCCCACTCAAATTGACGTTCAGTTCAGCTAGTGAATCAAGCGCATTCGCTAGATTTTTCAGGAAATCGCCAGCTAGCACAACTTCACGCGCTTCGATGCCGATCCAACTGATGCCATCTGCATTGCACTCAACAGCTCTGCATGTTCGTGGCATGGTTGCAAGGAGACCTTGTACATCTTTCCAGTAGGGTGCATTGGACAAATCAACCCCCTCTAACGCGTCGCCGTGCAATGTCCAGGCAGGCACAGGAAACTTGCCTTTGTCATATCGATCCAAGCGCCAAAGCGGTGCATGTGGGACCTTTTTCGCGTATCGCTTGTGGTAGACAGCGCAAAAATTGTCTCGAAAGCGAACTTTGCCACCGGCCGTAACTCGATCTGCAGCTTCAGCATTCAAGTTTGCTACATTCATTAATGACGTCGAGAAACCAAATTGTCGGGCTTCAAGACGAAGTTTGCCAACCTCGCGTTGAAACTTACTCGGCAACACATAGGCGACACCGCCAAACGCAACGACGATCAAAAGCGCGATGATCAACCAATCCACTTGCTCGGTACTCTGAGGATCCCCATTCAACGGCGAGTTTTTGTCGCTCTTCGATGGAGTACATTTGACAGGTTTTGGGCGAAAACAGATGCCAATCTAGCTACATCTATGAGCGAATCTCTTTTTTATCTTAACTAACAAACCGTTTTAAAATAAATCGCAACGAGTGGACTCTTTATTGTCATGAGCCTCTATTCTCGCGTTCTCGTTGCGGTCGATCTCACTGAAGAGTGCAAACTTGTGGCAGACCGAGCGAATGACATAGCGAAGGTCAGTTCCGCGGATTTGCACCTCATTCACGTTATCGAACCAATCGCTTTGTCTTACGGCGGCGATATTCCGATGGACGTCTCGTCGGTTCAAGAATCGATTACTGATCAGACTGAGTCCTATATAGCGACTTTTTCTCAAGGTTACAACATCCCTAGCGATCACCAGCACTTGGTGTATGGTCGTCCAGAACGTGAGATTCATCGATTTGCACAGGAAAATGAAGTCGATTGCATTGTTGTTGGCTCACACGGACGTCATGGCTTAGCGTTGTTGTTTGGTTCAACAGCAAACGGTGTGCTCCACGGCGCACCATGTGACATCATTGCAGTGCGAGTAGGCGTTCAAAAAATCCTGAAAGAAGCCGTTTAACTAACCATTGCGGGTCTTCAGAAACGCGCAATCGTTACCAAAAAGTAAGCCAAATCTTGTTAGGCTGCGGCACCTGCACAAAAGAAAACATCTCAAACGTATCCCTAAAATCACGCCAAGTGCGTCAATGGAATGACGCTCTAGCGACGTTTACTTGTCATCGCTAAAAAGAGTGAACATGGATGTAACTCGTATGGCACATGAATCCACATGTGCATTCTTTACCGTTTTTTCGTGCAATGGGTAGATTCTTCAAATGAGGATGTCCTTGCATGCTGTTAGGCCAAACTCGCAGTTGCGTAATTTTTGCAGAGCAACTCGATTACTACGCCGTAAACACACGCTGATATTGCTTACAACGTTAGTCATTTCGTTTTCATGCTCTACTGTTTCCGCAAATCTATTCGAGGATCGCGCACTTTATAAAAAAGCGTTGAGCGCGGTTCAATCAAATCGCATCACTCAGTTCGAGAGGTACCGTGAGCAACTCGGCGACTATCCCCTAGTTCCTTACCTTGAATATCGACGTGCGTTGCGAGGCGTCGGCAACGCTAACCCAGCTCAAGCATTGGCGTATCGAGATGCGATGAGCCACTACTCTTTTGGCGATCGTTATATAAAGCAATGGCTAGACGTGCAGGCAAGAAACGGTCGTTGGAAGAACTATGTCGACTATTACGAACCTTCAAATGACGTCATCGACCAATGTCGTTATGCACTAGCGCTCTTGAGGATTGGTGCGAAAGACGCAGCCTATCGCGAACTACCAGCATTGTGGAACGTTGAGAAAAGCCAGCACAAATCGTGCGATCCAGCGTTTGAACAGTGGATTCGCGATGACGGTGTCTCAACTGAACTTGCATGGGAGCGATTGAAAAAAGCGCTTTCAGTCCGCCAATATCAACTCAGCCGCTACATTCTTCGTTTTCTACCGGCCGATGTAAAACTTAGCGGGCAAATGATGTATGACGCCCGCCGCAACCCAAGCATCGTTGCCAATCCAAGTCGGTTCAAGAACGATCGCTGGGGGAACGACGCTTGGATATTCGGATTATTCAACCTCGCCAAAACAGATTCGACACGTGCTTTCTCACTGTGGCAACAGCACCGTCACACGAGAGAAATCGAATCGGCACAAGCCGACGCTTCGCTCAGTGAACTGTACCTATGGCTTGGACTGGATGGTCACACAGGCCTGCCGTATTACGAAAGACTGTCCACACGCGCATTGGAAAGAGTCACGCACGCTGCCATTGCAAAACGAGCATGGCGAGAAGCCGATCAATGGATGAAGCAGCTGCCGGAGGAAGATCTTCTTCGTTACGAATGGCGGTTTTGGCGATCTCAAGTCGATCGAGCGCTTGGCAAGGAAGATTGGCGTGAAGCACTTCAGATGCTTGCGGGTGAGCGCACCTACTATGGCTTTTTGGCCGCTCAATTACTTGAGCAACCAGTCAATCTCAATGAACAGGCATATCTATCCGATCCGCAACTGGAAGCGCGCCTAGCGGTAAACCCGCACGTGCGAATGGTCTTTGAATTCTTCGCTGTAGGCGAACCTCAAAACGGTCGCACCGAATGGCGCAAGCTCGAAGAATCGCTAACCCATGACGAAAAGATGGTCATGATTCAATGGTTCAATGAGTACGGATTGTCAAACGAAGCCATTTGGGCAGCGAATCGCGGTGAAGCGCTGAATTTCTTGGAAGTGCGGTTCCCAAAACCATTCCTGAGCTACTTTCGTGAAGGCGCATTTATCACCAATGTGCCGCTTGAGTTTTTGCTTGCGATCTCCCGACAAGAGAGTGCATTCAACTATCGTGCGGTATCTCGAGCGAGTGCACGAGGTCTGATGCAGCTCATGCTAGCCACGGCGCAAGCAACGGCTCGAAATCAGGGTTTGCGAAGACCCAGTGCGACTACGCTGTTAGACCCACGACGCAACATTGAAATTGGCTCATACCACGTCGCGGAGCTACTTGCAGAGTTCGATAACAATCGAATCTTGGTTGCCTCTTCATACAACGCCGGTAAAAGCAATACCTATCGCTGGCTGCGGAAATACAAAGTCCAGGACGCCATCTCATTTGTTGAAGTCATACCGTATCGCGAAACGCGCGAATACGTCAAGGCTGTGCTCGCGTTCACAGTGGTCTATGCCACTCGCGATGGTCACAATGCGAAATTGTTTGGCGATCATGAGCTCCAATTAGCACCGTACTTGCTGAATTGATCGATATCGGCGCAAACCTGACGGATAAATCCTTCACGGATGATTTGGACGAGGTTTGTGAGCGCGCAAAAGACGTTGGTGTTGAACGCATCGTTGTAACTGGCACCAATGAAGTATCGAGCCGACAGGCTTTTGAATTAGCTGTTAGATATCCAGCCTACCTGGCCGCTACAGCTGGTGTGCATCCTCACCATGCAGATGATTTCACAGCACATTCGCTGACCACCATCACCGATTTTGCAAAGCAAGGCGCGGTCGCTATCGGCGAAACAGGGTTAGATTACTTTCGCAATTTCTCGACCCGCGCCAATCAGCGACGTGTTTTTCAAACCCAGCTTGAGTTGGCGTCTGCGCTGCAGCTACCCGTTTTCGTGCACGACCGCGACTCAGAAGGCGAAGTGTTGGAAATGCTCTTACGCCACGCAACCACCGAGGTTGTCGTGCATTGCTTCACAGGCGACCAAGCGTTGCTTGACGCCTATATCGCGCAAGATTGCTATATTGGCATCACCGGATGGGTATGCGATGAACGGCGCGGCAAAGAACTGGCAAGCATCGTGCCGCGCATCCCTGAGTCAAAACTACTCATTGAAACGGACTCGCCATACCTGATGCCGCGTACGATTCGGCCGCGTCCTAAAACGCGACGCAATGAACCAATGAATTTGAAATACGTACGCCAGAAGGTTGCGGAAGTGAGAGCGCAAAGCGAATCGCATGTCGATGAAATCACAACTGCCAACGCTAAACGGTTTTTTCGCTTGAACTGAGCGACTTTAGAAGGCATGAATAAACTTCAACCACACCTACCTATACGGGCTCGTTGACACATGTCTGACTATGAAACGATTACCTATGAAGTTGAAGGGACGCTAGCAACCCTCACGCTGAATCGCCCGGACGCAATGAATGGCATCACCAATACGATGATGCGGGAACTTTGGGAGTGTTTGAGCGCTACTGCAACAGACCCAAACATCCGCGTGCTCCTATTTACCGGCGCAGGTCGCGCTTTTTGCCCAGGCGTCGATCTCAAGGCATCGACAAGCGGTGCCAAGCAAGAACCCAACCGTAAGGAATATTTCCATATCACCTCGCTACTTCACGAGATGCCTAAGGTCACAATCGCTGCCGTAAATGGCGCTTGCGCTGGTGCAGGTTTCGGCTGGGCGTGTGCTTGTGACTTGCGTTATGCGAGTGAACGAGCCGTATTCAATTCTGCTTTCTTAGGCGTGGCGATTTCCGGGGACATGGCCGGTCCCTGGCTGCTACCAAGAATCGTCGGTGCTACCAAGGCGCGGGAGTTGTTCTTCTCTAGCCAAAAATTTCGTGCCGACGTAGCAGAGGAAATCGGCTTGGTATTGAAAACGTTTCCTGAAGAATCGTTCTACGATGAAGTGAAACAATTAGCCATTGGCTTTTCCAAAATGGCACCCCTCGCGATCGGCGAAATGAAACGCAATTTCATCGATGCCGAGAACATGCCCTTGCGATCGTATATCGAGCTTGAGACTGAACGCCATACACGAACAGGAGCCAGTAACGACTCGAGGGAAGCATTCAAAGCTTTTGTAGAAAAGCGGGAACCTAATTTTCAGGGTAACTAAAAACCGACTTCGCTTCTTACGACCGCTTTTCCGACTGCGCGATAAACGATTCAATATCTGTCATCGTGAAAGGCCAGTTCATGGTGTTTCCTGCGTATGCCAATACCGGTATAAGGTCACCGTACGTCGTGAATAAATCGTCATCGAGCGCAACGTCGACGGTTGTCAGTACCACGCCACTCATTACCTTAGACCGAATAAGCATGTCGAGTGCTATGTCACATAACGAACAATCGTCGGTGACATACAACTTAGCTACGCGGCGCGTCACGGGTGTATGCGCTTTCGGCAGGCATCGTGCGTCGCGACGCTAAGGTGGACGTTGCGAACGCAGCGAGCGTGAACCCTCGCGTTCATATTCGGCGCATCGAAGCGCGTGACAAACGCGAAATTCTCGCTTTGAACCAAACTAGCATTGGATTGCATTCGCCATGGATCACAACACCTCTTACCAGCCACTCGTTTCGCAGCTACTATCGACGCACACAACGCGATGATCATGAAGGTGTGCTCTGCTGCTTGGAAGAAACGGGACAAATTGTCGGGGTATTCAATTTAAACGGCATTATTCGAGGCTCATTTCAAAGCAGCACCATCGGTTACTACGCTTCCGTAAACCATACAGGGCATGGCTATATGACAGAAGGTTTGAACTTGGTATTGAGTTACGCATTCAAGAACTTGGGGTTGCATCGAGTGGAAGCTAATATTCAGCCAAATAATGATCCTTCGCGCAAGCTTGTACAACGTTGCGGCTTCGTTCTTGAAGGATTTTCACCAAGGTTTCTCTTCATCGATGGTCGTTGGCGCGACCACGAGCGCTGGGTTGCGATGGATGACCGTGAAGCGTTGCACCGGCAACCAAAAATGAAGCCGTGAGTCCACCCACTAGCCTCCCATACGGTGCATGGCAATCACCGTTAACGGTCGAAAAACTCACGACTCATTCTGCCGTAGGTTTAGGGCAGCTGCGCAGTTGGAACGGTGATTTGTTCTGGCTGGAAAGTCGACCACAAGAAGATAGTCGTCGCGTCGTGGTACGCCATCGAGACGGTGATCACGTCGATGTAACACCTGCGGACTACTCAGTGGCTAGCACGGTCCACGAATATGGCGGTGTTGCGTACTGCATTGGTAATGGAAACGTTTATTTCGTCAATGGCAAAGATCAGAATCTGTACGCAAATCAACTAAACGGCGATAGCAAGCCTATTCAGCTTACCTATTCAACAGTCGACGAGAGGTTTGCCGACCCGAGCTTTGACCCAACACGAAATCAACTGCTATGCGTTCGCGAACGCCATATAGAAGGCCTGGAGGCAATCAACGACATTGCTTCAATTCATGTGGAATCTGGCGATATTGAGTCGTTGCACAACGGGCATGATTTCTACGCTCACGCACGTACCTCACCGGATGGCACCAAAGTCGCATTCCTAGCTTGGGACCATCCTAATATGCCATGGAACGGCACGCAGCTCTATGTCATGTCTCTATTGCCAGCGCGTAGCGACGCAGTCATCATTGCAGGTGGCCAAACGGAGACTATCTTTCAGCCAGAGTGGTTGTCCAACGACTTGCTCATTTTTTCCTCCGATCAATCAGGTTTTCATGATCTATATGCATTCACCGAGCAAGATGGCGTTTACCCGCTCACGTCGGACGACCGCGAATACGGCCATGCAATGTGGCAGCTCGGCGCGACTCAATATGTTGCGCTATCTGAAACCATCGTACTTACCACTCCGGATCGCACTGAACTTGCATTAATCGACACCTTCTCCGGGATGCTGACTCCCGTTGAAAGCGGCGCCGTCGAATACGGCGATCTAACGAAATTTCGCAATGGCTTCGCGTACATAAAGAGTCATACGGACGCATCCGCCTCCATATGTGCTCGCGCATCATTCTCAGACGAAACAGTCACAATCAAAAGCGGGGGCGAGCCACCTCTGCCACGAGCGTACATCTCGAAGTCGCAACAAATCGAGTTTTCGGGCAGTTCTGGCGATGTTGTCTACGCATACCTCTATCTGCCGAAGAATCCTGACTTTACCGCTGCCGAACAGGAACGACCGCCACTGCTCGTTCAAGCGCACGGCGGCCCGACAGGTAGAACCTCCGCTTCGTTGAACTCACGCATCCAGTTCTACACATCACGTGGTTGGGCTGTTGTGGACGTCAATTACAGCGGCAGCACTGGGTATGGGCGTGCGTACCAAGATCGATTGTTAAATGAATGGGGAAATCGAGACGTCAATGATCTTGCCGCATGCGTACGTCACCTGATTGCCGAAGACATTGTCGACCCACAACGCGTCGCTATCTCCGGCAGCAGCGCTGGCGGCTTTACCGTGTTGCGAGCACTCACCACTTCCAACGTGTTCAAAGCAGGCGCAAGTCGCTACGGTATTGCCGATTTAAATGCATTGGCCGCCGATACGCATAAGTTTGAGTCACGTTACATCGATCAACTCGTGCCAGAAGATCAACTTCAAGCTCGATCGCCCATACACCACGTCGATCGTTTGCAATGTCCGGTCATTTTTTCGCAAGGAACTGACGACAAAGTCGTGCCACCCAATCAAGCGCGCATGATGTTCGACGCGCTTAAAGAAAAAGGTATCCCCACGGCGTTGTTCATGTTCGAAGGCGAGAGCCACGGATTCCGCAAGCTCGAAAATCTCATGGCCTGCCTCAAAGGCGAGTACTACTTCTTTTCACGAGCGTTCGGTTTCGAACCACACGGACTCGACAGCGAAACGCTTGCGGGAGCCGAGTTAGCACATATGGACAAGTTTTGAAGATCGCCGTATTAGGCGGTGGTACATCGCCAGAAGCGACGGTGTCGCGCAGTTCTGCAAAACAGGTTATCCAAGGCCTTAGCGAGCGCCACAACACTCGCTATATCGAACTCAGCCCCAATATGCCAGCGGAACTCATCGAGTATGCGCCCGATGTTGTGTTTCCTGTTCTCCATGGCAGTCCCGGTGAAGACGGGTCGGTGCAAGGGTTTCTTGAAATCCACGGCTTTCCGTTTATAGGAAGCGCCATGACAGCGTCCGCGCTCGCAATCGACAAATTTCAAGCCAAATGCGTTTGGCAAACGCTTGACCTCCCAGTCCTCCCAATGAAATTGCTATCGAAAGCAACTTGGTCGGATGCTCGTTGTAGCGATATCGAAGCGACCATCGGCAACGCCGTCGCGATAAAACCACGCGCCGCAGGTTCCGCAATCGGTGTGCGGCTACTGCCGAATGGCGGAGATCTGAGCGCGGTGCTTAGCGACGCTTTTCAAAGCCACGACTATTTAGTGGTCGAACCTTTCAAAGCCGGCCGCGAGATCACTGTTGCCGTACTCGAACACGGCGGTGTCGCAGAAGCGCTGCCAATCATCGAAATTCAAGTCCTCGCCGCAAACGAGTGGTACGACTTCACGAACCGCTACAAAGAAGGCGCGAGTCGACATGTGATTGAGCCTTCGTTGCCGGAAGCGACCATCGCACGTCTAAAGCATGTTGCGATTGCAGCGCATCAAGCATTAGGTTGTCGGGATTTTTCACGGTCCGACTTCATCGTCGATGACCAAGAGTTTTGGTTGCTAGAACTGAACACGATTCCTGGGATGACGCCTACAAGCTTATTTCCAGATGCAGCCCGAGCAGCAAGCATCGAGTTCCCCGATTTACTCGAACTGCTTGTCGAAAACGCAAGTGCCCGTCACGAGGATGGACCTGCCGCACCATAGAATTGAACAAATTTCTGTAATTTGGAACCTACTCTATGGTGACAAAGATTGCTGCCGGCGTGATCGCCGTCCTTGTGCTGTTCCTGCTACTCAGCAGTTTCGCGATCGTAAATAGCGGGCATGTTGGCGTTGTTCGCACACTAGGTGCTGTTCAACCTTCGCCGATGGCGGAAGGATTCAATTTCAAGAAACCTTTTCTGGATAGCATCGAAGAGATTTCTATTCGCCTTCAAAAGAGTGATAGTGCTGCAACCGCAGCCTCTAAAGACCTACAAGTCGTCTCAACTCGCGTCGCCGTGCAATACTCTCTGATTGGAGCCGTCGCACCGCGCACCTACCAATCTATTGGCCGTTCTGCCACTGTTGAAGCAAACGTCATTGCGCCTGCCATTCAGGAATCCGTCAAGGCCGTGACCGCCCAATACACAGCAGAGGAGCTCGTAACCAAACGTTCTGAAGTCAAGCAAAAAATCCAAGCCGCCATTGAAGCCTTTATCGACGAAACCCTAGCGCAAAAGGGTGCGGACGGTGCGTTGAACTTGGACAACGTCGCCATCACGGACTTTGAGTTTTCGTCCGAATTCAATCGTGCCATTGAAGAAAAGGTGCAGGCAGAACAAGAAGCGCTAAAAGCGGAAAATGAAAAACTGCGACGCGTTACCCAAGCGGAAGCGGCCGCCGAAGAGCGCAAATTAGCCGCTGATGCCGAGGCGTATCAGATCACCCAAGCCTCCGTCGCTAAAGCCGAAGCGATCGAACGCGAAGCAAAAGCGTTGCGTGACAATCCCGAACTTATTGAGTTGCGGCTTGCAGAAAAGTGGGACGGCAAGTTGCCTGTTGTGAATGGCGGAAATTCATTGCCACTATTGAACCTGGATTCAATTACTAAGCAAAACTAGCAACCGAACGACGCACTTCAAGGTTGGTGCGGCGGACGAACAAAGGCGTGAGAATCGATAGTCTCACGCCTTTTGCGTACCGGTGTTTTACTTAATTTCTACAGGGTGTAACCGCGTTCATTAAATGAAGTAAGGTCGAGACCTTCGTCCTCTTCCTCTTCGGAGACACGAACACCAATCATGTAATCAACGGCCCAAAGGATTGCCAGCGTTAGCAATGCGGTCCAAACGAGCGTACTAATACCGCCTATCAATTGCGTCCCGACTTGCCCACCGATTGAAATGTCCTCTTGACCGCCAAATATGCCAAGCGATGCGCTAGCAAAGATGCCGGTTAAAACAATACCGAGAAATCCACCTACGCCGTGGACAGAAAAAACGTCAAGCGAATCGTCGATGAACAACTTTCGTTTGATGAGACCAGTCGCTTCGAAGCAAACCCATCCTGCTAAAAAGCCAATCACGAGCGCACCCGCAGGCCCAACGAAGCCCGATGCCGGCGTAATGCAACCAAGTCCAGCAACCATGCCAGTCACAGTTCCAAGCACCGTGGGCTTGCCAAAGCGCAACCACTCAATAACCATCCAGGTGAAGGCGGCCGTCGCCGCAGATATGTGAGTTACCGTCAATGCCATGGCTGCATCGCCGTTCGCGGCTAAGGCACTACCACCATTGAATCCAAACCAACCTACCCAGAGCATACCCGCACCCATGACCGTGAGCGGGACGTTATGAGGAATATTCGAGGAATCAGGGTAGCCTTTGCGACTTCCCATATATAGTGCAGCAACGATGGCTGCAGTGCCCGCTGTGACGTGAACTACCGAGCCGCCAGCGAAGTCCATGAAGCCGAGATCGCCGAGCCAGCCACCACCCCATACCCAGTGGGTAATAGGCACATAGACCAACAGTAGCCATAAGGCCGAGAACACCAACATCGCGGAAAACCGCATACGCTCTGCAAATCCCCCAACTATCAAGGCGGGGGTGATGATCGCAAACGTTAGTTGGAATGTCGCAAACAACGATTCAGGAATTGTTCCTAAAACCGTAGCCTCCTTTATTTCACCGAGCAGGAAGTTGCTGAAAGATCCTAAAAACGACGCATCACCGACCACAATGCTGCTGCCGCTAAACGCGAGGCTGTAGCCAACCACCACCCAAAGAATGGTGACCATACAAGTGATCGCGAAACAGTGCATCAAGATGCTTAGCACGTTGTTGCGCCCGACCAGTCCTGCATAAAACAGGGAAAGACCCGGGATCGTCATAAAAAGGACGAGTGCTGTAGCGGTCAAAATCCACGCGGTATCGCCGCCATTAATACCTTCCGCCATGAGAGGCATGGCTAACAACGCTAAGAAGGCACACCAAATCTTCTTGTTCTTAAACAAGGCCACACCCTGAATGGAAAGTTCACCGATTATAAATTTGGCTGAAAAGCTCACCGGGTTCGATTTGTTAGGAGTGCTAGGTAAATATGCTTGTTTTCACAATTGAACTGACTTTAACTATTTAAATTAAGTAATTGATATTATTATAAAATATAACCTACACAGCATTCCATTCAAGTCATAGCGGATGCTAGCTCGTGGATTAATCCGGGTCCACGAAATACCAATCCCGTATAAACCTGTACTAGGTCAGCACCAGCACGACGCATGTCGATGGCATCTTGGGCGCTAAAAATTCCGCCAACACCGACCACTGGATAGTCCGACCCTACCGCATCCCGACAAATTTCCACACAATGCAACGATAGCCGGAGTAACGGCTTACCGCTTAGGCCTCCCGACTGCTTGGCAATGCGACCGCTCAGCCCAAATCGTTGTGTCGTGGTATTAGTCGCAATCAAGCCAGCACAGCCAGATTCCTTGATTCGTATCGCCAAATCACGCAATAGAACCGGGTCCGTATCTGGTGAAAGTTTGACGAATATCGGTGGGGTAGCTTGGTTCGCGTCACCAGTACGTTTGAGTTCGGTGGTGAGCGATCGAAGCGTCTCAGCCAATCCTTGATGTGATTGCAGCGCACGAACTTGCGGTGTGTTTGGGGAGGAGATATTGACGGTCAAAAAATCTACAAGATTGCGCAATTCCATCATGCAACGCACAAAGTCATCGTACGCTTGTTCTACTGGCGTATCTCGGTTCATCCCGATATTCGCGCCAAGTAATGTGGGTGCTAACGTCGGCGCGGCAGTTAAGCGGTCCCGAATCGCCTCAACCCCATCGTTATTGAATCCCATGCTGTTGATAACCGCATGCTCGTGTGCGAGACGAAATAAGCGTGGTTTCGAATTACCAGCCTGAGGACGCGGCGTCACCGCACCAATCTCAATAAAGCCAAATCCCAACCGACTCAAGCCGACGATGGCTTCACCGTTTTTGTCGAATCCGGCAGCTAATCCCACTCGATTCGGGAATGACAGACCGGCAATTTGGACAGGATTGTCAACGGGTGTGCCAGTGCCCAACCATTTACCAGCTGTTTTGAGGGCCGATAACGTCAAAGCGTGAGCTACTTCTGCATCAAGCGTTCGCAGTAGAGGTTTTGCTAAGCGATAAGCAATATCCAAACTAATTCAAGCCTTGCTTGTCATACGCAATAATTTAAATAACCATGCATTCAAGCAAGTCCGTACTTGCGACGTTCTTCAATAGTGCGTTAGACCAAATCATAAATTGAATACGCAAAATCCTTCGCTTGCCGAACCACGAGCAGAGAAAGAGACCACATACGATCGAGTTCACCAAGCGCTAGCTTGGTTAAACCAACGCATTGTCGGTCAAGAGGACTTAACCAAGAAGCTCACAATCGCGCTAATTTGTGGCGGCCATCTACTCGTTGAAGGCGCGCCTGGATTAGCCAAAACTCGAGCGATCAAAGAGCTCTCTCGTTGTATCGAAGGTGATTTTCATCGCATTCAGTTTACGCCAGACCTTCTGCCTAGCGACGTGACCGGCACAGAGATATTTCGTTCAGAAACAAGCAGTTTTCACTTCCAACATGGACCGATTTTTCACAATCTCGTCCTAGCCGATGAAGTGAACCGCGCACCAGCAAAAGTGCAATCAGCATTGCTTGAGGCCATGGCGGAACGCCAAGTGACCGTTGGACGGGAAACTTTCACCTTGCCAAGGCTGTTTTTGGTTATGGCGACCCAAAATCCTATTGAGCAAGAAGGCACTTACCCGTTACCGGAAGCGCAGCTGGATCGATTTCTAATGCATGTCCTGATCGACTACCCACCTGCGAGCCAGGAACGCGCGATCCTGCATCTTGCGAGGGATGAATTCGGCAATGTCGATCATCCGCCGCCAGTCGAGCTTGGTGAGGATGAAATCCTTGACATTCGTGCCGAACTCGGTGCTTTGTATATGGCCGATTCTGTCGAGCGCTATATCGTTGATTTGGTTGCGCATTCGCGCTCTGGTATGGAAGGTGTCGAGTACGCTGCCAGCCCACGCGCAACCATTGCGTTGGACCAATGTGCGCGCACGCTTGCATGGCTCGCTGGTCGTGATTACGTTGTGCCTGAGGACGTACTAGAAATCGCGCATGATGTGTTCCGCCATCGTCTGATTCTCTCGTTCGAAGCAGAAGCTAAAGGCACTACAACCGACGACGTCATTGATACCATGATCGAACAGGTGACGTTAACCTAGCTTAGGTAATGGCCATGCTCGCCGGTGTATATGTAGACACCGAAGACCTAGTTCGATTAGCGGCTGAACCACAACCGAATATCCGTGCGCGCCGTGCGACTGGAGGTCATTCCGGCTCATTGATTTCTCGCGCTCGAGGACGTGGCGTCGATCTTGACGAGGTACGTCTGTATCAAGCTGGCGACGACGTGAGAAACATCGACTGGAAGGTGACAGCGCGCAAACAAAAAGCGCACACCAAAATCTTCAGAGAAGAACGAGAACGTCCAACGGTCCTCGTAATCGACCAATCGCCTTCTATGTTTTTCGGTAGTCAGGTGCGTATGAAGAGCGTCGCTGCAGCTGAAATCGCGGCAAGGCTCGCGTGGCGCACGTTGAACACTCGTGATCGCATCGGTGGCATAGTTATTGGTTCGAACGCGCTGCGCGTATTGAAACCCTTGCGGAGTAAACTCAACGTCATTCGTTTATTGAATGCGCTGAGCGAAGCCAACCACGCGTTAAACAGCGAACTGCGCGGGACGACGACTAGTCGCGTGGCTTGGCACGATGTACTCGCGAATATTCGCCACACTACGCCAATCGGACACCGCATCGTGTTCGTGTCCGACTTCGAAGGCATTACCGACGTTGAGTTACAGCAATTGCTGGTTCTGCAGAACCACAATGAGTTGGCATTGATTCACGTGTATGACCAGCTCGAAGAAGCATTGCCACCCAGTGGCACATACAACGTCACAGATGGTGCCAATACGCTGTCATTTTCTAGCAGTAGTCGGCAGAATCAAAACCAGTATCGAGAACGATTTGAGGTGTTCAAAGGTAGATTGCGAGATGCATGCCGCGCACGCGGCATTCGTTATGAATCGATAACAACAGCAGACGACGCGAGTCGCATCTCCATCCATGAATGAGCAAATCGCACAGGCACTCGCTCAGCTGCGTGACGTGCATGAGCCAGCATTGCCTGCGTTTTGGCCATTGCCTGTTGGTTGGTGGGTCCTAGCTGCGCTAATCTTGATCGCGTTAGGCTGTCTGGTCTGGTCGTTGTATCGGCGTCGCATCACCGATCGGCCATACCGAACTCTACGCAACGTCGTCCTGCAAATTCAGCGTCGCTTTCAAGCTAATGAGATCTCGCAAAAAGAGTATGTCGCGGCAGTGAATCGCTTGTACAAACATCTGCTTGTGGACATCGAACCTACGCCTGGTAGTCGTCAAGCACATGGGACGATCTGGTTAACCATGTTGGCAAACAGGTTCAATGAAGATGGCTTCGTTTCGGGTGACGGGTCTGCGTTGGGAACGGTTCGCTATGCACCGATTCCTTATTTCGACGAACGTATTGTGGCATTGGTTGACCGCACTTTAGCAGTCGTTAAAGCCGATCCCAAAGCATCTCGCACCGCATGATCGAACTGCTTTGGCCTTGGGCATTCGTCATTCTGGCGTTACCTATCGCGGTGCGTTTTCTCATGCCACCTCATGCCTCAAATGAAGCTGCTCTCAATGTCCCGCACGTCGAAGCGTTCATGTTTGACCAAAGTGCGCTAGCAAACCAAGCCAAAGCCTCTTCTCTACTTCTGCTTGCCATTGCTTGCATTGCTTGGCTAGCACTCGCGACCGCGTTAGCGCGACCGCAGTGGACCGGAGCTGCTACGGTGTTGCCGTCTTCCAACCGAGACTTGGTACTAGCGATCGACATCTCCGGTAGCATGGGGCAACAGGATATGCGCGTCACCGGTCGAAACTACACTCGCATCGCCGTCGTTAAACATGCAGTGCAAGATTTTGTCGAACAACGAGATGGTGATCGTATTGGCATCGTCCTTTTCGGGAGTCTACCCTACGTGTATGTACCGCTTACACCAGATATCGGTACTGCAAGCGAAATGCTTGAAGACGCGCCAATCGGCATTGCAGGCCGCTCAACTGCCATTGGCGATTCGCTTGGTTTAGCAGTCAAGCAGCTTCTAAATCATCCTGCAGATCATCGCGTTGTCGTCTTAATGACCGATGGGAAAAGCAATTTCGGCGAATTAGAACCGCGCGATGCAGCTGAACTCGCGCTCGCGTCTGACGTTACGGTCTACACCATCGGTATTGTGCCGCCATCGTCGAGCCGTGGCTTCTTTGCGCCACTCCAACGACAAACGGAAAATGTCGACGAAGAATTGTTACAGGAAATTGCTGCAAAAACGGGTGGCAAGTACTACAAAGCCACGGACTTGTCCGCGTTGACCTCGATATATGACGAAATCAATGCGCTGGAACCAATAGATCGCGAAGGCCAGATTGTTCGACCAACGCGAGCCCTTTTCCACTACCCTCTGACCACAGCACTGCTACTTTTTGCGCTTTGCTGGTTCATCGGTTATCGCCAACGTGCTTGAATCCGCCGCCGAATTTCATTTTCTGCGCCCGTGGTGGCTGCTTTTATTGATGGCGTTACCTCTCGTCATTGGCTTGCAGTTGCGTTACGCCCGGCGTGCAAACAACTGGCATCGTGTGATTGAAGCTAACCTTTTCGACGCACTAATCGCATCGAATTCCAGCGGTAAATCTCGCGCTGCAATGACTGTGCCAGCACTTGTGCTTTTGTGCGCAACGATCGCTCTTGCTGGACCGACTTACGAACGTCTGCCACAACGTGTAGAAACAAAACAAGATCCCTTGGTCATTGTGCTTGACCTCACATTAAGCATGACAGCCACCGACCTCAAACCATCACGGGCAGAACGTGCTAAGTTCAAGATCAGCGACATTCTTGAGCGGCGCGAGGAAGGCTTAACTGGGTTGGTTGTTTATGCAGGCGACGCGTACGTGGTGACGCCACTTTCTCGAGACGATGCCACGTTGCTCAACCTTCTGCCGTCATTAGGCCCCGAGATGATGCCAGTTCGTGGCAGCAATGCCGCGCCAGCCCTTCGCATGGCAAATGCGATGCTAGACTCGGTAAGGCAAGAGACTGGTCAGATTCTGCTCATAACGGATGGTATTGCTGGATTTGATCGGTTGCGTAATGAGGTGAACTCTCAGTACAACGTGTCAATCCTAGGCGTAGGTACAACGACAGCAGGTCATTCAAATGGGCGATCGACCGAGCTCAATGAAGCGCTACTGCAAGACTTCGCGATGGTAGCAGGCGGTCGCTATCGCACAATCGAGACGAGTGATGCCGATATTGCGTACTTGCTGGCGGATCCTATGTTGGCTGCTACCGAGTTGCTCGAAGATCAATTGTTCGATGCATGGCATGACTTGGGCTATTACTTTGTAATCCCGATTGCGTGTTTACTTGCTTTGGTCATGCGACGTGGTGGCTTAGTCCTCGTGCTGGTTATAGTGGGTGTGCAAATCCAAGCCGGTTGGCTTGAAGATTTATGGATTCCACAAGACAAACAGGCTCATGCGGCGCATGAACGAGGCGAATTTAAAAAAGCTGCGGAGACATTTGAGGATGTGAAATGGCGTGGCATTGCCAAGTATCGAGCAGGCGAATTTGCCGAAGCAGGAGACTTATTTGCGCGGGAACCAGGTCCGTCATTTCAGTACAACCAAGGCAACGCTCTCGCTTGGGAAGGACGTTTCGACGAGGCGATTGCGGCTTATGCCAACGTGCTTGAAGTCGAGCCGGACCACGCAGATGCCTTACATAACAAAGCCGTTCTTGAGAAACTACTAGAGGACTTGAAACAAACACAACAACAGCAGCAACCCAATGATTCGAACCAATCACAGAACGGTGACCAGCAGGAATCACAACAACAGCAACGTTCCGACCAAAAACAGGAACCGCAACAACAGCAAAACGAGAGCAATTCACCAAATCAATCAGAACAAGAGCAAGCAGAATCATCCCAAAACGACGAAACCCAACAAGCCCAAGCTAACCAACCAGAAGAACGGCATGAGGAACAGGAAGAAACCGAAGGCAATGTACCGGAAGTGGCTGAATCTGCAGAAGAGCGTGAAATGCGTGAGATCCACGAGCGCTGGTTGCGCAGGATCCCGAACGACCCAAGTGGCTTGCTGCAACGTAAATTCAAAGCGGAATCCGATGCACGCATTGAACGTGGTGAACTAAACCAAGGTGACATAGGTCCGGCATGGTGAATCTGGCTATGGCCCGCGTTCAACAATCGGCATGGCTGGTAGCGTGTGCTCTTGCAATGTTGGTCAGCACGCCGCTGTTGGCCCAAGTCACGGCCACGCTAAGTGCCGACGTGATCGTTGAATTTGAAACAGTGACACTCTCGGTGAAAGATCGCAGTGGTAGCAATGCGCAACCCGATTTTTCGGTATTAAGCAACGATTTCGAGATGTCGCAAGTCTCAACTAATTCTCAAATTTCAATCGTGAACGGTCGATATGACAGCGTCAAGGAGTGGAAGCTAGAACTGACGCCTAAGCGCACAGGTCGGGTCAATCTACCGCGTATTCCGTTTGGGAACCAAGCTACCAACGCATTGCGTTTGCAGGTTAATCCAATATCTCAACGTGAACGTGACTATATTCGCAAAACTGCGTATTTCGAGACGCTAGTTTCGCATGAAGAGCAGTATCCGCAAACTGCTATTTATGTGACGCGACGCTTGCTCTATACAGAGCAAACACGTATTCCCTCCATCTCGCAACAAAAACAACTAGATATCGAAAACGCAACAGTGTTGTCACTTGGTGGCCGTGAGTCATTGCGCGAACGGCATGACGATACCGAGTACTACGTCATGCAATGGCGTTATGTGGTGTTTGCGGAGAAAAGCGGTGAGATTCACATTCCAGGTGAAGCGACGCGCATTGGTATATACGGCAATCGATTCAGACCCCAAGTGCGCACCATCGTTGCTGACGCTAAAACAATCAAAATCCTGCCTATTCCGGCGGAATATCCGCATGACAAGCCTTGGTTTCCTGCCTCGGACGTACGCTTGAGTCAAACATATGAACCCAACGACATCGCCAGCCTTGTAGTTGGCGATGCATTGACTCGAACCATTGAAGTACAAGCGAAAAACAGTTACGAATCCGCTCTTCTGCCCGTCGAGCTAGGATCCATTGGCGGCATGCGTGTGTATCCCGAACTGGCTTCGGTGGAAACTGTGCTGCAAAACAATGAAGTTTGGGGTACTCAAAGCAGAACGTTCAACTTGATCCCATTTGAGCATGGAAACGTCGTTTTACCCGTTTTCAGATTAATCTGGTGGGATGTCGACGCAAAACAGGTTCGCGAGTCGACGTTGCCTGCACTGACGTTAACCACCGAAAGCCCTGCTCAACTGCCAGGCATGTCAGTAGATCGTGATGCGAGTGATGAGCGTGGTATGGCAAGCGATGCGACGTCAGATCTACAACCTCGGGAAGCCAGCATTTGGTTGTACGTATTTGCTGTTCTAGCTCTCATAGGCTGGCTCGTGGTTCTCCTTCTCTTGCTTCGTGAAAAACTAGCGTGGTGGCGACAAAACAATCAAGAATCGGCCGCGAGCGTCGATTATTCTGCCGTCCGAAACGCATTGAGTCAGGCCGATCCAAGCATGTTGCGACAGGCTATTTTGCGGGTAACCGGGCGAAGCACTGGCGCGAATCCGGTACAAGTGCGACGTCTTCTATTAAGTGATCCCGACGGGCGTGAGCTGCTCCAGAAACTTGACCAAACTATTTACCACAACGAAGCCATTGATCTTCAATTCAACTTTAAGTATGTCAAACAAATAATTGATTCCATTAGTGAAAAATACATAGATAACACCAATCAAAACGATGTTGAGGCACTGCTAACCTAATTGCAATGAAGGTGAGATTTGACTCGCTTTCTTATAATCAAATTACCTGTATTTCCCTCTTGTATGGCATGAAAGCCGCCAATCACCAGGTCATTACGCAGACATACGACTGGTTAAAAGCGGGCCAGCGTTGCTGGTTATCGACCGTCGTAGCGACCTACGGCTCATCGCCACGCCCTGAAGGCTCGATGATGGTCTGCAATAGCGATGGTCACATCGTTGGCTCGTTATCAGGAGGTTGTGTCGAAGAAGATTTGGTTGATAAGCTAAAACAAGGGTTGTTGGCGAAATCACATGCTCAGTTTTTTCGATATGGCGAATCCGACGAAGAAGCGGAGCAGCTTGGTTTACCTTGTGGTGGCCATTTAGACATCGTCATCGAGCCGTTGCAAGACGATGCAACTACGCTTAGTGATTTTGATCTGCTCACGTCGAGATTACAGGCAAGAAAGCTAGTCGAGAGGACCCTTGCGGTCGATTCATCGCAACGGTCCATTCGTACAACCGATACACACGAACCTTTTTCGTACGACTACAGCGAACGAGTTCTTAAGCAAATCCACGGCCCTAGCCATCAACTCTTCATTATTGGCGCAAGCATGGTCACGCAATACGTTGCGGAGCTCGCAGTTATGCTCGAATATCTTGTGACAGTATGTGACCCACGCGAGGAAATGTTGGATGAACTCAAAGTCGCGGGCATCGACAAGATATGCGATTTCCCTGACGACGTGATTCGCGAACGAGCCTACGATTCACAAACAGCCATCATCGCCCTCACCCATGACCCCCGCATCGACGACATGGGGTTGCTCGAAGCATTTGAAACAGATGCGTACTACATCGGTGCCATGGGTTCGTCCCGGACTTCTGCTAGCCGACGCGAACGTTTGCTTGCACTCGACGTTGACGAAGCGTCGTTAGCGCGATTGCATGCGCCGATTGGCGTGCCTATCGGTAGTAAAACGCCACCTGAAATTGCTATATCGATTCTCGCTGAAATCATCGCGGAGCGCGCCAAACACCAACAAATCGAATCGAGCCAACTCGCTGCTCTAGCTGCAGCGAGCTAACCGCCTAGCTCATGATGGCTGGGCACAATGTCGCGGTCATTCTTGCGGCCGGTAGTTCTCGCAGGTTTGGTGGCGATAAACGCCTGGCCAACGTTTACGGGGTGCCTATGTTGCAACGGTCATTGGCGGCGTACACAGCTTGCGATATAACGGTTTGCGTTGTTTTGCGACCCAACGATCCGATAACGGATCTGGTACCTGAGGGTGTTCGTGTCATTGAAGCGGCCGATGCCGATTTTGGTATGGGGCACAGTCTGGCTGCTGCCGCAGTTCAACTAAATTCGGTTGAACGTCTACTCGTTGGCTTGGCTGACATGCCTTGGGTCAAGACTAGTACGGTTGAATTGGTGCTCGCTCATATTGATGCGAAAGATGTCATTGTTCGTCCTAGCTTTCAAAACCAATTGGGTCACCCAGTTGGTTTTGCAGGACGCTATCTCAACGACATGAAAGCCTTGCGAGGCGACGTCGGGGCGCGCGAACTTCTCAAGAAACACGCTCGCAACTTGCGACGAGTTGCCGTCGACGATCCAGGTGTGCTTCTAGACGTTGATTTTCGTGAAAATCTAGACAGCTAGTCACGACGCAAACCAAGCCTAGATCCCCAATCTAATTTACTCCGACAGGCTTCATAAAAGCTTTGGGTGGATAAATGGATTAAGCGCAATTCGTGCGGAAATTTGCAGATCTCAATCACGTCCTTGGCTTCTAACTCAAAATCGACTTGTGAATCAGAGCTCGTACGCGCCCCATGTGTATCAGCGCCTACTTCAACGCGAATCTCGAAGTCGCCTGGCACGACAATGGGTCGAGACGTCAAAGTGTGCGGGTACATTGGGATGATGGCAATCGCGTCCAACCCAGGATGCATGATGGGTCCACCCGCAGAAAGTGAATAAGCTGTCGAGCCGGTAGGACTGGCAATCAAAACGCCGTCCGAACGTTGGTCATATACGAACTCATCGTCAATCCACAATCTGAATTCCATCATGCGCGAAAGTGACCCAGAGCTCACTACCACGTCATTTAGTGCGGTCGATTCGTGGACCTTTACATTGTTTCGAACGACCGTCTGCTGAATTAAAAAGTGCTGTTCAAGACGGTAATCACCTTCGAGCACCCGTTCTAGCTGAGACTCAATTTCCTGTGGTGCGATATCCGCAAGAAATCCAAGGCTTCCACGATTAATGCCTACGACAGGTATGTTGGACGCCGCAAAATCGCGTGCAACACCAAGTATGCTGCCATCGCCACCGACGACGACAATCAAGTCGCAAGTTCGGATCGTCGCGGCGTTGACCCCAACGATAGCTTGGTTTTCGAACATCGCCGCAGAACCCGCCTCTACGAATACCTCACATTGCTTTGAGACCAACACGCGATGCACTTGCGCCAGCGAATCCTCGATGTGAGGACTTCCCAATCGTCCAATGACGCCCACGCGTGAGAATTTAGGTTGCGTCAAAAGAGCGGTCTTCAGTTGAAGTTAACGTGGCAAGAGCGGCTTTACAGAGTGCAAAATTTATCGCTACTCTGATTGAGTTCTGTATGTGAACGCCAGGGATACCAATGACGACATTTGGCTCCGCATGTGCCATGAGGCGGAAGCTAAAGTCATCGAAGAACCTATTTTAGGTAGTTATTTTCACGCCACCATTCTGAATCACGTCTCGATTGCCAAAGCGCTTAGTTTCCGCTTGGCGAGCAAGCTGGACAATCCCATGTTGCCAACGATGTTGATCCGTGACGTCATTGAAGAGGCAATTACCAGTGATCCTACCATCCTAAAAGCTGCATGCGCCGACATACTCGCAACACATGACCGTGATCCCGCATGCTCGGATTTGACGACACCGTTTCTGTTTTACAAGGGTTTTCACGCCCTGCAAGCCTATCGAATTAGCCATTGGCTTTGGCAACACAAACGCACGACGTTAGCGCAGTTTTTCCAGGGTCAAATTAGCATCGGCTTAGGTGTGGATATTCACCCAGCGGCAAATATTGGTCAGGGCATCATGCTTGACCACGCAACTGGCATCGTTGTCGGGGAAACGGCCGTGATCGGGGACGATGTTTCCATGCTGCACTCGGTTACGCTTGGTGGTACTGGCAAAGAATCTGGCGATCGCCATCCCAAGATTCGCAGAGGGGTGCTTTTAGGTGCAGGCTGCAAGATTATTGGCAACATCACCATCGGCGAAGGTTCGAAAGTAGGTGCTGGTAGCGTAGTTTTAGAGGATGTGCCCGCGCATGTCACCGTTGCAGGTGTACCCGCGAAAATCGTCGGTAAACCAACTGCTAACGACCCCGCCTTAAATATGGATCAAGGACTCGATTTGCTCAAGGTCGACGGTGCCTGAACAGGATCCCAAATGTCCAAGCTGTGGCATAACCGGCATTGCGCATTTCGCTAGCAAGCGTAGTACGCAATCCAGCAAGACAAATGACCCTTGGTTCTTTGTCGTGTACTGCGATAACTGTGGACATGTCCACGCCATCATGCCGAAGCACGTATTCGCAGAAACAACCACGCGAGTCGTCGTGCGCGAAACTGCCGATGATTAGCTGACGTGGGCCTGCAGCAAGTCCAATTGCTCGTTTAAATGATGCCAGTCATCAACCACGAATAATTGTGGTTGCATTTCGGCGATTTCGTAGTCGAAATCTAAACAATCTAGCGATAGACGTAACTTTGGTGTTGCATCTGATGCCACTGCTTCGCGTGACGATGAAAGCAATCCGGCACCATACAAACGCGTATTGGAGCCAATCAAACCAAATTCCACAGTCCACCAATGGAACCTGGAAACGAGGCATGCCGGCGTAAGAGCTTGTGCTTGTTCCCGTCGTAGCTCAGACGCGAGAGCGCACAACTCTCCTATTTTGCGCTCATCAGGCTGCGGTTCCGCCGCGTGTTCCGCGAAACGTTTTTGCGCTTCATATACCTGCTCGTCAAGCCTAGAAAATCGCAAGTCTTTGGCAAATGCGCCGAAACGTCGCAAAAATTGGCGATATTGCGCATCGACCAACATCGGTAGATGCCCCGCTGCTTCATGAACAATATCAGGAATCGGCGTATAGGCTAGCTGACTAGGTTGTCTTACATGTCGCGTGATTGGTAATGTGCCGGACGCTTGCAATGCCATAAATGCAGGTGGCGGAATGAAGCTATCCACGATCACGGCGCGCCAGTCGAACTTGGTTAGCGCTCGATTGATTGTCGCCAGTCTCGGCAAGAAATTCGGGTCTAAACCACTTGCTTGCAACGCAGCGACATGAGGCACCGCACATCGGGTTCTAAGAGCATCAACCAGCGAAGCCATGGTGCGTCGCCATGACTCATGATCTGCTTCGGTATATTGCTCATAGCCTTGCGCGACAGTGTATTGCGCAAAGTGATTTTTGACCGTGTCTAGTGCTACCTGCATGCGCAAAATTGTATGATAAAACTCGTCTAAGACCTTTCTAATTTTCTGATTTAATGCCATAAAATTAGAAATAAATACTAATTTATATCCATATATTAGGATTGAATGTGCTTACTAATCCTTTGCATGAATTAGGAGTGGCATGCCCACCCATTCAAAGATCCCCAGCAATTGAGCATTGTTTTAGCTACCTTATCTTCACGCTAGCGTGGATCGCCAGTTTTCAATGCTTGCGAGACAGGCCGTCTAATACGGCAAAGGGTTCAAACCATAGACGAAACGTGCGACCTTATGACCTTTCAAGATATCTTTGTCCTCACTCGACTTCATTGTTATGGTTGGCGCAAGCCTCACCGAGTTCCGTTTAGTACGGCGCTATATCCAAATTTACGTCGGCTCGATTCGATTTTTGTGGGGTTGTGCAATACGCTTAACCAGTTGGTCTTGGTCCTAGCAACCGCAAATACGTTATGCTTTTCAAAACTCACGGTTGAACAGACATATGAAGCGTCTATCCATGCTTGCTGGCTTCGTTGTGCTAGGCGTTGCAGCACAGAGTGCGTATGCCGATGAATCTAAGCGTGTTGCGACTCACAACCTCACTGTAAGTGAAAAACTCGAGCTCCTAGAGACAATCGAAATAACGAGCGAAAAGGAACTCAAACCGGTGCCTGAACAGGACCGAGACCCAGAAGTAGACGCGTTGCTTGAAGAGATTGGTCAGTTCGAATCCGATGCTTCATCCAGCGATTCGAACGCTTCGTCGTCGAGCGAGTAACACTGTCCCATCTCCACAAACAGCGAACTTCCTGTACGCAATGCTGTGGTGCTTTGAAACGTCCAACTACCTATGGCTGCTCGACTAAAGCGCATTGACCTTGGATTGAGCATGAGTATGTCGGAAGGAGGCGTGTTCACACAACTATATCCTTGTTCCCGATTTGCGCCCAGCACATCCTGACAAGTGAATTCGAACAGCTCGCCAGAATCTTCGTTTTGCATGGTCATGTACAAACTCGCTTGTTCGTCTTCATCGAGCAAGTCTTCTAAGGTTGGGTTTTCTCGCAATGTGAACGCGACTGACTTGAAATTGACGGGTATAAACGACTCGACGGGCTCTCCTTCGGCTTCGGCGCCATCATGGAAACCAATGGTCTCCACTGGTACACATTGAGCTGGCAACCATGAAACAGTTCGCGTATCTTCATCGATTGCTTCTTCGTCGATCACTTCCTCGTCTTGAGCGAGCGCAAACGTCGCAAAAACTAAACAACACACGAACAATCGCCTGGCTGCTCGTTGGTCTCGTTTCATTTGCAACTCCCCTAAGTGCCAAACCGCTCATGCCTGAGTGGTGCCAATTGAACACGGCCGAGTTTGAAATGTACTCAGCTATGCCAAAGAATCAGATGGTAACACTAGCACGTTCGTTACAAGCATTGCACACCATGGCTATCGAGCTTGTACCTGGTGATTTTCCTAAACGCTCGTTGCTGAAAATCATTGCGTTTGAGGACATCGACGCTTTTGTTGCCGAGTTTCAGTCTGACGAATTCATCGGGTTCATGCAACCGTCCATGCGCCAACATGTTCTGACCTTCGGTCTCGCAACTCATACGACCCACCCAAATCAGGTCGCTTATCACGAATACACCCACTATATCTCGCGCAGCCGTTACGATCACTTCATACCAATGTGGTACGAAGAAGGATTCGCGCAATATCTCGGCACACTTGATATAAGAGGCGATCGCATGACCGTTGGTGAGGTTTCAGCAAGACGGATGATGCGCGCGATCCGACGCAATGCAGCCAAATGGGAAACGATTTTGAACGGCGTACCGCGATTGGATTGGCACCAGCACGACTATGCCGCTCACTATGAATTCGCGCACGCTGTAACGCACTTTCTACATCACGGGCAAGACGCAGCAGGCTATCCGATGAAAGATAAAGTTCAAGCGATCTTGAAGGACATTAGCACAGGCGGTCGTCCAAGTGAAGTCGTACTGAACTATGCAGGGATTACCCAATCAGAGTTTATCGCAACGCTGCTCGGGCATTTTCGCAAAACAAGACCGTTAAGTTATGTACACGAAGTCGAGGCCAAAGATCTTTCGCCGATTGGCGAACTGACATGTATGTCAGAACTCGATGCGCGCATCTTGCTAGCTACTGCTACGGTGCGCAACAACCCGCAACGAGCTCTATTTCACATTGATCGTGGCATGAAAATCGAACCAGATCATCCTATGTTTCAGGTCTTGTTGTCGTATCTGCCCGACCTCGATTCCGAAACACCGTACGAAAGAACTCGGCGCGCACTTGAGATCGATCCGACCAACGTCGATGGTCACATACGGATGGGTGATTTGCTGAGCTACAACTGCTTGGAGGTGCAATCGGCGGAGTGCAGTTCATTACGGAACGTTGCAACTCGTCACTATCGGGCGGCGCTTAGAGGCGATCCGCATCGAGTCGACGCTGCGTTCGGTTTAGGCGTGTCACTTCTCAAATCTTCGCGTGCAGGTGATGGTCTAAATTACCTTAAAGTCGCCTACGAAAGGCTACCCTGGAATGCGCGCATCAATCTCTTTCTAGGTGAAGCGTACATGCATGTTGGCAATCGGCGCAAGGCTTCAGTTCACTTGAAACGTGCCATTCTGTGGGAAATTGAAGAAGCTGTACGCGAGCAAGCTATCGCATTGCTGAATTAAAGTTCTGGGACACGCTACGCCCAATGCATTAACGGACCAAAATGCGCGTGTCGACTAAACCAGCGCTTACTTTATCGATGCGAACATCGAGCAAACTAAATCCGTGTTCTGTCTCTAACGCGACCAGCCATTTGATCAGGTGAGAGTAGTTTTGGTTCTCCATTTCGATACTAATTTGATTGTCGTCGGGCTGCATCCTCTTGATAGCTAGATCTTGCAACTTCGCACTACTGGCAAGCGTCGCTAGCTCGTTAGCGCCACGGGAGCTGCTCTGGCCATTCATTCGCATGCTTGCCAGGTCTTTATTAGCCAACATCCAGGTGAGTCCATTGGCTTCAGCTGCTTGAGTTCGAACTTTCTCGGTGCGATACTCGAGTGCAGGCGCAAGCACGATAAAGTACAAGAACAACCCCGCTATTAGGTACGCCGCGCTCATGAGAAGAATTTGTTCGCGGCGACTGCTTGCTTCGATACGCCTTTGCAAAACAGCAAGCGTGGGGAACCAAGTTAGTAGACGTTTCATGTCGACGACACCGTAAGTCGCGCCCAAACTTGATCGTTTTGCTGTTCAGCAACATTCACGTCAATGGTCAAGCCGAGTTTCTCAAATTGCGTGCGCAAGTCCTCAAATTCCGCAAAATCTGCAGCTTTGAATGTGATCGTCAAGCGATTTTGACGTTCGCTGAAATCAAGGTTAGTGAATTCGACGTCCGTATCAGCCTTGGTAATTGCATCTAGCACCTTTAGCCATTCACTGCCCCGTTCAATGCGTGCCCCTACCCGCTCTTGCATGCGGAATACTGGATTGCCAGAAACAGTGCGTGTGCCGTACACAGACTCAAATACGTCCAGTGTCTGTTCTTTCAATTGCGCGGTCTGCCAATCCGCCCATAAACCCTGGGCGAACATTGCAATCGAAACGATGAGCACGCTTGCAGCCAGCCCTAATGCGGTCCGATGCCACATGCCCTCTATCGAAGTTCGCGCTTCAACAAAGGCGTAGTCACCTTGACGCAAATTCATCAAACGATTCGGCTCGCCGATACCGCTTAAGAATTCAGCATAAGGCATTTCTTCTACATGCAGATCTGTTTGCTTTATGTTGTTAATTGCCGTAGACAAAGCGTCGTTCGCATTAGAACGAATGCAACATATGAATCGGTTTTCTGAATCACTTGCTAACGCACTATGTAAAGCGATATCAAGCGATTCCACTCCCACGGTGGCATGCTGGTCTGGAAGACAAACTGTGACAGAACCATCAGCTTCTAGCAGGTACGTTTGAGGCTGGCCTGCTACACATAAGCTGAGTGTTGTGACGATGCGGGCGGCAATGCCACATGCATCCAGTGCATCAAGATACAGCAGCAATCTCGTGCGATTAATAACGCCCACAGAAACGCGTTCGCCGCGCTTAATCTCGCCGGTGATGATGTGCACGTTGTCAATATCTTCTGCGAGAAACGGCTCCACGGCAAATGGCGTCGCTTGCCGCATACGCGCTACCGTCCTTCCTGGCACGTCCACTTGGCGATACAAGATCTCGCGATTTGGGATTAGCGCAACGACTTGAAGTCGAGTCGCATCCTCGGCGACCATGCTTAGCGCATCGTTCAGCTCGTTGAGAATTTCTGTACCAGAATCCGATATGTTGCCATCGTCACATAACCACCAATGCACAATGGCTTGAGGGTTGGGTTCTAGTAACTGCGCATACAAAACAGGCATAGGATCGAGTCTGTTCTAACTAGTCCATATATGGCGTGTGCTGAAGTCTCGTCGAAAAACATGACAGCTGCCAGTCGATGGGTCGCGGAATAAATAACTTGTCAAATCCATACGTGAGCTCGCACCAAGTAACGTCGCGCGTACTTCAAAAAAATCACTTTGTACACTCAATCGCTGGCTAACTGACTCAAAATCCACGTAAAGTTCTGTAAACGCTTCAACGGAACCAAAATTTCTCGTGCTAGCACGCTCCGATAGTTGCGTGGCAGCAAGCGGTAGAAGCGCATTTAGCACTTTAGGTGGCGCGGTGTTTACGTTGATCTTCAGCTCAGTCGTGGGAAGTACGACCACATACTGACCTAATTCTCGATATATGTCCATATCCCACGGTGTGAAAACGCGCAGCTCGCTGAGGTCACTTGCTAATTGATTCGGTGTGCGGAACGAAGGTGTATGACCTAACCAATCCAGTTCTTCGCGACCTTGATACCCGCCGATTAACGAGCGCACGTCGTCGGTATCGATCCAATCTTGCCACATCGCCAACAATTCACCACTGCCCCCAATATCTTGCAATATTCGTGCAAACGCGGCAGCAGCAGTGGTGTTCGCTTTATTAGCAACTGCATTTAGATTTATGCGATTGTTGAGGTCGAGTACACGATATTGCAATGAACCGACGGCTACTTCAAGTACCGGCTGTTCGCGCGCCCAAGGCTCAAACGGATCGTCGCGACTGCGACTACTTTCATCTTCCCAATCTTGCGACAAAAGCTCTACCGCGAGAATCTCGCTCGCAAGAATCCCGTGCCGCATCTGGTTCGCTTCAAATACAACTCGAGTTTGAGCAGTCACGATGTTTTGATGGGAGTAGACTTGGAATGTCAAAGTGCTCATGAGCACAACGACCAGCAAGATACTGATCAAGGCTACCCCGCGCGGTGAACGGCTCATGTCGGCGGGATCTCCTGACGAGGCGCGAGGTTTTCTGGCACAAGCCACAACTGCGAAACAGTCCCCAGTTCGACCATGCCAAGGGTCATGCGTACGGCAAGGAGTGGACTTTCAATTGCTACATCGTCGACATACGCGGCCGGCGGCCAGAAATAGTGCTCGCGGCCACTGCGATCGATGACTTCGAACTCAAGTGTGTGCACGTTACTAAGTAGTAGTTGATCGACGGCTTGCGTTGTCTGTGATCGATCCAGCACATCCCAATAACGGCGATAGAGTTGATCGCCGTATAGAAAGTAGCTAACTCGCTGTAGGTCAGAACGGGGCTGACCAAGAATGTTGTGCCAACCGCTGCGCGTGAACTCAATTCCGCCAGTTGAATCGACCAAAACGCCTGGCTGAAAATCCCCTTGTTCATCTCTGATACCGCGATGGTTCAATTGCACTAAGTCGTGCTCGAGAATATTCATTGCCCGGTGCCACTCGCCTAACACAGAGCTGCGATAGACAACCTTTTCGGAAGTACGTACCGTCTGCGACAAAATCTGTACAGCTAGCACACCGACGACACCAAAGATGAAGACGGTCACGACCATTTCGAGCAAGGTAAAGCCGCGTGCTTTCATCGTTCAGTCGCCGACCAGGTAGTAAGCGAGCGGATCGGACCGATGGCTTCGCTGTCCACCAACCGATATGCGTCCCACCGAATCTGTTCGATCCCTCCATTCGAAGGTTGAGCGACACTACGAATTTCCATGTCATAGCCGCCGAGATTTACCCGCTGAGTGCCAAGCGAAATGACCGCAAATGAGCTACTCGCGGTGGAATCGAGATTTTTTGCGAGCTGGAAATAAGCGCTTTGATTCGCAAGCGCCCACTGTGCTACGGTTTTTTCTTCAAGTTTGGCTTGGGCCGTTAATGCGGCGGAGTTGCTGAAGAACACAGCCGTCGATGCGACCGCCAGGATCGCAACCGCAGCCATCATCTCCAGTAGAGTGAATCCACCCGTGCGACAGCTTGAATTAGCTTTCACGAACCAGTTCGATAGGTTCATAAGGCATATCACTGATCACAACTCGTTGGATGCCGTCACCAATCACGTATCGAGTCGTCTGATTGATGCGACTGGTTAACGAAAGCTCAAATGGACTGATGCCACCGCTCGGATAAATCACGATATCCGGAAGCGCGTCAGAGGACGATTTCCGACCCCGCATGGGCGACGAACCCAAGTGCCTATGTCGTACCTCATACTCGCCACCGAGATCACGATAACCAAATGGCGATTCAGCGATCACATTCCACGCACCGTCGTCCGCACGACGCAAAAAATCGTAAGAGCTGCCGCGCACGCGTATGCCCCATAGTTCATTGGCTAGGATCGCCTTTTGGCGTGCTAACTCCGTGGCAAGCGTGAAACGCTCTGCGTGTGCTTGGAGTGTACGGGTTTCAGAGCCGCCAGTGTGGGTCAAAACGACTACACCTGCGAGCACGCCAATCACGAGCAGTACGGTGAGCAATTCAAGGAGCGTGAATCCCGCTCGACGAGGTCGCGAGCGAAGCATGTGAAGGAGCATGACT
Organism: Gammaproteobacteria bacterium; assembly: GCA_009841635.1. GTDB lineage: Bacteria > Pseudomonadota > Gammaproteobacteria > Pseudomonadales > Azotimanducaceae > Bin55. Next base: position 240,675 of record VXLJ01000007.1, read on the forward strand.
AAATGCGTTAAGTAGACCGCGTCACAGTTCCGAGAAGCGAATATCCGCGGCCACCCCTTCCCCACCTTCCTCTCTATCCGCACCATACGAAATGATTTCAAAGACAAAACCTTCGTTGGCGTAGCTATAGCCGTTCCCCCAAGGGTCAACCGGCAGTTTGCGCATATATGGTTCCGGACCCCAATTCCTAGCTGCAGGCGAGCCACTTGGTTGGGCGACCAATGCTTCTAAGCCTTGATTCGTCGACGGATAGAAGCTGTTATCGAGACGGTAGGTATCTAGTGCAGCTGCGAGTGTCCGAATGTCGGCTTTCGCAGCTGTGATACGAGCTTTATCCGCTTGTGGCAGTACGTTTTGCACCACCAGCACGGCCAAGACGCCAATGATGATGACCACCACCATGATTTCCAACAAGGTAAAGCCGCGCTGATGAGCGCGAAGGAAATTACGCCGCGCCACGATCACAACACCAGTGCGTTCATATTGAGAATTGGCAACAACATGGCAAGCATGATCAATAACACCATGCCGGACATTAGCAACATCATCATTGGTTTGAACAGTTGCACGATGGTCTCTACGCGACGTTCTAGTTCTTTCTGCTGAAACTCCGCGGCTTTTGACATGAGCTCATCCAACGTCCCACTAGCCTCGCCGCTTGCAATCATGTGAAGGAATATCGGTGGGAAGTTATCTGTCGCGTCAAGGGCATTACGTAGAGACGATCCTTCGCTGACTTTGCCAACCGCCTCTCCCAAACGTGAGTTGAGCCAAACATTTGACACTACCTCGGCAGCGATACGCATTGCCTCAACCAAGGGCACACCACTTTTTCCCAGAATCGCCAATGTGCTCGCGTATCTAGAAGCACTGCTTGAACGAATCAACCAACGCAAAATCGGGACGCTCAGCTTGAAGCGATCCCAACTTAGTCTGAATTTGCTCTGACGCAGCGATAGGTTGAAAATCGCGATTATTGCGCCACATGCAACTGCAATCACCCATCCAAAATCAATCAAGAAATCACTGGTCGCCAAGAGCACGCGTGTGATCGTTGGCAGCACTGCCCCTGAAGTGGCGAAGACTTCGACGATATCCGGAATCACATAGGTCAAGCACAGTACCACAATCGCGACCATGCACACAACCAGAACCAATGGGTAATACATTGCCATTTCGACATTCCGACGAGTCTCGAATGAGCGCTCGAGGAAATCCGCGAGGTTCGCCAATACGGAATCTAGGTGACCTGAGCGTTCGCCGGCCGCGACCGTTGCGCGAAACATCGTTGTAAATGTTTGTGGAAACTCACCGAGCGACGCGCTGAAACTCTGACCTTGCATGACGTTGCCACGGACCGTCATCAAAACCGAGGTTGCTCGTCTAGAGCTGGATTGTTGCGCGACAGCTTGGATTGCTTGTTCTAACGCAAGACCGGCCCCGACCATCGTTGCGATTTGACGGGTAAGAAGCGCTAACTCCATCGGCGAGATGCGTCGCCACCACTGAAACCAACTCCCGGTGAAAACGTTTGCTCGTGTTGCCGTGACATCGACGGGTGTGAGACCGCGTTCGCGCAGTAACTGACGCACGTGGCGACTGCTGTCGCCCTCAAGGATGCCTTTCTTTGCGCTGCCGCGGTCGTTGAGAGCGACGTATTCAAACGCAGTCACAATCTAGTCGCCTAGCGTCACTCGCAGCACTTCTTGAACCGTCGTGACGCCACTAAGCACTTTACGACGACCATCGTCTCGAATCGTCCCGATTTCACTAAACGATGCATCTCCTAGCAAGCGTTCTGAGCTGTTTTCGTGAATCAGCTGCCGTAGTTCATCGTCGACCTTGATTAGTTCATAGATACCCGTCCGACCACGATAACCTGTACCGTGACACGCGTCGCAACCTCGTGGTTGGTAAATTTCGTGTGAGGTCGAGATATCTAAAAATGCTGCTTCTAAACCATCAGGCGGCCGCAACTCGCGACACTCGGTACACAATACCCGTATGAGACGCTGCGCCAAGACACCTATCAAACTGGCCGAAAGTAGATAAGACTGCAAGCCCATATCTACCAACCGTGTTACAGCACCAATCGCTGTGTTCGTGTGAAGCGTGGAAAACACGAGATGTCCTGTAAGACTCGCGCGTATCGCGATCTCTGCCGTTTCAAAATCACGAATCTCGCCAACCATGACGATATCAGGATCTTGCCGCAACATTGCACGCAAACCCGTCGCGAACGTCATGCCGGTCTTGGTATTTACTTGCGTTTGACCGATACCATGAAGGTTGTACTCGATAGGATCTTCAACGGTGAGTACGTTCAGCAAGTCGGTGTTTAGTTCAGCCAAACTCGCGTACAAAGTAGTGGTTTTACCGCTGCCTGTTGGGCCAGTCACAAGGAAAATCCCGTGTGGCGCTTGCATGATATCCCGCACACCCGACAATGTCGTTGCATCCATACCTAGCGCAGGTAAGGTCAACCGGTGCGACTGTTTGTCGAGCAAGCGAAGCACTACACGCTCGCCACTGCCAGTAGGCATGACCGAAACGCGCACATCCAGTTCGCGGCCACCAATGCGCACGGTTGTTCGACCATCTTGAGGAATCCGACGTTCTGCAATATCAAGCGATGCCATGACTTTGATTCGGGAAACGATTAAAGGCGCAAGTGCTCGTTTCGGTGTGCCAACTTCGCGCAACACACCATCGATTCGGAACCGCACTCGAACGGAGGTTTCGAACGTTTCGATGTGGATATCAGACGCGTTTTCACGCAACGCCTCTGCGATAAGTGCGTTAATGAGTCTGATTACTGGCGCATCGCCTTCTTGTTCAAGGAGGTCGCTTTCGTCCGGCATGGCGTCAGCGAGCGATGCGAGGTCTATCTCCTCGCCAAGATCCTCTACCAGTTGTCGAGTATCCGAATTTACGTCAGCGTAAGCATCGGACAACAGCATGTCAAATTGGTCGTCCGACACACCTTGAAACTGGGTTGGCATGCCCAAAAATCGCTGGACTTCAGCCATCACCGAAAGTTCTAACGGGTTCTTATGAACAACGACGGTTGCGTCGTCGTTGCGTTGAACTAATACGCCAAACCGCCGGGCAAAACCAAACGGCAACGCGTGGACTTTTGCTAGGGCCGAACCATTCGCTTGGGAAGCATCGGGGCCAAAGTCAGGATGTGAATTTTCGTCTAACTCGCTCAAGCGCAGACGCATCTCCGGGGAACGAGATATCGCCTCAATTTTATGGTTGGTGCGGATTTTCGCGTATATATAAGACCATTTTGCAAGCAATTAGGTCGTTACGCAATGTGGATAGGTGATGAAGAAAACCGCTAATAAAATGCATGGACAGATAACAAATCGTAGGTGTTGCCACAGCTAAGGAGGCATGCTGAACTTTCACGGCCAACATATCCTATCGGTTCATCAATTCGAGCGCGTCGACGTTGAACGTATTTTTGAGGTAACCGATCAAATGCGGCCGTTTGGGCGGCGCGAAAAGGTCACCAATCCTCTCAAAGGCGCAATCCTCTCGAATATGTTCTTCGAACCGAGTACTCGCACACGGGTTTCGTTCGGCAGTGCATTCAATCTACTCGGTGGTAATGTGCGAGAGACGACGGGTATTGAGTCTTCGTCCATCGTAAAAGGTGAATCCATGCGCGATTTTGCTCGTGTTTTGTCGGGTTATAGCGACGTCATCGTCATCCGCCACCCTGAAATGGGATCAGCAGAGGAATTTGCTTCTGCATCTGCCGTGCCAGTCATTAACGGAGGTGACGGCGCTAACGAGCACCCATCACAAGCATTGCTTGATCTATACACCATACGAGCTGAGCTTGAATCACAAGGCAAGAACGTCGATGAGTTTCGCATTGCCTTGATCGGAGATCTTGCCAACGGGCGAGCCGTGCACTCCTTGCTCAAATTACTGAGTCTATTTCACCGTGTGACCATAAAACTTGCGTCACCCCAAGGTCTCGATACGCCACCTCAATTAGTAGAGTTGTTGCGTTCGCGCGGCGCGACGGTTAGCGAATCGCATGATCTCCATGAAGGCATCCAGCACGTGGACATTCTGTACGTCACGCGGGTCCAAGAGGAGCGTTTCGCGTCCCAGGAAGAGGCGAATTACTATCGCGGGTTATTCAGGCTAAATCAGGAAATCTACTCTAAATACTGCGAATCCAATACCGTGATCATGCATCCGTTACCACGCGATTCACGGGCCCAAAGCCAGGAGTTAGATGAAGACCTGGATTCGAATCCAAACTTGGCGATATTCCGCCAAACGCAAAACGGCGTCCTTGTCCGAATGGCGCTGTTCGCGTTGGTTTTTGATGTCGTGAAGCAAGTTCAGAGCAGCGCAAGCAAACCAACGTGGCATATGCCACGACCGCGAATTGCGTAATTAAGCAGGTTCTACGCCAAAGCTTGCTCTAATTCTGGTAACGCATCGAACAGATCTGCTACCAGACCATAGTCAGCGACTTGGAAGATGGGTGCATCCGGATCTTTATTAATGGCCACGATGACTTTGGAATCTTTCATGCCGGCCAAATGTTGGATAGCTCCTGAGATGCCCACCGCGATGTACAGTTCAGGTGCAACGATCTTGCCAGTCTGACCTACCTGCATGTCATTTGGCACGAACCCAGCGTCCACCGCGGCTCGCGATGCACCAATTGCTGCGCCTAATTTGTCCGCGATGGGGTCAAGGAGCGAGAAGTTTTCACCATTCTGCATGCCCCGCCCACCTGAAATGACGACACCCGCAGCAGTTAGCTCTGGTCGTTCTGACTTCGCGAGTTCATCGGCGACGAACTCAGACATGCCACTGGCTTCCGCGGCATCGACCGATTCAACCGTTGCACTCCCGCCAGTTGCAGGCACGCCGTCAAAACCGGTGCCGCGGACAGTGAGAACCTTCTTAGCGTCGCTGGTTTTGACTGTTGCAATGGCGTTGCCGGCGTAAATCAAGCGACGGAATGTGTCCTCTGAGTCAACGCCCATGATGTCTGAGATCATCTGCACATCCAATGCAGCAGCAACTCTCGGCATGAAGTTTTTACCGGTCGTTGTATGCGCTGTGAGCATATGGCTGTAGTCAGCGCTCAATGCAACTACCACTGGCGCGACGTTTTCAGGCAACGCATGCGCAAGCGTTTCGGAATCCGCATGCAATACCTTCCGTACGCCGCCAACTTGTGCTGCAGCGTTCGCGACGGCTTCACAATCATGACCCGCGACTAGGACATCGACATCGCCACCGATTGCTTGTGCCGCCGCCAGCGAAACGAGTGTGACAGGTTTTAGCTCCGAGTTGTCGTGGTCCGCGACGACTAAAACGCTCATTCGATCACCTTTGCTTCATTTCTGAGTTTGTCCACTAGTTCATCGACCGACTCGACTTTCACGCCTGCGCTTCGCCCCGGTGGCGGTGAAACGTCAAGGACCTCTGTATGCCGTTGTACGTCAACGCCCAAGTCGGCTGGCGCTAGTGTTTCGATGGGTTTTTTCCGTGCCTGCATGATGTTTGGCAAAGATGCATAACGAGGCTCATTGAGGCGCAAGTCCGTGGTCAGCACCATTGGCACGGATGTCTTGATCGTTTGCAGCCCACCGTCCACTTCTCTGGTTACGGTTGCCGAATCACCTTCAACTACCAATTCCGATGCGAACGTCGCTTGCGGCAAGCCAGTCAATTGCGCAAACATCTGCCCAGTCTGCCCGTTGTCGCCATCGATGCTCTGTTTACCAAACATCACGATGCGCGGTTCTTCACGCTCATAGATCGCTTTGAGCAATTTCGCAACCGCGAGAGGTTCCACGTCATCTTCGGCTTCGATATGAATGGCGCGATCTGCGCCTTGTGCGAGGCACCTTCGCAGAATCTCGGGGCATTTCGGTCCACCCACCGTTACAGCAATCACTTCTTCGGCCGTACCCGCTTCACGAAGCCTTACCGCTTCTTCTATACCGATTTCGCAAAACGGATTCACAGCCATTTTGGTATTCGTCAAATCAATGCCGGTACCGTCGGATTTGACGACCACATTGACGTTAGGGTCAACCACTCGCTTGATGGCTACAAGAACTTTCATAGGTCCCTATTAACTTTCTTAGGTTTAGAAAGCGACAATCGTCGCAACGCTCCCGCGAGCCCAAAACGCAGTCGGGGAGTCTGTGTAGGCGGGGGATTCTATTCGGCAAGCCTTTTTATAATCGCGCCGAAACGAGCGAGGGCACGGTGTCGATGGAACGCGAATCGATGGATTTTGATGTCGTCATCGTCGGTGGAGGCCCCTCTGGATTAGCTGCTTCTATCCGCCTCATGCAACTCGCAAACGAGGCTGGGACTGAGCTAACGGTATGCCTCGTAGAGAAAGGCAGTGAGATCGGCGCACACATTCTTTCCGGCGCGGTCTTTTACCCACGCGCGCTGGACGAACTCCTGCCTGATTGGCAAGAGCTTGGCGCGCCAGTGAACAATCCTGTCACAAAGGACGAATATCACTGCCTGCTCAGCGAAAGCTCAAGCTTCGCCATCCCGCGCTTTTTTATTCCCAAACCCATCCATAACGATGGCAATCACACTATTTCGTTGGGAAATCTATGCCGCTGGTTAGGGGAACAGGCAGAAGCTCTCGGCGTCATGACGTTTGCAGGTTTCGCTGCAACCGAGGTTTTATTCGATGAAAACGATAGAGTTTGCGGTGTTGCAACGGGTGATATGGGGATTGGTAAAAACGGTGAAGAAAAGGCAACGTACCAACCTGGTTACGAGCTTCGAGCGAAATACACGCTATTCGGTGAAGGATGTCGCGGGCATCTCGGCAAGCAACTTATAAAAAAATACAACTTAGACCAGGAATCCGCAACCCAACACTACGCCATTGGCTTAAAAGAGCTGTGGGATGTGCCGCCTGAACGCGCCGACCAAGGCAAAGTTATCCATGCTTTGGGTTGGCCGTTGGGGTTAACGAAAGCAGCAACGGGCGGGAGTTTCCTATATCACCTTGAAAACAATCAAGTTTCTCTTGGTCTGATTGTGGATTTGTCGTACACCAACCCATACTTGAGCCCGTTTGAGGAATTTCAGCGGTGGAAGCACCACCCGGTGGTGATTAACGAGATTGCCAATGGCACACGCGTTTCATATGGTGCGCGAGCCATTGTGAAAGGTGGACTACCAGCGCTACCCAAACTTACAGTACCCGGCGGCGCACTTATCGGAGATGACGCTGGGTTTTTGAATGTGCTAAAGGTTAAAGGTAGCCACACTGCGATGAAATCAGGCATGTTGGCTGCAGAAGCAACATTTGCAAGCTTGCAGCGAGGCGACGAAGGCACTGAAATTGATTTCCTCGCGAGATTCCAGGATTCCTGGTTGTTTAAAGAACTGGACGCAACGAAAAATGCTGGTCCCGCGTGGCACAAGATGGGGCTGATTTTTGGTTCAGCCTACTCATTTGTCGAACAGAACATCATGCGAGGTACGTCGCTGTTGCGATTGAAGGATCCTCGGCCAGATCATGCGTCCCTACATGAGTTGACCAACGCAACTGAGATCGAGTATCCAAAGCCTGACGGCATATTGTCATTTGACCGGCTATCAAGCGTGTATCTATCGAATACCAATCATGAGGAAGATCAGCCCTGCCATCTCACGCTCGACGACGATACGATACCGGTCGCAGTAAATCTTCCTCGCTATGCAGAACCAGCACAGCGCTACTGCCCTGCTGGCGTTTATGAGATAGTAGAAGAGGAAGCTGGTCCAAGATTTCAAATCAATGCGCAAAACTGTGTACATTGCAAGACTTGTGACATCAAAGATCCAGCACAAAATATCACCTGGATTGCACCTGAAGGAGGTGGTGGTCCGAATTATCCGAACATGTAAGTAAGTAGCTACGGGTAACTCATTGATCTTTAAATGTATTTAAAATCTCTTTGATTCAAGATTGGCTTGAAATAGCTAACAAGTCAATACTTTTTGGTGATTTTCTATTTAGTTAGATTCGCGTACCTAAATCAATCGGCTCTTACCCGACTAGCTCTAATAGTGATCAATATCAGCTTGAAATAAAAACAAAGTTCGAGGATCTTCTGAGTTAAGAGATTTTTGGTTTCGTGTAGTTATTTGAACTATCTACCGATAAAGCCTGCCCACTTGAAAGGTATAGAAATCCCATTCATTTTTCGATATACTTCGAATGCAGCTTGAACGTTTGCAATTGAACTAAGAGTTGCCTTTCTCAAGAAAGAGATTGAATGCTTTTCGCAAGCGCGACTTTGAGCCAGTCTCAGTTGCACTCTAAGCACAGCATACGCCGCAATTTCGACATGGAGGTGGAAATTGAGTCTCGTCAAGACGATCCGGGCACTTCGCTCACGGAAAACACCCGCGTACAACTCAGCAACCGAGTCGCTGTATAGGTACGACCGTTCTACACGCATCGCGCAATCCCTAAATCATTCGATCGGTGCCACCCATCACCGACGGTCCGTTCACCATCTCCTATCACGTTACCTAAAAGGCTTTGGTTCTGCCTGCTTGTTGCTTTTCGCCATGCAGATGCTGGCGCAAAGCGCATTTGATGACACAACCGCAAGCGTTGATATCGACGAAGACCCGGATAACGTAAGCGCTCATTTGACGAAGATTAGTGCCGAAATAAACGAGCGAATCACTGCTTCGGTAGCCGATCAATTTACATTTGAGCTCAATGAAGAAAATAAGAAAAGGTTTGTGTTGAGCGGGAGCGGGGCTAGCCAGGCACTAGCGCTCCAAACCGGTTATACATTCGATCACGAGCTAGACGGTCGATTCAATCTAGTCGTCAGATCGAAAAGAACTGCGACTGCGGATGTCAGCCTATTGGCAAATTCGTTAACCATCGTAGTCGAGGTCGGCGACATTGACGAAAAACCCTACGTACGGCCCCCATACAAAGCCGCCACGGCCGACAGTCCCGGTCGAGAGATATTTCTTCAGCAAAACCCGGACACCAAGTCTCACGAGACTTTTTTCCTGTTCGATGTGTTTAGAGATCCCGAAGGTCGATCTCTCAGCTTTAAGCCATGCCTTGACGATTTCAAAGTAATTGAAACGATTGGTGAAGAAGATCCCGTAGAACGTGGCAATAGCTTAGAGGACGCCAACACAAGCGGCACAGGTAGAGAGAGACATTGCCTTCCTAACCCAGATCCAGGCGCTGACCCGGACGCCAATGATGTGACTAGAAACGGCAACGTTGTGCATCTTGTAACCGTCGGTCAATCGGGTTTTCGTATCAATGCAGTCCAGAGCCCAAGCGCTCAGACAAATACAGCTGTGATTACGTTCCGAGCGTGGGTTGGGACTCCAGTCACTGCAAGCATCGATGCTGATGCAATAAATCTCTCGGAAGAGGCAAAGATCACGGTCTATGTCAAGACAGGTGTGAACAATCCACCTCGCTTCGCAGGAGGCGCGACAGGGTTCAGAGCAACGACTGCCGAAATGACGCTAGACGATGAGCCCCCGAAGCAAATCGGACCGAATCCTTCCTCTTGGGCGAGCGGCACAACAACAACGATGTCACCGTGGAATGCGCGAGATGACGACAACCCCGCCGGTGGGCAGGTCCGCGAAAAACTCACATATCGTCTAGAAGGTACTCCTGCAACTCCCGCTTGTAGGACGGTCAATGGCGTAGAAATGACTGACGCTGTAGCGCTCGGTCAGGGTTGTGCTTGGCTCAACGCGACTGATCTAGCAAACGGTAATGTAGCGGTGTTTGGCAGGCATATCGACTACGAAGATGCTGCGCGAAATGGTGGCAGTTTCACGATAACACTAGTAGCCACCGATGGCTATCCACAATCTGAAGCTCGCATTCCTCTTCAGTTCGACATTACAGATAGAGATGAACCAATCAAATTTGACGGACCGATACGAGAGATAAGCCAATTAGTGGTAGGTCGTTCAGGTCGTTCCGTCAATTTAAACAATTACTTTGAGGACCCTGACGGCACACCAATCACCTTCGACGTACTATCGACCTCCCCAACCATCGTAAGCGCAACGCTAAATGGTTCGATTCTCACAGTAAACGCAGTAGGCGGCGTAGGCACTGCCGAAATTGTGGTTACGGCAATTGCTGCCGCACCAAGTAGTGAAAGACGCGCAACAAACGTTCGTGTGCAGGTGCGAGCAACTAATAGTCCGCCCTCATTCGGTGGCAACGCTATATCTGTGGCCGCTCCTACACCCGTTCCTGAAACTGAAACTGCTGGTTATGTAATCCGCGTTCCCGCCTTGAGTTACATCGATCCGGATGGCGATACGGTCACAGCACGTGTGATAAATAGCAGCTTGTTCGAAGCAGTCGTCGATCCCAAAGTTGGCGAAACAAAATATGGTGGTGAAGTCGGCTTAAGACTGATAGGGCGTTTAGACTATGAGACCAACCGCCAACACGTCGTTCAAGTCCAACTCAACGATGGGTGGGACAACAGCTTAAACACCATCGGCGTCGTGGTGCTGATTGCCGACGTCAACGAACCACCACGCATTGCGACAAACCCGGACAATACGAATCGCGCCATACCCGATCAGACGGTTTCAATCAACCAGACGAATTCAATAAATGCTCTAACCTATTTCGTAGACCCGGATGGCGGTCGACTTTTAATCACTGCCGCTACAACACCGGTAAATTCGCCTTACGTAACCGTCACAGTGGTTGGACAGGGCACCGTTCAGTTTACCGGCATTCAAGCGACAGACACGACGCCTGTGACGGTCACAGTCACGGCGCAAGATACTGCGGGTCTGTCTGTTCAGCATACGTTCCGAATTTTTGTGAGCGCTAATACACCGCCGCGCCTGATTCGTCCGTTACCTAATATCGAGATTGTTCAGTCCGGCGGGGCACACACGATCTCTCTCATTGGTGTTTTCACTGACCCTGACGTCGGTGACAGCATCGCGCGCTATGAAGAAAGAGTCGATGAAGGCAATGATCTTGTAGTTGCGCTTATTCAAAATGAAACCGACCTTGTCATCATCCCGCGCGCCGAAGGATCAGTGAAGATCACCATTGTCGCGGTCGATACTAGAGGTGGTCGTACTGAAACTTCCTTCGTTGTTCAAGTTCTAGGTAATACAGCGCCCGTTCTCGATCAACCAGTCCCTTCGCTGAACATGCGGCCAAACTCGAACGAAACCATTGTTCTTACCGAATACTTCAGTGATCCGGATGGCGACACATTGACGTTTGTGGCATCCTCAAACACAAACTCAGTTGCCGAAACCGTCGTTTCGATTAACCAGCTTTTCGTTACTGCTAAGCAACGTGGCACTGCGCGAATTACAGTGACTGCGACAGACCCTGACGGCGAAGCCATACAACACTCTTTTTTAGTTTCAGTCATCAATGAAATCCCAGAACTGGAAGGTGAAATCACGCTGGAATTGGCCTATCGAGGAGACACGCACACCGTCGACATAGCAGGGAACTTCTCTGATGCTGATGGTGACCCCCTAACGTACACTGTGACCAGTAGCGATACCGATGTCGCGACAGCGAGTCTAGTGGGTTCTAATTTGACAGTGACGGCTGTGGGCCTAGGAACTAGCTCCATCGTGATTACCGCGACGGACCCCTACGGCGCACCAGCTGAGGGCACTGTTGAAGTCACAATCGAGAACCAAATACCACAGGTCGCGATGGAAATCATGGACCATCAGACCTATCGACAAACGCCAATCACGATTGATCTCAGTCAGGTTTTTTCAGACCCTGACGGCGACGACTTGACGTTTACGGCATCGGTCAGCAACACCGACACTGCTACTGCAATGGTCTCCGGCTCTATGCTAACCGTGAACGGGTTAACGCTCGGCATGGTGGACGTAAGAGTAACTGCACAAGACGCCTACGAAGGCTATGCGACTGAGGAGTTCAAGGTAACGATCCTCAACCGCGACCCGATAACAATCGCTGCCATCGAAGACATTACAACGGTTCGAGGCGTAGACCATACAGTCGATTTGAGTTCGGTATTCGCTGATGAAGATGGCGATGAGTTGACATTCGAAGTGACGGTTTCAGCTAGTCAATATGCAACAGCGACCATTAACGGTAGTACATTAGTGTTTAGAGGCATTGGTGTTGGCCAAGCGATCATTCGCGTCATCGCTATGGATGCACCGGCAACCGGCCAAGCAGCGTCAACGAGCTTCAGGATTACCGTTGAAAACCAAGCACCGGTCGTCGTGCAAGAAATTGACGACGCAGAAACGCACCGCTTAGGTGTAGTCTTAGTCGATCTCGCTGATGTGTTTAACGATCCAGATGGCGACCCTCTGACCTATACGGCGCGAGCTGAAGACGGTAGCGTGGCGCTAGTACGCGTAAACGGAGCACAGTTAAGCGTTACCGGCCGTGCTGTCGACACTACAACGATTACGGTCACCGCTCGCGATGAATTCCGTGCGTCTGTTTCGACAACATTTGAAATCACGGTTGAGAACCGCGCACCGACCGTTGCGAACGCACCATTGAACGTAACCGTGAACCGAACAGAAATGCCGACGATCGATATATCTTCGGTGTTCGATGACGAGGACAATGACCGCCTCGAGATCGAAGTTCAATCGTCTAATCCCTCGGTAGCAACTGCAACGCTTCGCACGCTGTCGTTGACGATACAACCGTTGACCTTAGGTTCAACCGAAATTTCCATCACGGCCACCGACCCGTATGACGCTTCAGTCTCTACGATGTTCAGTGTTGAGGTAGAAAACATCGCACCGAAGGTTGCTATTCCCCTCGCAAACGTGACGACGAATCGTCAAGAAACCGTCCAAATTAATATCGGTTCGGTATTTGTCGACGACGATGGTGACGACTTGACGCTCTCTGCTGAATCTGCAAATCCAGATCTAGTTACCGTATCGGTGGCTGATACGCAGCTTACGTTGATGGGCATGAATCTTGGGACGACCACCATTACCGTGACAGGCACGGATACGCCGGGTGCGAGTGCTTCCACCATGTTCAACGTAACTGTGGAGAACCTCGCGCCGACTATTGGCTCCACGATCGAGCCGTTCCAGCTTGAGGTGGGTGGCGACGCGGTTTCACGAGACGTAACTGGTGCGTTCGCGGACGACGGACCAGAAACCCTTGTCATTAGCGTTGAAAGCCTCAATGAAGCGATCGCGACTGCTTCTATTCAAGGCACAACCATCACGGTCATGCCAGTATCGAAAGGTCTCACATCTCTTCAAGTCACGGCTACGGACGCTCAGAATGCGACGGTCGCGCAGTCTGTTCCCGTAAGCGTTTCGGAAGAGGAACTGAAGAAAGTCGCTACGACTGCACTCGCGAGTTTTTCAAGAGCCGTCCTAAACAGCCTATCGTCAACGGTTGGTGCACGACTAATGGCCGATGCTGACGGCTTGTACTCACCAATGATGAGCTATAGTCTCGATGATTTCGCACCGGCTAATGACCATGTGGTAGCGGTTCACGCCATTGCCGACGACTCACCATTTGCTTTGTCCAGTGATGACGGTTGGTCACCCAACCTGCGGCACGCGACAGCTTACGACGGCCGGTCACAAGGCAACAGCATCGCAAATCTCCTTGACCGTGGCTTTGCTCTAAAACTTGCTGCAGCAGGTGATCCAAACTTTTGGAGCGTTTGGGGTGGTATTGATCGGCAATCGTTCGAAGGTGCGAATCATGAAGGCAACGTCAGTTCCTTCTACTTCGGTGGCGACATGACGATTCGCGGTCAGTGGACTTTGGGTCTAGCAGTTGGACGTAATACTGGTGAAGCAGACTACACGTTCGGCACCGCAACGCAGACGATGGAGAATGAGCTTACCAGCATTCTTCCCTATGCTCGAATGAGCCCATCCGACCGTACAACGGTATATGGCGCCGTCGGTTTTGGTAGCGGCTCGCTTGAAACCACTGTGATCGGACAAGAAAACGCCATAGCTGACCTTAAAGGTACGTTAGGTATTTTCGGTGGACGTCAGGTCGTCTACACCATGATGAATGGACTGAATCTGGCCGTTGTCGGCGATTACGGTTTTGCGAATCTCGAAACCGATGAAGGTGGCTCTTCAGCCCATAACCTAGTTGCCGAAGTCAGTCGATTCCGTGGTGGCTTGGAAACCTCGCTCAATATGGCAATGGGTGCAGACGGCTCGTTTGTGCCATTCGTCACGGTGGGATTCCGAGCGGATAGCGGTGACGGTGATGCCGATTCTGGCGTTGAAATCGCAGGTGGTCTAAGAATCACAAATCCGGTTTTCTCGCTTGACGCAAATTTCCGCACGCTCGCGACGTATGGCGTAGATGATTACAGCGAAAGCGGTTTCAGCATCATGGCGGTCCTTAATCCCAGTGCTGGCGCTACCGGTTTGAGCGTATCACTTGCTCCGAGCTGGGGCGCAAATACGACTAGCACCAATGCTCTTTGGCATGATGATTACCAAGCAAACGGCATCTCAAATCTAGCCAATTGGGGTTTAGAGACGAGCGAATCTATGAAGCTAGATTCGACCCTAGGTTATGGCTTCTTCGTGTATGACCAACGCTTCGTGTTTACGCCATTCATCGACGTGCAAACGGGTTACTCTAATTTGTACGATCTCAGCCTGGGCATGAAGCTCATTGAGAGCGAACGCACGCGGAACAACCTCGGCATCAATTTGAAGATTGGTCAAGACAGTCAAGCTTCTGGCACACAAGAAGAAACCGTTCGACTTGACGCACGCATGAACTTCTAAACGTTCAACTCTACTGCAAACTACACGGCGGCGTACACAGGTGTGTACGCCGCTTTTTTTATAGCTCCTGCACGCGAACTAGGTCTAATTAGCGTCTCGTTATCTAATGGGGCGTTTCGTTTAGAAGAACCCAATCGACTTCGCTCGATTGTTGAATTGATTCGCGCTGCAGCCTAAAAACACTTGGCTACGATAAACTCGCCTTCGCGTGACAATCTAACGATAGTACGATGACCAATTCATGAAGTCGCCTAGCTGAACTAACTGACCTGAAACAGGTGGCCATTACTCCAAAGCGTGAGAGGCTCGCTCTCTGGATCTTCTACAAACTCGGCTAATTGATAGAAAACACCGCTTAACAATCGAGCTTCCAGGCTGTCCCGCACGTGTACGAATGGTCGCGGACCGGTGGCTCGTTGCTCGATGCGCAACGCATGGTTGGCGTCCAACATCACAACTTCATCGAGATTCGTCTTGAATAGAACTCGCTGTTCCACCCCTACGCCAGCCGCTTCAACATCGATTGCTACAAAAGGAACTTCGTCGACTTGAATACGTAGTTTTTCCGCTGGTGTGACTAAAAAATACGCTTCGCCTTCTCGCCGCAAAATCGTCGAGAAGATCTTCGCAATGCCTTTGCGAAATATCTCGCGACCTTCATGAAACCATGTGCCATCAGCTGCAATGCGAATATCGATTTCACCTACATGATCAGGTTGCCACAATGCAACGGGTGGTAATTTCGCGCGATTGATTTGCGCGAAAAGATCATTGAACGCCTTGGACAAGGCAACTCAACCGCCGATAAATTTCATGACGGTGGTTTCACCCGTGAAGGCTATGCTCTGCTTGTCACCTAATGCAGAGGTGAGCACGCCTTGTAGCTCATTAAGGGCTAGCGGATATGGTTTAGTTAATAACGGCGATAAGTCATAGTTTTTTGTATTGGACAAACAACCGTACAAATGGCCATTGGAAGACAGTCGCAAGCGCGAACATGATCGACAAAACGGTTCGCTTTCGTTCGCAATCACGCCAAATATACCGCGTCCGACCACCTCATATCGCAACGACGTCGAGTCATATGCCGCAGTGATTGGCTCGACTTCATATTTGCTGCGAATCGTCGCCAACAACATATCCAAGCTGACAAAATCGCGTTCATATTGATCGCTCAGCTTCAAGTGACCCATATTCATGAGCTCTATGAAACGCAACTCGATGCCACGATCAAGGCAATAGTCGAGTAGCGGTAATACCTGGTCGAAATTGGCCGTTTTTAGTGGCACCATATTGATTTTGACTTTCATCCCCACATCACACGCCATTTCAATGCCTCGTAATACGGTTTCTAAGTCACCACTTCGCGCAATTGAGCGGAATTTCTTTGCATCTAAAGTATCAAGACTGATATTGAGTCGTTTGAAGCCAATTTCCTCAAGCAACGGCATGTATTTAGGCAGCAGCTGACCGTTCGTAGTGATTGCCGTATCTTTCAGTTCAAGTTCGCTGACGCCACGCACAAATGTTTCAAATTTTTTTGACAGCAGCGGTTCGCCACCCGTAATTCTTAATTTTTCGATACCAGCGCCATCGACCAATAAGCGAACCGCTCGCAGTAGCTGCTCAGCATCTAGTTCTGCCTCGGCTGGCTGCAGTTTTTTGCCGTTTGGTACGCAATAAGTACATGCATAGTTGCATGCAGCCGTCAGGCTTACGCGAAGATTCTGGAACTGACGCCCGAAGCGATCAACGATCATGAAAGTTCAATAGAGGTAAACACGGTCACAAGACCGATTGATCGCTAATTATTAGGTTTTGTCTTGCTCCCTGCCTAGTTGTGAACACAAGCGAGCCACGAAATCTTGTTGCCAAAACACGGTATTTGAGGCTTTTACGAGCACACGATCGCCCGATTTAAGCGTAGTAACGCAATGATCGAGTAATTCATCCGTCGCGACAAAATAACCCAATCTCTGTTCAGTTGGCAGTCGCGAATAAACATGCTCAAACATCGCTGGGCCAACGCAAATGACACCGTCTAACGGCAACAAATCTTCAACCAATGAACGATGCAATGCAGCGGTTTGGTTACCTAACTCGGCCATATCACCCACGATTGCGATGCGGCGACCTTCGACACCAGGCTGGTTAGCCAATTGCCGGATGCATTGGCGCATGCTATCAGGGTTAGCGTTGTAGCTTTCGTCGATGATGGTGATGTCGCCTACCGTAAACGAATGACCACGTCCAGGTGGTAAGGTAGAGCCTATCTCGTGCATGCCGGACATGCTTTCACCCAGCAAATCAACTACCGCTAAAGTCGCACAGAGGGTGCTCGCTCGATGTTCACCACCTCCTGGAATGTCGATTTCAAGCTCGCCTTGCGAGCAGGTTAAACGCACCCTATCGTTTTCTAGCAACGTAAATCGATAGTTCGCCGCAATTGAGGAACCGAAACAAAGGATGTGTAAATGCGAGAAGCGTGCTTGTGCTTCTTGATGCAGCTCTTCAGCTACGATGAGTTGGCCACCATCAGGAACGCCTTCGCCAATCGATAACTTTTCGGCACGCAATGAGCTTTCGTCTGGAAAGTTGCCAATGTGTGCATGAGTTACGTTCAAAACCAGCGCGATATTCGGCCGAACGAGTTCTGAAAGTCCAACTATTTCACCTGGGTGATTCGTCCCAATTTCGAAGCATGCAAACGCAGCGTCTCTACGTGTCCTTGCAATGCTCAAGGGCACACCGATGTGATTGTTCAGACTACCACTTGGAACTACCTGCCTCATGGCTTGAAACACAAAATTCATTAGCGTTGTTTTGCCACTGCTGCCCGTAAGCGCGACAACTGGACAATCGAGTTGCGCGCGGCGAAATCTAGCGAGCTCCCATAATCCATAGAGCGTATCCTCGCACTGCGCAACAGGTACACTGAGAGCTGTTGAGAGAGGTTTCTCAGACATAACGCAAGATGAGCCATTACGCACTGCATGCTCGACGAAATCATGACCATCGCGGCCTGAGTCTGTATGAATATTGAATTCTCGTCGAGCTTTGCCCGAGAGCGCTACGAATAAATCGTGACGATTTATCGACCTTGAATCGATGGATACGCCGTGAATTTCAGCTGTTTCAGGCTTGCCAATGTCCAGCGCGGCCGCCAGTTCTTCTGTCGTCCACAATGGCGACTGGTACTCATTCACTGGCGTAACACCACCCGTAGGAGCGATTTCACGAGGTCACCTAATCCGCTTTCGCGTTAAGTTTGATTAGCATACGAGATATGACGAGGCGTTCACTATATTGCTCACCGTATGATGCTCGAGCCATGGCGTTTAGCCAGAGCGAGATGTGCGAAACCCTTGCCACCTAGGCCTAGCACTAAAGCCATTGCTAGCTCACGGATTTTGTTCAATATCCAGTATTAATTAAAGAGGTGTTCGGTGCCAACACAAGACACACGGCCAAATCGTTCTCTCGCGACTCGCATACTGCGTGGCATCGCACGCGCATTCACGTTCGTTCGAAACTTCATACTGAACGTACTTTTCATCTTGATCTTTTTCGCCGTACTCACGGCACTTATACGAAGTGATGATTTAGAGGCAATACCACATGAAGCCGTGTTGGTCTTCGATCCCGCGGGCATTCTCGTTGAGCAAAAGACATATAGGGATCCTCTGTTCGACACGGTATTCGGTGCAAGCGGCGGCTCCCAAATCTCAATCACAGATATGTTGGATGCACTTGATTTCGCCGCGAATGATGAGCGGGTGAAGTTGGTCATTCTGGACTTTTCACGTTTGTACGGCGTCGATTTCGCCGAGGTCGAACGAATCCAAGAGGCCGTACTAAGACTTAAAGACGCCGGGAAGGAGATTTGGTCGTTTGCTAATTCCTACTCACAGGGGACTTATCTACTAAGCGCGGCTGCCGATGAAGTCTTGATGGATCCTATGGGTGACCTCATTTTCTCTGGCGTCACCGCGTCTACCACGTACTACAAAGGACTTCTCGACAAACTAAACGTTAATGTCGACGTCTACCACGAAGGCGAATACAAAACTGCCATCGAGCCTTTTATTCGTAGTCAAATGTCGGACGAAGCGAGAGAGGTCAACGCGAACCTACTCGGCACGTATTGGGATCGCATTACGCAGCAAATGACCAGCTATCGGAATCTGACCGAGACGGAGTTTGCATCCTACGCCACCTCAGTGCATGTTGGTGATACCGCGCCAACCTCGAATCTTGCGCAGCTTGCCGTAGAAAGAGGATTCATCGACGAACTGGTTCCTCGCACCTTCCTCAAGCAACGCTACCAAGCCAAATTCGAACATAACCTAAGAGAAATCTCATTCCGCAAATACCTCCCGCACGCCCTTGCAGACACGAATGCTTCGCAAAACGTGGTTGCAGTGCTTGTCTTAGAGGGTGAAATTCTTGGTCTCGAGTCAGCCATAACCGGCAACCGCAGTTCTTGGGTTCAACAGATCGATCGGATCACAAAAAGCGATGAGTATCAAGCGCTCGTGCTACGGGTCAATTCACCTGGCGGCAGTGTGACGGAGTCTGAAGAAATCAGACGAGCATTAGAACGATACAAGGAAACAAACCGGCCTTTGGTTGCTTCATTCGCAGGCACGGCAGCGTCCGGGGGATACTGGATTTCATTGCCGGCTGACCTGATTTATGCGGCACCAATGACGCTCACTGGTTCGATCGGGGTGTTTGGCTTGTACCCGAATCTAGAAAACGCACTGAACTCAATTGGTATTACAAACGACGTCATGCGTACTTCCCCTTACGGCCTGGCAAACGACCCCATGGTCGCTGCGACCCCCGAAACGCACGCCCTTCGCAAATTACGAGTTCAACGCTATTACGACTATTTCGTGAATTTAGTCGCGAATGCGCGCAACTTATCCGTTGAACAAGTACACCAGCTCGCGCAGGGTCGAGTGTGGTTAGGCGTAGAAAGCACTGAAATCGGGCTTGTCGATGCAATTGGGGAAATCGAGATAGCTGTTGCGAAAGCCGCAGAACTGGCTGATTTCGCTGATCGGTATCGCGTCGAATACATCAGTCCTGAATCAAGTTTTCGTGCCACCTTTTTCGACGTTGGAAGTCGTCTGAAACATTACCTCGCGGCGAATCTGCTTCCAGCTGAATGGATACGCTCCAGGACACTTGAAAACCTCCGTTTCCTGCGCGACCCGGCAGACATTTACGCCCACTGTGCGAACTGCAAACTGACGATTCGCTAATCCAAGAACCCTCACTAGGTCACTAGGAAACGAAGTCTTAAACTTCATCGTGTGAATTCACAGTTGGCTTGTGGCCTTGAAACGACACCAATCACCCAAAGCATGCATTGACGAACTCAATCTGTTAGAAAGACGTCAGTTTTTGCGAGGCCTTTGCCCATGTCGAGGCAATAGTTCAGAAAATCTGGAAGGGTGGCGTGAGCTATTCTCACGAGCACGCTTTGGTTCCGTCACTGAGCGCAAAGCAGCGGCACACTCTATCGGCACGCTTATCGAAAAGGCTCAACAAATAGATAGTTATCGTGAGTTACTCATCGGGCTCCAAGGGGACTTAGACGAGCTTATGTCAGACCCTCGCAGTGCTTCTCAAGTACTCGGCGTCATGAAGAAACATGGACACGCGCATAAAGGCGCAGCTCGCAAGAACTATCGCAAAGCATATAGCGTGTTTGCACTGCAAACACCTGCAGAAGTTGCTAGTTGGCTCAACCGCTATGCTGATCGGAAAGGAGCGCAGACCATCACGACGAATTCGCCAATCGCCAAAAAATTAGCGCAATGGCTTAAGCATCGCGCAGAGTTTCAACCGACTCGTCAGACTACCGAACAGGAAATCATCAAACGAGCGAAGCGATTAGCACCGGCTTTGTTTACCTAATCGGCTATCGTGCAAACGTGCGTCCTTCCCAATAGCAGCGAGTCTTCTGCGAATGGTGGATTGTGCCCATCTTCTGCAATCCGAAGTTTCGAACGCACAAACGGTCACGTGATTAGTGATTTAGCGAGTTAGAACTCATTTCTATCTTGAAGGTAATTCGTGACTCATGCTGCTTCCTCTGTAGCTGGACGAACGAAATCCTGAACGGTCGATTTCATTTCTCGACTCAACAACGATATGCCAAACAGATTAGGCAACGCCATGAGCACAACCATGACCGCCGCAATCTCCCAAATTAACGACGTTGCTAAAAATGAACCAAGTAAAAACGCTAAGCAATAAACCAATCGATACGGCATAAGCGCACGCGCGCCGAACAAGTACAGAATGGCTCGATCGCCGTAATAGCTCCAAGCTAAAGCCGTCGAAAATGCGAATAACACCAACGAAAGCGTTACCGCATACTGCCCGAAATCTCCCATCAAACCACGCTTGAACGCTTCAACGGTCAAATTCACGGAGTGGATCAACGACTTTCCTTGTAGGTCAACGTCCGTGATGTAGTTGCCATTTTCAACAATCAAAGACCCTAAGCAATAAACCAATCGATACGGCATAAGCGCACGCGCGCCGAACAAGTACAGAATGGCTCGATCGCCGTAATAGCTCCAAGCTAAAGCCGTCGAAAATGCGAATAACACCAACGAAAGCGTTACCGCATACTGCCCGAAATCTCCCATCAAACCACGCTTGAACGCTTCAACGGTCAAATTCACGGAGTGGATCAACGACTTTCCTTGTAGGTCAACGTCCGTGATGTAGTTGCCATTTTCAACAATCAAAGACCCAGAATAGAGTTCACCGTCCTTAAGAACCTCAACATTTTCTGCGATGGAACGGTTATGAATAACCGTAATGTTTGTCTCGACAATCGCACCGTCGACAACGTTCAATTCACCAGTAAATGCCTTGACTGGATCATTTGTTGGCGGTGCGCGATCTAGGTGAGCTGATAACAGTACTACATCGGCTGGATTTGCATCAGAATAGGCACTAGCGAGGATTTCCGTATCGGAGCGCGTAAATTCGTTTTGAAACTTATCCGCCCACGCACCTGATGACAGGATCACTAGACCTGTGATCGTGCAAATCACCAACGTATCGATGAACGGCTCTAGCAGAGAAACCAAACCTTCTGGTATGGGATGGTCTGCTTTCGCGCTTGCGTGAGCGATCGGTGCGCTACCCTGTCCGGCTTCGTTGGAAAAAATCCCGCGATTCACACCATGCGTAAACGCATAGGCAAAACTTGCACCAAGAAAACCACCTAACGCTGCGCTCCCGGAAAAAATGCTGCTGAAAATGCTCAGGAAGCTCGGCCATATGTTTTCAATATTCACGACGATGACGCCAATTGCGCCAATCAAGTAAAACGCTGCCATCGCTGGGACAATCTTGGACGCTACGGCCGCGATTCGTTTGATGCCACCAATAACGACAAGTCCCAAAAGGACTGCGAGCACCAACCCACTTGTCCATGTCGGGATGCCGAAGGACGCTTCTAACCCTTTTGCTAAGTTATTGCTTTGTGGCAAGCATCCGGTGCCGATCGCGCAAAAGAGCGTTGCGACGGCGAAAATAACGGCTAGCCATTTCATATTTAGCCGCTTTTCCATGTAGTACATGGGACCGCCTGCTACTTCGCCATTTTCATCGAAATCGCGGTATTTGTGCGATAAGGTGACCTCAACGAACTTCGTTGTCATGCCAACGAATGCGGTCGCCCACATCCAGAATAAAGCAGCCGGACCACCTAAAAACAAGGCGAACGCAACGCCGCCGATGTTACCAGTGCCAACCGTGCCTGACAATGCGGTCGTGAGGGCGCGGAAATGCGTTGTGTCGCCTGGCGCGGAAGCATCACCTTCCTTCCCAAACAAGATTCGCCATGCTCGCGTAAAGTAGCGAAACTGCGGCACGCCTAAATAGATCGTGAACCAGACGCCAACCCCCAGCAACACGTACGGAAACCAAATCGAAGCGCCAAGCCAGCTATTCAGTACATCGAGGACGCTCTCGAATCCTTCTATCAATCCTGCCAACGCTCTGTCTCCTTAACGTGCTCTATCCCGCATGGTCACGAATTCCTCCGCCGCCGTTGGGTGAATGCCAATGGTTGAATCGAAATCCGCTTTGGTCGCACCCGCTTTTATTGCAACCGCCAAGCCTTGCACGATTTCGCCCGCATCCCCGCCAACCATGTGCACTGCTACCACTCGGTCCGAATCGCCATCGACAAGCAGCTTCATATACGACCGCTCTTGATTATGCGAAAGTGTGTGTTTCAATGGACGAAATGACGATTCATACACGTGGAGATTACCGTAAAGCTGGTTCGCTTCTGCTTCCGTAGGACCAACGGTGCCGATGTTAGGTTGGCAAAAAACCGCAGTAGGCACATCTGCGTAAGAAACGCACCGCGATTCACCCGCGAAAAGGTTGTAGGCAATGCACATGCCTTCTGCAATCGCAACTGGCGTCAATTGAGCTCGATCAATGACGTCTCCGATGGCATAGATGTTTGGGACGTTCGTTTGATAGTGGCTATTTACCACAATTTCGCTGTTAGAACCTAATTTCACGCCTGCTTTTGCTAAGCCACAACTGGCCGTGAGCGGCGTTCTACCCGTTGCATAAAGGATTTCCTCCGCCTCATATACAAGCCCATCGCTGGTTGTTGCAATCTTTGCGCTACCGACACGTTCAACCTTCGTAACGGAAGCGTCGAAACAAACGTTTACGCCTTTTTCACGCAGTTGATCACGAACGAATTCGCGCACTGAATCGTCGAAACCGCGTAGAAACAGCGGTCCTCGATAAAGCAGAACCGTATCGACGCCTAAACCCGCGTAAATCCCAGCAAATTCCACCGCAATGTAACCACCGCCGACTACGATCACTCTTTCTGGTAATTGCTCGAAAAAGAATGCGTCGTTGGACGTCGTGACGTGCTCGTTGCCGGGAAACTCTGGTACCGCTGGCCAAGAACCCGTGGCGATAAGGATCTTGTCGGCACTGTACACGTTGCTACCGATACGTACGTGGTGTTTATCCGCCAGTTCTGCATGCGCCTCAAAAATCTCTACGCCGGGAGATTGAAGTAGATTGCGATAGATATCGTTCAGACGCGAGATTTCACGATTTTTGTTGGCTAAGAGCGTCTGCCAGTCGAAACTCGCAGCACCTATATCCCAGCCGTACGCGGTGGATTCATCAAATTCTTCGCTGAAATGACTTCCGTACACAAATAGTTTTTTTGGAATGCAACCTACATTCACGCAAGTGCCGCCAAGATAGCGTTCCTCTGCGATCGCTACCTTAGCTCCTAGACTCGCTGACATGCGAGCAGCGCGCACACCGCCAGATCCAGCACCGATTACAAAGAGATCGTAGTCGTAGCTCACGTGCTAGGAATGTGCGCTACAGTAGAAGTGGCTTGATACAGCCAAAGTGATAAAGAAAAACCCGCCATATAATCGAAAAATCGATCGATTTAAGCCCGTGCATGTCTGAAACTGAACTACGCGAGCTCATAAAACCTTGCCTCAAGCTCGCTGGCGGAATTATTCACGCATGCCACGCTGTCATGGATTCAATCGGCTATATCGATCGCGACAGCAAACGCATCATCGCAGACGTGTTCAACTTAAGCATCGCAGAGGTAAGCGGCATCGTCAGCTTCTATCACGATTTCAAGACCGAGCCGCAACCACCAAAGCAATTGCGCATTTGTATGGCGGAAGCGTGTCAAGCCAATCAAGCGCGCAAACTGGTTGCAGCGATTGAACAGAATCTGCATACCAAAATCCCATGCCATACGGCAAATGGTGAAACAGCGATCGGTTTCACCTATTGTCTGGGTATCTGCCCCAATGGACCTGCCGTCACAATCGACGGTAAATTACTCGCCAACGCCTCCGCCACCGAGGTGTTGGCAAACCTGTGACAACTGTCTATCTATCCAACGATTCATTCGCGTACGCTAATGGATACGAGAACGTAAAACGCGCCTGCATCAATGTCGGTTTCGAATATGTGGATGTTGGTTCGAGAGGTCTCGCTTGGCTAGAACCACTGATTGAACTTGAGCATGGCCAAGACCGCATCGCATTCGGTCCTATTGCAGCGGATGAGGTAACAGCCTTAAAAGAGGCAGCGAATTCAGCTGTCACCTTAAAAAGCCATCCAAAGTACATTGGCCAAATTGAGGCCAATGAGTTTTTTAATCGGCAAACACGCCTCGTGTTCCGCAATGCAGGCATTGAAGCCATCGGCGCAACACCGACCTTCAATACACTGAAAGCCAATTTAGATCGCGATCCGCACGCACTCATCGATGAGCTTGAAACGTCTGGATTACGTGGTCGAGGTGGTGCGGGGTTCCCAGCGCATATCAAATGGCGCACAGTAGCAAATACCGTAGCCGACCAACGCTATATTGTCTGCAATGCGGATGAAGGTGATTCTGGCACTTTTTCCGATCGCATGCTCATGGAAGGCGACCCTATGTCGTTGCTCGAAGGTATGGCAATTGCCGGTTATGCGTGCGGCGCTTCGCGTGGTTACATATACCTGCGTTCTGAATATCCACTCGCCCATGAATCATTAAATAATGCAATTTCAATAAGTTATAAGAATAACTTACTAGGAGAGAAGATTTTTGGCAGCGAATTTTCGTTTGACGTCGAGGTGTTTCTTGGTGCTGGAGCGTACATCTGCGGTGAAGAAACATCGTTGCTCGAAAGCCTCGAAGGCAGGCGTGGCCAAATTCGCGTCAAGCCACCATTGCCAGCTATCGCGGGTCTATATCAAAAGCCTACCCTAGTCCACAACGTCATCACGCTCGCCAGCGTACCAAGCTTGCTCGACCTCGGCGGCGAAAACTACGCTGAGCTAGGGATCGGAAGATCGACGGGTACGATCCCTTTCCAACTCGCCGGCAACGTCAAACACGGAGGCCTAATTGAATTACCGTTTGGACACACTGTACGCGAACTCATAGAAGAATTTGGCGGCGGTACACGATCCGGCAGACCTTTCCGAGCCGCACAGATTGGCGGACCACTTGGGGCGTACTTGTCAGACGCAGAACTGGATACCCGACTTACCTATGAAGACATGCAAGGCATTGGTGCTGGCATTGGTCATGGCGGTATCGTCGTGTTTGATGAAACCGTCGATTTGCGTGAACAAAGTGAATACGCGTTTGAGTTTTGTGAAATCGAATCGTGCGGCAAATGCACACCTTGCCGTATCGGTAGCGTACGCGGTAAAGAACTCATGCAGCGCTTGCGACAATCTACTAATAAAGACGCAGATATACAATTGGTAAAAGAACTCTGCGATGTCATGGAGCACGCGTCTCTGTGCCAAATGGGCGGCATGACGCCGATTCCAGTACGTAGTGCTCTTGAACGATTTCCTGAAGATTTCCGCTAATCCCGCAAGCCGGTATGAGGCTGCTAGATAAAGATTTCGGCACGCCGCCGATTCAACATTTCGATCCCCAAAGCACCGTCTCGCTAACAATTGATGGTCAGGTTGTATCAGTTCCGCCAGGTACATCTATCATGCGAGCGGCAGCCATGCTGGAACTGCCAGTACCTAAGCTGTGCGCTACGGACAGTCTTGAAGCGTTCGGTTCCTGTCGCATGTGCATGGTAGAGGTCAAAGACCGTCGTGGTTACGTCGCTGCTTGCACAGAACCTGTCGCCGATGAGATGGAGGTCATCACCCAGAACGAATCAATTGCCAAGCTCCGACGCGGCGTTATGGAGCTGTACATTTCAGACCATCCGCTCGACTGTTTGACGTGCGCCGCGAATGGTGACTGTGAGTTGCAAGACGTTGCAGGTCAAGTGGGTTTAAGAGACGTTCGATACGAAGAAGGAGCGAATCATCTTGATGAAGGTAAGGACGAGAGCAACCCTTACTTTACGTTCGACGCCTCCAAGTGCATCGTCTGCTCTCGGTGCGTTCGTGCTTGCGACGAGGTGCAGGGAACGTTCGCACTAACCGTCGACGCGCGCGGTTTTGCATCGAAGATATCGACTGGCGCAGAGAACTTTTTTGATTCTGAGTGCGTTTCATGTGGCGCATGCGTTCAAGCGTGCCCAACTGCAACGCTCATGGAAAAATCCGTTATCGATCATGGCGTACCTGATCGAACCGTCTTGACCACCTGTGGGTACTGTGGTGTTGGCTGTTCCTTCAAAGCTGAAATGAAAGGCGATCAAGTCGTACGGATGGTGCCAGATAAGGACGGTAAAGCGAACCATGGCGCATCGTGCGTAAAAGGCCGTTTCGCTTGGGGTTACGCAAACCATCCCGATCGCATTACCAAACCACTGATTCGAGACAACATTGACGAGCCGTGGCAAGAAGTTTCTTGGGACGAAGCGATCCAAGAAACGGCACGACGTTTAACAGGCATTCAAGAAACCTACGGACGCAAAGCGATTGGTGCAATTTCATCGTCGCGAGCCACGATTGAAGAAATATACGTGGTGCAGAAACTGGTCCGTACCGCGTTCAAGAACAACAATATCGACACATGCGCACGTGTTTGCCACTCACCAACTGGGTATGGATTGATTCAAACCTTCGGCACGGCTGCCGGCACCCAAGATTTCGATTCGATTGAAGCATCTGACTTGATCTTGCTCATAGGTGCGAATCCAACCCACGGACATCCGGTTTTTGCTAGCAAAATGAAGCAACAGCTGCGCAAGGGTGCTCAGATCATTGTTGCAGATCCGCGCGAAATTGATTTCGTTCGAGCGCCGCATATTGAAGCGGCAGTTCATGTGAACCTACGTCCCGGCACAAACCTGCCCTTCATCAATGCATTGGCTCACGTCGTTGTAACCGAAGGCTTGGTCGACTTGGATTTTGTTCGATCTCGATGCGAGCCTGATGCATTCGACGAATGGTGTCGCTTCATCGAACAGCCAGAAAACTCACCAGAAAACGTTGCGGACATCTGCGGCGTTTCCCCAGCATCGTTGCGCGAGTCAGCTCGGCTCTACGCAATGGCCAAAAACGCATCTATCTATTACGGATTGGGTGTTACCGAACACAGTCAAGGTTCGACGATGGTCATGGGCATGGCTAACCTGGCCATGGCGACCGGCAACATCGGCCGCACTGGCGTGGGCGTAAATCCGCTGCGTGGTCAAAACAATGTGCAGGGTTCGACAGATGTAGGCTCGTTTCCACATGAATTGCCTGGTCACCGACCCGTCGCGGACGGTACTGTGCGCGCTGAATTCGACAAGCTATGGGGTGTGAAGGTAGACGCTGAACCTGGCTTTCGAATTCCAAACATGTTTGACGAAGCGGTTGCCGGCACGTTCAAAGGTATGTACATTCAAGGCGAAGACTTCGCGCAGTCGGATCCAAACACGAAGCACGTCGAAGAAGCACTGACTTCCATGGACTGCGTCATCGTGCAAGATCTGTTTTTAACCGAAACGGCCAAGTTCGCGCACGTCTTCTTGCCCGCAACTTCGTTTTTGGAAAAAGACGGCACATTCGTTAATGCGGAACGCCGCTTCAATCGAGTGCGCCCGGCGATCGCATCTAAAACAGGCAAAGACGAATGGCAAATAACTTGCGAAATTGCGCAAGCGATGAACTATGACATGCGTTACAACTCGTCCGCCGAAATCCTCGATGAACTAGCAAAGTCAACCCCTGATTTTGAGCTGCTCTCATTTAAGCATCTAGATGAGATTCACAGTGCACAGTGGCCAGTAACGCAAGCTCAACCGGAAGGCACAAAGGTCATGCATGTGGACGAATTCGTTCGTGGCAAGGGCTTATTCAAGATTACCGAATATGTACCTACGGAAGAACGGACCAATCGCAAATTCCCACTGTTGCTAACGACAGGACGCAAACTGCACCAATACAACGTTGGCACCCAAACGCGTCGCACGGAAAATATCGCATGGTTGGACGAAGATGTGCTCGAAATCCACCCCAGCGATGCAGAACTTCGCGGCATCCGTGAGAACGATTGGGTTGAGATTCGTAGCCGTGTTGGCGAAATCACCTTACGCGCCGAAGTGACCGAAAAGGTTGTGCCCGGTGTCGTTTACACGACGTTTCATTTTCCTGGCACGGGCACCAACGTGATTACGTCAAGCATTTCAGATGAATTCACCAATTGCCCCGAGTACAAGGTAACAGCAGTCGAAGTAGCGCCGGCTAATCATCAAGCTGATTGGCAACTGGACTTCAAGGAACGACGCGATTTGCAGATCGAGTTATTGCCAGTCGGCGAATGAGCACCATTCGCAGCGCAAGCTCGAGTGCACCCGCTAGCGTTCGCCTTCCCATTGACCGCGTTTCGAACGACGCACTGACTTCTATCGACGATATTGTCATAGTCGAAGAACCCATGGAAATTCAGATCGCGCTGCACGCACAGGTCGAGCATACGATTTCAGTGACAATGCGTACGCCAGGCGATGACTTTGAACTTGCTATAGGGTATTTGCTTAGCGAGGGCGTAATTCGTGACGCCAGCGACGTGCAAGACGTTCGCTATTGCGGGCCGCCAAGCCCGGATAAGGGGTATCAAAACGTCGTGCAAGTCAGCTTGACAGAAGATACAACTGTTGATCTAGAACGTCTGCAACGCAACTTCTACACGACTTCGAGCTGTGGCGTTTGCGGCAAAACCTCTATCGAAGCCATTGACGTGACGTTTTCAAAACTTACGCCTTCGGCGTTTAAGATCGCCCGAAACGTTCTTAAGGATTTGCCAAGCCAGTTGCATCATTGGCAGACCGAATTTCAACGCACCGGCGGATTGCACGCGGCTGCAACGATTGACCGCGATGGAGCTATTCAACGCGTTCGGGAGGATGTCGGGCGGCATAACGCAGTCGATAAGTTAATCGGTTCGTATCTCTACGAAGAAGCCTCGCCGTTGCGAAACTTAGGCTTGCTACTTAGCGGACGCGCGGGTTTTGAGCTAATCCAAAAAGCAGCGATGGCTGGGATGCCGTTCATTGCAGCGATCGGACCTCCTTCTAATCTGGCCATCGAACTAGCCAACGAGCGCGCGATCACGTTGGTTGGCTTTTTGCGAGAAACGGGTTACAACATCTATGCGTCACATGGCGCGTTGGCTTAGTTCGCCGCGATGAGTGCGTTGGACCAAGAGAACATTACGGCGATCGTGCTTTGCGGCGGCAAAGGTTCGCGCCTTAACGGTCAGGACAAGCCTTTGATCGATCTAGAGGGACGACGCCTAATCGACCGAATTTGCGAACGCTTACGACCACAGGTACACCAGATCGTCATTTCATGTTCTCGAAATGTCGCAATCTATGAAGCGTTGCAATTGCCATTGGCGATTGACAAAGAACTAAACACTGGACCTTTGGCAGGACTTACCGAAGCATTTGCGCTCGTCGGAACGGAATGGGCATTAACAACGCCTGGCGATACGCCTTTTATCGCGAGTGATTTGGTGAAACGATTAGCAGCAGATGCGACAACCCAAGGCCTCGCGGTTCCAACGGTACGTGGGGTACGACAGAATCTCTGTATGCTATTGAATGCGGAACAACGAAACCAGCTCACCGCCTTTCACAATCAAGGCGGCAACGCGGTAAAACACTGGCTTGACGACAATGCCTTCATCGCAACCGATCTCTCAGACATCGAACAATCATTCTTCAACGTAAATACACAAGAAGACTTGGCGCAAGCGATTGCGTTTGCTGCGTAGGTCGAATCGTTCGAATAAATCTGCTAACTGACCATTCACACACACAACATGTCGGATTACCGAAGCCTCTTTTCTAACGAATCAGTGGCCTGCAGGCACGTAGCTGACGTGCTGAGTTTCGAGTTGCTTGGTCCGAACTTAACCTACGCATCGCTAGATGCGATTGCGCAAGCTGCGAATGCGAGTCGAAACGATGCGTCGGTTCGCGCATTAGGTATCACCATCTCAGCAAATTCGACCGCACCTGAAGCTATGGGTGAGCTACCTGAGCGATTCGCGCATCGACAGCCTCGAGGAAGTCAGGGCGTAGGACCATTGGTTGAACAAGAAACCATTCGTGCGTTACGTGCATTCATGAAGCCGACCATCGCATTTTTGCATGGCGATGTTTGCGATGTAGGTATCGATATCGCAGCTGTTTGCGACCTCCGCGTCGCCAGCACAAACTTAGCGCTTCAAGATACGCGCATCTTGCAAGGGCGAACCGCTAGCACCGGTATTGCTTACTTGCTCCCAAAACTCATCGGTCAATCCCAAGCCATGCGCGTTCTATTGCTTGGCGACAAACTGACGGCGACCGAAACGCTTCGAATCAACTTCGTTCACGAAGTGGTCGAGGATGCCGAATTCGACGAGTTTCGAGCGATTTATGCGGAACGTATCGCGCGCATGGCCACTAGAGCATGGGAAGTGCACAAATTGCAAGTCCTTGGCCAGCAGCATCTAGATTTCGAGAGTGCGATGACCCACTCGCTTGGAATTCGCCAAACGCATGTCATTCATGATCGCGTAGAAGGCATCAAAGCATGGCGAGAGAGACGAGAACCTGAGTTTAAAGGCATATGAGTGACGTCCCCTTAATCATTGAGGACGATGGTAGCGTGCGCCACCTAATACTCAACCGTCCTGAGAAAATCAATGCGATTGATTACGCTCAACATCTGCGCTTGATGGAACAGTTTGAGCTTGCGGAACACGACCCGAACGTGAAAGTGCTTACTTTGTCAGGTGTCGGCCGCGGGTTTTGTTCCGGCGATGATTTGACCAGCGATTCATTCCAAGGTGATGATCCATACCGCCACCGCAAAGTGGATTTAGAGATGGGAAGTGGTCCTGCCGTATTGCTTGAATCATGTCAGCTGTTGCACCATCTTTCAAAACCGACCGTTGCACTCATGCACGGCATTGCGCTTGGTTCTGGTTACGACTACAGCTTGTCGTGCGACTTTCGAATAGTCACCGAAGACATTCGATACGGTGACCCGCGAATCGATCGAGCGCTATGGGCGGCTGAAGGTTGGTCGTACAAACTGCCTCGGCTCACGAATTTCTCACTCGTATCACGCGTTGCTTATCTTGGCGAAATCATGAATGGTCATACTGCATACGCGTTCGGTCTCGCACACGCCATCGTTAGCGGTGAACCCGATATACGAGCATCGTCACGACCATTCTTGAACAAACTGCTCAATGTCTCTAATGCTGCATATACGCAAACCAAGCGAGCGATTCTGCGCGGCATGGACGGTTCGTTCGACCACGCGCTAGCGCTAGCCTAACAGTCCAACTTTTGCGATTCGATCAAACACTACATACATGAAGCTACTCACCGACGCACAAATTCAACGATTCATCGCAGATGGCTACTTGTCATTTATGCCGGAAGTCGACCCGAACCTTCATACTGCGATCGACGAAAAATTGCGTTCCGCCACGGAACGTGAATTTCCTGCCGGTAACAACATTCTGTCGCGCGTGCCAGAGATCTGGCACGTACTACGTTCGCCCAATATTCGCGGCGCTTTGACAAGCCTATTAGGGCCAAATTACTACGTCCACCCGCACCGTGCCATTCACACAAGTCGGCCGGTTGAAGATAAGTCAGTCAGTTATGAAGCCACGCATAACGCGCCACCCATGGGCAAGGGTTCGATGGCTGGGTCAGGCTGGCATCAAGATGCGCAGAGTCCACTATCCCGAGCTCGCCACCACACCCCCAAGTATTTAATCGCGTTTTACTTTCCGCACGATACGCCCGAACTTATGGGGCCAACGAGATTTCAAGCGGGCAGTTACCTATACAGCGAACCTCACCAACCGAACAGCGTTGTGCTGCCAGATCACGTCAATGGCGGCACGTTCATCTTACTTCACTTTGACATGGTGCATGCGGGTTGGCCAAACCGCACCGAGCGAGCGCGTTACATGATCAAAATCGTTTTCACGCGCACCGAATATCCTGAAACTGCAACGTGGCATAACCAATCTGCAGAATGGCAGTTGCCTGACGAGCGTGTCACCGAGCTCAATTTAGATCCCGCGTGGGAATACGTTTGGCATTGGATGCGTGGCGAGGAGCAAAAACGCATGAATGGCGGCTTGAACTTCGCAGCGCTGAATGACCTCGACGAAGAACAGCGCATGCAAGCTGTTTATCACGAAGCAAGAGACTCTGATATCGCCGAGCTCGTCACACAATTGCTTGGTCTCGCGGATCAAGGCATGCATGAACGGCGCAAAGCCAAAAACAAGGAAGGGCAAGCAATACCGCGTGACCACGTGATTGGGCGGGAACGACGTTGGAATGAACGTGCTATTGTGTTTGATGACGCAGCGTATGCCTTAGGTTCTTCCGGAGCACGCGCAGTAGAACCACTTCTGCCGTTGCTTGAACATGACGATCCATGGGTTCGAATCAATGCGGTTTTTGCGTTGGGTGAAATCGGACCCAATGCAAGGGCCGTTGTGCCTGCGATGGCAAACCTCTTGCGCGACCCGCACCAGCAAGTTGTGCGTCAAACGTTGGATGCCATCGCGAGCATAGGTGAGAACATGGATCCTGCTCTGGATGCAATTGAGCAACTCTTCATGAGTTCCAATCCAGCATGGCAAGACGCTGAAGTCATGCGCGGCTGGACGGGAGAGAATCAGGTTCGACTCAATGCAGCATTCGCATTGCTTAACGGCATCAATTACGACAACGATCACGAACGCATGGAGACCATTCTTGAATCGACACTACAGGACCCAAATGGCTATGTGCCTGCAGTTGCCGTAGAAGCACTGACTAGGCTTGGTACGACTAGCGGCCATGCGGCCGCCATTCGCTACTTACAAGACCGTCGCTGGGACGATACGCTACTAGGTGGTGTTAGATCGTACTGAGAGACGAAAAGGCTAGTTTCACCCACCTCTAAGGCAAGTTGACGTACATTCGCGCTAAAGCGGCCCGGGACCTTGATAACGCTCTAGCTGCCAACGAATCATCGGCAAATGCTGCCGGCCCATATAACGCTCGCCATCGACCCAAAATGTCGGAACGACGAAAATCTCACGCTCAGCTAGCTGCATTTTGACTGGTTCAAGATCCCAGCGTGGATCCTCAACATCAAATGAAGCCAATCCCAGCTCGCTCAACTCTGCTTCGATATCTTCTTGTGCGTCGACCTGCAATTGCCCTCGCCAATATTTACTGAAGACATTAGCCGCATAGTCAAAACCACGGTTAATACTGTTTGCTGCGAGCAAGCCTCGTAATGCGATTTCGGATTGTGCGTCGCGACCGTCAATTGCTATGTCTAATCCCTGAACTTCCGCATACCGAAGCGCATCGCGTCGTGTGTATTCCGCTCGTACTCGACGGTGTCGGTCACCAGGTGTCTCGTCACCTGATATTTCTTTCACATAACTCAATTCGCTCGTAGTGCGCATGGGCGTGAGTTTTAGCTCGACCCCTAGTTCTTCCGCTAGCGACTTAGCAGGATGTAGTGCTAGAAACGCATTAACGCTAACGAAATCGAGAATCAGCTCAATCATTCGAAGTGTCGGTACGCCATATCAGGAGATGGGCCTTGCTTGCCGCCAAGAATCCAACGTACATAAGGCAGGTTTTCCCGGCCAAAGAAGATTTCATCGTCCACAATGAAGGTCGGGACGCCAAAAATACCCGCAGGATGTAGAGCGGCCTGCAATTGATCGTGTGCGGTACCGCCATCGCTATTCACAAAATCATCGAAATCCGCGTCTGGAATCTGCAATTCTTGCATTAGCGTGTGGACTACCTCAGCTGATTCAACATCGAGTTCGCGAAGCCAGAAGCGTTCGTACACCAAGTCCAGAAATTCCACCAGTTTGGTCGCGTGGCGTTCTTTGACGTACAAAAAAGCAATGTGAATCAGTCGCGTGTCCCAAATTTTCCGCGGGCCGTAGATCTTGATGTCATTGATTCGTGCGTAGCGCTTCGCATCCATATACGAATAACGCACAAAATCCCATTGGCGAGGCGAGCGTTGACTTTCGACCACTTTTCCGCGTTTATCGACCGTAGCCGACCCTAAGTAACTCGGAATATCAAGCGTCAACGGTCGCCAGTCTATTTCGATCTCAAAATCTTGCGCCAATTGCTTAGTTGGATCTTTCGCAAGATACGCGTATGGACTCTTAACGTCTAGATAGACGATGAGCCGCGCGTCGCTAACGCGTGGTTCATACATGTGCATGATCAGTCTGCCAATACCGAACTATGCCAAGAGAGGAAGGCACGGTAATTTGGTAAAGCACTCAACGTTCGTTCGCCAATATGCAGCTCGAAATACCCGGACAAACCAAGCTCTAACTTTTCGTGAATGTGGTCGCTGAAACGCCTTTTTAGCCTCGCCGTTTGCGGTTCAGTGGATCAAGAGGATTCGCTGAGGACATATCCATCGCTTGGTCTGCCACGTCGGCGAGTTTCTCAAATGTCGCTTCGGTGCCCAGACTGACGCCTTGATTAGTAAAAGTTTGCGAACGTGAAAAACGACCGCCAGCAGCGTGAATCGTGACGGCGGAAGGTGCATTTTCGCTGCACATATACAAAACTGCAGGTGAAACCAACCAAGGATCCATTTCTGGGGGCGGATTGTCAGCGTCCAATGTGGAACCTGGCACGCTTGCCGTCATACGTGTTGCGGCCCCAGGGGCTAGACAATTGACGCGAATGTTGTGGGAAGCGCCTTCAATGGCCAGCACGTTCATTAAGCCGAGCATCGCCATTTTGGCCGCGCCGTAGTTCGCTTGGCCGAAATTGCCAAAAATACCTGATGTCGAACTCGTGAGCACCACCCGACCCCAGTTCTTTTCATACATGATGGGCCATGCGGCTTTCGTAACGTACGTCGAACCACGCAAGTGGACGTCAAGCACGAGATCAAATTCGTCTTGCGTCATATTCTTGAATGATTTGTCGCGCAGGATGCCAGCGTTGTTCACAACGATGTCTACTGTACCGAATGTGTTGACGGCATCTTCGACAATGCTTGCTGCGCCTGCGGGATCGGATACTGACGCTTTATTAGCGACAGCGGCACCGCCAGCTGCCTTGATTTCTTCGACCACGAGATCTGCCATATCGCTGGCGCCAGCACCATGGACGCTGCCGCCCAAATCGTTGATCACTACTTTCGCGCCGCGTTCCGCGAATTGAAGCGCGTGACATCGCCCTAGACCACCACCGGCACCGGTTACGATGACCACTTTGCCATCAAAATCACTCATAAATCTCTCCTAGAAAAGCGAAAAAGTCGAATAGGAATAGCCGTAAAACCTTGCATTGGAGCGTTTTGCAGGGTCGTTGAAGACCAGACCATGCAAGGCTAAAAGAAGCCGTGAATTTTATAATGCCGCTCGTTTCCAGCCCTGCTCGTAGGCCTCAATGACGGAGCTTTTGCGCCGTATCGATGCGAGCGACGACGAAATCGCTGCGGCATTGCGTCACGCACATCTCCCATCGCTCGCTAACTCGCTGATTCACTTAACCGGTGATCGCGCATTACTAAAAACCATTGTGCCGACGCCGATGACGCTCGGCAATACCCCGAAGCCGTTTCCACCAGAAGGAGAAGAACAGCTGCGCGATTTAGCATTGCAGACGCTGATCAAGGGACGTGACCACGGATTCAAGCCACAACCGATCGATCAGTCCTTTTTACTCGACATGAT
This sequence comes from Gammaproteobacteria bacterium, assembly GCA_009841635.1. GTDB lineage: Bacteria > Pseudomonadota > Gammaproteobacteria > Pseudomonadales > Azotimanducaceae > Bin55. Next base: position 277,195 of record VXLJ01000007.1, read on the forward strand.
GAACTTCATCACTGGGGTCGAACTTAAGGACGATTACATCCCATATGCGCTCAGCGAGCTCGATATCGCACCTACACAGGAAACCGATCCCCTAAAGCCAGAGCACGTTGGCGATTTCCATGTCGCCATTGTTGGCGGTGGCATGTCTGGTTTGCTAGCGGCCATCAAGATGCAAGAGCTAGGCGTTAAGTTCACTATTTATGAGAAGAACGAAGAAGTCGGCGGCACGTGGTTCGAAAATCGCTACCCTGGTTGTCGCGTGGATAGCCCCAACCACGTCTACTCATACTCCTTCAAAAAGAAAGATTGGCCACAGCATTTCTCAAATCAGCCGACGTTATTAGGCTACTTTCAAGAAACTGCTGACGAATATGGCTTGCGCACCCACACGCGCTTCCAATCTGAAGTCACCGAAATGCGGTTCGACACTAGCTCTAAAACTTGGCAAATTGAAGGAAACGGACCAAACGGGCTCTTCAAAGACACGGCAAACGTCGTGATTGCCGCGACCGGCCAATTGAATCGACCCAAAATGCCAGATTTGCCTGGGATTGATGACTTCGCGGGTTCATGGTTTCATTCAGCAAATTGGGATTACGACGTTTCGCTCAAGGGTAAGCGCGTCGGCATCATCGGCACTGGTGCATCCGCATTTCAATTCACTCCCGAAGTGGTCAAGGAAGCGAAACAGGTGAAGGTGTTTTTGCGCACGCCGCCCTGGGTCGCGCTCAATCCCGTCTATCACGAGTACATATCGGACGAATCTCATTGGCTTCTAAATAACGTACCGTTTTATCAAGCTTGGTTCAGATTCCATATGTTTTGGACATCAGGCGAAGGGTTGCTAGGACAAGCACGGTGCGAAGCTGCATGGAACGACAAAGAACATTCCGTTAGTTCAGGGAATGAACGCCTGCGTGAGGTCCTGACGAAGGGGCTCGAACACCAGTTGGCGGGTCGCGACGATTTGATCGCCAAACTCACCCCGTGGTATCCACCGACCGCAAAAAGGATGCTCATCGACAACGGGCACTGGTATCGATCGCTGAAAGAAGAACACGTTCAAGTCATCGACGAACGCATCAGCCAAATCAACCAAGCCGGTTTGCAGCTAGAGTCAGGCGAGCAGCACGACTTTGACGTCATCATCTACGGCACCGGATTCAGCGCAAGCAAATTCCTCTTTCCCATGAAAATCTATGGGCGCGACGGCAACGAGCTTCGCGAACATTGGGGTGAAGACCCTCGTGCCTATCTAGGCGTCACTACGCCTAACTGTCCAAATCTATTTTTCTTGTACGGCCCTAATACCAATCTGGTCGTGAATAGCAGCATCATCTTTTTCTCTGAATGCGAAATGCGCTACATCACGAACTGCTTGCGACACCTGCTCGAGAATGATTACTCTAGCATGGAATGTAAGACTGAACCTTTCGAGGCGTATAACGAATTCATCGACGATGCAAATCGCAATATGGCGTGGGGCGCATCAAACGTGAACGCTTGGTACAAGAACAAGCATGGTCGAGTTACCCAATGTTGGCCAGGCACGTCACTGGAATTCTGGCAACAACTGAGAGAAATTGACCCCTCAGACTATATATTCACGCGAGGCGACGCGTTGGTCCAAGATGGCGTGGTCGGGACGGCCGGATTTGAACCGGCGACCACGTGACCCCCAGTCACGTGCGCTACCAGACTGCGCCACGTCCCGACGCTCATAAGTTTAAATGCTAAGAGTTCAGACTTTCACTCGGTAAATCACTAGCTGGCGCGAATCATTTCCTATGGAGCTCGAGAGAGCTCTCAGTTCTGATCTGTAATACTCTGACAGCGCACGTGTGCGCTTTAAATTCCGAGCCTGCGTCGTATCTCGTCGCGCGCGCACCCAAACACACCGTCGATCGACAAATCAGTTGTATCGATGACGAACGCATCATCCGCAATCACGAGCGGTGCGATGCCGCGCTCACGGTCTCGTTGGTCTCGCAAAACCAATTCATCATGTGTCTGGTTAAACGATGCGCTTGGATTTGACACCAGTTGCTCTGCGAAGCGACGTTGCGCACGTTCTTTATCCGACCCATCCAGATAAAACTTCATTGGTGCATCGGGGAAGACGACCGTACCCATATCTCTGCCGTCTGCGATCAACCCGGGGGATTGCGCCATCGCACGTTGAATAGGAATCAGCGCTCTTCGCACCACGGATTCTGCCGCCACCACACTTGCCGTAACGCCAGCATTTCCGTGTCGCAACTCGAGATTTACGTTACGGTCATTGATTCGTACGATATCTTCTATACCGACTGCCTTGAACAGATACACCTCGTATCGGTCAGGATCTAGTTCCGTAGCAGGTTCTTCATTGATTCGAAATACAAGCCTTTCGTTTACGAACGAAGTTAACGCTGCTTTATCCGCAACATCGATATCAGCCCAAGTCGCTGCTAAGCCAACAATTCGATAAAGCAAGCCACTATCAAGCAAGTGGAACGAGAGTTCTAAACTTAGACTTTTAGCGAGCGTTCCCTTTCCTGACGCTGCGGGTCCGTCAATAGTGATAACCGGGTTATCACTTGTCATCTAACGTTCCACGAATCACCGCGATGTCTCGCAATTTGCGCTCTAAATCATCGGGGTTCTGTTCCGCATCGTTGAGCATAAGCGTTAAGCACTCAGCGAGTTCTCTAAAACCAATACGCAAGTTGTCTTGGTTATCGACGAAAATGCTGCGCCACATCGTTGCGTCACCACCAGCGAGGCGGGAAAAGTCAAGAAAACCAGAGCCAACAAGAGTTTTCGTGTCGTCGCAAGCATTTCGCAACATGTCCACGATCGCATAACTTAATAGGTGCGGTAAATGGGAAGTGAGCGCCACTGACTTGTCGTGCGCTTCAGCAGACATTTGCACAACTTGTGCGCCGACCTTCTCCCACCATCCCACGACGGCGTCGACCATGGTCGGATTGGATGTGTGTGTTGGCGTCACCACGCACACGTTCCCTTTGAACAAATCCTCTCGTGCAGCTTCGGGGCCGCTTAGATGAGAGCCTGCGATTGGATGGCACGGGATGAAATTAGAAGGCGGCGATTCACCATTTACGGTGATCGATGCTTTGACGCTTCCAACGTCAAATATCGGCACGTCGTCTTGCACGATATCCAACATTTCACGCAATACCGCACCGATTGCTTGTGTGGGTACGGCAATACATACGGCATCAACTCGAATTTTTCGATTCCAAATGCCGTCGATCACACCCAACTCCATTGCATGCAAGTTGACTTCTCTAGAGCTGTCGTAACCAAGCACAACGTCGAAACAACCGAATCGTCGGGCCGCTAGCGCAAAGGAACTGCCAAGCAACCCACAACCCACAAGCCCCAATGCATTCACATTGAAGCCTCAAGCGCGTTTAGAAACCTCTCGTTTTCATCAGGCAAGCCTACCGTGACTCGCAAGTGATCAGGCATGTCGTAGTTTGCGATTGGCCGTACCACCACGCCACGATTGAGCATTGCGTCATAGATATCTCCCGCACGTTCCCCGACTTCAAACGTGATGAAATTTCCTATGGAAGGCATGCAGTTCAATCCCAATTCAGTCAATCCCTGACTTATCGTCGCCATACCGGCGATATTGAGCTCAATGCTCTCGTTTATGTAGCTGTCGTCGCGAAGGGCTGCTTCCGCCGCTGCGAGCGCTATGCTGTTTACATTGAAAGGTTGGCGAACTCGATTCATGAGTTCCGCAATCTCAGGGGACGACACGGCATAACCGACTCTCAGCGCGGCCAAGCCATACACTTTTGAAAATGTGCGCGTAACGATCAAATTGCTATAAGACTCAAGCAACTCGACACCATCTGGATAGGTCAACTGGGTACATGCGTACTCGTGGTATGCCTCGTCGAGAACGACCCAAACATCGTCAGGCACTCGCGCCATGAAGTTGACAAATTCGATGTGAGAAAACCAAGTGCCGGTCGGGTTATTCGGATTTGCTAGGTAAACGATGCGCGTACGCTCGTCAATGGCATCTGCGATGGCTTGAAGATCATGGCTCCACCCATTTGATGCCACCCGAATTGGCTCAGCATTGCAGCCGAGAATCGTGATTGGATAGACGATGAAGCAATGTTCATCGACCAAGCCCTTATCGCCAGGCGATAGAACTGCTCGGCCAGCGATTTTTAAGACTTCGTCGGATCCGTTACCGAATGTGAGTTGATCAGGACTGACTTCTAGCCGCTCAGCAATCAAACCTCTCAGTCGATACGCTGACCCGTCGGGATAGCGCGACAGGTAGTCGGTGGCATCACGAATGGCTTGACGAACCGCATCACTCGGTCCGCGCGGGTTTTCATTGCTCGCGAGTTTTACCGCATCGACGATACCTCGTTCACGCTCGAGTTCTTCAATCGGTTTGCCTGGCAAGTACGGACTGATCTTCAGTACGTCTTGATTAACGTTTTGCATCAGCTTTAAAGCGCTCGCGGGTAGGACCCGAGCATTTTGACATCAAAAGCAGTCGCACGCACTTCATCAAGCACCTGCGTGACCGCCTCGTCTTCTTCGTGGCCGTCAAAGTCAATGAAAAAGACGTACGACCAATTTCCTGCTGGCGCAGGTCTAGATACGACTCGAGTCAAGCTGATGTCATGATTCTTGAACGGCGATAGAACTTCGACTAAAGCGCCAGAACGATTCGCCGCGTAGACCAAGATGCTGGTTTTGTCCGCACCACTAGGCGGAACGCGTTGTTTACCGAGCACGAAAAAACGCGTCGCGTTGGATGCTTGATCTTCGATGCGTGAGTGAAGTACATTGAGTTGAAACTCATCCGCGGCTGGTTCTCCTGCGATGGCCGCCGCATCGTTAAGTTCGCTCACGAGCCGCGCGGCCTCGGCATTACTAGATACGGCATGAAGCGAAACATTCGGTAAATGCTCGCGTAACCAATTACGACATTGCGCCAAAGACTGCTCGTGAGAGTAAACCTTGCTTATGTGGCTGTCCGCAACGCCATGTTTCGCCATCAGAGCATGATGAATCGGCAGATTCACCTCGGCGCAAACACGCAACTCGGATTCAATGAAACAGTCAAGTGTCTGATTTACAGCACCCTCTGAGCTGTTCTCCACCGGCACCACACCAAAGTGGGATGTTTCAGATTCGACGGCATGGAATACATCCGAGATCGAACGCTGCGCACGAACCGTCGTAGAGCGACCAAATTGCTTCAGCGCAGCACTGTGTGAATAGGTGCCGACAGGTCCTAGATACGCAACACTCATGCTTTGCTGAAACGCGATCGACATGGAGATGATCTCACGGAAGATCAACTCTACCTGACTGTCTGAGAGCGGCCCCTCATTGAGCGCCAAAATGCGTTTGAGTAGTTGTGCTTCGCGTTCAGGTCGAAAAACCGAGATGGGTTCGTTGTGCGCTTCACTGGCTTTGACTTCGCCAACTTCAATGACGTGGCGTGCACGTTGGTTCAGCAAAGCGATTAACTGTGTATCTATCGCGTCAATCTGTGCGCGAAGATCCTGCAGCTTGTCACTGGCCATCGATTAGCCGCCTAGCGAGTTAGGTCGGAATTGTCAATTTTCGGTTGTTGGTATGTCGATCTCTTCTTCCGGCAACCGATCAACTTCGACGATTGGATTTTCAGTCGATGCGTTCATCAGTTTGACACCCCGTGCATATTTGCCCATGACTCGCACTGTATCGACAGCAATCCGGATGAAATTGCCGCCTTGATTGAGCATGAGCACGTGATCGCCTTTAAATACTTGCAATGCACAAATTAGCGGCCCGGTTCGGCTGTCGATCTTGGCCGCAATCATGCCTAAACCGGCTCTACCTTTGGTTGCGAATTCATCGAAAGAAAGACGTTTACCGATTCCGAGCGCAGAAACCGTCAGAAGCTTGCCATCTGGTGCAGGCAGGATTAATGAAATAACCCGCTCGTCCCCACGCAACCTAGTTCCTTTGACACCACGAGCGGAGCGACTCTGAGGACGAAGGAGGCTCTCCTTAAATCGCACGAGTCTGCCAGACGATTTAACCATGACAACGTCATCGTCACCTGTAGTACGAGTGACACCGATCAAGTGATCGTCGCTGGTGAGAATTAGAGCGCGCAAGCCGTTTGCGCGAATGCGCGAAAATGCGCTGAACTTTGTGCGCTTCACCAGCCCTTTGGCCGTCGCGAACAGCAAGTAGCCCGACTCATCAGAGGGCTTCAACGCGAAAACGCAAGCAACTTTTTCGTCTTCGTCAAGCCGCAACAAATTCACGAGTGGATAACCACGAGCAACCCGGCTCGCAAGTGGCACTTTGTAGGCGTCCAAGCCAAACACGCGACCCCGATTGGTGAACATCAAGAGCGTGTTGTGGTTATGCGTAATCAGGACCTGCTCTGCGAAATCGTCGTCGCGAGTTCTGACGCCGATGACGCCTTTACCGCCGCGCTGTTGTACGTTGTACTCCTCGGCTGGTATAGCTTTTGCATAGCCTTGGTGTGAAATCGTGATAACGACATCCTGCGGCTTGACAAGCGCTTTTTCGGTGAGGTCTTCCGCGGCGTCGCGGATCTCCGTCCGACGCTCGTCCGCAAATTGTTCGCGAACCTCTACCAGTTCCTCAACGATAACCTCGTTCACGCGAGTTTCTGAATCTTGAATTTCGAGCAAGTCACGGATCGTCGCGACGATGCCTTTGTAGTCATCGACCAACTGTTGTTGTTCCAAGTTCGTCAATCGATGCAAGCGCATCTCAAGTATCGCGCTTGCTTGGCGTGGCGACAGCGCGTATTGCCCAGTCGCCTCCTCGTCGTCTTGCTGCGGTTGAAAGCCATACTCAGGTTCTAGATCTAGCGGCCTCACGATGTCGCGTTCGGCCCGTGAGAGCATCGCTTCGATACTCGCTGCTTCCCAGGTTTTAGCTAACAGTGCTTGTTGTGCCTCTTCGCGATTGCCAGCATTTTTGATCAGCTCGATCACTTCATCGACATTTGCGAGCGCAACGGACTGACCTTCGAGGACGTGTCCTTGACTTCGATTTTGGCGCAGCAAATAGGTTGTGCGTCGCGCCACCACATCGCGGCGATGCGCGATGAAAGCCTCAATGATTTCTTTGAGATTGACTTGCCGCGGTTCGCCTGCAACCAATGCGTTGTTGTTGATCGCGTAAGTCGTCTCTAAATTGGAATGTTTGTAAAGCTTGTTAAGGACCGTTTGCGCAATCTCCCCTCGACGCAACTCAATGGCAATACGGAGGCCTTCTTTATCAGATTCATCTCGAAGTTCGGTAATGCCTTCAATCTTCTTCGTTTTGACCAACTCAGCAATACGCGTGATGAGCATTGCTTTGTTTACCTGAAAAGGAATCTCCGTGACAATGATTGAATCGTGGTTGTCGCCTTGAACGATTTCCGCTCTGGAACGAACTGAAATTGCACCACGGCCTGTCTTGTAAGCCTCGACGATACCGGCACGGCCATTAATGATGGCACCGGTTGGGAAATCGGGTCCTTGAACGTGTTCAAGCAAGTCATCGACAGTCGCATCAGGATTCTTAACGACCTCAATGCATGCATCAATGACCTCGCCAAGGTTGTGAGGTGGCATTTTGGTAGCCATCGCCACGGCAATGCCATCGGAGCCATTGATCAGTAGATTTGGAATGCGCGTCGGCAATACCGACGGCATCATGAGCGTGTCGTCGTAATTCGGGACTAGATCAACCGTGTCCTTGTCCAGATCTGCGAGGAGCATGTCCGTAATGCGTTCCATCCGCATTTCGGTATAACGCGGTGCCGCGGCAGGATCCCCGTCGACGGAACCGAAATTGCCTTGCCCCTCCACGAGTGGGTAACGCATGTTGAATTTCTGCGCCATCCGGACAATCGTTTCATAGATGGTGTTGTCACCGTGGGGGTGGAACTTGCCATTGACTTCGCCAGAGACACGCGCCGATTTAATCGTCGCGCGGTTGTAACGATTACCCATCTCTGACATTGCGAAAAGGCAACGACGATGCACGGGTTTAAGGCCATCTCGAATGTCCGGGAGTGCACGACCAATGATTACGCTCATGGCGTAACCCATATACGATTCTTTGACTTCAGCGGTGAGACTAATGCGATTTAGATCGCCAGTGCCACCGCCTCCTGGCGGGGTGCCATCACCTGTTGGCGGCATCGCGCCAGACCCATTTCCGGCGTCCCCATCACCGCTAATTTGAGGCTCAGAATTGGGCTCTGAACCCGTTAATCCGCTTGGCTCATTTTCCTCGTCAAATGACGGCTGAATTTCACTCATATCTTATTGATTTAAAAGGACTTTCATACTAACTTTGCGGTGGCTAAATTATAGCATGCGAGTCATCAAAAATGACATATTTTCGGCACTTCTAACAAGTGCCAATTGCCGCTTATTTAGGACTTTTTTGCTGCTTTTATTCAGGCTTGAAAATGTGCTTGATTTATAGCTCGATGCGAGATTGAAAGGGGGAGTTTAGTGCGCACCGGCCAGCCATAAAGCTCGTGTGGATTCCATCGGTGCAGCGACCGCATTTACCTCGGGTGCGAACTTCATCGTCGTACGATCTGAACCATAGGAGTCCCAGTGTGGTATTACATCGTGATTCGGGTTGCCGGTTCTCGCAAACGCGATATAAGACTGCATGACTTGATCGGAAAGAGTCGCCACCGATTCGCCAACGCCACAGAAATGTTGCATGCGATCGAGTTCGTAAGTACCCCAAACGAATGGGATATCTAGCGAATGACATGCACCTAATTTCCCATCATGTGCTGGTGATTCCCAGTCAAATCGATACATCCACACGTTTTTCGTGTGTTGTCGATGCGCATCGGCCGTTCGCACTGCAGGAATTCGAAACATTCGATCCGTTGAAATCGCGGCCCAAATGTCAATTGGGCCTAGACTGAGATCTTCGTTACCTCGATCGTCTGCGTAGCGACGCAATGCTTCTTGAGCCCGATCGCCTAATACGCCTTCTACCAGTTCATGCAATTGTTTGTCTGTCATGTTGGCAAATTGCTGATTGAACATCGTAAATAGCGTTGATTCGTCACGTGTATGCCCGATCATAAGAGGCATCTCGCGCGTGTGATCGCCACGGGCAAGCACTTCTGCAGCATCCTCAGAAATGACATCACCATCCCGCGTTGGTGCCCAACGTGCGCCAGGAATCTGGGTTTGCGCGGCAAGGATTTGATCTGCAGCCACATCGCGTAGCTTCTCAAATCCGCCAAATCGTTCTGCCAGCTTTTCGGCCGTTTGATAGCCTGCTTCAGCAGACACTTGATTGGTTAGCGAACCACTCATGGGTACAGCTTTGTCAAAGCACCCAGCCGCTGCACGCATCCCCATCAGTTGCGCGATGTCAAAACCACCCGCAGATTGCCCAAATACCGTCACGTTGTCCTGATCGCCACCAAAAGCCGCGATGTTCTCTTTAACCCATCGCAATCCCGCCACTTGATCGAGTAATGCTTCATTGCCTGTTGCACCCAATTCAGGTGCATGCAAGAAACCCAACGCGCCTAATCGATAGTTCAGCGTAACCACAACCAGATCGCCTACATGTGCTAGCCGCTCGCCATTCACGCGTGGTTGGGAACCTGAACCGACCGTGTTACCACCACCATGAATCCACACCATTACCGGTCGCTTCTGGTGATCACAGCTCGGTGTCCAGATATTTAGATACAAGCAGTCTTCATTGGTCTCGCCGGTGGCGATACCGATGAGTTCACCAACCGCACCAGGAATGGTCGATTGAATCGCGCAATAGCCAAACGATTTGGCTTCACGCACGCCTGCCCAAGGTTGCGGCGGTTCGGGCGCTAACCAACGCCGCGGTCCCACGGGTGGTTCGGCAAAGGGAATTCCCAGAAACGCATCGCCATGCTGTAGCGATAGTCCTTCGATCTGTCCGTACTTCGTTTCAACCACCGCCATTGATCTGCTCCTTGTAATATCAAAAACGCCTTTTCCCGTGGGATAGCGGGTAGCGTCCTATCATTTAGATTGTTTGTAGTTTACGCTTGGCTTTCGTGCCTTATTCTCAACCGCAGCCGAATGTCGACGCCGCGGAACTAGCCAAATTTGAGTCGCTCGCGCATCGCTGGTGGGATCGCGACGGTGAATTCAAACCTTTGCACGACATCAATGACGTCCGTTTGCAGTTCATCACCGACCGCGCCAAAGTCAGCGAGCAAGACGTGATTGAAGTCGGATGTGGCGGTGGCATTCTCGCCGAATCGCTCGCTCGCGCTGGTGCACGCATCGTTGGCATAGATCCTGCACGCGGACCGCTTACGGTCGCACAGATTCATGCGAAAGAAAACGACCTGCTCGAATACCCTAAGTACGAGTTGGCGACGGCCGAGACCTACGTAGACGAACACGCAGCTTCGTTCGATGTAGTCGCTGCGCTGGAAATGCTTGAGCATGTCCCAGATTTCCGCATCACGGTCGCAAGTTTGGCAGAACTCGGCAAACCTGGTGCGCATATGTTCTTTTCCACCATCAATCGTCATCCGAAAGCATTCGCACTCATGGTGGTCGCTGGAGAGTACGTTCTCAACGTGCTACCCAAGGGTACCCACGACTACGCGAAATTCATCAAACCATCCGAATTAGCTAGAGCCGCGCGCGACGCAGGCTTAACCGTGAAGACGATTCAAGGTTATCGCTACAACCCATTCACTCGCTATTGCACGCTCTGTGACAGCGTGGACGTGAACTATCTCATGCACGCGCAGAAACCGATTGCTTAGATATCGACCTAGCAAACAGTTGCTAGCTGACCGCACGATTCTGGTGACCGGTGCAAGTGACGGCATCGGCCGGGTCGCAGCCATTCATTACGCGCAGCATGGCGCGACGGTTTTGCTGCTTGGACGCGACCGTAAAAAGCTTGAAGCGGTTCATGATGAAATCGTTCAATCGACAAAAACCGCACCGTTTATCGTGCCGTTTGATCTCGCGTCATTAACGAAGGACTCTGAAGCAAACTTCACGGAATCCGTGGTAGGTTCGTTAGATTGTCTGGACGGTGTATTGCATAACGCTTCGTTGCTTGGACCTAAGGTGCCACTAGCCCACTATCCTGCGCCAGAGTGGGAAACAGTCATGCATGTCAACGCAACCGCAGCGTTTTTATTAACGAAGGCACTCTTACCACTTCTGGAGAAAGCGAGCGATGCGTCTGTCATCTTTACATCGTCAGGCGTCGGCCGCAAAGGGCGGGCATATTGGGGCGCTTACGCTGTATCCAAATTTGCGACCGAAGGCATCATGGAAGTCTTGGCCGACGAACTCAGTGACACACACATCCGTGTCAATTCGTTAAACCCTGGCGGCACCCGAACCGCGATGCGTGCAGCGGCGTACCCGGCCGAAGATCCGTTTACGTTGCCAGCGCCAGAACAGCACATGGATCTCTATCTCTACCTCATGGGACCTGACTCTAAAGGCGTGACTAGCCAGAAGTTTGAAGCTGCCTCTTGGCGAGGTCCTTAGAAGCTAAAAGTCCTCACTGTACCAATTCGGCAAGTCGAGATTTGGGTATGGCAGCAGCGACGAGCGGACCTTGCCGTCTGATCTTTCGCGAGTATGCGAACGCGCACGAAGCGGCATGTCTAGCATCTTGCAGACCGCATTGACCTCATCGGCGTGAATCTCAAACACGCGACCCGCTGGTATGAAATTACGTAGTACGAACGGGCCAAAACGCACCCGCTTTAGTCTTGATACCAGGATTTGTTGACTCTCGAAAAGCCGGCGCACTTCGCGGTTGCGTCCTTCCATAAGGCAGACGTGATACCAATGGTTGCTGCCGCGCCCGTCGAAATACTGAATATCAGTGAAACGACAAGTGACGCCATCCAGAACTACACCACGCAGCATCGTCTCACGCGTCTCATCGTCGATTAACGAACGCACTCGAACTGCATATTCACGATCGATATTAGTGCTTGGATGCATGAGTTTATGAGCTAATTCGCCATGATTTGTGAATAGCAGCAGTCCTGTCGTGCCGACATCCAAGCGCCCTACTGAAATCCAACGCCCCGTTTGCAAATTCGGTAGCTCGCTAAACACGGTCTTGCGCCCGGTCGCCGATTTCCTTGATACTTCGGTACCTAGCGCTTTATTCATGATGAGAATGCGTGGTGCGGTCACTTCACCGTGAACTACTTCCCGCCCATCAACGCTTATCGCTTGGTGGGAACTTACCCGGTCACCCAATGACGCGGTTTCACCGTCAATCTTGACCCGCCCAGCCTGAATCCATTTCTCCAACGCACGACGCGAACCTAAGCCGGCGTCTGCTAAGACTTTTTGCAGTTTGGTGGTTGGCACCGTAGTCAAATCTTTTGGACTAGTCACTAGTAGAACAACTTAGTCTGCCACATTTTGACTCGTAGTTTCAGGTGCATCATCGCTGCTAATGATTTGCGGTTGATCCAGCGTCTCCGGCTGCACAAGACTTGCATCACCATTCGCATATGGTGGCAAGTCACCGATCGATCGCAGATTGAAGTAATCAAGAAATGCTCGCGTCGTGCCGTACAGGATCGGCAAACCTGGCACCTGTTTGCGACCAAGTTCGCGAACCCATCCTCGATCCAATAAACGACGCAAGATACTGCCGGTTGTCGTAACTCCTCGCACCTCGTCTATTTCACTACGGGTGATGGGTTGCTGGTAAGCGATCATCGTCAAGGTTTCAAGCAAGGCACGCGAATATCTTGGCGGATTGCGTTTCCATAGCTTATGAACCCACTCGCTATGTTCCGAATCAACTTGAACTCGAAATCCTGACGCAACTTGAACCAGTTCAACACCACGCGTCTTGAAATCGTTTTCGAGTTCGTCTAGTGCGTCAATCAATACACCACGAAACACGCTCGGATCTTCGTATTCGCCTTCGAAGGTGCTCATTAAGGCAGCGAGATTGAGAGGCTCTTCCGCGCCAAACAACAAGACTTCGACGATTCGCTTGACGTCGCTAGTTTGTAACTCAGCCACTTGCTTCGTAGTCCGCTAAACTCACTACGATGTTTGCAAAGGGCTGTGGTTGCACAACCCGTACGACGTGGCTGCGCATGAGTTCCAGTATCGCAAGCAAGGACGCAATCACCGACGCTTTGCCTTCTCGCACATTGAAGAGCTCTTCGAAGGGTGTTGGCGCTTGCGCCGCGTTCAAGCGAGCGACAATAGTCGTCATACGCGCTCGGACCGTTATCGTCATGCGCGTCACCTGATGTCGCTGATGCAACTTTGCACGCTGGACTAGATCCGCAAACACAAGAACCAATTCTTGGAGATCAATGTTTGGTTGTTGTTCTTCAATTTGCGTCAACGCGACTGGCAATTGCGATGCATGCAAGTCGCGCTCTAAACGAGGCAGCTCGTCCAGGCGTTCAGATGCGCTGCGCAAACGTTCGTATTCAAGGATTCGCTTTCGCAATACGGCTGCAGGATCGTCTTCGTCGTCCCCGGTGAGCTCGTCCAATTGCGGTAGCAATGCGCGCGACTTGATCAGCATTAGCGTTGCAGCAATGACGAGGTACTCGCCTGCCAATTGCAGGCGCATGGTGGACATCAACTCAATGTATTGCATGTATTGATCAGCAATGTCGGTCAGGCTGAATTCCAAAATGTCAAGATTGTGCTTGCGAATCAAATACAGCAGAAGATCAAGTGGGCCTTCGAACGATTCGAGCAAAACGATCATTGCATCGTCTGGCACGTGCAAATCTTCCGGCAACTCCGTAAGCGTGGTGTCACCGACGCGAGCTTGTATTTCGCTAGACAGTGGCGTTGTCAGAAACGATGATTCGTCTTGCATGGTTTCGTCAACTTACCTAGCCGTGGATCAAGCCAATCGCTGATCGCACATCGTGCATGGTTTCTTTGGCGATGACACGCGCTTTCTCAGACCCCGCAGCCAGCACCCGTTCAACCTCGGCAGGATTTTCCGCATATGGCGTTGCGCGTTCAATGAACTCCGTTCGTTCAGCGCTTAGCGCATCAATAAGAGGTTGCTTGCAATCTCTGCACCCTATGGACGCGGTTCGACAACCTTCAGCCGCCCATTGCCGTTGCTCTTCGTCAAGATATATCTCATGCCATGCATAAACCGGACACTTCGCCGGATCGCCAGGATCTTTCAAGCGGACTCGTGCGGGATCCGTCTGCATTCGTGCGACTTTCCGCTCAATGACTTCAGGCGAATCGCGCAACTGGATCGTATTGCCGTACGACTTGGACATTTTCCGGCCGTCCAACCCTACTACCCGTGGTGTTTCCGTCACGAGTGTTTGTGGCTCTGGCAGGATGACTCTACCGGTGCCACGCAGATAACCCTCAAGTCGTTCTACGTATTCCTGCGCAACTGACTCAAGACCTCCTAACATAGCCAAACCCTGGCGCAAGGCCTCGGCATCGCCACCTTCGCGATAGCGTCGATGGCAGTGTAAAAACGCCTTTTTAAATTCGCCGCCTTGCGAATCTAGCGTCGCCATAACCTGACTTTCGAAATCTGCACCTCGACCAAAAATATCGTTGAACCGCCGAGCGATTTCACGACTCATTTCAACATGTGGCGCTTGGTCCATACCAACCGGCACCCGTTCTGCACGATACATCAGAATATCCGCCGCTTGCAACACTGGATAGCCGAGAAAGCCATAAGTTGCGAGATCTTTGCTCTCTAGCGAATCGATCATTTCCTTGTATGTCGGCACACGTTCGACCCAAGACAAGGGCGTGATCATGGACAGGAATAAATGCAGTTCGGCATGTTCCGGCACTTTGCTCTGAACGAATATCGTCGCATGCTCAGGTGACAAGCCGGCGCCAAGCCAGTCGACGACCATTTCGCGGGAGAAATCCTCGATGGTTTGCGTTTCGTCGTAAGCGGTCGTTAACGCATGCCAGTCCGCGACAAAAAAGTAGCAGTCATATTGCGTTTGAAGGTCGACCCAGTTTTTCAAAGCACCGTGGTAATTACCAAGATGCATGCGGCCAGTAGGTCGCATCCCAGACAGCACCCGGTCGGGACGCCTAGCTGTGTTTGCTTGTGTCATAAATCAAGGCATCGAAATGGCTACAAGTGCGCGTAAATGCCTGGTCAAACCGTCTTGTTAGTTTGACTTAAAGGCGAATTTTAGGAGACGCAGTTGTATAGAAGGATTTAGATTGAAATGTCAGTCTGCGGCGCGACGCCAATCTATTTCTTCAATGCCATGTTCGCGTAAATACGCATTGGCGCGACTGAAATGACGACAGCCAAAAAATCCATTGCGAGCTGCAAGGGGCGATGGATGCGCAGCTGTCAAAACGCAATGACGTTCGCGAGAAACGTGTTCGCCTTTCGCTTTTGCGAATGCGCCCCAAAGCATGAATACCACGTGCTCACACCGCTCGTTCACGATCTCTACGATGCGATCGGTAAATTGCTCCCAGCCTCGATTGTGATGTGAACCACTACTGCCTGCCACCACTGTAAGCGTTGCGTTCAACAGCAGCACACCTTGCTTCGCCCAACCTAACAATGATCCGCTCGTTGGCTTGAACGGGTCGTGAGAATCGTAAACTCGGGTTAGGTCAGCCGTGACTTCCTTGAATATGTTCACCAACGATGGCGGTATCGGCGTGCCGATCGGCACGCTGAAACACAAACCATGGGCTTGCCCAGGGTTTATGTATGGGTCCTGACCGATGATCACAACTTTTACATCCGGCAACGGACACAAGTCGAGCGCATTAAAAATAAGTTTTGGCGGCGGGTATAAGCGTTTGCCTGCCTGCATCTCCGATATCAGAAACGCGCGTAATTGCGCCATGTAGGGTTGTTCGAATTCGTCGCGCAGTGCTTCGCGCCAAGACGCGTGGAGCACCACCCGATCGAATGCACTCATGGTGTGGTGCGATCGCGTAGTTGCGGAAACAACATGACGTCGCGTATCGCGTGCTTATCCGTCAAGAGCATGACGAGACGGTCGATACCAAGACCCTCCCCTGCCGTAGGCGGCATCCCATGCTCAAGTGCTAATAAATAATCTTCATCCACTGTCATCGCTTCTTCATCACCCGCACTCCGCAATGTAGCTTGGTGTTCAAAGCGTGTGCGTTGGTCGTCCGGGTCGTTCAACTCGGAAAAGCCATTGGCGATTTCACGGCTAGCAATGAAATACTCAAAACGATCTGTGAAGTCGGGATCGTCTTTGTTACGCATGGCGAGCGGCGAAATCGATGCAGGATATTGGGTAATGAAGGTAGGTTGGTGGAGTTTCGGTTCGACTTGTGATTCGAACAGTTCGTTTAAACACGCACCAGCATCCATGCTATCCGCCACGTGAACTTCCAATTTGCCTGCGAGAGCACGCACTTTTTGATCGTCACGGAGGTCATCGCTTGCAACATTCAATTCGTCCGCGACCGCGTCCAGCATCGTAACGCGACGTGCCGGATTAGCGCAATCGAACGACAATTCACCGAATGTAACCTGTGTAGCACCTGTGACTTCCTTCACGACGAATCGAATTAATTCGTCAGTGAGGTCCATGAGATCTTCGTAGGTCGAGTAACTCTCGTAGAACTCCAACATGGTGAACTCGGGACTGTGCTTCGTTGAAAGACCTTCGTTGCGGAAATTGCGGTTAATCTCGAACACGCGCTCAACGCCGCCCACCACCAAGCGCTTTAGATACAACTCAGGCGCGATTCGCAGATACAGGTCGCGCGCTAGCGCGTTGTGATGGGTGATGAACGGTTTGGCGCTCGCGCCGCCTGGAATCGGATGCAACATGGGTGTCTCGACTTCCAAATAATCCCGTGCATGAAAAAACTTGCGTAGCGAAGCGAGCACTGCGCTGCGTGATTCAAAAACCTGACGCGAAGCCTCGTCCACGATGAGATCCAAGTAACGACGCCGATACTTCAATTCAGGATCTGCTAGACCGTGGAACTTCTCCGGCAACGGTTGCAGCGACTTTGCCAAGAGCTGAATATCACTCGCTTGCACGGTCAATTCGCCGCGATTCGTCTTCATGAGCACACCTTGGACCGCAACGATATCCCCAATATCCATCAGCTGCTGCATGACCTGAAACTGCTCAGCTCCCATTTCGTTACTGCGTGCGTAAATCTGAATTCGCGTCCCCGAATCAGCCAGCGTGGCGAAACATGCCTTGCCCATGTCTCTTCGCAACAACATGCGACCCGCGATCGCAACATGGACGTTTAAACCTTCTAACTCCGCTTTGCTGGCATCGTCGTATGCCGAACGCAACGCAGCGGCACGATGGGACGGCTTGAAGCCGTTCGGATAGTCGAAGCCATGTTCACGTAACGTAGCTAATTTTTGGCGACGAACTTCGAACTCGTTGCGTTCTTCCGTCACGCGTTCGCCTTGAGATTGGATTCCATGAATTCGTCTAAATCGCCATTCAATACACGATTGGGGTCAGCAATTTCCACATTAGTCCGCAGATCTTTGACTCGCGATTGATCCAAGACATACGAACGAATCTGACTACCAAACCCGATATTCGCCTTGGCCGACTCCATTGCTTGACGCGTTTCTTCCCGTTCCTGCAACGCTAAATCGTAAAGTCGTGCACGCAGCTGTTTCCATGCCTGCTCCCGATTTTGAAACTGCGAACGCTCTGATTGGCATTGCACAACTGTTTTAGTCGGTAGGTGGGTCAAACGCACGGCCGAATCTGTCTTGTTTACGTGCTGACCGCCCGCACCGCTCGCTCGATAGGTGTCCACACGGACATCCGTTGGATTGATTTCGATTTCAATCGTGTCGTCTATTTCCGCGTATACGTACACAGATGCAAACGACGTATGACGACGATGTCCCGAATCAAACGGTGAGTTGCGCACAAGTCGATGGATGCCGGTTTCGGTGCGTAGCCATCCGTACGCATAGTCACCGGTCACCTGCAGCGTCGCACTGCGAATACCGGCAATATCACCCGCACTAACCTCGCGCAAGTTCGCAGCAAAGTCGTGTTTTTCGCACCACTTGATGTACATGCGCAGCAGCATATTGGCCCAGTCTTGAGCTTCCGTGCCACCTTCGCCAAACTGAATGTCGACAAACGCATTGTTGGCATCCTGCTCATGGTCAAACATGCGCTCAAATTCCAGGCGGCTGAGCTGTTGTTCCATGTTCACAAGATCTTCTGCGACGACGTCAAGTGCATCTTGATCTGATTCCTCAGTTGCTAACTCAAGCAACTCATCGGCGTCAGACAATGCGCGACCCAACTTGAGCAATGCCGTAAGCTCGCGTTCTAACCGAGCGCGTTCCTTCGACAACTCTCGGACCTTGTCCTGATTCGACCAGGTTTCTGGCAGCGACAGCTCGCGATCTACTTCCTCCAGCCGCTCGTTCTTCGCAGCATGGTCAAAGAGAGTCCTTTAGTTGTGCGAATCGGGTCTCAAATAGCTTTATTGAATCGCGCAAAGACGTTAGTTCTGGCATAACTTAGAGGCTCATAAAACAAAAAAGCCGCTCGACATAACGCAAACGCGTAACCGTCAATCGACTACTTGAATTTTATCGGCAATTAATTGCAGTGTGACTTCGTTGCGATACTCGTTGCGGTCGAGCTGATAGGTCATTTCAATGCGTTTAGCTTCAACCAATGGGTGTGAAAAAGCGATTGCTTCAAAGTGCCGTTTGCCAGCGCGCAGAATGAATTTCTGATGATCCCGATTGCGTCCTACGCGAGCCGTTGAGACCACGTCAAACGTACCATGGAAAACTGGTCGAATGAAGGTCTGGCCCCAAGGCTCAAAACTGTCTATTTCGTCACTCAGTTCCATGGTGATTTCGTCAGGCATCAATTCACCGTCGGTGAGAATCCTGGGGGTGAATGCGTCTTCGGCCGCTAATGCCGTCACCGCGTTGTCAAACACGTTGGCAAAGCGCTCAAAGCTGGGTTTGCGAATCGTCAATCCAGCTGCGCCAGCATGTCCACCGAAGCGCAGAATCAAATTCGGATACATGGCATTGACGTACGCCAACACATCTCTGATATGCACGCCGTCGATACTTCGTGCGGAGCCTTTCAAGTCCTCCGAACCACCATCGCTGGCATCGGCGAAGACAATCGAAGGTGCAGCAGTACGTTCAGCCAAACGACTTGCAACAAGCCCAACCACTCCTTCATGAAAATCTCGGTGATATACACAATGGCTTCTCCGACCTGTGTCACCAACAAGATCCACTAACCGATTGGCTTCGGTGTTCATCTCTTCTTGAATTGCACGACGACGGTTGTTCATGTCTTGCAACAACATCGCTTTTTCGGTCGCCTCGTAATCGTTGTCCTCAACCAGCAATTGGATGCCAACCGAGATATCGTCCAAACGACCCGCTGAATTGATACGCGGTCCAATGCGAAACCCGATTTCTCTTGTCGTGAGCGTTTCTAAGCGCGTTCGCGTGACATCGCATAAAGCGCGGATACCTGGTCGCGTTTGACCATTGCGCATGCGGCGCAGACCCTCTGCGACGATTCTGCGGTTGTTCAAATCCAGCGGCACCATGTCCACGACCGTGCCGATTGCGACGAGATCCAACCACTGCCGCATATCCGGCGGTTCAATCCCATGGTCGTCAAAATAGCCACGTTCAATCAGCTCACGTCGAACTGCGGCGAGTAAATAAAACGCCACACCCACCCCACAGGGTTCGCTCTCAAATGTCGAATCCGGCATGTTTGGATTGACGATGCTGTGCGCAGCAGGCAATAACTCAGGTTCAGGCGCTAAATGGTGATCCGTCACAATGACATCGATACCGTGCGCATTCGCGAATTCAACGCCTTCTGTAGACGATACGCCGTTGTCCACGGTGATTAACAAATCTGGTTCATCGTCCAGCAGTGTTTCAACAAAGACCTTTGTCAGACCGTAACCAAAGCTGAATCGATTCGGCACTCGAAATTCAGCTAAATCAAATTCGATCGCATGGAAAAACAGAATACATAGTGCGCTGGCGGTCGCACCATCCGCATCGTAATCGCCACAGATGAAAATGCGTTGGTCGTTTTCAATCGCTTCTATGATGCGATCAGTAGCCTGCTTGACGTCAGGCATCCGATCGACTTGCTCGAGCTGGCTGATCCGATAGTCAATCTCCTCTTGACTAGCGATCCCGCGAGCACTTAGGATGCGAGCCATAGGTGCGGAAACGCCTAGTTCTTTTTGCAGTTCGCTCGGTTCGACACCTAGCGCTCGCGTTTCAATTTGCAATGATGTCATTCAAGCCTCTTAGCTCACTCAAAATCGACCACGCGGATCTTCTTGATGGGTGCCGCAATATCTTCGAGCGACTCTAGTTCCACCAACGCTTGATTCAATTCACGCTCGACGATTGCATTGGTCAGAATCACGACGGGGATATGTGCGTCGTCGGCAGCGCCGTCCGATTCTTCTTTTTTCTGAATCATGGACGCTATGGATATGTCATGGCGAGCCATCGTCTCACCAATCGACGCAATTACGCCTGGCTTATCCGCGGCTGAAATACCGAGATAAAACGAACCCTCAATCGAATCAATCGGTTTGATCGCTAACTTTCTACCGCCGATGCTGGGTTGACGGTACAACCCTGAAGCAATATTCACAACATCTGCCATGACGGAGGATGCCGTGGCATGGCCGCCCGCGCCAGGTCCCATAAAGCGCAATACACCAGCGTTTTCGGTCCCGCACTGGACAGCGTTTTCGACATCATCGACTTTAGCGATCAAATTGTTAACGGGGATGAGTGCGGGATGCACACGCATATCAATCGAATCATCCACAACCCTGCCGATCGCTAGGTGTTTGATGGTGTAACCGAGTTCTTCGGCGTGTTTAAGGTCATCTATGGTGAGGTCCGTTATGCCTTCACAATAAACATCGTCTACCGAAATTGGGACGTCGTACGCTAGCGCGACGAGAATGGCAAGTTTTTGCGCGGCATCCATACCGCCTATATCGAATGTAGGATCCGCCTCTGCATAACCAAGTTCCTGCGCGGTACGCAAAGCATCGTCAAACGGCGTTTCGTCGCGTGCCATAGCCGTCAGGATGTAATTGCAAGTGCCGTTAATGATCCCGGTAATCCAGCGGATGCCGTTGGCGGGAAATCCAGTCTTGAGAGGCGCGATGATGGGTATCCCGCCGGCCACCGCGGCTTCGAACCCCAACGGCACTTGATTGGTTCGTGCCAATGCGAGCAACTCATTACCGTGCTCTGCGAGAACGGCTTTGTTGGCCGTGATCACACCCCTGCCACTTTGCAAGCAGCGCTTGATCAGGTCATACGCCGCATCCGTACCACCAATCAGTTCGATCACGAGGTCCAACTCGTTGTCAGATGCCAGATCGTTCAGATCAGTAGAAAACGCGATATGGGTCAAGTCAGCTTCTGAACGCGGGCGACGGCTGGCGACGCGTTTGAGGCACACTGCATGACCGACGATTGATTCGAGCTCTTCTTGACTGTCGCTCGCGAGGTCTAGAAATCCTTGTGCGACAACGCCTAAACCAGCTATACCTAGGTTAGTCGCCACGTTTGACTAAATAACAATACAACAACAAGCGTACGAACAATGTAATTTCTACGTACTTTGAATTTTATTTTGACAATTCAATCGCCGCGAAACATTAGGCTCGTTCTTGTCCGCCAAGAGATGGCGTCAGCACGAGAGCATGAATCCAGAATCGAAACGCAATCCGCTTGGGACATTTACGGGCTTATCATTGACGCTCAAACGAACTTGACTAACGCCTTAGCCGTTTATGCTCTGTGTAGGTGCGTCAAGACGCTCTTTTATCACTAGTTTGTCCATAAAGGTTGTATTAGATGGCTGAACGAGCCGCGCAGTTGTCCGTTGACGGTCAGACCATCGATCTTGCCGTGCTTTCACCTTCCGAAGGCTACGACGCCATCGATATTAGCGCGCTCATCACGGAAGGCTACGTGACGTTTGATCCTGGTTTCATGTCAACGGCGTCCTGCGAATCGTCCATTACCTACATCGATGGCGATGAGGGCATTCTGCTTCACCGAGGCTATCCAATCGAGCAGCTTTCGTCGAGTTCCAACTACCTTGAATTGACATATTTGTTGCTGTTTGGCAGTTTGCCGACGCAAAGCGAGTTCGACGCGTACAAGGAGAAGATTCGCGCCGAGACGTATGTCGATGATCGGCTGTTGGCGCTATGCGCGACCTTGCCGCAACACTCCCATCCTATGGGGATCATGTGTTCGCTCGTGGGCGCGATGTCAGCTATTTTTCACCATGAAACCGACATCACTGACGCCGCGAGTCGCGACCAAGTGGCGATCAAACTCATCGCACAGATGCCAATTTGTGCAGCCATCGCCTATCGACATTCCGTTGGCAAACCTATGCTGCCGGCCAAACCAGAACTTGCCTATGGCGAGCATTTCCTCCATTTAATGTTCTCCGAGCACGAAGACGACGAGGTCAATCCAGTGCTTGCGACGGCGATGGATCGCATCTTTCTGCTCCATGCAGATCATGAACAGAATGCGTCAACTTCTACCGTGCGCCTTGCAGGTTCAACCGACGCGAATCCTTATGCAAGCATTGCTGCTGGCATTGCCGCGTTGTGGGGTCCATCGCATGGCGGGGCGAACGAAGCAGTTCTCGATATGTTGGCTGAGATGGGTTCGGTGGACCGTATTGAAGAATTTGTCGGCAAAGCCAAAGATTCGAATGACCCATTTCGCTTGATGGGATTCGGGCATCGCGTATACAAGAATTACGATCCACGTGCCAAAGTCATGCAACAGACTTGCGACGAGGTGCTGAACGAGTTAGGCGTTGAAAACGATCCCGTGCTTCAAATGGCCCGCGAGCTTGAACGCATTGCCCTAGCCGATGATTACTTTGTGCAACGACGTCTCTACCCGAACGTAGATTTTTATTCAGGCATCATTCTGAAGGCTATCGGCATGCCAGTCGAGTTATTTACGGTGATCTTCGTAACTGGTCGCACGTCTGGCTGGATTGCACAATGGAAAGAGCTAGTCAGTGAACCGTACAAGATCGGACGACCGCGCCAAATGTACACCGGTAGCAGAAACCGCGATTACGTTCCTATCGGCGCGCGCTAGTTGCTAAAAAAACACAGAGCATGACGCTTTAAGGCGGCGACAGTGACAGCCGTTTTCTATTGTCTAAGCCAACCGGCGGGGCATGCGGCAAATGAAATCATCGATGTCATTTCAGTTAGCGCTGTTTTTGACCAAAAGGTCGCCGTCGCATTCATGGGTGACGGCGTGTGGCAGCTGTTCGACAACACCACCATCGCAACTGGCAAAAACACTGTCAAGTTTTTAGCCGCGTTACCGACATTTGATGTCGACGAGTTTTTAGTAGAGCGTGAAAGTCTGTATCGACAAAACCTCTTTGATCGATTTCACGAATCACGCAACGCCGCCAAAGATTCGTTTCTAAACCACGTCAAGATCAAAGATCGCAGCGTGATCCGCGAACGCATGCGCGCATTCGATGTCATCGTCACGGACTGATGCTCCATCTCGTTCAATCTCGAACTGGGCTTGAAAAGTGCAAGCAGCTGGTGCAGAATGGCGATGACGTAGTGTTTATTGGTGACGGTGTATTGGCTTACGAGCAAGTTGCCAACTGTCGTGTGTTCATTCACGCAATTGACGCGGAACGATGTGGTGTCGAGACCACAGATGACCGGGTGGTTTGCACAAGCAGCGAGCTCGTCAAGCTAGTTGCCAAGCACGACCATTCAGCGACATGGCGGTAGCTTCAATTAGCCGACCGTTGCATAACTTGGACGTATAAGGAGCTAACCCGATGCCTGAGCAAGCCTCTACATTTGAAGGTGGTTGCCGTTGTGGACAGGTTCGTTACACCTGTCATTCGCCGCCGTTGTTTTCCGCGCATTGTCATTGCCGCGATTGTCAATATGCATCTGGTGGTGGCTTTTCTACCATCGTAGGCGTACCAACCGAAGCCGTCAAAATGACTGGTGAGTTAGGCGGATTTAAGGTTACGGCCGAGAGCGGCAACGAACTAACACGCAAATTCTGTAGGACATGCGGCACACCGATATTGACCGAGCTGCATTCGAATGATCAGATGATGGTGTTGAAAGCAGGCACGCTCGATGATCCTAGCTGGTTGCGACCCGCAATGCACATATGGACTGCAAGCGGCCAACCTTGGACTGAAGAGATGGGCACCATACCAAAGTTTGAGAAGAATCCGAGCTAACCACCACAACACATCGGATTTAGGTACCTGATCAGCTAGACTAGCTTGCCATGCAACGCTTGGTTTGCTTTGGTTTCAATACAACGTTTCAACGCCAACTTTTAGCCGCGTGGACCCGCGGTATGGATAGCAGAAACGTCAAGCTAGTCCCGCTCTCGTTTCGAGATGGGCCGGGCGCGGAGCAATACTCAAACGATGCATTCATTACCGCGCGGAAGGTGCCAGCAGGAACAACTGGCCAACGACTCAAACGCCAGTTTTTACGCATGCAATACAACTGGATATTTCGCCTGCTAAATAAAACCAAACCTTTACAAGTATTGATTTACAATGGATTTAACGGCGTCAATTTTCTGGCTCGTGCTGCCTGTGAGGAACTGCGTTTGCCAACGCTCTATTTCGAACGAGCGCCATTGCAGAATCGCATTCAAATCGACTCGCAGGGGGTCAATTACCGTTCGAGCATCCCACGCGACATCGCGTTCTACGAACGCTGCGATCTAGCAAAACTCGCAGCGTTGAGTAGTGGTGAAATCGAAGCTGACTACGATCCGGAACGGCGTCTAGCTACCCAACGACCGACAGCAAAAGCTACTCGCGAACGAGCCATTCCAAGCCTTGCTCAACCTTATGTGTTTTGTCCGTTGCAGGTGCCGCGCGATACACAAATCACATTCTTTGGTGACTGGATCAAATCCATTGAGCACCAACTGGATTGCATCGAATCAGCAGCAGCATATCTGCCAAACGGATGGCATGTGCGAATCAAGGAACATCCTCAAAGTCCTATTCAGTTCGACAAGCGGGTGGCAGATTACGTCAATCCCCGCTTAGTGATTGACAACCAAACGGACGTGTACGAACAACTTGAACACGCAAAGTGCGTTCTGACGATTAATTCATCTGTTGGTCTTGAAGCGTTCCTATATGACAAACCCGTCGTCACGCTCGGCCTGGCGCTTTATTCATTCGGTGACTTGACTGCGCGCGCTGCGAGTCTAAATGCTTTGCAGGAGCTTTTTGCGAATATTGAGAGTGTGGGTTTCTCAAAAGAACATAGACAAGTGTTCTTAAGGTTCTTGTACTTTTGGTTTCCAGAAACGCAAGCCGTATTAACAGAGGATTACACTTCGGCAGACCTAAATGATCGTAATGAACTCTTTAATACATTATTAAGTCAATAAGTTATTTCAATTACTTCTAGAATTTTGTTAACAATCATTCAGTTCTGAGCTATTCAGCAGCAGGTTTTAACCTCAATCCATCAACGGTCCGGTCAGATTGGCAAACACTCGCATAACCACAATCGCGGAGCCGCAAACGAGATTAACTTTCGCCTTCTACACGACGCAAGCGCTCGATCAAGCTGCTCGTGTCCCAGCGACTGCCTCCCAATGCTTGAACCTCTGCATAGAACTGGTCAACCAGCGCTGTAACTGGCAAACGTGCGCCTACTTCCCGGCCAATATCTAGCGCAATCGCTAAATCCTTGCGCATCCAATTGACCGCAAAGCCGTAGTCGAACACGCGTGCGGCCATGGTCTCAGCGCGATTCTCCATCTGCCACGACTGCGCCGCACCATTTTTAATGATGTCGACGACTTCATTGATGTCCAATCCAGATTTTTCTGCCAAATGGAGACCTTCCGACAAGCCCTGCACGATGCCCGCGATGCAGATCTGATTGACCATCTTGGTTAGTTGCCCAGTACCAGCGCCACCCATGTGCTTGACCGTTTTCGTGTAACAGTCAATGACACTCGAGGTACGCTCAAACACGGCCGCATCGCCACCGACCATGATGGTTAGCGTGCCGTTGTCGGCACCAGCTTGACCACCGGTCAAAGGTGCGTCTAAAAAGTGCGCGCCTGCCTCTGCGCTTGCGCTTGCGAGTTCCTTCGCTAAATTAGGCGAGTCGGTGGTGTGATCGACTAAAACTGCGTCATTGGCGATCGACGCCAATACACCATCGTCACCGTAAGTCACGCTTCGAACGTCATCATCATTACCGACGCACATAAATACGAACTCCGCACCTTCCGCGGCCGCGGCTGGTGTGGGATGGGTGGATCCTTTGTGCTGGGATGTCCACTCATTTGCGCGTGTAGCAGTACGGTTGTAAACAGCTACTTCGTGTCCCGCTGCGGCTAGGTGACCAGCCATCGGAAATCCCATGACGCCAAGACCGATAAATGCGACTCGATGCGTGCTCACCAAAAACTCCTAACGTTGCACTCGGATAGCGCTCGCACGTTTCATCGATTCATACGAAAAAAAAGTACGGCGCAGAAAGATTTAACATAAGCGTAAGCGTCATAAAGCGCACTGAGGATGACCGAAAAAACCAAGAAACTTGATTTACAGCGTATGCCATCGGTCGACAAGCTGCTGAATTCAGCTCCTCTGAAACCGCTTATTGAGTTATGGGGTCGTGCTTCGGTACATGCTGCAATCGTCGCTACACAAACCTCTCTAAGGGCTGAAGGGGCAGCACCGCAAAGTTCAAATCTGGAAGGCTACTACCGCGAAGCAGTCGAAATTTGGTTAGCCGCGAATCGCACGATTGGGCATCAATTCGTATTCAATGTCACTGGTACGATCTTGCATACAAACCTAGGTCGTGCTGTACTTGACGAGCGCATGTACGACCGTGTGAAGCAGCTCGTGACGCGGCCAGCTTCGATTGAGCTTGATCTGAGCACGGGTAAACGCGGCTATCGAGAACGCGCTGTTAGCGAGCGATTGTGCCGGCTGATCAATGCCGAAGCAGGTACCGTGGTAAACAACAATGCGGCGGCTGTGCTCATCGTCCTGCATACATTGGCGCGCAATCGCGATGTTGTGGTGTCACGCGGCGAATTGATCGAAATCGGTGGTAGTTTTCGACTGCCCGACATCATGGAAGCGGCAGGTTCCCGCTTAGTCGAGGTGGGAACAACCAATCGCACCCACATCATGGACTACGAAAAAGCGCTTGTGACTGAACCTGCGTTATTGTTGAAGATACATCCCAGCAATTTCCGCATTGAAGGGTTTACTAAGTCGGTCGAAACAACCGAATTAGCAGATCTAGCACGTCGATGGAACATCCCCAGCGTGGTTGATCTAGGCAGTGGTGCGCTAGTCGATACCTCTCAGTTTGGCTTGCCACGCGAACCCATGCCGGCTACGACCTTGTCGCAAGGCGCTGACTTGGTGACCTTTTCAGGCGACAAACTGCTTGGAGGACCTCAAGCTGGTTTGATTGTTGGAT
The DNA here is from genome assembly GCA_009841635.1 of Gammaproteobacteria bacterium. GTDB lineage: Bacteria > Pseudomonadota > Gammaproteobacteria > Pseudomonadales > Azotimanducaceae > Bin55. Next base: position 304,797 of record VXLJ01000007.1, read on the forward strand.
CGACTGAGTTGATCTCAAAGATCAATAAGAATCCCCTTAAACGCGCGCTTCGCACATCGAAATTCACATTAGCCTTACTTGATGAGACTTTGAAAGCCTATGAAGACGCCGAACATCTTCATCAATCGGTGCCGACCTTGCGCCAACTTGGTTTGCGGCAAGGCGAGCTGCAGGCACGAGCTAAAAAGGTCCACGCGATGCTGAGCGAGCAGCATGCCGAAGATCCATTCGTTGTTTCAATCGTTGCAAGCGATGCAGAGGTCGGGAGCGGCGCAATGCCTGGCAACAAGCTCGATTCGATTGCCGTTGCTCTCAAAACAACCACCAATCGTTCAACGCAGCATCTCCTGCAAAAACTGCGTGAGTTGCCAACGCCCGTCATCGCTCGGTTGCATAAAGATGCTATCCATATGGACATGCGCGGCGCTGAACCGCTTGATGAATTCCTAGCCAATCTCCAAGCTCTCGCGTGATCATCACGCTCGCAGGTCATGTAGACCACGGCAAGACCGCCGTCGTCCATGCGCTAACCGGCATCAATACCGATCGACTGAAAGAAGAACAAGCGCGTGGTTTGACGATTGATTTGGGATTCGCGTATGCGACATTTGACGAAGAGCGAATTGGTTTCGTAGATGTGCCTGGCCATCGACGCTTTATTCACAACATGATCGCTGGTGTCGCTTCGCAACAGCATGCGCTGGTCATCATCGCCGCAGATGACGGCATCATGCCGCAAACCATCGAGCACGCCCAAATTCTTGAACTACTAGGTATCCGAAGTGGCACGATTGTCATAAACAAGATAGACATCGTCGAGGCAACGAGACTGCGCCAAGTTCGAGAATCCATTGGCACTTGGCAGTCAGCCAATTTCCTACGCGATGCAAGCGCCTTTGAAGTCGCTGCCACCACCATGACTGGCATTGAGGAACTCCGAACCCACCTTGTCGCCACTTCAAAAAACTTCACGCAGGCAGAGTCTCAACGACCGTTTCGTATGGCCATCGACCGCTCATTTCGTTTGCGTGGTGCCGGAACCGTTGTAACTGGCACGATTGCTTCAGGGCAGGTGCATGCAGGTGACGAGCTGTATCTGACTTCCACAAGCCAGCGTGTGCGAGCTCGCGGCATCAATGTTCAAGGGCGCGAACGATCTGAAGGTCGTGCTGGGGATCGTTGCAGCCTAAATATCGCCGGTACCGATGTCAGTCGAGCAAAGCGCGGCGATTGGGTTTTTGACCCAGCTTACGCGCTAACCACACAACGCGTGAGTGTCTTTCTCACTACGCTCGCAGATTTTCCGCGACCTGTGAAGCACTGGTCGTCAATTCACGTGTATCACTTGACAGATCATTGCGAAGCACGCTTGTCATTGTTAGAGTCGCAGGCCTTAACGCCAGGCTCTAGTGAGTTCGCAGAAATCCACTGTGACTCAGAGATGCACTTCAAAGCCGGCGATCGCCTGATTTTCCGCGATCGTGATTTGGCTCGCACCCTTGGCGGCGGGACGGTTCTAGCGCTTGTCCCGGAGTCAAACGCGCGAAGACGAACCAAAACAAATCTGCAGTTCTTGCGTTTACTCTACGAAGCCATTCAAGCTGGTCACATGGAGCGGGCAATTGAAACCCACGCAGCGCAAGGATTGATAAGCATCGATGAGTTGGCGCGCTTCTTCTTATATGAAGCCATTCAACTAAAGGAGTTTCTCCAGCAACCAACTCATACTCAACTAAATGGCTTGGCGATGGCTACCACAGCGGTAGAAGCCAATGCAAATCAACTAAAACAGCTGCTTCGTGACTTTCACCAAGTCAATCCTGCAATGCAAGGCATGTCTTTCGGCCGTTTGTCATCGCATGTCGCGCTAACTGAAGCTGTGTTGCAGTTCACGCTCGATTGTCTGCTTGACCGCGGCGAACTTCGCCACGTTAACGGGCAATATCTTCTCCCAGAACATAAAACCCAAGCTGCAAATTACGATGATGTGCTGTATTTGAAGATTGAGCCGTTGTTGGACGCGCCGCAGCCCCTTTCACTCGGGGATGTTGCTAAGCATTTGCGCATGTCTTTTCAAGCTATCGAAAAAGCAATGCGGCCGATGATCGCAGCAGGCGTCATAGTGCGAGTAAACAAGAACCGCTATTTCACCCCAAGTCGTTTGCAATCACTGCAACAAACGGCATACGAGTTGAGCGCAAAACAACCGTTCACAGTTAAGCAGTTTCGAGATGAAAGTTTGCTAGGACGGAATACCGTCATCGATGTTTTGGAGTACTTTGATCGGCAACGTATCACTCATCGTCGCGGCGATGTTCGGGTGGTCTTAGAAAGCTAGCAGAGAGTTCGTTAAAACTGCGAATCGACCAGCGCGTGCTCGCGTGTGTCAGCAAAAGTCAAATCTTCCCAACGCTCTTCCGTGAGCTGCAGATTCGCCCGTGAAGTCGCAAGCAACACTAACTGATCATCGCCGTCTAAGGCGAGCTGCGCATTCGCCCTGGATCTAAATTCACTTACGCGTTGCGGATCGTCCGCATATATCCAGCGCACGGTGAAGATGTCACTCTGTTCGTAAACGCATTCTGCACCATACTCTTCTTGCAGACGAAACGCAACCACATCAAACTGCAAGGCACCGATCGCGCCAATGATGATTTCGTTGCTGGCAATAGGCATGAAAACTTGGGTTGCACCTTCTTCAGATAACTGCCGAACGCCTTGAAGCAAACGCTTGGACTTGGTCGGATCCTTGACTCGTACGCGGCGGAACAGTTCGGGAGCGAAATTCGGAATTCCGCGAAATGCATGGTTTTCGCCTTCGGTGAACGAATCGCCTATCCGAATCGTGCCATGGTTGTGCAAGCCAATGATGTCACCTGGATACGCTTCCTCCGTTTGCGTGCGTTCACCTGCCATAAAGGTCAATGCGTTAGCGACTTTGACGTCGCGACCAAGGCGGACGTGCCGTAATCGCATGCCCTTGCGATAGCGGCCTGAACATACCCGCAAAAACGCAATTCGATCGCGGTGTCTAGGGTTCATGTTCGCTTGAATCTTGAATACGAACCCAGAGAAATCAGATTCCGTAGGTTCGATTGCATGGGTATGCGTTTCACGCTCCTGTGGTGGCGGTGCGATCGCAATGAATTGATTTAAAAGATGGTCGACGCCAAAGTTCTGCAACGCAGACCCGACATACACCGGTGTGCGCCGTCCTGCCAGATACGCCTCAAGATCGAACGTATGGCTCGCGCCTCGTACCAGTTCCAGCTCGTCCGCAAATTCATCGTAATCCGAACCTAACCAAGCACGAACGTCGTCCGATTCCAGCGCGCCATGGCATGGATATGCATGCAAGGTTGAACCGTGACCCTGTTCATATTCAGTGAATTGATCTTCTTTGAGGTGATAACAGCCACGAAACGAACGACCTGAGCCAATCGGCCAGGTCATCGGCGCACACTCGATCCCTAATTCCTGCTCAATGTGGTCCAGTAGCTCGATCGGTGGCAGCGCTTCACGATCAAGTTTGTTAATCAGCGTCAAGATCGGCATGTCGCGCGCACGACAAATCTCTAGCAATTTACGCGTTCGCGCTTCTACCCCTTTCGCGGCATCGATCACCATGATCGCGGAATCGACCGCAGTTAAGGTTCGATAGGTATCTTCCGAAAAGTCCTCGTGACCAGGTGTATCAAGTAAGTTGATGACATGGCCGTTGTATTGAAATTGCATGACGGAGGTGGTGATCGAGATGCCACGTTCCGCTTCCATCGCCATCCAATCCGATCGTGCCTGCCGACCGGTTTTCTTCGCGCGCACGTCGCCAGCAAGTTGGATCGCGTTGCCAAGCAGTAGCAGTTTTTCGGTGACTGTCGTCTTGCCGGCATCAGGATGCGAAATGATCGCAAAGGTACGCCGCATGGCGATTTCACGATCTAAAGCCATTTCCGTGGAACTATCTGACATCGGTGCCAACCAAGCGGTTGGATCAGCTTATTGAGCCGTTTTTGAAGGCTTCAACGAACGAGCTACCATATCAAGCGCAGGAATGTTGCTCTCCGGTAGTTCCGTTTGCAGCCGTTCAAGGCAACGACGCATGTGCTCACATCTACTAGTATCGTAACGGTGCAAGTAGGCAAATGGTTGGATACCACGGCGAACGACCGAACCATGTTCAGAGGCATCTTGAATCAATCGCTCGGTATAGAAGTCATACCCACTACCGTCTGCTAAGTGGAAGTTCTCCCAATTCTCGACGAACGAACCGAATACCGCGCGCCACCGATTAGGCGTCGCACTTTCAAGCAGACCCATAGCTTCGATTTTTGCGATTTTTTCTCTTGCCGTAAGCGCTGGTCCGCCGATATAGGCAGACAGCCATTTTTCTACGACCAGCGATTCATCCTTGAACCTCTGATAGAACTCATCTGATATCTCTTCATGCAAGTCGTCACTGCCGTTTACTCGTAGCAACAAGCGGAAGAACGTCATGCGGTCGGTCAAGTTATCCGCATTTCGGAAATTCGCAACCATGTCTTCCGCAAACGCGCGTTGGTCATCCTTTTCCCGTGAAGCAAGATCGTAGCGCAACGCCAATGCTCTAACCTGTCGCGCAGTTGCTTGGTTTTCACTGTGCTCATAGGACTCGTTGAGCGTGTACTTGCTGGCGATTTCTTGCCATCTTGGTGCGAATTCAGAACCGAGATGCTTTTGCACGTGGGCTTTGCCTTCGAGAATTTCGTCCACCGACGTGCCGCGATGTAAATCGAGTATGCGTCCCTCATACGACGGTCTAAGTTGGATTGCGTTGATGCGTTGCTGCTGCGCATCCAAGGAACTATTGAGCATCTCGTTACTTCTCGTATCAACGATTTCGGTGAGGACCTCCAAATAGGTCTCGGGATGCAAAATCGAGCCAATCATGATTTGCTGAATAGCGTCGTAGCGTCCGAACGCATTGGTGTCGTGCAGTGCTAAATCGCGGATTCGCGCTAGGTCTGCCGACTCATCATTCGCGCAGGTGTAGCGCACTTCAACAGGTGCCGAGAAATCTCGCAATACGCTAATCCTGGCGTCTGCAGGTACATCGTCAAGTCGCACCTCGGCGCGCTCTGTTGTAAAGTTCAAAATCGCATCTTGATTGTCGGAACCTTCATCCTGCACTTTCGTTTGATATTCGAGCCGTTTGTCCTCGTTATCTACGAATTCAAGTTGCAACCGGTCATTGGTGCTGGGGTCCACTAAACCGATTTTTATGGGAATTTCTAACGGACCTTGCGATTGACTCTCGGCTAGTGTGAAAATGGATTGAACGAAATCCAAGTAAACGTGCCCGTTCTCGCGACGTTCGTTGATTTCAACAATCGGCGTCCCCGCAGTTGAATACCAGCGTTTGAATTGAGTCAAATCACGATCCGCAGATTCTCCTATCGCACATACGAAATCGTTCAAGGTGACCGCTTGCCCATCGTATTTTTCGAAGTAGTGATTGGTCGCATTCTGCCACTCTGCGTCACCAAGCGAGCCTGAGAGCATGTAGCCGACTTCGGCGCCACCTTCGTAAATCGTGCGGGTGTAGTAGTTTGCGGGCACTTCCATTTCAATAGGTTGAATCGGGTGACCCAAGCCGCTTTGAGCCTCTGGAAATTGTTCCTCCCGCATTAGTTCGGCGTCGAGAATTCGATTGATGTCAAAGCCGTTTTGATCACGCGCAAAGGATTGATCGCGTAGGACCGTAAACCCTTCTTTCAACGATAGCTGGAACCAATCTCTTACGGTCACGCGGTTGCCGGAATAGTTGTGAAAGTACTCATGTCCGACGACACGCTCAATGCGGGCATACGTGTCGTCCGTTGCAATATCGGGACTCGCCAACAACACTAGGTTGTTAAAGACGTTAAGCGATTTATTCTCCATCGCCCCGAATACGAAACGCTCAACGGCAACGATGCCGAATCGCTCCAAGTCGTACACGCGATCGTAGACATCTTCATCCCACGACATGGCGCGTTTCAGGCAATTCATTGCCCACGAACAGTCGCGGATGGACTTTTCATCTGAGTAAATCGTCAAATCTACCATCTTGTTTTCGCGGGTCCGAAAAGTGGAATGCAATGAAGCAAACTTGCCGGCCGCAAGGGCAAATAGATAACAAGGTTTGGCGAATGGATCTATGTACGTCGTTGCGTGTCGCGACGAACCCACCTCCTCGATTTCCGAAGAATCGCCATTCGACAAGAGAACTGGATATTGGTCTTTATCCGCTTCTACTCTGACCGTCCATTTCGAGAGGACGTCTGGGCGATCTGGGTAATACGCGATCTTGCGAAATGCTTCGTCCTCGCATTGCGTGACGAGTGATTCACCAGTAAAGTACAAACCATCGACGGCGTGCGGCGAGATCTTGAGTTTCTGCCTAATGCGCAACTCGCACTCATCAGGAATATCGTGGATGGTTAACCCATGCTGATCACAGCCGTACTCGTTATTCGCAAGACTGACACCGTTCACCGCGACATCCTGCAAATCCAATCCGAACCCGTCGTCGCCTGCAGTTTCACCGTCTAGAAAAATTGCACGTTCACTCGTGTCTTCATAACGAAGAACTTTGAAATTCGACTCGACCAATACATGGTCGTCGTGAATCCGAATATCTAACGAGGTATCAGGTACTTCGTAACCAAATGGCCGCCAGTCATTTAAAGAGGGCATAAAGAGCCTAAGAAGTCACCAAATTCGAGGGGTGCGAAGTTTAGTAGTCGTAATTTAAAAATGTAATCGTCGGGTGAAAAACCAACGTATGACCATTGCGCTCGACCATTTCCCCAGCTATCTTACCGCCACAGCCGCTTTTAAAATCCTCGCGCTTTAAACGCTAGAGACGACCTGTTCATGTCTGACTTGCTTCGCATTGGCACCCTCGGCGCTGCTGGGATCGCACCTGCTGCTCTAACCGATCCTGCAGCAAAAAACGACGATGTGGTGGTCGCCGCGGTCGCTGCCCGTGATCGCACTCGCGCAGAAGCATTTGCGGCACAGCACAACATTGAAACCGTCTACAACAGCTATGACGAGGTGATCGCCGATCCGTCTTTGGATGCGATCTACAACCCGTTACCGATAAGTCACCATAGAGAGTATTCGATTAAAGCGCTGCGCGCGGGTAAACACGTGCTTTGCGAAAAGTCATTCTCGCTCAATGCCGCCGAAGCTCGCGAAATGGCCGCGGTGGCGGATGAAACAGGCTTCGTCCTCATAGAGGCGTTTCACTATCGCTATCACCCAGTATTTCAAAAAGCCCTTGAATTCGTGGACGCGGGAGAATTAGGGCAGCTGCAACATATCGACGCGCAGTTTGTCGTCGGCACACCGCCTAAAACCAATATCCGCATGATCTACGAGACTGGTGGCGGCGCAACGATGGATATGGGATGCTATCCGATGTCGTGGCTGCGCCATATCACACGACAAGAACCCAAGGTGACTGCTGCAACGGCGGTGGAAGGCGATCCACAGATTGATTTGCGCCTTGAGGTCGAGTACGAATTAGCCGACGGCGTGACAGCTCGCACCGTAGGTGCAATGAATGAACGAACCTTCGTGGCAGATATGCGAATCACTGGTGAGCGTGGTGAACTATATGTTCGTAACCCACTCGTGCCCCAACATGGCAATCAAGTCAAGTTGACCATCGATGGCGAGACCAAATTTGACGAAGAGTTGACGCGCCGACCAACCTATGAGTATCAGCTAGAAGCGTTTGTCGATGCCATCAAGAACGGCACCAAACTACCAACGGATGCGCATGACGCGATCAAACAAATGGAATTGATCGATGCGGCTTACAGCGCAGCCGGACTCAAACCTCGGGGAACCTAGTCGCCATTACGAAAGCAGCTTGATTGCGATCTTCGCTTTCGCAAGGATTCCTTCCATGTATTTTTCGAGGTCGAACTCTTGATGTCCCATAGCGCCTACAGAATAGCGTTTGTAGACACCTTGAGAAATCGCCGCTAATCGCCAATGTGAAAATGCCCGGTAGTAGTTGATTTCCGCTAACGACCGACCAGTCTTTTCTTCGTACAAATCGCTTAATTCTTGTCTAGTCGGAAAACCGCCAATACCCGTTGGCGCTGTCTCGGATGCAGGGTCACCAGGCTCCGCCCACGTATTGAGCAAGTAACCGACATCCGCTAGTGGGTCACCTAAGGTGCAAAGTTCCCAATCTAGCAATGCGGCCATTTTGCCGTTGGCGATGAGCATGTTGCCGACACGGTAATCACCGTGCACCACGGTCGCGCCGATTTGCTCAGGACGCTTCTCATGCAACAACTCAAGACTTCGGTCCATGTCTGGAATTTCATCAGTTTTTGTCGCGAGCCATTGCTGTGTCCATCGCTTGAGTTGGCGAGCGAGATAGTCCTCTTTCTTCGCGAGCTGCCCTAATCCAACTGCGTCTATGTCCGTGTTGTGCAGGTCCGCTAACACTTCGATGACATGCAAGCCAAACGACCGCCGTTCGTCGCTGCTTAATTGCTCAAGTACGGTCGAGTTGTGCGGCACGATGCCTTCGACAAACTCCATGATGTAGAACTGTTGGTCGTTAATGCTCTTGTCTTCGCACAACGCGTATGTTTGCGGCACTGGGACCTTGGACTTGACTAATGCACTGATGATGCGATGTTCCCTGGCCATGTCGTGAGCGCTTTCCAAGATATGGCCAAGCGGTGGCCGGCGCAACACAAAGGCCCGTCCTGAAGCGTCAGTGAAGCGATAGGTCAAGTTCGAGTGACCACCCGCAATCAACTCAAACTCGAGCGGCAATGCCAGACCTTCGATCCTCTCGTTAAGCCACTCGCTAACGGCTTCGAGATTGATGCCTTCAACCGCGCCCATATCGTGATTTCCTTGCTGCCATGCTGAAATGAAATTCTTAGTTCAGCGTTTCACTTGGTATCGACAAGATAAAGGGATCGATAGGTACGCGATACCAATATCCAGCGTCGTCGCGAAAGTTGTAGTGGCCTTTCATTTCGCCGAAGGACGACTCGAGCACCGCAGCACTGGTGTATTCAAATGCGTCGTTAGGTTCCAAGCGTGGTTGTTTTCCGACTACTCCTGGACCGTCTACCGTTTCGACGTCGTTACCAGTTCCCGAACTTATCTCCCAGTGCCGATTAATCAGTTGCATCGGCGTCTGTCCGTTGTTCTTGATCGTTATCGTGTATGCGAAAACCCAACGTAAATCGCTTGGATTGGATTCGTGGCGAAGGTAGTGCACCACCACCGACACCGCAATATCACGATAAATACGAATTTGCTCTGCCACAAAAAACACTGAAGCAAGCGAGCAAATATTCTACGATTGGCATAGATTTTGCGCTCGCTTCGGCGAGATATGTAAAAACGCCAACTTTAAGTTCGCGTACTTGTCCACCATTCACTTGCTCACGCTATCGAACCGCATCTCGATGCGACGAATGACGCACAAATGAGCTAGGGTTCAGTAAAGGAAAATCAATGACCGCTTGGCCATTTCTTCATAACCGAAACGCGCAAAAGATCGTGCGTTCTGAAGGTTGCTATCTCTATCACGCGGACGGTTCAAAAATCCTCGATGCATGTGGTGGCGCGATCGTAACGAACGTCGGCCACGGACGTAAAGAGGTCGCAGATGCGGTTGCTAAATCGACTTTAAATACTGGCTTTGTGGTGCCGCCTTGGCTCACGCCAGAGCGTGAAGCGCTCGCGGAGCGTCTGACCAAGCACTGGTTACCCGAGGAAATGAACCACATGCACATGACCTGTGGTGGTTCTGAAGGCAACGAAGCAGCAATGAAAATCGCCGTTCAATATCAGGCGGCGCATGGCAAGCACGATAAACGCAAGATCGTAGGTCGCAATGTTTCATATCACGGTACCACAATTTCGACACTGGCCGTTGGGGGGCATGAGTCCCGTAAAACCGGTTTAAAGCATGCCCTACAACTCCATCCATCCGTCGAAGCGCCTTATTTACTTCGCTGTACGGCAGCAAACCCCAAGGACCACTACGTACAGCAGTTCATTGAAATCGTCGAACGCGAAGACCCGGCGACTGTGGCAGCGTTAATAGCCGAGCCAATTACCGGCGCGAGCGGCGGCGCACTCGAACCACCCGAAGGCTATTGGGAAGAGGTCTCACAGTACTGCCGCGAGCACGACATCCTAATCATCAGCGATGAAGTAATGACTGGCTTCGGTCGCACCGGTACTCGTTTTGGTTTCGAACACTTTGGCTTCATGCCCGACATCATGGTGGCGGGAAAAGGTCTAGCAGGAGGGTATGCGCCTATTACCGGTGTGTTCAGCACCGACCGTGTTGCGCGCCAACTCGCATTGGCCGGTTTTGATGTCATGTTCCATACCTATTCAGCTCATCCACCCGCTTGTGCAGCAGCTTGTAAGGTCTTGGAGCTACTTGATGAGGAAAACTTGGTTGCGCAGGTAGAACCGAAAGGTCGAAAACTCAAGACTAAATTGCAAGGGGCGTTCTCTAACCATCCGCATGTGGCAGAAATTCGTGGACGAGGTCTGCTGCAGGCCATTGAACTGGTTGAAAATCGCGATACCTTGGAACCGTACGATGTGCAAAAGCGGATTGGCGGCAAGGTCGCCAATCTGTCGATGGAAAAAGGCGTTTGCTTCTATCCTGGCGGGAATGGCATCGTCAAAGATGTATTGGTGATTGGCCCGCCATTCACGATCAATGACGACCAAATGGATGACCTAGTGCGTACGCTCTCTGAAGCGGTGGACGAAGTAACGCTACACTAAGCTAGTATGTAGAACGACAAACATATGGAACATTGATTTTTTATATCAATGATTTATTGTGATATCTTAACGATATGATTTTGTTTTAGGACGTCATCTGAAAATACGAGCTCGCAATCTAAACGCTCGCCTGCGAGGATGCGCGGTAGCCATAGGCGATCGTCTTCCCACATTCGGTCGAAAGGGATTTCATGCTGCTTCACCCAGAATGGGATGGCCTCATCGGACGATCGGGGCTCACCTGTAAAGCGCGAGGTCACCATCGCATAACCGAGCATATCGAAGTCCTTGGCCGTGTCATGAAAGCGTAACGTCGCCATGACGTCAGCTTCTAAGACTGCGACGCCCACTTCTTCAATTACTTCACGTATGCCGCACTCTTCCGGAGTTTCACCAACCTCAATGTGCCCACCGGGTGCGTTGACTTTGCCAGCACCGTGACCGCGTAGTTTTTCGATGAGCAATACCTCATCGTCGCGCAGTAAATAAACCAAGGTTGCAAATCGAGTGGGTTGCCAGCCCATCGGCAATATCGAAGGACTAGCGTCGTTGCTTTCATTCAACGTCATTCTCTTTGCAGGCTTTTGGCTTCACAGTATCGTCATAGAATAATCTTGATGTCGTGCGCGCTACACAGCGCGAAGCGGCCATTGAGCTCAGAGCATAAGAAACTCAAGTACTGTCATGCAAGTCAAGCCGTTTGACGCGCCGTTTGGCGCGGATATTGTGGGAGTGCAGCTGGCCGACATTTCGGACGAGAATTTCGCTGCAATTTATGAAGTCTGGCTTGGCGCCGGTGTGTTGCGATTCCGTGATCAGGAACTCGACGATGACACTCTCAAAGCATTTAGCTCGCGATTCGGCGAACTCGAATATGCACCTCATGGCAACGTGACGGCTGCACAGTTAGCTGAGATACCAAACCCATATGTCGCCACTATTTCGAATATCGTCGAAAACGGGCAACCTATTGGCGGATTGTCGAATCTCGAAACATCATGGCATACGGATATGTCCTATATCGAACAGCCACCGACAGCAAGTTTGCTCTACGCGGTTGAAGTGCCTGCATCAGGTGGCGACACGACGTTCTGCTGCATGCGATCCGCATGGCGCGAATTGCCCCCTTCATTGCGCGAACGCTGTGCGACCATGCAAATAAAACATGACGCTGCGCACGACAGCATCGGCAAGATGCGCCGCGGCCATTCGCCATTCGACGATGCTAAAGAAGCTCCCGGCGTGCTTCATCCGGTCTTCATCAAACATCCCGAAACTGACGATCGTGCACTCTATTTAGGACGTCGTAAATTCGCATACATTGACGGCTTGGCACTCGATGAAAGTGAAGCGCTATTGGACAAGATTTGGCAACACGTCGCCAAGCCCACACATTGCTGGACCCAACAATGGCGCGTCGGTGACTTGGTCATTTGGGACAATCGCATTGTTATGCACCAACGAGCGTCATTTGCCGATTCGCAGCGACGCCTCATGCGGCGTACGCAGGTCCGCTCGAGGCAAGCACCTATCGCAGCAGTCAGTTGACGGCTAGCAGCTGCTAACCGCAGCGCAAGTTTTAGCTAAACATCACGCGTTAGCCGCTGCGGCCTTTTGCCGCATGATATCCGTCCATATATGCATGCAATGCATGGACTCAGCTTGTGTGTACTGCGGACATTCGACCAAGCCAGCTGCCAGACAGCGATGCACCGCTTCTGCTTGATATAGAAAGCCATGTTGGTTTGGAAACGCCGACGGAATGCTCACATTCGCAGGCAACGGATAGTGGAAACGGTGTTGTGGTGCAGGTTCGTTGTTCGTTCGATACTGCGACGGTACGCCGCCTACGCGTGGCGCATGAAGCGTGAGTTCGGTAGGACAATGACCCGGTCGACCCAACGAGATGCGACCTTGCGTGCCAAATATCTCCGTCACTTCCGGTAATTCACTATTGAAAGGCGGGAATGACAATACTGCTGCGTGGTTGCCTTCGTAATCCAGGATGGCTGCACTAGCCGCCCTGCCACCCGTCACGATAGAGCTAGGCGCTTGCTCATAGCCGAATGCCAATGGTGCTACTTGAATCACATAGATCGGATCGAAAAAGTCAGCATGCACCATCAGCGGTTCGCCAATCGCACCATCATGAATGAGCGTGCGAGCGTGCTCTATGGCAGGAAAAAACCGTGTCCACATACCGTCCAAAAGCATGACTCCTCGGTCCGCAGCAGACGCATACATCTCGGCGGCTTCTGCAGCATTTGACGCTAGTGGTTTTTCGCACATGACGTGCTTGCCTGCATGTAGTGCGAGGAGGGTATGCTCCTTATGCAACCATGTCTTGGTGCCGACATACACGATGTCGACGTCTTCGTCCGCGACCATTGCTTCATAACTAGCAAATGATCTAGTCACGTCTAGATTAGCCGCGAATGCGTCGGCCCGATCTTTGTCGCGTGCTGCCACGGCCGTGAGCGTCGCACCAGGCACGCCTAGCAAACTCAATGCCCATTGACGCGACACGTTGCCCGCACCGAGAATACCCCAACGCAGAGGAAACGCAGTGTCCTTCGGGTCCGTTTGTCCTAGGCGCACGTCCAATGGCGTCGACAAGGCGAACTCGTGATCAGGCATGCGATTCTCTCAACTGCAAAAGCGGGAGAATGCTACTTTTATGTCCGGCTACGACGCTCAGTAGTGACTTCAAAGTAGCGCTCGCTCAAGAGACGCTGCAAATCGCCAATGTACGTTGCGCTTCCCACATCAAGAGTTTGCGCCAGTTCAGCTAAATGTTCGTTGTCTTCACGACCACGCCATTGCTTCACATACGAGCCATCTTTGTAGCCATTGGCTTGACGAAAGACATTTAGAACGTTTTTCGCCACATAGATCGTGAAAAGTTCCTCAAATGTCATTGGCAATGCGCGCATCGCATTGACAAATGCCGCCACTGAAAAATCCCCGTCTAAAGCACGCGCTGTCAATGTTTCAACGGCGTCGCGAAATTCAAGACGATTATTCGCTTGCTCCGCAGCACTGATCGCCTGTGCGACTCGGTTTTTCACGTCATCGCCGTACTCAATCATTAGCGCACTTAACCCGAAGTGCCAGATGTCGACCAACTCAAGCTTGACCTGCTCAAGGTCCGCGACCTGATGCTTCCACCACTTCCAACCGTAATGGTCCATCAGTTCGGCGCACTCGATCCAAATTGCACGGGTGAATGGGTAGCCTTGCTCGTCCCATTGTGGGTGCACCTTCTCGTTGTGCGTGCGTTGCAGTTGTAGCATCGTTTGCAACCAGCCAGCGAGTTGAACTGGGTCTGTTACAGCGATTTCAGTTGAACTCAATCCGCTATGGTCTCCACCTTGTTAGACCCTCAGAGTTTAACTTCTAAACTACGCGCTCTGCTTAGACTTCACGCCCCCACCGAGGCACGCCCATGGATTTATCGTACGGTCCGCAATACGACAACTATCGACAAGAGCTGCGAGATTTCCTCGAAAGCCATCGCGATAAAGCGCCAAAAAATGCCCCACTGAAGTCAGACGCCGCGAAGAGCTGGCAGAAACTGTTGATCGAAAACGGTTACACGGCGCGCACAATCCCAAAGGAATACGGTGGCTTCGGTGGCGAGCCAGATTTACTTAAAGGCCGGATCATTGGCGAAGAATTTGCGCGCGCACAAGTGCCTGGCGGCATGGGTGGTCAGGGCATATCAATGCTGGTGCCAACACTATTGGAACTCGGCACCGAGGCGCAAAAACGCCAGTTCATACCATCCACGCTTGCTGGCGATATCGTCTGGTGTCAAGGCTATTCAGAGCCAAATGCAGGAAGTGACCTCGCAAGTTTGCGCACCTCGGCCGTACTAGACGGCGACGAATGGGTCATCAATGGTTCCAAAATCTGGACATCCACGGCACATCTAGCTGATTGGATTTTCTGCCTCGTGCGATCTGAACCCGATGCACCCAAGCACCAAGGCATCAGTTTTCTACTGTTCAGTATGGACACGCCAGGCATTGAGATACGGCCTCTCGTCGATATGACCTTAGCGCCTAACTTCAATGAAGTGTTCTTTACCGACGTGCGGGTGCCTAAAGACCAAATCGTTGGCAAGCGTGGTGAAGGTTGGTACGTCGCCAATGCCATTCTCGGTCATGAACGCGATTCTCTTGGCGATCCCAACGCGACCTTAGCTCGTATGACGCGTTTGATCGAGCTCATGAAAGAAGAAACCATCGGCAATGAACGCATCATCGACAATCCTGTGTTCCGTGATCGGCTCATGAAACTCCAAGCTCGCGTGATGAGCATGCGGTTTAACGATCTACGCGTCTTGTCTTCGCGCTTGAATGAAGCTGACGCCAGCCTAGCGCGCATGATCAGCAAGTTGCAAGGTACGGAATTGCGCCACGAATTGGAAGGTTTAGCGATCGACGCCATGGGTGAAACCGGCCTGATGTATGGTGCGAGCGAATTTCTCCGCGACGGCGGTTCTTGGCAAAACCAATACATGTACTTCTTGGGTTTGATCATCGGCGGTGGCACTTCGCAAATTCAAAAAAACATCATTAGTGAACGCGGATTGGGCATGCCAAAGGAACCTAAGTTCGACTCAGCTAAGGCGACGGAGAACTGACATGGATTTCGGTTTATCTGAACTGCAGCTGAGTATCCAAGAGAACTTAAACCGGTTTCTAGACGAGCAAGCGCCACTGGACCGTGTGCGAGAGTTTGCTACCACCGATCATGCACTGGCACAAGATATTTGGAAAGGCCTGGTCGAACTCGGCGTAGTTGGTACGCTGATTCCTGAGGACTATGGCGGATCAGGACTCAGTGCCATGGATGCTGCGGTCATTGGCGAGTGCCTAGGCAGTCACGTGACCCCGGTACCGTATCTAAGCACCTGCGTCGTAGCGCCGCGCGCGATCACAATGGGGGGTTCCGATACGCAAAAGCAAGCATATCTGGCCGCCATTGCCGAAGGGAACACGGTCTTCGGCATCGCGTTGTCGGAAGCTTGTGCAGCAAGAAGCAACGCGGGCAGTACTTGCAACGATGGCAAACTCACAGGTTCGGCGAATTTCGTGTCAGACCCCGATGCAAATTTTTGGCTCGTCGCTGACCGACAATCAAAGCTACATGTTGTGGCGAGCGATGCACCAGGCATTGAGAAGAAGATCATGCCTCATGTCGATCGCACTCGACCACTCTGCGCGTTGACTTTCACGAACACACCTTGTGAAACTTTAGAGCGAAGCGGTGCGGATGTCTTGGCGCATGTTCTTGATGTGGCATGGACCGTGTTAGCGTTCGATACGCTCGGCGCCGCACAATCCATGCTGGATCAAGCGGTCGAATACGCGAAACAACGCGAGCAATTCAATCGGGTCATTGCATCATTTCAAGCGGTCAAGCACATGTGCGCTGAAATGGCGGCTGAACTCGAACCGGCCCGTGCGTTGCTTTGGTACGCTGGATTTGCGCTTGACGACGCGCCAGGCGACGCTCATCTGCACGCCTGTCATGCGAAAGCACATTTGGCTGAAGTAGGAACGTTCGTTGCGCGCACCGCGACGGTTGTTCATGGCGGCATGGGGTTTACGGACCTGCTTGGTTTGCACTACTGGTTCAAGCGCATTGGATTCAATCGTCAATTCCTTGGTGGACCTGAATGGTTGCGCGAACAAGCAGCCATCGCCCAGAATCTCGCTGCATAGCCAGGTGATGATGCGCAAGCCTTGAACAAGCTATCTTTGGCTATGTCTCATTAAAATTGAAATTGAATTACAACCAATAAACTATGGCCGAATCCCTACCCTGCATACCGCTTAAAAACATCGTCATTTTTCCGAGTTTGATATTTCCGATCTCGGTTGGGCGACCTAAATCACTCGCCGCGGTGGAACACGCGATTCGGCACCAGAACTCGCAAATTCTCGCAGTTCTACAGCACGACATTGAAAACGAAGAGCCAGTCGTCGGTGATCTATATAAGGTAGGCACGCTTTGCGCGGTACGTCGTATTGAAGAACGTGACCGTGGCGCTCAGGTCATATTAGAAGGCGTTAAGCGCGTCAATATCCTGAGCCAGGTGGACAACGAAGAGTTCATGGAGCTCGACTACGAGCTCCGAACCGATGAAGTTGATGCTGAAAAGGCGCCATCGGTCGAAATTCGAGCACTGCAAAACGACAACCTTGAACTAGCTCGCAAGGTCGCCAATCTGATGAATCCTGACAAAGGTGATCAGATTTTCAAACAGTTTGTCGCTAATAACACAACACCCGTGTTGCAGGCCTATCGCTTTGGTACTAAATCGCCTAACGCGCATTTCACCACGCATCAAGACCTGCTTGAAATACGCGGTGTCAAGAAACTCCTATCGACCGTCGGGGATTTACTTCGACACGATATTAGTGTCGCGGAAGTTCAACTCGAAATCCAATCGAAAGCTCACAAGATCAATGAGAGTGGCCAACGCGAAGTCTTTCTACGCCAGCAGAAGCGTGCAATCGAAGAAGCGCTAGGCGAAGATGACGGCGACGACGAAATTCAACAACTCAAAGATCAGATCAAGCAAATCAACTTTCCTGAAGAAACCCGCACGGAAATCGATCGAGAACTGAAGCGCTTGCAGAAGATGTCGCCGCAAGCGGCCGAGTATCAAGTTGCACGCAGCTATCTCGAGTTGGTAACTGAACTACCTTGGAACACGATCACCGAAGACAACTTAGATCTTGCGCATTCGAAAGTTGTCCTGGACGAAGATCACTATGGACTTGACGACGTCAAGGAACGCATCTTAGAAGCCTTGGCGGTTCTGCAACTGAATCCAGACGCCAAATCGTCGATCTTGTGCTTCGTTGGACCACCAGGCGTTGGCAAGACTTCCCTAGGACAATCGATCGCAAGGGCCATGGGGCGCAAATTCGAGAGAATGAGCCTAGGTGGTTTGCACGACGAAGCAGAGCTGCGTGGTCATCGACGTACGTACATTGGCGCGATGCCGGGTCGCGTGTTGCAAGCAGTTCGTCGCAGTCGGGTGCGTAATCCAGTCTTGATGCTTGACGAGCTAGACAAGCTCGGTCGCGATTACCGTGGCGATCCGTCTGGTGCGCTCATGGAAATTCTTGATCCAGCCCAGAACAAGGAATTTCGCGACAACTACCTCAACTTACCGTTCGATTTGTCGAAGGTGTTCTTTATTACGACCGCAAACACCACACACACGATTCCCGCACCCTTGCTAGATCGTCTAGAGATACTCGAGCTGACTGGTTATAGTGAAATCGAGAAGGTACAAATCGCAAAGAAGTATCTAATTCCTCGACAAATCGAAAATGCTGGCATCAAAACTTCGCAGTTGAAGTTCACCACGGCAGGCATCAAGCATTGCATCCAGCGCTATACCCGCGAAGCCGGCGTGCGCGAACTCGAGCGCACGATTGAACGGGTGGCACGCAAACGCGCAAAAGAAAGTTTGCTAAAAAATGCGTTGTCTAAAACGGTTACTGCACCAGTCATTTCTGAGCTACTCGGACCCGAAAAGTTCAAAGCAGATCGCATGCGCGACAATATCGGCGATGGCGTGGCGACCGGCTTGGCCTGGACAGCCGCTGGCGGCGATGTCCTCTACATTGAAGCGTCATTAGCGCCAAAAGAAGAAAAGGTCACCATCACCGGACAAATCGGTCAGGTGATGCAGGAGTCAGTCAAAGCCGCGCGTTCCTACATATGGAAAGCGGCCGGTGATTTACACATCGACCGCGCGTCGATCGAAGACGTTGGTGTGCACATTCACGTGCCAGAAGGTGCGGTACCGAAAGATGGTCCCAGTGCAGGCGTCACCATGGCGACCGCATTGGCTAGCGCGTACAGCAAAAAAGCGGTGCGCGAAGACGTCGCGATGACAGGTGAAATTACCTTGTCTGGTCTCGTATTACCGGTCGGCGGCATCCGCGAAAAAGTATTAGCCGCGCATCGCACGGGGATTCGTCATGTCATTCTGCCGAAGGACAACGAAGCCGAATTGACCAAACTGCCTGACACGGTGCGCGACGACATGGAGTTCTCGTTGGTAAATACGCTTGCGGACGTAGTGGAAATTGCGATTCCTGAGCTGAAATCTGCAGGTCTTCAGGAACAGCCTAAAAACTAACCTCAGCTCAGCTGGAATTAACCAGACCGCTGATACACGATTGCATTGCCGTCTTTGCCACAGGCGGTGATGGTTTGACTTTCGCGAAAGCAATAAGCGATCTTCCGTGCGAGATTTCTTGTGACATCGATGTGTTTTGCAATATCTGCGGTCGTAAATTGCGAAGGCAACTGTGTGGCGAATCCGTCGAATAGTTCGGCCATGCTTTCGTAACGTTCGAAGCGAAGTACCTCTAGCAGATTCTTTTCGCTAATAACCCAGTGACGGCGTCGCCAAGCGCGCTTAGGATCATGCCGTCGATGCTCCTCGACGCTCACGAACACCAATTCCAATACGAGCGGTTCCAGACTTAGTAGTTGAGGAAAGTAAACCAACTCATCAAACACATCTGAGCTGCGGCCTTGCCGCGGCGACTTGCGACGTGTCGGCCCCTGCTGGGTGTGCTTAACAATCGTCTTCTGCGCAACGATTGGGTACACGACCGTCACAGCGTGGGTTTTAACCAACTCCTCAAGTTTGCCTTTTAAAGCGCCGAAGTTTGCAGTTTGAATCTCCGTGATGTGATTGCCGGTTAGCACGTCCACAACGAAATTTCCCACCCGTTGTTCAATCAAACTGGCGGGTTGGGAGTAGTAGGTTTTGAGACCTGCATGAAGTCCCCCTTCACGATAGGTACCGATTTCGCCATTAATGTGAGTCAGAATGGGCTTAGAGTCTCGCTTCACAGAATCAGTCTACAGAATACGGTAAATTGACATCGTTACTTGAGAGCAAGGATTTTTGACCGAGCATGCCAAACCTGCGTGAGGGTGCTTCAATACGAAACGATTTAATGACCTTACCCACACTTACAATCCGTCGCTCACTCACATGCACGTTAAGAGGAAAAATCGTGAGTCAAATAGATGGTACCTATGACGTCACCACCAAAACTCCGATGGGAGACCAAAACGGGCAACTGACGCTGCAGGCTGACGGGAATTCACTGTCAGGTACGCTTTCTGGCGATCAAGGATCACTCCAAATCGAAAATGGCGCTATCGACGGCGAGGATTTAAGTTGGACAGCGAATTTGACATCGCCAATGCCAATGAAGCTTGAATTTTCCGCCAAAGTAGACGGCGATGAGATTAGTGGTTCCGTGAAGCTGGGTGCGTTTGGAAACGCGAGTTTTTCGGGAACACGCGTTAGTTAACTCCGCGTCGACTCTTAAGCAGTAGAGCCTCACCATTGCTTGCTCATCGAATAAACGGTCGATGCAGCGGAATGCCTAAACCTAGCTAAGAATCCCGCAGGAGGGAGCTTTGCCTTACACGATTTTCGGCGCTGAAGAGTCGCCATATTCCGTCAAAGTGCGCTCGTATTTCAGGTACAAGCGAATCCCGCATGACTGGAAACTACGAAACGAAGATGGCGAGACCTACACCAAACTTGCTCGGTTGCCACTCATCCCACTGATAGCTAAACCGGACGGGAGCGGCATTCAAGATTCCACACCGATTATTGAAGCAATGGAAGCCGAGTTCCCTGATCCGTCAATCCACCCACCTGAACCCGCAGCTGCTTTTGCTTCCTGCCTGCTCGAGGAATTTGGCGACGAGTGGGGGAACAAATGGATGTTTCACTTCAGGTGGCGTCGCGAAATCGACCAACTCGCCTGTGGACGTCGAATTGCGCAAATGTCTAACCCTCACGCATCTGAAGCAGACCTGCAAGGCATGACAAAGCAAGTTCAGGCACGCATGGTGAACCGAGTTTGGTTCGTTGGTTCAAGCGATCAAACGGCTGCTCAAATCGAATCATCGTTCGCGGATGCGATAGGCCAACTCGAGACACATCTCGAAAATCGACGCTATCTATTTGGCGCGAGGCCGAGTTTCGGAGATTTTGGCATGTGGGGTCAAATTTACAACGCGGATCGGGATCCGACACCCTCCATCATCGTACGCAAACATCCTAATGTACATGCATGGACTCGACGCATGCTCGCGCCCGCCAGCGAAGGCGAATTTGAAAGCTGGGACGCGGTAAAGGGCACGTTACTACCGTTGATTCGCGATCAAATTGGGAGCTTGTTTTTACCCTGGAGCGTCGCAAACAGCGAAGCAATCGCGAGTGGCGCAGAAACCTTTGAATTGGAACTGGATGGCCAACTCTGGGCACAAAAACCACAAAAATACCATGCAAGATCGTTAAAGGTGCTAAGGGATAGATATCGGACTGTTTCCAATGAACCTTCAATTCGGCAGTTATTGGATGAGACGGGATGCTTGAGATACCTCGACGTTTGACGCAGTGTAATCAAAGCTAGGAGCTTGTGTTAATTTGCTAAAGGAAGTTTTATGACCATTCAATTGCGCCAAATATGCCTTGTAGCTCGCGAGCTACGACCCGTGATTGACGATTTGACGACTGTATTAGGCATAAAAGCCTGTTTCGTCGATCCCGGCGTGGGTGCATTTGGGCTTGAAAATACCTTGATGTGCATCGGCCGAAATTTCTTAGAGGTGGTTGCGCCAGTTGAAGAGAACACCGCTGGTGGCCGATATTTAGATAAGCGTGGCGGCGATGGTGGCTATATGGTGATCTGCCAGGCCGATAGCAAGGAAAACCAGCAAGCAGTGCGACAAAATGCACTCGACAACGGCATTCGAATCGCCCACGAAGCAGATCGCGAAAACTGGAATATCTGCCAAATTCACCCAGGTGACATGATCGCATCGTTTTTTGAAGTCGAATGGGTGCCACCTAACGACTTCAACGGTAATTGGATGCCAGCTGGCGGTTTAGGATGGGAAGATAAAGTCGACCAAACATCCACGATTGACTTCTTGGCAGTTGAACTCCAAGGTAATGATCCTGTTGAGTTAGCGGATCGCTGGGGCAAAGTTGCAGGTTTGCCGATTGATCGCGATGGCGACGTTCTAAGCATGCGTCTCAACAATGTCGACATTCGATTCATCGAAGCCAAAGACGGACGTGGGCCGGGTCTTGGCGGTTTAGACATTGCGGTGAACAACAGGGCCGGAATTCTTGAGCGTGCGAAGGCGCGAGGCTCTTACGTCACGGAAGATCAAGTCATGCTATGCGGGACAAGATGGAATTTAGTTGAGGCGCATGCCTAACTAAGACACCATAGCCGATCCTTCGTTGGAAAGTTTGAACTAGGCGCGAGAGACCGATTGAGAATCGATTTTCCGCACCTGTTCTTGATCTCTTTAATCTCTCAGCTAGAACTTATGTTCTCTTCGTAGACCCGTCAACTCCAAAAGCCTTCTGACCTAGCGGTTTATTGCCGGTCGCTGGCCTAACGCAATGAGCGAAAGTCAGGATTTCGTTTTTCGACAAACGCATCGACGGCTTCTCGATGCTCAGCCGAGTTGTAAGCCTTGGCGAGGACTTCACCTTCCAGTCTTTGAACCGCTTTGATATCTTGCTGCGAACCATTGGCAGTCAAGAGCTGCTTGACCCATCGCAAATGCGGTGCTGGATTCGCTGCCATCTCAGCGGCTAAAGTGGTTGCTTCATCAAGCAAGCGAGCGTGTTCAACAAGTCGATCGGCCAAACCTAACTCAAACGCTGCTTGACCGGAATACAGCCTCCCGGTCAAGCACATTTCGCTCGCGCGACCAAATCCCACTCGAGAAACCAGAAAATGTGAACTGCCCAGCTCAGGCGTCACACCCATCTTTACGAACGCCATGCCAAACCGCGCTTGGTCAGATGCGATGATGACGTCCATCGGCAAGATCATCGTCGCACCAACGCCTACGCAAGCACCATTTACCGCGGCAATCAATGGCTTGGATGACCGAACCAGCTCGATCCAATCCCCACGCATGCCAGTGCGCTCGGCAGTATCGTCCAAACGAGCTTTGAAGCTATCTTTGATATCCGCACCCGCACAGAAACCGCGCCCGGCACCGGTCAAGACAATCGCGCCCACGTCTGCACTGTCATTAGCCATTGTGACAGCATCGTAGAGTTCAGCGGACATTTGACCGTTCCATGCATTGAGGCGATGTGGACGATTCAGAGTAATCGTGCACACATCATCTGCCACATCTACTAGGATGTTTTCAAACTGTTGAGAGTTCATGTTGCTTCCTTCTTGTAACTTCATGTGTTGGTGATCTCTTGAGGCGACGATTCGTCTCCTAGGAATCGTTTCAACCATAACGCGCTGAGCGCTACGCCAACGCCGACCGCGATGCCTAAACTAGTGAATATAGCGAATGCGTTCTCATACACCGCAAGCGTTTCGACTGCAGGCAGCACAGTCCCGATTTCTTCGTCGATTGCTGCAAATTGCGCGAGAAAGCCCCCAAACAAACTAGCAACGCTACTAGCCAGAAACCAAATCCCCATCATGACGCCAACCATTTCAACTGGCGAGTAGCGCGTAATCATTGAAAGACCGACCGGCGATAGACAAAGCTCACCCATGGTGATGAGCAAAAACCCGAGCACGACCCATACCATCGCAACCTGAAACTCGGCATTTGCAGTAAGGCAACCGATCAAAAACATCCCGTAACCGAAACCACACATGATGATGCCGATGCCAAATTTCATGGGCCGAGAGGGATCTGCTTGCTTGCGACTGAGCAATGCCCACATCGAAACGAACACCGGCGCAAGCATCAAGATAAAGAGGGGATTGAAAAACTCAATTTGGCCCGCATTGAACTCAATGCCTAAAAACGTTGGATCGAGATTGCGCGATGCAAAACCTTTTAGGCTATGTGCGGCTTGCTCAAACAAACCCCAGAAAATGACGGAAACGACGATCAAATACATCATCACCCACATGCGTCGCAGCTGCTCCACCGTACAAGTGCGATGCGCGTAAATCAATACGCCAGCTAGTGCAATCAGGCCAACGCCATTCAATAGGATTTTTATGAGATCGCGAGTCTGTAATAGATAGGCTGTGATGAATACCGCTACGATAGCTCCGACATAAATCAGCCATTCTTTCCTAATCCCGCCAAAACGAGATCGCAAATTGCTGGGATCGTGCGGTTCACCCACGCCTTCCAATGTGCTTCGTCCTAACATGAATGTGGCTAGCCCAAGCAACATGAAAATGCCAGCCAGACCGAACCCGTAGCCCCAACCGTAAGCCTCACCTAGATAACCACAAGCCAAGATGGCGAGCAAAGCGCCTAGATTGATGCCGAAATAAAAGATCGTGAAGCCTTGGTCTCGTCGAGCGTCATCGTTCACATATAGCAACCCGACCATGTTCGAAATGCATGCTTTCAAAAATCCGACACCAACGATGATGAAAGACATTGCCAGGAAAGTTGAACCTAACGCGAATTCGTCGCGGACGACTTCGCCGTTAACGACCGTGCCACCAGACCCTTCAAATGCCATAAGCAAGTGCCCGACACAGAGCAGAATCGCGCCGAAGATAACCGCTTTTCTAAAACCTAACCAACGGTCAGCGATGAAACCGCCTATGACCGGCATGAAATAAACCATCGCACCATAGGAAGCGACGATTTCGAAAGCGACCGATTCCTTGAATAAGAAATGATCGATGAAATACAACGCCAATATGGCGCGCATTCCGTAATAGCTGAAGCGTTCGCAGGATTCAGTGATGAACAAGATCACCAAACCCGATGGGTGCCCCATGATCTTTGTGCTCACCAAAACTCCCTACACCATGCGCGGGTGAATGATCGTGTTAACCTCGCTCTAAGGAGCGTAGCGGCATTGTAAGTGCGCCAGGTGCATCTCCGTTACTCGTAACCAGTTGGCATGTAGTTGCCACCAGACAGCAAAATCCCAATAGGTTCGCTGTTCGATGAACCGTATTTCAATGCCGCGGCCACTGGTACTGCAGAGGAAGGTTCAATCACAATTTTGAGCGTTTGCCAAATTAACGCCATGGCAGTGCGCATCTCATCTTCTTCAACTAAATGAACCGTTGTTTTCGCTCGATGAAGAATGTCAAAGGTAAGGTCACCAAGCGACGAAAGGAGCCCATCTGCAATAGACGACGGCGGCAATGCTGGTAGTCTGGCGCCTCGCTCTAGAGAATCGTGAGCATCGCGAGCCAGTTCCGGTTCACAGCCGATAACGCGACATCGTTCCGCAGCAGCAATGATTGCGCCACTTGCTAAGCCACCACCGCCAATTGGCACCCAAAGTTCCGTAATCTGGGGTTTGTCTTCTAGTAACTCAAGTGTTGCCGTGCCTTGCCCTGCGATGATGTCTTCGTGGTCGTACGGCGGAATGAACGCGGCTTTGCGCTGCTGCAAGAAGCCCTGCAACGCCGTTTCGCGTTGAACGATGTCTGGTCCACAATCCACTAACGTACCGCCATAGCGAACAATCGCATCGCGCTTGAAGCGAGATGCGTTCGACGGACAAATGATGTACGCCGCTCTATTCGTGCGACGTGCCGCCCACGCTAACGCTGCACCATGATTTCCTGACGAATGAGTAACTAAATCAATGCTCACGGCGTCTAGGTTCAAGACCGCATTGAGTGCGCCGCGCGCCTTAAATGCGCCAATCTTTTGAAAGTTCTCACACTTGAAAAAAACCTCGCGACCAAAACGATCGTTTAGCGTTGAAGACGTGAGGATAGGCGTGCGGTGCACTGCACCGTCAATTCGTTTAGCAGCAGCGAAAACATCGTCGATCGAAGGTATCACGATGGAACTACTGGCGACTGGACTTCGAAATGGTGCGAATTGATTGCTACTTCTTGCTGCTCATGAGGCTGACGATGCGGTTGAAGACCGGACGATCAGGTGTCGAGCTTGAATCAAATGCGAAAAAACCATTCCGCTCAAACTGACACGGATTCCATTTGCTCTCGACAGCCGCTCGCTCAACGAAACCATGGTGAGACCGAAGTGAATTGCCATTCACGTCACTTTCGAACGAACTACCGTCAGGTTCACGTACATTGAAAAGGCGTTCAAAAAGCCGAATCTCCGCATGCACAGCATTTGCCTTCGAAACCCAATGCAACGTCGCCTTTGGTTTCAATCCCGATGTGTCCTGACCACTTCGCGAATTCTCAACATAGCGCACCTTCAGCTCAATTGGCAGACCGCTATCGTCATTAATCACGTCGACACATTCAACAATAAATCCATACCGTAAACGCGCGAGGCCATTGAGCGTCAGTTTGCGCTGTTTCTTCGAGGCTGTCACCGCGAAATCGCTGCGTTCAATGTAGAGCTCGCGCCCAAACGTCAAGCGCCGGGACCCTAATTCCAAGTTTTTGGGGTGATTGCGGGCTTCTAGCTCGATGTCGTCACCTTCGAAATTGATGACTGTTACAAGCAATGGCTCGACCACGGCCATACCTCGAGGTGCCGTGTCTTCTAGTTCTGCGCGCACACAAAAATCAAGCAAGCTGGTTTCTACCAAATTAGCTTGCTTGGTAACACCTACTCGCGAGCAGAAGTCTCGAATCGCTGCTGCTGGCACCCCACGGCGACGCAACCCAGCGATCGTTGGTAGGCGAGGATCATCCCAACCTTCGACTTGACCGCTATCAATCAACGACGTCAAAATGCGCTTCGACATCACGTTGAATTCCAAGCCGAGGCGCGAAAACTCAATTTGCGGCGGATGAAAGTTGATCGAAACGTTGTCGAGAACCCAGTCGTATAGGGGTCTATGGTCCTCGAATTCCAACGTGCATAGCGAGTGCGTAATGCCTTCGAGTGCATCGCAGATGCAATGAGTGAAGTCGTACAGTGGATAGACACACCAACTGTCACCGGTTCGGTGGTGCGCCAGGTGCAAGATGCGATACAAAACCGGGTCGCGCATGTTCAGATTAGGCGACGCCATGTCGATTTTTGCACGAAGAACCTTTGCGCCATCCGCATACTCCCCGTCTCGCATCCGGCGGAACAAATCCAAGTTTTCGGCAATGGATCGGGTCCGAAAAGGACTATCGGAACCAGGTTCGGTTAAGGTGCCACGCGTCGCACGGATTTCGTCTGCGGTTAAATCACAAACGAAAGCCTTGTCTTTTTCGATGAGCTGCGTGGCGAAACTGTACAACTGCTCAAAATAGTCCGACGCGAAGGTGAGCCGATCTTCCCAGTCAAATCCCAACCATCGCACGTCTTCTTGGATGGAATGGACAAACTCCTCGCTTTCTTTCGACGGATTCGTGTCATCGAACCTAAGGTATGTCTTGCCGCCAAATTCGGCTGCGACGCCAAAATTCAAACAAATCGATTTCGCGTGTCCGATGTGCAAATAGCCGTTAGGTTCGGGCGGGAATCGAGTGACAATCGTGCCGTCGACGACGTCATTTTCGAGATCCTCACGAATGCGATTTCGAATGAAATCTGTGGCTAGAGTGGACATGGCGCGGTGAATTGTAGAAACGAGAATTCAGGCGACAGCCTCAAGGATTTTTATGTGTCGCCGTTTGGATAAGTCAGATTTGTCACCATGCCAACGCTTATAGACGCGGCATTTTTACTGTGTGTGAGCCTGTTACTTGGCGGGCAAAGTTGCCCAGATTTGGCGCGTCTTGAAACGAATATCGCCAATGCTCATAGCGATCTAAGCGGTGAACATTGGTACGAAGTGCGCGTGTACGGTAAACGCATAGGCACGTATCAAGAGCATCGAGCTCAGCTGTCTTCAAAAGCCTATGAACTCAAGAAAACCCTCACATTTCGGCTCATGCCTGGCCGTACGACCACCATTGAAGAAGTATTGCGCTTCAAGTATGCATGGCCATACGCGCTTATGTACGCCACGGAGACGACCACCATCGATCTGCAAGGGGTCCAGCATGTCACCCGTCGCAAATTCGAGCCAAAACGCAACTTGACACACGCCGACCATCTCACGTATGTTTCGACACTAGCGTTTCATCCCCTCTTGCGCGGCCAACGTACGTCCCTTCCCGTGAAATCAGTGGATTTCACATTAAACGAAATTCGAGAACATCGTTGGCAGGTGCGCGACGCCTCGCCGAATATCGAAATAGCACATGCCGATGGCTTCGTAAAGCAAACACTATCTCACACTGGCATCCCGCTGCATATCCACGCAAACGATGGTATCGTTATGACGTATGTCGTCCCCGATAGCTCTTTGAGCACGGATGGCCAGGGCTTTTTATTCGAAGCCGAACCAGTTGGCATACCCATTGATCAAGCCATAGAACGACCGCACGAACTCGAGACGCTGACATTGCGTGTGGTAGGAAGTGGTGCAGCGACAGCGTTCTGGGAACCATTCATCGATCGCGAAGGTTTGCTGCGTACCAATCGAAACATAGTCCGTCAATTGGCAAAAGCGAACACCGAACGGCATCGTGTTGCGGCTCACGAAAGCGCTCTAATTGACCAATTCATCGACGAAGCCGGCATCCAAACCCAACCAACTCGACAATCCGTCGAACACCTCGTCACTGTTCTGAACCATACACTTGCCATTGAGGACATTGCATACCCGTCTACACCTGCAGAAACCCTCGTAAGGCAAACCGGTGATTGCACTGAATTTGCTGACTTATTCGATGCCATCGCAAGCCAACTAGACTGGCAAAGTCGGATTAGAGATGATCTCGCTTACCACGCGGCTACACAATCCTTTCGCGCGCACTCTTGGAACGAAATCTTGGTCGATGACGAATGGACTGCGGTCGACGCCAGTTGGGGACAGTTGCCAGCCGATGCGAGCCATGTACCATTTCCGCGTTCGAACACCCTCGCCTTGTTAGTTCATGCGGCCGACATGCGCTTCGAGATGGTGGAAGCGAACTACCTCTCAAACTAACCCTAACGCGCTAAGCGCGGGTTCCCCTGCCCTTAAGGATCAGCACCATGAAATCCAAAGAAGTACGTCTCGTGCAACGCCCTGTCGGCATGCCTAAACCTGAAGATTTCACCGTGGTAGAGGTTGACCTGCCCGATCCTCAAGAAGGGCAAGTTGCCGTACGCAATGTCAGTTTGACGGTCGACCCCTACATGCGAGGGCGCATGGTCGACCGCAAATCCTATGTCGCCGGTTTTGATCTGGCTGAAACCTTAACCGGCGGTGCAATTGGTCGTGTTGAAGCGTCGAACGACCCACACTTTGCCGAAGGAGATTACGTTGAGTCGCATTGGGGTTGGCGCGAAGGCTTTGTCCAATCGACCCGTGGTCTGCGAAACCTCGGCGAACTCAAGCTGCCTGCATCTGCTTACCTTGGCGTCGTGGGCATGCCTGGCATGACGGCGTACGTAGGACTACTCGATGTAGGTCGCTTACAAGAAGGCGAAACCGTGTTCGTGTCGGGTGCAGCTGGCGCAGTCGGCAGTGCGGTGGGTCAGATCGCCAAGATCAAGCATTGCACGGCAATCGGCAGTGCCGGTGGTCCCGATAAGGTCCGCCATCTCAAAGAAGATTTGGGTTTCGATCACGCGATTGATTACCGCGAAGGTAATCTGACGCAACAACTGATGCAATGTGCGCCGCAAGGCATTGACGTTTATTTTGATAACGTCGGCGGTGATCACCTTGAAGCTGCTATCAACTGTATGCGTCCCAACGGTCGCTTGCCGCTTTGCGGAGCGATATCTCAGTACAACGCGACCGAAGCTGTCCCAGGACCTCGGAACTTAGCGATCGCAATCGGCTCGCAACTGACCTTGCAAGGCTTCATCGTGTCCAACTACAACCATTTACGCGCCGATTTTGAGCGCGACATGACCGAATGGATACAAAGTGGGAAGTTGCAGTATCGTGAAACGGTCTTCGACGGGATTGAAAGGATGCCAGAAGCGTTCATTGGCTTATTCAACGGCGTGAACACTGGCAAAATGATCGTCAACTTGGAATAGCAATGCGGTAATCCGTTAGCTTTGTCGCGAGCTTGCTAAGCTCGGATTCAATCTTTCTAACATTCGCACCCCTAGATGGGTTGGTACTACGTCAATAACACCTATTGACGTCGTTTCACAACCACGTTGTTTCAGTCGGCAAATGGAACTTTGCCTTGCGCTTCTCAACGGCACCTACATGGTGCAAGCGCAGCATGCAAACAACTGATTTTCATTTGTTTCAACCACAAATTCGACACCCACGATGAACGCGGCCACTAGTGAGTTTGCACAGCCAGCAAAGTCAACGCTGGCTGGCTTGACGCAGGGTCATCGCCTCAAGTACACGTTTGCCGTACTGCTTTCGACAAGTGCGACCATGGTGATGCTAGCGGTGCCAATCATCGGGAAACACGCGCTTAATGTCATCGTCGAAAAGGACTTCGAGTTCGCAAGCATTCTGTTGCTGCAGATCGGTACGTGGGTTGGCGTACCAGAGTCGTTTGTCGCGTACCTGATTCTGTCAGCTGTGGCCGGCGTGCTGCTAACGGCGGCATCGATGTCGTGCCAATTTGGTCGTGACCGCCTTTCGGCCGTGGCGTCCGAAGGCATCGCCCAACGATTGCGCGAAGCACTGTACGAGCGGCTTCACCACGTGCCCATGAAGTTCTACGATGAAGCGGAGACGGGCGATCTTGTTCAACGCTGCTCCTCCGACATTGAAACCGTACGAGTGTTCATGCACGCCGACGTCGATGAAGCCGGTCAGATGCTGTTGTTTCTCGCTGGTATGGTGCCGGTGCTGTTTTGGCATCAAGCTGAACTCAGTTGGTTTGCGTTCTTGATGATCCCGGTACTGTTTTTCAGCGCGTATTTCTTCTTCAAGAGCATTACGCAGCTGTTTCAGGTCACCGATGAATCCGAAGGCGCTCTAACCGCAGTCATTCAAGAAAACCTGACTGGCATACGGGTCGTTCGTGCGTTTGCCCGACACGAGTTTGAAACCGAACGATTCGACATACGCAATCAAGCTTTTCGCGACAACTATTTGCGCCTTTACAAGTTGATGGCGTACTACTGGAGTGGTACGGACTTCCTTGCGATGTTTCAGATAGGGTTGGTGTTGTTCGCAGGTTCGTATTTCTATCTAGTTGGCAAAATCAACATTGGCGAGCTGTTTCTGTTCATGATGTACGTGACGTATGTCGTTTGGCGCATTCGTCATGTGGGTCGCTTGATCGCAGATGGCGGTAAAGCTGTGGTGGCGCTGCGGCGCATCAACTTCATACTGCAATCGCACGCCGAGACTGAACAGCGTTACCCACCACAGACCCGAATCCTTGGCGATATTGAGTTCAAGCACGTCACCGTACGCTTTGACGCTGAACAAGCAGCGTTGCACGATGTATCCGTTCATATTCGTGCGGGTGAAACCATTGGCATCGTCGGCCGACCGGGTTCAGGCAAATCGACCATTCTGCGAGCACTACTACGAATTCACGACGTCGATGAAGGGCAAATTCTTGTTGACGGTTTGGATATTGCCGACGTTAATCGTAAGTGGCTGCGAACAAATGTTGGTGTGGTCCTGCAGGAACCATTTTTGTATTCGCGAACAGTCCAGGAGAACCTCGTTGTCGGCAATCAGTACGCCACCGCGAATGAAATACGCGACGCGTCCAAAGAAGCAGCAATCCACGATGCTATTGAGCAATTCACCGATGGTTATCAGTCTGTCATCGGCGAACGTGGCGTAACACTATCCGGTGGCCAACGCCAACGCATCGCGCTCGCGCGGGCGTTGCTCAAAAATCCACCTATCTTGATACTCGATGATGCGCTGTCTGCCGTTGACTCAAACACCGAAGAACACATCCTCAATAGCTTGGCTGAACGGCGAGGTAAACACACTTCGTTCATCGTCGCTCATCGTTTATCGACCTTAAGAAATGTCGATCGTGTACTGGTGTTCGACGAAGGTCGGTTAGTGCAAGTTGGCACCCATGAGGAACTAAACCGGCAACCAGGTCCGTATCACGAGCTGTGTGCATTGCAGAATCTGATGGATGAATCCATTCGGATCGAGGCGTTTGGTCGTGGATAACGAACTACTCGAGGACGATTTTTTCGATCCTTATGCAAAGCAAGCCATGGATTGGGCGCTGTGGGGCAAACTGTTCAGTTACATCACACCTTACAAACGCGAAGTTATCCTGCTGATCATCTCAGCGGCGGTGACAGGCATTCTGGAACCAGCCTATGCACTGATCACCAAATGGCTACTAGACGATATTGCTGCGAACGGCGCTGACGCAGCGATACCGCTGTGGGGACTGCTCTATTTAGGCATGTCCACGATGCTAGCACTATCGGTAGGTTTTTTCCTCTACTACACGAACAAACTACGTGTCTATGCCAGCTACGGCTTGCGTACCGATGCATTCAAGAATCTGCAACGACAAGCGTTCGCTTTCTTTGACAAGCGTCCTGTTGGATGGCTGGTCGCACGCTTAACCTCCGATTGTGAGCGACTCACCAACATCCTATCGTGGGCGTTCTTGGACCTGATATGGAGCTCGACCATGATCGTCGCAACGAGCGTCGCCCTATTCTGGTTGAGTTGGAAGGTCACACTCGTCATGCTCGTTGTCATGCCATTCATCGTGTGGGTGTCGGCAAAGTTCAGACGCTCGATTCTCGGCACCGCCCGTGAAGTGCGCGCCACCAACTCGCGCATTACAGGTACGTTCAACGAAAGCATCATGGGTATGGAGACGAGCAAAACGTTCGTGCAAGAAAACGTGAACGCAGGTCGTTTTCAAAAACAAACGGATCAGATGTTCAAGTCGTCGGTGCGCAACCTGACGCTCGCAGCAATCTATGTGCCCATCATCGTGACCACCAGTTCAGTGTCGTACGGCCTAGCCCTCGCCTACGGCGGCTCTGAAATGCTCGCTGGTTCCATCGCCGTAACCACGTTGATCACGTTCATGATGTTGGTGACACACTTTTTCGAACCATTCGAAGTCGTAGGCATGTGGTTTGCGGAAATGCAAATGGCGCAGGCCAGTGCAGAGCGCTTACTGAGCGTTATTAATGCAGAACCGGAAATTCAGGACACGGAATCGTTCATCAATGACGGCGGCACCAGCCCACCTCAGTCCGAAGATGCGCATACGCAAATTGAAGAAATCGAACTGAGCCACGTCGGGTTTGCGTACGAACCCAACAAGCCTGTCCTGGTTGACATCAATCTAACTGCAAAACGCGGTGAGACCATTGCACTCGTCGGTCCTACTGGTGGCGGTAAAACGACACTGGTGAACGTACTCTGTCGTTTCTATGAACCAACAGCAGGCGCGGTCAATCTCAACGGGCGCGAATACCGTCAATGGCGACTGCAGGACTTGCATTCAAAACTAGGCATGGTGTTGCAACAAGCTCATGTCTTTAGCGGCTCGATCCGCGAGAATATTCGGTACGGCAAACTGAATGCATCCGATGCTGAAGTCGAGGACGCAGCGCGGTTGGTCGAAGCCCATGATTTCATTTCCCAGCTCGACGATGGCTATGAGACGCAAGTTGGGGAAGGCGGCGGACGCTTGTCTGCAGGGCAAAAACAACTGCTCTCGTTTGCACGCGCGGTCTTAGCGGATCCGCAAATTCTTGTATTGGATGAAGCGACTAGTTCAGTTGACACCGAGACCGAGCAACGGATTCAAAGCGGACTAGAACGCATGCTTGGCGGTCGCATCAGTTTCATCATTGCGCATCGTCTTACGACCATCAAAAATGCAACCCGCATCGTGTTTATCGATAACAGCCGCATCGTTGAAATGGGGACGCACCAAGAACTGCTCAAACTACGAGGTCGTTACTTTGACCTCTATGCGCAGCAAAGCATGGATCAATCGTTCCGCGCTGCTTGGAAGCACGAAGTCTTAACCGCTTCCTAACAGCAAAGTTCACTAGCCGAATATCATGTAGCCATGACCGTTTACGCGCACGATTGAATCGTGGAATCGCAGGAAATCCTAGGCAAACTAGCGCCTCTTTTCGATGAAATGGATCGCCAATGCATGGTCACTGAGCACTTGATGGACAAAGATCGGTGGCGTGTGTTCTTGACCACGATGTGGAGCAATCTCGTACTGGATCCTGAGAATCTCGGCATGACCGAAGAGGATCTCGAAAGTGCGTTCAACGTGATTGAAAGTGAAGCGGAACGTCGCTTGGGGGGCAAGGACGCTTTGGTTGATGCCTTCCGTTTTTTAACGACCAAGGATGGCGAACGCTGCATGGACAAAGCAAAGCTTCGCAAGAATCACCGCGATATGTTGGTGTATTTCGCATCCATGATGGTCGACCCTGAGCGTCATAAGCAATACATGCAGGAGTTGCGTGGTTCAAAGTAATTACGCGCAACCACTAATTAACGTCGACCCGACAACCAACGAGGTACCGTTGTGGAGCTACTAAAACCTCGAGAACTTGACAAC
This sequence comes from Gammaproteobacteria bacterium, assembly GCA_009841635.1. Lineage (GTDB taxonomy): Bacteria > Pseudomonadota > Gammaproteobacteria > Pseudomonadales > Azotimanducaceae > Bin55. Next base: position 339,098 of record VXLJ01000007.1, read on the forward strand.
GACTCGTTTGACTGGACGGGTCGCGTTAGGCATTCGGATGTATGGACAACCTTAAACGCCGCGCGTGACGGTGACCTGGCGAAACTCAAAAAACTCATTCAAGAGGTACCTGAGCTAGCGAATTGCCAGTACTGGTACGTTTCACCACTCCACTTCGCAGTCCGCGAGGGACACTTTGAAGCGGTGAAATTTCTCGTTGATGCAGGTGCGGACGTCACGCTGCAAACACTGTATGGGCAAGAGACTTTTTTGCAGGTTGCAGAAGATAGAAGCCACGATGAGGTTGCGGCCTACTTGTGTGACATCAGTCGCCGACACATGAGCTCGGAGGGTGACGTGCATCCAATCCATACTGCTTGTCGGGCTGGCGATCATGAACAGGTTGCAACGTTGCTAGCAGAGGATGCTTCCCTAGTCGATCGCGGCGACACCGTTGGTCGTCGACCGCTTCACTATGCCGTAGAAACACAGAATCTTGAACTGATCGATCTATTAGTTAGCCATGGTGCGACAGTCGATTCGCGAGGCTTTTCAAGCGACAATCGACTAGGCGGATTTGGGTTTCGTCCCATCGTTTCAGCGCTCTGGTATCACCCGTATTGGAATCAGCGCAACGATTACGACACGGTGCAACATCTCCTTAAGCATGGTGCTGAATACACCATGACCGTCGCGGCTGCCTTAGGCGATCTTGAGCGCGTGCGCGAGTTGCTTCTGCAGAATCCGACGCTCGCCGATCACCAAGAAACAGGCGGCAAGCGTGCGCTTTCCGCCGCCGCTGAACGGAACTACGTCGATATCGTCAAAACGCTACTCGATGCCGGTGCGGATCCAAATCTCGAAGAGGGCGCAAACTGTCCAAAAGGCTTCGCACTTTGGGCGGCAGCACATCATGGTTATTTCGAAATCGCAGAAACGTTGTTAGAAGCTGGCGCCGACCCAAACGCCACCGTCGAGTCTTCAGGCAACCCCACGGAGTCCGCATTCAATCGCGACATGCGGGAACTGCTGTACTGCTATGGCGGCAATGTGGGATTTACCATGTTCTTCCACGAAAACAACGTCGACGTGGTCGCGGCCGTTCTGCAACATGCGCCACCAGCGTTTAAGGAAGCGATGGCCGAGGAAGGTTTTCCACACGCAGTAAGCAATAGCTACACAACGCTAGTTCGGTTATTGCTCAACGCTGGCGTTCGCGTGCCGCCGATATTAACGGGCTGTCAAACGTATCTTTGGCATGACTTGGAACTGTGCGAAGTACTGCTTCAGAATGACATGGATCCAAATTTACCCAATTGGCAATCCATGCGCCCATTGCATCACATGGCGCAAAAAAACATGGTCGATGGCGCGCAGTTAATGGTGAAATACGGCGCTAATCCAAGCCTGATCGATGAGGAATACCGTACCACGCCGCTAGGCTGGGCAGCTATGTTTGGGTCGGTTGACTACGCCAAATACTTGCTAGCGCAATTCCCCGACCGAACGATGCACGAGCCTGCCGACATGCCCGCGTGGGCTAAACCTGCTGCTTGGGCTGCTCGGCGCGGCCATCAAGAAATCGTGGATTTGTTGAGCTGAGGCGGTGTGAATTGCCTCCCACCACGCTTACCCGATGGTGTAGCGCATCATCACGCGCGAATTGTCAGCCAAACCATTCTTGAAGCGCGGTCCCCAAACTCCCCACTCGTCCGAGTACTTGCCGCCCATACGATTTAGCACACCGCGCTGAATTTCGGGATCCGTCTCGAACACGCCAGAAATCATCAATTCTGGGCCTTGTCGAAACGAATCGCCAGCGGACGTCCACACCCCGTATTCGCCGACCCAGATCCGCGCCGAATTCATACCTTTGCGAATGGCATTCGCTCGCCACGCGCCGTATTGAGTAACAACGTGAATCCCCATATCACCGTCGTAGCTAAACCAGACCTCGCCTTTGCAAGCACTCTCCGTTCCATCAGACTTGAGTGGCGTTAAGTAAATCAAGCGTGATGACTCCAATGCTTCCTTCGTGGCGTCTGGCAAGCCGCCAATGGCAGAAAGCACTGGTAACGTGGCGGCACCAATGAGAGTTTGTCTACGGGTCAGCATGAAGTTCGTCCCTTGCGGTGTGAAAAAAAGTTTGTTTACGTGGCTGAGCGTTGTTCTTCTTTGAACAATGAATCAAAGAACCACTGCGCACCCGCTGGCTCCTCAAGCAAACGCATCTGTCGATGAGTAAGTTGCAGATTGTCCGGCGCAGTCACGCGTGTCCTTGACCAGGTTAGCTGTGAAGCGCAATACTTGTAAAGCAGCGAGCGACGTTCATGATCTGCTTGCCACGCACACGTGCCGTGAGTGGTCGCTTCCGTGAAAAACGTCACGCTACCTGCCGGCGCTTCTGGACAGATCACCACATCGTCGAACTGTCCGTTGCGAATGCACGCTGGTAGCTTGAAATGACTGTTATGGCTACCAGGGATGCAGCACAAACCACCTGTGTCAGGCCCGCTGTCGGTCAAATTGAACGCAGCTACGGCAAAACCGTGAAGCGCTTGATGACCCGGTTGCGGATAAGGTTTCCCAGGTTCGGCGCGCGTGAACGGCTCGGAAGCGCCATAGTCCGAGTGCAAGCGACCACTGGGCATACCTTTGCGCATACGCATGCCAAAAATCCGATCAAGTCGGAACGCTTCACCTAACTGCATACGCATGACTTGCATGGTGAGTGGATGGTCGACTAAATCGACGAACGGCTGGCCGAATGCCAGAAATCCTGGGCTCGAAACGTAGGAACCACCAGCCATGCCAAAACGGTAATTGTCGTAAAGACCTCGCGGCAGCTCTTTGGCTCGTTCTGACCAATCCGCCGGGAACTCTACAAGCGTTTCATCGAGGATTTGATTGAGCGTTGCGACTTGCTGCTCACTGAGCACGTCTTCTACCACGAGATATCCCTGTAGGTCATACAGGTATTGGTAGAGCTCAGCTAGATCCTCGTCGCTCGCTGACGCTAAGTACTTTGCTGAGAGGTTTTCCATGAGCTGCCAGATCCTTACGGTGACGTTCGTAAATCATGCATGTTTAGGGTTAAGGTTGTATCAGGTTGACGCCCGCGCAAGCCTTTCTACGATCCCGTGGTAGTTGCGAGTGCGTGCGTAATCCGCTGCTGTTTTACCATGCTCGTCAAGTGCGGCCGCGTCAGCGCCTGCATCTAAGAGTACGTCTACACAAGCTACATCTTCCTGCCACCAACCATCTGCAGCCATGTGCAAGGCTGTCTTACCGGTAACGGATGTGGCGTGAACATTCGCGCCTTGCTGCAATAGCAATTCAATCGTCTTGCTCTTGCTTTCGCGAGCAGCTACCATCATAGGAGTGAAACTCCCGTCGGGTTGGGTGTTTTCAGGAGAAGATTGAGCGAGGATAGTCGCAGAAGTCTGCGTTGTTGTCGAGTTTACATCGACCCCTAATTGCAACAACGTTCGAATCACGTCGTCCCACCCATACGTGCAAGCTAGGTGAATGGCGCGATCGCCTAAACAACTGGGTGCTTCTAAATCAGCCCCGTAATCCGCCAAAACTCCAATCAACGTTGAAGCAGCTGGGTCGTAACCGTGAACAGCGGCCATATGAATGGGTCGCCATTTAGCCTCCTCAAGAACTCGCATCTCCCACACGAAGAACCCAATTCGGCGCAACAACCGATTCGGGTCGTCACCATGATCTAGCAGAGCCTGAAGCGAGTCACGCTGTGAACGCAACAACGCAAATCCAATCGGAGGCAACCAATCCGCTTCCAACGCCAACGCCTCAGTCGAGCACAGGCGTCCGACGTCTTCATACAAACCTAAAGCACAAGCACTGTGTAAATCCAACTCGTTATCGGACGCAAGCATCCGCTCGGCAGTTCGGGGGTCATATAGCGCTGCTGTCTGCATTGGCGTGAGGTTTGTGTCTTGAGGCAATCCAACGCTGGCACGGTTGGATTTCTGCTCGTCAAGCAGCTCTCTGGCGCGGCTTTGCCAGTCCGAACTCACTGAATTTTT
>VXLJ01000007.1:343228-374717 GCA_009841635.1 Gammaproteobacteria bacterium
CGCGTGCCAGAATGTGGGATGTGGTACATCGCAATGCAGGCATCGCCCTTGTCCATCAAAATCTGTGTCGGTCGTGGCCAGCGTCGCCCATCCGGCGACGTCTCTGACGATTCATCCGTGAATTGCTCAAAGATCTGTGGCGGCAGGTAGTTCATCGCGCACCGATTTGGCGTCTCGTAATTCAAGCGTGGCCAGCCTGGTCCTTCCGGACCTAGGTGCTTGTTGGTTTCGTACTGCCAACGGAAGAACTTCTCCATCTCAAGGTGCGCGCCTTTAAGCAAGCATGTTTGCCCGCGGCCTTCTTCTGTTTGGTCATTCAGGCAAACAAACACAAATGTCGTAAAAGAGCCTAGTCCCAGCGTCATGTCCGGATCTTCAAACAGCGGCACCATGTTGTGCCCCATGACTTCCGGTGAACGGCCGAGATCGCCTTTCGGACCTGAGGCGAAGTGCTTCAAGTAGATCTCTTCTGGCGTGCCTTCCTGCACTTCCTGCGGTGCGGCAATGGTGATATTGCCGTCCATATGCACACCGGCACCGAAATAAGGCACTTCCTTGTCGGGATAACCTAGATTCGTAAAACGACCTGATGCTCGACTTGGGTACGAGAGTCCTATTTGACAAACGCTAGGAGGATCGAAATAGCCCATGACTTCATGCAGGATGGGCGTAATGTCCGACTTGTTCACAAGGTCGGTCATCACTTCCTGATTCCCAAGATACTGCCCACGTTTTGGCAATTTGATCGCCGCAAGCGCTTTGTTCACGAGCTCGTCAGAGACCGCCTTCTTGACCACGATATAGCCATCGCGATACAGCGATTTTTTATCTTCGTGCGTAAGGTGGCGTGGCCCCCATGCCATGTGAATTTCCTTTAGTTGCTAGTGAATAAATCGTCGTTTGATTTTATGGAACGACTTTACAAGACCGCGCCGGCGAAAAGTTCGATTGGTCAGTTCGGGTGCCAAAGCATGGTGCGGATCTCACCGAACTCGCGATCCAGTTTGGTCCAATCTTCACCGCCGTCCTGCGAACGGTACATCTGACCTAAATTGGTGCAGCAAAACAGTAAGTTCGGATCTGCTGAATTGTCCGCCACCATCCAAGGCGTGGAATTGACGTTGCCCGGTAGCTCACAATCTTCCCATGTTGCACCCCAATCACGACTGCGTAGCAAGCGACCCGTCGAACCTGGCGGTCCATTGCCGTTACACAGAAACACGGTCCCGTCTAAATCCGCCTTTGGCTTGATTCCGCGGGTGTATTGCCAGGGCGAGTCGAGCTCACGCCAAGTCCACGTTGCTGCGTCGTCAAAAGATTCATACAGTCCCAATGCCGTCGCTGTGAGTAATTTGCGCTTTGCGTCGACGGCCGCGATAGCGATGTCATGAATGTCGGGAAATCGGAAGCCTTCCTCAGATCGTTCCCATGTCTCGCCGCGATCTCTCGACCGATGCACAGCATCGATTTCCGCGCTTGCCCAGATGGTGTCGCTGTCTAGCGGATCAAAACGTATGCGTGTAATGCGCGGTTTGCCGATCGGACACTCCTCGACAAGGTCAATGGGCAATTGATCCCAAGAATCACCCTCATTCAGTGACCGATAAATAGCACCAGGATTGGTTCCGATGTAAATTTCTTTTGGGTCGTCGACTGCTTGGGTTACAGACCAGATTTGTTTGCCGTCCGCTGGCGATGCGACTCGATGACCACGACCATCGGCATCCTGACGCAGCAGACCAATGTCAGTGCCTGCCCAAACCACGCCTGGTTCTTGAGGATGGGAAGACATCGACCACGTGCGCATCTCCACCGGCAATCCTTCAAACGCGAAACGCCATGATTCGCCTAGATCGTCGCTTCGCCACACACCCCACCCTACCGTTCCTGCGTATACCGAAACGCTCATGCGCAATTACCTGTCTTGCCTTTGAGGTTAATTGTGTTCAAGTATGTGATTGCCAGTGAATCGAAGGTTCCGCTATCCATAAACGCTAAGCGGTAAACACTGCAATCAGTGTCCACAATGCTCCTGCCAAAACCGCGGCAACGGATGCTTGTGGAATTTGGGTGCGCACATGGTCCATAAGATCACAGCCGGTACAGACGGAACTCAATACCGTCGTATCTGAAATAGGCGAACACTGATCGCCGTAAACACTCCCGTCCATCACCGCTGCAAAACACAGCGTCATGTAGAGATACGGGTACGACAAATCTGCGCCTTCCGCTATCGCCCACGCCAATGGCATGGCGAGCGGAAACGCGACTGCGTACGTGCCCCAGCTCGAGCCAGTCGAAAACGCGATCGTCATCGTCATCACTTGCAAAATGACTGGCAACAGGAAATACGGTAATGCGTCACCGAGCAAGTCCACTAAATACGCACCGCCACCCGTCATTTGGCTCACCGCTCCGATGGTGAGTGCTAACAGCAGAATCACCGAGCCAAGCACGACGCCTTTAAACCCAGTCTCGTAGCCTCGAATCAAATCGCGCAACGACATGCCTTTAGCAAGCGCGACAATCGACGCAAATAGCAAAGCTGCACCAAATGCCCAATGCACGTTCGGTGACCCAAAGGCAATAAAGGTGCCAATGGCAATGCCTATCAATATGACCAGCGGCAACACAAACTCGAGCAAGTTCGGGTTGTAACCTGCCGGGACATCGCTTGACTGCAGTTCTTTTGCCGCTAAGACTTGTGCAGTAGGCGAATCGAGTTCATTGGTTGAACGCGCTCGTTCGATCGCCTGCCGCAGTTCCTTGTTGAGATAGAGGGGTTTTTCGACGCTAACCAAAAACGTGCCTAGCACTGCGAAGATGGCGTAAAAACAAAACGGCACACTTGAGAAAAAGAACGCGATGCGATCGGCTTCAGTTGCTAAAAATGACACTCCCGCGACGAAGATAAAGGCCTGCACATACCCGGGCCAAGCATTGAATGCAAGTTGCGAAGCAATCGGCGAGGCGGTCGAATCGACGATATACGCGAGTTCTTCATGACTAATTCGTTCCTTGTCAGCGATGGGTTTTACGGTGGTACCAACGAGTACGGTGCTAACGGTACCGCCTTGGAAGAAGATGACGCCTAAACCCCACGCCACCAACTTTGCACTTCTCGGACCACGTACAAAATGATTGGTGACGTACTGCGCAAAGGCTTGCGCAGCACCAGTGCGTGACCAAACCCCCATCAAACCACCTAGCAACCATAAATACAAGATCAGCACGCTAGCCGCGGCAGTCGTGCCGAGTTCTTGGATTAGGACACCACCGAAAATGTCATACTCGGTCAGTATGAACGCGCCTGAAATGATGCCACCGAGCAATGCGGTGATAGGTTCTCGAGTCAGCCAGCACAGCAGTACGGCGACGAGGGCCGGTAATAGAGACCAGAAGCCCCAGTGGCGCGACACGACGTATTGCCAATAGGACGTTTCCCCTATCGCGGAGGTTTTAATGACAAACTCCTCGACAATGCTCGCATCTTCATTCAGCGCAGAGGTCGCGTTATTAGCTAACTTCGAACGCTCTTGGGGTGTGAACGAGACGTAACGTGGCGCTTCTCTAAAGATGTAGAAGAGTTGGTTGTTCGCGTCGCGCTGGACGTCGAGCTCGATTGCGTCAACGTTCCAAGTAGGCGTCACGTAATTGCCGACGAGCGCGGACAACCCAAGCAGCCCTAGGAACAGCGCAAATTTCAGATAGCCTGTGTTGGTGTATGGCATGAGTTTTTCGAGCATGAGTCGATTATGCCGCTAGCTTTGTGATGCCGAGTTTCTGCCTTTCATTAGAAAACATCACGTCCTCAATGTGAGTAGCGAGCGCTGACCATATTGCTGTGTCTAAATCCTTGCTCTAATGCAGTGACCTGCTAGCTTGGTGTGTTAATTTGCGCTTACCCGAGTGGTCTCACTTTCGCTTGTGTTCAATTTCCGCTATGCAAAAGTGCTTTGTTTTTAGATTCCATGCATAACCGCAGCTACGCCCTCTCATCTGTCTGCAACGACTTGGCTTCAAGATGCGATTTGCAGGGCCTTGCGTGACCCATTTCGGATGCTGAGATTTCTCCGCCGCAAGCTGCCGCGCCGGCGACAGATTGTTGAACACTGGTCAATACGACCATTCGCGCACCATCTAAATCACCCGCGACACTGGCGGCTGCACCGCAATAGTGTTTCACAAGCCGTGTTCATTGGGTTGATTTCAGCATGGAACCCGATCCCGTTCACGCAGATGGTCATGGCTGCCGCATGGGCAGCAGGGACTCACGCCAACATTCCCACAGCCGTCGCACTTTCATGGCTGAGCAATCCGTTTACAGTGTTTCCAATGCTTTATGGTGCGTACTGGGTTGGCAGCCGGGTTCTCTCCTTGGTCCTACCACAATGGGAACAAGTGCCGTTTTCACTGACCGATCTTTGGTCGCAAGACAGTGCGCTCATCCCTCTCGCAGTCGGCTGCCTATTGATCGCACTGACGACCGCCTTTCTCGGACGCTTCATCACACAATATTTATGGCGGCGTCACATTTTGAAAAAGCGCGAAAAGCACAAGCAACGCAGAGTTGAAACTTTGCTGGCTAGCGACTAACTCAATCGATTTAGGACGTAAGCTGGACTTTCCAATAACGCTAGTCTTAGCGGTTTCACCAGCGCGAAGCCACCAAGTACTAAAGCAATCAATACCGCTCCTACCACGTCAAACAGTGCAACCCGTGCCGGCAACTCCGTAAACGCAGTTTGTTCTAAGATCGCAATTCCTAGCGCGCCGTCGATGGTGTCGAAGATCACGTTGATATTGTTTGCGATGGTTAAGCCAAGTACTAGGCCTACACCGATCCCTACTGCAGTAATCACACCTCCTTGAATCGCAAATGCACTCAATAGTTGGCGTCGCGAAGCGCCTAATGTTGCAAGAATGGCGATATCCGCGCGTTTGACATTGATCAGCATCGCCTGCCCTGCAATGATGTTGAACGAAGCGAGCATCAATACCAGTGTCATTAGCAAATACATGACGGTTCGCTCCAGCTGATAGGCTCGGAAAGCTTCGCCATGTGTATCGATCCAGGTTGAAACGTCCGGTTGGTCTGCGAGCAATGCTTCGACCTCAAACGGTTCGGCTACTGAAATGTTCCAACCAACTTTGCCTGTACTGAGTAAGCGGCGCTCCTGTAGAGCCGCTAACCCAACAAATGCAGTTATGGCGTCGACCTCTGTTACAAACTTGAACAAACCAGTGAGTTGAAAGCTCGCAGACGTTGAAGTCAACCCTGATGGCGTCGGTACGACAAACGTGAGATCGATAGCATCGCCAAGTCGATGGCCTAAGCGGTTGGCGAGATATTGTGGCAGTGCGATGCCGTGTTGCATGGTCTCGTTAAAGGTGCTCCCTTCAACGAAATCTGCAGGTACGACTGAACCGATAGCCAAATCTACCCCGATTAAATCAAGTACAACCGGTGCAGCTGCTCGACCCGCAACGATCGCCATCCCGCGAAACTCTCGACGTATTGACGTGACTTCGTCCATTGCACGAATCGCTTCAATGCGAAGTGACGAATCAGCTCCTGCGGTCAAAAATGCATGCGGGACCACCCGCAACAGCATATTGCGCCGTTCATCGGCGAGTCCGTTATGCACGCTCGATACGACGATTAGCAAGATGATGCCTAACGCCAAGCCCACGACTGATACAGTATTGACGAGCTTTGAGAACCCAGACGCACCCGTAAACAGATAGCGAACCCCGACTTTGAGCGAAAACTGATTAATCATTTTGAATCAGCTGACCATCAACCAAGCGCACCGTACGGTGTGCATACGCACCACTCGACTCATCGTGCGAAACAATGATGAACGCTGTTTTGAAGGTCTCGCTCATCCACCGTATCAGGTCCATCACTCGTTTTGCGCTTTCGGCATCCAAACTTCCCGTTGGTTCGTCGGCGAGCACAACTTTCGGATTACCGATCACGGCACGTGCGACCGCGACGCGCAAACGTTCGCCACCTGAGAGCTGTTTAGGTAGATGGCCCATGCGATCTGCCAGCTCAATGCGTGCTAGCAAAGTTGCCGCCGCTTCTTGCGCTGCTTGTGTTTTTACACCACTTATCAAAAGTGGCATCGCAACGTTCTCAACCGCTGAGAATTCGGGGAGCAAGTGATGGAACTGATAGACGAACCCTAAGGCTTCATTGCGCACTTTTGCGCGAGCTTGTTCTGAACACGCAGAAAGATTTGTGCCGTTGACCCAAACTTCACCCTCACCTGCATCCAGCAAACCACCTAGAACGTGCAGCAGAGTGCTCTTGCCTGAACCAGAGCGACCGAACACGCACAGTCGTTCTCCGGCCGCTACCGTCAGATTGATATCCTGCAACACCACTAACGTTCGGCCACCGTCTTCGAACGCTTTAGTCACGTGTTTTGCGACCACCACGTCATTCATTACGCAGAATCTCCGCCGGCGGTAGCCGTGTGGCGCGCCAAGCTGGGTAAAGCGAACCCACCGTAACCATCAAAAGCGTTACGCCTATCACCTTCGCAACGTCGGTCGTGTGCAAAACAACCCGCAAGCGATGCAATGGAAAACCTTCTTCGAGCGACACACCGATAAGTTGCACAAGCAATCCGTGCAATGTAGGCAACGCCAAGCTAATTAACCACGCAAGCAAAACACATAAACAAAAACTGGCCAGCGCGATCATCCAAGCGGTTGCTAGAAAGGACAAGAGCACCATCTTGCCATCACCGCCTATGGTTCGCAGCACCGCTACATCGGCGCGGCGACTCTGTACAAGCATGACCATACTTGAAACTAGATTGAATGCTGCCACGGCAACTAACAACGACAGCAATAGAAATAGCAGGTTCTTGAAACGAATCAGAAAATTGAATAACGACCCAAAGATATCGATCCAGGAGCTTGCTAACAAATTGGTGTCGTTGGCGGCGCGATAGACGGCATAAAACACACTTGAAACGGCTAGCGGGTCGCGCAGTTTGAAAAAGGCTGCATTCGCAGTCGCCGGCAACTGCAATAACCGACGACCGTCATCTTGGTGTATGTAGGCCACCATGGAATCAAGCTGGCTATACGTTGCGACTAAACCAGCTACCGTAAATCGTTTTTGCCGCGGCGCGAATCCGAACGGCGACATGCCGTCTTTGGCAACTGTCACCAGCACTTGGTCGCCTTGCTCGACGTCGAGTTCAGCAGCTAAGCCACGACCAAGCAATATCTTGAAATTGCCTTGCTCTAATGCGGTCCACGAGGTCTGAGCGGCGGTAGAGGTGCTTTGTAAAAACTCCGAATGTGCTTCTGGTTGGATGCCGATGAATTGAGCGCGGCGCACCACAGATGCGGTGCTCAGTAGGCCGCTTTGCTGGATCACTAGAGCGGCGGACTCAACTTCCGGTATTTGTGCCTGTACACGAACCGCCAATTCGTCATCTACACCTGTTGGCTTAGTAAGCGTCAGGTGCGGAATGAATCCGAGTACATTGCGATCTAGATCTTGCTGAAATCCAGCAACGATGCCTTGCACCACCAACAATACAGTGATGGAAATGATCAAACCGAGCGCAGAGGTTTTGGTGACGAACAACAATGCAACGTCTTTGGTGCGGACATAGCGCCAACTTAATAACACCGCCAATGGTCGAAAAACTGCGCGCTTCACGACAAGCGACCAACACGTGAGCTATTCATGATTGCGGGGGCGCAAACGATGTAGCACGCCAACGGCCACACGGAACTGGTGATAGACCTTGGCATGGATGCGGTTCCTGACAGTTCGGCTCAAATAAGACCCGTATTGTGAACTGGTGCTTCGCTGGCGCGCAAATAGGTCTGTTGGACTTCTTAGCTGAGCACGGGTAGTAGGCATAGCTGCACTGGGGAACAAATAGACCATGTCATCGAAACGATGGTCTCTAAGACCTTTGAACCAGCGTGGTTTACGATGAAGATCGCCATTACGCTCAATACGAACGTACGAAACTCTCAAACTCACCCATCACCTCTGTTTCGACACCCCCTTCGAAATCACGTGCCATGAATAACGCGGACAGATTGAAGCGCCGTGCCAACGCTCGGCTTTCCTCGCTTCCTGCAACGATGAGAGCGGTCGCCCAAGCATCCGCAGAAATCGCATCATCCGCAAATACGCTTACGGCGAGTAATTGCGATCGGATCGGTCGGCCACTTCGCGGATCGATCAAGTGGTTGTAGATCGCGTCATCAAATGTACGCGTATTCATATACGTACCTGAAGTTGCTACCGCTCCGTCGTGGGACGCGAGATAACCCAAGACCTCAGACGGTTCCATTGGATTTTCTATCCCGATTCGCCAAGCCTCGCCATTTGAGTTCACGCCTGCAAATCGCACATCGCCGCCAATGTCCACTAGGTAATTTGTACACGCTTGCGTCTCAATCAACTCAGCCACCCGATCGACTGAATAACCCTTTGCGCTGGCAGAAAAATCAAGACGAACATCGACTTGGTATTTTCGAAGTGAAGGCGGCACATCACGGATTTCTATCAAGCTGTACCCAACCTTTGGACGCACCGCATCCATCGCACGGGGATCTGGTACTGCCGCGACCTCCTCATTACCAAATCCCCAAAGCTCTAAATATGGGCTGACCGTAGGATCAAACGCGCCATGACTGGCAACAAACATGCGTCGCGCGTGCATCGCCACCGACAGCATATCTGGGCCGATCGAGAGCCACTCGCCAGTCACATCATCATTCAACTGCGTGATCTCAGAATCATCACGATACGTTGAAAAAATCAACGTGAGACGGTCTAATTCAGCGACGATTTCCGCTTCGATCGGTACTTGGTCACAAACCGTTTCGACCTTGAAATAGGTCCCCATCGTGGTCCCGGTGATAACCCGGTTATCACCTCTGATAACCGGGTTATCACGTGGCGCGCAACCCAACAGAATCAACCATATGAAACACCACGTACTGAGCACGAGTGCATTGGGTTCCAAACCACGACGCAAGCACACTTCAACTCGCGTTGGATAACTATACACAAATATAGTATTGCAAGGGCGATTGGAACAACGCTTTTATGATTGCGCCACGTCGATTCGAGCGTTTTGCTCTACAGCCGTTCGACCGTAACCACAAGGATCTCTCATGAACAATCGGTTGCTGTTCCCTGCGGTCGTGGCGGCAGCGCTGCTTGGCTGGTTGATCGCCATGGTGGCGGGCGATATCACGACGCTCAATGAAACGGCTGAACTGCTCAAGACTATCTTCCTATCTGCGCTGCGTGCAATTGTCGCACCGCTGATTTTCTTCTCGCTTATTTCAGGCATTTTGCGCTTAGGCGACGCGACAGAACTTGGTCGTATTGGCGGTAGCACCGTTCTCTACTACCTAATGACAACCAGCATCGCCATTTCGCTTGGTTTGATAGGCGTTTTCTTAGTCCATCCTTGGACGTACACCGAAGCCGTTACCTCGCTACCGACCACCGGACAGGAATTGTCTCTCTTGCGAGGGGATGGCATGGGCATCGCTGGATTGCTTGCCAACGTCGTTAAAAGCACCTTGATCAATCCCATTGCCGCGTTATCGCAAACCAACATTCTGGCGCTGGTTGCCAACGCTGTGGTCATCGGCGTTGCGTTGTTGCTCGTTACTGAAAAGGAAGGCAGCATTAGGCGCGGCATCGCAACCATCACAAACGCCTTGTTCAAAATCACTGGCTGGATTATTTGGACGGTACCAATCGGCGTGCTGGGGATTGTGTATCAGCTGACGGTGGTCACCGATATGTCGCTGGTCGTACAGCTATTGAGCTTCTCGCTGCTAGTCGTGGTCATGACGCTCATTCACGGCATCATCGTGCTGCCAAGCATTGCGTATTTCATCGGCAACATGCACCCGTTGAAATTCTTCGCCCATGCGGCTAGACCGCTCGTAGTCGCCTTTACGACCGCAAGCAGTGCGGCGACAGTGCCGGTGACATTACAAGCCGCAGAAAATCTTGGGGTCCGTAAATCCACATTGAGTTTCGTCGTGCCGTTCGGCGCGACAGCCAACATGGACGGCAGTGCCTTGTTCGAAGGTATCGCCGCGGTATTCATCGCCTATTTATTTGGTATTGACCTTGGCACCATCGAAATTGTGGTGATCTTCTTTGCGGCCATGGCCGCATCCATCGGTGCGCCTGGCATACCTAGCGGTTCTATGGTCGGTATGCAAATGGTGCTCATCGCGGTAGGCCTGCCGCTTGAAGCAATAGGCATTCTGCTTATCGTCGAGCGGCCGTTGGACATGATTCGAACCGCGTGCAATGTCGAAGGCGATTTAGCGGGTTGTACCGTAATCGATCGCTTCTCACATGCTTCTACAGATGATGAAGATTCGATATCAGAGGCGAATCCTCAAGCGAGCGTCGTCGCCTAATCGAAGGAAAACCGCTCAATAAAATCTCGCGGTTTCAAGATTCTTACACGAACCAAGGACTAGCATGCCAGAGTTTTGCAAAGTAGACCAAAAAGATCACATCTTCACCGTCACGATCAATCGTCCTGAGCGACTGAACGCGTTGCATCCGCCGGCAAATGCCGAACTTGGTGAAGTATTTGACGCATTCGCAGCCGACGACGACATGTGGGTGGCGATCATCACGGGTGAAGGGCGTGGTTTTAGTGCAGGCAATGATCTCCGACACCAGGCCGAAGGCGGCGAGCGCGTCGCAACGCCACGTGGGTTCGGCGGCTTGACGTCGCGCTTTGATTTGACGAAGCCTGTCGTTGCAGCGGTCAACGGCGTATCCATGGGTGGTGGTTTTGAAATCGCGCTGGCGTGCGATCTGATCATTGCGTCAGACCGTGCTGTATTTGCATTACCTGAACCTAAGGTAGGACTGGCCGCGTTGGCCGGTGGCTTGCAGAGGTTGCCGCGTCAAATCGGCGTCAAGCGTGCGCTTGGCATGATTCTTACAGGCCGGCATGTGTCACCTGAAGAAGGCATGCAGTTAGGTTTTGTCAATGCCGTCGTCCCACACGAGCAACTCATGGAAGAAACGCATCGTTGGGTTAGCATGATTTTGGAATGTGCACCGTTATCGATCCGCGCAAGTAAAGACGTCGTCTATCAGAGCCTATCCATGGATTCGCTAGAAGGCTCAATGAAAGTTCCTTACGACAGCGTACGGAAACTCTCAAGCAGCGAAGACTTTATCGAAGGGCCGCGTGCGTTTGCTGAGAAGCGTCCACCGAATTGGCAAGGCAAATAACGCCTCTGTAGGAAGGGTGCGTTGGTTGACGCCAACGCATCGCTAAACCAGCATGTCGAATTCGTTCGATTGGCGGTTTCCATACGAATCTAGACGCGCGCCAGTCCTTGCGCGCAACGTGGTTACCACATCGCAACCACTAGCCTCTCAGGCCGGGCTGCAAATGATCCAAGACGGCGGTAACGCTGTCGACGCGATTCTTGCGGCGGCAATCACACTTACTGTCGTGGAACCATGTAACAACGGGGTCGGTAGCGACGCGTTCGCACAAATTTTCGACGGCGAACGGTTGCGAGGCTATACCGGTTCAGGTCGGTCACCTAAAGCTTGGCATCCGTCTCGGTTTGCGAACTACGATGAAATGCCGCGACATGGCTGGGACTCGGTCACTGTGCCAGGAGCCGTCCGGACCTGGGTAGACCTGCACGAACGACATGGTTCGCTCCCATTCTCGAAATTGTTTGAGAGCGCAATCCAGTATGCGCGTGACGGTTTTCACATCGGACATAAGACGGCAGAGATTTGGCAGGCTTCGGCAGAGATGTTCCGAGGTTTTGGTGCATTCCAACGTCATTTTTGCAGCGCAGGCCGTGCGCCTCAGGCTGGTGAACTCTATCGCCGCCCAGAGTTAGCCGATACGCTTGAAGCCATCGCCGACTCGCAAGGCGAGAGTTTCTACCGTGGCGATTTAGCACAAGCTATCGTCAAGCAATCGGATACGGAAAGGGGTTGTTTGACGTGTGAAGATCTTGCTGACCACACTGGCTTATGGCAAGAGCCGCTGTCAATGGATTACCACAACGTACGGCTACATGAGATTCCGCCAAGTGGCCAAGGATTAGCCGCACTTTTGGCACTTGGCATGCTCCGTCACACCCATGCAGCAACATTACCTGTAGATTCGGCCGAGTGGGTGCATATGCAAGTCGAATCGATGAAGATCGCGATTCGCGCTGCATTCGACCATATTGCGGATATGGATGCAATGAAGTCTCATACAACAGTCGAAGAGCTGCTCGATGACACCTCATTACGACATGCCGCGCAAACCATCGGCGATCGCGTTGCCCACATACCCCCACGCGAACTGCCCACATCGAGCGACACGGTGTACCTCGCGGCAGCTGATGCGTCCGGCATGATGGTCTCGTATATTCAGTCGAATTACATGGGATTCGGTTCTGGCATTGTCATCGACGGGACGGGCATCGCAATGCAAAATCGCGGCGCTGGATTTGTCCTTACGCCAAACCACCCAAATCAAGTCGCCGGTGCGAAACGCCCATACCACACGATCATTCCTGGTTTTATAACGGATTTGGACAACCGCCCATTAGCAGTTTTCGGTGTAATGGGTGGACACATGCAACACCAAGGCCATGTGCAGATGGTTAGCAGGATCTACGACTATGGGCAAAACCCCCAAGCGGCGTCAGACGCACCAAGGTGGCACGTGACACCCGATTTCGAGGTTGTATTGGAATCAGGCTATGAGCCTGCAATCGAGGCCAAATTACGAAGTCGTGGCCACGCTGTAGCTATGAGTGCTAATCAGAACCTGTTTGGCGGTGCACAACTCATCTGCCGCATGCAAGACGGCTATTGCGCAGCGTCAGATCATCGTAAAGAAGGATGTGCTTTAGGTTTTTAGAATCTAAACTACTCTTCTGTATCTTCGTTCAGTTTTAACGATGCTGAATTGATGCACCAGCGCTGGCCAGTTGGGTGGGGGCCATCCGGGAATACGTGACCTAGGTGTGCATCGCAATTCGAACACAAGGCTTCAGTTCGAATCATGAAATGACTGCGATCAATTTTTGTATCAATGTTCTCCATGTCGACCGGTGCATAAAAACTTGGCCAACCGCAACCCGACTCATATTTGGTTTTAGATGAAAAGAGCGGTTCCCCACAGCACTTACAAACATATGTTCCTGGCGTTTTGGTATCTGCATATTCACCGGTAAATGGCGCTTCTGTGGCGGCCTTTCGTGTTACTTGAAATTCGATCTCTGTTAACTCTTCTCGCCACTCGGCGTCGGTCTTCTTTAATTTAGGCTTTTTTGTGTCTTCCATTACTAGAATTTTCCCGTTTTCACCCACTGAAATTCTACCAACGTGAAGCCCCAGCCACGGCCAGAGCTCGTACTGTCAAAAGTATCTATACGTCATTACAGCAAGTCGACAAAACTAGCCGATGTTTGTTACGACATTCGTGGACCAGTCATGGACGAAGCGAAGCGTTTAGAAGAGAACGGGACGCCAGTTTTAAATCTGAACATTGGCAATCCTGCGCCGTTTGGTTTTCTTACACCTGAAGGGGTCGCTAGAGCTGTTGCGCAAAACCTAGGATCCTCGCAAGGTTATGTGGACGCGAAAGGCATTACATCCGCCCGTCAAGCCATACAACGCGAAGCGGACCGAATAGGCATTCCCCATGTCGAGCTAGATGACATCTATGTTGGCAATGGGGTTAGTGAACTCATTGTCATGTCGATGCAAGGCTTGCTCAATACGGGCGATGAGGTTTTAGTTCCTACGCCTGACTATCCTCTCTGGTCTGCCGCGATCCGGCTAGCTGGCGGCGTCCCTGTGCACTATCGCTGCGACGAAGCTGCAGATTGGCAACCGGACATGACCGATTTAAGAGCAAAAACATCAAGTCGAACCGTTGCTGTTGTGGTCATCAATCCAAACAATCCAACGGGCGCTGTTTACACTCGCGAGTTGCTAGAAGTCATGCTGGGTTGGGCTCGCCAACACAGCCTCATCGTGCTCGCCGATGAGATTTACTCAAAAATCACGTACGACGATGCCGATTTCATACCTTGCGGCTCGATCGATGAGAATGTACTCGTACTGACTTTTGATGGCTTATCTAAGACATATCGCGCCGCTGGGTTCAGAACAGGCTGGATGATCATTTCCGGGCCGAAACATCTTGCGCGAGATTACATTGATGGCTTGAACGTCCTTGCGGCGATGCGGCTATGCTCAAACGTGCCTACGCAACATGGCATAGAAGTTGCGCTCAACGGCTATCAATCTATTTACGCACTAACTAGCGTTGAAGGCGAATTTTGTCAGCAACGGGATGCCGCTTGGGAAGCACTTTGTGAAATCGATGGTATTCAGTGTGTTAAACCGAAGGGCGCGTTGTACTTGTTCCCGAAAATCGATGTGAGCAAATTCAATATATTGGATGATGAACAGTTCGTTTTCGATCTATTGCATGAAAAACGCATATTGATCGTTCAAGGGACAGCCTTCAACTATCCCGAACCTGACCATTTTCGAATCGTGTTTTTACCAGCTAAAGACGAATTAACGTTTGCTATTTCGCAGCTTGGCGAATTTCTATCCGGGTACAAACAAATACAACGATGAAAGCGCGCGAACCTATGGTCATATATTACGTTCGCGACATGGCCCGAGCTACCAAGTTTTATAGCGAGGTGTTCGATGCCCCCGTGTTGTTTGAATCACCTGGATGGACGGAACTAGATTTTGGCGATGTGAAACTCGCGTTGCACATCCTTCATGACGAAGACATGGGCGAAGCGCCCATTCCTCATGCAGGCATTAATTTCATGGTCGACGATATAGAAGAATTGCAGAGAAGTATTCAAGAACAGGGCGGTGAAATATGGGAATTACGTGAGCCTGATGATTTTGTACCTGTAAGAGTTGCTTCAGTAAGAGACTGCGAAGGCAACGGGTTTGAGTTACGTCAGGTGCCAACGGACTAGAAATAACCTAAAACACTAAAGGCGCGAATTTGCTTGTAAACTGAGATAGATTTCATACTTTTTGCAGACCAACAGTATTCACTCTACAAATAGACGACAGATTTGTCGTAATAGAAATGAGGCGAAGGTTTTTCGTCTCATCCTATGCCAGCTAGTTTCAAAACCTTCAGCCAATTCAACCTAGTTCTTAAGTGAATCCTCAAAATATCTTATCCAACTTTTTACGGTTTGCAAACGACGATAAAACGTACTTTCACTATAGAGCCTGTTCATGGTGCGGTCGTGCTCGGAAATTTGATTCTCTTTTCCGTGCAGAATTTTGTTGAATAGCGAATTCGAAAGCGCGATGCGCGCAATTTCAAAGTAAATATCTTTCGGGTTATCAATGTTTGCTATCGCCTGCCCTTTTCTCGTCAACTCAAACATTTGGCTATGTGAATCGAAATCCGCAAGTTTTAACCACCGCAATGCGTTTCCGTAGTAGTCATGCTGCCGAGGATCGAGGCCATGTGCATCGAATAACTGGTCTTTTAAGGATCGTTTCACTTGCGCTAGCTGATTGAATAGAGCAAATATTCGGTCGAAACTATCCGCTTGAGGGAAAGGCCTGTCAGCGTCTACGACTGAATCATCAATTCGACAAGTCAGTAATTCCGACCAATAATCCCGATGAACGTCTTGTTCTTGGCGCAACTTGCATGTGATGTACTCGCTAGTATCGAAAACGTGCGTCGCATCAAAACGTTCCCTTATTGGAACATTGAATTTAGCAAAATGAAATAAACTCGTGACAGGGTTGTGCAAGAGCACGAACGTGTGTACGGGCTTTGTCCGTCCGAATTTCTTTGAGTAGTTTAGCTGAGGGTAAAGCAATTGTCTGATTGTTAGATTGTCGACATCATGTGTCTTGTTTTTCGCTTCGACAAGATAGATACCACGCTGACCTTCATATCCACCGTCTACTTCAATTTGTACGCTCTCTAGCTGATAATCCAAATGGTCCATCCGCGGGTGATTGCTCGAGAGTCTAAAGTTCAAGTTTGACGAATACTCACGGCCTCTCAACACAAGGACTACGCTATCCTCAAAAACGTAATCAAGCATGCCGCTTACTAACGCGGCATCCAGCGCTTTCGACTCACTACTTAACGAATCTGAACCAAGCACCTGAACGTGACTTGGTATTTCAAACTCCTTTACATAACCGACTTTTGAGTGCGGAAAAGCAGGCAAATCGACAAATACATCGGTTGCGGCTATCCTGTATAAACCATTTTTGATCGCAAGTATGGATAGACCTCTGGACACTAACGGCACTGGATTGTCTTGTCGGTGGTCGATTTTGCAAGCAATTCTTGGTTCGATGATTTGCTTAATTTCGTCACTCGTGATGTCATAAAAACCGTCAGATGCGATTCTCTCTTCAATGGTTGCGTTTGAATCGAAAATATGCTCCCAAGCCTTGTCCTTCTTGGTTTGCCGGGCGCCACTACTCACCGATAATTTCTCACCAATATTTCATTTATTTCGCCACGACCCTTGCCATCGGAATTTATTGACCGTCTAGCTTTAACTCGACCAACAGTAAATTTGGACTCTTTTTCGTAGAGTAAACGCAACCATGCTGCCGAAGAATTAGAAAGCAGAAATCTAGCTCGTTTTGATGTCAGTCGCTGACAAAATTTGAACAACCTCGTTTGGTCAACTTCATCAAATTTGCGCGTGGTGTAGGAGTTGAAGCTAGAGGTTACTGAAATTGGTTCGTAAGGTGGGTCTAGATATACAAAGTCGTCCCGACCTATGCGTGTGAGAACCTGATCAAACTCCAGCACTTCGATTTGCACACCTTGCAATGCTTGAGAACAAGCACGTAAATTGGCCTCGTCGCAAATCGTTGGACTGTTGTACTTTCCAAATGGGACGTTGAATTCACCTTTGTCATTTACTCGAAATAAGCCGTTGTAGCACGTCTTATTTAGATAAATCAGACGGCTCGCTTTCTGAGTTCTTGATCTCTTCGAGTATTCATCGTCGCGATCCCACGCCCTAACTCTCTCAAATTCTTCAAGTGTATTTTGATAGCTGCTTAGTAATTCAATCAGCTCATCAACGTTGTCGCGAACCGCTAAGTAGGCATCAATAAGCAATTCATTTGAATCACTTAAATGGAATTGACAATGCTGAAGCTTGTATATAACAGAAAACAATAACGCTGCCCCCCCCCGAAAATTTCGTAATAGTTACGAATCGAATTCAGTGGTGGCATTCGACGATGCAGACTTGGTAACAACTGAGTTTTGCCACCAGCCCATTTGAGAAAAGGACGCGGCTCGATTGGATTGCTTCGAGGCAACCTAAAGGCACTGTTATTTACGTAAAGCGATCGATCTTAACGATCGATTGGGGTTGATCAATGGCAATCGTGCGATCTACTCGCACGAAGTCGACGAGAGATCAAGATTTACACTATGCATAGGATGACTTAAGCAGACTAGTGCCATGAATCCATTTCTTGAGAAGCGACAACTTGGTTCCACCGGCTTAACGACGAGCCGATTAGGAATTGGCTCGACGTTCAACGCTCCTGCTTCAGCGATCGAGGCAGCCGTGGAATGGGGTGTCAACTACCTCTATTGGGGCACGGTCCGCCAACCAGCTTTCGCCGAAGCGATGCGCAACGTCGAGAAGAAGAACCGCGACGAATTGATCTTCACGATTCAGTCATACTCTCGCGATGCGTCAACTGTGACAGACGAAGTTGAAGAAGCTCTTAAGAGTTGTGGTGTCGAACGGTTCGACTTTTTGCTACTTGGATCACGCGACGAAAAACCCGGCAACGAGTTCATTGAAGTCTTCGAGAGATTGAAATCACGTGATATCGTCAGGTATCTCTCAATTAGTAGCCACAACCGTCCGTTCTTACCTCAGTTGCTCGATGAATACGCGAACGGCGAATCACCCTACGAACTATTGATGTTTCGTTACAACGCCGTACATCGAGGTGCGGAGCGCGATATATTCCCGCACGTGACTGAACGGCCTACACCGTGTATGGCGACCTATACATCGACGCGTTGGGGCCATCTCTTAGATCCTGAAAAGATGCCACCTGGCGAGCAGCCAGTGAATGCCCGAGACTGTTATCGCTATTCGTTGTCGCCTCAAGCAATTGATATGGTTATTTGTGGACCAGGTAGTGCCGCACAAATGCAAGAAGCAATTTCCGCACTTGAAGCAGGTCCGTTAGAAGAGGACGAGCGCGAGCGGATCGAACGAATAGGCAAGCATCTTTATTCGCAATATGCACCTGCCTATCCGGATCGAGGTGATCAACCTGACGTCGAAGCAGGACTTGCCGCGCAGTAGTCCGCGAGTAAAAGGAACTTGTGCCTAGCAAACCATCTTGACAACACGCTCGGCAATCGCTAACGACGCAGTCAGACCCGGCGACTCAATTCCTAGCAATTCAACGTAGCCGTCGAAACCAGTCTCGATCGGTCCATTGACCACAAAATCACTCGCTGGTGTGCCAGCTGGCGCTAGCTTTGGTCGAATACCCGTATACCCCGGCTGGAGTTTGCTTTCGTCGAGGTCCGGGTAATAGCAGCGAATCGATTCGATAAAAGCATCACGGTGCGACATATCAAAACCGTAATCGTGGCCGCATTGCCAAACCACGTCAGGACCGAAACGCGCTTGGTGCACCATGTCCAAGGTCACATGGACGCCTAACCCACCTGCCGCAGCAATAGGGTACACCAGATGATTAAAGGGTGATTGACCCGATAGTGTGTAGTAGTGACCCTTAGCGTAATAGGTTCGATAGTTACGACCAAGGTGTCGCGCAAGTTCTGGCGCGTCAAGCCCGGCCGAGTTGACCAAGACCTTGGGTGCGAGTACCAGGTCTGGTGTCACCACCAATAACCCGTCTTGCACTTCAAGTCGTTTGACTTCCGTAAGAAACGCAATCATCCCGCCGGCTTCTTCTAACTCACCTTCAAGCGATAACATGAAAGCATGACTGTCGATGATCCCTGTCGTGGGCGACCAAATACCACCTAAGCAATTCACCGCAGGTTCCTTTGATCGAATCTCCTCGCGCGACAACCACGGCAAATCGCCGATGCCATTAGCCTTCGCTAATCGACGATAGTCTTCTAACACTGAGAATTGCTCTTCAGCTGTCGCGACGATGAGTTTGCCAATGTTTTCATGAGGTACGTTGTGTTCGCCACAATGTTCATACAGGAGCTGCTTGCCTCTTACGCATAGTTCGGCCTTCAGCGAACCCGTTGGGTAATAGATACCTGCGTGTATGACTTCAGAATTACGACTCGACGTCTCAGTGCCAATTGCGTCTTGCTTTTCAAGAATGAGAACTTCTCGACCTGCGCGCGCCAAGGCTTGACCAACCGCTAAACCAATCACGCCTGCACCTATGACAACAACGTCACAGGCTTCCGCGGCCTGCGAGCTAATCATCGAAACACTTGATGAGCCTTAAGCGCGCACGTTCCGTATCGCACATGAAAGGCGATGCTAACAAATGACCCATGTACTCACGCGTCGGGTGCAGGCTGTTATCTATCGCATGTGGTTTCGCAATGTACGTCCATGCGGAAACCAATGAACCTACTCGATCATCTGCTGCTATGCCTGTAAGTTGAACGAATACGACCTCGCGTGCGTAATCCTCCGGTGAGTTTTCAAACCGGTCCATTGATTCGATCACGTCTGACGCGGTCAAACGATACAACACACCTTTAACGACCGCTTGATCACACGCTTCAATGTTCGCGCTTGCCGCACCTTCGCGATATCTCGAAATCTTGTTGAATGAAAGTTTGAAATTAGCTAATTCGCCCGCAAGAGGCTCGCCTTCTATGGGTAATTTCCGCTCGGCTACGCGAGCTGGATTCATATTGCTCCCGTAAGCGAAGTAATACAAAGGTTTTAGGCTAGAACTCATCCTTTTCGAATAACAAACTCGAGCACCCCGTCTTGCTCGCTCGCGGAAACTAGCTCATGTCCCATAAAGCGGCAGAAATTCGTGAAATCGCGGTGCGTCGACGGATCCGTCGCTTGAATGTGGAGCTCCTCACCTTCGGACATTTCGCGCACTTTGTTGCGTACGATGATCAACGGTTCTGGACACCAAAGACCTTTCGTATCAATGGTTGTTGGTTGTAGGGTCACGGTCAGCTCTGCAACGAATTTGCAGCTTGATGTGTCAAAGGATTACACTTGAAATAACAAGCCGTTGGAAAGAGGGAGATTTTGTTATCCGTGTGGATAATTTTTTCAATCTCTTCATTCCAAGAAAAGGGTGTGAACAGTCGCGTTTCATGCGTTCGTGTACACAGCCAATCGACTGCGTGAGACACTTGTGAGGTCATTTCCACTCGTTCGGATTTTAGCAACGCTAGCCGTTGTGGCCGTCGCTGCGACCTCGCAGGGGCAAGTTCGAGTATCTCAATTCTCAGGCGCTGAACAACGCACATTCGAAGAGATGATTGCGGTTGGCGAAGCGGCATCCGCACTCGCACAGTTGGACAGTCGAATCGCCCAAATAACCGAAGCTCGCGGCCGCGATACCGATGAGATCGTCGGTCCGTTGATTCTTAAAGGCAATGCGCTTCACGAACTTGGCTACTACGATGCAGCGCTTAACACCTACGACGACGCCCGTGCCATACGTAGACGCCATCACGGTTTGCACGATCTGCAGCAAGTAGGCATCTTGTATTCGGAGGCCGAAACCTACTACGCACAAAAACAATATCATGCAGCCAATGACCGATATGAGTACGCGTTTTCGCTGTATCGGCGCAACTACGGCAGCGAATCGCCCGCGATTCTCCCGGGTTTGTACCGGCTCGCTGATTGGTACATGGATACCCACAATTTCTTCACTGCACGAGGCTTGTACGAGCTCGCGCTTGACAAATGGGCCGACGATGACAGCATCGATCCACAGAGTCGCGCGAAAGCGCTCAGCAGTCTCGCCGACACCTATCGTTATGAAGCATTCCCGCCTACGGGTTTTACTTGGAAAACCGAGAAATTCACGCCACGGCCTTATGGATCCATAAACCATCCTGAGCAGTATTACGCGGAACTGAATGACTACGTAAAAGGTGAAGAAGCGCTACTTGAACTCGTGAAGATGTATATGGCGCGCGAGCCGCAAACCAGCCTCACGCTGGCGGATGCAAAACTGCAACTAGGCGATTGGTATTTACTCTTTGAGCAATACAAGAAAGCAAACATCGTCTACGGCGATATATGGCATACTCTCAGCGGCACTGACCAGTTTTCCTTTGTCGAAGAAAACATGATGTCACCTCACGCAATTCACGCACCGCTGCCAAACGGACCCGACCAACCTGACGAAGATTCCACCAGGATCTACACCGAGCAAGAAGGCAAGATCGAGTTTGAACTCACCGTGACGGAAAAGGGTTTGACCAAGAACATTCGAAAAATCTCATCGTTCCCAGGCAATATGCTGACGCGTGAAACGAAACAAGCCATCGAAGATTCGCTATATCGACCAAAATTTGTCGATGGCGTCGCGGTTGCAACCGAGCAAGTGCCGTTTTCGCATACGTTCTCATACTATCGATCCGAGCGCCGACCTGCCGCTAAACGGACGCCTAATACCAGCAACGCAACATCGCACCAAGCCAACTAGCGGCTAGCCTGTGCTGTCGGTAGCGAGCAGAACAAATTTCGCATTTAGTTAAACCATGCAAGCCTCTTCAGCCGGTCACGCAGCGATTCAGAATGTCACGCTAGTTCGTTCGTAAGTGGTTAACCTAACGCGTAAAAATCCAACCGAACCCGTGGCTCAAGAAGGTCGAAGTAGCACGACAACACGTTCATGACGGTTTTGTGTAAATACGAGTGTTTTTCGTTGTGTATCTAACTGAGAAATGAAGAAAATTTCAGCTGCAAATCACTGTCTATCTATTAGTATTCGCTAACTAGGCGAATATCCAACCATTTACGGGGTATGCGGGCTATGCGCCACACCTACACGCAAGATAAAACCATCCTTCACGGGTGCATCCGCACTGCTGGAATTGGTTTCTGTGGCTTCATCGCGGGTTCGCTTTTGGTAGGTTGCATGTCGGCAACGCCATCGTCATTTCCGACGATCCAACTGCCGCAACAAACCCAGCCCCAAACACCCCAGCTACCGCAAGCAAGGCGTTCGCTACCTCAACCTGCACTACCGACACCCCCGCCAACGCCTGGGCAGCAATCACAAACTGGTAGCGGCCAGCCAGGCATGCCGATGCCTTCATCGCTGCCATCGCCATCGCCAAGCGGCACGATGCCTGCGCCACCTTCAAATTCAACGGGCATGCCGTCACTGCCATCCTCGTCTGGTTCGTCGCAACAAAGCGGGATGGAATTACCATCAATACCACAACAGTCCTCGAGCGATTCAAGCAGTGGGCAGAACAGCAGTCAAGGTGGCACCCCAAACAGTGGTCAGTCAAATCAATCAGGCTCGCAAGGTGGGCAACAGCGGTCCAGTAGTGACGGCGGATTTCAGTTGCCGACGATTCCTGGTCTACCCGACATACAAGGTGAGAGCAATGATTCGGCGAGCAGTGGCAGTAACGACTCACAAGGTCCTAATAACTTGCCCACAGCAGGTCAAACAAGCCGCGGCGACGGTACATTAGAAGAAACCGATGGTGCGGACAGCGGCGGCACTCAAAGCGAACAACGCAGTGGTGACGAGACGCTCAACGGTTCCCAAGTCGGTAGCGAAACCGGCACCGCTCAAAGTGGCCTGCCAGATGCAGAAGGGGATCATCAAGCAGGTGGTCAAGAAGCGGATGCAGACGGCTTGCCCGGCGCTGGTATCGCTAGCGACGCTGGCAATGGCGAAAATACGGACGAAGCAGGATTGGAAAGTGCTTATCCAGGTACCACTAGCCCCAATCCTGGTTGGGAAAGAAGCAACCAGTTGCCCGAACAGGCTAAAACACGAGCTGGCGGCCAGACGACTAATGAAGACGCCAGTGGTGGACTTGATAAAGTCAATGAACCAGCAGGATCCAAAGCTGCCCAAGAGCTAGAGAACACCCTGGCCGGACTCGACGGCCGCATCATGACGGATCGTGCCGACGAAGCAGAGAAGCGCAACGAGCAAGTTGGTGGCGGGAAGTTGCCTGGTGAAAGTACATTAGAGCCTATAGGCGACGGTGAAGGCGGTACGGAAGAAGGCGGTGTGGCAGGTGTCGGCGGCACCAGTCCTGATGTGTTCGAAGGTAATGCTAAAAGCGATGGTTCCAGAGTTGGGAATGACGAGGGTGGCGAAACCCCGACACCGAGGCTAATCCTCACCAACGCATCTGAATTGCCCGACGCGAAAGATGACGATGTCATCGCAAGACAATTGCGCGAAGCAGCCATCGCAGAAACGGATCCAGAATTGAAAGAAAAACTCTGGGACGAACTACGTCGATATCTGGCTAAGCGTAAGTGAGACTCGTTAAGGCCTTCGCAGGTCTCACAATTGGTTCGCTAATGGTCGCATGTGCGATGCAGCCCACCGTGCGCTTCGTCGACCTATCGCCGCCTCTCACGGCGACAGAAGCCATTCCTGAACACTTGCTCCTGAACGTTGGCGTGAAAGTGCTAGATGCCAATATTCCTGAGAGCTACAAAGTTCGAACCGCACTCAACATCACCGACGAGATTCGGCGTGCCGAAGCGAACTACATTGCTCACTTCGCGAAGGACCTCCTGCAGTCCACCGGCAACTGGGGCGCAGTGCGCGTGCTACCACGCGACTCAAACGCGGTGGACGTCACCATTTCAGGCACGATCCTCCACTCTGACGGCGAACGCTTGATTGTCGCGATAAAAGTGCAAGACGCACGGGGCGCCCTTTGGCTGGAAGATGAGTTTGAAACGCTCGCTAGCAAATTCGCTTACAGCGAGAACATACCCCAGAACGTCGACCCGTTTCAATCCATGTACAAAGCCGTTGCGGACGGGATGTACCAGTACCAGGCTGGCTTGAGCGCGAGCGATATTCGCGAGATACGCACCACGGCTGAGCTGCTCTTTGCGCAAGAGTTCTCGCCGGACGTCTATAGCGACCATTTAGTGAAAGACGACAAAGCTGGCACCGTGCGAATAACGCGCATGCCAAATGAAGATGACGCCATGTTACAACGCGTCCGCCAGATCCGCGAAAGGGAATACCTCTTCATCGACACCCTCGATGAGTACTACGGGGACTTCGCAAACCGCATGTACCCTTCATACCAAAAATGGCGTGAAGGATCCTATGGCGATGCCATCGCGTATCGGGAAGAACGAAACAAAGCACGCCAAAAGCTGATCGCCGGTAGTCTGATGGTAGTCGGTGGCGCAGCGATGCAGCGTAGTTCCGCAAACGTCACCGAATACGCCGGCTACGCTGGTGTGATCGGCGGTGCGGGTGAAGTCCTCGGCGCAATTCAAGCTCGCGCAAACTTAACTTTGCACGGTGAAGTGCTGCGTGAGTTAGGTGTTTCAGCCGCAGCCGAAATATCGCCACATACACTGGAACTTGAAAACGCGACATACTCTCTCATGGGTAGCGTCGATGAGCAATACACCGAACTCAAACGCATCCTACGCCGCTTGTTTTATGAGGACTACCAGTTGCCTTTGCCAGACGATATAACCGACTCGGCAATCGATCAAGAATTAGCCAACGAAGTACTAAAGACCGCGGACGCACGTGAGTGACCGGGTAAAAATCAAGCCGATTGCGCCGGACCTAGCGCAGTCATCACCAACAACCAAAAGCTACCGTCGACGGGCTGTCCCGTGGGCGCTGGTTGGGGTGGTTGCCATCGTGCTAGTTGCGTCGCTTGTGATGCGCTATTTACCAGAGCAAATAACGTACGAAGGCATCGCGTTTGATCAAGCACCCGATGTAAATCAGGAGACTGATCCTAATGCACCTTTGCCGTTCCGTGACGTCAAGTTAGAACGATCAGAAGCTGCTGCTCGCGAAATTCTGGCCACCTTTGGTGCATTACAAGACAGGGTCGAGTTTGAGCGACTAGGACTTGAGACGTATCGAGCTGACTATGACGCCATCATCGACATGGCCAATGCGGCGGACGCTGCCTTTGCAAAACGCGAATTCGATGACGCGATCGCCCAATATCGAGCGGCGACTGACGCCTTGCTGACTTATGTACAACGACAAGAGGACAGTTTCGAACAAAATCTCAACGCTGGCATTGCCGCTATCGCGAATCGAAACGTCAATCGCGCGAAAACGTCACTTGCTGTGGCAGCTACACATCGTCCTAATGAGCCTGCACTAAGTCAAGCACAAGACCGCCTTGCTAATCTACCGGAAACCAACCGTCTCATAAGAGAAGCGCAACGCGCGATCTTGCGAAATGATTACGCGGCAGCTGAGTCATTCCTTGTCAAAGCGGATGAATTAGATCCGTTTACGGAAGACATTGAAAAGCAATTACAAGATCTTCGCCGGTTACGGGGCGACGAGGAATACAACGAGCTCATCACCAGCGGTTATGCCGCGCTGAACAGCGGTCAACTTGACGAAGCGAAGCGTATCTTTGAAAACGCCCTTGGCAAACGACCCAATGACAGCGGCGCAAAGACTGGTTTGAACGAAGTGCTTAAACGCAGCGATAACGATGCGATCGCAACCTTGAAGGCTCGCGCGGAACGACAGGAACGCGCCGAAAACCTGCGCGCGGCCATGCAGACGTATAGCACGGTACTGGAACTTGAACCAAATCTCCAATTCGCGCTCGATGGTTTCGAGCGCAATCGCGAAACCGTCTCGCTGCTAGCTGCGGTTGAACGCATCCTCGCCGATCCAGATATGTTGTCATCGAATAAGGAATTCGAGAACGCGCAGGAGATTCTTAACGACGCTCGTTCTCACGAACCTATGCAGGATCGTCATGCGTCAAAAATTGACCGACTTAGCCATCTACTAGAAACGGCCAGCAAACCGCTTCCCATCGTGCTGGTTTCAGATCGTTCCATGCAGGTACGACTTGCCACCGTAGGCGAGCTCGAACCGTTTGATCGAAAAGAATTGACCTTGCGACCAGGCCGCTACTTAATCACTGGTAGCGCGAACGGTTGTCGCGACGTACGAAAGACCATCGTCGTTGCGGAAGGCATGGCACCGGTCGCGATCGTATGCGACGAGCCCATCTAAGTGGCACAAACTGGCACCACGGACGGTCTCCAGCCTAGTCGATTTCAGCCGACCCAACAACCGTCTCGCTTCGCAATCAAGCTACCAACATGGTGGCAATGGCTAATCATCGCGATTGGCCTCAGCATCGCTGTGGTCGCTTGGTTTCTTATTACGGCGACAGCGGTACGCTTTTCGGCAAACGCCGAAACCGCAGATTACACCGTAAGTGGCGGTATCGTCATAACCTCCGGTCCTTCTCTGCTCATGCGACCTGGTGTTTTTCGAGTTGAAGTGAACGCCGAAGGGTACGAACCGCTTATCCAACGAGTCAATGTCCTAAGCCAAACGGACCAGGAATTTACCTTCGAGCTTGAGCAACTCCCTGGCATCGTGACCATTACAGGCTCGCCACCCGGCGCGACCATTGAACAAAATGGTGAATTGCTGGGTGAAGCACCACTCACTCTATCGCTCCCAGCAGGAAATACCCAACTCAGCGTCCACGCCGCGCGCTATCAGTCTGGGATCGTTGAAGACGAAGTGATTGGTCGCGACATTGAACAGACGATCGAGTATGAATTGCGACCCGATTGGGCGGATGTGACCTTGCCAACATCACCGTCCGGAGCTGCAGTGTTCATTGATGATGAACCAACTGTATTTCGAACACCCGGACCGATTGAATTGCTTGCAGGTGAACGCAAGCTCGCCGTGAAATCACCTGGCTATGAGCGCTGGACCGATATCCTCTATGTTGAAGCTGAGGAGAAAATTTCATTACCACCAGTGACTTTGAAACTCGTCGGTGGTACCTTGGTTGTTCAAAGCGAACCAACCGGCGCAAACGTTCGCATCAATCGAGAATACGTCGGCACCACACCGCTTGAAATCGATCTGCGACCCCATCAAAACCACTCTGTCGAAGCATCGTTGTTCGGCTACCACACAGTCACACGCAATGTTCGACTAAATACTGCACAATCGACAGACCTTCAGCTAAATCTGCCTGAAGTCTTGGGTGAAGTCGCAGTCACGACACAACCAGAAAACGTGGAGATCTGGGTCAATCGTGAACTGGTGGGCATGAGCAACACGGTGTTGTCCTTGCATGCGACAGAGCATGAGCTAGAACTTCGCAAAGAGGGTTACGCGGGTTTCACGAAATCGATCACCGTCCAATCTGATTACAGACAAGAACTAAGAGTCAGATTGCTTACCCTGGAAGAAGCACGTCTCGAAGCACTCGAGCAAGCCAAAGAGACGAGCGAAGGTCAACCAATGGTGCTATTGCAGCCGTCAACGATTACCTTGGGCGCGTCGCGGCGCCAACCCGGTCGGCGCAGCAACGAAGTCTTTCGCACGGTACAGCTTGAGCGTCTGACTTATATTGGCAAGCACGAAATCACGAACGCACAGTTTCGCCGTTTTGCTAGTGGTCACGATTCCGGCGAGTTCGAGAGCATTTCGCTAGACAAAGATGACCAACCTGTTGTCAACGTGAGTTGGCGCGAGGCAGCTCAATACTGCAATTGGCTGTCTCAGAAAGAAGGCTTTGAACCGTTCTATATATTGCGGCCCGGTGACCCGCCAACATTCAATGCGAATTCACTCGGCTATCGTCTACCAACCGAAGCGGAATGGGCCTGGACCGCACGCACGCAAGGCAACGACAAGGAGCTTTTGCACTTTCCTTGGGGAGACAATCTGCCTCCTTCAGATTATCACGGTAATTACGCCGACCGTGCTGCACAACATTACATAGGCCGAATCATCTTTAATTTCAATGACAACCACTCTGTTTCCGCTCCCATCGGAACGTTTGAGCGAAATTACCACGGCGTCTATGACATGGGCGGGAATGTTGCCGAGTGGACGCACAATTTCTATGAAATCCCGACTTTGAACTCAACCGTCACAAATCTAGGTCCCAATGAAGGTGAATACCACGTCATTCGTGGTGCGAGCTGGATGCACGGCACCATCACGGAACTACGCTTGTCGTTTCGCGACTACGCCGTGGATGGCCGTCGTGATGTCGGGTTCAGACTAGCAAGGTTCGCGGAGTAACCCATGCGCTTCAATTTACAAATCAGTTTCTCTGCACTGCTCATGAGCACGATGTTGTTCACGGGCGCGCAGGAAGCCGAACCTGAGCAAAATCAAGAGCAAACTGAGAATACGGAAGCTGTAGCAGACCAACAGCCCCCCAATCAAAGCAAATCCGAAGAAGCGCCGATCAAAGTTGCCCCGATTAGCGATGACGTATTCATCCCAACTGAGAATGTCTCAGAAGACTACGCCGTGCCTTTCCCGACTGACATATGAAAAAACGCTTCACAGAGTCATTTGTTGCGCATCTGCTCGCACTCGCCATCGCGTGGGCACTGGTGCATTCAGTCTACATCAGTTTCATACGCCCGAATGCGACCGCGATTCTTGAAGAACGCAAAGAACGTCTAGCGCGCGACGAAGCGTTCGTCGCCGAACGTTCGATTTTTGTCACGTTGCGCGACTACGAGCAAGAAACGTGCTTGATTCTGATGCTCTGGGCGTTTGCCATCATGGGCTTCAAGGTATGGAACAACACCCAAGAACGCAACATGCTCAAGCAGAACGTCTTGGCGATCAGTGATGGCACGAGCTTGTTTCCGGAGGATGCTCGCAGCTACATGCGCCCTCTGCAAGCGCTGGATGACGACCAACGTGACCGCTTGCTAGCACGCACGTTATTGGTGGCATTGCGTCGATTCGAGTCAACGAAGGACGTGCAAAATGTCGCTAATTCCGTAAAGTCCGCATGCGATAGCGAAAACGATCGCCTCGACAGCGAACTGTCGGTGATTCGATATATCGCTTGGGCGATTCCGTCCATAGGTTTTATCGGCACGGTGCGCGGTATCGGCGAAGCGTTGAGCCAAGCGTATCTAGCGGTCCAAGGCGACATCGCTGGCGTCACCGAAAGCTTGGGCATCGCCTTCAACTCAACCTTCGTTGCCCTTGTGATCAGCATCATCGTCATGTTGTGCGTGCATCAGTTGCAACGTGTACAAGAACAGCTCGTCATCGATTCGCAAACGTGGTGTGACGAAAACCTCATCCGCCACATGCAGGTTCATTGAGATGTGGTCGTTACTCATCAATGACATCCAATTGAGGTTGCAGCGCGACAGCGAGCTGGTCTACGACGAACCAGGGATCGCATACGCGACAGATCAAGAAACGCTCTTTGGTTATCAAGCGCTCGCGCAGCATTTCATCCATCCCGTTCAATGCCACTCGACGTTTTGGCAACGAATGAACGATGCGGCGATGGATCAACGAACCAAGAAGGTGGGTAAATACTCTGATTTGGTTTACAACCAAATCATCAAGATTTTTGAAGGGAGCCAAGTACAACGCGAAGATTCCGGTTGGGTCCTGGTGCCGAGTGACCTGGATGAAGATCAGGTCGGTTTGCTCTATGGCATCCTTGACTACAAGGGCATCAAGCCTCGTGGCTTTGTCGACGTGGCTTGTGTGGCTAGTGCGAAATCAGCCATATCAAACAACACGTTTTTTGTTGACCTGCACCTCGAGCGCACGGTTGTCACGCAGTTAAACCCACACGAAGGCGAAATCAAAGTAGTCGACGTCAAGACCGTGCCAAATACGGGTTATTTACATCTTGCGAAGCGCTGGATCGACACGGTCGCGCAACAATCATTAGAAGAATCTCGATTTGATCCGCGGGTTTCTGGTGATACCGAGCAGCAAGTCTTTGAGCGATTGCGCGAACGGCTACATTCTGAGGAAATCGTGATCGCCGTCGAACACAATGGCGAAATTCGTTCTACCAATGTTCTGAAAAGCACCTTAGCGCAAAACAGCATCGACGTGTATGAACGCATCGTCGCCGAGTGCGCAGCGGAAGCCCATGTATTGCTCGGTCAGCATGCTGCAAATCTACCTGGTTTTAGTGACTTCATTACAACGTCCGGCCGCTCAGTCGAGCAGTGTCAATCAGGCAGTTCGATCGCAGCGATTGCTGAACTAGACAACCAGTTACCGGAAGGCTCGGACGTCGACCTATTCAAGTCCTTCAAGTCGAGTCAAGCGAATGAAGCGGCGTCGCAAATCGCAAGCAATCGCATTGACTTGGCAACAGCAAACACTTCGCGTTCGATGGTCCCAACACACGTGCTAATCAACGATGAAGCACATGCCATCGGTTCTCATTTCGACGTCTACTTAAATGGTGTTGCGCTATGCAACGTAAAACTTCTCAATAATGTGCTCGTACTCAACTCGTTAGCGAGTGTAGAAACCAAAGTAAACAATCGCCTAGTGCTCGGCGATACAGCCGTACAAAACGGCGACCGCATTACATTTAGCATCAACGACGAAGCCACAAAGGAAATCGTTCTAATCCGCGTCGCAGAACATGGCTAGACGGCGCGAAAACAATATCTTCACCCTGTCATTCATCGATGTCATGGCAGGCGGATTTGGTGCCGTGGTGATCATGTTTTTGATCATCAATCATGCCACCGAATCAACCGTCGAAGTCGACAACCGCAACTTGCGCGCCGAGTCTCGCCTACTCGATTATCAACTCACGTCGAACGAGGAAAACCTGTCGTTCTTGCGGGATTTAGTCGGCAACCTCAGCATTCGCATCGCCGATGTTAAACGCCTGATCGATTCAACGATCACTGATCTAGACATCAAAGAAGAAGAGCTAGAAGACATTGAGAAAACCTCGGTTGATCAAGCTAAAACCTTAGAAGAGCTCCTACAGGATTTCGAAACCACCCGACGTGAAGTAGAGGCGTTGAGTCGAGCAGCGCGCAATCAAGAAGGACAAACCACAGTTGAATTTGAGGGCGACGGGCAGCGTCAGTACCTAACAGGTATGTATATGGGCGGCAATCACATACTGATTGCGCTCGACGCCTCTGCAAGCATGTTAGATAGCTCCATCGTGAACGTCTTGCGTCGCCGCAACATGGCCATCGAGCGGCAGCTTGCCGCTCCGAAGTGGCAGCGCGCTATTCGCACAGTAGAGTGGCTCACGGCGAACGTGCCGCTTGAAAGTCGCTTCCAATTGGTTCTGTTCAACAACAAAACAACGTTTCTCATGAAACGACATAGCTGGATCGACGCGTCCGATGCTGCAACGGTTCGGGCCTTGCTCAACCAACTACAGAATGAGGTCCCTCGCGACGGCACGAATCTCAAAGGTCTATTCGAACTCACCGCGAATCTGCA
>VXLJ01000007.1:374817-392782 GCA_009841635.1 Gammaproteobacteria bacterium
ACCATGATGTCCCCATCGGACGATTGGCCGTGAAAGTAAGGCGTGGTGTGCCGGAGATGAATCTGGCATTCCTAGATGTGATTTGTTGCGGTTTCGGCGCGATCATCCTGTTATTGATGATCACAAAAATCGGTCTACCACTTGTCTTAGAAGAAACTCTGTCCGACTTCGCGGCACAAGTCGCGCTCAAGCAAGACGCAATCAAAGAGATATTTGGTGAAATCGAGATGCTTGAACGTGCCAAGGAAGAATCCGAACTGAATCTAGACGACGCGTTGCAACGCTTAAAGTCACTTGAGGAGGAGCTTGAGGAGGTGACCAGCCGCTTCGACGCGCTGCAAACCCTTACAACCGATCAAAAAGACCGGTTAGCCGATCTCGTCATCGCGAAACAATCGCTAACAGACGAGATGGAACGCTTGCTTGGACAGGATTTTCAGCGCCGCGACTCGTCTATCGGCGGGATGACAGTCGACAGCGAGTACATCGTTTTCATCATCGATACGTCTGGCAGCATGCAGGAAGGCGCATGGCCTCAAGTAGTTGCCAAGGTGACGGAAGTCTTAAACGTGTACCCCAACGTCAAAGGTATTCAAGTCATGAACGACATGGGTAATTACATGTTTCCGCGCTTTCAAGGCCTCTGGATCGAAGATTCGCCCGCGCGTCGACGCGCGATCATCGATCGTTTGCGATCGTGGAATATTTACTCCAACTCAAGTCCAGTCGAAGGTATCGAGCAAGCGATCGAAGATTTCTATGACCCTGATAAATTAATCAGTCTTTATGTATTCGGCGACGACTTCCGACCATCATCACGCGCGCCGTCAGTCGAGGCTGTGGTGGATCGAATTGATTCGGTGAATGCGATCGACGAACAAGGCAATCGCCGGGTTCGAATTCATGGTGTTGGATTTCCCGTCTATCTGTCGATTGGCCGACTTTCGTCAACTTTTCGACAGTTTGCCACGCTCATGCGGGAACTCACGGTTCGCAATGGCGGCACATTTGTTGCGCTTCCTCGTATAAACTAACTAACTAGTTTGAAGTAAACGTCGTTCTCCATGAAGCGTACGAGCAGATTTGCTCTGAGCACCCTTGTCGGCCTGCTAATGCTCTCGTTACTAGGTTGCGGAGCAAGTGCAAAGTTCCGCTTGAGCTTTGACGTGCCCAAGCCTGTGATCACGCCATTGCCGCTTCGAATGGCATCCTACTACCCACCGCAGCTTGAGACCTATGTTTACGAAGAGGAAATCGCCAACTTCGGCAATTTCCGAATCGACATGACGGGCGCACATAAGACGCTCTTTTCGACCGTGTTCGATTCACTATTCAATCAATACACGGAAATTGAGCAGTTCAAAGATGTGCCAGCAAATTTCCACGGCATCATTGCGCCAGTTGTGCAAGAAGTGCAAATAACCCTACCTCAGCAAACTCGCAGCGATTACTACGAGGTGTGGATTCGTTACCAGTTGCAACTGTGGGATACCTCCGGGCGACTCGTCCACACCTGGTCGCTGCCGGCTTACGGCAAAGCGAATAAAAAGAACTACAACACGATTCGCAAAATCGCTACACAAGCGTTGCATGATGCAACGGAATTCGCATTGCGGGATGCGGCTGCAAGCATGTCGTTTTACTTTGCGAAAGAACCTCAAGTGCAAGCATGGATTGACGAACTCACGGGAGTTTCATCATGATGAGTCGCAGCATCACACTGATCACACTGGTGGCTTTATTTGCGACCACCGGCTGCGTGTCATCGACGATTCAACAGGTTCGACAAGGCGAAACTGGCATTCTTGGCGATGAGGCAGTGGCCATTCTTGGTCGCCGCCACAACAATCGCGATGAAACGCGTCGCAGTTTTGTTAAGTGCGTCTCAGAGCGAACCGCAACGGGTTCACAAGCCATGTCAGTGATTCAAGACCAAGAGTTTCTTGATGCCTTATTCCCATGGTTTGAGCCTCGAACCGCACCTTTGCAGCTTAATGAGCTAGGTCGTCTGGTTTCACGGCCAGAAGTATCAGACCGCATCAATGAAATCGGGGTTCGTTACATTGTCTGGATAGAAGGCACAACGGAAAGGCGCGACCAAGCAGGGACGTTGCAATGTGCGGTTGCGAGTGGCGGCATACCGGCTTGCTTTGGTTTTCTAAGTTGGGAAGGTGCAGCCGACTATGAAGCCACTATCTGGGATATCACAAAAAATGCAAACGTAGGCAAGTTAAGTTCTGAAGCGACAGGTGTGTCTTTTGTGCCTGCCGTGATCGTCCCGTTGCCGTTCATTGCGCGCGTGCAAGCAAGCGCGTGCTCTACCTTAGCGGATCAAATAAAGACCTTTATCACAGGTTAGAAGGCACTCCTAAGAAGCGCAATCGGTCCACAAATAGTGCTTCTAAACCATGTCTTTCTAAATCGCTAGCCTAAAAAGCGCATATCGAACAGCACCCATGCCCATTACGACTCGCGAACGATTTGAACGTGCCTTGGACGTCGTGCAACAAGATCTCGAACACGATGACCATGTGCTAGCCGCAGTTTTATGTGGTAGTCTGTCCTACGACGAGGTTTGGGATAAGTCTGACATTGACCTCGTCGTCATAACGACCGACGAAAAAGAACGTCTTCACAACGAAATCTCACTGACGGCTGAAGATGTGAACATCCATACGTCGCTGATTCCGCGCAATACCTTTCGTCGCAACCTAGAGTCCGCAGCACGTAATTCGTTTCAACATTCAATCTACGCGCGCTCTACGCTCCTGTTCAGTAAAGACCCGTCAATCGACTCGCTATATGACGGCATCCATTCCCTTGGCAAACACG
Source organism: Gammaproteobacteria bacterium (assembly GCA_009841635.1). Taxonomy (GTDB): domain Bacteria; phylum Pseudomonadota; class Gammaproteobacteria; order Pseudomonadales; family Azotimanducaceae; genus Bin55. The sequence goes on from VXLJ01000007.1 coordinate 377,650, forward strand.
ATTTGCATATGCAGATGATGGGTCATACGCAACATACGATTGCGTTGCTATACAAGGCAAAAAAATGGTTGCTAGTCAAAAACGACCCTCATTACACCGCTCATTGGGTGTTAAACACTGCAAGTTGTCTGGCTAGCGTGGTGGTTAGTCGCGCGGGAAAACTCGTAGATCGAGAAGCTCTCGTAGAAGCGACCAAATTAGAACCAGAACTGTTCAAGCTCATCTACACGGATCTGTTCGACAAGAAGATTTCGCAGCGCTCACTGAGTGTCGCTATCGAAGCGATTGACGACTACCTGGAAGCGCTCGCAACCGAACTGTTTGAACCGGTCATTGAGTACTTAAAGGCAGCTTTTGGCGAACCGCGAACCAGCACCGAGCTTGAGCATCATTTCAGTCGTACGTATGGACTAGAACATACCGTTACGGCATGTGAGTGGTTATCAGATCTCGGACTGATTGAAAAGGCTTCCGTGGCAACGAAATTAACGCTACACAGCCAAAATGAGGTCGAAGAACTGGCTTTCTTTGTTGCGTAGGTTTACCTTAGTGAATGCCAAACAAATTTCGATAAGTAGCTAAAGCTATTTCGCGATAGGACAATCTAAGAGCTCCCGTTAAGAGCCACCTTGTGCAACTGTGCAATTGATCAATAGCACAGACGCATGGTGCGAGTTGGTTTTCCGTCCCCTTGATGTGTTCAAGAAACGACTTAGCTCTTTCTAAGAATATTTGCGGTCCAGCGAAATCGTCTAATTGAGGTCATATGCATTCTCATATTGCTCGAGACCCTGGCGCAATACAGGGTATTGCCAACAGGCTTAATCCAGAAACGAACGCCAATAGGTGATAGCTGTCGACATGCTGTATAAGCGAATGCCTTACACATTTTTCTAAGATTCGATTTATCATATTATACTATATTGATTGCAGTTAGAAAGCATACCAAAATCTAAACAGAAGCAACGTCATGCCAGCTAGATCGCTGACTGCTGAAATTGAATGGATGTTGGCGTATAGAGGGTGACAATGAAACGACAAGGCGCAGCGAGTTTGCTTCGTAGAATGCATGAAGCTTCCCGCCACATATATTTCGCGCACCAATCGATGCTAGCTTCAAATATTTAAGTCGAGCCGTCCGTAATTTTTAGTTATTCAACCCTCCGATCAGCCATCTCGCTAAATCGCGCGGAAAGAACAGAACGTCGCTTTAATTTCAAAGAATTCCAGACGCTGATTTTTCGCACCTGGCCGTATTTACGCCAGGAGTTGCCACATCTGATCCTGTGGGTGACCCTTCGTATGGTCATCGAGATAGTGTGGGTAGGAGCGTCGCTCGTCACCTACGACCTCTTTTATAACAAGGTCTTAATCGGCGAAAAACTCGATGCAACACAAGCCGCGGTGCTGTTCGTAGACGAGAGTTTTCAATTTACAGAAGCAGAACTTAAAGCATCCGCAGAACTTCGTGAGCTGATCGAGACAGAGGCCGATGAATCCGATGCAATCGTGGTTTCGACTGATGAGCGTCGTGAAAACCTAGAAAATCAAATAGCAAAACTCAACGAAGCGCAACGCAAGACCGTCCGCAATCGCTTCTTCGTGATCATCGCACTCACTGCGATCATCATGTTTACGCTCTCGCCGATTGTCGACTATTACCGAACCTGGATCCTGCAACGGATCAATCAATATCTACGCGTCACGATGATCGAACGTGCCGAGCATCTTTCGCTTCGCTATCACGCCCACGCACAAACTGGTGACGCGATCTATCGAGTTTATCAAGATAGTGCGATGATCACTAACATCGTTGAAAAAATCCTACTTCAGCCCACCGTCGCGACCTTTACTGCATCGTTCAGCTTCATTGTGATCGTTAGCTTCAGTTGGATTTTGGGTCTTATATTCCTGTTCGGCGTTGTCCCGATCCTCTTGATCGTGGCTTGGTTTACGCCACGCCTACAAATTCGTTCGCGGCACGCGCGCGAAAGCAACAGCCAACTCACTTCTCGCATTCAAGAGGCGTTTCAAGCAATCCGCGTCGTCAAAGCCAATAAAGCGTTAGGGGTCATGGAATCACGGTTCAATACCGATTCTCAACGTGCATTGGATGCCGCACTTCTACTTCGCGGTGAATTCGTCTTAATGAGCACATTAGTGGCGTTGGTGATTGGCGCACTATTGATCGTTTGCGAATTCCTCATTGCTACTTGGGTATTAGAGGATCGAGCGACCTTCTTATTTGGTGTAGTTGCGTTGGTGGGATTCGCAGTTTGGAACTACGGCGCATTTTCAGCCGCTAGTAATCGAATCCAAGAGTGCCTTTGGAATGGCAACGACTTAATCCGGATTTGGGGTTCGCTCCAAGACATGGTTGTTGGTCTCGAACGGGCGTTTTTCTTGCTAGACCTCAAACCAGAGATCATCGATCGTGAGGAAGCAGTCGATATGCCAAAACCGATTGATTCACTGCAAATCGAAGATGTCGCATTCGCATACGATGCCGAGATCCCAATCCTGCGATCTGTAAACCTAGCCGCAGAGCCTGGAACCATTACTGCGATCATCGGCCGTACGGGCAGCGGGAAGTCCACCCTCATGTCGCTCTTGTTGCGACTCTACGATGTCGATGCTGGCCGCATACGAATCAATGGGGTTGACTTGCGCCACATCAAAGTAGATGACCTACGTGCAAACGTTGCGATCGCTTTACAACAAAACAACCTATTCGCAGCAACTATCGCAGACAACATTGCGTACGCCACGCATGGTCTATCACGCGAGCAAGTCATAACCGCGGCAAAGATCGCATGCGCACACGAATTCATAAGCGAGCTCAGCGATGGTTATGACACTGAATTAGGTGAACGTGGCAGTAAGTTGTCTACCGGACAACGCCAACGCCTCTCAATTGCCCGTGCCGTCGCCAAAGACACGCCAATTCTGATTCTCGACGAACCAACATCTGCGCTAGATGCAGAGACCGAGAATCAAGTTCTGGGCAATTTGCGGGAATGGGCAAGCGAACGGATTGTATTTCTCATTACTCATCGCTATTCGACCATTCAAACCGCAAACCAAATCGCACTCTTAGAAGATGGCAAGATCGTCGCCTGTGGCTCACATGCAGATCTCATGGCCAATAACGATGGACGTTACCGAAACTTCTTTGAAGGTGAAATCGCGGTTGCGGCAGACGTGTCAGCTAGCACGCTTTCATGAGTGAAACAGTTCACGTGGATGAAAACGTAAATCCAGCGCGGTTTGACGATCGGCTAGATACTCAGACGCGGATTACCAATCTAGAGTCCGCGCGCCTTATCGGGCGTGGGTTCTCTTACATTGCGACAGCTCCTCGCATGTTCGCAATGAAGATCTTGCTGTCCTTGCTCTCAATCGTGCCAATTCTGTATATACAGTGGCTGGCCAAGATTCTGGTCGATCAGGTTCTACTTCAGAAACCATTCGATTCAACAGAAGTCGTCATGCCACCGCACGTCCAACCCTTTATTGATTTCGTGTACGACTATTCGCCGTTCGAGATTCTGGTGGCTTTAACGGTTTTCGGTGTCGTGCTTCTGTTGGTATTTGGGACGCGAACCTACGTTTTTCAGGACTGGGCGCAAGGCGAAGACAGCGCAACACGGTCTGAAAATGAAATGAACGAGGGTTGGAGCGAGAGCGCAAGTCTGCTTGGATTCGTCGACACGTTAATTCACATTCGCCTGTCGCAACGATTGACCAACCATATTCGCACGCGTCTTTACCAACGCATGGCGCACCTGCCCATGCCTACACTTGATGACCACCGCATCGGTGATGCGATTTATCGCGTCATGTACGACGCACCGATGCTCCCCGCCGTGTGTTACACGCTCACGTTAGTGCCAATTGCGGTGATCGTTCAATCGGTCATTTCGATCTATTTCCTCTATTACAGCTACGGCGCAATTTCGCCTGAATTGGTCTGGGTCGCTGTCCTCTTGATGCCGTTAGGACTTTGCGTCACCCTACCCTTTTCACACCTAACGCGCCGCGTGCAACAAGACAGTCGAGCAGCTGGGACTGCAACCACCAACGCAATCGAAGAAAGCATGGGAAGCATTGCAGCGGTACAGAGCCTAGGCGGGATGGCTCGCGAGAAGGATCGTATTGACGATCAAAGCAAAGAGTCGTTTCGTCGCTTTCGGCACATCAAAATCATCGAAATCGTGATCCGCTTCACCACCTGGATCGTGATCGTCGTAGTTGCGTTCGGTATCGCTGTTTCTATTACAGACAGCATCATCATCGGCGAGTTGAGCCCTGGCGACTGGACGATTCTGTTTGGCATCTGGTTCTCGCTTGCAGGCACCTCCATGGAATTAGGTGTCTTCTGGATTAACTTGCAAGCCAATGCTGCAGCGCTGCGGAGGGTGTTTTTCTTCATTGATGCGCCGTCCGAAGATTCAGGCAAGTCGAATCTGAGAGAAATCCCCCAAGCCATCAAGTTAGAAAACGCATCGTTCAGCTATCCTGACGGGCGAACCGCGTTTCAGAGCATTGATTTGACATTGCAGCAAGGCGAACTCACGGCCATCGTGGGTCCCACAGGTGCCGGTAAAACCACGCTCGCATATGCGCTTGCGGGGTATGTCCTGCCCACGAGCGGCCGCGTGCTTTATGACGACCAAGATCTGGCTGATGCAACCCCTGAATCCGTGCGCGACTTTGTGACTTATGTGTTTCAAGAACACATGCTGTTGTCGGAATCGATTCGCTCCAACTTGCTGCTCGTAAAACCAGACGCAACGGAAGAAGACATGCTTGTTGCACTGGATCAAGCCGGAGCATCAGACATAATCGAAGTGCTACCTAATGGTCTTGATACGGTGTTAGGGCGCTCAGGCGACGACCTGTCTGTCGGTCAAAAGCAACGGCTGTGTATCGCACGCGGTTTGATTCGTGACACGCCAATCCTGATTCTTGACGAACCGACCGCAGCACTGGACCCTTCTACCGAAGAAGCATTGGTTGAGTCGTTGCAAACCGCGTGTGAAACCAAACTCGTCGTGGTCATCGCCCATCGGCTTTCAACCATTCGGAAAGCTAATCGAATCGTGTTCATGGACCAAGGCAAGGTCACCGATGTAGGTTCGCACGCCGAGCTGATGGAAAAACAAAGCAGTTATTACGACTTCGTACGTCTCCAAACCGGCTCGTGAGTTTGAGTACGAAGACAGGCCAGAGAGCGCGCTACCCGTTACTACGTTGCTTTTGACGTGCTGCATCCACACCGATGACGGGAGAGTCAATTACATCGTTACAAACATAATTCAAACCGTAGGACGGATAGGTGTTGCTGCAAGAGAGTTACCGTGTATTGAATCCAACAACACGACTTTATCGCCGATATCACCGTACTCTCAAGAACCGCCATTACGCATACCTCTACCGCTTGAAATCCCCGAAATAGCATGTTTTGCAAACTGAACTATGGCTTCTCGACCAAAACCATCTAAAGCAAGCAACGGGAAACCTAGCGCGCCCGCAAACAGAACGAGCTTCCGTACGACCATCGAAGTACAGGGATCGCGAGTCCACAACCTTAATAACGTTTCAGTTGAGATTCCGCGCGATGCGCTGGTCGTGGTCACAGGTTTGTCAGGGTCAGGCAAGTCGTCACTTGCATTCGACACGATTTATGCCGAAGGTCAGCGTCGCTACATGGAATCCCTGTCAAGCTTTGCGCGACGCTTCATAGCCCAGGTCGAAAAACCGGATGTCGATTTCGTCTACGGTCTCTCGCCTGTGGTGTCCATCGAACAAAAGACTATCGCTAGAAATCCTCGTTCGACAGTTGGTACCCTCACGGACGTATCAAGCTATCTCAATCTCATGTTCGCCACGGTAGCCGATGCCAAGTGTCCATACACTGAGGAAGACGTCCCGATCAAGACAGCCAGCAACATTCTCGAATCGATTTTGACGCTCCCTATGGGGGCGGAATTCGAACTGCAGGTGCCAATCTTTTTGATTTACGGTGAAGATGCGTCTGTGCTGTTTACCGAAGTTCGTAAGCAAGGCTGCCGTACGGTCATCATCGACGGCGAACGCGTGGACCTCAGCGAAGAAGTGCCCGAAGGCGTAGAAGGTACGCCGCAGATGTATGCGGTGGTGGACAAACTCAAGCTCATCGACGGTGTCGACAAGCAGCTGAAAACAGCGATCGAACATGCCCTACGCGTCGGCGATTCTCTTCTAACCATTGAGATCACGAGTGGCGTGAGCAAGCGAGCGCAATCTCAGTTCTTTAAATCATTCGGCAGTTCAAAGCACCATCTCGTCTACGGCGATATCGTGCCGGACTTCTTCGTGTTCAACAAACCCGAAGCGGCATGCCGCACCTGCGGTGGAATTGGCACCACCAAGCTAACCCACCGAGATTTGCTCGTTACCAATCCTGAACGCAGTTTGCGACAAGGGTGTTTCTTGCGAGATGCGTTTAGTTATCGACCTGAATCTCATTCAGGCTATTCCTTGTACACCGTCACCCAGGAATACGACATCGACATGGACAAGCCATGGCAAGAACTGTCAGACGAAGCACAAGACATCATCTTGTACGGAACCAAAGGCAAGCTCCTGCAATTGCAGATCCCACCCGAATCGAAGGATCGCAAGGAAAGATGGTTACGTTGGCCGATCAACTTCAATGGTGTAGCTGGCACGATCGAACGGCGCTATCGCTGGTATCGGCAACAAGACGTACCAAATTCAAACATGGAACGATGGCTCGATCGAGTCATGATCGAAAGGACTTGCGCAGATTGCGGTGGTTCACGGTTGAAAGCATCGAGACTGTTATTTCACATCAATGACAAGAACATTCGCGACTTAGGGCAAATGAATTTCGACGAACTTCAATTGTTCCTGCAAGGATTGAAGTTCGAAGGCGCTAAAGCCGAAGCCGGGAACCAAATCAAAAATGAGATCGTCAAGCGCATCGATCTGCTTCTGGGCATTGGTTTGGACTATCTAAATTTCGATCGCGCGTCTGGCACCCTCTCAGGTGGCGAAGCGCAACGGATCCGGCTTTCAACTCAAATCGGTTCTGGCTTGATGGGCATGCTGTATGTGCTCGATGAGCCCTCGATCGGTTTGCACCCCAAAGACAACACAAAAATGATCTCGACGCTCAAATCGTTGCGAGATCTAGGCAATACCGTTGTTGTCGTCGAACATGATGAAGACACGATTCGCGCCGCCGATCACGTCGTTGAACTAGGTCCTGGTCCAGGCATTCATGGCGGCAACGTGGTTGTTCAAGGATCATTGGACGCAATCCTCGCACACGAAGACTCACCTACGGGTCAGTACCTGAGCGGCACTAAGCGCATCACCACCCCAGACAATCGACGGGAGGTCAATGCCAAAGAACTTGTCATTCACGGTGCGGCTGAAAACAATCTGAAGTCCATTGATGTGCGTATCCCATTAGGTGTGTTTGTATGCGTTACCGGCGCATCGGGATCCGGTAAATCCACGCTCATTAACGAAATCCTCTACAAGGAACTATGGAAACAGCTCGTGGACACTCGATCTCTTTCAGGTGAGCACGAATCCATAGATGGCGTCGAACATCTAACTCGAGTCATCAATATCGACCAAACTCCCATTGGTCGCAATAGTCGCTCGAATCCTTCAACTTATGTTGGCGTTTACGACGAAATTCGTAAGTTGTTCACCAACACTGAGTTGGCCAAACAGCGCGCGTACAAGCCTGGACGGTTCAGTTTCAATGTCAAAGGTGGTCGTTGCGAGGAGTGCCAAGGAGAGGGCACGATTTCCACCAAGCTTTACTTTATGCCCGACGTCGAAGTGATGTGCACGTCATGCAAAGGGCAGCGCTTTAACGAGGCAACGCTCGAAATCACTTATCGCGACAAAAACATTGCCGATGTTCTAGATATGTCAATCGAAGATGGCGTCAGCTTTTTTGAAAACGAAGCCAAAATCGCTCGCAAGATCAAGGTGCTGGACGATCTCGGTCTTGGTTATCTGACGCTCGGTCAATCTGCTACGACGCTGTCAGGCGGCGAAGCGCAGCGCGTCAAACTTGCGACTGAACTCGCGAAACTGCAGAATCGCGGGCACATCCTCTACATATTGGACGAGCCTACGACTGGTTTGCATCTCGCAGACATTCAGAACCTTCTGAATTGCTTGCATCAGTTGGTCGATGCGGGTCACACCGTGCTGTGTATCGAACATCATTTGGACGTCATCAAGACGGCAGATCACGTCATCGACTTGGGTCCTGAAGGTGGCCGTGGCGGCGGCGAAGTTATCGCCGAAGGCACCCCCGAAAAGATCGCTAAAACAAAAGCATCCTATACCGGCCACTATCTGCAAGCCCATCTCTAAGCAAGCCACCGAGGTTTACTGTGGACAAAGTGGTCGAACCCAAGCCAGCCCTTAGTTCGGCCGAGCTCGACGAATTCAAGGCAAATGGATTCTTAAATCTAGGCCGCGTTTTATCTGACGCCGATGTTGCTCGCTTCATTGAAATGTTCGACAACGATCGTCGGCAATTCCCATACATGTGGCACACCTACGGCTACCACCAAGAGGCAAATTACGAAGCGCTCATTTCCAGTCCGCATTTTGATGAGCTCATCCGTCACCCGACCATATACCCCAAAATCGTCGCGTTGTTTGGAGGGCCTGTCTGCTTTGGCGAAATCGGACTACGCCGCATGCGGAACTATGACGGCCAGACTCATCAGGAGTGGCATCGCGATCGGGGCTACTGGTTTGAACACCCGTTGCGTCTCGACTACATGCAGTTGATCGTATATCTCAGCGATGTAGACGAGTCTACGCACTGTTTTTCCATCTCACCTGAAAGCATCACCGACCCACCACTTAAAGAAGCCGCCGAACAGTTAAAACGACGCGAAGGAGTGAATCTCGAAGGACCAGCTGGGACTTGTGCGCTATTCAATGTAGCACTTTTTCATACAGCGACAACCCGGGCGACCCAAGCAGAGCGTAAAACGGTCCAAATCTACTACGGCCATCGTGATCGCGCACCGTTGGCGAACGATTCGGGCATTCCAGCGACATTGAGCCGGCATCCATCGGATACCGAAACGCGTGAGTTCTATAGCAATCTGAACGAACGCACCAAGCTGTTTATGGCGGCATACCAAACCCGCACTCATTGATCTGCGTGGTTACATGTTGTGTTTCTGTTGCTCATAGACATAGCCGGAGTGGTTTTACTGCTACTTTGCCATCCAATCTGACAAGCCAAACTGCGTCAGATTGATCATTCCGGAAAGCTCTCGAGATGGCAATCGGCAGGATTGCCTTTTAAATTGCAATAGGTTAGACGGAACACTATTTGAATCACCAGAACGGGAGGAAATGCGCCACGTTGTCATATCACGACGAGCTAAATCGATCAAATACCAAGAAGATAAAGGCATGTCTTGGCTTCCTATTAGCCGAGATAATTCAGCGAAAAATATCTAGCTATGCGAATTGAGGAAAGATATTGCTAGTCTATACCGCGTCACGAGCAGAATTTAGCGCTCAAGTTCAAACAAACGAAATTGAGAACCGCGTTCTTGAGCAATTTAAATCAGCCCTAGGCCAAGGAACCTCGGCTAGTCAAATTGCGTCCTGGCGCAATTCACTTAACGCTGTGAATCAAGCCCTGAATGTCGGCGAGATACCACCCGACGCTCAGGTTGCAATTGAGTACCAAATCCCATTGACCGCCAAACGCGTAGATTTGCTCGTGTCTGGCTTAGATTCGCAAGAACGAGAGAATCTCGTTATAGTAGAGTTGAAACAGTGGTCCGACGTTAGAAAGACCTCAAAAGATGCCATCGTAAAAACTTATCTTGGGGGTGGGATTAGAGAAGAAGCGCATCCTTCCTATCAAGCCTGGACCTATGCATCGCTGATAAAAAGTTTCAACGTGGCGGTTCAGCAAGGTCCGATTGGTCTGCATCCTTGTGCTTATTTACATAACTGTGAATCTCAAGACGCACTTGGTGATCAGTTTTATCAGGCTCACACCGAAAAAGCGCCGGTATACGTTCGTCAGGACATAGACAAATTAGCCGAATTTCTTGGACAACGAATTCGCCACGGTGATGCGGCCAAGATTCTTCAGCGGGTCGATCAAAGCCCTCTAAAGCCGTCGAAAGAACTCGCCGACACGGTTGCGTCTCTACTTCAAGGCAACGAAGAATTCATCATGATTGACGAGCAGAAGTTGGTCTTCGAAGAAGCACTAGCGCTTTCAAGAATGGATTCAGATAAAAAACGTGTGTTGTTGGTTGAAGGTGGTCCTGGAACGGGTAAGTCAGTCATCGCCATTAATTTGCTCGTCAAATTGATTAATGCAGGTAAGGTGGCCCACTACGTTACCAACAACAACGCGCCGCGGGAAATTTATGAAGCCAAGCTCGCAGGGTCGAAAACATCGGGCGAGATCTCTGCGCTTTTTAAGAAAGCCGGACACTTCGTAAATGCCAGGCGTGATTCGGTCGACGTTTTAATCGTCGACGAAGCACACCGATTGATGGAACGGTGGTTCCGCGACCCTAAAGGACGGCATCACATCAAAGAAATGCTTAATGCTGCTAAGCAAGTCTTATTCTTTATGGATCAAGACCAGATCATTCATTTCAAGGATATCGGCGACCGAGAAGAACTCAGGCAGCGATCCTTAGAAGCTGGTGCGGATGTCAAGGAACTTAAGCTCGAATCTCAATTTCGATGTAATGGGTCAGATAGTTATTTAGATTGGCTCAGCAATACGCTCCAACTTCAGGAGACGGATACGAGCACGCTAGACGTGCGTGAATTCGACTTCAAAGTGTTCGATTCCCCCCACGAACTCCACGAAACCATCATTTCACTCAATCAAAGCAGCAATAAATCAAGAATGGTGGCTGGGTACTGCTGGAACTGGGAGGGCAGGAAAAACCCGGTCGAAAAGGACGTCAAAATTCCTGAACACCATTTTGAGAAGAAGTGGAATCTTTCCTCGTATGGCTCTACCTGGCTCATAGAGGAAAACTCAGTTGATGAGATTGGTTGCATTCATACATGCCAAGGGCTTGAGCTTGAATACGTTGGCGTGATAGTTGGGAAGGACTTTGTTATACGCGACGGTATAGTGCAAACTGACGCTAACGAGCGCGCTAAGTCAGACGATGCGACTAAAGGTTATAAGAAAATGTTCCGAGAAGACCCCGCCGACGCAAAGAGACGAGCTGATCGCGTGATCAAAAACACTTATCGCACACTAATGACACGAGGCCAGAAGGGCTGCTTCATCTATTGCGTAGATTCTGAGACCCAAGAGTACTTTAAGCATTGCGTAGGACAACGAGACGGCTGATTTCCCAACGCACCCTATCACATCACTTCAACCACTACCAATATAGCCGTCTTAATCGCAAAATGTGGCAATGCGGTTATTCATTGGCAATTGCGCAATGACAATTGCGCCCAGATGCACCCTGTTGCTCGTAGACGAAGCAACTTAGAAAGCGCTTCTTAGATTTAATCAAGTCGCGACGAGTGTCTTGCGACGGGCAATTTCTTTGACGGCAAGCAAATAAACCAATGGCTACACAGATTCACCGCACGTACCTATAGTTTGCCCGCCTTGGCTAAAGTCTGACGCTTGTATACCCATTGCGATGACTCGGTTTTAACTCCTCAATTCATACGAATTTCTACCTTTGAAATCAACACAATTCCTGATTAAAGAAGGACAGGTACTCGCATAGAATTTTGGCATGGGGTTGTAGTCTAATGTTCACAATTAGGTTCTCCTTTGCCACCTCGACGTTGATGTCGAGCAACATCAGTTTCTGATCGGGATTGAATATGAAAAAAGCCGTGTTGCGGTTGTTTGACATGCGTCTAAAGACGCTCTTATGCATGGTGTTCACAGCATGCATCGCAACCTTTGCGTGGGGTCAAGATGAGTCCACGGCTGCGGACGAAACGAACGAAGTCGAAGAAGTGATCGTGACTGGTTCGTACATCAAAGGTACACCAGAAGATGCTGCACTGCCAGTCACGACGTTGACACGGGAAGAACTCACGTACGAGGGTTCGCCAACCGTCCTTGACCTAGTCAAGAATCTTTCGTTCAGTCAAGGTGCAGACGGTGAGACCGACCAATTCCAGGCCGGCGCTGGGGCAGACCGTGCAACGATCAATATTCGGGGACTAGGTCCTAGTCGTTCGCTGGTGCTGGTGAACGGGCAACGAACAACGTGGTCGCCGCACGCTATTGGTGCCCAAGCCCAGCTGCTTGTAGATGTCAACGCTATACCTTCAGTGGCGATTCAACGCATTGAACTGTTGCGCGATGGGGCCGCTGCAACCTACGGCTCGGACGCGATTGCTGGTGTGATGAACTTCATCACGCGTCGAGATTTCGTTGGCTTTGAGGTCTCAGGAAATCACAAGGCCATCGCTGATTCGGACGGTGATACAGAATTCGGCGCCATCTGGGGAAGAGAGTTTGCCGATGGTCGTGGTCACCTCGTCTCATCCATTAGTGCGATCGATCGTGGTGAACTCGCCATCGCTGATCGCGACTGGGGACTTCTGACCTATGCTGAAAGTCCGACCGGTGGCTGGTCGTCGGTTGGTCGACCATCCGTGGTGGTGCCCTTGTCGACTTGGAATTTCTTACAAAGTCTCGGAGTGGGTGGATTTGCTGGATTACTCGTCGGTGGCATCGTGGATCCCAATTGCGAAACACTTGGCGGCGCTCGAACCACAGTATTGCCACAGAACCCTCGAGGTGGCTTCTGTCGGTTTCAGTACACGGCGTTTGACAACTTAGCCGAGGAAGCTTTCCGCGCTCAATGGTTCACCGAGGCTTCTTGGGAAATCACTGATACGACGACCATTCGTACCAGCATGCTCATGACAGATAGTTCTGTGCCGAATTGGAAGACTTCGCCGTCATACCCGCCAAATCGCCTCGTCGACTCTGAGCGCACAATCCGCGCAAACAACCCAGGCTTGATTGATATGGCAAGCAAATATCCAGAGCTCTATGGTTCGATGGCCGCTTGCGCTGAAAGTTACTGCACCTATGCCGGTGATCCAACTCAAACTGCCGCTGGCATACCACTCGAGTGGCAAGAAGTAGCTTGGTTCTACGGACGCTACTACGGTCAGGATGGACCGCTTCGAAGCCATCGCCGCGACAACGATTTGGTGCGATTCGAAGTGGAGTTGGACGGTGAATGGGACGACCGAGATTGGCGTATCACCTCACTCTACTCATCCTCCAAACGGTTCTCCGAAGGCGGCGACACGATGGTTTATCGTGACGCCCGTGCGCGGCAAGGGTTAGGTGGCTTTGAATGCGAACAGAACGTACCGAACGAATATGACGCCAATGGCAACCTTTCATTTTCGCTTGATACATTAATGAACCACGCTGGCCAAGGTCCTTGTCGCTACTGGATTCCATTTTCAAACTCGATGGCCGGCGCACATCCGCAGGTTGCGAACGGGACTGCAGTAAACCCAGACTTCAATCCAGCGCTGGATAACCAACACTTGCTGGATTACATGGTCACGACCCTCGGCGGATACGGCGAAACGTCCCTGTTCGTGCTTGAAGGCGTCCTAGGCGGCGAGTTGGATATGGATCTTGGCGGCGGTGCAGTTGATTTCGCCGGCGGTGCACATTTCCGGCATGAGACTTACCAAAGCGGACCATTGGATATAAACAATTTCGATCTGTTTCCCTGTGCCGTAGGTCCTGAAATTCAAGACTGTACAACCCGACGTAATGGGCTGTTCGGATTCCTGCCGCCGAGCACTGAAATCGATCAAAGTCGCAGCATTTACGCACTATTTGGCGAATTGAATTTCCCGATGAGCGATACCTTAGAAGCACAGTTGTCATTGCGCTTCGAAGACTATGGTGGTGAGACCGGCTCCAGCCTAGATCCGAAAGCTGCGATTCGTTGGCAACTGATGCCGAGTGTTGGTTTACGGGCCTCCGTTGGGACTACGTTCCGCGGTCCTACTCTAAATCAAACGGTTGCGGACGACTCTAGCAACAGCCTGCAATACGTGGCCGCAACGGGCGCATTTAAGCGTGTGGACACCAAAGGCAATCCAATGCTGGAACCAGAGGAAGCAACAACGATCAATGCTGGGTTGCTTATCGATCACGATGACCTGCTAAATAGTGGCGACAATGTGTTTATGACCCTTGATTACTGGTCGTACGATTTTCAAAAACCGTTGGTTACCGAGCCGTTCGGTGCTGTGCTGAACGCAGCATGCCCAGGTGGGGTGTGCGATGAGTCCAGTCCTTACTTCGATCGACTTGCTTTCGGCGGTCCACCCGCCGCGGCAAATTTAGAGATCATCGATGTCTTCATCATCAATGGTCCAGATATCAAAACGACTGGTATCGATTTTTCGGCCGCATACGAATTTGAACTGGGCGAGGGGATTGCTTCCATCGGCATGGACGGCACACGGATATTGAACTATGAAATTGATTCGTGGGTTCTAGGTGGTGCGTACGATGCTCTTGGGAGCATGAATTACGGTACATCGCTTGCGCGCTCATTAGTTGAGCTGAAGGGTCGAGTAACTGCGAATTACGCGATGGGTCCTTTGAATCTACGCTATAACCTAAACTACATTGATGAATATGAGCGAGATACTGCGGACGTCACAGTAGAGTCCCAAATAACGCACGATCTTCATGCAAATTACCGCGTGAATGACGATATTGATTTTTGGGGATCGCTAATCAATGCATCTGACGAAGATCCGCCGTTTACCGGCATTGAGATGAACTACGATGCATTCACACACAACCCGTTTGGGCGCATTATCAAATTTGGTATGACTTATTCATTCGGACAGTAGATAGCCAACATTAGGCCGTCACATCCTATTGGATGTGGCGGCTTTTTTATTCATTGGGTATATTTTGAAATAGCGCTCCGACGCATAGCTGCCCTTACGTGCGCTCGCAACAACGCTTCGTTAATTAATCCGTCATATAACCCTGACTAAACAGATGGGAGAATTCAATTTCTCCTTTGAAATTCAGTGCTACTTT
>VXLJ01000026.1:0-2879 GCA_009841635.1 Gammaproteobacteria bacterium
AACCCGCGACCCCAACCTTGGCAAGGTTGTGCTCTACCACTGAGCTATTCCCGCATGCGATTCAAATTTTAAGTGTTCAAGGCGTTTTGAGGTTTAACCCGACTTGACGGAATCCGCGTCGATGCAAGTGTCTATGCAGCAGCTCGAGGCTATCGAGCGTGCCGACCAACGTGAGCGCACGTTGGGCACGCGTGAATTCGACGGATTTGGTGAAGACGTTTGGCGGACGAGTGAACTGACTTGGTTGGATATCCGCGGCAAACCTAAACGCGGTGATTTGACCATTAGAGTGCCCGTCGAATCAACATCGATCGTGGAAAGCAAATCGTTCAAACTCTATCTAATGACGTTCGCGCTGCTGACGTTTGAGTCGAAGCATCAGGTTATCGCAACAATCAAGGCGCACTTAGATGAACTTTTACAAGCGAGTTGCGATGTCACTTTGAATACGGGCACACCAGGCTTTGCATTCGACCCATCTTTCATGGAGGCATCGCATTGCCTTGATTACATTCCGCTTGGTGTAAGCACGTTTCAACCGAATCAAGCACTGCTAGCACCGCGTCGAAGTGCAAGTCGTGCGAGTGGGCGCTATCACACGGATACGTTCCGTTGTCTGTGCCCCATTTCAGGTCAACCGGACTATGCCACCATCGTTGTTTCGCTCCAAAATGGGTGGCTCAGCGCAGAATCGCTACTGGCATACCTTGTTTCATTTCGAACGCATCCGACGTTTCATGAAAGTGCTGTTGAACGTATTTTTCGAGATGTGATGGCTGTTTGCGAACCTAGTAGCTGTTCGGTATTGGGCAGTTTTGCGCGGCGCGGGGGCATTGACATCGTACCGTTTCGCAGCACCACGGCCGGACCAGCGCCAAATTGGCGATCGCCAATCGCCTAGCTTTGCTCATGCATTGGCGCGCATGGAAGAAGCCGACCGCCAAATCGGGTTACACAAACCCGTGTGAAATGGGCGACACATGGTCAGCAAGCTCATAATCTTCTCATTCTGACAATGAGATACTGAGCATGGCCGAAGCAGCTTTGAAGGTGCATTTCGATACCTTGGCACCGGATGCCATTTCGGAGGAACTTGCCCCGACCATCGATGAGCTTGGACTTCGGGAAAACTGTCGCGAGTTGGCGATGAACGGCTGGACTGTGGTGCGAGACGTCGCCAGCGCAGCTTTCAACGATCGCTTTCGGGCCACGATTACGAAACTCCATGCGGCGGGTAATGGCGGTAACATGCTGCTCGCGAAAGATCCGATATTCGCGGAGGTGATTCTGCAACCTAAGTTGCTGGCAATGGCTGAGTACTCGGTAGGTCGTGGGTTTCTGCTTAGTCAAGTGGCGGCAAGTGTGCGGCCCAAAGATTCGCCAGCGTTAGGTTTGCACGCAGATCACAATTGGTTGCCTGCGCCTTTCCCAGCGCACAACATGCTTTTAACGGGTTGTTGGGCTTGCGATGAGTTTTCTAAAGACAACGGGTCGACTCGATTGATCCCGGGTAGTCATTCATTGCGACGTCACCCACGTCCTGAAGAAATCGCGGCAGGCGATGGCGCTATTGCGGTGGAATGCCCGCCAGGTTCAGTAGCGATGTGGGACGGCAATATCTGGCATGGTAATTGGCCGCGAAAAAATGACGGGGAACGTGTGGTTTGTCACATCACCTACACGCGCCTGATGATGCGTCCAGTAGAAGATTACGGTGCTCATGCGGACGAACTGATTGAACAGTACGGCGATCGCATGGCCCAATTGTTGGGGCGCAAAGATTTCTTAAATAGTCCGACCGGGGCGCAATACGACAAGCTGCTAGACACGTTCAATAACGCGAAACGTTAATTCAAGCAAGGGTTTTGAAGTGCGCTGCGACAAACCCCGCGCAACGGCTCATATTCAAATATTTCGTTGACTTTTTAACGCATGCTCGCATGGTTGCCAGCATAAATGACTCATGCTATGAAGCACTGAAGCATTTGGTGCTGAGATACGCCTTGCTTTAATAATTCAAAATATGACTCTTTACGTTTTTGCCGTTGGATTTTGCTGACTTAAACGTCATAACCATCCAGCTGCTTGCACTCATCGCAATTCTTGCGGTGGCGGTTTGCGGTGGTCTGATTCCGCTTGTCTCCTCGCAATGGGCTCATAGCGAGCGATTTTTCTCGCTCGGCAATGCGTTTGCTGGTGGCTTGTTCTTGGGACTTGGATTCATTCATCTGCTTCCTGAAGGTATCGAGTTGCTTGCGCCATATTCATCGTTTCCTTGGGGCGCATTTGCAGGCACCGCAGGCTTTGCGCTGCTACTTCTGTTGGATCGGATTTTGTTCGCGAGCGATGAATTTTCCGATGCTTCGCCGCCATCGCGTGAGGAAGCGTTGCACCCGTATGTGCTACTTACGATGTTGAGCATTCATTCCATCGTTGCTGGTATAGCGCTCGGCTTAGAAACGACGGTCGCTGGGGTTGTGGCGATGCTGTTCGCGATTGCGTTTCACAAAGGTCCTGCCGCTTTTGCGCTCACGGTATGCGCACACTCTTCAGGTGTTTCAATGGCGCGCCAATGGTGGTTTCTCGCGTTGTTTTGTGTGATGACACCGGTAGGCATCGTGATTGGTATTTCGTCAGGTGTCGTATGGCTTGAATCGAGTGACACATATTCCATCTTGCAAGGTGCTTTTTGTGCATTTGCGGCAGGTACATTCATCTATATTGCTGTTATCGACATCATCGACAAGGAACTTCGAACCCACCACATCGATATCGCGAAAGAGGTGGTGGATCCAACGCAGGGTGTGAGCTCAAGCGAACGGCAAAAGCGTCACGATGATCGGCTAGTGAAATTCCTACTCATCGTAGTTGGCATCGTA
>VXLJ01000026.1:2979-17781 GCA_009841635.1 Gammaproteobacteria bacterium
CTTGGCTTGAAGCGTCTAGTTAGGTGGCAACTCGGCCAGCGTATCCTCGGCACCCGATGTAGCTGCTGCCGCTGCTCCCTTCCAGGCCTGACGGAGTTCACAGTTTCTCGCTGCGAGGGACCAGCCGAAGTCACCATAGCAAATTTCGCGACATCGTCGCGATTTGATAAATTCTATGTTTGCCGAGTTGCTGAAGGTGGGTTCATTTGCAGTTGCATTTCGATGGCGAGTACATCTATCAAATAGGCGAGTGGGTTTAGTTTTTGCTTTACTTGACATAAATGATCGGTTGTGTTTTTGATGCAACGGCGAGAGAAGGCATGAAATGGCCAGCTAATAGCAATAGATGAGCGTGTTTTGGGATTTTTGCGAGTTTTTTTGGCTGACGTTTTTACTGTTGGCACCGATGCTACTGCTCGGCTTGTTACTCGCCGGACTCATTCATGTATTTATCTCTAGAGAAGCAGTATTGCGATGGTTTCGTCGTGAGGGTTTGAGCGCGGTGACGACAAGTGCAGCCATCGGCGTACCGATGCCCCTATGTAGTTGCTCAGTGGTACCCATCGTTGCGGAAATGCGGCGCAAAGGTGCGTCTCGTTCGGCGTGTATGTCGTTTCTCATCACCGCGCCAGAAACTGGTGCTGATTCGATTCTCGTAACGAACGCGTTCTTCGGTCCAGTTGTTGCGATCACTCGACCAATCGTCAGCTTTCTCACGGCCATTGCGACGGGTTTGGCGTGGATCTGGCTATCGAAAACGGCCGCCGACCCGCTTTCATCTGACTCGCAAGTCGAACATGTCGAGGAAGGTTCACCACAACATCGTAATAACTGCGAGGACGATTACCCAAGGCATATAGCGCTATTTACCGATCGCGATGATTGTTATGTAAGTGCTCGCGAACTTCGACCAATCTGCGCGGCTTGGCTACGCCGAGTCTTTAGTCGAATCGCATTCCTGCGTTCGGTTCCTACAGCCGTTAAAGCATCGGAAGAATCGGCTACTGCCGAAACCTCTAACCTGAGTTTTACAAGCATCCTGCGTCATGTATTACGGTACGGGTTCGTTGAAATTGCGGACGACATACTGTTTGCATTGCTGGTCGGCATCGCCCTGGGTGGGTTGCTTTATTTCGCGCTACCAGCGGACCTTATGGCGAATGAGTATGCGAACTGGCTAGCGTATCCGATCATGGTTCTGATCGGCTTACCGTTGTACATCTGCGCATCTGCAAGCACGCCGATCGCAGCGGCCTTAGTTGCCAAAGGCGTGAGTCCAGGTGCGGCATTGGTCTTTCTAATGACCGGACCAGCTACGAATACCGGTACGATTGCGATCATTGTGAGCACTTTTGGCGCACGTTTCGCGTCAATCTATGTCGCCGGTGTTATTGTGGTCACGATTGCGCTCGGGCTTGTAGTCGATTTTGCGTTAATCTTGGCAGGCTTATCGATTTCGGTCAAGCTAGACGTATCAGATTCGCCAGCCATTCTGGCCATTCAATGGGTTGGCGCATTCGCTCTAATCGGTTTGGTGGTCTGGCGATTTCAAGCAGGTGCATTAAAGAGTGGATTTGCCGACATGCTGGTCAATCTTCGACCAGTTGGACGGCGTGTCGCGGGTTGGCGACGTCGCTGAGCTAGTTCGTCTAGCGCAGAAAAAAGATCATTGGGACGTAGGTGAGCAGCGGTTTGCTAAATCAAGACCAAATTGAGAGTTTTGCAGGTGACGGTTTTTTGATTCTTCGCGAGTTCTTTACAAGCAACGTGGTCGACGAGTTACGCCAAGCAACGGTGGAACTGTTAACGGCTACGCCTCGGGGTACACCGGGGGTCGGCTTCGACCCGTGGTCGAACAAACCAGGCGACGCACTTAACCCGCATCGCGTCACCTGGTACAACGACATATTTCTGAAGCATCGTCGCTTAGACGCGCATATGCATGATGAACGTCTGGCTACGGTTTTTTGCGAGCTATATGACAGCGATATCGACGCTTTTCAATCCGCTACCGTCGTCAAGCCAGAAAACTCAAACTTTGATTTTCAAGGTTGGCACCAAGACGCCCCAGACTATATCCCCCTCTCGAACTTCAAACTTTCATCGGCACTCACGTATTTGTGTGACATGGGACCCGATACGGGTGGCACATCGCTAGTACCAAGCAGCCACCGCGAGCGCTTGCTGGATCGCAAATACATTGAAGTGGGCGGGTGGCCGGTTCGAAAGCGCATATTGGTCGACTTTGAAGCATTCGAAGCGCGCGTTGTGACGCCGCAATTTCATCCTGGAGATGTCTTGATCTTTCACCCGTGCTTGATGCATCGCGCCAATTCGAACTACACGAACGAAAGCAAAATTGGCTTGATCAACGCCTATCGAGCAGTCGATTGCATTGATTACACGCAGCGAAGCAACTTTAAAGCAGACAACATTCCAATTACGCGCGACCGCAAACTTGTCGAACCGAACGCTTGCGCTAACTAACGGATTGGTGCCCAACACCGTACCAGTTCAACCTTCGACACCGCGCTGGTTGCCATCGTCGCACGATAGACAAAGAAGCTGATTCACTTGCGAGACGAACAAGAACTACAGCGCCAAGCGCAAGCTCTGCCTTTTCTTGGGGAAGGCGATACGCACGTTGGTTCAAGTAAGCCATCAGGACGTGAAATCGGTGGCTTTACCGCCATCATCAAAATCTTCGTGCGCACCTGGCCTTATCTATTGCCGCACATCGTTGGTTACTGGCGTGAACTAGGGACAGCTGAATCAGCTGACCCGATGGACGCGAATGCAGCTAGTGACACAGGAGTTGAAGAGACGCCTTGGCGCTTCAGTCACACGCCACCACTCCTCACGCTGTTGGTGGCGCTTGGTCCTTTTGTCGGCCTGATCCCACTAGGCACGACTATTTGGCTAGATGGTTTGTGGTACACGTCCGTGGTCATCGCGTTGCTTGCTTGGGGCAGCTTGTTTGCAACGGGTCGACTTTATGTCATCGCCGCCGCTGGTCTAGTCACGCTTGGCGGGGTGAGCTTGCTCACCTCGATTTTTGTCGTCGACGGGTACGCGGACAACGTGTACATGACATTGATCGTACTCGCAACCGTCAGTCTTTGGGTTGTGCAGTACCGGCTTGACGCTGGCAAAGTGCAAGTTCGCGTTCGACTTGGCAGCCACATGGTCTATTACTTCGTGCTGTTGTCTGCAAGCACCCTGCTCACGCTGATCTTGGCGTTATTTTCAGTGGATCTGATCAGTCAAAGCATCTTGCAGGCGGAACCATTGACGCCGTTTTTGGCGGAGTTTCTCGGCCAACCCGAACTGGCCGGCACGACCCAAACGTCGCTAGATGCTGCCAACAGCAGCGACCAAGCTAACATCGGTCTAGCACCTCTCACGGCGGAACAGAGGCACAGTCTGACGTGGGTATATGGCGTTTTCATGATTTTCGTTTGGCTGGTCCAAATACCCACGATGATGCTGTTGCCCTACTACTACATATTCATCATGCAGCGCGTCAATCAGGACTTGCGCATGGCGCTGTTGGAACGTTGGCATCGACTTTCACTTCGCTATCACAGCGACCATCGGGTTGGCGATTCGGTGTATCGAATTTATCAGGACAGTGCGCAAGTGACTGCGGTGGTTGGGATGGTGACCCAAGCTCTCCAGTTGTTGGTGACGTATGTAACAGGCGTGTTTTTCCTGCTGGGTTTGGATCCGTTGCTTGGGATCATGACATTGAGCGTCGTTGTGCTCGCCATGTTGTGGGGATTTTGGTATTCACCCCGCATGCGGGTCAAATCGCTAGCGTCGCGCGAAGCGAATTCGGATTTCACGTCTAGGGTTCAAGAAACGTTTGCCGCTGTGCGTTTGTTGAAGGCGTGCGGCACAGGCGCTGCTGAACAGAGACGCTTAGAAAACGATTCGGTCGCTGCTTTCAACGCTTCGTATCGCGTCCGCACACTCATGGCAATTGTCGGCATCATCATGTTTTCGCTAGCTGCAGGCGTTTTGCTAGCTGGTCAATTTTTCACGGCGGTGTGGGCATTCGGCGAGCGGGAAACGTTCGCAAGCGTGTTGGTCGCGCTGGTGGGCTTGAGCTTTCTGAAGTGGAATTTGTCCGCTTACCAATCCGCGCAGGAACAGCTTGGCCTATCCAGTGTTGCGGTGCGGGATCTCGTTGAAAAGTGGACTCAAGCGCAGGACATGGCGATGGGGCTCAACCGCGTGTTTGACATTCTCGACATCGAACCGGACGTGCAAAACCGCCCACACGCACGCCCACTTGCACCATTTCGCGACGAAATACGGTTTGACGGGGTGGACTTCCGTTACGAACCTGACCGGCCGGTGTTAAACGATGTGACGTTCGCGGTTAAACCAGGGTCTATCACCGCCATCGTCGGACCAACTGGTTCCGGCAAGAGCAGCCTGGTGAGCCTGTTATGTCGATTGTTTGATCCAGATGCTGGGTCGATTTCAATCGACGGCGTTGATCTTCGCGACCTCGATGTAGAGAGCCTGCGGCACGACATTTCAGTCGCGTTGCAGGAAAACGTTTTATTCGGCATGTCCTTGCGCGACAACATACGCTACGTCGCGCCTGAGATAAACGATGCCGACGTCATGGCCGCGGCACATGTGGCCTGCATCGATGACTATATCAATCAGCTCCCTGATGGCTTAGATACGGTGTTAAGCGATCGAGGCGGGAAGTTGTCGACGGGTCAGCGCCAACGTTTGTCCATCGCACGTGCTATCGCGAAAGACACGCCCATTTTGGTGTTGGATGAACCCACGGCGGCGTTGGACGCGCGCACCGAGCATAGCGTGCTAGAACGCTTGTCTGCGTGGGGTTCTAGACGCGCGATTTTTGTGATCACGCATCGCATCTCGACCATTCAAAAAGCCGATCGCATTTTGTATTTAGATCGTGGCCGGATCATCGAAAACGGTTCCCATGATGAACTCATGCAAATCGACGGTGGCCACTATCGCAATTTCGTCGAAACCGAAACTCGCCTGTCGAAGCGCGCCATGAGGTCGCAAGCGTCGGCATGACGTCGCAACCTGTGCAAGCCAAGCTATCCAAGTTGCGGACAGCAGAGGCGCAACTTGATCAAGTCGCTAGTGCGCTTGATGTGCAGACGGATATCGGATTCCGTGAAACGTTGCAAATACTGCTGCGCGTCGGCATGTATTACCGTCATTTCAAAGCACGGATCAGTGCCAAGATTGGCTTTATCACGGTGGAGTCCATGTTTAGGTTACTGATCGTTCCGTGGCCTGGCAAGATAGTCGTCGATCATGTTGTGCTCGGTCAGCCGATTCCTGAAGATGCGGCTGGTTACCCCGCATTTCTTGCACCTTTCGTGCTCTTTTTAGCTGGTAAGTCACCTATTGAGATGATGCTTTGGGTGGTCTTGGTCGGCGTTCTGATGGTGATTGTGTTCGGCGTCACACCGAATCGCGGTGCTGGCCGGTCACCCAGCGGCATGCCTACTGGTGCTGCCGCGGGAGCCTCTGGCGCAGCCGGTGCATGGTTAGCTCAAGGACACGATACCGCCACGCAAACTGAAAACGAAGCCAATCGAGCTGGTAGCTTGATGGGTGGCTTGTTGGGCATTCTTGACTTCAAAGTGAATTTGCGTTTGTCGCAAGTGCTCAATCACCTCATGCGTAGCCAACTCTCCGCCCGCATCAAATCGTTGCCCATGACGACACTTGATGATCAACGCATTGGCGACACCGTCTATCGTGTCTTGTACGACACCACGAGCGCTACATTGCTGCTTGAAGGGTTGACCGTTGGGATGTATTCAGGCGTTCTCGGCATAGTGGTCAGCCTCGTCATGATGCACGTGTATTACGGCAGTGCGCCTGAAATCATTGTGCTTGCCATCCTGACCTTTCCTTTGATGTTGGTGGCTGTGGTGCCATTTGCGCGAATGGCGCGCAGACGCAGCCAAGCTAGTCGCGCGTCCGGGGCGAATACCACCAGCAACATCGAGGAGGGTATGAGCAATGTTCTAGCCGTTCAAAGCCTTGGCGGCAACAAACGTGAGAGCGAGCGCTTCAAACGTGCAAGTTCCGAGTCATTTAAGCGATTTCGTTTAGAAGCCATTGTCAAGTTGTCATTCCAGCAGGTCGGCAGTTTGGCGTTCATGCTTGGTCAAGTGATCTTTTTCATCGTTATGGCCAAGCAAGTCATCGATGGTGCATTCACGGCGGGTGACTACTTTGTTGTGGTCTATTACTTTTTCGTCCTGAGCGCAACATTCAGCGCTTGGGGGTATATGTATACCGAGTGGCAGGTGTATATAGCAGGATTGCGGCGCGTCTTTTTTTTGATGGACTTGCCAACAGAAAACGAAACCAGTGGGCAAACGCTACCACCGATCGAGAAAGGCGTATTCATGCACGATGTTGGGCTTGTTTATCCGGACGGCCGTCGTGCGTTGCGGGGCGTAAATTTCGAAGCGCGTATTGGCGAGATAGTTGCTTTGGCTGGCCCCACTGGCGCGGGTAAAACCAGTCTGGCCTATCTAGTACCAGGATTTTTGCAGCCTACCGAGGGGAAGGTCACCATTGATGGGATCGATATTGAGCGGGTGGCAGTAAACTCAATTCGCGCACAAGTTTCTTACGTATTTCAAGAGACGCAACTTTTTTCTGACAGCATTTTTGACAACATTCGGTACGGCAATGTGGACGCTACCCGCGGTGATGTCGAACGAGCGGCTCGCACCGCCGGCGCGCATGCTTTCATTGAACAACTGCCGAACGGCTACGACACCAATCTTGGCACCGTTACAAGCAAGCTATCGGTCGGGCAAAAGCAACGCATTGCTATCGCACGTGGTTTGGTCCGTGACGCCCGAATATTGATTCTTGATGAACCGACATCCGCGTTAGATCCTGAGACGGAGGAGTATCTAGTCGATGCGTTGTATGAAGCAGCGCAGGAAAAACTGGTCATTGTCATTGCGCACCGACTATCGACCATCGCCAGTGCCGACCGTATTTACTTCCTTGAGGAAGGCCAGGTGCTCGAGTTTGGCTCACACTCGGAGCTCATGGAAATTGAGGATGGCCACTATCGCCAATACGTCGATCTGCAATCCATGGCTAGCACTAGCTGAAATTGCTTATACAATGGTAGTTCGTCATTTCGCAGAAATAGACGGCGATTGATTGGCGGGCCAGCGAAGGCGCGCAAAGGGAAGGTCATCGTAATGTTGCGATGAAAACAATCAATCTCATCGTAAGCGACGCCACAGGCCTGGGTTGGCATGTAAACGGCGTACGCAAGGAGTAGGTTTATGTACACGCATTCGGGCGAAAATTCACGGATATTCGTGTCGGCAATTGGTGCCATCGGCTTGTTGCTGAGCGCGCCATTTAGCTGGGCTCAAGACGAACCAGAAACTGAACGTGAGTATCACGAAGAAATCATCGTGACAGCCGAAAAAATCGAGGAGAACATTCTTGATGTGCCGATGACCATATCCGCGTTCGACTCGGCAGCATTAGAAGAGCTCGTTTTGCAGGATAAGACAGACTTGCAAAACCTTGTCGCAGGCTTGCAATTCGGCGACGAAATGGACCAGGAAGGTCAAGGCACTGTCATTCGCGGCATTGGCACGCGCATTGCTGGCCAATCTCACGCCGACCGTGCGGTGGCTAATTACATCGACGGTGCATACACCGTCGGTGTGTATGGCAGTTTACCTGGCGGCGGCTTTGATTTAGCGCGCATCGAAGTAGCGCGTGGACCGCAAGGCACGCTCAACGGTCGTAATTCGATCGCGGGCTCGGTGAACATGATCTACAAAAAGCCATCCGCGGAACGTGATGCTGAGATCATGACCGAAGTGACGGATGTTTCGCAGCAACGCTTGAATGTTGCGATTGGCGGACCGCTCGCTGAGGGTTTTAGCTATCGCTTCACTGGCGGACTTCATGTAGGTGATGGCAGGCAAGAGAACATCGGTCTTGGTGGCGATTATGACGTGCCTGAACATACTTTTCTTGCGCCACAACTGCGTTATCAGGCCGATCGTTTTGATATGAATTTGCGTTGGGCGCACGTGCAAGACACGGGTGTTTCGCGCTCGTTGGTGACGCTGAACAATCTCGATAGGACGAACCCTTTTGTTACGCTAGGACCGCAAGGTGGCCAATTTGCCGATCCTGCGCCTGGCTCAGAACCGGAACCTAACCACCTCTATCTATACGCAACGCCTAATCCAGCCATTGATCCAGCTTGTCCGATTGGCACACCGGGCTTTCTTTGCGGCGACATCAAAAACAAGGTAGCGCTCAATTTCTCGGGGTATCAGGACAGTAGTGCCGATCTCGTCACGTTTTACGCGACGTACGACCTGACCGACACGCTCAGCATTAGGTACAGCTTTAGCGATAACGACGCAACCATGATCAACGTGAAGGATGCGGATTACGCGAATCGAGTTGGTTCTACGGCTGATTACACCCGTGCATCCGATGGCAACGTCAAACCATTTGAGGATACGCACTACATATTGCCTTATGAGTACGACGAGTCTTCGCACGAAGTTCAAATCTCATCAAATTTAGATGGGCCATTCAATTTCATCGCTGGGGTCTTTGCCTACGAGAACACGACATTTTGGGACCTCGTCCGCGTCGATTTAAACCGCGATTACCGATTTGGTAGCGCCGATGCCCAAGCACGCGCAGCGTCGCCGATATGGGGATTTGCTGTTGTGAACAGTTGTGACGAGGTGCTAACAAACATAGTGGAAGGCTTTGGCATCGGCACCAGCAATCCTGCGGAAAAAGACGACTGGGATGGGCTCTATTGGTACTGTCCGACGGGCGAAGAACACGTCGAAACGGTGCGCTTCTTCACGGGCGCAATCTCAGAGACGCAAGCCGTATTTGTGAACGGCAACTACGTTCTCGATGAGAACTGGACGGTCTCTGGTGGCCTGCGTTACACGCAGGACGAAAAAGAACAGCCTGAAGAGCTGGGTGGCGGCTTTGCGTTGGTCGCGCTGGGCGGCGCACTCACTGGCGTTGACTTTGCTGGTGGTGGCCAAGGTGAAGCGCAAACCTGGTCTAAGTTGATTGGGCACGTGAGTTTGGAATACACCACCGTCAATGACAATCTCATTTATGGCCGGCTTTCGACGGGCTATCGTTCAGGTGGCTTTAACACACCGATTCCAGGTGTGGACCTTCCACGGATAGGCGAAGAGACGCTGGTCAATTACGAGTTCGGGACCAAGAGTCTACTACTTGATCAACGCCTGCTGTTCGTAACCGGCGTCTGGTTCAACCAGTTTGATGGTTTTCAATTGGCTGGCACCCAGCCACCACCACCCGGCTTGCAACTCCCTTCCTGGAGCGATACACCCCTCGCTGAGTACACGTCCAATATTGATGACACGACCATTTGGGGTGTCGACATTGAGGCGAGTTTCTGGATTACGGAGGCATGGCGTTTGAGTGGTTTTTATGCATTCCAGGATTCAGAAATTGGCCCGCATTCTTCCGTGATTTGGGGTAATCCTGATGCAGAATACGCCACCTGGACTTACATTGACTTTGAGTCAGGTGAGCAAGTCTCGAGCCAATATCCGGAAGCAACGGATATGACCGGCAACCAATTGCCGATGCAACCGAATAACAAATTTGCCGTCACACTTGCAAGAGAGCAGACGTTGGCCAATGGTGACCGTCTGCAGATGCAAGGCATCTATTCGTTCGTTGGTGAGCAGCATCCCAATATTGGTAACGTTCGCGAATACATCATGCCGTCGTACACGCGTTTTGATGTCGGCCTAAGTTGGACAACCGCAAACGAGCGATGGTCGACTCAACTATTCGTGCAGAACGTGTTCAATGACATTGGTCTAGTTGAATATCTGCCGATCAGCGGACTAGGCAGCAATCCATCGTTGGGGTACCCCACACACCCGCGCGAAATTGGTGTGCAGGTGCGCTGGCGTCCATTCAAGTAGCGTCCCGGCCGGCTTGCGACCCATGCGTTCCGCCGGTATACACAGATTTGGTGAGGTGGCTGGACCACCTCACCGCACTTTTGCGACGATGGTAGAGAGCCGATGACGATTTTCTGTCGTCTTCGCGAAATACGCGTAGCGAAATTAGCTTTGTTAATGGATTCCGTCGCCTAACTGCGAACGTTAGCGTCCAGAAGCTACTTCTAGCTATAGGTTTAAACTGATGCATAAACCCGCATTTGAGCTGTCTGCGGACTCCGTTCGTAACGAAGGCGTGCCGCGCGGCGCGGTCACAAAGTTTGTGTGGAACTCGAGCAAGCTGTACCCGCGTGCAGAGCACGATGTCTCCATTTATGTACCGGCCCAATACTCCGACGCCGAACCAGCTTGCGTGATGGTTTTTCAAGACGGCGAGGCCTATGTAAACGAGCACGGTAGTGTCAAAGCGAGCATTGTTTTCGACAATCTGATTCATCAAAGCCACATGCCGACGTGCATCGGTGTGTTCGTAAGCCCAGGCACGCGTGACGAACCTTATGACCTTCGGGCTGACCAGTATGTACCGATCAATGACACCTACGCTAGTTACCTAGAGGACGAAATTCTTGCGGAAGTTAGTAAAACGTATCGCCTTGTAGAGGATGCTTCAGGTCGAGCCATATGCGGCATGAGCGACGGTGGTCTATGCGCGTTTACGGTTGGTTGGCATCGGCCAGATCTATTTAGTAAGGTGGTGAGCCATATTGGGAGCTTCACGCGCTTGCGTGGTGGCTCGGATTACCCCTACCACATTCGGCGTACGCGTGGCGAGCCTAAACCGCTACGAGTATTCCTGCAGGACGGAAAATACGACGTCAATCTAATGGAAGGCAATTGGACGCTCGCGAACTTGATGATGGCGGATGCGCTGCGCTATGCGAGGTATGACTACCGGTTTGAATTAGGCGAAGGTGGCCATGATCTCCAACATGGCGGAGCGTTGTTTCCCGAGACGTTGCGATGGCTTTGGCGCGATTATCCTGGGGTTAGCAATGGCTACGTCCATTCAGACCCGAGTCTCGTTGTAGGCACCTGGAAATTAGAGTCGAGATTCTTTGGTGAAAGGCATTACGGCACGCTCGTACTTGAAGAGACGGATGGCCAATTGCAAGCCGAGCTTCACCACGAACACGATGGCCAAATCGAGGTGCTGGAGCTGTGGTTTCGTGACAGTTATTTGTCATTTTCATATCGCACACCAGCCACGCAACTACGTTGGGGCAAGGGAGACGACAAAGTCATGACGACTTGGCTGAAGGTAGATGGCGACAGGTTCGAAGGTGTACTTAGTGGCTCCGGTCGCGTGTGGAATGATTGGCCTACTTTTGGCACGCGCATCGCTTAAATCTAAAAGCGAATTTAGGCGTCGACATTCGACCGAAACACTTCGTTCGAACCTGAGAGATAGTTCCCGCACGAGCGGTTGTGTCGAACCTAGCGACCGGTGTCCTTGACCATATTTTTGAGCTGAGGCGAGCTTTTTAAATCAGCGGCCCTAGTTTTCTAAGTAACCGGCTTGCAAAGACGACCGAAGCGAAGGCTTCTTTTGAGTAAACAACGCCGCAATCCTTGATTAAATGATGGTCTTACGCAGGTGAGCCTACATCGGACTGTGTTTTAGCCAGAACTTGTGAAAGTCTTGAAATACTCGTTCGTTTCAGCATCCACACAGTACACGTAGCAGCCTTTCTGGCCTCGAGTCATGAGCGTGCGATAGGTGTTTTTGATGATCGAATCCGTTAAAGTGGCTGCACGGGCAGGATTTTCTGCGCGTAATTTCTTGAATCCCCTTATCGAACGGTCTTGTGTAGAACGTTTCTCAGGATCTGTGATGACTTCGTTGCCCCGAACCACCAGATCCATACCAATGATGACGCCAACGTAATCCAATTCGAGACCTTGGCAAGTATGAATACAACCGACCTCATCAATGGATGTTGGATCGATGATCCACAGCATCCCTTGTTTGTCCAGATTCCACCTTCTGGCGTAGCCATGTTCCGGTATGGCGACATCTTTGATCGCCGGGTTTCTCTTTCCTCGCCAATCCCAACAATAACCGGCTACCACGCGGGATTGATTCGTGTTTACATTGCGTTGCGTTATGGTGCTATGCAATTCATTTGGCGAATCGAATACCCTGAAGTCGTAATTGATGTCGTCCAGGTGAATATTGGCAGTATTTTCGATTTGGAGAGTGTTGTTAACCCAAGCTAGGTAACCATCAGAGCCATTGCATCGAAACTGCGAATTTAGCTTTGCTTCAGTGATAACGGCACCAGCGGCTTGGGCATGGTGGATGATCTCTGCGCGATCCCCAATGTCAGCTAGCGTAACGCGCTGATTTTGATCGAGAAAAAAAACAGCGCATTTAGCCGCGTGAATGATCTCAGCGACTTGATTTTCGCCGGCCCCGTAAAAAGTAGATTTTTCCGTTAAACGGTGCGCTTCGTCGACGACGAGACAATCAAACCGGTTTGCTTCGCAGTCTATGAACTTTCCTGCGCCTGAGAAAAGGTTTGTGATATGGGTCTTCTTGAACGTGCCGGTTAATTTACTCTCGTAGACGGTCCGCGGTGCGGAATTTCTGGTGACATACTGAGACACTAGCTTCTGCTTGATCAGCTGCACTAGTAAATTTATGGCGACGACTGATTTGCCTGTACCAGGTCCACCTTCGACTAAAAAGACTTGCTTTTGACCGGAGAGAGCTCGATTGGTGAGGTTCAATGCGGTTTCATAGACAAGTTTCTGATCATCGATCATCTGAAACTCTTGATTACCGCTAAGTAACGACGATAGATGATCTGCTAGGTGCTTCGATGGTCGGAGTTTGCTGTTTTCGACACGAAAGAGCAGTTTTGATCGGTCGCCACGACGAACGTGCTTCTCTAGAAAATCAGCTAGAAGATCGGTGTCGTTGCGGAGATATAGCGGCGCTTTAGCTGTATGTGCCTGGTAGAACGAGTGCTTAAGGACAACTGGGTCGTCGCAGTTGTGAATGTATGCACAGGCATTTAGTTCGATTTCACCATTTTGAATAGCAACATTGAAGTCCTTTAAGAGACTGGCATAGGTCCATGCTTGATAG
Source organism: Gammaproteobacteria bacterium (assembly GCA_009841635.1). GTDB lineage: Bacteria > Pseudomonadota > Gammaproteobacteria > Pseudomonadales > Azotimanducaceae > Bin55. The sequence goes on from VXLJ01000026.1 coordinate 16,126, forward strand.
GACGGGTGGGTAGTCTCGCGTAACGCGCCATTCAAGAACGTTCGTACGACAGCGTCTTTTTCAGTACGCTCCGCAGATTGCCATTGTTTCAATTCGACAATCACGAGGGATTCGCGATCGTGCTCATCCACACCTGACACGAAAAAATCGATCCGCTTCGAGGTCAGTGGTATCTGATATTCGATGGCAATGCCAGCATCGTCAGGCGTGTGTGCTTGCGTCAATGCGTTGTTCATGTACTGCAGCGAATTCCGCCACGAGCGCTGCTCTGATGCAGGAGCGTGTCGTCCTAGCCGTTTGAAATACGCATGGTTGATGCGTTCATCAATTTGATTGGTGATGACATGTTGGTTGAAATCTGCTCTCGTTGCTGAATAGACGATCATTAACTGTCGTTTCCTTATCTGCTATTGCGATTTGGGTTTTATTGCTATATCGAACTTTGAACCAGCGTGCAAGACAATTGACGTCACCGGATCGATGGGTTTCCTTATCTTATATTGATGAAGCCGCGCTGCATGGCCTAGCGATATTCAAAAATCGCATGTAGGAACTGTTTGTCCCTATTACTTGGGATGGCGATGAACAGCACAACATCAAGCCATGGGTTTAGCCCATCGCTCAAGCCCTCAGCAACGCAACGAGTTGTACACATTTCAGCAGGCCAACAATCAAAAGCACTCGTCACGCTGCCAAGTGCGCGAACACTAGCGACCTACGGCTTTCACTTGTAAAACTATGATTTCCACCGTTTTAGGTGCCGATCCGTTGTTTATTTGGAGGTGTTATGGACGTTCAGGCTGTAGCGGACCGTGTCCGTGAAGAAGGCTACGCCGTCGTACCTGACTTCCTCGATGCGCCGTGGGTTTCTCGCTTATGTGAGAATTTAGCACCGGTTTTCGACGCGATCGGTAGCCGTGTGAGCAAGGAATTTGGCCAGCAGACTATTCATACACACAACTTGCTTGCCAAGACGCGAGCTGTAGATGAAATCCTGATTGACCAGCGATTGCATGACTTAATCGGTGCTATTCTCGGCCCCGATTTTCAAATCTCTGGTGTCGCCGCAATGAGACCTGCACCGGGCGATAAGCGACAACATATGCATCAAGATGATGGACACTACCCAATACCTCGCCCACATCCGCCGTTTATTGTCAATACGCTCATCGCGCTGGATCCTTTCACGGCCGCGAACGGTGCGACGGAGGTCGTACCAAAAAGTCATCTTTGGACTAAACGAGTTGAACAAGACGCCGAAACCGTGGCGGTTGAAATGCCGGCTGGGGCGTTGTTGCTTTGGGAAGGCGCGCTTTGGCATCGCGGCGGCGGCAACGCAACCGCGGACAGCTACCGCCGCTCCATCAACTTGAACTTCAATCTAGCATGGCTTAAGCAACGCGAAAACCAGTTCATTGGCGTACCGCATGATGTGGTGGTCGGCATGCCGACAAAACTCCAAGAACTAATTGGCTACAAGTTAACGAACTTTGGTTTGGGTACGGTCGACTATCGCAACCCGATTGAAACAGTCAAAGCGCGGTTAGAAGGTCGAGTGGGGATCAGTCCCAGAACCTAGTGTTTGTCGCTTGCACAGGCGACGTCAAAGGACCACCGCTAAACGAGCGGTCACCTCGAAAACGCTCACGGCGCATG
>VXLJ01000008.1:0-1695 GCA_009841635.1 Gammaproteobacteria bacterium
AATCCTGCTAATGAATTGGATTGGATCGTGCCACATGCGCAACCGCTCGAAACGCAATCAATAGAAGCGCTGGTTGAGTTGCTTAAACACTCGTTCGATGTAAGCGCGGATTTGAATGCGAAAGCCAAGACGGTCAGTATCTCATCGCGTGCTTGATGGAAGTGCAAACTGCATATCGTGCTTCGCTGCTTGTCTTGTTTACGGTCTCGTTGTGTGGTTGCGCGTTGTTGCAGCTTGAGCAACAGGCGGAAGCCGAACTGACACCCTTAAACGAATTCGCGCAAGTAAGTGTGCCGACATTTACTGCCACGTCGAAGAATGATGCGAAAGCGCACGCGTTACCCAAGTTTCGAGGCATGTCGCGTCCGTTAAGCCTCGACTGGCTTCTAGATCGAAGCCAAGTGACCATTCGCGAGCTCGATGCAGAACGAGCACTCAAGCTCGTCTTAAGCGGTCGCCCTGTGCACTTTGAGCTGAGTCTCGAAAGCACACCTATTGTCAGTTATCGCTCAGCCGCTACCCACACGATTCATGACGCGATTCAAGCGATTTGTAACAAGGCGGATTGGCAATGTGATTACAACGACGATGTTCTAACGGTCCGAGATCTCGTCACTAGAACGATCCCAATCCTGGCTCAACCTGGCACAGTCGACGGTCAATTGAGCGTGAATTCCCTAAACGACTCGCAAGCTAACCAATTTGCCGATGGCGAGACTGTCAATTTCAAAGGCTACAACCCATATATCGACGAGCTCGAACCATTAATCTCAGGCTTGTTGGCTAGCGACGTTGCAGCAGGTATTCCCGTGCAACAGCAGCTGCTGCCACGAGCTAATGCAGTTCTAATCACTGGGCGTCCGTCGACAGTTGCTCAAATCGAGCATGTGCTTGAGCAGTACAACGCGCGCACAGCAAAACTCGTACGAGTGTTTCTAACGGTCTACGAAGTTTCGTCTTCGACCTCGCAATCAATCGGTTCGAAATTAGCCGGGTTGGGTTTCGGCTCAAAACTCGCCGGCGCGATCGGTTGGAGCACTCAGCCGTTGCAAGCTGACGGCATATTCCAACTACATTTGAACGATCCTTCGTCGCAATGGCAAGGAAGTCAACTGCTTTTCGAGTGGTTGCAAGCTGAAGGCGACGCCAGCGTACATTTGAACGACCAACTTGACGTGCGTAACAATCGCATTGCGTCAAGTTCGTCTACTCGAACTTTTCAGTACGTTTCATCTATCACCCGAGAACTCGACAACCTCGGTCGCGAGCGAACAGAAGTCACGCGTGAGCAACTACGTACAGGTTGGGCAATCAGCGTCCACCCAACCATTGGTTTAGACAAAGTCACAGTTCGACTGTCTTTGGCCCGCCGCGCACTGGTCGAGGAGCGGCCATTCGCGTTTGGCGACACCACGGGTACGAACTTTGTCACGGATGACCAGAACCGCAGCATGAACGTGACCTTGCGGGATGGCGAAGCACGGGTCATCACGCTGCTAACCAGCTCAGACGAACGTCAGAAAAGCAACAAACTCGCGGGTTTGGTAACCCGCAAAGGTCGAGAGAAGCTAGCCACCGAATCAGTCATTCTGATGCGAGTGGAACTGATTTGATGACGCTAGAAGTGGTGTCTGCGATGCTGGGTGGGCGCAACACGCAGGTCGTCACCGGTGCGCTGGCTTGGCAACAACCACT
>VXLJ01000008.1:1795-16212 GCA_009841635.1 Gammaproteobacteria bacterium
CTGATCCAAAAAGAAATCACGCCATATTGGCAGGCATTTGAAGAAAAACTCGCCGAATGGCAATCCGTTGACAAAGAGCTGGTTGTGTTATCGGGCGATTGTGTAGATCAACTGGAACTTGCGAACACGACCGAAATCGAGCTACGTGTGGATTTGAAAAAGTTCACCTTTCGCCGGGCTTCTACTGCAATGTTGAGTGCCGGCATGGTGCGCTGGCGTGATTGCCTGCTGTTTGGTATTTGTGTCGCGCTCTCAAGCTTGCTTGGGTTCGTATACGTGACGTGGGCGGCTGAATCCGTTGAACAGCCCGGCATCGTTTGGCAACTACCTGAATTAGAGCCAGCGCCGCAGCTGAAGTATCAAGCGGCGATGCAACTCGCGGCAATAGCTGCTGAGCTGGGCGATTACGATCCAGCGCTATGGCGCAGCGCCGGCGTCTCCAGCGTGCGCTATGACGCTGATGAATCAACGTTGTCGCTTCATTCTGAAGAGCTAACAGCGTCGCTTGCGTCGCGTACGCTCGCGATTCCTGTGGCAACGCACGTGCCAACTGTGGTGAACTCATTGGACGACGTCAGGAATGCGCTCGAGCGCTTATTTGACCTGTTTGGCATAGCAGTCGCTTTCGACGAGCCGTTTGCTTTGGACGGCTCGACGGATGCGCAGCGAGTAACAGCAAATCTTCGAGAGTTTCCGGTGAATCGCTTGATCGAATTAGCGGGTTTGATGCGCGAGTTACCAATAGAACTTCACAGGTTGTCCTGTTCAGTGAACGACGGCGCGATTTCGAAGTGCGAGCTCACGTTTGCGATTCAAGGTAGCAAGGCGTAGCGATGACTCTCAGTTTTTTGAGCTTGGATGTTGGGTGCAAGCGTGTTGTTGAATGGCTAGCAGCGCCATGGTTGTTTTGCTTGCTTGTCAGCTTGACGTCTATCGGTGACTTCGAAGCCATCGAAAATGGTTCTGAGACACGAGATGCTGACTTAGGTGCAGCAAATAGAGTGTTGGGGACGAGCGTGCAGGACGAGATTTCTGACATTGACGCAATCGCCCCAGCAAACGAAATAGACACTGCAACGCTTGCGCAACATCCAGCAAGTGATCCCACATTAGATGAGCTATTACGAAGAGCTCAGCAAGGACATGTAGCTGCTCACGAAGCGACAATGCGACAGCTCGCGGAGCGTGAGGCAATGGGCAAAGCGCTAAAGGACACGCTCCTCGTAGCGGACGAAATTGCCGCCTACGGCGACGCCGGCGTGCAATTGCTCAATGACGCGAGTTTAGAAGAGGTTGTAGCGGCTCTAGTTCGAGAACGTGAGCTTATTCGTGCAGAACAACAGCGCGCATTAACGCCACCAGCACCAACGCCTCAACCTATTGAAGCGACTGCTAATTTGGTTGCTGCGCCTACTGCCACCAACACGCCGAAAAAACAAGGGTTCGCGACGTACGAAGTCGCCTACGTCCAACAGTTGCCAAAACCTCTGCGCGCTGGATTGCGACACGTCGAAAACGGCAAGGTCGTAGAGATTCGCGCTGGTGAAGTGAAATGGCTCGATGAAGAGCAAGTGCGTTTGCTGCGAATCAGCGAACAGCATGGCGCGCATGAATTGATTTTCGAAGTCAATGGTGAGGAACGTCGTGCGACATTACGCTAACGGCAGGTTCGGCACGTCACGCCCAAAGTCCGCTCCTCGACAAGTGGCCGCTGAGGCCATCGCGCCGGTTTGTAAATCTGCAAATACACGTTCGGCAAAGACGAATGAAGTCCGCCAACTTGACGATGCGAGCGAAAGCAATCCCAAAATCAAGGCATGGCTGGCTCGACACCAGAAGTTCCGAGCTTTCGTTGAAAACGACGGTAAGGTGCACCACGTACCTGATGCGTCCGGTGAACGCACACTTCAACAATTGCTTCAGCTAGTCCGTGCTGAACTTGGCCAGAGCAACGCTCAACCCATTTCGTTGGTTGATTTCTCGCAGTTGCGTATCGCCGCGGTTAAACGCAATACGCAATCAAGCACGCGTAACGATCTCGTAGAAATGGTGCTTCGCGAAGCCATTGCGAAAGACGTTTCTGACGTTTATGTGACCATACACCATGATCGGTGCCGCGTGCACTTTCGAACCCACGGTGTGCGCTATTTGTTTTCGGAATTAGCTGGGGACGACGGCCGCGAAATGGTTCGCGCGATTTGGGCATTAGCGCCACACGGCCAGTTCGAACAAACACGCCCCACTGACACCGCGTTTGATTTTGCCGGTTTGCGCGTGCGTGCGAATTCGCTGCCAGATACGCGCGGCAATTCCGTCGTGCTCCGCCTCAGGGATCCTAATTGGTTACCCACTCTCGATGCACTTGGTTACGACGCGCAGCAGCTTGCGTTATTCGATGAATTGAAAGCGTTTCCAGGTGGATTAACAGTGATCAGCGGGGAAACGAACTCCGGCAAGTCCACGACACTGACGGCCATGATGAGCGCAATGACGGCATCCAGCATGGTGATCGAAGTTGCGGATCCCATTGAAATGGAGTTTGAGGATGTCACCCATGTAGAGATAGATAACTTCGCCGAAGATGCGGATGAGACGTTCCGTGACATTCTCGGCGGTTTGGTCCGCCAGAACCCAGATGCGCTGTTCATAGGCGAGATTCGCGATGCGAAGTCCGCAGAAGCAGCGGTCAATATGGCATTGCAAGGCAAGCGCGTGTGGGGCTCGATTCACTCGCAATCAAGAGTTGCCACATTGTCGCGACTGCAACACCTTGGGATTGATGCGGAGCTACTAGCGCAACCTGGATTTCTCAACGGCGTCATTAATCAGAGCCTGGTGCCGGTCGTCTGTCAGTCGTGCAGCCTAACGCAAGTCGGCGATGATGTGCAGACGACGAGTGCGCTACGTGCCAAATATCGTAGTGCGGATTTGCGTTTCCACAATCCGGACGGCTGCCCGCAATGCGTACGCGGCATTCGAGGTCAATCGGTTGTTGCGGAAGTTATGGTCGTTGGCGGCGAGTCCCGCGACGACATGCGGCGTCATATTCGGGCAGGCGATTACGCAGCGATCGCCGCACGATTAAAAGGAGAAAAGTTACGTTCTAAAGCGGCGCACGCCGCCGACAAGATCAGAGCAGGGCAGTTGGACCCCTTTCTTGCTGAGCAAGTGATTGGGCGTATTGCACCAGAAGATGCGCGAGGAGAAGACGCGTGAATAGCTTCGAAGCTCTGCAGCGTTGGTGGCGGTGCGCCGTTATCTGTGATGCGTCCTTGCGTTTGACGTTTTACCAAGTCATGGCAGCGCAAATTCGCGGTGGTGCATCGTTGCTTAGTGCTTGTAGCACGCTTGCGAGCCAACGCCGCTTGAACACCACCTTGCGCAAGCTCGCCAAAGCTGGCGCCGCGGCGTTAGGTGAAGGACGTCTAGGAAGTGAGGGTTTTCGGGGTAGCGGTTACTTGCCGCTGGAGGCTTGCGGTGCGATTGGCGTAGCCGAGCGAACAGGGTCGCTGTTGCGCACCTTTCAGAGTCTAGCTGATCCTACATCGGCACCCCCAACTTTTATAACGGCCGTCATTCGACCTAACGGCGCACAGCTACTTCCATTCGCCATCGCGCTGGCGATGACGCTCGCTGCACCGGAGGTGCTAGGACGTATGGCTGGTGATCCGACATTGTTGCGAGGTGTGCCTTTGTATGCGATTGCGACTTGGTTGCATGCATACGGGGTACTGCTAGCGGTGCTGTGCTGTCTTGCTGTTGCCGTTATCGCGTATGGTCGGAGTCACTGGTACGGCCCACCGCGAACGTTGCTTGGTGTGCTGGGTCGCGATTGGTTCGCGCAAATGACGATTCGCTATTGCAGATTGGCGTCATTACTGACCCGCGAAGGTGCCACGCACCGCGAGACACTTGCGGCCTTCCGACAGACGACGCGCAATGGCTATGTGCAGCGAGTCGCACAGCTTGCAGAACGGGATCTTTTAGATGGTCGTTCTTACGTAGCCAGCTTGACTGGACGGTTGCTAACCGATGAACTAGCAGCGCTGTTCGAAGCGTTTTCACCGGGCGACGATCGCGCTCGCTATCCGGTCGCGTTTGACTCGTTAGCCGCTATTCAGCACAGCCTGCTGGTTGGCACCTACACGATCTGGGCACGAGGGCTCAAGTTGCTGCTCATGGTTGGAAGTGCGGGATTGATCGTGTTATTGATTCATGGATTGCTTGACACAGCAAGAAATCTGACGCAACAGATTGGTATGGGTTTTTGAGGAGTTTGCATGCCAGAAACCAGTTATTTACATTCCGCTTGCCGCTCGAACGTTGAGCGGTCTCGTGCGCCGAATGCACGCCAGCGAGGGTACTCGTTGATTGAAATCGCGTTCGGCGTTGCGATCGTGGCGGCTATCGCAGTGGTCGCGGCCGTATTTATCGGCGACGTCAATAAGTCGTTGAACACATCGCAAGCGTTGGCGCAAATTAATACCTTGGTCGCGTCAGCTAGGCAATACCGATCCACCTTTTCGCAAGGTGGTCTTTACACAGATCTCTCAATGGCCGAATTGAAAGATCAGGGTTATTCCACCGGATGGATGGACGGCGATAGCCCGATAAACGTGTATGGGTTAGATGTAACACTCGTAGAAACAAGTGGCAGCTCAAGTAAAGACGCAACCCTTACCTACGACACGCCTTCGGCTGACGCCTGCGCGTTGCTAGAACGATCGTTTAAGCGTGGGACAGACTACGTCAACGGCATTAAAAGTACGGCGTGCGCTAGCGGCGTACTCACGCTAACGATCGACTAACTATGTCTATGACAGAAATTGCCATCACGGTTAGCGCATCACTCATTGCAGGCGCTACATTGCTGGTCTTCGCGCTCGACGCCGACCGCGAATTACAACGATTTGTCGATAGCTACGGCGTCGCTCAAGCCGCGACCGCTTACAGTCGGTCTGTAAATGACTACGAGGCATTGGTAGCGGCGGGACTAATGCCTGCCGCTACGATCTTGAATACGCCTCAAGCAAGCAATACGAGCGTCAGAACGGCCAATCATGGGGACCGATGGTGTATTGCGTATCAAGGCTCTAAATATGCAGCAGCCCTTGAGGTAGGCCAATGTGACGAGGACAACGACAACAACTTGAGCTGGTCAACCGATGCACGCCGACATGTTGTCGCTATTGAGGTTCAGACGCACCGCGCTTTCTCTGAACTCGCGATCTCGAATTCGGATTCATAAATGCCAGCACTTTCAGCCTTGGTTTTTATTGCAGCGTTTGGTGCGATCGTGATATGGGTGGGGGACTGGCAACGCGACCAAGTAGGACTGGCTGAGCAACGTTACCTCACGAATCGAATCGAAGCGCTAGTCGATGCAGCGTTCATTTATCGAGGTGAGCACCACGCCTGGCCCGACGACTCGGCAGAACTATGCGTCGCTTTCGTAAACCCAACTCAATGTGTGCAGTTTTTTGACGCGACCCAAGACGCAAATCCAATGACGCTTTCAGTGAACTCAACCGGTTCACTGATGCTTGCAGTAAGCGGTATCGAAAACGCGGACCTCGCGAAGGGTCTCACTCGCAATCTTGGTGCGCAAGCAACGACATCGCCAGACCCAGTAAGTTCGCCAAACGCGAGTGAATATACCGTTACGCTGGAAATCGCGCTGCCATTCCGGTTGAGCTTGCTCGAGGAGACGCTGCTCACCGACGGAAGTAATGCGATGAACAAGCCTCTAATGTTTGCAACGAGTCATCAAATAGGTGGCAGCTGTCTGGGACAGGGTATTTCTGTCGACAGCGATGGTGCCTTGCTGAGCTGCAAACAAAGCCGTTGGTCACGCTAACTCAAAGCGTTTGACAAGAAATAAGCGCGGTTTCGCGTATTTCGAACTGCTTGTCGTCGTCGCTATCGCCGCACTCATTACGGGAGCTTCTGCGCTTGCGTATCGGCTAGTCGAGTTTCACGCGGAAGTGCAAGGGGTGGTCACCGCGCTTGAGCGTTTGGATAACGCAGATCGGCTGTGGCGCAAAAACGGTGGTGCCGTCGACTACACGATTAAGGATTTGGCAAGTGCTCAGCTTCTACCGAATCTACTAATCGATGACACGATGAAAGCCAGGTACCCAGGCTTGCCTTTCACGTTCGAATTGCAGCAGGCACCTACTGCATTTAAGGTGGCGGTTTACGAAGAAGCAAAAGCTCATCAAATCGTTGCGAAATTAGGCGCAAGAGCGAGATACCTTGTAGAAGGCACCGCTCACGTCGTCGAGCATCGGCCGCAGCATCCGCCACCACTCGCGCCATTGCTCGCAGATCATGCCATGCATATATCGGTGGCAAATACAAACCAATTACGTCATCTTCGCTTCAATGAAGGTGCACAAGTAACCATCGGCACCACATGTGGATTGCGCGACGGTAAGTGGCATGGCGGGATCGCAGTCGACAAGGCAACATTGAAACTGGCTGTGTGCAAGCGAGTCGACATCGCTTCTAGTAGACCGGATCGCACGTGGCACCTAGCTGAAACGCCGTCAATCTCGCCACCGAAACCTAAGCAGCCTGTTGCCAAGCAAGATTTCTTTTGCGGTGATTTAACGACACCTTACACAACTAGCTGCTGTGCGTGCACTGCGCTTGAACAGAGGAAAGTCGTGCCGCGAATTGGTCAAGCAGACGCGGTTCTTGTGTCGTGCGCTTCACAACCAAGCTGCGGTGATGGTACGCCTGTGTGTGACCAAACGAAAGACTGCAAACAGTGCGCGAATGGAACGAATGTGCATGCAACCAAACAGTGCCCCAATGCGACGACTTGTGGCGACGGGACGACCGTGCAAGACCCCGCCACCGATTGCAAATATTGCTGGGATGGCACGAACATCTCAGTCGGCGCAGTCTGTCCGGAAATGCCAGCAATTGACCGATGTGATGACGGTACACCGGTCTTATCGCTTACCCAGTGTAGAACTTGCTGGCATGGCACGGTTGGTCCATCTACGGATTGCCTCGCGCAAGAAACTTGCGGTGATGGCACCGTGGTTGTGGATCGAGCTAACGACTGTAAAACTTGCCCAAACGGCCTGGAAGTCAGTGCTAGCAAAACCTGTCCGGTGTTGGTCGATTGCGCTTGCGGCGGTAACGCTGCAACGCTCGACGCATGTCCGCCACTCATCAAGAAAAGCTGTCCAAACGGTTGCCCAAGCGTTTGTCCGAATGAAATCTGTGCAACACCGGTTGAGACGGGGCCAGAATCGTGCCCTAGTGGCTTTTCGATGCTTACGACGTCAAGTGCTTGTGCGATTGAACGACGATGCATTCAGGCCGATGAACCTTGTCCGTGTGAAGGCGTGCGTGGAAGCGATGGCCAGTGCCCCTCGATTGTCAAGACGGTGCATAGTGCAACTTGTCCTGCTGGCTATGAAAAGAGGTCCGTTGAATCAGCATGTGCCATTCAAGAATCGTGCATCAAAACTTGCCCTTGTGGCGGTGGCCTCGTCACGCTCCCGCAGGATTGCCCGCCGCTGACGATGAAAGGCTGTGAATCAGGTTGTCCAGACGTGTGCCCGACCGAATCGTGTGCAACCCCAACGCGTACTGGTCCGGCTTCCTGCAGCACTGGGTATTCGCTCGTCGAGACACAGGGGAGCTGTACAGTTGACGGTATCTGCGTGAGAGATCTCGATCCCTGTCCTTGCGGCGCAGAACGAGAAGATGACGGAATGTGCGCTGCCATTGAGAAGGTTCGAGTCTCAAAGGTTTGCGAAAGTGGCTATTCGAAGATTGAGATTGAATCGCAGTGCACCATCACAGAGGAGTGCGTTCAAGATTGTCCTTGCAACGGTGCGCAAGTGACGCAACCAAGCACATGTCCACCATTGGTAAAACCCCGTACGCCTGCCACCTGTGCGGATGGCTACACAAAAGTCGAAACAGAAACAGCATGCGCGATCACGGAGTCATGCGTACGAGTATGTCCTTGCACGCAGACTAGCGTCACCTTTCCTCAAACTTGCCCGGCAGTGGTAAAACAGGAACTTGGACCCGCATCGTGCGCCGCTGGTTATGACCGAACGTTAATAACCGACACCGAGTGTGCGAGCACATTTGCGTGTGAAGCGACTTGCCCTTGTGGCAACGGCACCGTCCGCTATCCGGATGCGTGTCCGACGGTGGTTAAAGCTGAGTTGGGGTCAGCTACTTGCCCCATAGGTTATGAGCGGGTGCTACAGACAGAGGATGCTTGTTCGATTACATATGGATGCGAGCAAAAGTGTCCTTGCACGAACACCACGGCGGTCTACCCTTCAAGTTGTGCCGCGGTTATTAAGAACGAAATTGGCCCACAATCGTGTGTCGCCGGCTATTCAAGAGTGGTCGTCGCCGAGACGGCGTGTTCCATTGCTTACGCTTGCGAATTCTTATGTCCAAATGGACAGCGCGTGAGCAATAGTTCAGCGTGTCCAAAGCAAGCATGTCCGTGCAACCAACCTAGTGTGATGGTTGGCGAGGCGTGTCCACCGTTTCATAAAACAATCACAGGTGATACGTCGTGCCCGGCTAGTGCGGACTTTTCTTGGTATACCGTTAAAGAGGATCAGTGTTATGAGCAACGACAGTGCTTATGCACTGGTTCACCACAAGTGTGCTGGTCCGGACCCGAAGCTTGTTTTAACCCAGTGAACGTTGCCATTGTCGACGTCAATGGCACACTGCAACGCGGCTACATTTGCGATCGGGAATCAGACTACTACTAATTCTCCGGCCAATGCGTCTCTTCGCGTTTAAGCGCGATCGATGTGTCGATGGCAGCTGAATTAAGCACCCAAGGCACCTCCCCCGTTTTAGCAAGCATCATCAATCTGTCAATATGTTTGTTCCGTTGCTGGCTGAACAAGCACGTGAATTTATCTAAATGACCTGTGCGGCTTCGCATACAAGTAATGCCGCGCGTATCCGACGAGTAATTCGTGCGATAGTTGTCAACCAGGTCGTTTATGTTGGCTACGTGCTCGTCAGGCACCTCGGCCATCATGCGTTTGAAACGATTTCGATATTGAGGTCGTGTGGTGCCGTCTACCGCAACCCCTAACCACGCAAGGGCTCTGGCCGCGCTTCGAGGTTGATCGCCAAGACCGTATTGATAGATGTAGGAGACACGGGCTTGCGAGTCCTTGAAACCCATCTTGGCGAGTCGGAGTAAATCTGGGAATGACTTTTTATAGCGACCAATTTTGAAGTTGTGTGCGGCGCGTTCCTTGTGATAGTAAATGACTTCCATCAACTGAAGCGCCATCGATGTCGGGTCAATTCGTTCGCCTTCAACGACAATTTCGTCTATGTGGGCGTGTGGATTGGGTTGTTCGCCGAGGATGGCGTTGCTTTGGTTCGCGTGGGCAGTATCTGCTATCCCGATGATGACTAAATAAAGTAAACCGCCACTAACGAGCGTCCACCGAAACAGTCTGCGAATACGTAGTAGTCTCAAAAACATAGGTATGTAATCTCTGAAATAAGTAAGGTAAAAGTTCGAAAAATTGAGCATGACGCTCAAGCGTTATGTGCTACGCTGGCTCTGTAACGGCCGGTTGGCACGAGTTTAAAAAGCTGGTTGTGGTTTGGACCAGCTCACCGACGCTACCATAGGACTTGGGCGTTCTGCGTCGTATTCATTTAAGTTTTAGTTAGGCCTAAATACTAGTTATTTGTACATTAAAGTATAGAAAAATGCGCGATAAGCGGGAGGACTTCCTGTTTGGTTTATTGCTCGCAGCTAGTGCGGTCGATTCGCTATGAGTCCAACTGGCTCATTTTTTAGCGATCGACCGCCAGAGACTCGACTACTTACGTTCGCGAAGCGCGATGATGCCGTGGTCTATTCCATCTGCGACCCAGAGCACCCCTGCCCCCACTAACAGGCCAGTGAAAATCGACATGAGGTGTATGTCATTCACAAAGAACAGCACTGTGAACGCTGCGAGCGCTAGCAACTTCAGTGCCGCGGTGCGAATGAGAAAGAGCAAATAGGACATGCCAGCTCCCTGAAAGCACGTTTCTTTAACTGAGTAAATCTTATGCCGTTTCGACGAAATTTGAAATCAGGCCACGTCTTTTTGGAGTTTTGTGCAAGAGCTAGTCGAGATCACTCTTCCCCCGCCTTCATCGTTCAGTGCTGGTCGTTTCTAGCTTTTCACGTTCGCGAGCTAGAACTCGCAGTTAGACACAAACCTTAAATGGCGCTGCGGAGTGTTTCTGAGTGATTTTTGGCCTGGTGTTGCAGAGGTGACTGTACTTTCGCAGTAACAACCGCGCAGGTAGATTGCCACGCTAGGTCCCGGTGCGAATGAGTGACGAATCATTGATGACCGAGTTCAAACTTTTCTACTAGGACGCGCAAAATCAATTGCCCCGCCTAAGAGTCGCTCTCAAACATCTGTGCGCGACCTTTAAAAAAGTAAGCTATCGAAGTGTTTTCCCTTAAGAGCAGTCATCAATAGCAAGCAACCTGAGCTAGTCATTCGCGGTGGTTACGTTGTCGATGGGCTAGGCAACGAACCAAAGCAAGCGGATATCGCCATTAGCCATGGCAAGATCAGTGAGGTAGGCCACATCGAAGCGACTGGCCAAGCGGAGTTAAACGCCGATGGTCTGACTGTGACGCCCGGTTTTATCGATCTTCACACTCACCTCGACGCGCAAATTGGGTGGGACCAGAACCTCACGCCAGTGTCATGGCACGGTGTTACAACCGCACTAATGGGTAATTGTGGTGTGACCTTTGCGCCGTGTAAACCAACAGATCGCGAGCTCCTCGCCGGCATGATGGAAACAGTCGAAGACATTCCTCGACAGTCCATCCTTACCGGTCTACCGTGAGATTGGGAAGAGTGCGGCGACTACATCGATTCGATTGAGCGTTTAAACCCCGGGATCAATCTCGCGGGCATGATTGGTCATGCGGCATTGCGCCTCTACGTCATGGATGCTGGCTGGGCGACGTTCGTGCTTTCACAATGGATCAGGGAACAGCAATTGTTTTCAATGGGGGAAGGGATGCGGCGTATGACGAGTGAACCGGCACGCGTGCTTGGCTTGACGGACCGTGGGTCCTTGGTGCCAGGCAAATAGGCTGACATCAATGTCTTCGATACCGATCGTGTCGCAGAAGGCTATCCGTAGTTAGTACACGATTTCCCTGGCGGCGCGCCACGCTTGACGCAACCCCGTATCGGTTACAAGGCGACGTTGGTGAACGGACAAATTAGCGTTCTCGATGGCGAATGCACGGCTGCAAACGTGGGGCAAGTTCTGCGGCATATGACTCAGGTTGTTTGACAACTAAAGCTGTCATCGGAGCTGATTTGCGGTAGGTCTGTTAACAGGATCAAGGGATCCGACAGTACACCTAACGGCAGGTTATCCACGGGCTATTGATTCCTGCGAGCTACTTCGTTAGCGCGAAAGTAATCCGGCAATAGTCGTCTAAAACCAAACCAGCTGCTGAATTGATTACCCGTGCAGCGCATCGAAATTACTCGACAATCGGCGCATGGGATTCAAACGGCTCCTTGCATTCACGCTGGCATGCGTCGTTACGACAGCACCACGTGCTGAGGTCATTGACACAGGCACGATTCTTGAGCGCACCATCGCTGCGCACGAACAGTGCTTGGCTTGGCAGTGGCTTGGACTTTGCCTATGGTCCAAATGCGACATGCTCGGATGTGAAGTTAAGACATCCGCAAAAGTAAGACACTACCGACCTGACCTGCTCGCGTTGGTTTATCGCTCGCTGGACGACATACCCTGGCGGGAAGCTAGGTCCTTCATCGATCACGCCAATCCAACCACCATATTGCCGTCAAGCGTTGCTTTAGGCGGCGGTCATATTGCATCGGCGGCAACTCAAACGCGCAATGGTGATCTGCGGTTTTTCGAAGCAAGCGTGTTTGGTCACCCATTAACCGATCTTCCTTTGTCTGCGGACAAACTATTCTGTCAAGCTCAAACACGTGCTGCCAAACCTTATTACCTATCGTCGTTAGATGCGGTGGCCTGGCGGTTTTGGTCGCTAGACGCCGTCCAAGAGGCGTCAGTCGAACCAGGCATGCGAGAGATTGGCGCTTCACAGTTCCAATCGTGGGGCGCGGTATATCCTCGAACGGGCTTCGTAGTACAACAAAGTCCACCTAAAGCCGCTGCAATGGTTGCTCAGCGTGCCTGCGACATCGTTGTGAATCCACGTCGAGATCACATCGCAGCGAATCTCGAGACGCCAGCACCGTACACCACCGTGCCGAACAAGCTCGACGAACGGGATCCGAGTACGGGTCTCTGGCAAATGATTTCGCCATTGGTCGATTCAGCGTGCGAACTCTTTGGTTCCGCCGACGCTGCCTGGGATGCTGGGCGCATGGATCAATCCCAAGCCTTCATCTGGAACTTATGGCGCCCATATGAATGTTGTGAAAAACTGAGCGATGTGTATCTAGGAGCTGTTCATTTCTAAGTCTGGCATGAAGTTCAGCTGCTTAATCTGGGTTGGCCTGGTCATTTCACCGCTTGCTGCGGCGAACACGCCAACGGAAGACAGTCTCTGGTACTACGAAATTGGTGGTGCGCAAGTCGTACCGCAGCCACTCAATCCCCAACGTCAATCCGTCTCGGTCGCAGGTTCACTCGAGTTGGGTTTAGGTTACAGCTGCGGCACCTTTGATCCGATGCTAGGGGTTGCAGACACTTTGAACGAGGTGAAGTCCGGCGCAGAAGACATGCTCAAAGCCATGACTCGTGCAGCAACGGGTGCGATCGCTTCACTTCCAGCCTTAATACTGCAACGAGCTAATCCAGGCTTGTACGAACTCATGCAAAACGCATTGGTTGGTGCCAAGCTGAAAGTTGATCTTGCGACGAAAAACTGTCGCCAAATGGAAGCTGAAATTTCCCAAGGCAAGAATCCCTATCGGGAACTGATCGTGCTTTCGAAAGGCAACGACTGGAAACGTCAGATGTCGCTCGGAGGCAACACGGCCGTGAAAGCCGAGCAAGAAGTTGAAGATGCCAATGGCGCGAACGGTATTCCTTGGGTATTGGGCAAAGCAGCCGGCGGTAATGGTCAAAAGCCCATTCACTTGACAAGCGATGTGGTGCAGGCAGGCTACCGAATCACGCTCAACCAGCAACCGAGCGAATCGACAACAACACCTTTGAGTGCTGCAGGTGGCTTGCAAGCAACATGGTCTACGGCGGAGGAAGCAGCAAGCTGGGTGCAGGAGGTGGTTGGCGAACAGGTTGTAACGACTTGTGCGAATTGCCCCAAAACTTCGGAACCCGCACAAGGGCTCCTGCCGAGCTTGACCCGCGAATCAGTCGCGATTCGCGAGCAATTAACCACAATGGTTGAGTCGAAAGAGCCACCAACTCAGGCGCAACTACTCGCGGTCTCTGGGCCGAACGTCATGCTGACTCGCGAAGTCATTGAAGCGCTGCGCGAGCTGCCGACGACTGAAAGCACTATTGTTCAAGAGCGATTGGTGAACGATATCGCCGTGAGCCGCACGCTTGAGCGATCGTTCTATGCACGACGGTTGTTGATCGCTGGCGGTCAAGTCCCTGAGGTGGTTGCTAGCAGCTCTGCGAGTGAATACGTGCAGGGAGCGGTTGCAGCCTTGGATGCTGAAACGACTCGATTGTTGTTCGAATATCGCTCGCGCCAGCAGGTAGGTTCAGAGGCCTTGGTGTACCTGTTACGTCGAGCTGATCGGATGCAAAACACCTCGCGTGGCATCGTCGAATTAGGACCTTCAGACACCAAACCGATCATCGATGGCCGCGTCCTGCAATGAGTGTTGCCAGATGGCGACGTCTTGCAGGTTTAGTCTGCGGGTTCGCGGCTCTCGCGCTACTGGTGGTGACCCAACAATTGACCAATCCAATGGTCCTGCTCGGCGTGCGCCTCGCGCTTTTGGCGTTGGTCGTCATCGCTTGGCGATCTATGGTTAACGGTCTTATAGGGTTGGGTTGGGTACACCCGTTACGGCGCATCCAGGTGCTGGCGTTTCGGTGGCATGCAGCCGCGCTCATGGCCGTAATCGAGCTCTTCGTTATAGGGCAGGTCTCGCAATTGATTGGGCAGCTCGTCACTCGTTGAGCGTCGATAGTTACTTAGAGATCTATACGACACTTTTTGGATGGATGATCTACGACGTACTTTGGGATGTCTTCACCGAAACTGGCGTCGTCTACTTGCCGTTTCTCGGCATTGTGCTGGACAACTGGCGCGAACCAGCGATGGATGCACCGATTGGACCTGCTGCGGCAATTTCGCTGCGCCGTATTGAGTTTGAGTTATTTACGGCATTGTTCGTCGTGGTGCTAGCTGCACAACCCGCGATGCTAACGGGATT
>VXLJ01000008.1:16312-17573 GCA_009841635.1 Gammaproteobacteria bacterium
ATTCGTCATTGGCCTTATGACCCTTCTCGCGATACCGAATACGACCCGACGAACCCGCCTGATGCCGGGAGACCAACTTGCAAAGAGTGGTGGGAGCACGATCAGCGAGGCTTGCGTGAAAAACTAATACGCGTCGTAGACACGAAAGCCGCTGGCTATGCACTCGTATTGCTGAATTTTGGCTATTCATTCAACAGCGAGAAATACAAGGACATCGTTGCTCGCACGGCGCTGGCCAATCGTCCGGCTGAGTGGTCCAACAATGACCTCAAAGATGGAAACACCGCTTCTGATGGATGGTTAAGCAGCATTGAGAGATCGATCAAATCGACGCTTGCGGGTGGTGGTATAGCGATTGCGGCTGGCGTAGCCAGTCTCACTGTCACCGTGTTGTTGCAATTGCTGCCGATGTTGCAAGCATTGATCTTGCTTTGTATTTATGCGTTATTACCAATGGTGCTGATCCTCAGTCGCTACTCGCTGAGCATCATGATTTCGATGGGCATAACGATCTTCAGCATCAAATTCTGGACCGTTTTGTGGTATGTAGCGCAATGGGTGGATCAGAATCTGATTACTTCGATGTACCCAGACACGAGCACGCTGGTTGAGAGTTTTCTGTTGAATACTGAACATAGCACAAAGCGCATCTTGCTAAATACTGCGACTGGATTGATGTATATCGGCTTGCCGGTGTTGTGGACCATCGTGCTCGGGTGGGCTGGCGTGAAAGCTGGTCGTTCACTAGATGGCACATCCGCCCCGTATGGTCGAGTGGCAGGCGACGCAGGTTCGCAAGGTGCAGGACTGGTGCGAAGATTCACGTAGCTGACCGCTTCGCAGTTTCTGTTGCATTTACTCGCTCCAACCTTGATACGATTCCCAAACACCTTCTACTGAGTTAGGGTTCAGCAACCGTAAACATCATGAGCGTAATTGGACTTGAAGAGCTGTTCCTGGATGTCACTGATCTCGATAAATCCATTGGTTTCTATCGAGATTTATTCGGCTTAGAGCTGTCGATGCGCAACGAAGAACGTGCCTACCTTCAAACCGATAGCAGTCACATCGTATTGCAAGTGCACGGACATTCAGGCCGTCATAAAGGCGGCGGACCGATGCATTTCGCATTCACGGTCACGGAAGAAACGTTCGATGAGGTAGCTGCTCGGGTCGCACAAGCAAACATATTCACGCGAGGTCCAATGGGCGAGCGCGGGAAGGGGCGCGCGCTATTTGTGATCGATCCGGACGGCAACGA
>VXLJ01000041.1 GCA_009841635.1 Gammaproteobacteria bacterium
GAGCTGTCATGTGGCTCATCAAGCAAATTTACGCAGTCACTTAATCATTTTGCGTTGAGCACGAGAGACCAACCATGACCGTTCTGCCGTTGCCATTTCCAACCACCAATGTGAGCGTCGCCCAGGAACACATGGCGCGATTTGGCTACTGCATTGTGAAAGACATCCTTTCCCCATCAGAAGTCGCGGCGATTCGCCAACGCTTGGCCGAACAGATTCAAGCCGAGGCGGAACGTGGTTTGAGCCATCACATGCCGGACAAGAAGCAGCTGGTTGTGTTCCTTCTAAACAAAGGGCAAGTATTCCGTGACATCTTGTTGAAAGCGGCTTTTCACGAAGTATTGCGTAGCGTCTTGGGTGAGGAGTACCTACTCTCGTCCTTTCACGCCCATCTTGCACACCCAGGTGGCAACAAAGCATTTCACACAGATCAGTTCTGGATGCCGCCACCCACGACGCCCGACAAACGAACATTGATTCGACCCGGCTCGATCACCCGCAGCGCCAATCGCGGGTACCACGTCGGTGGCGATGACATCATGCATGCCGCGACGATCGCGCCAGCGGTTGTATGCAACGGCATGTGGATGGTCGATGACTTTACCTCCGAAAATGGTGCAACCATTGTCGTACCAGGCAGTCACTTGAGCGGGCGCCAACCTGATCACGAATTGGACGCGGACGCAAACTGGGTGCCTCTCGAAGGGAAAGCCGGTTCAGTGGCGATTTTTGAAGGTCGCACCTGGCATTCGACAGGTGTGAATCTGACCAATGTGCCACGCATTGGGCTCACTACCAATTTCTGCGGGCCACAGTTTCGCCAGCAGGAAAACTTGCAATTAGGCACTTTGCCTGAAGTGCTGGCCGACATGCCCGACGAGTTGAAGAAGCTGATCGGCTTCAAATCGTGGCAAGGGTATGGTGGCTTTGAAGGTGCAGGTGAGTGGGTCGAACGAGAGGTCTACACCGTTGGTGAGTTACGCCCAACGCTCAATGCTTAGCGCCGGTTTAGTCTGGACCGGCGAAACTTAGCCAGCGTTCCAGTTCTTTCACGTCTGCGCTTTTGCGAGCTGCGAGATCAGCGACTTGATCTGCTTGCACCCGCACAGGGAAGTACTTGGCGGCCGGATGGGAGAAATACCAACCAGCGATTGAAGCTGCGGGCATCGTCGCGTAATTGTCAGTCAGGACAACCTGAAGCTTCTGCGTCGCGTCGAGCAATTCGAATAGCGTGCCTTTCTCGCTGTGGTCTGGGCAGGCAGGGTAGCCTGGTGCAGGCCGAATACCGCGATAGCGCTCATCGATCAGTTCCTGGTTTGTGAGGGTTTCGTCTGGCGCATAACCCCAATACTCAATGCGCACACGTTCGTGAAGGTATTCCGTGAAGGCTTCGACAAGTCGGTCGCACAACGCTTGCACAAGTATCTGCTCGCCCTCATCGTTGATGCTGTTCAGCTCTGAATCCAAGCGAGGGGAGACCGCGCTCACGAATCCGCCTACATAGTCTTCGATGCCTTGTGGCGCGATATAGTCGCTTAGGCAAAGTGCTACGCCGCTTGGAATCTGTTGCTGCCTCACATGATGTAGGGTGGCTAGTTGTTGCGTTCTAGCTTGATCTTGCCAGAGCACGATGTCATCGTCTTGCCGATTCGCGGGCCAAAACTGCAGACAACCGCGTATAGCTAGCGCGTTAGAGGCATCTAACTCGTCGAGTTTTGCGATGGCTTCTTCGTATAGCTCGGTAGCTGTTTCCCCGACGACCTCGTCGTCGAGGATCGCCGGGAATTTACCAGCTAGTCCCCAGGTTATGAAAAACGGCGACCAGTCGATGTAATCTCGAATGGTGTGTACCGCTACATCTTGTATATGCACACGGTTTAACGTTGCTGGGATGGGCGGCGCATAGTTTTGCCAATCCCACGTAAAGGCATTTGCGCGTGCCGCTGGTAAATCCAAGAACGGTCGTTTGTTTGCGTTAGCGCGTCTTTCTCGAATGCGCGCGTAAGCAGACCGTGTTTCATCCACTAATACCTTACGACGTTGGTCGGACAGTAAATCGGCCACCACGCCGACACTTCTTGATGCGTCTGGGACATATAGCACGGGACCATCGTATACAGGTTCGATTTTGATAGCCGTATGGGCGCGCGACGTCGTCGCACCGCCGATTAATAGAGGTACACGCATCTGGCGGCGTTGCATTTCTTCCGCGACGTGGACCATTTCATTAAGCGACGGCGTGATCAGTCCAGACAAACCAATCAAGTCTGCTTTTTCTTCCTCTGCGACAGCCAGTATTTGTTCTGCAGGCACCATGACGCCAAGATCTATCACGCGATAGTTATTGCATTGCAAGACGATGCCAACGATGTTTTTGCCGATGTCGTGCACATCGCCTTTCACAGTCGCCATCACAATCGTTCCCTTGTATTGGCGACCTGCGGTCGAATCTTTTTCTTGTTCTATGAATGGTTCTAGATAGGCGACGGCCTTCTTCATGACGCGAGCGCTTTTGACTACCTGCGGCAGAAACATCCGACCACTACCAAACAGGTCACCGACGATGCTCATACCGTCCATTAGGGGTCCCTCGATGACTTCGATAGGACGGGTGACTAGGTTTCTTGCTTCTTCTGTGTCTTCAACGATATATGTGTCGATCCCCTGTACTAGTGCTTGGGATAGTCTTTCGGCGACTGGCTGGTCGCGCTTTTCCTCGACAGTTTCCTTGGGTACCGTCTCAGCTTGCATGGTCGTCGCGAACTCGAGCAAGCGCTCACCAGCATCAGATTGAGTATTGAGTACGGCCGCTTCGACCACCTCGCGTAAATCGCTAGGTATGTCTTCGTAGCGTGCTAACTGACCAGCGTTAACGATGCCCATGGTCAACCCGGCTTTGATTGCGTGGTACAGAAAGACGGCGTGGATCGCTTCTCGCAGTGCATTGTTACCGCGGAATGCGAATGAAATGTTGCTTACGCCACCTGATGTATTTACGTGCGGCAAGTTTTCTTTAACCCAGGCGCAAGCTCTTATGAAATCGATTCCGTAGGTGCTAGATTCTTCTTGGCCGGATGCGATCGGAAAGATGTTCGGATCGAAGATGATGTCGTAAGGCGGGAAGTCAATTTCGTCCACGAGCAAGCGATAAGCGCGTTGCATGATCTCGATACGCCGTGCATAGTTGTCGGCTTGTCCGCTTTCATCAAATGCCATCACAATGATGGCGGCACCGTATTGCAAGCATTTTTGCGCGCGGTCTAAGAATGGCTGTTCGCCATCTTTGAGACTTAACGAATTTACGATGCACTTGCCTTGCACGCACTGAAGACCCGCTTCAATGACAGCCCAGTCACTTGAATCGATCATGATGGGCACACGGGCGATATCAGGTTCACCTGCAATCAGATGCAGAAACCGTCGCATGGCAGCGACACCATCCAGCAAGCCTTCATCCATATTAACGTCGATGATTTGAGCCCCGTTCGCCACCTGCTCACGCGCAATCTCAACGGCGTCGTCGAAAGCGTCCTGTTTGATCAATCGTTTGAAACGAGCTGAACCGGTGACGTTGGTGCGTTCACCGACATTAACGAACAAGCTGTCGTCATCAATGGTGAGCAGCTCAAGCCCACTTGTGATGAAATTTCGGTGCTTGCTTGGACTTGGTCGTGCTTTTGCGCTCTTTAGAAGATCTGCAAGTGCTTCGATGTGGTCAGGGGTGGTGCCGCAACAACCGCCAACGACATTAATCCAGCCATCGGCCAGCATCTCGGCAACCACACTAGCCATATTCTCTGGCGTTTCGTCGTACTCGCCGAGTTCATTTGGCAAACCTGCATTTGGGTGTACGGATACGAACGAATCGGCACAGTTGTGGATTTCCTGGACATGGGGCCGTAACGCTTCGGCACCGAGTGCACAGTTCAACCCAACAATGAGTGGGTTGCCGTGGTGAATGGCCGCCCAAAAGGCTTGCGGTGTTTGACCCGACAAGGTCCGACCGCTCGCATCTGTGATCGTCCCTGAAATCATCAGAGGCACGCTTGAGTTCTTAGCACGCAGGATGTCATGGCACGCGAAAATGGCCGCTTTCGCGTTCAGCGTGTCAAAGATCGTCTCGATCATGATCAAATCCACGTGACCGTCAAGTAGGCCACGCAATGATTCTGAATAAGCGCTTACTAGCTCGTTGAAATGTACGTTTCGAAACGCGGGATCATTGACATCTGGCGAAATACTGGCCGTTCGATTGGTAGGACCTAGTACACCTGCTACATAACGAGGTAAGTCGTCGGTGGCGTACGCATCCGCAGCGCGTCTCGCAATCTGTGCAGATGCAAGATTGAGTTCGTATGCGTGGTTTTCTAGGCCATAGTCAGCTTGCGAAATGGCGTTGGCATTGAACGTATTGGTTTCAATGATCTCTGCGCCGACCTGAAGATACGCCTCGTGCATCTCGTAGATGTGATGCGGTTGGGTAATGCTTAGAACATCGCCGTTGCCCATTAAAGGCGAGGGGTGATCAGCGAACTGTCCGCCGCGAAAATCGGCCTCGCTGAGATGGAGATTTTGTATGAAAGTGCCACCCGCACCATCGAGCAGCATAACGCGCTCGCGGAGTGTTTTGACGAGAGAAGAAGACATAGACGCGGCTTGGCTCAGCGCGGAATTATTAGACGAGGTGGCGTGATTTAATGTTTGATATTTATGTCATTTCACGTGAATTGCGCTCAACGTCGAACGAATCATTAGGTAAACTTGCACTATGAATGCTCAGACGCCGCAGGCGGCCGCGTACGTCGATATATCCGAATCAGCGGCACAATATCTTCGCGAACTATTGGGGAAACAAGAAGGCGAGTGCGGCATCCGCATGTTCGTCACGAATCCTGGTACATTGCACGCTGAGACATGCATTGCATACTGCCGACCCAACGAAGTTCAAGAAAACGACCAATCGGTCGAATATAACGGTTTCACAGCGTGGTTTGAAGAACGCAGTCTTGCATATCTAAAAGACGCCGTTGTTGATTTTCAACAAGATCGCATGGGTGGTCAGTTAACGATCAAAGCGCCGAATGCCAAAGTTCCTAACGTCTCCCCAGATTCACCTATTGAAGATCGTATCAACTACGTGCTCTACAACGAAATCAATCCTGGCCTTGCCGCACATGGCGGTCAAGTAGGCTTGGTTGAAATGATCGAAGACAACATCGCTGTATTGCAGTTCGGTGGCGGCTGTCAAGGATGTGCTGCCGTTGACATCACCTTGAAGCAAGGTGTTGAACGCACTCTGATGGAGAAGGTGCCAGATCTCGGCGGCATCAAAGACGCCACCGATCATTCAATCACGGAAAACGCTTACTACTAGTAGTCGCGAGCATGGTCAAGCGAGTTCATCGATCGGTTTGAACGTCGCATCCTGATCAATGGCAGAACTGGTTCCTCGCGCTTCATTCTCTAGTGCGTCGCGAGCTGCTTGCGATACATCTACTTCGACTAAATCGGCGGTATCTGTGAAGAAGATAGCCGCTTTAATGGGTCGATCCTCTTGCAGTTCAAACAATCGCGCATAGCCGATCAATTGCGATTGATGCTCTAACGCTTTAAGGTCCAGCGATACATCACGATCGTCAGGGATGCGAGTCGTTTTGTAATCCACGATCCAGCGCACCCCGTCATCCACAAATGTACGGTCGACAATTGAAATCTTGCTGCCGTTGCCGTTGAACGTGGAATAGGCAATTTCTGTCGCTGACTCCTCATGGGTCGGGTCAAGCAACCATTGGCCAATCGGACTAGCGACAACCTGCGTGAGTTGCGCCTGCACGCGTTCAAGCATTTCACCAATGGCGCGCACGTCGAAACCCTGCATGCGAAGCTGATTGCGCCACATTTCGACTCGCGCCGAATCTGGCAGCTCCATAGATTCCATCAGGACCATGCGTTGCAGATCGGCGTGTACGATTAGACCGATCGCTAAGGGTGTAGAGAGTTCGCTTTGCATATCCTTGAACGAAGCAGTCGGCGAGCGGGGCGCAATGAGTGCATCAACTGGAAATGGCGGTAAAGAACTGGGCGCTTCAAAGCGAAAATGTGGATCGATGCGACGCCAAATCTGACCGTCCGCTAGTTCAGTGCGTTCTTCTTCTTCAACCTCGTCGAACAGCCATTCGTCACGGTTCACTTGTGAGTCGATCAGCGAGAAAAAGGTTCTACTATCCAGCTTCTTTTTTTCCTTGTCGGCTGTGCCATAAAACCAAAGGGTTTGTTTCGCTCGTGTGGCGGCGACATATAGCAACCGAGCCATCTCATGCTCGGCCCGCATCTGTTCGCGCTTGTAAAGCACGTCCAGCATGGGATCAGGATCTGCTACGTTATGCGTCGCCAGAATGACGCCGTGTGGCGTTAACTCAGCATATAAAGGCTTTTTGGTTTGTTTTTGACCAAATTGACTGAGGGCCGGTACGATAACGTGATCGAATTCCAAGCCTTTCGCTTTGTGAATGGTCAAAACCTCAACGTCCGCGTCGGGATTGTTTTCGGTGGCGTAAATTTCAGCCAAATGGTTGAACAGCGTCACCTTGTCAAATGAGGCGTCACCTGTGCGTTCGAGTTCATTGAGGAAGTGCTGTGCGTTGTCGTGTACAGCATTGGTGCTATGCACATCGGATTCACGTTGATAGGCGTTCGCGCCCCCGAGTTGGTACCAAGCGCGTTCTAGGCGTGACCGCAAGCTCCGATGCTGGCTTTGCATCGCACTAAGAATGGGACCGCGAATACGCCCTAGTATGGTTTGTGCGTTCACGCTCAACCCATCCAAGCTTGGACCCAATACCATGTCGATCCCGCGGTCTTGGGTTGAGAGAATCTCGATGTCAGCGAGTTCTATGCCTACCAGCGGACACAGCAGCAACTCGAACCAGGCTTGTTTGTCATCGGGATTTACTAGCGCGCAGGCGAGGGAATAGAGGTCGCGAACGATTGGTACGTCCACGAGTTTTTCCATTTCGATGCCACGCCAGCTGATATTGCGGCTTCGCAGAGCTTCGAAAAAGGGCTCGATGCCATTACGCGTGCGAAACAATATGGCGATCGTGTCCGTTTCTTTCGCTTTGGCGTCTCTAAGTTCCTCTACCTTTTCAGCGACTAAGGCAGCTTCACGATCACGATTAGGGTAATCGACCCAAACCAAACCATGCGTCGAATGTGGGTCAGGATCCAAAATTTCGTCTGATTTTGCAAACGCGACTCGACCAACTTCCGCATCGTCAGAGGAGCCTAGAACGCCTCTAAAAAGCGTGTTGCACCATTGCACAAGATGGGGACGAGATCGGAAATTCGACGTCAGCCAGAGTTTTTCGACATGCCGGTTTCGAATCCCACCAGTGTCAGCGTTGAGGAAATTCGATAAGTCGGCGTCGCGAAACATGTAGATCGACTGCATAGGATCACCGACAGCGAAGAACGTATTACCGTCATCAGGTTCCCAGCCATCCATCAAGGTGTTGAAAAACTCGTTCTGCGCAATGGATGTATCTTGGTATTCATCTACCAAGATGTGCTTGATGCGATAGTCCAAAGCGTAGGCGAGCTGCGTCGGCGCATCATCAACTTTCAATGCGCGCATCGCAGCGACAGATTTTTCTGTGAAATCCACCACCCGTCGCTCGTCGAATAGTTTTTGAAGCTCTTGAGAACAGGCTATGAGGGTCAAGGCATAGTTGGATAAAGTCGCGCGATGTGAATCGCTGAGTTTTTGCGGCGGAAGGAATTGAATCTTCTGAAAATCTTGCGGCGTAACGCTCTCGGGAATCGATTCGGCCAACTCTTTCCACATCTGCTTCAAAGCTTCATCTTCTGTGATGGTTTCAAAGCCCTTGGTCAGTCTTTGTCTGAGGTTTGGTCTGGAACCTTTGGTAATGAAGCACTCTGCAAGGAAGGTCCAGTCGGATGGGTCTTGCATGCCGAGAAAGGTATCGGGTTTTGCTGCTTGGACGAGCTTGTAGGCGTCATCGCACCATTCGGCGCTGACTGCGCCCCTGAACGCTCGCTTGCGAGCATCGCAAAACTCGTTTCGAGCACGTTCCAGTAGATCGACGATTTGGTTCTTTTGCGAGGCATCTAGCTCGCCTCTAGCAACCACTGCCACATGTTCGAGCCACTGTATGCGCCGCTCGAGCATCATGACGAGCATGTCTGTAAAAGTATGCACCCTGTTGTCGAAAGCTGCGAGCATGGCTGCGATCTCGTCACCGAACTGCTCGCGTTGGGACGCTATACGTTCAAGGGTGTTTGAGATTGCTTCTTCATACAGAGTTTTAGGGTTACTTGTCATCTCATATTCGAGACTCAACCGACTTTGAAAAGGTAGTCGTTCAACTAAACCAGATTGAAAACTATCGATCGTTTGAATCCGCATCCGTTGAGGGTTCGCGATGAGATTCCATTTGCGCGCCTGACTACGTTGCATTACCTCGAGTGCGGCTTCGCTTTTATCAGCCTTTGTTAGTTCTGTAATGACACGGGAACGCATCTCTTGTGCAGCTTTGCGCGTGAACGTGATAGCAAGAATTTCTTCAGGTTCATTGACGGCCGCGAGCAAACAAACATAGCGTTTGACCAGCAGTGCGGTTTTGCCAGACCCGGCAGGTGCTTGCACTAAAAAGGATCGCGTTGGATCGATGGCGGTACGTCGCGCTTCCGCATCCGGTGTGGCGTCTAAGCCGCTAGAAACATATTGGTTCATACATTAACTCCGTAATTATTTAATCTTCGTCCGATTCGTTTGTCGACCGTTCATAAATTCGACATGCGTTAGATAAATGACAGTAATTGCAGGCATCCTCGTTGATTGGTTGAACGTCGGCTCTTCCCTCTAGGTGATCTTGAACTTTTTGTGCTAGAAGGTCGCGCCATGCCGTTTTCAACTCGTCGAGAGACGTGTAGTCGCCAAGGCGATCGTCTAGGTCAGGCTTTCCTCCTCGTTTGGGGCGTTCGATGGGTTGGTCCGTTTTGATGACGCCGTCGATTTTGGTTTTAATCTCACCGTTGCTTTCCCGAAAAGTTTTGAGATAGGCGACGCCATCGCAACCT
Source organism: Gammaproteobacteria bacterium (assembly GCA_009841635.1). GTDB lineage: Bacteria > Pseudomonadota > Gammaproteobacteria > Pseudomonadales > Azotimanducaceae > Bin55. Next base: position 9,100 of record VXLJ01000041.1, read on the forward strand.
ACTTCCCCGATGGCATACAGCGGCATTTGCGTGTCAGACAGTTCGGCCGGATCCCACTTTTTCGAAAAGTAGTTGTTGCTGGTTTTGAAATCTATAACGAGTCGTTCTTGTGCATCTGTGCTGTCGATTCGGTCGATACGACCATTGAATGTCAACCCATTCAACTCGATTGCGACGGGTTGCTCGATTTCGAGCACCTTGACGTCTTTGCGATTTGCGACTTCGTATTCGAGCAGACTTTTGATTAGCTGCATGATGCGTAATCGTTCGTGATGTTTAAAACGTGCTGGTATATCACGCAACGCGACCTGGCTCTCGATTGCCTGGTCAATCGCATCAAGAATGCCTTCGTCTTTAATCTCTGCCATCGCCGCTAGGTTGTCCGCTTTCTGTAATAAAGCGCCAATCACATCGTGAAATACAGTACCGCGCTGCATCATGTCGGGGAAGCGCGATTGAGCCTCATAGGGTTCTCGCATACCTGCTCGATACACCGACCAGGCGCGAAACGGGCATAACGTTTGCAGTCTTAGCATGGCGGTTGAGGCTCGTGCGTCGGACTTGGAAATGGCCGTCCCAAATTTCTGTTGATACTCGCGCACCACCCCGGCTTCAACGTGTAAAGCCCAAGGATGACCATGCTCAATCAAACTTAAGTTTTCGATGAATGGCCGCTTTTCGTACTCATCGACGTCATCAAATGACTCTAGAAATCCAGTTACTAAGCGGCTTGGTTGCGCTTCGACGGAGTCGGTTTGACTCACATAGCTGAATACCAATTCGTCGGCGCAATGCTGCCAATGTGAAGTCAATTGACGGGCTTCATCAAACATTTGCTCGTGCGTTACGCGTGGAATACCGCCAAGGTGTTGCATCGACCGAGGTATGAATGGATTTGGCCGCGGCATGGCTGGCCATTCCGCATCTGCGACGCCATTGACCCACAAGGCGTCGAACGCGAGGTGTTTTGACGCATTGCGGGACATGATTTGAACAGGCGCTTCGGCGCGAGTCGTGTCGATTACTGCGTCATTGGCGAGCGACGCGATCAAATCAACCATATGCTCCCAAGAGATGCGTGGCAGCACGCCCGCAAGCTGCGTTAATCGCGTCAACAATTCATTCACCACATGCACTGCTCTCGCGTCGATGTAGGCGTAAGGTTCGATCGAGTCTTTGTTAAAACCGGCCATGCGCACGATGTTCCCGACGCAAGCTACGGCCTCGACAAAACTAAGCGGCTGACGCTTTGGCAGCTCTTTGATGATCCGTTCGAGGGTGCTACGATCGTCTTTTGCCAGTCGGCGCACGTACTTTCGAATGGACATCCGTTCTTCAAACCAAATACAGGGCTGACGCTCAAGCTTGAGTTGAGGGAAATACGAAGAACGCGCTAAGGAGAGCAGCGCGCTGTGTGGCATTGGTGCATGCGTCCAGCGCAATAAAGTGATGAGATCATGACAAAGCGCATGTTCGCTAAACGACTGGCCTGCCTCTATTGAGATCAGACGTGTAATGTCGTCCACTTCTGGAAACACGCTTTCAAAACACCGTTGCAGAACGGCGCGCGACTCACCTAGATTCTGAATCACTGCGCCGATCGAAGCGGTCGCGCCGTACTTCGCTAGTTTCTCGCGGGTCCACATGGCAAGTGCTAGTAACTCGCTGCCGCTGTCGTCATATGACTGCAGCTCGATCGAAGTCTCAGCTAGCTCTTCAAACGGGAGTGCAACGCTCTCGTGCACGCCCAGTTCTTCCAGCGTCTTGAACAAATTGCGTTGTGCAGCGCTAATTTCTTCAAACCCAGTCGAAAGCAGCGGCGCTGGCCGCCAAGCTTCACGCTCGATGGCCCGTTGTAGTACCGCGGGTAACTCGGCGATGGTGATTAGGTTCTCCCGTTGTAGGAAGTTCTCAATGCGTCGAAACCAGTCATCGCAAAGGTGACCGTTCTCCGTGATGCCAAGATCCTTGCGTTGCGGCCAAAGATTGGCATCCCAAAACAATTGCCAGGCGTCTGTAATGGCACGGGCGTGCATCTCAACGTCGGAACTGGGTGCCCGTTGTTGCGCGATAAGTAAAAACAGTTCGTGTGACGCAACTGTCCGATTCGCCAATTCAGGGTGCTTCGATCCAAGTTCCGCGTACGCGGTTGTAAGCCATTGCGTGAACGTTTGGATATGTGGACGCTGCCATACGCGCGCGCCATCTTGTTGCTTTTCGTAGTCGTAGCGATATCGCAGTTCTCGCGCGAGACGCGCAGTAGATGCGACTAAGGTAATGTTTTTGGTATCTTCGGTATATCTATCGGGTAAGCGGATTAGTGGTTTGCGCAATGACGCGTCTCTGCTGCTAACTAATCGATGGGAGTCAATCTTAAATAAGGTGTTTACCCGTTGCAGCTACAATTCTCGCCTTCCAAAACCACCATCTATTGCCCCGCATGTTCAAGTCGTTGTTGCGACATTTCTTGGATTCAAACTGGGTCATGAAAATCGTGTTGCTGTGGGCTTGGGTATCCGCCTTGATCATGGTTTGCGCGTTGCTATACCCCTACTATCAAGCAGTCATATCTGAGTGGCATCTCTAAACGAGCATGTTTTTTTGCTTGCGAAGCAAGCCTTTCGTAAGTAACTTCACCAACTCACACAGTTAACCCGCCGCGTCGTGAGTTCCGATGGCGTGGTCGAACCTTCTACTTCAATAGCTCTAGGCTGATTTAGTCGAGAGTTTTTGCCCCGTTAGCCTTGCATCTGCTCGACTAGATTTACACGCACTCTCACCCACCATTGCGGTGCGCCGCTAGAGAAGGTCGAGCAAGACCTGCTTAGCAAGGTTTATCTCTGATGCGATGTACTCGGAGCCGCCTCGGTCAGGATGATTGCGATGCATGAGACGTCGATGCGCTTCAATGATCTCCTCGCGGGTTGCGCTTTCTGTCACGCCCAAGATCTTGCGCGCTCGATCCGGCGAAATCGAGTCATTTGCGGAATCGCGTTGGGAATCGCTGTTGGTCTCGCTGTGTGTGGCGTTCTCACCTAGATTTGGGTGATAACGTTGTATGTACGCAGTGAGCAAGCGTTTGGAGTCGTTGCCTACTGAGTTGTAGAGCGAAACGATTTCTTGCTCTGAAAGCGAATCGAGTGTGCGATTGGCGAATGTGCCGCGGAGCACATTGCCAGTCATCTCGCCAGTCGTGTGGTTAAGACGCATGCTTATTTCATCGGTCGCAGTTTCACTCGATTCAGGTGCCGCGCTTGCGCGTGGTCCGCTAAATCCACCGAAGGCTTGATTGAATGATCCGCCGCGCATGAAGTTCTGCAGGGCAACAATCGATAAGGGTCGCAACAAAAACAAACCAACTTGCCGCACAAATGGCAGGATGGCGGTACCTGCCGCCGCGAGCCAATGCAGTCGGCCTGAGGCCATCAGAATGCCTAACGATCCAACAAAAACCGCGCCGGTTGCAAACAGCACGTTTTTCGATAGCGTTGGCTTCTTTTTACTCCACAGCACCTTCATGAGAAGAAGAAATGCCAGCAGCGCGAGTGCGCCGCAGATGACGACGACCATCAGTGTTTGATTTGCGTTAGTAGCTTTCTCGAAGTCGCTGTGCCAAGACGTTTAACAGCATCGATCCCTTCAGTTGCATATACCACGGCTGCTTTCAATAGTTCCGCAAGTTGAGTTGCAGAACCAGCTTCAAACGGCATGTGTGCGCCACCAGATCGGTCGGCGATAGAACGAAACACTTCAGTTGCGTAGCGATCTTGGCCTTCCTGAAATGCGAAGACCGGCACCTGCCGCAAGCCTAGTTGACCCGCCATGCTAACCAACTCGAGCATGGGTTCTTCGCACATGTCGCCGATGTAGACAGCCGCTTTTACGGTTTGGCTACCAGCTGCTTCGTTGAGTACATGCGTCAGCACGCGCCCGATTTGAGTCATACCCCCTAAGCAACGAACACTTTGCATTTCAAGAAGAAGCTGCGCTGGCGAGCTATTCCAAGAAGACGCGTGAAACGAGTTGAAGCCCCCAAAATGTACGAGTTGAACCGCTAAATTCGCGGATTTTGCCGCGTTGAACAATTCGCCATGCAAGCTGGTTGCGAGGTCCCAAGTGAGTTCGCGGCTTGCGGTTGCATCCATCGCAAAAATCAAGCGGTTGGCGGTGGTCATTTGCAGTGGGTGCTTTTTGGCCGCTTGTAAAAACTGACCGATCTCATCACTGCGAGCTACAGGTGGTTTATTAGCCAAAGTTGTCACTCATATAGAGTTGCAATTTCGGCTTGTTCTCGCCAACGCATTGCCATTGTTCCTCGTTTTGTTGCGATGCGGATGAGCAATTAGCCGTTGCCACTAAATTGAAACATCTTTAATCCTTGACACACGGTGTCGTCGTGCTTAAATTAGAACAGATTATTTCACTGCAAACGCGAGGTAGTTTTTGACCGACGTCACTAGCTCAGAATCTTTGGCACAACTTCGTGTTGAACACCGCGATCTAGATACAGTTATCAGCTTTCTGAATGACAAAGGACACCCTGACGAAGATTTAACGCGTCGATTGAAACGACGAAAACTGAATTTACGCGATCGCATCGCGCGGCTTGAACATACGATCGCCGCGTCCGCGACTTCATAACAAGTCGATTTATTTAACTCCCGCGGTGGTTGCCGCGGTGCCGGTAATACGTTCGTTGCCAACCGGTTCGGTTGGCGGTTTCTAATTAACAGTTGCCATCAGCATGTGCTGCTGCTCGCAATGTCCAGTTTGTGCGGATAACTAACACGTGAAGCTGAAGCAACTTCAATATCTATGGGAGACCTACAACCAAAATCTCAATATGTCAGAAGCTGCACGTGTTTTAAATACGACGCAGCCAGGCATAAGCAGCGGTATCCGCCGCTTAGAAGTCGAGCTTGGTATTGATCTACTTACGCGTAAAGGCAAACGTTTAGGACTTACACCAGCTGGGGAGCGTATCGTCCAGTTAGCGCGCGATACCTTGCAAAAGGTGGATTCGATCGAACGAGCTGCAGCAGAGTTTCAGCATGAGGATCGTGGTTCGCTCCGCATCGCTACCACGCATACACAAGCTCGTTACGTGCTCCCAGAGCACATACGCAACTTCCGCAGCTCGTATCCAGATGTGAGTTTGCACATAAACCAAGGAACTCCTGCGCAATTAGCCGAACTTACATTGAACGGTGACGTGGACTTCGCTATTGCGACGGAAGGTTTCGAACACTTTAGCAATTTGATCCTTGCGCCGTGTTACACGTGGAACCGGTCAATCATCGTACCTAAAGGTCATCCATTGGCCAGTGTCGATGAAATATCCCTTGCGCAAGTCGCCGCAGAGCCTTTAGTGACGTATGTGTTTGGGTTTGCTGGCGGCTCTAGCGTCGCCAATGCTTTTGCAAATGCAAGGCTTAGTGCCAATGTCGCATTTACCGCGACCGATACGGATGTCATCAAGAAATACGTTCGGTTAGGGGTGGGTATTGGGATCATCGCTTCGATGGCACGAGAACCTAACACCGATGAGGATTTGGTTTTTCTAGATGCTTCGCATCTCTTTGAACCAAGCGTGACACACATCGGTTTACGGCCAGAGGTTTTTCTGCGCAGCTACATGTATGACTTCATCGAATCATTTGCGGAGCATTTGACCAGACCATTGGTGGAACAGGTGCTATCCAGCTCGCGCCGTCACGAACAGCAATTGTTGCTCGAAGGGTTTGAGTTACCGCGCCGCTGATCGAAGCGAAGCTAGGTAAGCCGGGTCACAAGTGCTTGATTACACGTAATCGAGATCTGGATTTGCTCGAAGCGTATCCTCGGCATCGCCAATACTTCGCTTAGCGTCGGCTTCCAGTTCTTC
>VXLJ01000016.1 GCA_009841635.1 Gammaproteobacteria bacterium
GCATCCACAAACAATCAAATCACTTACCTATCGATTGCGGCTGATCGCCGCAACTACAGGACTACGAACGCAGGGAAAATGGATGAAACAATCGAGATGCGCCACTGCACTTGCTTTCATAGCAGCGCCTCCCGAAGCAACCGGTCAATCGGAAACGTTCCCCGCTTCCCGCCGTTTCAGCGCGCGACTGACGGTGCCCACCGACACGTTGAACATACGACTGATCTCTCGGAGGCTTTCGCCTTCCTTGCGCAACCGCCAAATCATCGCTTCCTGCTTCGCATTCAGCCGCCGCGGCCGGCCGCCAATGCGCCCTCGAGCTCGAGCCGCCTTTAATCCTTCGAGAGTCCGCGTACGGATCCGGGTGCGTTCAAACTCCGCCAAGATTCCCATGACCTGAAACATCAAACGGCCATCGTCGGTTGTGGTATCAAAGGGTTCTTTCAGCGAGCGCAGCTCCACGCCTTTCTGCCCGAATTGGTCAGCGAGGTTCAGCAGATCCATCAGCGATCGCGATAAGCGATCGAGTTGCGTCACGACCACCACGTCGCCTGGTCGCACGTAGTCCAGCATCCTCCCAAGGTCCGTGTCTTCTCGAGCCTCTCTGCCCGATCCCTGGTCAATGAACAGCCGTGCGCAGCCGGCGGCCCGGAGCTGGTCAATCTGCGCACTAAGGGTTTGCTCGCGCGTGCTCACCCGCGCGTACCCCACCATCTCCGCCATGCCGTGCTTTTAACCTCCCTTGCGTTTTGAGCGTTTTGAGTGTGGTTTATGACCATCGCACTATAGGTGCCAGATCGCCGTTCATATAGGGATGCTCGACGGACCCTTGCAATCCTTTCTCCATGACTACAATAAGGATGGTTATTGAGACAGTCGCCACACGATAATTTTAAACAGTCTAGAGGACTATATTTACACCCTATAGCCAATAATCACTTACTTCCTAGACGCATCTACATGACCTTATCCAAGGTCTAAATCAGCACCTAAATATTCGTTTTTCGCAGCTTTTCTAGTCGCACCTCGACCGCGCTTGATCCGCCGCGGTCAGCCTCTTCCCTTTGAAGCCTCGCGCCCCTAAACCGCGCCCGCAATGCGAAACGATCGTTTTCATCAGGCGGGTAATTCGAAGTGTCGAGTTGGGTGCTTTGGCTCTCTGCTCTCTTTCTTGAAGTTGACGAAAGCTCGTTTGGCAGCCTGGCGTTGCCGACTAACGACAGTCCAGTCAGTTCTTGCCCACCTGATGTGATCTGTTGCTATCTCTCAATGAGTTAGAGCAGCAAAAAGTCTTAAACGATTGGATTTAAAGGTGTTTCCATGGGTTTTTCAATTTCTATTCCTCAAATAACGCGCGGCCCGATTCTTGTAGCAGCGATTCTGGTGCTAGGATATTTGATATATGCACCGCCCGTTTCTGCTCAAGGGATTGATCCATCCTGTCCTCCGCCCCTAGTCATGCAAGGCGGAACCTGCACTGTCGACACCAACCCATATTCCAATCCTTACGTACACCCCGGCTCCGACAGAGACGGTGATGGGATTGAGGACGCATATGATGTTTGCCCTGACGATGCGAGCAACGAATGCGGTGCTCAGAAAGCCACAAATGAAACAATACGACTAGTAACTGACCACCACTGTCTTATAGTTCCGGTTGTAGCTGGTGTGATTTCTTTATTTAATGGACCGGGCGCGACTGTCACGGGGGGGTTTGCCATCGGTTACGGGATCGCCTGTTACTTCAAGGATGACTGACGCCTTTAATGCCGATGGCTGTATAACCAGGCCGACGGCGATATGGATGCCACAGTTTCATCTTCAACGTCAAAGAGGCGTGAAACATTACGCGCAAAAGGTTTACAATCATGTGGCACACATCAAAAGATTGATAAAGCATGAAACCCTACATTCGAAAAGTATTAGCATTTCCCTACGACCTTCCTAGCGCCAAAGCAGCTTTATATCTATCTGGATATGCCACAATGATGTCAGGGGCAACAATTTTTTTTTCAGTGGTAGCGTCATCTTTGATCGAATGGATCGTCCCTTGTGTGTTTGCCCTATGTGCAATTCAGGCGTGGTTTCGAGTTGTGGCTATAAAACGCGGCCGAAATTTGGGTCATCAACTTTGAGTGTGGAAGAGATGGTGGATGGTTGATGAACTGTATAGGTAAATATTCGGACTACGCATGTTAAGCCACACGAGGGTGTGGCTGCTTCAAGCGCCTCGGCGGATGGATTTTTAGCGGTCATTGACGTAGTTAACGTACTCAATGACGGCCTTTCGCACTAGATTGAGTTTTGATGACCCTGTTGCCCGGCATCTTTGCTTGAACAGATTCCATTTAAGTTCATGATTGAACGTTCAGAGATTCTCCAAATCTGCGATGCTCGGACGGGCGCGTTTGGCCAGCAGTAAATCGATCGCCTCTTCCAACAACCGCTGTTTGGTTGATCCTTCTTCCGCGGCAATGATCGCCAATTCTCGAGAGACTCTCGAATCGAAACGTCCCCCCATCATCACCGAGCGCTTCGCCAAATTGTGGCTGCGGGGCGGATCTCCTTCATCTTCCACGGTTCGTTTTATCGCGGTTTCAAGTGAATTGGTCATGGCGTTCTCCTCTCCATTTCCCCAATAACATCATCAAAAAGGTCCCGAAACTCACTCGCGGCTTTGCTTTGATGATCTGTTTCTTGTACCGTCTTCCCAAATCCTTGAGCCCTGAAAATCGCTTTCCTATTCCCGATCTTCGCCGGACTCACCCTGATGCCCTGATGATCTAGCAACTCAAACGCATCCTTTGTTTCAATGCCTCGAGGCGGTACGAAGTTCAGAACCACACTCAGTGGGTTGCCCGTCTGTCTGACAATCTCCACCGTTTCCAACAGCGATGTGACATCGAACACTGAGGTTTTAGTTGGAATCAAGACATAGTCCGCGCTAGCGCTAGCTGCGTAAATCACATCCCGCGCGATCGCCGCGGCATCAAGAATCGCCAAGTCGCACCCAGCTTCCTCCGCCGACTTCAACACCGGACGTATACGGCTCGCTTGCAATGACACCACGGCAGGGGTTTCACACCTTCTTGTATCGTGCCAAAAAGAAGCAGTCGCTTGCGGGTCCAGATCAAGAATGCTGACTGAAAAACCTCGCCGCTCTCCCTCTACCGCAAGGCAAGTCGCAATGGTGGTTTTACCCACCCCCCCTTTCTGAGCAACCACGGCCACTACTTTCATGCTCATTATTATATCTATATAAATACAGTCATAGAATGTTTATCAATCTGTATACATGTAGATATATCTTTATGTATACAATTACCCTTCCTAAGGATCGTGATTTTTATCGCCCTAAATACACGGCAGTAATCCCCTCACGCTCGTGGCCGAGTTCGCGGCTGATCGTCAACCGCGCATCACGGTCGACTTGCCGACGTTCGGGGTCCAACGTTGCCGCCTTGGGTCCCCCCGCGACCGGACAGAGCCAGCCGGTCAATTCCTCGTAGCGTCGTTGCGCATAGGCGTGGCGCAAGCCGTGCATGTTCGAAAACCCCGCATTGGCTACCTGGTGCTCGTACCGCCGCAACTGATCCACATAACGCAAGGCTGCCGGTATTAGCGACTCCTTGCCGGCGATTTGATGCGCGCGGTTGAGGGCTTCCCGTTGCGCAGCCGTCCTCACCGGGATCTCGCGTTCGCGGCCGCCCTTTGTCCACGTCGGCTTCAACACCAGCATGTCGCCGCGATCCGCGTACGCCGGCACAAACTTGATAGCTTCCTCGCGGCGCAAGCCGAACTCGCGTTGGAGTTCGAGCGCCATCTTCACATAGTCGTCCTTTATGCGCGCCAACGCGTTCGCCGACAGTTCCTGCGCTTTGGACTCGGCGGCGACGAATTGCCGCGCCGCGATGCCGTAATGCGCGTTGTCGCGCGCCACCACGTTGCGTTTGTTGATTTTCTCTGCCCACCACCGCAACGCAGCCATCCGATTTTTCAGCGTCCCGGCCGAGATCTCCTTGGCTTGCCAGCTCGCCACCAACGCGTCCACGTGCTTGGATTTCAACGACGCCGCTCGCATACGCCGATATCCCAAGGCGTGCAGCTCGTTCGCAATGAACGACAGCAGGCGCTCTCGATGCGCCTGCGTCGATCTGGAACCGTCCCGGTTCCGCTGACAAAGCTGTTTGAGCTGGTGATTCAAGTCTTTCACGGTGCGTTTCTCGGGTAAGTGTTTCTACCTGGCTCGCTCGCCGTGGCGATGCGAGGGCGCTAACCCACTAAGTGCCGGTCGCGCAAAAAAGGTCTGGGACACCACTCCCAAGACTGAACATGCCTCAATCCAAGGCGACACAGGTTGTCGTCGATGACGACCATGGTCCTGCGTCAGAACCAGCCTATGCAAGCTGCATGCTTCATGTTTTCCTCCATTGAAGCGTTGGTTAAAGATGGGCGGGCAATGACCCGCGACGGTGAATGAATCTCCCATGGCTGCCCATGGGGCGGTGAAGTCGACAAACCATGTCGATGCCGCCACCCTTGTAGGGAGACTAGCGATGGAGAAGCGGGCGCTGGCGCAACGAGGGGCAATCGCCTCCCCGCTATCAGCACCGACGTAAAAAAAGGGATCGAGGTCGCATGGAGTCTATCCTTGCGACCGTGTCGCGATTCAACGATCCGGGCGCGATCTCTCTGCCAACATGCGGCAGCGCGGTATGCGTAAGGCGGGCCGCCTGAATCAATCAGACAGCCCTCGAACCAGTCAATACTTCCGGAACCTGGAACTTACGGATTTTCACCGGCCATGGCTTCTTTTCACCCAGAACCTACCTCCTCTAGCCCTTGACCGAGTTCGACATCTTTCCCAACTCGGAAAGGATTGCAGATTAAAGTATACTATACATATATATAGATTGGCGGAGGTGCGTGCCGCGGCCCAGAACATGGTTCAAGCACCACCCATGCTCAAGTAGAATCCATCTAACAAAAAGCCCCGCATAAGCGAGGCTCAATTTATGGTTTGCACGGTACCGGCCGCCGAACCGCTGAGGCACAAGGAGGAATGATCCCATGCCTACGAAACATTTTAACAGCAGCGCGCACAAACTCGGGCACACCGAGGCTGAGATTCAACTTCGCGCCGCCTCGACCGACGGTCCTTGGTGGCTAGTCCGCTGCCTGAACGGCAACGACCACCAAAACGACGACGAAACCCCCAGCGCGTACTACAACGCTGAAACCGGCTGGTATGGCTGCCGCGTCTGCGGCCTCAAAGGATTCGCCAACGACCGAGACCGCGCTAATTGGTCTACGCGCCAAACGCGCACGTACACCAATGGCTCGATCGTGCACCGGGGGTCTGACCCCCGCGGCAAGCGGATCTGGCAGGAAAATCCCCAACCAACCGAGCTTCCATACAACATCGAAACGGTCCACGCCAACACCAAAACTATCTATATGGTCGAAGGCGAAAAGTGCGTTGAGGCGTTGCGGCCTCATCTCGATGCCACGCAAGCCGCCGTCGTCACCAGCATTGGCGGCTCGAATGCCCCGCAGAAGACGAACTGGTCGCCAGTCCGCGAGGCGCTGGATCGCGGTTGCGAAATCCTGTTCATCCCCGACCGCGACGCACCTGGCGAGAAATACATCCTAGCCATCGCGAAACTGCTTCGCCTTAAAAAAATCAAGGCAATCCGTCTCGGCGGCGACCGTGATGACGGTTATGACATTGCCGATTGGTTAACGGCAGGGCATGACTTAACCGAGCTGGAAAACCACGATATAGAACAAACTGCCGTGCAGAAACGAGCCGCTGGATACCCCGACCTTTTTGGTTATCACGAAGAAAAAGAACTGTGTTGGCTGGCGGACAACATGATTCCCGCCAGGAAGATCAGCTTGTTGTTTGGGCGAGCGAAGATTGGCAAATCCGCCATGGCGCTTTACATCGCCAGCTGCGTCAGCAAACAGCGACAACCCTTCACCGACAAGATCTTGGCTAGCCCCAGCCCGCTGACCAATGAACCGCACAAGATTTTGATTTATTCGAGCGAGGACGACTGGAATGACGCCATCGGGGTGCGCTTGAAAATGATGGGCGCGAATATGGACAACATCGCGCCGTTGCGTTCGCAACTGGACCCCAAGCGCAATTTTGATTGGGAGATAAAACAAGGCCGGGACGAACTTACCGAGTTTGGCTTGTTGCTAGGCAATCTTGAAGAAAGCCCGGTCAGCTTGCTGGTCGTCGATCCACTGATCGACATCATCACCGGCGGCAATAACAACGACGCGGCAACCATCCGCCGCGCCGTCGAAGAGAAGCTAATCCCCATCGTCGAGCGCGGCGTAACCGTCATTGGAATCCACCACGAGCGCAAAGGAGTCAAAGACGACGATATGCTGATCGACCGGTCTCTCGGCAGTCAAGCCTGGCCAGCTGTGGCGCGTTCGGTCATGTACATGCAGGCGTTAAAGAAACGCATCGCGCTAGGCGGAAAAGGCAAGAACGCCAGCCCCAGAGCGACAGCGGATAACAAATACAACATCGCGATGCGCGATTTGGGGACGAACAGCGAAATCATGGGCGTGGTGTGTGTGAGCGACAGCAACTACGCCGCGGGCGACGGCGGCTATCACTACGAACTCCCAACCAGCACCCCAGAGAACCAATCCAGTTCGTTCATCGAGGTCGTGGTCAATACAAAAAAAATTACCTCACAAACACCACAAGCACTCGTGGAGTGCTACAACCCCATGCGAAAGGTCGAAATGGAAAGCGCGGCCAATAAAAAAGCACGAGTAGATCTTGGGAAAGAGGTGTGGGCTGTCAGATCAGCCGAAGCTGTCGTTAAAGAGGTGTTTGAGGAACTAGCCGGTGGGCGAATTCTGACTTCTGACCTGTTGGATCGCGTCATGAAAGAGGCGAGCGTGGGCAAAACGAACGCTCAAGAAGCTATTCGCAATCTCACGGATCGACATCGCGAAGGGAACGCCTTCTATCGAATGGCCAAGAAGCGCGGGAATAATCAAAGCAGTAAGTAAAGCACTAGTCAACCCCCCCCCTTAGTGTCTCCTTTGACTAGTGCTTTGACTAGTGCTTTGACTAGTGCTTTTTCTATACTAAAGTACAGTTAAATCCGTCTAAATCATTGATTTAAAATGATCTATATATATCTTACCGATATAAAAAAAAGCACTAGTCAGACTAGTCAGAGAAAACACACTAGGTTGACTAGTGCTTTGACTAGTGCTTTTAGTTTTTTCCCTCGCTATATCAGGCGTAGCACGTTAGCGATGGACCTCAAAAAATCGGAAAAATTGAACGATTTAGCGCCAATTCCCCAAATGCTGCCCGCGCGATCCGGTCGAAATTGGGCGAAGACCCCTAAATTCAGCGCAGTGCAGCGATCAGGGGTGCGTTCTGGTGCTTCTCGTAAGTATTCGGTGCCGAAAAATTGATCTTTGTGGCTCAGAGCGGTTCCAGGGCTGGGTTTCGAGTCGAAAGCGGCTGATTTGGACGTGATTTTTGCAATCAGCGAGAATGCCGGATTAGCAATCGGCTTTGATTTTTGAGGTTGGAGGGATATCGAGGCGAGCGTCTAAAACACGCCGGTGAATGCTTCTCGTGCCAGCATGAGCAAGCCAGTGCCGGCAAGAACCCACACTATCACTTGCAACCTAAATTTGGCTGCGTCTTCGCGGAACTCGGATTTGAGCGACTTCATCTCGGATTTGAGCGACTTCATCTCGGCTTTTATTGATATCTCCAATTTTTCCAAGTCGTCCTTGGTGGATACATTTCCGGCAATCGCGCCGTTTACGAGCGCAACTAACCGTTCCGCCTGGTCGGTAGGAAAACAATTAGATTCGGTCAGTTCAAGATAAGCTTTGTGTGTGTCAAACGCTTCTGACATGATTCGGATTTTCTTTTTTAGGTGGTACAGCTATTCCAGTTTACTGGATTTGGTCGGGATATGTGAAAGACCCATTTGGAAAGCGCTAAGCGACGGTAGCAAGAATCGCCGCCTACGGTTCGACTTGGGGAGCGTCGCCATGCGACACTCCCGCGCCTCGAACCGTGCGCTCCATGAGCGCGTCACGCGGGCATGACTCGGTTCATGCGCACCTCGGGCCTTGTCCGCCAAGGGACAAGGCGGCGCGTCACTACAAGTAGTGACGCGCCGGTTCGTTCAAGCTATTTGTGCGCGATGCTTGTGCGACCTTCCCGATAGAGCGCCCGCGGCCTTTCTCTTCCCAAGCGTCCCAGCAAGCGCGGAGACCTCACTTGGACCATGTGCAGATCCTTCATCGTGGACGTGTAATACTCATATACAGGACACTTGGGCAGCTCTGGATTCAGATGGAGACGGCATTCGAGATTGGATGGATCACTACTCGAGAAGATCCGCCAATTCACCGCGGTGGTCCGGACGTCTCGCTGATTTCAGGGGAACTACGTTATCTTGATCAGCTGCATCGCTACGAGTACCAGACGCAAGCAAGCGGCCTGAGGAAGATGCACGGGCTACGCCACGCTTACGCCCAGGATGGCGATCCCTGCCGAACTCGGCCACGGGCGCAAGGAGATCACCATGGTGTATCTCGGACGATATAGTTAGGATTACAGCTTAACGCTGACAACGAACGAATCGTTGGGTCGGATGGCAATGTCCAGTCCGCGGCGGGCCGTCCCGGCGCGAATGAACCGCGGACGAGCGGAAAACGGATTTCAAGGCGCGAATGGAGATCTGGGCGGAGCTTGGTCACGGGCGTGAGGAAATCACGACGGTGTATCTGGGTCGCTAACGCGGAGGAAATGACAATGACGACCTACGCATTTGACACCGCCGCGGCGGTCGATGAAATGGTCGAAGCTGGGATTGCTGAATCACACGCAAAAGTGATCGTCAAACAGCTCGCGAAAGTTGACGAGAGCTTGGCGACGAAAAGCGATCTCAGAGAGTTGGGGACCGGTTTGAAGTATTTCGTCGTCAAAAACACCGTCGCCACCGTGATTGGGATCGTCGCGTTGCTGAAAGGTTTGGAGTATCTGGGTCTTTAAGCCGACACTCTGGGAAGCCCCAGGAGCACGTTTGGGATTTAAGGCACTTTACCCCTCGGAAATAGGATAGAAACATGGCAGAAGCATTTGACACGCTCAACGCGAGCAACGCGAGCGAAGAACAATCTAAAGGCATTGCTCGCGTTATTGGCGCCGCTGTGACCGGCCACGTCGCGACGAAAGACGATCTGGAGAAACTCTGGTTGAAGGCCCGAATTCATATGTATCTCACGCAAGGCGCCTCCTTTCTTGCGCTTATAGCGGTTCTAAAGGATTGGTCAGAAGTATTCGGTTGAAAGGTTTGGAGTATCTCGGAGGTCTTTGAATCGCTGATTTAGCCCTCCAGGGCACCCTAGAAGCGCTGTTAGCGAGTTTAGGGTACTTTTAGCTCTCTTATTGATATCGCTGCTAAACGCGCTTAGAAGGGCTTGTAGGGGGGAGAAACGCCGATCAGGAATGTGTTAGTACGCAATCTGGGGTATGAAGACGCTAATTTGACGATCGCTTGGTGTAATCGCCACGTCAAAGGTTTCGCGCTTGCCCTGCTCAACATTGCGGGCAACCTGAGAGGCCGCGGTTAGATTTTTAGCGGTAATTGGTCACGGGGAATGCTGTGGAACCTTGAATCACCGCAAAGGTATCAAATTACAGGTAAAACACCACTAGATTGAAATTAATTTAGTTGTAAAACAAAATCAAATAAAAACTACTCATATCCTAATCACCGTTGATCGTACTTGTCGGAGGGCGAAAAGGCGGCATCGGGGAACTAGGGAACGCAAAGGCACGGCAGGAGGTACATCAATTCACGAAGGAGTTATTCGATGATTAACGAACGCACGCCACCGGCGCGGAACACTCCCGCTCAGGATGCAGTGCAGGATTTTGTAGCCGGTGCTGCAGATGCGGACGTAAAGGTGAAAGACCCTAATGCACCTCGTAAATTCAAGACGCTAACGTTGCCGTTTAACGAATACGAGTGGGGTCTGCTTGAGGAAGGATGTAATCGCTTTCGGCGTTCAAAAAACGGTCTTATCCGTGAAGCGTTAATCGAGTATGTGACTCGTCCGCTAGATTAAAACACAGTCGCACAGGACGACATTCCCATGCACACTAAAGATTCTAACGAGCCTAACCTTTTCGGTGACGGAGAACGTACGCCTGAAGATAGTGGCGATCGTAAGTCACGTTGGCGAGCTCAGCGTAAAGCACGTGACGCCGAGCGGCGGAAACAGCGACTCATCGCGCAGAAGGCTCGGATTTCAGACAAAGAACTCGCGTTTTGGGGTGACGAAGATAAGGCAGCAATCCCTCCTGAATTAGCTCGTGGTGCCATCTTCCGATTGCCGCGCCGCGGGCGACGTCGTTTTTTTAAGAACGAAGTGGTGATCGAACGACCAAGTCTGAAGATCGGATTCACGGGTACCGAACTCGATCAATTTGACGGCGACGTGTATCTTGCTGTAATCCGGGCCCTTCGGGGTCAATACATCGGCGAACGGGTCGAGATTAGCCTGAAGGGCTTGGCGCATGAGATTCGACGTGTGCAGAGCGGAGGAACGGTTGAAACCGTTCGAAACGCACTAGATCGTCTGTCGTCTTGTGTGGTTCACCTTGATTTCTGGCGCAAGGGCGAACACTACACAGCCAACATAGGCCTGATGGGATGGATCTACGAGGAGAAGAGCCGCAAGACATACGTGCGGCTCGATCCGGACGCGGCAACGTTGTTCGCACAACTTGCTTGGATCGATTTTGACAAGCACTTGGCGTTGCCGACGGACATGGCCAGGATGCTGCACATGTACGTCACCAGCCACCGCCGCGGTCAACGACGTAGCGTGCCGCTGGCTGAATTCATGGAAATCACCGGCTCGACAACACCGCGGCATATGTTCCGGGCACGGCTGCGAGACGCGTTACGCGCCCTCCAGGCAGCTGGCATCATCGACGAGATGGAGATCACTAACAACGACGCCGTGAGGTGGCGGCTGCTCGACTACGATCGCGATCCGGAAAACGCGGCGCAGATTGAAGGTCCTGGTTCGCATACTTAGAGCCGTTTTTCACTCCGGGACCCACAGGTCGTCTCGGGCAGTTAGAGTTCGTTTTCGGGCAGTTAGAGTTCGTTTTCGGGCAGTTAGAGTTCGTTTACTATACATTTGTATAGAATATAATCATTATAGATCAATGATTTATATTGATTTCTTCGCAGGAAAAATCCCTTAACACTTTAACTAGTTAACAGTGTTAAGGCTTGTTCTAACGAAACGCGCTTTAACTACTACTAATTTAAGGTGCATCGCGCCTAAAGGCGCTCGCGCTATTTGTAGGGGCTTCGCCCCTCTGCGCGTCCTTCGTCCGCGCATTCACCCCTCCGCTCGATAGCTTTATCAAGCGTTCAACTAACACCGATCCTCAATCTCATACTTCAATAAACCAGCAACGCCTTCTACCTCTTTGCGCAGCCGGCGTCGCCACCATCCTGCCGACTCACACAGCATCCACAAACAATCAAATCACTTACCTATCGATTGCGGCTGATCGCCGCAACTGCACGACTACGAAGGCAGGAAAAATTGATGGAACCATTGAGATGTGCGGAGACCTCACTTGGACCATATGCAGATCCTTTATCGTGGACGTGTAATACTCATATACAGGACACTTGGGCAGCCCCGGATTCAGATGGAGACGGCATTCGAGATTGGATGGATCACTGCTCGAGGAGATCCGCCAATTCACCGCAGTGGTCCGGACGCGCTCAAGATGGACTTCGACGCGCGGATGGCGATCTCTGCCGAACTCGGCCACGGGCGCGAGGAGGAGGTCACCACGGTCTATCCCGGACGATAGGGTTAGGATTACTCCATGACAACGTACACCATCGACAACGTACACCATCGACAACGTACACCATCGACACCGCTGCCGCAATCGAGCAGCTCGAAAGCAAGGGATTTGATACCAAACAAGCGAAAGCTTTGGTCAAAGTCATTGCCGAACGACAAGAAGAGCTTGCCACGAAAGGTGACCTTGATTCGCTTAAAACAGAGATCAACGGCGAAATTAAAAATCTCAAAAGCGAGCTGAAACTCTGGATCGTCTCTGCAATCGCTATCGGAATCGGGCTCATCAAAGCGCTCGATTACGCACTTCCAGGTGTGCCCTAACATATGTAAAAACGTGCTGGTTGCCCACTCGTGACGACCGCGGTCCAATAGAGCAGTGGTAGAAAAACGCCGAAAAAAGCGTTTTGGGGCGTTCTATGAGGTCGAGAGAGGCGCTACAGCGCTCCGGATTTCGATTTTCAGCGGTAATTGGTCACGCGGACGCTTCTGGCGGGGTTCGGGCCACGCCGCGAGCCTCGAGGTTGTAGTGAATGCGAATCAGTGTGAGAGAGATGATCCCTGAGTTAAGCAAAGTCCATATGATGATCTGTGTGACCGTCCGGCGCCCATTCGTAGATCGTCAGTCCCTGTGAGAGCACCTCGGCGAACGCGACGCGGTTGCAGATGACCGCCTCAAGGAGCTCGATGCCCGCGGCCGTTAAGTTAGATCGCATGGCGGTGCCGAGCACAGTGCGCGGGAGCATGCGTGACATCAGAAAGACGGACTGTAGCGCCGGCTTGAATTGGCGGGCTTCCTCGATCTGCCATGCGGTGACCTCGGCACTCCAACTGGACGCTGCCGACGCCTAAACCTGCACCACCTCGGGCTTCCTGTGGGGTCATTTTGTTGCTGATCCGGATCAAATCCCATGGCGCGGCCGACTTGATTCAAGCGACCGAATGCGCATAGAATCTACGTCTAACATGTAGAAGAAAGCCCCGCATCACGCGAGGCTTTCAAATGGTTTGTGCGGTTCGCCGCCGCCGAACCTCAGAGCACAGGAGAATGGCCCATGCCCACTCGGAATTCTAAAAGCATCCGTCAGCAACAGCCGATCGACGTCGCGAATATCACCAAATTCGATCTGCAGGACGACCGACAGTTTGCGCTGCTGTTCCGCGAGTTCGTGCGCCGTCGCTGGTGGCAGAACGATTACCGGCAGTTTCTCGAGTTCGCCAGCTACGCAGAAAAGGCACTCGACGAGGATAGCTTCAATACACCTGGTCGCTTGTTCGCCTCGCTCGTCAAGCAAAACGAGCATCGTATCACCCAAGAGCAGGAGGATCGCGCCCACCGCCGGTTTCCGACGGGGCGCATTGAGGACATCGTGCAATGGGTGAAGGACACCGACCCTGCGCGCAATGCGCTAGCAAACCGCGCGGAAACATCCGCGTCACTGTTCGTCGATCGCAACATCGGCTTCCTGCCGGCGGTCGCGGTGCAGTGCTTCTTTCCGCAAAAACGTTTGCCGGAAGGTGAACGGAAATGGGACATATCCCATGGGCGTACAACATTGCGGGTACGCGCTGGAGAGATAGCCGACCGTAACCGCCCTGACGAATTTCGGGAGTGCAACGTGCCTCATGGTCGTCTAGCACGAATTCTCTTCGGGCATGCGATCGGTCAGTCTGTGAAAACGAAATCCCCCACCATCGACATGGGGACGTCCCTCCGGAACTTCATGACGCGTCTGGGAATTGCCATTGACGGGCGTGCCGGCAAGAAACTCACCGAGGCTGTTGAGGATCTTGCTGCAGCTAGTTTCATTCTTGGCCAATGGGGAGACGGTGCCGTGCGTACCAATTACGCTCGTGTGGTGACGGAAGTCTCGTTCTGGCTCCAACCAAATGACGGGCAGCGGACGTTCTGGACACCAGAGATTACGTTATCAGATGATTTCCACGACCAGGTTCAAGCGCACCGGGTTCCGATCGACATGGACCACCTGGCACAGCTTCGTAGTCCGCGGTGCATGGATCTGTACACCTTCCTTAGCTATCGCACCGGATCGATCCCGCAACGGCGGGCCATCCGGATCCCACTGTCAGAACTGCAGCCAATTTTCGCGCCGGACATTGTGGATCTTAAACACTTCAAGCAGAGCCTACAACGAGATTTTAAAGCCATTGCAAAGATCTACCCGCATTTCAACGCGGGGATTCAGAACGATGCCCTTGTGCTTCGTTGGTCGCCCTCGCCGGTACCTCATAGGACGCAAATCACGGGTGTATGACTGTGTGCAAAGTGCGACCATTTTTACTATACAAACTACTGTATAACTGTGTGCAAAGTGCGACCAGACTGTGTGCAAAGTGCGACCGCGACCACCCTGAATACCTTACCCAGCTTGAATCCTAGCGCCCCGCTTATAGCTTTGCTTATAGTTCTATAAGGCCTCATTCAATGTGTTCCACGCTGCCGTCAGGCAGCGTCAGCTTTGATTTATCAAAATAAAAAACCTTATAGCTGATTTCGCGAGCGAAATCAAAAAGGGCGCGCAAAAAAAAAAGAGCAAAAAATAAAAAAAAGGCGCTTCGCTCGCTATGCTCGCTCGCCCTTTTGAGCAGGGGCTTCGCCCCTCTGCGCGTCCTTCGTCCGCGCATTCACCCCACCGCTCGATAGCTTTATCAAGCATTCACCCAACCCCGATCCTAAATGACATACCGCAATAAACCAGCAACGCCTTCTACCTCTTTTCGCAACCGGTGTCGCCACCATCCTGCCGACTCATACGGCATCCACAAACAATCAAATCACTTACCTATCGATTGCGGCTGATCGCCGCAACT
>VXLJ01000027.1 GCA_009841635.1 Gammaproteobacteria bacterium
TCTTACCATGTCGAAGTTTGATAGATGATTCCAAGGAAAATAAAACAATACGGAAGTCAGTTCACATATCATTCAAAATTCCGTAAATGACAATGGATCATACTTGGATTATTAACTATGCAATATAAAGTTTCACTCAAATTCCATACGATAGGCTCGAACGTAAGCAAATCAAAACGACTAACTTAGAGTGGTCCGAAGAGCTAGGGTTGCTTTCTTGGACGGAAATACAATGTTTAAAAGTGAATTGACAAAACTATGTTAACGAACAAACAGAATTACATAGATTTTTTAAATTCAGATTATTCGGTCAATGAAAAACTATATTTCAAGACTGCGAGCAATACTTTAAACACTCATAATGCATCCACAAAGAGAGTCGAGGGCTTAGCTCGGTTTTACCCAACCTACTTGATTAGAGAATGCGCGCGAAGCAACATAGGATTCAAATAGGTCCCGAACTCTTTAGTTGGACCCACGACGTGCCTCTAGTTCGCCATTCGATCATGTTTAGCGTTGCGCGTGACATGTCGAACGCTACGAGACTCATGAAATAGAGTTGCGTATGCAATCGCAGTTGGTTGTACCACGTTTCGATCCACCAAGCCACATGACCTTACATGGCGGTGCGCGTGGGTCGAGTCAGTTTCGAGACGCACTCGATCTTCAAGCATGTCATATAAACCGCGTCCTGCGAATTCCAATATGATTTTCCGCAGGAAAACGTCAACTTTAGCGGCGTAGCATGCAAAGGCAGGATGATTTGCAGGTTGCGCTAAATCGAACGACGAACAAGGCGTAATTCAACATGACCAGTAGTTCTGATTATCCAGTTTTGGTTACGGGTGCAGCTGGGCATGTAGGCGCTAATTTAGTACGCCGTTTGCTTGAGGACGGCGTTCGAGTTAGGGTACTAGTAAGGCCGGAGAACAGGAACGAAGCGCTAGAAGGTCTTGATGTTGAGCGCGCCTATGCAGATATAACGGACCTAGACGCGACCAGAGATGCACTGGTAGGATGTCAAAACGTTTACCACTGCGCAGCAAAAGTGTCAACGATTGACGGCGATGCTAAGCATCGCCGTGAGATTTACGACTGCAATGTCATCGGGACTCGTAACGTTTTGCAAGCTGCCCGTGACACCAATGCCGGACGTGTGGTGGTTACAGGCTCTTTCAGCGCAGTCGGCTACGATCTCGACGATCCTTCCAGACCTAGCGACGAGACGATGCAGTTCTATCCGATGGTGCGCACCATGCCGTATGAACGAAGCAAGATGCTTGTCGAACATGAGTGTCTACGTGCCGTTGCCGCAGGTCAGGACGTTGTGATTGCGACTTGCTGCGCTGTGGTTGGTGGTGCTGACTATGTGCCATCCCGCTTAGGCCGGACGATGTGTGATTACACGAACGGGAAGCTACGTGCATACGTCGATGGGGGTTTTGCGTTCGTCGCCGCCCGTGATATCGTAAATGGTCATTTGTTGTGTATGCAACATGGTCGCACTGGCGAAAAGTACATATTCGCAACCGAGTATAAGACAATTTCTGACATCCTTGACCTATACGAAGAAGTATCCGGCGTGCCTCGTCCTAACCGTAAATTTCCGGCCCCAATCATGTACGCTTTTGCAGAATTAGCGAGTTTTTACTTGAGCAGATTCCATCCGGATTTTCCGCAACGTTTTACGCCAGGGGCTATTCGGTTACTCAAATTGTGTCGTCATGCGAACATTGAAAAAGCGCGGAATGAGCTCGGCTATGAACCAACCAGCATCCGTCAGGCCGTTCAAGAAGCCTATGCGTTCCACTACGCACGCAATGCCATCAAGAACCCTAACGCAAAACGCCCAACCGACGAATTCCTACATCCTCCTATTAGCGGTGCGGATGCCTCGCCAGCAGAAGTGAGAGCGCGTAGTTGACCATGTCAGCAGAAAACGGGACGCCCCCTTCTTTTGAAAACGCGGAACGACTGCGCCAGCAAGCGCGAGCGGCAGGATTAGACCCGAATTACTGGTATGCCGTAGCAGAGTCACGAGACATAAAACCTGAAACGGTAACTGAGGTTATTTTTTGGAAGCGATCCATCGCCTTGTTTCGTACAAAAGACGGCTCACTCAGTGCAGTCGAAAATAAGTGCGCGCACCGACAAATCAAACTCTCGTTGGGCGACGTTCAAGGGTGTCGTCTCGTTTGCGCGTATCACGGTTGGCAATACGACCAAGATGGTAAAGTCGTCGAGATTCCACACGATCGATACGGACGGGGATTTCCCAGACTGGCACTCAACACCTACCCTGTCAAGGAACGTTACGGGCTCGTGTGGATCTTTCCAGGTGACGCGGAACTGGCCGACACTAAAGCAATACCTGATATTCCAGAGCTAGAAGGCCCACGACCTTGGGCGTGCGTACCACTGGTATTCACGTGGCAAGCGCATCACTCGATGGTCATTGACAATGTAAGCGATTTCACGCACGCGCACCTTCATCGACGTTATAAGCCATTTGAAGGTGCTGCTTTGACCAGATGCGAAACAATCGACGATAACGTGCACGTCGCGTACGACTCGAAAGTAGGTCGTGGTCGAATTTCAGGACATTTCGTCGAGCACGACAGCATCGACACAAGCCACATTGAGCTATGCTACGAGTATCCATACCAATGGTCGAACACAGACGATGCAATCAAACACTGGTTATTTGTCCTCCCAATTGACGAACGTACGACACGCGTGTTCTTTCTGTTTTACTTTAGATCTTTGAAAGTCCCATGGTTGCCATTGCGTTTTCCTCGTTTTGCGATGAAAGCAGTCATGGGTATCTCAAATCGGCTTCTGATTGCCCCACTTCTCGATCAGGACCGCTTCGCGGTTGAAGCTGAACAAGATGGGTATGAACGTCACTGGGATGCGCCACCAGTAGAACTAAACCCGGCCGTGCAGGCTTTTCAAAGCGTGACAGTTAGGAAGTGGCGCGAGTGTCTAGAACGGGACGAGCCTGACATTCTGACCAAAAGTCATTGAAACATTGACCGTGCCAACTGCACCTGCTCTGCTAGAAGCAATGGTGCTCACGCTTGGTTTCATAGTTGTTCTTTTCATAGGATCAAAGTGGTTACCGGGCCGGCAGATTGCACAGGTCGATCAGGATGGCAACCAACGTAGTTGTCGTCTAAATGGGCTCGCGTTATTTCTAAGCGCCATGCTAGGCGTGGCGTTATTACAGTATTTGGGTTGGTTTACCTTAGCGTTCTTATATGAAAACTTCTTAGCGCTGTTGCTTCTTGCGAATGTCATTGCTTTCGCATGGTCAGCGTGGCTTTATTGGCGCGGGTCGCGAGACAGAAACGCTCCAACGGGTTTCTGGCGAGGCTTCTTTTTCGGTCGCGAGCTCAATCCAACGTCGTTTGGCGTCGATCTAAAACTCTTCAGCTATCGCCCATCTCTTATTGCTTTAGCTCTATTCAATATTTCATTTGCCGTAGTGCAAATTGATATCTATGGCCAACTGAGCGTAGCCATGGTGCTCTATCAGTTGTTCACCTTTGCCTATATATTCAATTATTTTCAATTTGAGTACGGCATGATCCATACGTGGGACATCGTCAGCGAGCGTTTTGGCTGGATGCTGGTATGGGGTAACTTGGTGCTGGTCCCATTTTTTTACAGCATTACTGGTTGGGCGTTGGTGCACACGCAAGTCACACTGCCTTCATATGTCGTTGCGGGTCTAGTTGCCTTGTACGCATTTGGCTTTTGGCTATTCCGCGGCGCAAATGAGCAAAAACACCGCTTCAAGCTCAATCCTGCCATAAAAATCTGGGGCAGGCCGGCTGAAACACTAAATGGTCGTCTGCTGGTGTCCGGTTTCTGGGGCATTGGTCGGCACCTAAACTACACAGGCGAAATTTGCGTCTACACGGCATTCATACTCACAGCTGGTTTCAATGCTTGGTTTCCGTTCCTTCTACTTGCATGGCTTATCGGCCTATTGGTGCACCGGTCGCGACGTGACGAGCGGCGTTGTCGCGAAAAGTACGGCGAACTGTGGACCCAATATACCAAGCGAGTGCGGTTCGCCATGATCCCGTACGTCTATTGAAAGCTGTGAACATGCCTAAGCGCGACGCAATACCTGATCATGCGTCGCAAACAAGCAGCATCCCGTTATTGGACGGGTGTTGGCCTGTACTCGGACATTTACGCGAGTTTCAAAGGGACCCGGTAGCGATGCTTGCGAGAGGCGAACGCGCACATGGCGATTTATTTCGATTTCGGCTTGGTCCACGCGAATTCGCCTTATTCAGCGGTCTTGAAGCCCACGATGCCTATTTCGAAGCACCGGACGAGCAGCTTGACCCCAAATCAGTGTATCAATTCACTGTGCCCATATTTGGCCGTGGCGTTGCCTACGACGTCGCGCCAGGGCTCATGACTGAGCAATTAGGTTTTTTATTCCCAGCACTCCGTGAATCTGCGATGCGCCGCTTTGCCCGCATCATGTTTGAAGAGACGAGCCTTTTTGCGGACAGCATGGGAAGCGAAGGTGAGCTAGATCTGCCAGTAGCCATGAATCAGTTAACCGTGAACATCGCAAGCCGCTGCTTTCTCGGTGAGGAAGTTAGACAAAACGTTGACAAAGGTTTTGCAGATGCTTATCACGAGCTACAAAACGGCATCAATACGATCGGATTCTTTTTTCCCCGCCTACCAATTGCCCCGCATCGACGGCGCGACGAGGCACGTCGAAAAATCACGGAGATCTTCAACACCATCATGACGCAGCGTCGTGCTTCGGGTCACGAAGCTGAAGATTTCATGCAAGCACTCATGCATGCTCGTTACAACGATGGCCGTGCTTTGTCCAACGATGAGATTACCGGTATCCTCGTAACCACGCTGTTCGCCGGACAGCACACTAGCGCGGTACTTGCGACCTGGACAGGTCTTGAACTGCTTCAAGCACCAGCATATCTCCAACGCGTGCGGCAGGAACTCAGCGCAATTTATGACGAGTCTGGTGAGATGACTTTTGCTGCTCTTAAGCAGCAACCAACCATAGAAAACGCAGTTCGCGAGTGTGAGAGATTGCACCCACCGCTCATCCTGCTCATTCGTAAAGTGGTAGAACCGCTGCGTTATCGAGACCACATCGTCCCCGCCAATACGATGGCCGTCGTATCACCAGCTGTCTCGCATCGGCTGCCACAGGTGTTCGCAGATCCTGAGACCTTCAACCCTGACCGATTCGCACCTCCAGAACCTGAAGACAAGCAACACCAATACGCGCTTGTAGGTTTCGGCGGTGGTAAGCACCGCTGCATGGGTAAGAACTTCGCGATATTGCAGATAAAAGCCCTATGGAGTGTGCTGCTCGATCGATTCGACTTTCAACGTGTTGGTTCTTTTCCTCCACCGAATTACGGTAGCTGGGTCACGGGACCAAGGCAGCCATGTCGATTGCGCTACCAGCGTCGCACCGAGCCAAACGTCATAAGTTGAACGTCGCTCTAGCCAAGCAGTACGACCTTGCCGTCATAGGCGCCGGTCCAGTTGGTAGTTTGTGTGCACTCGCGCACGCCCGACGTGGGGCGCGGGTCGCGCTGCTTGGCGGTAACCCCAAAGCGTCAACTCGGCTAGCGGGGGAATGGTTGCATCCCATCGCGGCAACGGCGCTACGCGACGTCGGCATCGATCTAGAAGGTCGTACTCACAGTAGCGTCGGCAACGGCTTCCTAGTCTTCCCTGAGGACGGCACTGAGCCGATTGAACTACGGTACCCACACGGTGCTCGTGGTCTAGCATGTGAACACGCGATGCTGGTCAATACGCTTCAAGATGCAGTGGGCAAGGAAGCCAGCCTTGATTTCTATCAAGCCGCTCGCGCCCTCACAGTAGAAGAAGATCACGTTCTATTCCGGACTGACGGCGTCGATCGGCAATTGACGGCTGAACGAATTGTGGGCGCAGACGGTCGCGGCTCCATTGTTCGCCGCTCGCTTGGCTTACCTCAGGAACGGGTCACGTGCTCACGCATGGTAGGTTGCGTTGTCGAAGGTACGAGCCTGCCACAAGACGGCTATGGACATGTTGTGCTAGGCGGACCAGGACCAATCCTGATGTTCAATCTCGGTACGCAACGCGTACGCATCATCGTCGACGTGCCGCTTGATCACTGGGCGCCACGAGATCGCTTAGCGATGCTTGTAGAGGCCTACGCCGCATTGCTGCCTGAACCTGTTCGATCGTCGTTCGTGGCCACCTTGCGTGCAGGCAACTTTCAAGCCGCGGGTAATGAGTTGCAACCGCGCCTAACGTACGGAAATACCCGTCGCGTACTGATCGGGGACGCGGCTGGCCACTACCATCCCCTAACCGCGATCGGCATGACCCTTGGATTTGGCGACGCGTTAGCCCTCGCTGAATCCAACGATTTCGAGAGCTTTAAAGCCAGGCGTTTAGAAGATATCCGCGCGCCAGAGATCCTCGCGCTTGGACTCTACGAAGTGTTTGCTGACCAGCGACCCGAAGCGGCCGCGTTACGGCAAGCGATCTATCGTGGCTGGCGCACAAAGCCGACCCTACGCGAGCGCACGATGAACTTTCTCTCTGGCGAAGATAAGTCGGTTCGCAGGCTTGCGCTGACATTTTTTTCGACCATGGTGAAAGCCATTTATGGCGTCAAGGAACCAGCGATGAGCCATCCATCAGGAAATATCGCCCGTGCCTTAGCGCATCGGGTCACTGGATTCATTCGCAGTTATTTTTGGTTGCAGCGCTCAAATGCAACTGTGCTTGAGCGTTTAGCGAGTTTTCGTGGCCGGTTGCAGGGTGCGCTATTAACTTCCTTACCAAATCAAGCAACAGACCGCGGTCCAGGAGACCCTCTCAACGTAATCGACACCAGTCAAGCTATTGCCCGCGCGACTGAATCACTGTTGTCTTTACAAAAGGATGACGGCAGTTGGGAAGGTGAAATGGTGTGGTGTCCGATGTTGTCTGCCCAATACGTCCTATTGAACCAAATCATGGGGCGGACCATAGATTCGCGACGGCAGCACTTGCTGTTGCGAAATTTTGAGCGTACTCGCCTTGGGGATGGCACTTGGGGTTTGCATAAGCACTCTCAGCCTTATCTGTTCGTGACCACCTTAGTCTATGTAGCGGCGCGACTACTTGACCTCAATCAGGATGACCCACTCATCTCCAGAGCGAAGAGTTTCATACGTGCAGAAGGCGTGCTTGGCATACCTTCATGGGGTAAGTTCTGGTTAGCGCTTCTAAATCTCTACGACTGGCGGGGTCTTAATCCCGTATTGCCTGAGCTTTGGTTGTTGCCCCGTGAGTTGCTCTTACACCCTTCAAATTGGTATTGCCATACACGTCTGATCTATATGGCAATGGCAACAGTGTCTTCTCATAAGTTTCAAGTGCCTGTGACGAAAGTCATTGCGGAACTGCGTAGAGAGCTATATACGCCGGACTTCGAGACTGTGGACTTCACCGCATGCCACGGTCAGCTTCGCGAAGGCGATCTGTTTGCTCGGCCTTCGCGTCGGTTGCGCATGGCCTATTGGTTCACCCGCGTCTACGAGCGCTTTCACAACAAAAATCTGCGCGCACGAAGCGTCGCGAAGCTGACTGACCATATTCGTTGGGAGCTAGCAAGTTCTAGCTACACGAGTATTTCGCCAGTTAGCGGCTTTCTGAACATCCTGGCACTTTACCTCGAGAATCCCAACGACGAAGACTGCAGCAAAGCAGAAGCAAAACTTGTCGATTGGATGTGGGAAGATGAGCACGATGGTACCCGCGTTACGGGTGCTCGCAGCGCATCCTGGGACACAGGTTTCGCACTTCAAGCACTCGCGAGCGTGCGTGAGCAAGCGGGTGTTCAGAACGCGCTAAAAGCAGGTGCGCAATTTTTGCAAAGCCAGCAAATTCCCCACAGCTTTGAAGGATTCCAGCATGCATATCGAAACGACCCCAATGGTGGTTGGTGCTTTGCGGGTGTATGGCATGGTTGGCCAGTCACGGACTGCACGGCTGAAGCCATACTGGGATTACTAGCAAATCAAAGCGATGAGATAAACCAAGAAGCATTGCGTGACGCTATCGATTTCATGTTGCGCGGACAAAATCGCGACGGTGGTTTTGGCAGCTATGAGTCGCGCCGCTCACGTTTCGATCTTGAATGGCTAAATCCCGCCGAAATGTTCGGCGAGTCGATGACGGAGCGATCTTATGTTGAGTGCACCGCCTCGTGCTTAGCTGCTTTAGCGGCCTGTGGTAAGCAAAACCCGACTCTGCTCGAACCAACCACTCGAGCAAACATGCATCGCGCGGAAGCCTGGCTGCGGCACACCCAGGCGAGCGACGGGTCATGGCGTGGTGTTTGGGGCGTGCAGTTCATCTACGGTACGTTTTTTGGCATTCGTGGACTCATCGCCGCTGGTGCTAGAACCAGCGATCCCGCCTTGCGTCAAGCTTGTCGCTGGTTGCTCGATCGCCAACACACCGACGGCGGTTGGGGGGAGCACCATAGCGGCAACATAAGTGGTCGCTACGTTCCTCACACCGAGAGTCAAGTTATTCAAACGGCATGGGCACTGATTGCGTTGTTAGAAGCGGGCGAGACCAACTGGACAGCCATCACCGCCGGTGCTAAGTTCCTAATCGAAGCACAATATCCGGATGGCACCTGGCCTCGACAGGATATGGCAGGGGTGTTCTTTCGCACAGCGCTATTGGAATACGCGCTGTATCGTCAGTACTTTCCTTTGCATGCACTCGGTTTATATGAGCAAAGACGCAGAGCACGTCTTGCCGAAATCGCACAACAATAGAAATAAAGTGACTAACGCTTTCAACGTGCGAGATTGCCTACGACGTCGTCAATGAGAATAGCGATCGTTGGCGGCGGTGTTGCTGGACTCGGTGCGGCGTGGGCGTTAAGTCAGCACGCTGATCAATTCGAATTTAGTTTATTCGAGGCTGCGTCAGAAATCGGCGGCAATGCGGTTACAGCAGACATGCCGCAAGAAGATGGGAGCATGATTCCATTTGACATCTCTGTAACCGCATGCATACCTTCGGTATATCACAACATCCTAGTATTGATGCGCAAGCTAGGTATCAAACTAGAACCTACGCGTTTCAGCTACAGCGTCAAGTATGGCGATCAAATCTATGCACATGACCTAGATACCGAAATCGCGCAACAGCTACAACCCGAGATCCTGAAGTTTCAAAAACTATTACGACGCTTGCAGTGGTTTGGCCAACTAAACCACACACGCTCGAAGCTTCTTAACGCGCTAAACCCGTTCAACTACGTCCGTATGGGTACCGTTTTGAATTTTGGCAGGTTCAGCGGTGACTTTCGGTTTAAGGTGCTTAAACCCATGTTCGTTAACTTTCTAATGGCGACCAATGTATTCGATATGCCAGCTGGGTTGTTTTGTCGTTACCTTGAGTTCTTTGATATTGTGCGTGCTACGCCAATGCACACGTGGGCTGGTGGGACCCGCGCGCTATACGACAAGCTCAGTCAAGACTACAAAGATCGAATTCACGTGAATCGAGCGGTGAGAAAAGTTCACCGGCATCGGTCTCACGTCATCATCGAAGATGAGCACGGCACGGCAGAGACTTTTGATGAAGTCATCTTTGCTTGCAACGCTAATCAAACCTTGATGGCGCTCGCTAAACCAAGTTTCTTTGAAACTTGGCTACTCTCCTCCATTCGATACGAGAGTGAGTTACATAACCATACCGTCGTGCATTCTGACGCTTCTGTTTTACCGGCAAACAGTGCGGAACCCATGACGACGCGTAGCAACCATATCAATCAATACGGCGCTAGGCCGGACAACTACGAAATCACTTACATCATGCATAACCAACAACCTTGGGCGAATCATTCGGATAAGCCATGCCTCGTGACCTACAACCCAATCAGTCAGATTGATGAAAGTAAGGTCGTTATGCGACGCTGGTTTCAGCATGTCGTGCATGACGTTCGCCATGTTGCTTTGTTAGTGCATCTGTTCCGCTTCATTCAGGGTAAACGGAGGACGTGGTACTGTGGTGCACACACGCTTATTAACAGTCAGGAAACCTGCTTCGTGACAGGTCTCGCAACCGCCAAACAATTAGGTGCTGATTACCCATTACAGGACGCTGAAGCAAAGAAATGGTTTAACTTCTACGGCCGCGTCATGTTCGGCTGGCGCTTTAAAAAAGCTTGATCTTGCCGGACAGGCAGAATCTCTTCACTAGGCTAACTGAGCACGCTGTAGCTACCGTCCGCAACTAAGCGAAACGAGACATAGAGACCTAGCAGTGGAATTAACACCCAAGGTGCGTTGAACCCTACCACGTAAAGCCAAAGATCACGGCGACTCAAGTTGATATGCCGGCCTGCAACGAAGAAACTGACAAAATAAATCGATGTCATGTACGTCCATTGCCAGAATACCATCAAGCCTATGACGCCAATGAGCAAAGGTGCGATAGATTCGGTCGCAATTGCAATGTATAGTGCCAACGTAGGTAAAGGTGTTACAAAACCATTACCAACATCGACGTTGAAACTAAATGTCCGCCGATCGGCAAATGCTGGATCGTACTGAGCATAAGTTGCCCACACGTCTGCCCAAGTAGTTGGCGAAAGCACTTTCGACCATGGAATTCGTTCTAAGAAAAAGGCCGCGTGAGGGGTTTTTCCCGTGGCCAAATGCCATTGATGCCAGTATTCCGATCGTGAAGTCACGTAAGAGCGCTGCAGAAATAAGCAAATTTCCCAATAGCAAATGAGCAGATTGATTGAGAGGAAAACACCTAGCACGGCATAGACCAGGGTCACGTCGCCGAACAAATAGAAGCGCGTGCCGATGCTCACACTGGTCAAAATCCCAATTACGAGGGTAATAAATGTGAGCGGACGAATCAAAAAGAAACGGCCTTATATTGAGCTTATTCGACTCGGTGCCGCTTCTGCGGTTCGATTCATACTTTGACGCGTGTGCTATACGACGTTGCACGATTAAAAAGCCATCGCAAAGCCCGATTGCTCCGAATCGCAACGTTCGTTGAAGCGATTGTCACATAGACTTCGCGACGCGAAATCTTGACACTTTCCTCGGGGTTAAACGAAGGGTTTGCGTGAATACGTCGCAACGTCAGGGCCGCAAACCCGAGAGACCATGCTAGGAAACGCCTTATGCCCGTCTCATGGTTCGGTATCAACAGTAAATACTGCAATGCAGCACTGAGATGTTGTTCTGCGACAGCAATTAATTCGACAGTTCGGTGCCCTGCCAGCGAGTGACCGTTCATCTCGGCAAAATGGCCATCATCATGAAGTGGGAACTGAGGCAACCAATTGACACCGCGTTGGCGATCTTCATGCTGGTCCTTCAAGATATTAACCATCTGTAAGCCATGACCGAAGCGCGCCGCTAGCGCGAATAGTTTCTCCCGGCGCAATGCGATCTCATCCGAGTAATCGCACAACACGTCCGTAATCATTTCGCCTACGACACCTGCGACGTAGTAGCAATAGCGCTCTAGCTCGGCTAAGTTTGCAACCCCCTCACGACCTGTTTCGACGAATTCGGCCATGCCTTTGCACATCGACTTGATGCAACGATGAATTGGTCGTGCTTGCCCTTTTGGCAAGCAGCGTTGAAAATCAATCACTAACTCAGAATTAAGCACTAAATCACGTTCTGCCTGCGGCGTACCGTCAGTGAGCTCAGCGCCGAGAGCGTGCGCAAAATCCTTGGCCCTGCTTGGGTGACTTAGGACATCCGCAAACGCTTGCAGGTACTCGCGTTTGCTCGATGGCGATAGCCTCGGCTCGTCTTCGATCGTATCGGCTATCCGGCACAATAGATAGGCATTGCCGATGACATCGCGAATTGGCGCTGGCAAGGTAGGTATCGTCAGAGCGAATGTCCGAGATACTTGCGCCAATGCGCGCTGCTGATACTCGCTTGCTTCTCTTGGCATAAATCGAATGGCGCTACCTATAGGGATCCCCAAAGGGGGAGCTTTAGCTAAACATAGTATCTAAATATTTGAACCTCGTAAACCGTTTGCGATGGAGCCGTTTGGCATTGCAAACCAAACAGCGAGCAGACTTTTGAGATCCCGACATCAAACAAAGGTCATTCGGCACCCGCAAAAATAGCACAGCTAGCCAAAACCGTAGATGAGAAAAGTCAAGCGCACTCCAGTAAGATGCACGCACGAGGTACATGAGTGTCCACGCAACCAACAAGATACCCCTAGGAAACCTACTTTTGATCCTCACAGACTCAATGCAATGCGTTCCATCGATATTGCATAGACATGATTGTGTTTACTGGATCCGTCGCGTCCATGACTTGCGAAAGCAACCCAAAACCATGCGCACCTGAAGCATTGATTTGAGGCAAATCATCTTCGGTTATGCCACCGAGCGCAATGATCGGAATGGCGGCTTGTTCCACAATACCTTTCAAACCACTCAAACCGCTGGGCTTTACAGTCTTCCATTTAGGCTGAAATACGGGTGCAAATATCGCAAAACTAACACCTGCTTTTTCTGCATGCCGCAGCGCATTAGTGCTATGAACAGAAGCGCTTTGGATGACAGAAGCGAGCTGACACCCAACTATTTCAATTGCATGCTCTGGATGGTGACATGCCTTATATCCTGCTCTACGACAAATGTCTAAACTGCCATTCCAACCAAAATAAACCACTTCATTCTTAAACGACGTCTGGGCTTGGGTCGCTAAATCTAATAAGTCTGAACCGGTTTGACTCTTTACACGAACTTGAACACCAATACTCGGGTCATTCGGTAAATCAGACAGTCGCCGTATGGTTTCTAACCATTTGGTGGTGCTCCCTGCATAGTCGTAATCAACGATGGCGAGAACTTTTGGAACCACGAATGTCGGATCGCTCAAATGCCTAACTCGACGCAAAAATCCCTGGTAGCTCGTTCGACATCGCCTGCACAGACTATCGCTGAAATAACAGCTATGCCATGTGCGCCACATGACAGAACATCATGGACATCCTTAAGTTGAATATTCCCAATGGCAATGACTGGTTTGGCCACAGCATCACAAATCTGAGCTAGACCAGCTAAGTGAAGTGCTGCAGCAGCGGATTTTTTTGATTTGGTGCCAAATACTGGTCCAACACCGAGATAGTCGCAATCCAAGCTCGCGACCGTCAATGCTTCCTCGTATGAATTTGCGGTTCCGCCAATCAGGCTGTCGGTCGCTAATCTTGCCCTAGCGGCTTCTATAGCTTCATCTGAACGACCTAAGTGCACAGCTGGTGCGCCTATTGCTTTCGCAATATCAACGAAATCATTAACGACAAGTAAGGCATCATTTTGATTGCAGACGCGGAGCATGGCATCGGCGATCTTCGTTCGTTCTGAAATTGAATGGTCACGCTTCTCACGAAATTGAATCGCATCGGCACCTGACGAAGCGCAAAGTTGTGCCAACTCAACGTGGCTATACCGATTTTGAAGAACCTCATCAGTTAACACGTGAAGTCGAGGAATCGCTGGCTTCACTGTGGAATTGATTTACCAGACACGCCAAGGCTGGTAACAGGTTGACCATTACCTAATATCACCGAATTGCGAATGGCCGCTTCAACGAAAGACTTTGCACTCACAATCGCGTCACGCATTGACACCCGTTGAGCTAAATTGGCAGCTAGTGCAGAAGAAAACATGCAACCCGTACCTCGGACAGAATCGGTAAATCGTTCCTGCGGCGCGAGAATCTCAAAGCCACCACTGAAAAACCAAACATCAGTTCCTTCATGGCCCAAAATATGACCACCTGTAACGATGACATTCTCGCAGCCTTTGTGTCTGATCTGTTCCCCGGCGATCAATACCTCATTCAGAATGCCAATTCGCTTGCCTGTAAGTTCTTCTGTTTCTTGAACATTTGGCATAAGCACAGTGAGTTTGGACCCTAACCTTTCGATAAGCACTTCCGCAACACCCGATTCAGCGAGGCTGGTCCCACTGGTAGAAACACTTACTGGATCTACCACGATAGGACAATGGATGTCGTACTTTGCAACGAATGAAACGATCGCTTCGACACACCGTAAATTCGGTATCAAGCCGATTTTTATGGCGCTGAAATCGACCTCATCTGCAAGGACATGAAGCTGCGCTTCCAACATATCAATATTTACTGGCACGACTCTATCGACGCGCGTCGAATTTTGAGCTGTGAGCGCGGTTATTGCCCCGTGCGCAAAACAGCCATTGAGCCGTATCGTGCGCATGTCAATATCCACACCGGCACCTCCGGATCCGTCGAAACCAGCAATGGTCAGGACGATCGGGGCATTCACGCTATACCTTGAGAATCAGAAACGGCTTGAAGTGTAGTAAGGCTATTGCGAACCAGCGATTGAAGTCTGCTTGTTGTAGTACCGTGCGCGCTCTTCCACGCCTTCGAGATAGTCCTCAGATTGATCATGGTGCAATATCCCGCGCGAAACGTTGATCAATACGCCTGCACCATCCTTATTGCAGCCAGTCGCAATCACGTCCTCCGCACGAGCTCCCTGAGCTCCTACGCCCGGTACTAGCAATGTTGTCATAGGCGCGCATTCGCGAATTTCGTGAAGCTCAGCCAACTTGGTGGCACCAACCACTAAGCCTATATTAGGATTGTGAAGCGAGTGGACGCGTTCCGCTATCTGTCTATATAGTTGATTGGTAGCAGGTTGATTTTGCAGCCAACCACTTCCCTCATTGCTAGTTCTGCAAAGTACGAATACGCCACGATCTTGGTATTCGAGAAAGGGCTCTACGGTATCCCAACCTAGAAATGGATTGACCGTTACGGCATCCGCGCCAAACCTCTCAAACGCCTCTATCGCGTAATGTTCAGCCGTACTTCCGATATCACCTCGCTTGGCATCAAGAATCACCGGCACCTCACTAGGATGTTCGTGAATGTGATGAATCAGTTCGGCTAGTTCGTTCTCGAGTCCTTGCGACGCGAAGAATGCATGATTAGGTTTAAAAGCGCTGGCGTAGATCGCAGTTCTATCGACGACAGATTGACAGAATCCAAGCACTTGGTCGCGCGACTTTGAGAAGCTTGCAGGCAGCAGATCCACTCGCGGATCGAGCCCTATACAAAGTGTCGAGTTGCTTGCTTGCCAAGCGCGTTCCAGCTGCCTCGAAAACGAGACACGCCGCGTCAACGAACCGACTCAAGCCAGGCTGGGTCTGACAATGCCAGCCGCACGGTTTCTACGATAGTCTGTGTATGACTGTCAACTTCTAGATTCAGAGGGTCTCCTCGTTGGATCGCAGGGAAATTGGTGCGACGCATCGTTTCCGGGATCAAATTTACCGAACCAATACCGCTCTGACGGTCGTATTCAGCGACTGTCAGACTGCAACCGTTCAACGCGATAAAACCTTTGGCCATCACATATGGCCGCCATGGATTCGGCACCAGAAATTGGAGCTGCATATCGGCCCCACTGCGAGCCATGCGACACGTTTCCGCCATGGTGGCGATATGTCCGGAAAGCAAGTGTCCGCCTATTTCATCACCAAAACGCAGCGACCGTTCGACGTTTACAAAACCACCGCCCCGCAACCTCCCTAAGTTTGTAATACGAGCTGTTTCGGAACCAACTTCAAATTTAGTTTCATCATCCGCAACCGCGACGACCGTCAAACAGACCCCATTTAGTGCGACTGAAGCGCCAATTTCAAGATCTTGGCCGTAGTCCGCCAACTGGACTGAAAACTCCTGTACGCCATCGGCTCGCACCACTTTTGAGACGCGATAGGCACCGTGCGCGATTCCAGTAAACATCAATCTCAGTTAGCTATCAAAGCTGTATATGAGCGTAGAAACAACGTGCCGCGCACGCTGAAATCGAAGTAATCGAAATCTCTGCGCAGCGGGGTTGTTAGCGAGACGACGCGAACACCGTCCCGCAGTGTGTTGCAGTTAACTGGCGTCGGCTGCAGCCAGCTGTCTGAGTCGATTTTGCTCGCTATCGATATAGCGAATCCAATCTCGAGTGGATTTCTCCGCACTGGCTGCACGTCCCGTGCGAGCATCCCTTCGTGCTTCAACAAAAATCTCTTTTGCTTTCGAGAGATTGCCTAAGTTGAACTCGCACATGCCTTTCAAAATCTTGAGATCCCAAATGCGATCAACGCCGCCCATTTCAAGCGCTTCATCCGCGCGGTCCGAACACCGCTCAAACCGCTCTTTACCTAAATACAACTGCGCCAATCTCTTGAAAATCCGACCGTCTTCGGCAAACTCAGTTGCTTCCTCAAATTGCGCAATCGCAGCATCATCTTCTAACGCCATCTGATACGACTGGCCTAGTGCGTTGAGCGAACGGTAACTTTCTTCAACGGTTTCGTTATCAAATCCTTCTTTCAGGTACCATGCCGCACGGATTGGTACGCTCGCATTCATTAGGACACCTTGATACTGCAAATAGTCCGACTCGCGATCAAAAAAACCTAACACATTCGCCGATTCCATCGCATAGAGTTGCTTGTTTTCATAACCCTCTTGACCATACATACCCGCTAACTGAACCCACGAACTGCGTTCCGGATATTCCTTGACCATGATCTCGAGTATTTCGATGACTTTTGCATAGTTCTCTTTTTCGAAGTACAAGAACCGCAACATACCCCACCAAGACTTCTTAATCGGCAACAGACCACGTTCTGTAGCCATGTCAATCGCAAGTTCGACATACTCAATCGCGCGGTCAAATTCTTGCTGCTGGTAATAGATCGTCGCAACAAAGTAGTAAGGGTTCGGGCCCGGGTCGTCGGCAATGAGCAACCAATCCTCAATCATGCGTAGGGCTTTGTCGTACTGCTCCTCAGAGTAGTACAACTGCGCCAGCGTGAACATCGTGGTCGACTCTAAGCCGATACGTATATCTTCTCGATGCTCAAGGATTTTCTCGTTGTATCTGATCGTGTTCGGGATGTCATCTAAAATGAAGTACGCATACGCCATCATCTTGTAGATGTTGGCTAGTTCGTTACCGTTGTAACGGCGGGTGCCACGCTCGATCATGCGCTGCAGCAACTCAAGACCGGCCTGTGGATTGTTTTCGGTATCGATCACTTCCTGAACTTCGCCAAGCTTGTCCGCCGTAGCCAGATTCACAACGGGAATGCGCCGTTCTCTGCGCTCTTCTTCTTTATCGCGATCACTACGACTGCGCCTTTGCGCTTGAACTTCGCCCATGACGGAGAACGACCATCCCTGCGCCGTCGGTTCGATGGTCGCTAGTGACCCAATCGCCCCCATGGCGGTCACCATAGCAAATACCGTGAGACTGGATAGCGTTGAGACAATCCAGCTAAATCGTTCTTTCATGTGATTCCTGAGCTGATCTCGCATGTCGTTGCGGCCTTTAGCCGTCCTCCATTTCGAAGGTGATCTTGTTCGGTACGCCACAAACTTCAACAGCGACTTCATTCACAACTTTTGGCTTGTACTTGAACTTCAACGCCGCATTCATGGCCGCACGATCAAAAATTGCCGAAGGTTCCGCTTCAATGACTACGGGGTCACGCACCGTACCCTGTTCGGTCACACAAAACTCCACGATGACGTAACCTTCAATGCCTCGAGACAACGCTCGCCGTGGGTATTGTGGGAGGACCTTGACAATTGGTAAATACTCGCCATCTGACGAAAAACCACCGCCACTCATATCGATATCGACTTCAGGATTTATGCTGCCGATGTCAACGCCCATATTTGTCGCAGAATCGAAATCTGGCTTCGGCATGTCAGGTGGTGCTTCATCAGGTGGTGGCGGGGGTTTCGGCTTCAAATCCTTAATTTCCGGAACCTCGTCCTCAAGCACGCGATGAAATTCAAGCAAGGTGATTTGCGATGCTTCATTGAGAGGGTTTTCGTCCGAATGGATCACCGCCTGCATGATGTACAACAACATGACGGTGACTAAGAAGCCACCAAGTAGCCCCAGTCCATAACGTAAATACAGCTGAAAAGCCATGGTTTAGACCTCCGTCAATCAGTGGTTGCGATTGCCACCTCAGTAACACCAGCTCCCCGAGCTGCGTCTAGAGTCGCTTTGAGTTTTTTATATGACGCCAATTTATCAGCTTGAATGACGATGCCACCTTTGGGGTTTTCCGCATGCAGCCGCTCAATATGGGCGCGAATCGTGTTCTCGTCCACGCGGTTCTTGTCGATCCAGATATCGCCGTTAGGTCCGATCGCAATCAAAACGCTTACCAGTGGTTTTGGCGTGTCCGTTTTTGCATCAGGACGCGTGACATCAATTCCCGCTTGCTTAATAAACGTAGCGGTCACGATGAAAAAAATCAACATGATGAACACGACGTCAAGCATTGGGGTCAAGTTGATGTCTGAATCTTCGTCGACTGTACGACGTTTGCCAGTAGCCATTAGTGATCCAAGGTCAAATGGTCTTCGAGCAATTCGCTCTCAGTATCGATGCGCCGACGTAGGAACGTCGAACCCATGATGCCCGATAAGGACGCAATCATGCCTGACATCGTTGGAATTGTTGCGGCCGAAACGCCCGCGGCCATGGAACGAGCGTTTCCGCCTTGTGTCGCCATGGCATCAAATACTTGAATCATGCCTGTCACTGTACCAAGCAATCCTAACAACGGGCACAAAGTAATGCAGGTCAAAATGATCGGCATGCTGCCGCGAATGCGTGCCGTCGTTTCGGAGATAAGTTGCTCTCGGATGACATGTGCGGTCCACGATTTGCGTTCATCACGCGATTCCCAAACTTCAATGGCATCGCGAATAATGCCGCGATGCTCGCGCAGAAAGTACCAGAGACGCTCAAACATGAGCATCCACATAAGAAATGTGGTGAGGGCGATGAGATAAATGACATCACCGCCCTGCTCAAAAAAGCGAACAATAGATACGTAGATATCCATTGTTGGTTTACCCTAGTTTCGCGCCGGCTTCTTCCGCGTGCTGCGCAATGATGCCTTCTGATTGTTCGTCGAGAACATGAATCAGCGAACGACTACGTTGGTGCGTCAATGCATGTAACAGCACCGTTGGAATCGCAACGCAAAGACCCAATACCGTGGTCATTAACGCGGTCGAAATACCACTCGCCATGATTTTGGGGTCGCCTGTGCCGTAAAGCGTAATTGCCTGGAACGTCTGAATCATCCCGATCACGGTACCAAGTAGACCCATCAGCGGTGCGACCACTGAAATGACTTGCACGATGGCGATATTGCGTGATATCTTCGGTGTTTCTTGCAACACCGCCTCACCCATTTTCAGTTGCAATGTTTCCGTATCGATGTCGCGATTATTGTGGTACACACCAATGACGCGGCCAAGTGGGTTGCCTGGGTCAGGTTCGCCTGGGTTTTCTTTCTGCGTATTGACCTTACGCGCGATAAAGAACAGCGAAACTAAACGCTCAAGTGCAAGCAGTACACCCACAATACCGACAAGGATGATGATCGAACCTACGATGCCACCTTGGCCATCGCAAAACGGCAGATAGCACTTACCAGTCGCAATGCCGCCGAATGGCGTGCCGACCATCTCACCAAGGGTTGCACGTTGGATTTCTAGGCTAAGCAATGAACCACGTGTTGGGTCAAGTGCGAATCCAACAAGCTCGCCAGGGTCAGCTTCATAGAGATCCTCTGCGGAACCTGTAAATTCGGCTGACGGCTGCCTAGACAGTTCGGTGAGCGCTTTGAGGTCTACGTCAAAATTGATATAGCCGTCGGGACCCACCAAATTGAATTCGCCCACGCGAACCACGTCCGTCGCAACCTGATTGCCTGACAACATATTGATTGAGGCACTAAAGCTCGATACTTTTGAAGATTCAATCATTTGCTGTTGCAACATGGACCAAATCTCTTCCATTTCGTCAATGGAAGCAAGTTCGCTCGCCGTACCCATACGTGCGGCAAAGTCAGCTAAGAACGCTTCACGGCCAGGTATTTCAAGACTTATGATCGAGCCTTCAAAGTTACCTCGCGCATCGCCTGCGACTTGTTGCAATACACCGAATAGTTCTCGTAGTGATCCAAGGCGGTCATCCAACAGCTCTTGCAGATCGCCGATACGGACTTCATTCGACTCGTATTGCGTATCGAGTTG
This sequence comes from Gammaproteobacteria bacterium, assembly GCA_009841635.1. Taxonomy (GTDB): domain Bacteria; phylum Pseudomonadota; class Gammaproteobacteria; order Pseudomonadales; family Azotimanducaceae; genus Bin55. The sequence continues at coordinate 20,211 of VXLJ01000027.1, forward strand.
TTCACTACGCCGCTCTAAGCGTTGTTGCTCGGCACGTGCTTCATTCAGAAGACGCTGCTGGTTTTCTTTGGCTGCTTTAAATTCAGCTTCGCGGCTAGCGTGCTCGCGATTTTCCACGACCCGTCGGTCTTGAATATTCTTCAACAACTCGTCAAGTGAGTTGGCTTTGACGACCTCCAGACCTGCTTCTTCAAGAATGTTTTCTTCTTGCGCAGCAGCAGTCATGCCAAACACGCATACGAGGCTAACTAAGCCAAGGCGAATCCAATATTTCATGACGAACCTCCTGGCGCATGCACAGGTACTACAAACAAGCCGCTAGTTAGCTGTTTGCGTGCCATTTTCAAGCCATTGCGAGTTGGTGTCGTAAATTCATCGCCCAGAACTTCCCACTGCCGCGATTTTTTATTCCAAAAACCGGTTTCTGAGGCATCGGTCGTTTGATAAATCAATGCCACGCGCCCGACTTGCAGGATATCGACGATACGAGTTTGGCCATCGACGGATATCTCACCGGTGTAAGGCGTGAGAGTTCGACCATATTCGTTTTCAATTTGGTACGCACGCAACACTTGGCTGAATTGCTCCGACACCGCGACATCCGCTCGTTCCATTAAATCGCGCAATCGATCGATACGATCACGGCGTTCTTCCAGTAGAAAAGGCATATCTAAATCGACAAACTGCTCAAGGCCATCGATCATGCGCCACATCAACGGGACAATCTGCCGTTGAATCACCGTCACGTCGTCAATTGACTTGTTCAACGTGGCAATCTGGCGTTCCTGATTGGCGATTTGGCGTTCGAGTTGTCGGTTGTACACTCGCAAGCCGTCATTGATTTTCAAAACCGCCTTGTAATCGTTGAGCAACTCATTGGTTGCATCGACGTCTTCTGTGATCTTCGCCTGCGACGCTCGAGCATCGTTATTGATGGCTTCGGCAACGGCGTAAACATCATCAAGCGTTGTATCTGCGACCAACGGCATTGCCATCAGGCCAAGGACGCTAGCCACCAACGGGGAGTACCGCCTGCGGGATTTCCTCAAGAAAGAGCTCATTGGAATTCGGTTACCCCCCTTCATTCCTTTTTAGTTTTGCCCAGCTTGGACATGCTTGTCAGTGATTATGTGCAAGTCACCATGAGTGACATTGAAACTTGATATCTCATGCGGGTCGTAAAGATTAAGTATCCGTCTGCATCAACCAAATCAATGCGAACCTATCACGGTGTGGTCCTTATCCAACATGTGCATTCAAACCATCGTTAGGCGATTTATAAACCATGCCAACGGGCAAAAATGCCATGAGGTAGATCAATTCAAGTGTTCGCGCAAAAACGCAACGGTGCGCTCTCGTGCGAGAGCTGCCGCTGCTGCATTGTATGACGCGCGATGATTGCAATTGAATCCATGATCTGCGGCATAGGTATGTACGTCAACATCGGGCTGCGCGGTGCGAATGGCATCGACATCGGTCATGGGAATCGCTTTGTCGAGTTCACCGAAATGCATCATGGTCGGACACCGCGCAGTCTGATCTTTCTCCGCCGCAATACCACCACCATAGAACGCAACAGCACACGCCACGCCACGCAATTGACAAGCGGCTAGCCACGTCAGCAAACCGCCATAGCAGTAACCGATGACGGCTACCTTCCCCCACTTGCCAATCTCTTCTACGGCCGCTTGCAAATCGATGAGCGTTTTTGCGCGGTCCGTTTCTTGAAAGGCCAACTTGATTCCAGAAGACATGTCATCGCCTTCATAACCTAATTCCACGTCACGCTGCGCGCGGTCGAATATCTGGGGCGCGATAACCGCGTAACCATCATCGGCGTAGCCATTCACCACCTCACGAATATGGTCGTTTACGCCAAAAATCTCCTGAATGATGACGACCGCACCCGTTGGATCCCCACTTGGCATGGCCTCATATGCACCTAGTGTGAAACCATCCTCCGCATGTAACTGCCGTTGCGTACCCATCTGGTGCTGTCCTTGCGAAAATTATGTTGCGGTTGAATCGCCGCATTGGGAGCATTAACGCTGCTCAACCAAATTCGCTTGCTAACCGCGAAACGTCAAAGCGTCAAACGTGGAAGCGCGGGATTGTAAGCTTGCTCAACGCCTTCAAAGGGATTGCATTGCGCGAATTGCGGGACATTGACGTTCATATGAATGTCACATGTTTTGCAACACTTTCAATGTGTGATTTCTCCTAGCAAGTATTCATGAATTCGCAGCGCATACTCGTGGTGGAAGACGAGCAGGAAATACGCGAATTACTTCGATATTTGATTGCGCGAGCGGGTTACGACGTTGCCACCGTTGGCGATGCGGAAACTGCGCTAGACTCACTTCAAACTGAATTACCAGCGTTGGTGGTCATAGATTGGATGCTGCCTCGCATGGCAGGCATTGAGTTGGCACGACGCATACGCCATGACGCATATATGAAGAACCTACCTCTCATCATGCTTACCGCGCGCGGAGAGGAAGTGGACAAACTCATGAGTTTTGACGCAGGTTTCGACGATTACATCACCAAGCCGTTCTCGCCGCGGGAGCTCATAGCGCGCATCAAAGCACTACTAAGGCGCGCAGGCGAGATCGAAGGCAATCATTTGACCCTCAACGGCTTGGATTTGGATATGGCAGCACACCGTTTACGCTTAAGAGGTGAGTACGTTCATTTAAGACCGACGGAGTTTCGGTTACTAGAGATTTTCCTGCGCCATCCTAAACGAGCGTTTCAAAGAAACCAACTCTTGGATCTAGTTTGGGGACGAACCGCATATGTAGATGAACGCTTAGTCGACGTGCACGTGATGCGCCTCCGTAAAGTACTTCAACGTTATGACATGGAATCGCTAGTTGAAACCGTGCGTGGCGTGGGTTACCGCTTGAATCCTTCATTTACGAGTGCGTGAAGAGGTCTACGCTACAACTGATTGTTGCGCTCGCCAGCGTGCTTGTTGCAATTAGTGTTTTCCTACTCTGGCGTTCACTTAGCTGGGCGCTTGTATGTCTCCTTGCAGCTTGTCTTGGGTGGCAGCTTTGGCAAGCCAGGCAGTTCAAGCATTGGTCACAACGCCCACTACAACCCGTCGACGCACTAAATGAGACGTGGCAAGAAGTTGGCAACCGAATTGCTAAAACAATTCAGCAGTCTCGGGCTAGAACTCGGACTTTGTTGAGCGCATTGCATCGCATTCGCTCAACGTCTGATTATTTGCCGGACGCTTGGGTCGTGCTACAAGGCAATCATCGAATTGAGATGTTTAATCAATCTGCTGAAAAATTGCTCGGTTTTCAACAAGGTGACATCGGTAGCGAACTGCCTACCCTTATCCGCCACCCTAGCCTTTCAGTTTTGCTAAAACAGTCAATCGCCGAGCCAATCGAAATCGCCTCGCCCGTGCATGAGGGCATTCAGCTTGAAGTTCGTACAGTGGGGTTGGATGAAGATCGCAAATTGGTGCTCGCTCGTGATGTCACCGAACTCAATAGGCTGCTAACGATGCGACAAGACTTCATCGCTAACGTGTCTCATGAATTGCGCACTCCCTTAACGGTATTGCGCGGCTATGTGGAATCAATGAACAATGACAACCTCAGTTCAGAGGACATGTGTGAACTGTCGGCCCGATTGGTGACACCCGTTGATCGCATGCGTTTCATGGTCGACGATTTGCTGACGTTGACTAAACTGGAATCGGCACCGTTGCCGTCGCCGGACGATTTACAAACCGTGAATGGCAAACAGCTGATTACCCAAGTCGTCGACGACGTCTCATCGTTGCTAAAACCCACGCACGAGCTAGAGGTTGAAACCGACGAGGACTTAACCATTGAGTGCGTCGCCTCTGAGATGCTCAGTGTTTTTACGAATCTAGTCACGAACGCCATACGCTATAGTCCTGATGGCGGCACTATTTCAATTAGGTGGCATGACCATGCTGGCGGTGCTAGATTTTCAGTTCAAGACGAGGGCATCGGTATCGCGCCGGAGTTCATCTCCAGACTAACCGAGCGCTTCTATCGTGTGGACATGAAAGGGAGTCGGGCACGTGGTGGCACAGGCCTTGGCCTGGCGATCGTGAAACATGTGCTGATTCGCCATCGCTCTGACTTGAAGGTCTCAAGCGAATTGGGTGTGGGTAGCACGTTTTATTTTGAACTGCCCAATCCACAAGCGAACGACGTCGAAATGGAAGCGATACCTTGAACCGTATTTCTGTGAAGCGCTTGTTAGCACTGCTAAGCGTGTGTTGCGCATGGTCGTTAGCGGCCGATGAACTTCCTGCCTATGAACGAGTAAGTGGTGTCTCAGGCAATCTGACCAGTGTCGGTTCGGACACGCTCGCAAACTTAATGACCCTATGGGCCGAAGCTTTCGAGAAGGCGTATCCGAATGTCAACATTCAAGTCCAAGCAGCCGGTTCTTCAACTGCGCCACCAGCACTAACCGAAGGCGTCTCTAATCTTGGACCCATGAGCCGCAAAATGAAGGACAAAGAGATAGAAGCGTTTGAAAAGCACTTCGGTTACAAGCCGCTCGGCGTGCGAGTTGCCATTGATGCACTTGCGTTGTACGTCCACAAAGACAATCCCATCGAATCTCTCACCATCGCACAAGTTGATGCTATTTTTTCGACGACAAGACGTTGTGGCGGCACGAGGAACGTGCGCACTTGGGGGGATCTTGCCGTAGAGGGATCCTGGAAGAATCGGCCGATTCAGCTCTATGGTCGCAATTCAGTATCGGGAACCTACGGTTATTTCAAGCAGGTTGGTTTATGTTCCGGCGATTTCAAGAACACGGTAAATGAGCAACCTGGGTCAGCCTCCGTCGTGCAATCTGTCACTGCATCGCTGAATGGCATCGGCTACTCTGGCGTGGGTTACGTTACATCGGGCGTGAGATCTGTACCGATCGCCGAAGATGCAGGAATGCCTCCTGTCGCAGTGACCGCTGAAACAGCATTGGACGGCAGTTACCCATTGAGACGCTATCTATATATCTATGTCAATAAGAAGCCTGATACGCCACTCATGCCATTGGAGTATGAATTCCTGCGCATGGTCTTGTCTCAGACTGGCCAGGATGTTGTGGACAAAGACGGCTACGTGCCGTTGTCAGCTAGGATGGTTAACCGCGAACTTAAGAGACTCGCTGACTAACACCTCTCGTGGCTAGCTACACACTCCCAAAGATCTCGGATCGTCGACGATGGATTAACGTCGCGACGAAACGCATCATCGGGGCAGGCGGTGTAGCTGTCATCGCCGCCATTCTGCTCATCATGGGTTACCTGTTCTGGGTCATTCTGCCCATATTTGAATCGGCCACGATGGAACGCTTGGCTGTGCACCAAGGTCTGCCCATCGACGTACTTGCTATAGATTCGGATGACAGCTTTGAAACGGTCACGCTCATTCGAGCGAATGGCGCTGTCGAGTTTCGTTCGGCCGCTACATTAGACGTTGTCAACCAAATAACGGTGTCCTCAAGCTCGTGGGTTGAAGCGAAGCGCGTATTCCCATTAACTGACACGTATGTTGTACGCGATACAAACGACCAACTGAGTTTTTTTCGTGTTACGCACCAGGTTCGTTATATCGATCTTGAACGCAGCCTGATTCAACGCGTAGAGCGTTTATTCGAAGCTTCAAGTTTCCAATTGCCCGAAAACACCGAACATTTTGATGCGTTTCGCAGTGACGAAGACTTGCGAATCGTTGCACGTACGATCGATGGCACGATTCATTTAGTTGAATTTGAGGAAGTCGAAGACGATTTCGAGCTGGAGTTTCCTGACGAAAACGACATTACAGGCCCTCAGGGAGATTACTACACCTTTTTCGGCCCGCGAGGTCGCTTTCTCTATGACGTCGACCGCAAGTCGGGAGCTTTTCGTCTGCTGCTCGTGCCGTCGGTGATGCGCCCGCGGATAGTTCAAACTGCTTCGTTTGCCAACCAGGGTGAATTTCCGACTGTCATTACACCTTTGCTTGGCCGTCATTCGCTCATGGTCGGACACGATTCTGGCATGGTCGTCCAATGGTCGTTAACGTCGTCGGCTAGCGGCTCTATCTTGCGCCCCATCCGCTCCATGTCGTTTGAGGAACCGATCGCAACACTCGTGAGCGAACACAGACGCAAAGGCTTTGCTGCGATCTCAAAGGAACGCACTGCTTTTCTAGCGTACACCACTTCCAATCGAGTGCTAGCAGAAATCGAGCTAGATAAGCCACCACAGCTCGTCGCGTTTTCTCCGCGGGCCGACCGCTTGTTGACCTACAACGGTTCGACATTAAGTGTTATCGGGATAGAAAACGCGCATCCTGAGCTATCTTGGCGCGCTCTATGGGGCAAGGTTTGGTACGAAGGCTATGAAGAACCTATTTACAGCTGGCAAAGCTCGTCTGCAGACACCGATTTCGAACCGAAGTTCTCGCTGACCCCGCTGTTATTCGGCACCTTGAAAGCCGCGTTTTACGCGATGATATTTGCGATACCCCTCGCCGTTGCCGGTGCAATTTACACCGCAAATTTCATGTCGGCCGGGATGCGAGCTTGGGTGAAGCCCGGTATCGAAATCATGGCAGCTCTACCGACCGTAATTCTTGGCTTCCTGGCTGGCTTGTGGCTCGCACCAATCGTTGAGGATCACCTTACGTCAGTTTTGCTCTGCTTTATTTTCCTTCCTATCGGCATTTTGCTATTTGCAACTTTGTGGTCGCGCTTGCCTAGTCGGGTTATTAATAGTTGCGATGGCTGGTCAGCAGCCATTCTCATCCCGGTGCTGGTGCTGCTTGGGTGGCTAACGCTGTCCTTCGATCAAACGCTTGCTAACTTGCTTTTCGATGGCGACGCCAAGTCGTGGGTTTACACGACCGTTGGCTTGGAATACGATCAGCGGAACGCCCTCATCATTGGGATTGCCATGGGTTTAGCGGTGATCCCTACCATCTTTTCGATTGCCGAAGACGCAATCTATGGCGTGCCGCAACATTTGGTGCACGGCTCTCTCGCACTAGGCGCAACTCGTTGGCAAACCCTTGTGCGTGTAGTCCTGCTAACGGCGAGCCCAGGCATTTTTTCGGCCATCATGATAGGTTTTGGACGAGCTGTCGGCGAAACCATGATCGTGCTAATGGCAACTGGCAACACGCCGATCATGGATCTCAATTTGTTTCAAGGCATGCGTACATTTGCCGCGAATATCGCCGTTGAGATGCCCGAATCTGAGGCCAATTCGTCGCATTTTCGCATTCTGTTTTTAACGGCCTTGGTACTGTTCCTAATCACATTCATCTTCAACACCGCGGCCGAGATCGTTCGGAACCGTCTGAGGACCCGATATGGCAACCTCTGAGACAACCGAACAGGATCTGAGCATTCAACGCCAATCGCTACGTGTCTGGTGGCAATCTGGCGATCCTTGGATATGGCTCACATCCGCGGCTGTCGCTGTGAGCGTAACCGCTGTACTTGGCTTGGTTGGATTACTCGCAGTCAATGGACTGGCTCATTTTTGGCCTTCCGAAGTGATCGCAATCAAACATGAAAGCTATGGGCAGCAAACCACCATTCTTGGTGAATTGAGCGAACGCGAGTTTATCGCGAGACGGCAATTTCTCGAAGCCAATCCGCAATATGCGGGCAATGTCGCTAACACTGTTGAGCGCTGGCTGCTAAAGACCGGTAATCGCCAAATAGATCCACCAGATTTTCGATGGGTGTTCACGCACGACGTCGTAGAACAATCAGTACCTACCGACGTGGTCGTACTTGAACGGACGGAGTGGGGTAATGCCTATGGCTACTTAACTGCAATCAAGCAACAAGGGATGCCACTTGAAACCTCAGATACGTGGGCAGAGCTGCAGTCACGGATTGCTCGATCTGAATCGATTCGCGAAGCTATTGACCAGCTCCAAGAAGATCAAATCAGCAGCATCAATTACGAAATCGAAGCTATCCGGTTGGAAAAAAGGCGGCGGCAACTTGATGGCGTGACAGATTTTTCCGATCTTGAAGCGAATGAAACTGAACTTCAAGCTGAGTACGTGCTAGTTGAAAATGAGGTTTTCCGCCTTACCGAATCCCTCGAAAGAGACTCGTTAAGTCTGACACTCGCCGATGGCACCGAAACAGTCATACCGATAAGCACGGTCATACAAGCGTGGCGGCCTAACCAAATGTCCCTACGACAGAAAGTAGGGATGTACTTTAAAAATCTCTGGAATTTCCTCACTGACGACCCGCGTGAAGCGAATACCGAAGGTGGGATTTATCCGGCGTTGTTCGGTACCGTCTTGATGGTATTACTCATGTCGTTACTGGTGACACCATTCGGGGTGGTCGCAGCGCTGTATTTACGCGAGTATGCAAAACAGGGGCCGTTTGTGCAGCTCATTCGAATTGCGGTGAACAATCTCGCGGGTGTGCCGTCGATTGTCTATGGCGTTTTCGGTTTGGGTTTCTTTGTCTACCTAGTCGGCGGCACAATCGACGATCTTTTCTTTCCTGAGGCAAAACCTGCACCTACATTTGGCACGCCGGGTTTGATTTGGGCTTCGCTTACGCTCGCATTGCTAACGGTACCCGTCGTGATCGTGTCTACCGAAGAAGGGCTCACTCGCATCTCGCGCGATGTCCGTGAAGGCAGTCTCGCATTGGGTGCTACGAAAGCCGAGACAATATTCAAAATCGTGCTGCCTATGGCTAGTCCATCTATCTTGACCGGCATGATTTTGGCAGTAGCACGAGCAGCAGGCGAGGTCGCGCCATTAATGTTGGTAGGCGTAGTGAAATTAGCACCTACGTTGCCTATCGACGGGAACTTTCCGTATCTACATCTTGATCGCAAATTCATGCATTTAGGATTTCACATTTACGATGTTGGGTTCCAAAGTCCCAATGTAGATGCCGCGAGACCCCTTGTGTTTGCTACGGCGTTGTTATTGGTTGTCATCATCATCGTATTGAATCTGACGGCGATTACATTACGGAATCGCCTTGAAGCGCGTTACAGAGCGAGTATCAATTGACCATTGAAAACCGCGACGGCGACAGCATGAACACCACCAATGTCGCCATCGAAGTTCCAGTGCCGCAATCCGCCGTTGAAGTGGCACCAGCACCCCATGAGTGGCGTGACGAAGACATATGTATCGAAGTGTCAGATTTAAGTCTCGCGTATGGTGAAACAGCAGCGCTCACCAACATTTCTATGCAAGTCGTGCGGCAACGCGTGACAGCCTTAATTGGTCCATCTGGTTGTGGCAAATCCACTTTGTTGCGTTGTTTCAATCGCATGAACGACCTCATCGATTCTGTCCGCATATCTGGCCGGATTGAACTAAACGGCATGGAAATTCACGCGCCAACTGTCGACGTAGCTCAGCTGCGGCGACGTGTCGGTATGGTGTTCCAACGTCCTAATCCGTTCCCAAAATCAATCTACGAAAACGTCGCCTACGGCGTACGGTTACAAGGTCGCATCCCCAAGAGTGAGTTGGATGACCGGGTTGAGTGGGCGTTAAAAAACGCGGCCCTCTGGGAGGAAGTTCGGGATCGCCTCAATGAATCGGCCTTAGGCATGTCTGGGGGACAACAGCAGCGCTTAGTCATCGCTCGCGCGATCGCCATCCAACCTGATGTTTTGTTGCTCGATGAACCTGCTTCAGCGCTAGACCCTATTTCAACGTCGAAGATTGAAGAGCTGATTCACCAACTAAAGACTGACTACACAATCCTGATCGTGACGCACAACATGCAGCAGGCCGCGCGAGTTTCAGACTACACAGGATTCTTGTATTTGGGAAACTTGGTTGAATACGACACCACCAACATCATTTTTACGAATCCGACCCAAAAACAGACTGAGGACTACATCACCGGCCGCTATGGCTAAGGCAGCGAATGCCATAGAACCATTAGCGAGAGAAGACCATGAATGACCATCCCCATATCTCAGAGCAATTCGATTCCGAATTGCAGGTCCTACAGAGCAATTTCGCTGCGATGGGTGGGCTTGTTGAAGCGCAAGTGCAAGATGCGATGCAAGCGTTCAAAAACGTTGATCTTGCATTGGCACAGTCTGTTCGCTCGCGTGAAGAGCGTGTCAATGAGTACGAAATCGAAATTGATCAAGAAACAACAACCATTATTGCGCGACGGCAACCTGCTGCAAGCGACCTTCGTTTACTCATTGGCATGCTAAAAAGCAGCACCGATCTCGAACGAATTGGCGACGAGGCAGATCGGATTGCGAAAATCATGACCAAGGGTCGCCCTTACGCTCCTACGCTCGACGAATTACTACCAATCCTCAGTGAGGTGGCAAAACTAGAGAATCTTGCGAGTCAAATGCTTCGTGAATCGCTGAATAATTTCGCGCGAAAAGACGAAGCCGGGGCAACGAAGACTATCGCTGCAGATAAGGAAGTTGATTCCGTCTATCGCGCTATCGTTGAATCTTGTCGCAATGGTATGGCGAATTTCCCTGACCATGTAGATAGCTATATCGCGATCATTTGGGTCGCGCGATCCCTTGAAAGGATCGGCGACCATGCTAAGAACATCGCCGAAAACGTCGTATATTCAGTTCGAGGCGAGGATATCCGTCACCACGGAACTGCGACGCAATAAGCTGACAAGTGTCTTGCTAGCGCTTGGTTAAGCCTGCAGTTGCTAAGTGGCTGCCACCATCCATGATGAGGGTCTCACCAGTAATCACGTCCGCGCCCGTAATGAAATAGAGCACCCCCGCAGCTATGTCATCTGGTGAAGACGCGACCCGCAGCGGGGACGTTTCTTCGACCCGACGTTTAGAGACTTCGTACGCCTCGTCGCCCAGTCCATCCCGCAACCAATCTCCTTGAATAAAGCCTGGGCAGATCGTGTTGACACGGATATGTGGTCCAAGAGCTCGCGCTAACGACAACGTCATTGTGTTCAATGCACCTTTTGATGCTGCATAGGCGATCGACGAACCGACCCCCATAACACCTGCGATAGAGGATACATTCACGATGCTACCGCGCTGCCCACGTTGCATCGCGGGTACGACAGCTCGGGTCATCATGTATGGACCTACGGTATTGACTGCATAGACGCGCAAAAAATCATCACGCGTCAAGCCATCAAGATCAGTATGGGGTACAAACTTCGTTGTGCCAGCATTGTTCACCAACGCATCGATGCGACCCCATCGTTCCTCCGCCGCGGCGGCGAGCGATTTGCATTGATCATCGTCAGAAACGTCCGCCTTGATGACTAGAGTCTCAGCACCTAAAGCTTCGCAAGCCGCCTGAGTTGCTAGGGCGCCGTCTTCATTTCTAGAGTAGTTGATGACAACATGCGCACCTAGTTCAGCGAATTGCCGAGCGCAAGCTGCGCCGACGCCTGACGAAGAACCTGTGACGATAGCGACGCCGTTTTGCATATCCATCCGAAGAAATCAACTCCTATGAAAGCGCATCCAACATCAATCGTTTTTGCTGTAATCAGCGTCGCTTTGCTTGGCGTCACTTTTTTCACTGCCCGCAAGCGCACGATTCGCGTGTTTGTCCGAATATGCACCACGAAAATCTCGGAACGGCCCATCGCGCCATTCGAGCGCTGCTTTCAGTCCCTCTTCACGTACACGTCGACCAAACTCCGGCGCGGCTGGGCGATGCTTTGACATCGCTTCAACGTCTGTACCTACCATCAGACCGGTACGCATACCCATGATTTCGTATTGACGATTAACCGCACGCTTGTTGTAGTTCAACTGATCGTTGTCAATGAATCCGAGTCGGCGCGCAAATTTCTCCACGAAGTCATCTAGTTCTTCCTTCGGTAACGCGTAATTGGCCCAACCATACTGCGCCATCTCTGCCCCCGTGAACGTATCACCGGTATAAGCGAATTCGCGAGCTTTGACAGGTGGCAGGAACCAAGGCGCCCACATCATGTCCATTGTTCCCATGGCACGAACGGGCGGATAGCCGATAAGCGCATCTTCTGCAACGATCCGAAGGTCGCACATCGAGGCTAGTTCGGTACCACCCGCGAGACAGTACCCATGAATCTGGCAAATCACCGGTTTGGCAAGTTCCCAGATGACCCAATGACCCATAAGTGCATGCCGTGACCAGTCGTAGTGTTGTGGGTGCGTTGTACCCGTATCCGGCATTTTGGACCTGTCGGAAGTGAATTCACTGACCTCATTCGGATCCGGTGCTAGATCGTAACCTGCACTAAAGGAACGTCCGTTACCACGCAGAATCACGATGCCGATGTCCGGATTGGCTTCCGCTTCTTTCATTGCGTCATAGACCTCGGCGCGCAGTGCGTGGCTCAAGGCGTTGAGCTTCTGCGGTCGGTTCAATGTGACGAACGCTAAACGATCGTCCTCTTCGTATTCGATGTTGTTGTACGTCATAGCTGACTTTGCCTTTAAGAGCGCTGATTAAAAAAATGAAGCCATGAGTTGGCCGCCTACGACGACCGCCTCAGACGCCTACTATGTTACTTGCCCTGAAATCCAATGAACGCTTGGATAATTTCGCGCTTCACGCTATGGCAGATTTACTAAAGGTACTCAATTGACGACGCCTAATCCGGAAATTCGTGCGGTGCTCTGGGACTTTGGTGGCGTTTTCACAAGCAGCCCGTTTGAAGCGTTTGAGCGATTCGAGCGCGACCATAGTCTGCCACAAAATTTCATTCGCACCGTTAACTCGACGAATCCAGACAACAATGCATGGGCTAAACTAGAAGCGAATGAGATTAGTCGCGAAACGTTCGACGAACTATTCCAACTAGAAAGCGAAGCACTAGGGCACACCGTGCGTGGTGCAGACGTCCTGCTATTGCTTTCAGGCAAGCTACGACCACGCATGGTGGAAGCGTTAGCAACCTGTAAAAATCATTTCAAGGTTGGTTGCATAACCAACAATATGAAACCAGTTGACCTGTCTCAGAACACGCCAGCGAACCGTCAATTCACGGATACGGGCCCCATCATGGCGATGTTCGACACGATCGTCGAATCATCGATTGAGGGGGTCCGCAAACCAAATCCGCGAATTTATGAAATCGCCTGTAGCCGATTGAATGTATCACCAACTGAATGTGTCTTTCTAGATGATCTGGGCATCAACTTAAAGCCTGCACGAGCGATGGGAATGACAACGATTAAAGTGGTAGATCCCGACGAAGCCATTCTTGAACTTCAAGAAGCTACGTGGTTGCAATTTCCTTAGTTTGAAGATTGCGATTTGAATGCTGCGACTTCTTCGCGTGTTGGAATCGACGAAGCCGCGCCATGTTTCGTGACCGCAAGAGCACCTGCCGCACTTCCATCAGCCAAAGCGGCTGCCAAATCTTGCGAACGAACCCATTCGGCCATAAAAAACCCAATAAATGAATCGCCGGCGGCAGTTTCGTCCACCGCTTGGACATCGTGAGCCTCATACGCGATTTTGGGGTGACCATTACCTCCGCAGATACCCCCTTCGCGGCCAAGCGTTAATACTACGACCATCTTGGGGTAAGTAGCGACTAAGTGGTCAAACGCGTCGCCGGGGTTTTCGATACCTGCTAATAAGGCGGCTTCAACCTCATTGACTATCAATAAATCCACATTACGATAGTCATAGTCTCGTTCACTGCCATCGACAGGCGCGACATTGAATGCAACCAGCGCGTTTTGCTCCGACGCACGTTGCAGTACTTCGTCGATGCCATTGATTTCATTTTGTAGCAGCAGCCAATCACCTTCTTCAAGTCGATTGAATGCCGCTTCACGGTCATTTTCGGTGAGCGCACGATTTGCACCACCATAGACCACGATTGCATTTTGACCAGCGTCATCTACTTGAATCATCGCGTGACCGGTCGCATCCTCACCGACCCTAACATCTTCGACGTCTACGTCAGCGATGCGTAACGCATTTAACGACGATTTGCCATCGTCGCCAATGCTGCCGACGTGCACGACTTCCGCACCAGCCTTCGCCGCAGCGATAGATTGGTTCAGGCCTTTTCCCCCAGGAAAAATGTCATGCGTACGACCGACCATGGTCTCACCGGCCGTAGTGAAGTGCTCCACCGAATAAACGTGATCGATCCCAATCGAACCAAGCGTTACGATTTTTGACATGTGGCTTAATCCACTACAACGAATATATCAAGAGATCAAAGGAGGACTATCCGCCTTCAATGCGGTGCATAAAAAAGACTTCACTATTTTCTTGAATCGGTTCCAACCAGGCGTCTTGGTATATCTGTCCGTCAATCGCTACTGCTGTTTTTGTTAACACCTCTTCGATGCCTGGAAAAAGCGCGTCCAATTCTCTTACCAACGAGCGAAATGAATTGCAGGTGACCATAAGCTCTTCTGTACCGTTGGTGTGTTGGCGCAAATGATCGGGGAAAACCACCCGTGCCATCGCGATTCCTTTGAAATTTCTCGAAATGCAATTATTAATCAGTCCGCGAATAGGATGCGAACTCTTATCTAAGGTTTAAATCTACACTCCAACGCATGGCGAAAATGGAAAAACGTCCTGGCATGCTAGAAGGAAGGTACAAAGTGTTTTTTACCTTCAAGTCTTGGGGGCCGAAACGATCGGTGTACGGTGTGCGTCGCTTGCGTTCGTCGAAGTGGTTCGTCCGTCCGTCTATACGTCTGCTTAGTTACGTGTTTTTACCTTGCGTTAGGTCACCGTAGTTCAACCCATAACTTCGACGGTTAGCCGGATTCAGGATGCCAGTCACAATCCTCAAACCCCATATCCTCGTTAACGAAAGCATGCATGGCGGCAATACTGATCTTCACTTGTGCATTGGTGAATGGGTTGAGATTTGTGTAACGTCTTCGTCGCAAGATCGTCAAGTAGCAATGTAGTTCGAGAGTAGTTGCCTAGTTGAATGAACTCCTTTATCTCAATGTCTCGACCTAAAAAGCTTGATTCAGCCTGTTGCACGTCAGTTTAGGGTTTTGAGTAAACAGAGTGGAAAGTGCTGCTTCTAATACCCGGCTACACGCGTAGCGAATTTATCCAACTATTAGCTTGAAAATGGTGCGCTGAGAGCAGCTTCTTCACGGTCTGGGAATACAAATGGGATTTGAATCACCTGAACTTGCATATCAAGGTTTTTTTCGTGCGGATAGTGCAAAGGACGCGCCAGCATGGGCAGCTGTCATGAACTATCCACATGTACGCGTATCAGCGCGTACCGGCAGAACAATCTATGCAACACCAACCGAATATGCGGATCGGGCGGATTGGACTGTTCGCGAAGCGACTGGTTGGGTGCGATCAGAAGGTGTCGAGACGCGTCGCTTGCATCAAACGGAAACGAAGGTTCATCTTCTCGGTGGTTGGATTCGTTACAACAAGTCGAGTGAACCAATCCTTGAAAATCGAGTGACTTATATTCTTACGAAAATCGATAGCTCTTGGGGAATTCAAGCTAGATTTGGCGTAGATTCATATGTAGGACAGGAGGTAAGTACGACAAAGACCGCAACTGAAGCGGTCTTGCAGGCGTACTTCGCAAATCTAGCTCAGAAGGATTTTGGATCGTGCGCAACACTCTGCCGTTTCCCATACACAATGGTGCAGACGGGAGAAGTGGTTACTGCAAATAATGGCGAAGAACTCGCTGAATTACTCAAATCTACAACACAAGTTGACGGTGCTACAACCACGATAGCTGCGGTGCAGACGGGGCATAGCGGTGCAGTTGTGGCCGTAACAACGGATAACGAAGGAAAACCTGATGACCATTCAATCTATGTTGTCGGCCACGCCAACGAACAGTGGCTAATAGGCGGTGTGTCGCATATTGCTGATTAACTTCCGAGCTAGCTAATCGCAACACGGCGAAGCATGCCGTTTACGTTTTCGCCTTTCGCTGATTGCCGTATTCGTCAATGAGGGGTGTGTCGATAGATTCTTGCGACGCGAGCCGCTTGCTGTAATGCTTTATGCCTTGAGCGTCCTGCCAAAACGGGACTTCGTCTTCTTTGGACCGATCGACTAATGTAACGCGCTCCATAAGTCGTTCGTGAGGCCAAAAATCAGCTACAGCGTAGTGTTGCGCACTGCGGTTGTCCCACATGGCAACCGAACCGTCCTCCCAATGAAATCGGCACGTGTGTTCCGGCGTAGAGTACATTTTTGCGTACAGTTGAGCTAACAGTGTAGAAGACTCGTCCGGTGATAGGCCACAAATGGAATTGGTAAATGTCGGGTTGATATACAGTGCGCGCTTCCCGGTCACTGGGTGGGTGCGGCAAATTGGATGGGATACCTCATCGCGACCCGCACGACCATGATTAGCAAATCGGCCTTCCAACAACGTTTTCAGCTCCGGCCGGACACTATCCCACAGCGCGTAACAATCCACAAAAACGGTGTCGCCACCAACAGGCGGGGACTTCCTAGACAACAAAATCGATCCTAATGGCGGCCGATTTGACCAAGTGACGTCTGAATGCCAATTTGAGGCAACGAACGGGCGCTTCTCATCGGCGTATAGCAGAAGTACCTCTGGTTGGTCTTCAGGTGAATTGTTGCGCGCGAGAGCTTTTTGACGACCAAATGCAAAACCGATGTCGGCAAAGCACTTGGCGAATGCAATTTGATCATCTCGCGTGATATGGCCTTGATCCCTAAAAAAAACAACTTTGCGCTCAAGATAAATACGCAATACCTGTGTGATTTGATCCTTCGTTGGTTTGGCTAGATCAATTCCATGAATTTCCGTCCCGATGCTCGGGGAAAGCGGCTTGATGTGCAAACCGGCTCGGTTCACTTCTGTGTCGCCGAAGAGTTGTGCTGAATCGTTTGCGCGTAGCTGTTCGGCTACTTCGGCAGTGTAGTGCTTATCTCTCGCCATACGCCTTACGTCTGCACTTACGCGAATGCCTGGATTCTCTTGATAGTGACCTGGCCATGTGTCCGCACGGCCGCCAAGCCACCCATCGTTGCGCTTATTCATGGTGAAGCAATTCGTTGATCTGAATCTGCTATTGAGCTGCTGAATTATGAATTCGAGCACCCTTGTATTGAGCTAACAAATTCTGTTACAAATTTCCGATCACGTGGCATTGAAGCACAGAGCTGTTTAACTAGTGCCTGGCAGAAAACCCCGACGTTCGCCTACTTCGGCCCTTCATGCAGGCGCATCAAGCATGAGTTAGGCCCGAGGGCAACGTTGTTAGGCGTCGAGCTGGGG
This sequence comes from Gammaproteobacteria bacterium, assembly GCA_009841635.1. Classification (GTDB taxonomy): domain Bacteria; phylum Pseudomonadota; class Gammaproteobacteria; order Pseudomonadales; family Azotimanducaceae; genus Bin55. Next base: position 37,464 of record VXLJ01000027.1, read on the forward strand.
TTTTCAACGGTGATCTTTGGTCGATTCTGCTTAGTTTTGAGTGTAATGCGAACACTTTTTATTCGAACTGGGTTTCTGCTAGACACTAGCTAAGTCATCGACAACCCCTAGCTCCGACATAGTCAAGGAGTCCGCTTGATAAAAAAAGACCAGCACAACGGCTGGTCTCTTTTTGAATAGGTTTAGATTGCGTACTAGCCGTTGGCGTCAATCGCCTCTAATACGCGTGGCGGGGACAACGGCAGATCGTTGATTCGGAAGCCAAGTGCGTCACGTACCGCGTTGGACGTTGCCGCCAACGGTGCAACAATTGGCGTCTCCCCAACTCCTCGTACGCCATATGGGTGGGAAGGATTTGGCACTTCGATGATCTGCGTGTCAATCATTGGCATGTCCGAAGTTACTGGCACTCGGTAGTCCAAGAATCCAGCGTTCTCCATGACCCCATTGGCATCATAGATATATTCTTCATTGAGAGCCCAACCCAATCCCTGCACGGCACCGCCTTGCATTTGTCCTTCAACGTAGGAAGGATGAATCGCACGACCCGCATCTTGAACGGCTGTGAACGCCGCAACATCCACTTTGCCGGTTTCCCGATCCACCTCAACATCGGTCCAATTCACCGAGAAAGAGGCACCAGGTCCTTGTGCGTTCAAGCTGGCTCGGCCTAACAACGGACCGCCAGTTCGACCGGCCGAACGCGCGATATCCGCAAGACTAAGAGGCTTCACGTCGGCATTCACGCCCGGCTTCGGTACAGCTTGACCATCTTGCCAGTCAACTTGATCAACATCGAGTTCCCATGTTAAGGCAGCACGTTGCTTGCACTGCGTGATGATGTCTTCACATGCTTCAATCACCGCCAAACCAGTTGCAAACGTCGTGCGGCTGCCACCTGTTGTATTGCAATATCCGGTCGCTTCCGTGTCGCCAACATGGGCGTTGATCGTCTTATACGGCACGCCGAGCGTTTCGGCCGCCATGAGGCACATGGAGGCCCGTGAACCGCCAATGTCTGGACTGCCTTCCATGATCGTAACCGCACCGTTTTCTGCAATCCGAATTTCTGCACTGGACTGCATGCCGATGTTGAACCAAAAGCCAACCGCGACACCGCGTCCCTGCCCTTCAGCTGGCGGCGTTGTGTAGTTCGGATGCTCTTTGGCCGCTTCCAAACATGCTTTTAAGCCAATCGCCGGGAACTGAGGACCATAAGGAGCCACTGTGCCTTCTTCGGCACAATTCTTCAATCGCAATTCAAGAGGGTCCATGTCGAGCTTACGAGCAAGCTCGTCGATAGTGCATTCCATGGCATGCATGGATTGCGGCGCGCCGGGTGCGCGATACGCTGCAACCTTCGGCTTATTAACTAAAACGTCGTTACCTTCAATCGCGAAGTTTTCCAAGTCATATGGTGCAAGCACCGACATGCAACCTGGTCCTACAGGAGCACCTGGGAAAGCGCCAGCTTCATAGGCTAGCCATGCGCTAGCGGCTGTGATGGTGCCATCGTTCTTTGCGCCGATTTTGGTGCGACAGAGCGTTGCAGAGGTTGGACCGGTAGCGCGGAACACTTCTTCGCGAGACATGACCATCTTCACCGGTCGGCCGCTGATTGCCGATAGCTTCACGGCGACAGGTTCAAGATAAATAGTCGTCTTGCCGCCAAAACCACCACCAATCTCAGATGGGATTACGCGAATATCGCTAACCGCCATCTCAAGACATTGCGCAGTCATGCTGCGCACGTCAAATTGCCCTTGCGTGCAGCACCAAACGGTCGCTTTGCCTTCTTCGTTAATCGTCGCCGTGCAAGCGTGTGGCTCAATGTAACCCTGATGAGCTGTTGGCACACGATATTCGCCTTCAACGACGACGTCAGCATCTGCAAACCCCTTCTCCACATCCCCACGCTCAAACTTTGTGATCGCAGCGATATTGCTTGCAGGCTGACTTGTGTCGCCGTTCGTATGCATGGACTCATTGACTAAGGTTGCGCCGTCAGCGATCGCAGCATCGATAGACAGGACCGGATTGAGCGGTTCGTACTCAACCTTGATGCTGTCGAGCGCAACTTCAGCGATATATGCAGATCGAGCTGCAACTGCAGCCACCGCATGACCGTGATAGAGCGCTTTGTCCTTCGCAAGGATGTTAACCCCTAAATCGCCGCCGCCCGGTAGATCTTTGCCTGAAATAGCGGCCACAACCCCATCCATCGCAAGCGCGCCTGATAGGTCAACGCTTTTAATCCTTGCATGGGCATGCGGGCTACGCAAGATCTTTGCATGCAACATCCCAGGCAGGCTTAAATCTGCACCGAAATTCGCGCGGCCAGTGACCTTTTCTACACCGTCTGGGCGAACCGGTCGAGTGCCGATTGCCTTTAAATCAACTGCTTCTGCCATCGTTCCTCTCCCGTCTGTTTAAGCAGGTGTTGCTAATTCGCTAGCTGCATCTTGCACCGCACGAACGATTTTGTCATAACCCGTACAACGGCATAAATTGCCAGCGAGCCAATAGCGAATCGTTGTCTCATCCGGGTCTGGATTCTTCTCTAACAGAGCCTTAGCTGCCACAATGAAGCCAGGTGTGCATACACCGCACTGTAGTGCAGCATGCTCCAGAAACTTCTGCTGCAATACGTGCAGCCCATCGCCGTCCGCGACCCCTTCAATGGTGCCGACTTCCTTGCCATCTGCTTCAACGCCGAGCACTAGACACGAGCAAACCAAACGACCATCAAGTGTGACCGAACATGCACCGCAGTCACCCGTCGCACAGCCTTCTTTTGTGCCTGTAAGACCAAGGCCATCGCGCAATGTGTCAAGTAATGAATCGTTAGGTTCAACCAACACTTCCTGCGGTTGCCCATTGACTGTTGTCGAAACGTGCACTTTCGCCATTTCTTTTCTCCTCTACCTCTCTTTACGCAACTACCGCACGATCACGTGCAATCGCACCAGCGCGTTTACAAAGCACACCGACCACTTTAGTGCGGTATTCGACCGTTCCACGTTTGTCAGTAATTGGCGAAGCGGCGGCCGAACACGCATCCGCAGCTGCGTTCAACGCTGCCTCGTCCACATTGCTACCAATCAAAGCTGCGGCCGCGTCGGGAACAACCAACGCTGTTGGCGCAACCGCGCCAATCCCAACTCTTGCTTCTGTACAGGTTCCATTCTCGTCCAGCGTGAGGCGCACACCAGCGCCTGCAACGGCGATGTCCATCTCTGTTCGAGGAATAAAACGTAGATACGCATCCCCCGTGCGACCTTTCGGTGTTGGAATCCGCAATCCCAATAAAAATTCGTGCGGAGCCATGCAGTTGGTACCGACACCAGTGAGGAAATCCTCAACAGGTACGTTACGTTCTCCATCCGCACCTACGATATGACAAACTGCGCTATTCGCGATCAACGCAGGAATGGTGTCGCCAGCCGGGGACGAATTGCATAAATTGCCACCAATCGTGCAACGACCTTGAATCTGCGTCGAGCCGATGAGATCGGCGGATTCAATAAGACCTGGTAACTTGCCTTTCAGTTCAGCGTTTTCATTGAGCACTGCGCTGGCAATCGCGGCACCAATGTAGATTTCTTCATCGCCAATGGATAGCTTGTTTGTTTCCGCCAATTGCTTGACGTCGACTAATAGCCTCGGTTCACGGTCGACAGAGCGCATTTGCACAAGCACATCTGTACCGCCGGCTAATACTTGCGCCCGACCTCCGCTCTGCGCGGTGTTTGACAGCAATTCCACTGTGCTATCAACTGTCGAGGGCGCGGCATATGCGTAGTCGCCCATCAATACCCCTTTCGCTAGAAATTTAAAGCGGGAATTTATATCATGCAGCTATACGCATGGGATAAACAAACGATGTTTACATTGATTTTTTCAATGTATCGTGAAATTAGCAAAAAATCGCTATGCAATTAGCCGCTTTTGAAGCACATATTGCTAGTTTGCTGCAGAACTGGCGTGAATTGATGCAGTCTCATCAGTTCGACGCGGCTGTTGTTCACGCTGGTGCAAACCCCACGTACTACCAAGACGATCAGCATCCGCCGTTTCACGCCTACGGTCATTTTTTGCGCTGGGTGCCTACCGAAGATTGCGAACACGCAGTGCTCCTAATCTCGCAAACTGACAGCCCAAAGCTGTATTGGCACAAGCCTGATGACTACTGGTATATGCCAAGTTCACCGCCAACGTTTTGTGAAGGGATATATGAGATTCGTGAATTTAGTGATGTTGAGTCGTTGACTGTTTCATTACGTCGAGATCTCGGTAAATACTCCGATGTGGCAAATTTCGGCCCTTCAAATACAAACATCGAAGCTAATAACCGTGCCGCAGCACAACAAGACATGTCGTCGCAGCTGGATTTCCGCCGAGCGTTCAAATCGGAGTTTGAGCAAGACTGCATCAGGGAGGCCACGGTGCGAAGCGTGCGAGGGCACCTTGCAGCTGAACGGGCCTTTCTAAATGGCGCAAGTGAATTTGACATTCAGCATGACTACTTGCACGCCAGCAAACAAACAGAAGCCTCGCTACCGTACCCAAGCATCGTTGGGTTGAACGAACATGCGGCTGTATTGCACTACCAGAAATACGATCGCACACCACCGCAACAGACACACAGTCTGCTCATTGACGCAGGTGCTAAAGCAAATTGCTATCACGCTGACATTACACGTACATATGCCGCTTCGAATAACGGCGAATTCGCTGAACTTATTAACGCCGTGAATCTAGCCCAACAGGCACTGATTGAAGAAATTCACGTGGGTGTGCCTTATCTCCGCATTCATGAATCCATGCATCAGAAAGTCGCGACCATTCTCTGCGACATGCAGCTGCTCACGTGCTCTGCTGAAGCCGCGTTCGAACAGCGTATGACAGACGTGTTCTTCCCGCATGGTATTGGGCATTTACTTGGCTTGCAAACTCACGATGTGGGTGGTCACGTGTCGACCCCAGAAGGATCTACAACCCCATCGCACGACCGCTACTCGAGCCTTCGGCTACTGCGGAATATCGAACCAGATATGGTTTTCACCATCGAACCTGGCATTTACTTCATCCCAAGTCTGCTCAACGCGTGGCGCGGTCACGCTGACTTCAATTGGGAAAGGATTAATCAGTTCACACCTAGTGGCGGCGTGCGAATCGAGGATAACGTGCTCGTACAGTCAAACAACTTGACCAATTTCACGCGTGACGCATTCACGAGCGCAAGCGCTGGTGACCTCGTAGCAAATGCTGCCACTTAATGAGCAAGCGGATGTACTGTCTTTCGCGATCGAGTCCTGGTACTTCTCTGAACTGCCTACGTATATCGCTCAGCTGGTCATAAAACACCGCAACAGGTTCTACGTGAGCAGTATTGTGTGCCAACCGTAAAGTTACGAATTGCCAGCGCATAAGGATGTCATCCACGTCCAATTCGCGCATGTCGCGCGCCAGTTCGGGTATCGCCGCTTGAGCGCGAGCGGCTTTCGCCAAATGCGCTTTAAGGATTAGCCTACGCTCTTGCAACGCATTAAGCGCTGCAAACGGCGCACCTCCGTAATCTTCCAGATAGTCGTCAATTTCAGACAAATCAGTCGTCTGTGACGCGATAAAGTCCTTAACTTCAGCAGGGCTCCCTCGTCGCACCACTTGCCTTTGGCAACGGCTTCGAATGGTTGGCGACAAGAGCTCGCCATGCGTAGACACCAACACGATGTACTTGTCGGCGGGTGGCTCTTCCAAGATTTTTAGCAATGCTTGCGATGCGGGGATGCTCATCTTGTCTGCTTCCCGTATCAAGGCTAGTCTGCGGCTACCTACCCGAGAGGTCGCTGATAGGAACTCAATAGCATCTCGTATTTGCTCGATTGAAATGAGCGTCTTCCGTTCCTCAAGACCAACATTGATGAAATCCAAGTTTGTACTCAATTCCAAATCGTCACGCACATCCAAAAGCAAGCGAACGACACGTTCCGCGAGCAGCGTTGCGCCCCAGCCTGGCGTCGCACTAATCAGTAAGGCATGGGTCAGACGATCTTCGTCGTTCGCTGCCGATATCGAATCGAACGATCGGGCAAGCCATGGCGGAAGAGGTAAAGTCACAGTTTCAGTCCGCTGTGATCAATGGACTAAGAAGTGCTTCAATGGCTTGTTCGACGTCCTCAAGTGGCTGCGTCGCGTCAATGACATTCATACGCGGCAATTCGCGCGCTTGCGCTAAATAGGTTGCACGAATACGCTCAAAAAATGCCTCGTCCTCGCGCTCGAAACGATCGAGCGTGCGATTCGACAACCGCGCTGGAATCAACTTCGCAGGAATGTCCAGCAATATGGTGAGATCAGGTTCGATATAGAGGTCGCCCATGGCTTCAACAAGCGCTGCTACCCGTTTTACGCCGAGTTGCCGACCTCCGCCTTGGTACGCTATCGAAGAATCCACGAACCGGTCGCAAAGCACCCACACCCCACTTCTTAACGCAGGAATGATGACTTCCTCTAAAAGTTGTGTGCGCGATGCAAACATCATGAATAGTTCGGTCATAGGCATTAATGGTTCGTCGCGTGTATGCAGCAGCACACGTCGAATTTCTTCACCGATTTTGGTGCGACCTGGCTCATGCGTACGTAAGGTATCGATGCCATGCTCCCGCAAAAAGTAGTCAGTCCAAACGATGTTGGTGCTCTTGCCGCTACCTTCGACGCCTTCAAACGTAATAAATCGGCCACTCATAGCGTCATGCGAACGCAATAGCACACCATCAAAGTCCACTCATTCGACGGTTAACGGTTATTGATGTACCTTGCAACTGCACGATTGTGATCTTGCAATGTTTCACTAAACTCACTGGTGCCATCGCCTCGCGACACGAAATAAAGCTCTTTGCCAGCAGTAGGCTGTGCTGCAGCAAAAAGGGACTCTGCGCTGGGCGCACAAATTGGCGATGGTGGTAGACCTTTCACCTTATATGTGTTGTACAAGCTGTCTATCCGAAGATCGGCCCAGGTCAAGCGACCTCTAAATTTGTCACCGACGGCATATATCACCGTCGGGTCGATTTGCAAATACATATCTAACCCTAAGCGTCTGTGAATGACCCCCGAAATGCGTGCCCTGTCAGAGGCAACATGCGACTCGCGCTCAACCATGGACGCAACGATTAGCAATTCGTATTTTGAGGTTACATGGATGTTGTCCGTTGCACTCGCCCATGCATCATCAAGCTTTTCTTCCATTAGAGCAAATGCTTGACGCAGCACGGAAGATGCTGGTTCGCCACGCCTAAATGAGTATGTGTCTGGAAAGAAAAGTCCTTCTCCATGCGTCGCCGTGACCGGTAACCGTAACCTCTGTACGATATTGGCAGGCGTGACGCCGGGAAGGTCATTCACGAGCTTTTCATTGGATGTGAGCAAGGCGAGAAATCGCTCAAGACGAGCGCCTTCGGCGAGTTGAACGTCATAAGTAACGACCGAGCCTTGCGTCAATTTGAGCAGTATGCTCGAAAGTGTTACCTCGCCTTCGAATTCATACTCACCAGCTTGAATTTTGTCGTCAGCTTCTTCGAAGCGAGTAAACCATTCAAATAGCCAACTTTTGTCGATTACGCCAACTTGCTCAAGTTTCCTTGCAACCGTCGCTAGGCTATCGCCATGCTCAACCAGGACGTAGGCCGGTGTCGTGACTGACTGGGAAGCGTTTATTAAGGATCGCCAGCCGTAAAACCCCCAAGATAAGGCTGCGACCAGAAGAAGCGTCACGGCGAACAGCAACCACCGCATCGCTACAACTCGCTTATACGCGACTGAATATCAAGCTGCCGTTGGTCCCGCCGAAACCGAACGAATTTGAAAGGACGTGTTCGAGTTTAGCGTCACGGGCGGTATGAGGCACGTAGTCCAAATCGCATGCTGGATCTTGGTTGTCTAGATTGATCGTAGGATGAATTCGTTGGTCACGAAGCGACAACGCACAAAAACCGGCTTCAACCGCACCTGCTGCGCCTAGCAGGTGACCAATCATCGATTTGGATGAACTCACCGCAACTTTTGAATCTGCGCCAAACACCTCTTTAATCGCTAGCGTTTCGGCAATGTCGCCTTGCGGCGTCGATGTCCCGTGCGCGTTTACGTATTGCACGTCATCGGGCGCCAGTTTGGCATCTGCCAAGGCATTGCGCATCGACGCAATCGCACCCTCGCCACTATTCGGCGGACTGGTAATGTGATAAGCATCGGCACTTACGCCAAAGCCAGTAACTTCGCAATATATGTCAGCACCGCGCTGCTTGGCGTGCTCGTATTCTTCAATGACCAGCGCACCAGCACCATCGCCAAGCACGAATCCATCGCGATCAACGTCCCAAGGTCGACTCGCTCGTTCTGGTTCATCATTTCTAGTCGATAACGCGCGCATGGATGCGAATCCGGCCAGGGTCAACGGGGTGGTCGACCACTCTGAACCGCCAGCGACCATCACATCGGCATCGCCATACTGAATCATGCGTGCGCCGTAGCCAATGTTGTGCGTGCCGGTCGTACATGCGGTCACGATGGCGATGTTAGGACCTTTAAAACCATGTTTTATCGAGGCATTGCCGCTAATCATGTTTATGACACTCGACGGCACGAAGAATGGCGAAACGCGTCTCGGCCCGCGATCTAAAAGCACGGAATGTGTGTCTTCGATGGTCTTAATACCACCGATTCCTGAGCCCATTGCAATGCCAATACGCTCGGGATCTGGCGGGTCGGCTATTCCTGCACTTGCAACGGCCTGATCTACCGCAGCTAGACCCAGCTGAAGGAAAGGATCAAGCCGCGAAGCTTCGCGCGGATCGATATATTGGCTAGCATCAAATCCCTTGAGGCTAGCGCCGATTTGCACTTTGTGCGCGCTCGTGTCGATTGTGTCGATCTTATTGCCGCCGCTCACGCCATTGAGAGCGCTCTGCCACGAACTGTCGGTATCGAGGCCGATAGGCGTGATTAGGCCCATCCCGGTTACGACAACGCGACGTCTACTCATCTAAGAAAGGCAACTGACGGACAATTACGGCTACTTTTTACGATGGCAAATACCAATGCAATGGTATTCGAGCTATTCGTCGCCGACGACGTTCTTGATGTAGTTGTGCGCTTCTTCTACCGTGTTGATGTTTTCCGCATCCTCATCCACGATCTCGATCTGAAACTCTTCCTCAAAAGCCATAACGAGTTCGACACGGTCTAGCGAATCGGCACCAAGATCTTCCTCCAGCGAAGACTCATCCTTGATTTCGTCGATTTCGACTTTGAGCTGTTTTGCGACAATGCTCTTGATGCGTTCCATTAATGAACTCATAGCTTGAATTCACTCCATAGTCAAGGACTTGTACGACGCTTTTAAACCAACACCGACTGCGCGGTGAACGCCGTTCAAAATGCAGATTGAGCGAGCCGCTCAATCCTTAAAGCGCGAATTTTATCCGTCCACATGCACTGTAGCAGCCAAAAATAATGTATCGAAAAGTACCAGAATTCAAAGAAACCTAGTAACCGAGCATACCGCCATTGACCGCAATTGTCTGGCCAGTTACGTAGGAGCTATGCTCGCTGGCCAAAAACGCAACGACTTCTGCAACTTCTTGCGCATCGCCAATGCGACCTAAAGGAATTCGGGCTAGGAGCTGTTCTTTCACTTTTTCATCTAAGCTAGCTGTCATGTCGGTCTCAATGAAGCCTGGAGCAACACAATTAACCGTTATGCCACGACTACCGAGTTCTTGAGCTAAACTGCGCGTAAATCCTTCTATCCCCGCTTTTGCAGCAGCGTAATTCGCCTGACCAGCGTTACCCATCCGCCCAACAACCGAACCGACATTAATGATGCGTCCCCAGCGTTCACGCATCATGCCTCGCAAGAAAGGTTTACAAAGGCGATGTAGCGCTACTAAATTAGTTTGAATCACGTCGGCCCAGTCTGCATCGGACATTCTGAGAAAGAGATTGTCCTTGGTGACCCCGGCGTTGTTTACCAAGATAGTAAGATTCGCTTCACTAGTGACTTGCTCGACCGCCGCCGTTACAGAATCAACATCATTGACCTGTAATACGATGCCAGTACCAGAATCACCAAGCATTTCGCTTACTCGATCGGCACCTTCTTGGGAGGTTGCTGAACCGTAAACAAAAGTACTTGCTGAGGCCAGTCGCATAGCGATGGCGGAACCAATGCCACGACTGGCACCTGTTACAAGCGCAATTCGACTGCTCATGTGTTAATTGCAGCTAACGCGTCGTCGAAATCGCCAACGGTACTAATTGCCCTGCAATTCATGCGTCGATCAATGCGTCGCGACAAGCCTGTAAGCACCTTGCCTGGACCGCACTCAATTAAAGCGTCACAGCCCCGTGCAAGCATCGCCGTCACACAATCTGCCCACCGGACTGGCGATGACAACTGTTTTATTAAGCGACTGCGTACCCCATCAAGATCGTCTGCAGCTTCCGCGTCGACGTTCTGAAAAATGGGACACATCGGTTTATTCATAGACGTTTCAGCCAAGAGCTGCGCTACACCTTGAGTTGCCGGTGCCATTAGTTCGCAGTGTGATGGAACGCTTACATCCAACGGCACCACGCGTTTGCGTTTGTCGCCCTCGGCCAACACCTTTTCCGCGACCCGATTCACGGCGTCAGCCGCACCTGAAATAACCACTTGCCCTGGCGAATTGATATTTGCAGGAGCAACCACGCCATCGTCAGCATTGCAAAACTCCTGCAATTCTTCTAATTCAACCCCTAGCACAGCTGCCATCGCACCCGCACCGCTAGGTACAGCGCCTTGCATAAGTTTGCCCCGCTCGTGAACTAGCTTGATCGCATCGCTAAAACTGAATACACCAGCGACTGTTAATGCGGAATATTCACCAAGGCTATGACCTGCTACAGCATGAGGTGACGCGCCGCCTTGCGCCCGCCAAATCTCAAACAATGCCACTGAGGTCGCCAACATGACGGGTTGGGTTATTTCTGTTTGATTGAGTCGCTCGGCCGGGCCGAGTTCTATCAAAGACACTAAATCCTCATCGATGATGCCTGAAGCCTCAGCAAGGCGTTCATTCAACAAAGGAAATTTCGATCTCAGATCTTCCAGCATGCCGACCGCTTGCGCACCCTGGCCTGGAAATATGTAACCAACCTGCAATTCAATTACCCCTTTTCGAAAAATGCTTGGATTTTCGCAGGAACGCCCATCTCAACTTCACGGACAGCTTGAGCTATCGCCGCGGTCATGCCTGCTGCCGTTGTACCGTTGTGACTTTTCACCACGACACCGTTCAATCCGACGAAACTGCCACCATTGTGTCGCTGTGAATCGAGTTTGCGCATGAGGCGGCGAAACCGTTTGCGTGCGCGTTTACGTATAGCCTGAGCCGCGTCACCATGGTCATCGCTGCCTAATTCGTGAAAGAACACGTCGCGAATGAAATTCACTGTGCCTTCGACAGCTTTTAATGCGATATTCCCCGCATAGCCATCCGTAACAACCACATCCGCACTACCCTCAAATATGTGACTAGGTTCTACGAATCCGACGAAATTGAGTTCTTTCGCAGCTCCTAACAGTGCGGCCGCTTCGCGCAACAGAGTTGGCCCTTTACGCGCTTCAATGCCTATGTTCAACAGCGCGATTCGCGGCCGTTCAACGCCGCCCACACGCGATGCGTATGCCGAACCAAGGAATGCGAACTGCAGCAACGTTGAAGGTTTGCGTACGATGTTTGCACCCAGGTCTAACATCCAAAACGGTAATTGCTTCCCATCAAATTCTTTAATAACCGCCGGCCGATCAATGCCTAGTGGTGTATGCAGGATGTGTCGGCCTAATGCCATTAGTGCACCAGTACTGCCTACGCTTACAAACCCATCCACTTTTTCATCATGCAGCATATGCATGCCAACATGCATGGATGTACGGGTTCGTTCGCGCAATATGTCCCGCAAGGATTCGCCGTCTCGCACCCAGTTAGTGCAATCAACGATCTGATAACCGTTGCTGGATTCTTTGCCTATAGACTCACTGTCGCAAATAAACAACAGTTCGCACGTTGGTCGAATCTCACGCAGCTCGGCAGCGCCTTCGATCAGTTCGGATGCAGGTAACTCTGCACCAAGAAGATCAACGGCGATCCGTAATGGTCGTGTCATTGTCGCAGACGGATATCTGCGGAACAGCTAAGTCAGTGAGCTATTCGTCGTCGTACTCAGGCGCTTGACCAATCACCAATTCACCCTTGTAGAACCCATCCGGGCTCACATGATGGCGCAGGTGAATTTCTGCTGTTAATGAATCCATGGAAACCGCAGGCTTTTTGACTTTTTGGTGCGTACGGCGCTTATCGCGCTTGGAACGCGTTTTGCGGTTTTTTTGGACCGCCATGGGTCACTCCCGAGCTTCGGTCAATTGAGGCGCGTAATTATCAGCTAGGGTTCGAGAAGTTTGCGCAGGTTTTCAAAAGGTTTTTGAGTGAATTGCGTCGCTCGTGTTGGCAGTGCTTGGGTGGTCTCGCTTGCATCGAGTGCGATGCATTCGTGTTCCTTTTCATCTACTCGCCATGGAATGCTCATGATCAGGTCATCTTCCACAAGCTCGCACACCTGGATGGGATTTTCTGTCACTACGATGACATCGGCCTCTTGAGCCACTCGCTCAGCAACGGCATCAGAGCGGACAATCACTGCATCAATCTCCGCTAGTATCGTGGTGGGCACCGTATTCGCGCACCGATGGCACGTGAGCTCTGCTTGGACACTGGCTGTACCACACATATGAACTCGATCGTGCTCATCTAGCTCAAACTTCAGATCCACCGCAACCGTGTCGCTTGTGCTAGCTAATTCGGTCGCAAGCCGCGAAAACGAGCGAAGCGGTACCGAGCCACGCCAGCTACGACGATGCCGTGCGTAATCGCTAGGCGAAACTTTCACGAACATTCGCTATAAAACGAAGAGTTGTTCAATGGTAACCTCAACCCCAAGAGGAGTGTTTGATTGCCGTATCGCTTAGTTCTCGCATCAGGGTCCCGCTATCGCCAGCAGCAGTTGCGCGCAGCAGGCTATGAATTTGAATCGGTCAGCCCAAACATCGATGAATCGCCGCTAGAAAATGAAACTCCGGCAGAATTAGCCAGCCGGCTTGCATATCAAAAAGCGATCGCAGTTCTAACGTCGCGACCGAGTGCGATCGTGATTGGCGGTGACCAAGTTTGTAGTCTAAACAATGATGCGCTAGGGAAACCAGGCACAATCTCGAAAGCAATTGCGCAACTCCAACGGATGTCAAATCAGGTCGTGATATTTCATAGTGCAGTTGCCGTTTTGGCAGCGCAGCAGGCCGCGCAATTCTGCGTTCCTACTGAAGTTCGGCTGCGTGAACTCAGTCAAACCGAGATTGAAAACTACGTTGCGTTAGATTCGCCTCTTGACAGCGCAGGCGCAATCAAGTCCGAAAAACGTGGCTCACACTTATTTGAGAGCGTTTCTTCAAAGGATCCAAGCGCTCTAATTGGCTTGCCTCTCATTCAACTTGCCGCTACGCTTCGCGAGTTTGGTGTTAATCCGCTTCTGCCAACAAAGCCCAATACCTAGAAAAATCAAGCGGCATAGGTGCTTGGAGGTCACCGACGTCGGGGATCCTCAACGAATTTGCGTGAAGCATGAGACGTGAGGGTTGCGGACGGAATGTCCGACTCCCATATTTGCGATCACCAAGAATTGGGTGTCCCGCGTGCTGGGCATGCACGCGAATTTGATGCGTGCGACCGGTCAAGGGTTTAGCACTGACCCAAGAGGCATGCGCACAACGTTGGTCAATTTTGAAAAGCGTCCGCGAAGGTTGTCCGGTATGGCTGACACGAACCCTACGTTCCCCGTTCGGCATATGAAATCGCTCAAGCCGTGCATCCACGCAAATCTCTGCGTCACCCCAAGCATTTGCGACAATTGCAACATAGGTCTTGCCAATCGCGCCATCGCGAAACAATTTTTGGTGCTTAAGCATGCTTTCACGTGTTTTCGTAACCACCAAACAACCAGAAGTTGCTTTGTCCAATCGATGCGCGAGCTGCAATCCTTCTAAATCGAATATGTGATTGAGCTGCTCGGCTAAGCCAAATTCCGCATCGATGCCGCCATGCACCAAAACACCTGCTGGTTTATTGATGACGATTAGGTCATCGTTTTCGTAAATGACTGAACGCTGAATCAATTCGACAAACGCCGGCGTCGCGTCAGGTACGGCGCTACGCTGCGTTACGTATGCCGGTGGAATCCGGACCCGGTCATCCACTTGCAGTCGCGTATTTGGTTTGCAGCGAGAACCATTTATGCGAACCTCACCACTGCGAATCATGCGATAGACGCGACTGCGCGGCACTCCACGCAATTGACCTAATAGAAAGTTATCAAGACGTTGTCCGGCGTGTTCACCAATGACGACGGTTTGAACGCTTGTCAATATGCGAATTCGAGTTCGGCCGACTAAGCCGTCGAATCAGAACTCACCAGCCGAACATCCGTCACACGATGCAAGCGGCGTAGACTCACGATAACGAGCGAGACTTCCTGTAAATCAGTTACTTCTACCCAAATATCGGCCACTGCTTCTTGTTCTAACTTTGGGGCACCGAGTTGAAAGTTCACGACATTGACATTCAGCGCAGCAATCTCTCGCGTTATGTCTCGAATGAGATTCTTGCGATCAAGTGCTTTGAGACGTATATGCATCGTCGACTTCGCCACGTCAGTGGCTTGCAGCAAGTCGCTCACTTCAGCGTGAAGCTGGGCAATTTCCACAAGCATTTGCCGAGCTTTCATAGAGCCGAGTGCTACTTCAATAAACAAATCATCTGGCAAGTCGAAATCCAAGGCCGAGGCCGCTTCCTCGGGCGTTAGTTTCAAATTCAATCGATCGATTTCTTGCTGAACCCAATCACGTCCAGCATTCACGTTATAGGTGCGATCGAAGTCTTGGAAAAACGCGCGGAGCAAATCACGCGTTTTTGAGGACTTGTAGTACTTTAAGTCCCGATCGAGCCATTCCCGTTGGGGTTTGGCACGATCACTGGTGATGATTTCAACAGTTTGACCTGATTGCAACACCGTATTTAGTGCAACTTCGACGCCATCGACCAATGCACCCACACAATGCAACCCGATATCCGTATGCACCTTGAATGCGAAATCAAGTGCAGTCGAACCCGCTTCTAAGTCAATGACGTGGCGTTGCGGCGTGGAAACATAGGTCCTGCCCTCGCTTCTAGAGATGTCCTCGGCGTTTGACGCGTCATCATCAATGACATTCAAGCCTTCATGCCAGTTCAGAACCTCGCGCATCCAATCGATGTTCGCATCGTCCAGCGTCGCGTCGTTCTCGCCTTTGTAGCTCCAATGCGAGCAAACACCAAGTTCGGAGTCCAAGTGCATTTCGCGCGTGCGAATTTGAACTTCAAGCACATGACCTTGCGGACCATAGACAGCCGTATGCAAGGATCGATAACCATTGGACTTCGGGTTGGCAATGTAATCGTCGAATTCGTTAGCGATGTGCGGCCAAGACGTATGCACGACGCCGAGTACCTGATAGCACTTTGGCACCGAATCAACGATTACGCGAATCGCGAGAACGTCATGTACATCGTCGAAGTCGATGTTCTTTTCCCGCATCTTACGATAAACGCCATAGATGTTCTTTGCTCTGCCGAGTATTTCTGCGGAGATGCCAACTTCATCTAAACGCCATTCGAGGTCAGCTTGCAATTTGCCTACTAACTCCTCGCGTGCCGAACGACGTTCTGTGAATCGCGATGCGATTTCGTGATATGCATCTGGCTGCAAACAACGAAAGGCATAGTCCTCGAGCACCCATTTCAATTGCCAAATGCCAAGTCGATTGGCCAATGGCGCAAAAAAATGCAAGACCTCATGCGCGGTGCGAAGGCTCGTCGCAGAACCGTTAAAAATCAGCGGGTGCAGCTGCACCAATCGCTCAACCATCTTCAGCACGACCACACGAGGATCGTCGATCATGGCGACCAGCATACGCCGCACGTTGTCAGCTTGGCGTGTGTTGCGCCGCACCTGCAACAACACGCTGTACGTTGCGGCAGAATCAGTACTCGAAAGTCGAACGAGCGTACGAAGCAATTTACCCGTATCACTGTTACCAATATCGTCGATATCTAGCTCACCGGCAAGTACTGCAAAAAATGCATAACCGGCTATCAGTGTTGGCGTATCCACTGGTAACTGACTCAATTGATCAGTGAGCAACGTTGCCCGTTCCAATTGTCCAGCAGCTTCCAGTGCTTCCTCAACACGCTGGAGCAACATCCGATCCGGATCAGTGATCCGAAAACGCAACGCTGCTTTGTCGAGCAACCCGGGAGGGCGTTTGGCGTAACCGTTCACGAGTTCAGTCATAACGCGTTGTCTCCGATGCCGCATCGCGGTACTGTTTAGCAGATAACAGCGTCCGCGCTTTGATCTCTCGCTCGCCTAAATGGTGATCTAGCGCTTGGCGCAGCACCAATTTTGCGACTCGCCGGCTTTCTTCGCTATGAAAATCGTCGCTTGAAATATCTAGTAACACTCTGCCAGAATATTGATTTGACGAAGATTCAGACGCACGACAGAAGCCCTCGCGGGGTTCGAACGCGTAATTAATCGCAGCGTCAATCCCATGGCCTGATGACTGTTCGCGATCAAACGAAATCGCATAGCCAAGTGCGCTCAAATACTTGCGCTCGAATACACGCAAGGTCTTTTCAAGTTCGTTGGCGTGATCGTTAAGACGTGTGAGGGCATCTGAGTAGATACCGTATACCCGCTCGACTTGCTGATTCTCATGTATACCTCGCCGGAGCAACTCATTTAAATACAAGCCTGCGTAGAGCGCTTCGTCAGACAAGGCATATGTCGTTTCTAGCTCACAAGACCGCAAGGTCACCAATCCCATGCGAGCGCGCCAACTCATGCTGTATTCACAAAATAAATCGATGGGCACGGCATGCTGTCTCTTAGCGCCTCGATAAATGGCATGCACGCTGCGAGAATCGCTCGTTAGCAATTCCAGCAGCAAACTCGTTTCGCTATAAGGTCGTCGCCGAATCACATAGCAACGCTCGTTGATCACATCAAATTACCGATAACCGAGATTTGCGAGGCTTTTGCGATCGTCAGTCCAGTTTGACCTGACTCTCACATGTAAACGCAAATCAACGGATTTATCGAGCAATGTCGCAATGTTGCGACGGGCGGTTGCGCCGATTGACCTGAGGCGACTGCCACCTTTGCCTATCACGATCCGTTTCTGACTGGATCGTTCAATACAAATGGACGCATAAATCGTAACGGCGGATTCCTCGTCTTCGAACTGCTCGACGATAACGGTGCTTCGGTGTGGCAGTTCCGCACCGAGCTGACGAACGACTTGCTCGCGAATCAGCTCGCCGACCAGAAACGATGTAGAGCGGTCGGTGATTTCGTCGGCCTTGTATAGATGAGGTCCGTTTGGTAGTTGGGCTGCAACGACATCTAATAAGAGGCTTAGACCTTCGTTGCGCAATGCGGCAACAGGAACTATTGCGCGAAAGGGGTGCCGTTGCGCCAGCTCATCGATTAACGGCAATAGCCGCTTCTTGTCCTTTACGCGATCAATTTTTGTAATCACGCAAACGACTGGCACATCGGTGGTTTTGAGATACTTCAGCACCGTCGCATCGCCGTCTCGCCATCCTGTGCCTTCAACGAGAAACAAGATCACGTCGACGTCGTTTAGCGTGCTCAATGCCTGGCGATTCATGTAGCGCTCGATCGAGCGACCTGATCGGCCTGCCTGAGCATTAATGCCTGGCGTATCCAAGAACAAGAACTGGCACAAATCTCGGGTAAGGACGCCTAGCAACTGATGCCGGGTGGTCTGTGGCTTGCGCGACGTAATGCTCAATTTGGTGTCAAGACAATGATTGAGCAGTGTCGATTTGCCGACATTGGGTCTGCCTAGGATCGTGACATATCCCGTCGTCGTATCGCTCATGGCTGACTCAGAGAATCCATCAAGTCTTGAGCAGCTAGCCGTTCTGCTTCCCTTTTTGACTTCGCAGTCGCGTTTCCTAAAGCAGTCAGGCCGTGAATCGAGCATCTCACAACCCATGTTTCGGTTGGCTCGTCCGACGCGATTTGTTTGTGGTTCAGCACTCTGTACGCCGGAGGGGCTAGGTTGTGCGCAGACGCCCACTCTTGTAGCAGCGTCTTAGGATGTTTTTGAGGATGAGGATTCTCGAGTATTTCCGGCGTGCAAACGTGTCGATTGACGAATTCCTGAGCCGCCTGGATACCGCCGTCCATACAAATCGCACCGATCACGGCTTCTAGCGCGTCGGCACAAACTTTCGAGGATCCATGCGGGTCATTCGTGACGCTGCGACCAAACACGAGCCGGCGGTCAATGCCAAGCTCTTGCGCAATGGAAGTCAAGCGCTGATTGCTTACAAGTGCGGCTTTGCGCTCCGCCAACAAACCCACCTGCTCTGCCATGCCATGCTTATCGAGCAGAGCCTTTGTGACAGCATAACCTAGCACTGAATCACCAAGAAATTCCAAGTGTTCATTGTCCTCGCTTTGCGCGCTTGCATGAACTAATGCTCGCTCAAGCAAACGCTCATCTTCAAAGTGATAACCGCAAGCTTGTTGAAGCTGCGCGAGGTCTGCAGTCTTCATCGAACTAGCTAGCGATCAAAGTCGAAAGCCCTTCAGCTGCCATTCGACATGACACCCAGTGCGCCGAGTATTTCTATCGCTGCTTCCGTTTCCGCTGCCTTTCGAGTCTCTGCACGCCCAGTTCGAGTGATCGCAAGATTCTTGATGGTGCATTTCACATACCAGAGCGAATCGCCGCTTTGAGTTGCATCCTGCGTGACAGAGTATTCGGGATATTCGAAACCTTGTTTTTTCAACCAGTTCTGCAAGGCCGTTTTAGGATGCACTTTCGTTTCCTGCAACGTAGGTAACGTTTGCATCACGTATTTGTCGATAAATTTATGTGCAGGCCGCAAGCCACCATCGAGGTAAATCGCGCCAATTAGCGCTTCAACCGCATCTGCAAACATTTTGGTCCCACGGCTCTCAGACTGGTAGAGACCTTTACCCATTTCCAAAACATCCGTAATACCGAGATTCAGCGCGACCGATAAGAGATGGGCATTGTTCACGCTCATGATCTTCATTTGCGTGAGTGTGCCTTCGTCTACTTCTGCGTATTTCTTGAACAAAATCTCTGAAACGACCAAATCTAAAACTGCGTCGCCTAGAAACTCCAATCGTTCATTGTTGGCCACTTCCATGCTGGCATGGGTGAGCGCGACATCTAATAGGGTGATATCTTTAAACCGATAGCCAATGCGTTGTTGCAAGCGCCAATGCCGGAACAATAGCGGCAGGTTTTGGAAGAAAGAGAGCGTCATCTTCCGACCGTTAGAGCGGCGAGAAAGGCAGCTTGAGGAATATCGACCTTCCCGACTTGCTTCATGCGCTTCTTGCCTTCCTTTTGTTTTTCCAACAATTTCTTTTTACGCGTGACATCGCCACCGTAGCATTTCGCGGTAACGTTTTTTCTATAAGCCTTTACGGTCGTCCGTGCGATGACCTGTCGGCCAATCGCAGCTTGAATTGCGACATCGAACATCTGGCGTGGAATGAGCGCTTTCATCGAGGACGCGAGTTCGCGACCGCGTGCGTTTGCTAGGTCTCGATGCACAATCATGGCCAAGCTGTCTACCCGATCGCCATTAATAAGCACATCCACCTTGACTAAAGGTGCAGCTTCGAAGCGATCGAACGCGTAGTCCAACGACCCATACCCTCGACTCACTGATTTCAGTTTGTCGAAAAAGTCCATGACCACTTCGCTCATCGGGATATCGAAACGCAAGGCGACCTGACCACCAGTGAAATGCATCTGTTTTTGTACGCCGCGGCGATTAATGCAAAGTTCGATGACATTGCCAAGGTAATCGTGCGGTACGAGGATGTTTACTTCCGCAATCGGTTCGCGAATTTCGTCGATACCACCTGTATCGTCAAGTTGTGAGGGGTTATCGACCAGCGCAACACTGCCACTTCGATCCACCACCTCATAGATGACCGAAGGCGCAGAAGTGATCAAATCTAAGTCGTACTCGCGTTCAAGGCGTTCTTGTACGATCTCCATATGGAGCATCCCTAGAAAACCACAGCGGAAGCCAAATCCCAGTGCATCTGATGTCTCAACTTCAAATTGCAGCGACGCATCATTGAGGCACAGCTTTTCTAAAGCGATCCGCATCGCAGCAAAATCGTCTGAATTGGATGGGTACAAACCAGCATAAATCTGCGGTTTCACTTTCGCGAAGCCAGGCAACGGCGGCGTTGCGCTATTGGCTCGTATCAATGTATCGCCAACAGGCGCACCGTGAATCGCCTTGATTCCTGCTACGACATAACCGACTTCGCCACATTCCAAGGAATCGACAGCCTTGCGATGAGGTGTAAATACGCCGACTTCATCCACGACATGCGAATGACCAACCGAGTTTGCGACGATTCGGTCACCCTTCTTTAGGCCACCGGCGAACACGCGAACCAAAGATACGACGCCAAGATAGTTATCGAACCACGAATCGATGATCAGCGCTTGCAGTTCGTCGTGCTCTGCTTGCTCTGGAGCTGGGATGCGTTCAATAAGTTGCTCCAGTACCTCACTCACACCTTCACCAGTTTTAGCGCTGATCTTCAGAATGTTGTCGGTCGAGAGACCGATGATCTCGTCGATTTCATTCGCAACCCGGTCTGGCTCGGCCATCGGCAAGTCCATCTTATTGAGAACGGGCAATACCTCGACACCGCATTCGATAGCGTTGTAGCACGTAGCAACCGATTGTGCTTCCACACCTTGTGCAGCGTCCACGACCAAGAGTGCGCCGTCGCAAGCCGTTAGCGACCTTGACACCTCATAGCTGAAATCCACGTGTCCAGGCGTGTCTATCAGATTAAGTTGGTACGTCTGGCCGTCTTCTGCGGTATATGCCAAGCGCACGCTCTGCGATTTGATGGTGATCCCTCGCTCGCGTTCTAAATCCATCGAATCCAGAACTTGCTCAGCCATTTCGCGCTCTTGCAAACCGCCACAGCTCTGGATCAAGCGATCGGCTAGCGTGGACTTGCCGTGATCAATGTGCGCGATGATCGAAAAATTTCGAATGTGGCTAGTAGGACTGCCCATGGCAGGTCGATTAAGCGTCGACGTAGCGTCGTTTAAGGTGGGATATGTAAGAACGTGCCGACATTTCGCTACCAGTCACTGATTGGATGAGTTGCTCACCTTCCATCAGGCTGCCTTGCGCATGGATATTCTCGGCCAACCAAGTTGATATCGCGCTGAAATCGCCTTGTCGGATGCGTTCTGTCTGCTCGCCAATTTTATGAATGCAGGCTTCTTGGAGTTGCGCAGCAAAAATCGCACCGAGCAGATAGCACGGAAAATACCCGAACAAGCCGGCAAACCAATGAATATCCTGCATGCACCCATCCTGGTAATTGCCACGCGTGTCGACGCCCAGCATGTCTCGCATGTGCAGATTCCATGCATCAGGGATGTCTTTGACTGCTAATTCACCCTTACAAAGTTGCTTTTCCAAGGCATAACGCAGCAGTATGTGAAAGGGATACGTCATTTCATCCGCATAGACTCGAATCAATCCGCGATTTACGAAGCGAACCGCTCTACGGAAATTGTCTAGTGACCAGCCTGTTGTGTCATCTGTGGGTCGTAGGTGTTCTTCAACCAATGGGTACACGAATTCAAGAAAAGCGTCGCTACGGCAAACTTGCATTTCCATAAATAACGACTGGCTTTCGTGCACTGCCATGCCTGTTGGTTCACCAGCAAATTGAAGCACCCATTCGCTTGGTTGGTTCTGCGTGTAGCGCGCATGTCCAGTCTCATGAAAAACCGCGAACAACGATTCTGAAAAATCGTCTTGACTAAGACGCGTCGTAATACGAGCGTCGAAAGCGTTGCCGCACGAAAACGGGTGTGCGCTCTGATCGAGTCGCCCGCGACCAAAATCGAAACCGAGTTCTTGCATGCAAATTTCGGCAAGAGCTAGTTGATCATCAGCTTTGAAAATACCTGCCATGCGAGTAGGCGCTTGCTGTGCGGCTTCGACTTTGGGCACGGCATTCACGAGAAATTCACGAATGTCCGCAAACATCCCGTCGACACTGGCTTGCTGAATGCCTGGTTCGTATTGGTTCATTAGCGCGTCGTAGGGATCGAGATCGAATGTTTCACCTAAACACTGACTGATTTGAATCGCTATCCCTATCGCATGCTCAAGTTTTGGCAACACCGACGACCAATCATTGTTCGGCCGAGCTTGTTGCCAAGTAACTTCACAATCCGAGTAAACCCGTTTCGACTCTTTTAGCAGATCAGCTGGAATCGCAAGCGCGTTTTTATGAGCATAGCCTGCAACCCGTAGGTTTGCGTGTTGCATAGGCGTCAACTCCTCGTCGGCCGCAGCAGCCAACAAATCCGCAAATTCCTCGCTCGAAATGAGTTTTTGGCGCAAGCCAGCGGTCAACGCAACAACTTCGGCGCGGTTTGGCATGCCCGCGGGTTTCATGTTCGTGGATTCATCCCAGTTGGACAGGTCCAACATATGATCAAGTGCCTTAATTTCCGCGATTTTTGATTCAAGCGTCGCGTATGCCTGGCTCAATATGAAGTCACCACGTTTGTTACGACTAAAAGGATAAACGTTTCGACAAGAAATGTTGCATGAGGGTCAATGATTCAACACGAGGCAGCTTGCAAGCTTGAAAATACAGCTTTGCTCGTGCGCAACTTCGCCTAATGACTGAGTCCATCGAACAATCTGATTCCAATCTCAGTTTGACGGAAAACGCCTATTTGCGATTTGCAACGATCGGCTTTATGTATTTCTCGCAAGGTTTGCCACTGGGCCTATTTGGTGTGGCATTACCCACATTCTTTGCGG
The DNA here is from genome assembly GCA_009841635.1 of Gammaproteobacteria bacterium. Lineage (GTDB taxonomy): Bacteria > Pseudomonadota > Gammaproteobacteria > Pseudomonadales > Azotimanducaceae > Bin55. Next base: position 60,560 of record VXLJ01000027.1, read on the forward strand.
AAATCGGCTTCACCAAATCTGAAATTGCGACTTACCTGGCCATCATCGGCTTGCCATGGGCGTTTAAGTTCTTCGCTGGTCCACTCATGGACTATGTGTCGTTTCTGATTTATGGTCATCGTCGTCCTTGGGTTGTGATCGCACAAGCTGGACTCTTGCTCACGTTTACGATGAGCGGTTTCATCGCTGGATTTGGTGACCCAAACATAGTTGTGTTGGCTGGTTGCGGTTTCGTGCTCAATTTGTTTTCGTCGACCCAAGATGTCGCCGTCGACGGGCTCGCTATCAGTGTACTTAAGGAATCCGAGAGATCGAAAGCAACCGCACTCATGTTCGGCAGTCAGAAGATCGGCAATCTCGCGGGTGCGGTTGGCGGTGGTCTTTTCCTTAACTCACTAGGGGTCTCTGGCGCTTGTATCGCGGCCGCATTCACCACTCTCTGTCTGCTCATGTTGCCGCTCTTAGTGAAAGAACGTAGTGTAGAAAAACGTTTCCCATGGTCGACAGGAGGCCAAATCGCACCCGAGGTTCTTGCATTAAAAGTCGACAAATTCCTGCCAATGCTCGTGGATCTGTTTAAAAAACTAGTCGCACCACTCAGTCTTTTTTTCATTCTCGCGTTTTTTTGCGATAGCGTCGCTGGCGGCATGCTAGCAAGCTATCTACCTTCGTTCACTGTGCAAGATCTCGGGTGGGACGATAATGCGTACAACGCTTGGTACAGCACCGTAAATCTCCTCGCCGCTGGCATCGGTTTATTGCTTAGTCCGTGCTTTGATTTATTTGGTCAACGAAAATGCTTGGTTGTCATAGGCGCGCTCACCGTGCTAGGAATGATTGTGTTTGTTGCCGCACCTGGCCTACAAAGCAATTGGGGTTGGCAGGCATTTATTTTCGCGTTCTTCCTATCGCAGCACCTATTTGGTGTGTTGTTGATATCAGCTTGTATGCAACTCGTCTCACCTGCGGTGGCCGCTTCCCAATTCGCGATTTACATGTCGATTGCCAATCTCTCATCAACCATCGGCACGACTTTGATTGCAATATGGGGTGATACTTGGACGTTCGAGACCATTGTGATGGTCGCTGCAGTGTTTGTTCTGGCTTCGCCCGTGCTATTCTGGCTTACACATCTAGGGATTGGGCCACAACGAGATCAGGCGTTAGCGTCTACCTAGGTGCTTAGCTCGCAGTCAAGCTATAACGATTCTGCTCGGGTTCTGAGCAGGTGACTGAAGCGAACATTGCGCGTAGCAACGAAAACCAATAAAAAGCAGCTCACGCCTACGGCGGCAATGCTAAGCGGTGATTGCCAAATCAAGCTGGCGCAAAGCAACAATAGCACCGGCAGACCGAACACGATAAACGAAGCCAAAAGTAAAGCCCGGGTAGAAGCCGTGACCAACACACGCTTGCCCACAGGGTAGTCGCCTTCGGCAGAAATGGTGCGAGGAAAACTGAACTTAATGCACGCGCCATTGCAGTTGGCGCAGGTTTCGTGATCAACCGCAACTAAGACACGTTGTTTTTGTCTTCGGACAACAGTCCCGCACGTGCGCAACGACACGATCGCCGCGATTTAAATGGTTTTATAGAGCCGCTACGCCGCAGCTAATTAACGTTGCGGTTTATCCGAAACTAGGCGAACGAGATCGCGATTAGATTGAGTGGCTGGTATTGCACCGCGATTTCTCGGCGGTTGTGTAGGTTTCTGTGTTTGGCGGGATTCTTGATCGCTAACTAGAAATACTTCAGGCTGCGGGGTGCTAAGAACCGGCGCATTCTGCTCAACTGGTGGTAGAGACTGGACCGGCATGGGTGCTACTAACGGTGGAATGGGATGATCGTGACCTGTCGTTTCGTTAGCAAGCGGTGGCATTTGCACCGAAGAGCCAGTTTGTTGCATAACCACAAACATAGAAGCTCCTAGTAGCACGGATGCAGCTAACGCCGCCCCGCCAATAGTCTTCACTAAATAGCGATGGCGAAACGTTGAAAAATCGATGATCGTAGCTAATGACTTCCGCGCAGGTTGTTGTGCCGTAAGCTGGGCATGAATTTGATCCCACGCCACAGCATTCGTAGATGCCAATTGCTCGCCTCGCAACAGAGCATTCACGTTGTGTTGGCGTTCCCATAGGTTTTGAAGTTTCGGTGAATCGGCGAGCTCATCAATAACCTCACCGCATTCTTGTGCTGTTAATTCGTTATCTATTGCAGCTGATAGTCGTTCATCCATAAATTCACTTGATTCGCTACCACTACTACGATCCATGGCTTCTATGCATACCCCCTCATTTGATGCATGTGTTCCATAACGTCAGAACATCTTGTCTCGGTCACGAAAACGTACCCCTACGTGGCCTTCTCTTCCCGATGTTCGGGAGCCCTAACAACTGCCAGTACGTCACAACCAAGACGCTTAATCGTTCCATTCGCAAGTACTACTATCGCGGTCTCATCAGTCATATACCGCTCGCCTTGACTTGAGTTTTGACATAAATCTAACGCGAAAGTTCCATTTGAATATGGCTCATTCGCTGCAACTATTTTGCATTTTTTTGATATCCTGGAAGGTTATCAAGTAGAAATTTGTCGATTCCTTGACGTGCACGAAAAACACGAGAACGAACTGTACCGACCGGAACATTGGTGATTTTCGCGACCTGTTCGTAACTTAAACCTGAATTGACAACTAAAAGCAACGTCTGTTTTAGTTCATCATTCAAGGCCGCCAGCGCTTTGTTCAGTGTCACCTTTAACTCATCTGTTTCAAAATCCGATTGCGGATCGGTCGACGCAACCTCTTTCAGATCAGTTGGATCCGCGCCCGAAGCTTGCGGCCGGCGCAATTCATGTGCCTTGTAATTCAAAGCCGTGTTTTTGGCGATCGTGTGCAGCCAGGTCGAGAACTGGCTCTTGCCTTGAAAGTTTTCTAAATTCTTATTGACCTTGATAAAGGTCTCTTGAACTACGTTTTCCGCATCTTCCGGTGAGCTAACCACGCGTATTGCGACATTAAATACGGTGGATTTATGACGGGTGTACAGTGCTGCAAACGCTATTTCACGTTGTTTGCCATCGCCACTCATAATGCGGTTAACAAGCTCAAGATCAGTCGTTTCCACTTGAGTGTCTTCCGTTTTGGCTTCGATTGGTTGACTGCGCGCCTCCACACGCGAGCCGGTCAACGTGATACTCGGATTATAGAGAGCAATCGTCATAGCGATTTCCGCGCATTTCCCCCTAATAGACTGGCCAAGCGATAAGTTTCCATCATTTACTCGTGCTATATGACACTCGCGCTGCCGAAGAGTTACCGGCTTGAACTCTTTCTTGAATGATGTGTGTGCGCACGTGAAACACCAAGCGGTGGTTGCGCAATATTGGCAACTAATGAGTTAAACGCAAAGCTACTATTCGGGTAATAGGTTGGCTAATGTAATCGTCGAAAATTAGTCGGCTAAAGAGACAGGTTTAACTAGATGCGACAGCCATGGACAAAGCTTATCGGCGCGCTCTGGGATCACTGATCCGTGTTACTCAGTAGGCTCGCAGGGCCGAAAAATTGAAGCCCAGTGAAAAAGACCATCGTTGGCAAAGCATGAAAAGAGAAAAGACAGCTCTCCTGCTCGGTGCTAAGAAAGCCAAGCAGCCCACATCAAGTTCGTTCACGTGGAATCCCATGCGATCAAGCGGTGCTAGCTCAACAGGTGCGTCACCAAGCGCAGCGGTGTTTGCTTCGCTGTTGCTACTTTGCACCACGAGTTTATATAGCCAGACTAACATGAAAAACAACGACCATCCCGACTTAACAGTAAGTACTGAAATCGGCGATCAGCTACTCTCTTATGACTTCGATTCATTTGAGGTAGGAATCGCAGAATACCCTGACGGGCCTACCGGCGTCACGGTTTTCCACTTCCCGAAAGGCGCGCAAGCCGCCATCGATATACGAGGCGGCTCGCCAGGCGTGATAGGGGACTATGGCTGGGTCCATGCGATCAGCCTCGCAGGTGGATCGTTACTCGGTCTAGAGGCAGCAAGTGGCGTTGCAGCTGGTCTACTTGCAAGAAACGATTACAACGCGAGTTGGGATTCGATTCCACTAGTCAGTGGTGGCATCATTTTCGACTTTGGTGTACGAAACAACAGCATTTACCCTGACAAAAGATTAGGACGTGCCGCATTAGAAAACGCAATGCCGAATCGTTTTCCGATGGGAGCAAGAGGTGCTGGCATTTCGGCGACGGTTGGCAAGACACTGGGTATTGATCGAAGCGAACCCGCAGGTCAAGGTGGCGCATTTCGCGAAACGGGAGGAATCAAAGTCTTCGCGTGCGTCGTTTTAAATGCCGTAGGAGCCGTGGTGGATCGCGATGGAAGTGTTGTACGCGGGCACTTAGACCAGGGAACTAATAAACGTATTGGGTTTATGCAGGCAATTGAACAACAAATAGCTGCTGCTCAGGCCAATTTGAGTCCGCCAGCGGGTAACACGACGTTGACGGTTGTAATCACGAATCAATCCACGAATCGTTTTAGGATTGAGCAAGTCGCTCGACAAGTACACAGTGCCATGGCGCGAGCTATACAACCATTCCAAACCGACACGGATGGCGATACGTTGTGGTTCGTGTCTACAGGGGAGGTTGATGTTCAAGCTTGGTCAAGTGCAGGTCTCGGTGCGATCGCCTCTGATGTTGTATGGGATGCCGTTTTGGCCGCGCACCCATGAACATGTCATCCAGTTGAATGAGCATTCACCTCTAAGAGATCAACTTTTAGCAAGGTCACGCATTCTTCGCTCATAAACACGAAAGGCCTGTGCCGGTAGTCAGCTTTGGGCATGGTACATGTCGAGTCACACAGCCATATACATGGAAGAACGAAGCTTCATCTATGTGACGACGATCTGTACGCTTCAAATGCGCTAAGAACCAACGCGTTAAGACTTAAAAGAAGACTGATAACAGTTTGCAGATCTGTAAGTGTCGCCAAACCTATGCTATTTCATCGTCCTACGCGTTTCGTTCGTATATCCGCGTAACTAGCCACGCTGGGCTTCGCCTCATGTTGGAAACTATTACAGTAGTTCATATATGCTTGACATACCAAAATCACGCAAGTCGCCCACCCATTGTTTGACAACCCGTTCGATTCATTTCATAACGCTGTCGCTCAAGCCAAAGACGACCGAGAGCAACTCGACAAGCTCCTAACCATCTCTACCCCACATGAACGGTTGCTCATAGGCGTCATCGCTGTTGTGCTCGTCGTATTCGCCACATGGCTTTATTTTGTAAAGGTCCCTCATTCAATTCCTATTAATGGAATCCTCTACTTTCCCGAGGACGGAGATTCACCCGCTAACGCCGCCACCGTAACGAATGTGCTGGTACAAAACGCATGGTTGAACCAAGCCGATCGTCAACTCCTTGATGTCGGACTAAAGGCAACGATGCAGGTCGCGACGAATAAAGGCCAGTTGATTGAAGTGGAGGGAAATATCAATGAAATCAATGCGTTACCTCATCAATCGGCCACACCATCCGCAAAAATACCTCCCGAATTGGGTTTGTATCAAATCAGTTATCGAATCAACGACGACTTAGCCACGATAGTTACTCGCGAACAAAGTGCTAGTAGCTATGTGCATTTTGAAAATCGATCGCTTTTGGCATCTTTTGCAAAGAATCGATTCAAATGAATCTCGGCTTTCTAAAAAGCAAAAGTAAAGGGGCGAATCCAGATCGTGTGCGACAACGGGTTTCAACCCCAATTGTGTTGCAGATGCACGCAACCGAATGTGGCGCGGCCTGTCTTGGAATAGTCCTTAGTTACTTCGGTCGATGGGCACCTCTCACCGAATTGCGAGAGAAGTGCGAAGTGAGTCGGGATGGCAGCAGCGCCGCTAGCATTTTGCGTGCAGCTAAGCACTACGGCTTGGAATGTTCAGGACTTAGCCTACGCGCCGACTCTCTACGGTTGCTTCAACTACCAGCCATCTTGTTCTGGCAATTTAGCCATTTTGTTGTGCTCGAGGGGTACGACGAGCACTTCTTCTACATAAATGACCCTTCTGTTGGTCACCGCAAAGTACCCGCAAGTGAATTCAATGCTTCCTATAGCGGCATTGCACTTCGCCTGAATCGTGGTCCTGATTTCACGAAAGGAGGAGAAAGTCCCAGCCTATTTGAACACCTGCGGAACATGCTCGCAGGATCTTGGCCACCGTTGCTTGCTGTACTAGCGTGTGGACTTTTGACATCGGCCATTGCTTTAGTGATCCCTGCGTCATTGACGATCCTCGTCGACAGCTTGCTTGCGAACAACACTATTTTTGTGGGTTTGATACTCGTTTTACTCATTGCAGGAATTCTCGTTTATCTACTTTCGTTAATAAAACAGCGGGTATTGAGCCGGCTTGCAGTCAAACTAGCGATAGTCGGGTACGACCGCGGTTTTTCGAAATTGCTTCGACTTCCGGTGGAGTTCTTCCATCATCGTTTAGTGGGCGACCTGACTGACCGAGTCGCATCTATCGATCGAATCACGAAGCAGCTGACAGAGCGATTTTTGGTTCTCGTGATCGACATGACGATGAGCGTTATATTGTTGATCGCGATGTTCTTGTACGATGTCTCACTTACATTGATCGTGTTATTACTAGGCACCATTCACCTACTGCTTGCACGCTTTCTCCAACAAGTTCAAGGCGAACGTACTCAAACGCTTAAACGAGAACAAGGCATCCTAATAGGACTAGGTATGCAGATGTTGAGCCACCGAGATTCGTTGCGCATGACCGGCGCGGATGATCGCTTCTTTGCTCGGTGGACAGGTCAACAAGCACGCGAATTACGCGCGCGACACCAAGCTGTCGAGCCTGCCACTCTCAACTTAGCGTTTCCAGGCTTTATTGGGATTCTGCGTGCTGCATTGATTCTGGCCATCGGCGGTACGATGGTCATTGCCGGCCAAATTTCATTAGGTTTGCTCGTGGGCTTTTATGTGTTGGCGGAAATGTTTCTAACGCCTATAAGCAAGTTTTTGAACTTTAATGATGAACGACGAGCACTAGAGACTGACTTCCAGCGCTTTGATGACATTGCAAAAACAGCGACCGATCCTGTATTCAAACGCCGAAATCGTGATTCGGAGTCCATTCAGACCTTCAACGGCCGTTTACAGCTGACCGGCAGATTAGAACTTCGCGACGTCACCTTCGGTTACAACAAAAGCCGGCCGCCTCTGTTAAAGAACTTCAACCTAGTTATTGAACCAGGACAGCGTGTTGCCATCGTTGGCGCTAGTGGGTCTGGCAAATCAACGCTGGCGAGGCTGGTTGCCGGAATTTACCAGCCTATATCAGGCGACATTCTTTTTGATGGACATTCACGCCATGAAATTCCGCTCAATGTGCTACATCGCTCGATTTCTATGGTTGATCAAGACGTAGTGCTTTTTTCCGCCTCGCTCCGCGACAACATCACACTATGGAATCCAGCCATTCCTGATGAGGTCGTCTTCAAGGCTGCACGCGATGCGTGTATCCACGAGGAAATCTTGGTGCGCCAACATGGCTACTCAACGCTGGTTGCAGAAGGCGGAACGAATTTCAGTGGCGGTCAACGCCAGCGAATCGAAATTGCCCGTGCGCTTGTCAGCAATCCAAGTCTGATCATCCTAGACGAGGCGACGAGCGCACTAGACGCTGCTACCGAGGAAGATGTCGACTCTGCACTTCGACGACGTGGGATCGCCTGCTTAATCATTGCTCATCGCTTAAGCACGGTTAGAGACTGCGACCAAATAGTTGTGCTTGAAAAAGGCAGCGAGATACAACGTGGCACCCATGACGAACTGATGCTCGACGAGGACGGTGCCTATTTCAAGCTGGTTAGGTCAGCGCGATGAACACAACGGAAAGTCCACGTCAATCTCTCGCAGAGCTCGCTGCTCGAGTTGGCGAATCCGTTCCCTGCGCCGGAAACCTTCCAGTCGCCCTCGATGATCCTGATTTCTTTTGGTATGTCGATGTAGGCTCAGTCAATTTGTTCATCGTTGAGTTCGATGGCCTTACTGAACAAGCGGCACCGCAACACTTGTTGAGGCGCGAAGTGGGCGCGCTAATCCCTGGGGTCTCGCCGGATGCTCCCGCGAACGGTACGAAACTCAGCGTCGTGGCGAAAGGTGGGCCTGGTACGCTCTTGAAGCGCATACCTGCTGCTTCATTGACTGATATCACCCCGTCCGAACTGGTTGCGCAGCTAGACGAATGGGTGATAGATTTCACTCGCCAGCTCGCCCGCTATGCGGGTCCTAAACCGCGCCCTGCTGAGATTGCTGTGGTGGACCAGCAAAGCACTTTCCCACCATGCGTACTTACGACTCGTCGCGGCGTCTCGTGGGTTGCGCCGCCAGCGGCAGATGCTGGATCTAGCCTATTTCTTGACCTGATAGATCCAACGGGTGAAGGGTTATCCGAGCACGGCGAGGAGCCGTTAGTGCCATTGACCTATGCCGGTTGGCTAACCACCTTCGAAGAAACATCTCTAACGGTGACGTCCACCGAAACTCTGATTCGGCAAGCTGTGGTTGCGCCCGCATTGCGTGACTTTCACAACATCGCATTTGCTCTCGAACGGCTAAATCGCCAATTGGCAGTCGTGGATGAGGCCAATTTGGAACGCGCGCAAACAACAAGTCGGCGCGATGCAGAAAAGGCAGCACGCAGAAGACTATTCAATATTTACGATCAGCCCATTCAGAGCGAAACGGCAGAAGACGGCCAGCGTCTGATCGACGCGCTAAAAATCATCGGCAAACGTCAAGGTATTGAGTTTGCTATGCCCACGCGCAAGTCGTCAGCGAATACAACGATTGGCTTGGCAGACATATTGGACGCTTCCGGTGTGCGCGCAAGACGCATCAAGCTAGATTCCGAGCATAAATGGTGGCATAGCGACAGCAATTCAATGTTGGCGTTTCGTCGACACGACCACCAGCCGGTTGCGCTCGTGCCAGGTGCATTCGGTAGCTATCGCTTGATTGACCCGGCGACAAAGCAAACGACGCGGATCAACGCAAAGCTTGCCGCAGGTTTGCAAGACGAGGCTTGGTTGTTCTACCCGCCATTGTCAAAGGGTAATGTGGGATCGACTGAATTGCTGCGATTGGCATTTCAAGGTTGTAAATACGATCTCATTCGATTGGTTTGTATAGGGTTTGTACGCGGTCTGACGCTGCTGTTGCCTGCGCTCGCGCTCGGATTCATTGCCGACTACACGTCCGCTGGACAATCGATCGCAACCTTGCATGTGCTCGCACTAGCACTCGCTGGCTTTGGCGTGGTCGGTGCGCTATTGCACATGTATCAGAACACCTCGATGATGAGGCTCGAAGCACGATCCGTGTCTCGCCTAGAGGCAGCGTTTTGGGACCGCTTGTTGCGTTTGCCTTCTCGCGTTTTACAACAGCACCCTTCCGGCGATTTAGCCATGTCAGGTATGACCTTTCAGAATCTTCGAGCAGGAATTCATGGCGTAGCAGCAGATAGCCTTCTATCGGTGCTTTTTTTGTTGCCCGTGTTCGCCGTGATCTTTTTTTACGACACGACGCTTGGTTTGTACGCGCTAAGTTTCAGCATGGTCTCGCTAGTGATTACGCTCGTCATAGCAATCAAGCAGATCACGCCTCATGGTCGCGTGATTGCTGCCATTCGTCGAGTTGTTGGCAGGATGTTCCAGATAGTAGTCGGGATTGGAAAGTTGCGGGTACAGAGTGCAGAAGGGTCTGCATTCGAAATTTGGGCAAGAGACTACCGCGAGCAAAAGCAGGCCGAATTGGAACTAGGACGCTTAGAAGGTCATGCCAAAGCACTCGCCGACGCATTGCCATTTCTGGCCGCGGCCGTACTTCTCTATGCCGTCTACACAACCGAACGTCAAGCTTTCCCACTCAGCGATTTCCTGGTGGTCTACACAGTCTTTATGACCTACCAGTACGCTGTCGGCAGATTAGGTGAATCGATCGGCGCAATTGCCGGGATCTTACCGGCATTCAAGCAAATGCAACCGATCCTAAGTGCGAACCCAGAATCCGATTCAGAGGGCGAACCAGTCGACTTTCTGAGTGGCGACATTTTGTTTGATCATGTTTCCTTCCGTTACGACATAGATGGGCCATTAGTTCTCGATGATGTAACGATTCAAGCACGTCCTGGGGAATTCATCGCGATTGCAGGAGAATCTGGTGCAGGTAAAAGCACACTGTTCAGGATTGCGCTCGGACTCGACCGACCCTCCGCCGGCGCGGTTTACTACGATGACCGCGATTTGCGCCACCTGAACCTGAAACAGTTGCGTAGACAGGTCGGGGCGGTTCCACAAGCAGTTGCTATGCATCCTCAAGATTTATGGGATAACGTGGTAGGTCATCACACAGATCCTTCTATCGATGAAGTGTGGCAAGCTATTCGAGTTGCGGTGATCGAAGGCGAGATCAAAACGATGGCGATGGGGTTGCTGACTATGGTGGGCGACAGTGGATCTGTTTTATCGGGCGGCGAAAGCCAACGCGTCGCTATCGCTCGCGCTGTCATGGGGCAGCCAACGATCATGTTGCTTGACGAGGCTACCAACTGGCTGGACAATGAAAATCAAGCTACAGTGATGGCGAATCTGACCTCACTCACTTGTACGCGCATCGTTATCGCTCATCGACTATCCACGCTTGTGCAAGCAGACCGAATTTACGTGCTAAAAGAAGGAAGAGTTGTGCAAAGCGGCTCTTTCCAAGAACTGATGGGTGTCGACGGTGACTTTAAAGAGCTAGTGCAACGGCAAGTCGCATAGTTAGTTACATATTGGCAGCAAATTCGCGATACACTCGTGTACAACCTTGACAACAAGATGGCGTCTGAAGTGTTATGTTCAGCTAGTAAGAGCACTGATATGAACTATTCATTTAGCTTGCCACATTCACTTTGTTTTGCGATTGCTCCCACTAACCGCCAGAATTTCCAGTGCTTGGCATTACAACCCCTTGTTCGCGCCATTCGATGGCTATGAAAACACGCAACCAACTCAGTGCGCTCATTGCTAAAGCGAACCAAAATGCTGACTATCGTGAGCAATTTCTCAAGTCGCCAAAAGCGGAGATAGAGAACGAACTTGGGGTAAACCTTCCCGAGAACCACGCGATTGTGGTTCATGAAAGCACCTATGACGAGACGCATCTGGTGTTGGAGCCACGGGATAAGTACAGCGAAGCAGAGCGGGAAGAAGCAAAAAATGGCGTTGCGTCATTAGATTTCCTGCGCAAGACGATGCACGATCCTGCCCCTCCTATACGTCCAATTGAAACTTCGGACACGACGATTGATCACGCGATGGTTTCGCCATCGGTGTTAGCCGCTAAGGCTCGTGAGAGTATTGAGCGCGGACTTGCATTCCTAGATGCGGCCGTGGATCCGAATGGCGCTTGGCGCTGTATCCGTTTTAACATCGCAAATCCTGAAATTCCGCGTCATTACGAAAGACCACCTTTTGTTTCAGCTTATTGCGCACTCGCGCTAGCGAGCTCTAATGAAAAAATCGCGAAATCTATCTACGCTCGCACGCAATCTTTCCTATGCAGCGCGATGGAATATCCGGGTCTCTGGCGCTACTACCGCCATTTGCCAAATGACCTAGACAGTACGGTGCTCTGTTCACTCGTCGTTGACTCGCATCCTTGGATGCTCCTAGAGAGCCATGTCCCTACGATACTAGCTAATCGCGATGAGAATGGGCTGTTCATGACTTGGATACGGGCAGGCAATGAACCAGAAGTTGTTACACCATTTAGGATCGAGGCGGATCCTGTAGTCAATGCAAACGTGCTAAGACTATTGGGTGATTGTGCCGCAACTAAAGAAGTTCAGGCATGGCTGGTCAAGACCATTATGGACGGTACCGCGTTAGGCAAATCGAAGTGGTATCCCGATCCAATTTCGCTCTACTATGCGACTAGTCGAGCCATCGTGGACATGCCTTCTCTTTACGATACGTTGCGGCCGATTCTTACAGCGCGCATTCTCGAATTGTGTGACGCAAGCGGGGAATTCGCGAATGTACTTCAAGTTGCTCAAGCTGTTTCTGCACTTTACAATATCAAAAATCTTGAAGAGATCGATCTGAAACAGCAACTTCAGGCGATTCTCAGCATGCAACGTGACGATGGTAGTTGGCCGGAGCTGCTCGCTTTTGGCGACCAAGCATTGAATTGGGGTTCGATCGGCCAAATCGGCCATGCGTCAGAGTCGATCACTAGTGCTTTCTGCATTGAAGCCTTGGAGCGACTTGCCAAACAACTCAACACCAGCAATAAATCGGTTCAATCTAAGCCTTAGAGTAACGTGGTATGGCGCAAAAGCGCACTAAACTAGGCGAAAGACCAATATGTCTCAAGTAGAAGCTAGCGATACTAAGGCAGTTGAAGGTGTTCGTGGTCTCACCCCCTTCATTGAACCATCGTTAATCAACGCACTGCCCCATTACCTGCCACTTGGCATATTCCCGCTCATCGTGCTGGCGTTGATTCACGGCGGTTGGTGGTTGTTACCGCCGTTTCTCTTCATGAGCGTCGCTGGACCTGCGGACAAGTTACTCGGACCGGACGGTCGTAACATCGAACCAAAAGGCACGTCTGAGCGCCGCCTGCGTTGGCACAACATTCCGGTATGGACTTGGGCGTTTCTGTGGCCGCCGACCCTCGTATTTGGCATGTGGCAAATCCTCGTTGCTAATCCCTTCGCGGTCTGGGAAGAGTGCATACTCGTCGTCATCCTTACCATGGAGGCGCAGGCAGTCTTCGTGGTGGGACACGAGTTGGTGCATCGACGAAGCAAAGTGGAGCGGCGTATCGCAGAGTTCTTGCTCGCATCAGCTTCCTATCCGCAATATGCAACAGAGCATGTGTACATACACCATGCGAAAGTCGGCACCCCCGATGACGCAGGATCCGCGCCGAAAGGTGAGAGTTTCTGGCGTTATTTCCCTAAAGAAGTCGCAAGCAACCTCACAAATTCTTGGCAGTCCGCACGCTGGCGTCTTGCGCGTAACAACCGTCCCCTTTGGCACTACACCAATCCGTTTTGGCGCTATGGCTTGGCACTGCTGTTTTGGTACGGTTTGACCTATTTGATGGGCGGTTTATGGGCGGTCCTGCTATTTATCGCGCTGGGTTTTGGTTGTGTGTTTTCCATGAAGATCATCAACTATTGCCAGCATTACGGCTTGCGACGCGTACGTTTGCCTAACGGTCGTTGGGAAAAAGTGATGCCGCGGCATTCCTGGGATGCCGATTGGAAATTCAGCAATTGGATGTTTTTCAAAATGCAACGGCATTCCGACCACCACGCAATGGCTGGCAGGCACTATCCGCTGTTGCAGGTGCATAGTTCAGATGAATCCCCGCAACTGCCGGGTACCTACAGTGACATGATGAATCTCGTCTTGAGACCAAAACGCTGGTTCGAAACAATGGATCCGCTAGTGGATCAGTGGCGCGCGCACTTTTATCCTGAGATCGATGATTGGCGAGCTTATGACAGTCCGCTCGCGGCAGCGCGGCCCGATGCATTCGATGCCATCATCGAGATCTATGGCTACGCTCCTAGGTTGGCACTCTGGATCGAACGCAACCCAGAATTGCTAGACAATCTGCAGCAACGCGAATTCACGGACTTAGATCTGCCCAAAGGCTTTGGTCCTGACGAGGCGTATGAAACCACCGCGAGACGCGGCTTGACGCGGTTGTATTGGACCTATGAGATGGGCGTGGCGGAAATGCGCGAGCAGATCGACGAATTGCCTTCGGCTGACGCGGTAGATACCGTTGAAATCGTTCGGAATTGGTCGAACGACAAAGCCTTTCAAATCGGTATGCACCTAATCCGAAAAAATCTCTCACCAATGGAAGCAGCTACTGCAATGGCGCATCTTGCCGAAGCAATGATTACTTCGGTGATCGCTGCCGTGCTAGCAGATCACACTCATCGGTATGGTCAAATCGTAGAAGGCGGATTTGCCGCAATGCTGGTGGGTGACTTGGCGAACAAGCAGGCTTACTCAGGCATGCCGTTACGCGTGGTTTTCATTCACAGCAATAAAAATGCCGAACAATGGCGTCGACTTGCCGAGCAATGCCATGCGCAACTATTGGCACTGACTCAAGATAGTCTCGTGTTTGACCCGACGGGACCTGAACGCACACCGCTTGAATCGCGTGTGCTTAGCGAGTTCACACACGCCAACGAAGACCCTCGAACACAGGACGGCGATTTCCTGCTGAGCTCGAGGTGTGTGTTCAGAAGCGGTGAATCAGATCTAGCTCAACATATTCATGAGCATAAACAGGCAATCCTTGCAGAGCTTCGCAAGGACATACCAGCACAAGCTAGTTCTACAAAGACAACCGAAGTTAGCAGTGAGCCGAGTGTAAATTCCTTCGTACACGCAAAACTCGAGATGATTGAGGACATCGCTAGATCACTGCGATTGCAACAAAGCGAAGAAGAAAGCGACATAGTGCTGTCCGCTCAGTCCATCTTTAATCAGCACGATCGCAAGGACCTTGCACAAGCCGCTGGTTTATTTCGATCCGTGCAGTCAGTGCAACGCTTCATATGCGAAGAGTCTTCAGAGTTAGAAAACACATCTAAACAATCACAATCGTGCATTGCCAACGCTTGCGAACACAGCACATTCGAAGAACTTACTTCAGCATTGCACGATGCAGGAAATGTCGTCGAGCACGAATTCAATTCGTTGCTTGAGCAACCGACGGCATCCTAGCGTAATCGATCTTCGATGGACTTGCCGATTGTTTAACAGTTCAGCTCGCTGAGCGAACCTTAAATGATGATCAGGTCTACACCTGAAGATGAGGGCCGAATAAGCGTGCCTGTGCTGGCTCCTCATTTGGAATACCGCAATATTGGAAATCAACAGACATTGTTGGTTTCTGAAACTTTCAACACACTGCTCCACGGGCAACTACCCGTGGACATCCTTCCATTGCTAGATGGGCGGCTGCAGCACGACGACATCGTCGCAAAACTTGCGGGGGATTACACCGAAGCCGCCGTCGAGAACGCAATCGCCACATTAACCAAACGCGGCTATGTCATCTCCGGTGAATATGAGATGCATCGTTCCAGAGCGGCTTTTTGGTCATCGCTCGGTGCGACTCCGCGGTATGTGGAACGTGCGCTCGCACAGTCAACGATTGCCGTGCATGGCGACGACGGCAAATTGACCCAGCACCTTAACGCAGCTGGCGTAGCAACCAATTTTGATGGTAAGCAACTCAGCGTCTACCTATGTGCCGATTACCTTGAAAATCGTTTCGCACCCATAAACAAGGACCATCTCAAGAGGAAGTCGCCTTGGCTTCTGGTGCGACCACTTGGGGTTCAAAGTATGTTCGGCCCGGTTTTTAGCGGTCGAGCAGCTGGACCCTGTTGGGATTGCCTCTGCAATCGCTTGCGCAACCATCAGGAGGTTCATAACTTCTTGCGCAATAGCGCGGGTGAAATCGGTGCGTTCGTACCTCATGCATCAGAATCGACATCGCTCGAAGCGATCTACCGTTTAGTCGCAACGGAAATCCTTAAGTGGTTAGTCATAGGCGAAACAGCAGCTATTCAGGCGCACGCAGTCACGATAAATACCGGCTCGCTCGAGTGTGTAAAGCACTTAGTGACAAAACAACCACAGTGTCGAAGCTGCGGCGACAAGGATTTATCTCGGCCTGATCGATCGCCGAAGCCTCTTCGCCTCCATGCAAGTCCTAAATTGCATCTCAATAGCAGTGGTTCACGAACCGTAGAACCAAGCGCGACACTAGCAAAGTACCGTCATCTCGTGAGTCCGATCAGCGGTGTTGTGACATTTCTATCGCGCACAACCGACTCGTCGGATCCGTGGTTACACGTCTATTGGGCCGGTGCCAATCTCAGCAACCGTAGCAGTAGTTTCAGCTCCCTAAGGCGCAGCCTACGCAGCAAGAGCGCGGGAAAAGGCGCTACACGCGAACAAGCGGAAGCGAGCGCACTCTGCGAGGCGATTGAACGCTATTCAGGTGCTTTTCATGGCGACGAGGTTCGAATAACCACCACCTTTAACAAGCTTGCGGACGACTCCCAAGCGATTCATCCAAACGCAATACAGCTTTTTAGCGAAAATCAACTCGATCACGCACAGCGCATGAACGCCGAAGGGCACCCTTATAACGTCGTACCACAGCGTTTTGACGTAGACGCAGAAGTGGACTGGACACCAGTCTGGTCACTGACCGAAAATCGGCATAAATACGTGCCAACCTCGATGCTATTTAGTCTACCGCCTGAAATTCGCAGAGATTCCGATCTCTTTGCCGATTCGAATGGGTGCGCGGCCGGCAATACGTTGGCGGAAGCAATACTTCAGGGTTTTTATGAGTTGGTCGAAAGAGATGCGTTTGCGATCTGGTGGTACAACCAACTGCGCGCACCTAAACTAAATCTAGAGAGTTTTGATGATGCATTTTTAAATGTCGCGTCGAAACGCTACGATGCATACGACCGAGAGCTCTGGCTGCTCGACATTACTTCAGATCTGGAAATAC
The DNA here is from genome assembly GCA_009841635.1 of Gammaproteobacteria bacterium. Classification (GTDB taxonomy): domain Bacteria; phylum Pseudomonadota; class Gammaproteobacteria; order Pseudomonadales; family Azotimanducaceae; genus Bin55. The sequence continues at coordinate 77,216 of VXLJ01000027.1, forward strand.
CTGTTATTGTTGCGGTATCGCGTCGACTAAATGCCGATTCTGAAGACATCATCTATGGCGCCGGCGCGCATGCCAATCCACGCATCGCAGCAGTAAGAGCTGTTTGCGAATTGAATCAGTGCCTCACCTGGCTACCACAACCTGGTAAAGAAGCTGGTAAACCTACGATTGACGATCCCTTGGCGTTACGATGGTGGCAAACGTCAAAACTGCAGGATTGCGAGTGGCTGAAACCGAACAACGGTGTGACGCGCAGTGCCGCGGAATTTACCGTGATCGAGTACGACGATACACGCGATGACATATCACACTGCCGCGAGCTCGTGGAAGCCAAGGGTTTGGAATTCCTAGTGCTCGACCAAACCAGACCGGATGTCAAAATGCCAGTTGTGCGAGTTTTGGTGCCAGGCCTAAGGCATTTTTGGGCACGTTTCGCGGCCGGACGCATATATGAGGTCCCTGTTAGCATGGGTCTGCGTCAAAAACCTTGCGAGGAGAGTGAATTGAATCCTGTCCCAGTCATTGTTTAAAAATCGATATGGAACTTGACGAAGCCATCATCGTAACGCAAGACAAGCTCGCTATAGAGGGTGACTCTATTGGCGATTTGCTACCACACTTTCGCTCTTTTATTTCGCCGAATCTAATCGGTGACGCGCAATGGCACGAAATCCTCAGCAAAGGGAAATCGCTACCCATAACACTCGCTGCTCTGCCATTTGGGTTTGAGCTACCGTTGCATGAAGCTGAGCCGAAAGCGGATTTAGGTGTATCGCTGGCTAGTCGCACAAGGACTGCAGCACTCTTCAATCAACGAGCGCAAGAGGACCCGAGCGACAAAACCGCGCAAATAATCGCACGGCTGTTCCGTCAAATCGATTCGAATGAGTCGATCCTCGAAGACATTGTCGGCCGCAAACTCATGCTGGAATTCGACATAGGTTCTGCTCGCTCTCAAGATGGTGCTGTGCCTGGTATGTTTTTACGACCAGGTGAGAAACCGATCGTCGGGGCAGCTGGCCAAATCGATGATGTTAGTCTGATTGTGGACGCTCTCGTGTCAAGCGTTGGTTGGGAGCGAAATGATCAGGAACGCGATTACGTAAAGCTTGCATATAGCAAGCAACCTGCAGATACGCGCATGGATTCCTTTGGTGTTTTCCCGTCTCGCGAACGATTTATTCGCCTAGCTGTTATGGGGTTTAAAACACCGGCTGAAGTAAGCGATTATCTTGACGCAATTCGGTGGCCCGGAGAACTTTCAGCAGTCGAAGATGTGATTGTTAGGTTCAACGAACGAACGAATATCGTTCGGTGTGGCACGAATATTGACGTCAGCGAACACGGTATAGGCCCGAGTTTAGGTCTAACCCTCGTGGTGAAACAACGCTATACAAACGAAGCTAGGTATTGGCTGGACGGTTTGACGGACTGGGATCCATTTCTAGATGCGCTAGCCCACGAACCCCTTGTAGGTCAGGCTAAACTGAAAGAGCTCGCTTCCTGGGTCACGAAACCAACGACACTGTTCGGCAAGTCTGGTCGCTTTATGTTGCTGAGAGGCATACATCACATAAAGCTAGTAATCGAAGATAACACGCTCAGTAAAGCAAAAGCGTATGTATTTATGGTTTTAACTGCGGGTCTTTAGGATCAAACCCAAAAGCTGACAGACCATCGCCCCATTTCAAGGCGATGGCCTAGTCACAAAATCAAATTAAAAAGATTGGCTTGCCGCGTCTACTAACAAGACGACAGTGGCAAGCTTCAGATTACCAACAGCAACAAAGACCTGCGGACACTGCTTCCAGTTGTTCTTCCGTGATATTCGGATCTGGCGGCAACGCGACGTGCACGGTTTGCATATCGCTCTCATGAATCTTTATCGTCATTGATTCTGGGATTGTGATTCCCAGCTCCTGACTAATGGTGCTTTTAGGATCGGCTAGGAGCTGTTGTCTGAAGTCCGAATCTAAAGCAGACTTTTCGACAATTTGCTTCAGCATGTCATCGCCATTTCTCATACTACGCTCCAAAAAAGAGAAGGAATTTAGGCGATTTTAGACGCTTATTTAGTTAATCGCAATAGGCTGGCTTAAGATTTTTTAAAGGAACCAGTCCTTAAAAAAACGAGTGACAAAAATCTCAAAAAATTGGCTCAGTCACGAGCTACAAAGAACCGTGTTAAGTGATAAAAAAACTAAGCTCTTGACGCTTGTTCATGCTTGAAGCACCAGTGCCAAGGTTCATAAATTACGCCATAGTCGTTGTCGCGCGGATACGTCATATAGAAACCAAAAGTCGCCGCGTTTTCAACTAACCACACGAATGCTGCCGAATCTTCGAATTCTTGTTCCACTGCTTCAAAGCCTGGCGTGGTGAGATCAAGTGCACAACCGCTATGGTGCTCACTGAAGCCAGGTGCTGCGACTCGCGTCAAGATTTCGTCAATCGAATCGCCTCGGTCGAGTTGGCGTTGTATGAGTTGTGCTTGATATTCAGGTGACCGAAATGCGGAAACGACGGCAATTTCCACGTTTGCTTCAGCTGCTGAGTTTTGTATGACGTGCCACGCCGCTGCCGCTGCTGAGCGAAGGCGCTGCGAGCGGTTGTAAATATCCTTGCCTATCTCAGTGAGATCGTCCGGCACTGGCTGCAGCGGGAGTTTCGTCGTTTCAGCATAGCTAGTCGAAATGCCTAATGTTTCGTGCAATTTACGTAACGAGGCATTCAACACGACGCTTGTCCTAGCTCGCCGCTAGCTCAATTCGTTCGCGCGCAAGTTCCTCATTGCCAACGACCCCTCGCGTGTGCAAATCCTTCAGCGTGTCGTCCGACAGATTTAAATCCGCACGAAGTACTTGATCCGTGTGTTCCCCGAGCAACGGTGATGCAACTAGGTCTACATTGCTCTCTGAAAGCCGAGCTGGCCAGCCGAGCAGGCGTACCTCACCATGGTCGCGATGTTTGATATTTTTGATGAAACCCCGTTCAAGCAAGTGTGGGTCAGTAAACAGCTCGTGCGTCTCATTGACAGGACTGGCGCATACACCCGAGAAGGCGAATTGCTCGGCTGCCGCTTGTTTTGATTGGGATTTGGTCCAATCTGCGATTAGATCAAATAACTCTCGCCGGTTCTGATAACGGCCTGCAGGCGTCGCGAAACGTTCATCTTGCATCAATGTCGGTCTACCGATCGCTTTACCCACGCCATCCCACATGCGCTTGTTTACCGCCATGATGTAGACGTAATCGTTTGGTCCACCTGGCGCACAGGGGTACATCGCCATAAATGGGTTTTCGCCATTCGCACTTCGGCGGCTTGGTATCGAACCGAATTGCGTTCTAGAAACCGCAGTTCGCAGGTAGTAGGTCATGGCCTCTTGCATAGCAAGCTCAATGAGTTGACCTTTGCCGGTCTTTAAACGCTGCACGTAGGCTGCTGTAATGGCTAATGCCGCTTGCATCCCTGTACCTGCGTCGCCAGTCGTCGGACCAGGCCGCATGGGTGGACCGTCAGGGTTGCCGGTTATTGACATGGCCCCAGCCGCAGCTTGCGCCACCATGTCCATGCACTTGTGATTCGCACGTGGTCCGCTGGTGCCAAATCCTTTGATTCGAGCGTAAATCAAGGCTGGGTTTTCTTCGCGCATGACTTCGTAGTCGATGTCCAGCTTTTCAATCACGCCGGGTCCGTAGTTTTCTACAAAAACGTCATAGTGCTTAACCATCCGGATCAACAAATCGCGTCCTTCTGAATGGCTGAGATCGATCGTGACACTGCGCTTATTGCTATTCCAATTCACGAAATATTCAGCGTCAATCGTTTCACCGCGGGCACGCCCTCGACCGGGATCACCAACCTCGGGTTTTTCGATTTTTACGACATCCGCACCGAGAAAGGCAAGGGATTGAGTGCAACACGTACCTGCTTCAAACTGTGTCATATCTAAGACACGCATTCCATCAAGTGCTGCCATGTTGTATTCCTTTTGCGCCTTTGAAAATATTAGCGAGTGAGCGAGTCGGCAGGAGTTCGTAGCTTGCACCCTACAAGGACCAGCACCTAGCGATGCGGGTTTATTTCGGCCTAACCTTAACATTGGCGCCAATACCACGACCAATGCAAACACTTACGTGTCTAAAGTTGCCATTGAAGTCGTTCGTGAATCGCTGCACTTTTCTGCCGCACATTTCACAATCTTCTCCGCTACAAAAAGAGAGCGCATTCACGGTCACAATTTTCGTTTGAATGGCATATTCGAGTGTGAAGTGGACTCGAATGGCTTGTGTTTCGACTATGGTGACCTTAAGCAAGTGCTCCAATCGCTTTGCGACTCATTGGACGAGCTGTTCTTGATCCCAGCTGATTCGCCTTATTTAGACATTTCGACGCAAGGCAAATCAACTCACGTAACCTTTAATGATGAGACCATCTCTGTACCTACACAAGACATACGTCTATTGCCACTGCGCAACATCACGGTCGAAGAACTCGCTAATTGGGTTGCCTTGCAACTTGCAAATGACAAGAACTTTCAATCACTGGGTATCAGCAAAATGACCATCAAAGTCGCCTCTGGGTCGGCCCAGTGGGGTGTCGTGGACAAGGATCTAAACTGAATACTGTTGTCATCACCGGTGCGAGCGCCGGAATCGGTCTCGCTGCCACTTACAAATTCATCGCCAAGGATTGGCAGGTCGTCAATCTTTCACGTCGGCCTTGTCCTAATTCAGACGTCCTAAGCATTGCTTGCGATTTATCGAAACCAGATTTTTTCACCTCGATTGCGGATCCTCTTTTATCCGCGGTTGCATCGTCTGACGTAATTCATCTTGTTCACAATGCCGCTCGCTACTTGAACGATTCGGCGCTCGAAACCGACGACACAACGCTCGCTGAGGCGCTCCAGACCAACGTTCTCGCCCCGAATACGCTGAATCGAAATCTGATACCGCTCATGAAACCTGGTTCAAGTATTACGCTGGTCGGTTCAACGCTGGCTGAAAAAGCAGTCGCCGGTTGCTTTTCGTACGTCACTTCTAAACATGCGCAAGTCGGCCTCATGCGAGCCTTATGTCAAGATCTCGCAGGAACTGGGATACATACCGCGATGATCTGTCCTGGCTTTACAGATACCGAAATGTTGCGCTCGCACGTTCCGGAAGACGCGATGTCAATTGTCGCGTCGATGTCGGCTTTTGGTCGCCTTATCGAACCTGACGAAATCGCCGACGCAATCCTTTGGGCTATCGAGAGCCCTGTGCTGAACGGCAGTGTGGTTCACGCCAATCTAGGTCAAATTGAAAATTAAGCGTCGATAAATATGAGCGAAGCAACTATCGGTCCGAATTACCGCTTGCGTCGCCAGCGGGTATTTCTCATATTCAGTGGCCTATTTCTAGGCACATTGGGTGTGTTGAACATCCTGGGTATTACGCGCTTCTTGGATTTCTCGTTTTCTTTCTTTGGTCTCTTCGAGATCCCCATGGTGCTTGCGGTAGGTGTGCTCCCTTATCCCGTCACGTTTCTATGCACCGACCTAATTAGCGAGTTGTATGGCCGCAAGCGTGCCACCGATATGGTCGTCGTTGGTTTGCTTGTCAATATTTGGATTGTCTTCTTTCTTTGGCTAGGCGGTGTATTGCCTGGCAGCGATGTAGATCCTTTAACGGGCGAGGTGATGCGGGACGCAGCAGGGAGAGAACCTATTTTCTTTGAGATTCAAAGAATGACGTTCGGCACTGTCGCCGCATCCATGATCGCCTATCTAACGGCTCAATATTGCGATGTGCGCCTTTTTCATTTTTGGAAACGCGTGACAAACGGCAAACATCTGTGGTTGCGCAACAACGGGTCTACGGTTGTGAGTCAGTTAGTCGACACAACCGCTGTCATTTTGGTTGCTCATTTTTGGGCGAGTGCGCTGCCAATAAACACAGATGAGCCATTAGTGACTCAGCTGGTCGTGCTCATTCTGTCAGGATACGTCTTCAAACTCACAGTGGCATTGGTAGATACCGGACCCATATACGCCGCTGTGCACTATTTACGACCATATCTAGGATTAAAGCCCAACGAAGAGATCGATCCGTCGGATTTCGAAGCAACGCAGGTGGTCCTCGAAGCAGAATCTAGCTGAAGCGCTGCTAAGCGAGCAAAGTTTCGGCAGTTAGAGCTACAGATTGCTTGAGTGTTTCACTTGCTACGCCACCGATGCGAAGCCTCGTTACCACCAAGTGCGTGACGTCGAGTTCTGCCTGGTAGCGGGCGGCCATGTCGCGAATAAATGCCGGCTCGCCAATCAGTGCCCAATCGTCGACGGTGATTGGCGTCTGTCTATCGTCGACTTCGCGTGCCATTTGCGCCGCTTGTTCGTTCAAGCGGCTACGAACCCCCTCAATTTCGCTGCGATTTCTCGAGCAGAATACGGTTCGCATGATCGGCACTTCGCTCGGGATTGGCAATCCGGCCCCTTCGCAGGCTTCTCGATGAATCGAGAGATTCCCTCGCAACCTATCAAACGTCTCGCCTGGGGACGCCAAATACGGGCATCCTAACGAACCGGCTTGTTTCAGCGCGAGCGGACCGAACGCTGCAACCCAAATCGGCGGGTGTGGTTTCTGAACCGGTAACGGTGAAATCGCAGTTGCACCTGGTTCGTCCCCAACAACCTGTCCCGCCCACGCACGTTGCATGATGTCTAAACAGTTTTTTAGCAGTTTACGTTTGCGACTACGGTCTACCCCGAAGGTACTGAATAGTTCAGGCGCGTAGCCGCGGCCAATGCCTAGCGTCAAGCGTCCTGCAGAAAGCTGATCCAACACAGCCACTTGCTCCGCAGCAAGCAAAGGTTGACGAAGGGGCAAAAGGTATGACGTTGTGCCCAAGCGCAATTTCGTCGTCATCGCAGCGACTGCAGCGAGCAACATCAAAGGATCTGGAATCGCGCTACCTGATGTGAAGTGGTGCTCGGGCAGCCAAAACGATTCGTACCCACAAGCCTCACCAAATTGTGCTTGCTCGCCAAGTATCTGCGCAGTATGGGTGTCGCGCAAAGACCACGGCGTCAACCCAAGGTGCAACGAAGAATCCATACGTGGGCAGGTCGATCAGCCGGATTTCATTTGATGAATTCCGCTGCATTCAGTTTTTGTATCAATTTGGTAATCCTCACGTCCCTTCCGTCTGTAACTCCGCAATGAAAATCACCAACAACTGCTATACATATGCAACGACCTGCAGAGACATGCCATGCGAAGAATAACCGTGAATTCGAGTACTCAATCGCTGAGTAGATCTGGGAAACTGCATCGAATCAATTGAACTAGGGTTAAAGGAAACACCTTGACGCGCCGTGCAGCAACTTTATTTTCGCGTATTTATTTAGAACCTTGAAGGCGGCAAGAATGCATGAAATCGAGCAACGAACGCGATTTACCCCTAATCAAAAATCCGCCATTTAGCTACAAAGGGTCGTCTCATACAAACGGTAAACTTGCACAGCTCATTGCGATTTTCTAGGTTTGCGCATGCCTGCGATCAAACGTTTGGCAACAGTCCCATCTGACGAATTTTGTCCTCGTGTGACGTCTTTCACGCGACCAGCAAAGCACTTTCGTTATCTCAATGCAGCTAATGGTGATTGGCTGGCGACGCAAGACGGTGCGACATTGCACGTGCAAGAGTTTGTCGATGACGCCGCCATTTGGGACATTGTCGAGGGTGGCTTTCAGCATGCCGCAACCGGTCTTCGGATTGCTACCAGCAGTACGGAACTAGATTCTCGATGTCACGTATCCTTAAATGACAAAGCCATCGCGGCCGATGGTAGCGAAGGAGAGGCCAGCGAGTTCACGATTGCACACGGCCCAGAAGAGATGCCGTCGCAGTACCTTAAAACGCTTC
>VXLJ01000031.1 GCA_009841635.1 Gammaproteobacteria bacterium
CTAAGCCTTGCTGGTGCCGCGTTTCGCCACGTTGCATTTCGGACTTAAATTCACTACTTTCTATTTCTTCCCTTTGACCTCTAGATTAAAGGTTCATACACTTGAGCAGCTGAGTCTTTCGTGCTTAACGAGTATTGCACGCCCATCCTTCGAAAGGTCCAATTCCATACAAAAGGGACTACGAACTGCGGTTAATATGATAGGCCCTGCGCGGTTAACAAACACTATATTCAATCATCAATTTCCTAAAACGCACTGTGCACAGGTTCGTATCGCGACGATCAGTTAAGTTTGTATTGCTCTGTTGCTGCATCTTGGCTTCAACAGCTTTTGGTCATGGCGACACGCATGAACGGATAGAAACTCTCAATGCATTGCTCAAAACTGATCCTGGCCATGTAGATTACCTGCTTGAGCGAGCAGATATACATCGCAGACATCGTAATTTTGACGAAGCTTTAGATGATTTAAATAGTGCTAAAGTACTAGCACCCACAAACGACACAGTGTTTTATTTGATTGGATTAACACTCTTTGAACGCGGTGATTTCGACGCAGCAGAAAACGCACTTCATACTTTTATTGGTCGTTCACCCAGTAACCTACGTGGTCACCTAGCGATAGCAAAGGTGTATACGCAACAAAACCGACATGTGCACGCAGCTCGAGAGTACGAACTCGTGATAAGTCACCAATCAACGCCTAACCCAGACCACTATATCGCTCGAGCTCGTTCCTATATGGACGCTGGAACACCACATTTGATGCAAGCACTGCAAGGACTTGAAGAAGGCATCGCATTGATAGGCCCGCTAATCACATTCCGTAGACTAGCAATCGAAATTGAAATAGCGCAAGGAAATTATCAGAGCGCGATTGATCGGGTAGATTCGATTCTTCAAGATGTCGATCGTAAAGAAACATGGCTCGTCAAAAAGGCGAACATTCTTTCCTCAATCGGGATGAACCAGGAAGCAACACAAACTTTTCTGCTCGCGGAACGTGCCATTCAGGCACTTCCCAATAGAAACAAAAAGTCACCAGCCGTACGAGCATTGCAAAAGATAATAGACACCAATCTAAAGTCTGAAACTCCAGTGAAAGATGGTCGCTATGACACAGAAGCAGAACCATAAATCTACCTTCGCGGTCGCTTTCTTAAATGTCATTCTGCTTTTAGCAGCATTTACCGCTAACGCAGAAGAGTTGATCGTAGAAGGTTCGACCTGGCTCTATATTGATGATGGTAGCGATCTAGGTACAGCCTGGCGCGACACGGACTATGATGATTCAAACTGGCAAGAAGGACCAGCACAACTCGGTTTCGGTGACGGCGACGAAGCAACCGAGCTGGCAAGCGGACATATCACCTACTATTTTCGGCATCACTTTACGCTCGAAGATCCAACGAATATCCCTGGACTTTTACTTTCGATACTAAGAGATGACGGTGCCGTCGTCTATCTGAATGGCACCGAGGTTTATCGAAACAACATGCCACCCGGAACAATTACAGCAAACACCTTAGCGGTTCGTGCCACAGAGTCTAATGAACGCTACATGCATGAATTTGAGGCTTCGGTACTGCAGCAAGGCAAAAATGTCGTGGCCGTTGAAATTCACCAAAGTGGCCTCAATAGTTCAGATGTAAGTTTCGATTTTTCGCTTGAAACCACAACTACCCCTCCCAACGCGAATAAATTCATCGTGGCTGGCGCAACCTGGAAATATCTTGATGACGGGAGCGATCAGGGCGCAACGTGGCGGGAGCTGGATTTCGATGATGGTGCTTGGGCGTCTGGACCGGCCGAACTGGGCTTTGGCGATGGTGATGAAGCAACCGTGCTGTCACGTGGACATATCACCTACTATTTTCGGCATAAATTTGAAATTAACGATTTAGACGGGTTGGTGGCTTTTAGGCTACAACTAAAGCGTGACGACGGCGCTGCGGTCTACCTTAACGGTACTGAAGTTGCTAGATCTAACCTATCTGGCGACATTGACTCATCTACGCTTGCCGAAAATGCCGACGACGACGGATTGAATTTCCATCCATTTGAGCTCACGAAAGACACGGCCGTGCTTGGTGAGAACATTTTGGCGGTCGAAGTGCATCAAGTTTCAAGTGGTAGCTCAGACCTTAGTTTCGATTTGGAATTAGCTGCAGTCGTTGAAGATGAATCGCCTGCATTGGTTCGTGGACCGTATCTCCAAATGGGGACACCATCGTCCATGGTTATTCGGTGGCGTACCGATGGTTACACCGATACACAACTTTCTTATGGTGCCGCCGTCGACGAACTATCCGAAACCATATCAAATGAAGTGCTGACCACTGAACACGAAGTGCTCATTACCGGCCTAGATTCGAACACCAAGTACTTCTATGAAATTGGCAACTCGAATATGACCTTTGCCGGCAACGATTCGGGCCATTACTTCAAGACATCTCCGCCAAAAGGTTCTGACGATCCCATTCGCGTTTGGGTTATTGGTGACTCTGGGCAATGTGCGGTAGACAATCAAGGGTGCATGGATGTCAATGACGTCATGGAAGAATACCTTGCGTGGACATCAGCGAACCAGGGCAACCGCGCTGACGTCATCCTCATGCTAGGCGACAACGCGTACAACAACGGCACGGATAGCGAGCATACGCGAGGTTTGTTCGAACCGCTCGCAAAAGTACTTAGAAATCACGTGTTGTGGCCCGTGCCTGGCAACCACGAATTCGGCGCTTCTGACTCTCCATCACAGACGGGACCATATTACGAAGCGTTTACTCTCCCCAAGTCGGCAGAAGCAGGCGGTGTAGCTAGCGGCACGGAAGCCTACTACTCATTCGATTACGGTAACGTCCATTTCGTTGCTTTGGACTCACATGACACCGATCGCACTGCCCCGAACAATCCAACCACCAATATTTGCCCTGATAGCGGAGAAGGCGGTGCGATGTACGGCTGGCTCTGCGAAGATTTGGCGGCGACAACTCAAGACTGGATTTTTACCTACTGGCATCATCCCCCGTACACAAAAGGTTCACATGACTCTGATGCGGAATCTCAATTGATCGAGATGCGGGAGAAATTTAATCCTGTGATTGAATATTTTGGTTCCGACCTAAACCTCACAGGACATAGCCATTCATACGAACGCTCCGTCCTAATGGATGGCCACTACGCGTCATCGAATACATACGACCCCACCATCCACGCTAAAGATGCCGATAGCGGCAACCCGAGCGAGGAAAACGATTATCAAAAAGATGAAGGCGCCAATCAAGGCACGATATATTCGGTGGTAGGGAGTTCCTCCAAGGATCAAGGAGGACTAACACAACACCCCATCATGGCTTACTGGTTCAATATCGAAGGTTCGATGATCGTCGATATCAATGGCAATCAACTTGATGGGACTTTCGTCGATAAAGAGGGCGTAGTTCACGACCAATTTCGAATCATCAAAACGTTCGATTTGGAGGAATCAGTAGATGCTGATCAAGACGGGATAGAAAACGACGCTGACAATTGTCCTAACACGCCGAATGAGGATCAACTGGATTCGGATTCAGATGGATTGGGTGACGCCTGTGATGAGGACGACGACAACGATGGTGTTCCTGACGATCAGGATGCATATCCGCTTGATGCGATGGCGAGCATCGATACAACGCCACCTGAAATCAGTGGCGGCGACATTACGCTAGAAGGCAATGCACCCGGTGGTGTCCTTCTCACCTCAGCCCTACTCCGCAATCACCTAACCGTTTCCGATGATGCCGACTCGGTGGATGGCATTGAGATCACCGCGGATGTCGGTGAATCCTTGTCTTTAGGGGAACATACGGTCACGTTTACGGCAGCGGATTCCGCTGGCAACACGAACTCGATAACGATCACAGTGACGGTCGTGGATACGACGCCACCAAGCATCAATGTACCGGATTCCGTCACGATCAGTTTATTTGAAAACGATGACGGGGTATTGATCGATGCGCCCACATTTATTGGACCGAATGCAACGTGGCGCTACCTAGACGACGGAACGGATCAAGGAACAGCTTGGCGAGAAAGTGATTTTGACGATTCTAGGTGGGCAAGCGGCGCAGCCGAATTAGGGTTCGGTGACGGTGGCGAAGCGACAGTGCTCGAGTCTGGCCACATCACCTACTATTTCCGCCATAACTTCACCGTTGAGAATGCCGAGTCGGTCGAAGATCTGGTTTTGCGCATCGTGCGTGATGATGGTGCCGTCGTTTACCTCAACGGCACAGAGATCTTCCGCAACAATATGCCGCGTGGCAACATCAATGCCGACACGTTGGCGTTAGCCGCGATCGGTGGCACAGCAGAATCAAGCTATGTCGTAAGGTCGGTTTCGGCGGCCCAGCTCCTAGACGGGGAAAACGTTCTAGCAGTTGAGATTCACCAGAACTCTAGCACCAGCTCTGACATCAGTTTTCAACTAGAACTAGCGTCTGCGCTGAGAGAAACTCAAAAGTACGTAATTCGAGCCGGTAGTGCTTGGCGCTACCTTGACGACGGCAGCGATCAAGGTACAGCATGGCGCGAGAGTGATTTTGATGATTCCGGTTGGTCCGTGGGATTGGCGGAACTCGGCTTTGGTGACGGCGACGAAAGCACGACGCTCGTTACGGGACATATCACGTACTACTTCCGCCAACATTTCGAGATTGCTAATCCAGCTTCAGTTCGCTCTATTGCGTTGGCGCTGAAGCGTGACGACGGTGCTGTGGTCTACCTGAACGGCACGGAGGTTGTCCGCTCTAACATGCCGTCAGGTCTTATCACCTACACAAGTGTGACTTTCGGTGCTCAGGATGACGGCAATGACTTTCATCGCTTTACCATCGACCCACGTCATCTGGTAGCAGGTGACAACGTCGTAGCAGTGGAAGTGCACCAATCAAGCGTCACTAGCAGCGATGTCAGTTTTGACTTGGAAATGATTGCCGTCGTATCACAACAAAACATTGTCGAAAAGAGCAACGGCAAAATTCAAGACTTCATCGATTCTGTAACCGCAAGTGATGCGGTTGATACAGATCTGGAGGTGACGAACGACTGGCCAAGTGCTATAGAACTTGGCAAAGAGAGTGATGTTGCGTTCAGTTCTACTGATGATTCGGGAAATACTGGCACGAAAACAGTGTCGGTGTTAGCGACGATTGGACCTGATCTCATTGTGCCTGACGGCATTGTCGTAGTTTCGGCCGAAGGTGGTCCGCTACCCAGTGATTTCTCCATTATCCAAGCATTTCTTGACGGGGCGACTGCGTTCGACGCAGATGGCAGTCAACTTGAAGTCTCTAATAACGCTGGGAATTCATTTCCCCTCGGCAATACCACGGTAACTTTCTACGCAACGGATAGACTGGGTCGAACGACTTCAGCTACGGCCACCGTTTTGATTGTGGCGCCGATGCAAGCCGCCGATACAGACGGTGATGGCATGCCAGACTTGTTCGAAGCTGAGAACCAACTCGATCCTAATCGAGATGATGCTCTCGAAGATCTAGATGGTGACGGCTTGAGCAACATTGCCGAGTATCGGCAAGGCAAAAATCCAAATTTGGACGATGTCCCGCCTGTCTTGACCGTTCCAATGGATTTGAGCATGCCCTCAATCGGTTGGCATACACCGATTGACATTGGCATCGCAACGGCTGTGGATGCGCTAGATGGCGACCTTGCAACTTCTAGAGATTTGGTGAGCGGCACTTTCAGACCAGGCGTGCATAAGATCACTTGGTCAGCTTCTGACGCCGCTGGTAACACCGCCGAGGGAATCCAAACGATCACGGTTCTGCCGCTGGTTCAAGCACCCTCAAAAGGTAGGGTTGCCGAAGGGCAGACGTATTTATGGGAAGTGTCTCTCAATGGAAACGCGCCAGCCTATCCAGTGGAAATCCCGTTTACGCTATCAGGTTCAGCGAGCGACGAAAGCGATTATTCAGTGGCAGAAATGGGCAATGGCAAGATACTTATCGCAAAAGATTCGATGTGGCATTACCTCGATGACGGGTCGGACCAGCGTACAGCTTGGCGCGAAACGAACTTTGACGACTCAACTTGGCCCGCCGGTGCAGCAGAATTGGGCTTTGGCGATGGCGATGAAACGACCTTGCTAACAAGAGGCCATATCACCTACTACTTTAGGCAGCATTTCAACATGAGGAATGCTGACGTTGTGGAAGGTTTGAAGTTGCGTATTCTGCGTGATGATGGTGCTGTGGTGTATCTCAATGGCACAGAGATCTATCGAACTAACATGCCCGAGGGCGAAATTAGCGCCTCAACACTAGCGGCAACCGGAATTGGCGGGGTTTTCGAGAGCGCTTATGAAACGGTCGAGCTAACTGCCGATGGGCTAATAGATGGTCACAACGTCCTTGCCATCGAATTACATCAGAACTCGCCTGGTAGTTCAGATCTCAGCCTCAATGTAGAACTCGCGATCAACGAGGCACCCGGTGCGAACGATCTCGTGTCGTCCGGTGCGACATGGCACTATCTTGACGACGGCAGCGACCAAGGCCTTGGCTGGCGAGAAGAAGCATTCGATGATTCCAGTTGGTCAATGGGCGCAGCCGAATTGGGATTTGGCGATGACGATGAAACGACCTCGCTAACAAGAGGCCATATCACGTATTACTTTAGACACCAATTCTCTGTCGACATGACGGCCAGTATCGCCTCTCTTACGCTAGCGTTGAAGCGTGACGACGGCGCAATCATCTATCTCAATGGGACCGAAGTAGCCCGCGACAACATGCCTGATGGGGACATTGCATTTGACACACTCGCTTCGAATGCAGATGATGACGGTAACCTTTTTCATGATTTCACGATCGCTTCTACTCACCTTAACGAAGGAAGCAACGTATTAGCGGCTGAAGTCCACCAATCAAGTGTCACTAGCTCCGATCTGAGCTTTGACTTGAAGCTTTTGAAAACGTCAGCTTCACCAGAAGCTCCAATGAACGTGACGATCGCTGCAGCACTTGAGAGCGGGATTTTCGTCAATACCAATAAGGACGAAGATTCAGAAGGTTCTGAAACGGTTCGGTTGACCCTCGGTCAACCCACCACCGAAAACTCCGTTGTCGGATCGCAGGGAAACACTGAGTTGACGATTGTTGAAGACGCAGTGCCACCGAGTTTGTCCATTACGATCTCACAAGGCGAAAATGCAGGGCAATATGTGTCCGCCAACAGCGGCAACGTCGATCTTACCGTAGAAATCCAAGATCCGAACGGAACCCATACCGTGGACTGGAGTCAATCCGACAATATGCTCGCACCCCTAGCGGGAACTGACGGGTTGACTTTTAGCTTTGATCCGACTGGTCTTGTCGCCGGCCCTTACCACGTTCATGTTGAAGTAACTGACGATGGCATCCCTGAACAGGTATTTAGGATCAACAAGCTCATTCACATAACAGCGGATGCGGCGGTTACGGACGACGATGAAGATGGCATCCCTAATGAGTTCGATGAAATCTCCGCAGATCATGCCATTGCAATCGATGCAGCGGGAAGCAAGCTGGTAGCTATAGCCGAACGGGGCACGAAACTAGCAGCGGGGGGGCTGGCGACCTCTAACTCCGTCAGAGGTGTGAGAGTAGCAGAATCAATGGTCATCAGTGGCGGCGAGGACGGCGGTGATGCTCCCTTAAATGGCGAAGACAGTAGCTATGACTATGGGTCGGGACTCTACGATCTAGAACTTCAAAGGCTTCCCGTACCGGGTCAAGCTGTTCGGATCGTCATCCCAGTCGGCGCAGAAATTTCAGCTGATGGCAAATTCCGGGTTTACACGGAAGCTCAGTCCTGGCTGGACTTTACGACTGACACCAACAATTCCGTAGCCACTTCGCAAGGCACTGAAACGAGCTGTCCCGAAGTGGGCGCAGAGAGTTATTCAAACGGCCTAAGAGAGGGTGGTTTCTGTATTGAATTGATGATCGAGGATGGCGGTCCTAACGATGCGGATGGCGAAGTTAACGGACATATCGATGTTCTGGGTGGCGTTGGCGCGCCTGTATCCAATTGATTTGATCACGCATGCGAACACCGACGGCGTTGCTGCTAAATGAGAACCGTCTCCGATTGGTATTCGGAGAGGTGCTGCCGCTCACTGATGTTGCTTCAAATAGAGCGGCGCATCTAGGCAGCGAATTAATCACCTGGCACCCCCTAGCTATCTAGGGGTGTTCAGCTCAGACGAGCCCACAATCGCACGCGAAAAGCGCGCTGGTCCGGTAACTCGATGTTGAAGGCGGCGTGTAAACCAGCGGTTGCCTAAATGTCTTAATACGTCAACTTGCTCGCACATGCGGAGAGTATTCGATCTGTACTCTTACCGCGGTCCATTCTCATGGAACTATAGTTTGGCTGCTCAAAAACCCTTAGTTGCCGTTTACTTTTGAGGAGCTCAAGACCAATCTACACCTTGACGCGATGGGTTGCTACCTAAGCGATGACGCCAAGGTCGTGCGTTGTTATCCCAAGGATTTGCTGCCAGCCATTTTTCGTTCATCGCCACCCCTAACCCAGGTCCTGGCGGCAAGCCGAAATACCCGTCCTTCTGTACCGGGAAATCACCTATCGTTGCCTCCTGAAACCAAGGATGAAGACCACCTTCCTGAATAAGGAAATTCGGCGTGCAAACATCAAGATGTAAAGATGCAAGTGTTGCGAACGGCCCATAACAGTTGTGTGGCTGGATGCCTACGTAATACGCCTCCGCCATGGCGGCGATTTTTTTAGTTTCAAGTATCCCACCGGCATACATGACATCTGGTTGAATCAATGCGACCGCGTGCAACGGCAATAACTCCGCGAAGTCATATTTGGTAAGCAATCGTTCACCGGTCGAGAGTGGGATATTTACATGATCCGCGACCTTTTTTAGCGCTTCTAGATTTTGCGGTGGCACAGGTTCTTCGAAAAAGAACGGACGATAGGGTTCCATCCTGTTACCAACGCGAATGGCGTCCGATGGCGCTAACCGACCATGCACTTCAACAAATAGCTCAATGTGATCGCCTACTGCCTCTCGAACCGCTTTCAGTTTTTCGACCGCTAAATCTTCTGAACGACGATCGATAAAAATCCCGCGGTGTTCGAATGGGTCAGCCTTTAGCGCAGTCAAGCCGCGTTCGATGTGATTCATGGCATTCTGAACGGCGGCGTCAGGTGTCGGCCCATCCCAGCGGCCATAGGTCCAAATTCGATCGCGAACAATGCCGCCTAAAAGTTCATAGACCGGTGCATTGAGCGCTTGACCTTTGATGTCCCATAGCGCGATTTCGATGCCGCTAATAGCCGACATCTGAACTACGCCGCCGCGAACGTGAAAATGGTGGTAAAGCGTTTGCCAGTGCTTCTCGATCGCCATTGGGTCTTCGCCCACTAGCAATTCGCCGAATTCATCGACCATTGTGGCGACTGCTAAGGGTCCACTCGTTGCCTCCCCCCAGCCGACGATGCCCTCGTCGGTTTCGATTTTGACGTAAATGAAATTACGGACAGCGACAGCACTCATTTGTGCCGACGCTGGTATACCTTTAACTGAAGTGATCTTCATGAGTTAGAAACAAATCTCTTGATCTGGATGCAAGTTCAAATTTATGGCCTAGTCTGTGAGCCCATTCGCGTCGGCATTTGTGGTGCATCTGTAAACCCGCGCACAGTATGATCATCCGACGAGAATGATGCTCTGCTCGATCTTGCACCTGTTGTGGTGATGTACTGCTCATAGTCGTCTTGATGTCGCGCGGCGATATAGCCCATTAAGTCGTGCCAGGCCAAATGTGATCTAGGCCCTCTGTAGATTCCTTCTCTAATTCCCGCGGCGATTCCATGCATAAGCCAAGGTGCGCGTTCTGATAAGTACCACACGACGCGCATCCCGTCGTAATAGTCAGAGGTGTTGTCTCGATGGGTGAAAATTCCAAGCAAATAAGCACTGTCATTGCCACGCCGCCACGAAAGGCTGTCATTCAAAATCTGATTTTGAATGAACTGAGGGAATCCTTCTACCCACCAAGATAGGTCATGACCGCGTTCTCCGTGCACTCGAAAGTATGTGTAGTCGAGCAAGTGCGTAAATTCATGTTGCAAATTCCCATATCGATTCCCTGGCGTCCACCACCAATCGTTCTCTGCTAACCACGGCACGAACGTAATGTGCGTAGAGTTGTCGTCTGCATTAGCGAAAGCTTGCCCACTACTGACGTCGCAACCGCGTCGTGGACCAGACGCACAGACGGTATACATCACACAATCATCTACGCTGCCGCCATAGTCACATATACCCGTAACGACCTCAAGGATTTTGGGTTCACCTTCTTGATTTAAGCCATCAAGACGCTCGATGCTTCCGGGGAACAGCCTTTCAACTGTCCGCTCCGTTTCTTCAACTTTGCTAAAGACGTCATCCACATCGACAGGACGGTCGACATCACACACGACACTAACGCGTATATGGTGATCGAACACTTGAGATTTTCTCGTTTCGGATAGCTCACCTGATTTGTAAAGGGCTAATGTCTCTTCCCAGGGGCAACTGTCACAAGCGTCACTTCCTCTTGGATAGGGTCGATCTGCTGGACATTCATGATCACTCGCAACAGCGACGTAGGCAAGAGCACAGATCGTCACGCAGGCTGCTAACTTCAACTTCATCAGATATGCCATCAGAACACATTTATATGGGAGGAAACGCCAAATGCTATTCGCCGTATGGTTGGTTTAGATTCCCATTATTCGCGAATCCCGGCGCGAACAACTAGACTCGGGAAACTAGGTGTGGCTGCTATTTTTGGGCGTGTTCACTGCCGGTTGCACAGGCATTATTAAACCAACTACTGCTCTCGGATATACAGGTTTAGCTGGGCGACGGCGGCTTCCTTCAATGCGCGAAAATTGATCTTAAGGGCGGGTTGTTTTCGCTTGAAACCTCGGACGACGGACTACAGAGACTGAAGTTTGCGGATGACACCATCACCTTTGGCGAGGATGTACAACTCGCCTGATGTGTCAACGCTTACGCGCAAATCCACGCGACGCGCCTGATTTGGATGACCACTGGTATTCCGATGGCCCGCAATATCGACTATCGAACCTGTTTCGCCATCCACCTCAATGTTCAATTCAAAAATGGTCGTCGGATTATCAGGTTCGAGATTGGCCGTATCAATGTAGAACACGCGACCCCGAACAATGTCGGTAAAGACGTACATGCCCACCAACGCTTCAATATCTGAGCCTCGATAGACAAAGCCAGACCCAATGGCGAAGCCTTCGTCATGATCGTACTGGGCAACCGGATAAATCAGTCCTGCACCTGCGCTTTCACGCGCATAAACACCGCCTGGATCGTCTCCCGTAGAAACCCCAAAGGCAGTCGCAAAGGTGCCTTCACGGATGCGCCAGCCAAAATTTCCGCCGGCTACGCCAAGATTGACCTCTTCGATTTGATCTTGACCGATATCCAGCAAGAACATCCGTCCGTCCGCCGTATCCCAGGAGAAGTGTTGAGGGTGTCGCAAACCATAGGCCCACACTTCCGGTAAGCCATCTTGACCATCGGCAAATGGATTGTCGTTCGGTATACCGTATTCAGCGTCAGCACCTCCAGCTAATGGATCAATGCGAATGATCGTACCGAGGATGCTGTTTGGATTCTGACCGTGTTCGTTTGGGTCGTTGGCACCGCCGCCATCGCCTAGGCCGATGTAGAGCATGCCGTAATCTGGCGTTCCCTGAGTTGCGGTCGGGTTGAACGCGACATTGCCAATATTGTGATTCGACGCAAATTGACCGATTCGGAGCATTTCACGCTGCTCACCTACAAACGACGAGGCCGCCGAATCTTCAACCGTCCACTCGTAAAGCACACTTTCCTGCACGGAGTCACTGGCTTCAATAAAGTTTGCCGTGCCGTCAGGTGTTGCGCTAAACGTCGTATAAAACTTCCCGTACCCCTCCGCACCTATCGCTTCAAAGGCTGGATGAAACGCAAAGCCCATAAACCCAGCTTCTTGAGGAAATTGATCGGCACTAAATCCGACGCCTTCAATGCGCAAATCGAGGTAACTTGCAGGTTCCGCACCAGGTCCATCCAATACCCATAACACGCCTCGCGTGTCATTGAAGAAGTACCGCTCACCTACTTGCTGCATGTACTGAATACGCGTGGCAGGATTGTTCAAAAAGCCGCTGCTTACCTGATCTTCAGTTCTAGGTGCGCGGGTGAATTCCACAGCGTTCACCGTGATATTGCCTACTTGGATCACCGATTCAATCGGATCACTTAGTCGGGTAGGGGGCGGTG
>VXLJ01000034.1 GCA_009841635.1 Gammaproteobacteria bacterium
AAACTCACCTAGCGAGATTCCTAGTTCCTTTGTACAACGCTTCCATGCGTCTACCGTTTCGTCGCTCACCAGTAGCTCAATTCGGCGATCGATTCACTCTCGTTCTCGGCGAGATATTTCGGCTGCCATGCGGCACCTCGCGCAGCAGGGGTTTGGGTCTAGGGAAGGGGTTCAAGGCCGCCATCCTGCCAGTTATCCGTAGGAGAGTAAACTAAATACTTAGTCTAATCGCTCCTATCTAACCGGATTAGTCCATTGTTAAAAGCGTTTGACACCCTCGCAGCAACCGAGCAGTTGCAAAATGGCGGGCTTGATGAGAGTCAGTCGAAGGCGGTTGTCTGTGTTATCGATGGTGCCTTTTCTGAGAGCATGTTTACTAAAAGTGAATTTGAAGATAGACTTGAAGACCTTTGGCTGAAGTTCCGGTTTCACTTATTTCTCACGCAAGGCGCATTGTTCCTTGCGTTTATTACCGTCCTAAAGGACTGGTCGCAAATCTTCGGCTAGCACATATCCGAATCGGACAGAAAGCACTCATTCGCACGCTAGGAATTTACCTCTAGTAACACCGCGAAATGCTAAGAATCGCGTTTAAAGGGCTTCTTCTTGGCACGATTTAGGCTGTATCTGATGCGTAAAGAGTTCCAGGCTGCACTTAAGCTGGAAATGCCTGACTGAATGCATTAATCTGTACCGCAATAATGAGTTGAACGAGACCGGATCAATCTCACCTAATTAACGAATAGTGTGCGCAATCAAGTTAACTACCCACGCTCGCATCAATTCGATCAAGAATTGGCAATAAATACGACGCAAATACTTGTGGGTTTTCGGACATAGGAAAGTGCCCGACGCCTTTCATTTCGGCCCATGTCGAACCAGGGATTGCGTCGTGAGCTTGTTTGCCAAGTTCAACACTGCCGCTATAGTCGTATTCGCCAGACAAGATGTGCACACCAACCTCATTGGTATCAATTTCATGCGCGCAGTCCGTAAGGTTGTACTCCGCACCGTAGTAGTACAAATCACCTAAAAACGATGGTGGCCAACCACAGGTGTATACGAAACTGGTTTCTCGTCGCATTGTGATAGGTGACTGTGGCGCCATCAGGCCATCCATGAGGCGACCTTTGTATTCATTGCTAACTTGTGGATGCCATAGGTAGCCGAAATTGGGATCGCTGACATCGCCGCTGATATTCAACGCGCCTTCTACCGAGATCACCGCACAAAATTGATTTGCGTGTTTGTGGGCTAGATCGAGCGCTAAGAGACCTCCTACCGAACAACCCATAAAAACTGGGTTGTGCAAATGCAGCGCTTCAATCAACTTAAGCGGAAGGCTTCGAAGCAATTTTCCACGCAGCACGTAGGGCTCAGCCCACCATTCCTTACTTGTAGGCGGCAGTGATTTACCGTGAAACGGCAGATCGTATGCAATCAGTCGAAATCGTGAAGTGATTTCAGGTAGTTCAAATAAATGCCGCCACTGGCTGCTATGGCAACCGGCCGTGTGGTGCAACAACAGGGGAATGCCTGTACCTGCTTCTTCGTAGTAAATGCGATAGTTCGTTCCTGCGATTTCGAGATGTATATAGCGACCCATAGGCGCATCGATTTGGCCATTCACCGTCTCTGCGCTTGAGTCTAAAGGATTCAGGTAGGCAACGGGTTCACGGCGCAGTAGCTCGATGGCGCGCATGACCGCACCGTAATACTGAGCTTGCATCAAATGGTCACCTTTGAATCGCAACTCTTGATCCGTAGCCCGTTTTGCCGTCAGGTCGTTATGAAAACGTTCTGGCTCATTGGCTAGGATTTTTTTCCACACATCGTGTGCGGCGGTGTACTCAAGGTTGAGAGTGGTTGGATGCGGTCCCTCCTTCACAACATCGTCTTGAACATGCAACGCGCGTGTAGCTTCGCCCATATGCAGGATTAAGCCACCTTCCCAATGCCTCGAGGCGAGCTTGAATTCGCCGTCATGACTGCAACGTTGTACCCATTCGCTTTGATTGAGAAAAGTCATAGGGATTGCCGATGTATTCGAGTTTTGAATGATCATAGAAATAGTTATCTAAAGTCGAATCCGACGATGACTATTGCGTACATGCCAATAGCAATAGTAGTGCCTCTAAAAGTTGCTAACTTGACCAGTTGAGCACTACACAGGCATCGCTCGCTGTATAGGTTTCAAGAAGAACCGCCTAAGACGTAGTGGTTACGGTGACGAGGTGTGGTTAGTTATTTGGTCGGCATCGTTAAGCCGAGTCGCGTGAAGCTCTCTTTTTAAACGAAAACGATGCAACACAATCGAATCTCGTTGTTTAGTTCGATAAGCGATACTGCATCGAGACCAACACATTGAGCACTTCCGTATCGTCTGTATTCGACCACGCGTGAACGGGTTCACTGCCATCTAAACGTAGATGCGGTGGATGGCTCCGAAGTATGTCTCCATCGTACGGCCCTGATTTGAAAGACCCACGATCCAGCCACTGAAGCTTGAGTCCAAGTGATACGTGATCGGTCAATTGGCGGTTCAGACCTGCAAGAATCGCGTACCCGTACGTGGTATCTTCAAGGATGCGCCGACCTGCGCTCACTGTACCGGCCAGATTCCTCTGAATTTCCGCGGCATTTGGCTGATCAATGCCGGTCGTTATTTCTGCCGGTTCTGGATTCCGCGCCCACAGCCATGAAAAGTCTTTGCGAAGTCGAGTTGCCGCCAAGCCTATACCTAGATATGGTGTCCACGACGAAGAGTTCGACCAATCCCGGATTACGCTTATTTGAAATCGATCTGCCCGAACAGCACCTAACGATTCTTCACCGATCGCAAGTTCATTGCTGATTTTGTCAAAATCCGCCCCACTCGCATCGCTGGATGACACGGTTTGATCGAAGTTTGTAGCATCGTGAGCGTAGACAGCAGCGATTCGGATTCGTGAGTTTAGATAAACACCAACTTCGGCTTCCATTGCATGGCCAGAGCCTGGTTTGAAGTTAGCGAGCCATCCATCTCCTGCACCACGCTCAGCGGTTGTGCAGTTTGGCAGGTTTAGTGCGTTGGGATTGATGAACTCGTCGCAAATACTTGCACGGTCGTTGCTGCGACTTTCGATCGTGACATCTGACGATTGGTTACCGCCGATTGAGATGCCAAGATACCAGTTTGCCGCAACATATGAACTGCTGCAACATGTCACTGTCATCGCTACTATGATGAGAGGCAAACGCCGCTGTCGCTGCATGCGGTAAGTGTTCAAGGCGTGTGCATTAATTATTGAATTGGTCCATGGGTCCAGCAATTTTTGTGATCTTGCTGCAAAGTTCCCTTATATCCCTTGGTGCAATTCGTGCTTGTTGTTGGTCAAAGAAATATCAAAAATTGAAGATTGCTCATGCACTTTACTAGCGACGGGAGCTCGGCTGTAGCGATGCGAGACCGAAAGCCACAGCCGATTTCACACAACTTCAAGACTTTTTTTGTAGCGGTTACTTTGATCATGGCGAATGAAGCAGCAACTCTTGAAGAGCCTTCCTATGAGGTTATTGACCAAACAACGAGCTATGAGATTCGAATCTATGAACCTTATCTTGTCGCAGAGACCATAGTCACGGGCGATTTTGACGATACGGGAAACGTGGGATTTCGACGCTTGGCGGGTTACATATTTGGCGAGAACACGTCTCGAGATGCCACAGATTCCAACAGAAAATCCGCTGTAAAAATGAATATGACCGCACCGGTTACGCGCCACCGGCCGCAAGATCACTCATCGAACGTCACGGTGTACCGCTTCGTCATGGAATCCGCGTACGATCGCGATTCACTGCCGATTCCCAAAAATTCGGAGGTGAAAATTGAGGAAGTGAAAGGTGGCAAATTCGCGGTTCGCCAGTATCGGGGTCGCATTAGCGAAGCTCGTTTCGACAAGCAAGTCGCAGAGCTTCGAGCAGCACTCGAACGGGACAACATCAAGACAATTGGTGAACCACTCTCAGCGGTTTACAACGGCCCGTGGACACCACCATTTATGCGTCGAAATGAGGTCATTCTGCGCGTAAATCCAGATCCGACGCAATCCGGTGAATAGAAGCCATGCGCTTGAATTCGCGTCGACCTCAAATAGCAGTTAGAACAAGGTAGCAATATGAAGTTTGATGTTGAAGAGCAACTAAACGCGGTAGAACGAAGCGTAGCCTTACTCGAGCGCGATGGTCAACCTGCGGCTACGGTCACGCTTGCGCAGTCATACCCGACGACTCTTCACGATTTATGGGACGCATTGACTAGTTCGAGTCGGATTCCGAAGTGGTTTCTACCGATTAGTGGTGATCTCAAATTAGGTGGTCATTACCAGTTTCAGGGTAACGCAGGTGGTACGATCGTGCGATGCGAACGACCTTCTCTGCTTGAAGTAACTTGGGAGTTTGGCGACCAAATTAGTTGGCTAGAAGTGCATCTTGTCGCCGAGGGGGAGTCGAACGCGCGTTTCAAACTTTTGCATACGGCGTTGATCACTGACCATTGGCACCAATTTGGTCCTGGCGCTTTTGGTGTGGGTTGGGAAGGGGGCTTGTTAGGCTTGGCGACACATATTTTGAGACCGGACGAACCGAAAGCGGACGAACAAACATTTCATCTTACACCGGAAGGCAAAGCTCTCCATATAGGCAGTAGCGAGCGTTGGTGTGAAGCGGCGATTGCGGCTGGTGAAGAACCCGCACAAGCGCGAGCCGCGGCAAATCGGACGACCGCTTTCTATACCGGCGTACCAGAGGGTTCAGAGTAGCACATTAGCTATGTCATTCAGCTACACCACGACATGGCATTGAACTGCGTTTGCGAGGCATTGGTTTCGATCTGACATCGCCGTTGACACCAGTTTCATTCGGAACCGAATCGCTGCGCTAAAACATGCATTAGAGTTTCTTAAGACTCTAAACGATGATGGTGGTGTGTTCGGGTTGACCGCCGGAGCACATGTGCGACACTGAGGCTGGAATCGACGGACGGGAGTGCGGACGTTTCCAAGGAGATTGGCACACCCGTTCTGAGTGGTCGCAGGTGTGCTCGCTAGAGTGGATTGCGGGTATCCGACGACTCCATCGTTGCCGTCTACGTCTGGATGCCGGTCAATCAATCCGTCGACAAGCGATCAATCGTTGATGAACAGCCACGTCGAACCCGCGAGTTGTTGTCTCCAATCGAACGGACCGTCAACTCCGATCTTGAACTGTGCGCGAATCTGATCAACTGCGGGAGGTTATCCGGTCGAATGTCCTGAAAGCAGTTACCTTGCGGTAGCTGATGCGACGTGGCGTACGACTATGCGGCACGGGCTGGCCGCGAAGCGCTTAACGGGGACGCGATTGGACGTACTGCTGAGCGTCTCTTATCGCCGCAGACCATGAAGGGTAAGCGCCACGGTGGTTGCAGCCAGGCGGCGATGCCGCAACTGCGTCGAACAGGCGGTCCTCAAGATCAGGAATCGCTCTACCGAGGCGCTTGACACGGTTGTATGCCTTGCGAGCCAAAGCGATGACCGGGCGTCCGGGGAGGAGTTCGAGTTGAGCTCGCAGGTACGTGTCGTCGCACGCGTCCGAGGCTACGGTGGGGACGCTTCCAGTTTCCTCAGGTGCTGAGCAAAGGTACGTGTTGGTGATCCAAGCGCGTCGAAGTTGATCGTCGAGGGCGAGGTCGGGAAACGCGAGATCGAGGATGAGGCGCATTTTGCGGTGGAAAAGATCCACACCGTCACGGAAACATCGGTACGTGTCGTCGACGGTCTGGGCGATCAAGCTCTGCGGCGGGAGGTCGGGTCCAAAGCTCGAGTTCGCATGCGGGTTGCCCGGTTCCGCGATGAGGAAAACCAGTTCGATGTCGTCGACGTTTCCCGTGGCGCCAAGAAATCCGCGCGGAACATGGCCACGCTTGGGTAGCCACGTCGCGGTGCCGTTGCAACCTCCGCTGAAGGCCTCACACGGGGCGTAAGCGGGTTCCAGTATGTCGAGTAACTCTATGGTGGGAAGCGAGGGCATGACGTCGGGCTGATGGACTTGATGCTTTATCGTACACGTGGTGTGGCCGCGTTTTAATTCGGTCGCGAGAGTGTCAGAAATTACGTGTATGACTCAATGAATCGGTCGGTGGACTTGTGTTTGCAAATGCAAGCCCGCCGACCTTTAGGAGCCATCACATGAATTCATCCAATGAACAACCTTCTCGCATCTCTGACGAGCTGCTCGACCAGTTGATCGGTGACCGCGACCCACAGGAATTATTCCATAGTGGCGAGCTGCTTGACGATCTGAAACGGCGTCTGGCCGAACGCATGCTGGACGGTGAAATGGATCATCACCTCGCACCACCGGACGAGCTGGCAGCGGGGCATGCCCGCAACGGGCATAAAACCTGCGATGTAGTGCCTATGCGACCTTGTAACCTATTGAAATATCAGTGTTTTTTCTCTTAAACCGTCGAAGTCAGGAGGAGCACCCAAGAATCTCAATGTTCGGACGGTCCGACAGACCAGTTCGTCAGGTGTCCCGTAGGGCTGTCTAGTAGATTCATCAGAAAGATAGGCTGCTCGCAGTCAACCTGCAAACGCCATTTGCCCTGACCGTCGCCGAGTTTCCCGCGCTGGTCCCAGCCTCCGCGTTCCAACTGCGTCGACGTGATTGTCCGTGTCACGCCGGCCGCCACGGACAGCCTTACGACCTCCTCGCCAGGCTTTCCAGCGTCGTCGATGCCGGCGATGGACACATGGGCCGGCCGCGACCCCGGATTGACGATCCGCAGCCGGCTCACCTGATCCTCGTTGCTTGCGGGGTTGAAAATGGCCACTTCGTATCTCCGACCGTTCTGTGGCACGATGTCGTGGATTGCGGTTAGGAAACCGCCTGGCGTTCGGGCGTAGGCCAGCACATCGATCTCGAGTTCGGTGCGCATCTCAAGGCGCCAGTCACCGAATCCCGGCCCGGTGCTGCCCGCCAGATCCTTGGCTTCGTTGCCGAACTCCAGATCGTCCGAATTGAAATGAACCGTCTGGCCGCCTTTCAGAAGCAGCTTCAGCGGCTCGTAACGGCGTCCCGCGTCGTCGTACGCCGCAATGTCGACTTCTCCGTCTCGCCCTGTGCGGTTGATGACACGGACGAACCCCTGCCGACCCCTTTCGTCGGCGGCGGTCGGGAACAGCGGAACCGAGTGAATGTCTGCTTCGTTAAGCAGCGCGTCGCTGACCGTGGAAAGGTCCGTCAGGTGGCCTTCCGTACTCAAGAGGAGATTCGTCACGGCGATTGCACCGTCAGACTCGATGCGCAGCCGCCACTTGCCAGCTCCGTCACCGAGCCGGCCGCGCGCGCCGGCGGGGCCGTTTTCAAGTTCCGGTGCCGTCAGTGTGCGCGTCGCCCCGCCCGGAATCTCGATCCGCACCGCGGTGCCAGGCATCCGCCCGCGGTCGTCAACGCCGGTGATGAGAACCTCGGTGCGCTCCGCGCCGATATTGGCGATGCGCAGCGAACTGGCCTGGTCCACGTTGCTCGCGGGATTGAAGATCGAGACATCCCACACACCCGGTGCTGAGGGGAGAACACTCCGCATGGGCGTCAGGAATCCGTCCACGTTGCGTACGTAGGAGAGCACGGTCAGGTCCGCCGTGCTCTCGACCTCCAGTCGCCAGTCGCCGGAACCTTGTCCACTGCCTCCGGTCAGACCCGTTCCGACGTTTCCCGCTTCGAGGTCCGACGAATTGAAGTGGACCGCTTCGCCGGGACCCACTTCGAGCATCGACCCATCGCGTCGGTCGCCTGCATCGTCAACGGCAACGACGTGCGCTTTGGCATCCTCCCGCCCGTGGTTGACGACCCGGACGAACCCCTGACGTACCGGGTCCATGCCGTTCGGCACCATGGGCGCCATCCAAGGTCCTCGCACGGTCACGGCAAAGGTCAACGTCTCTGTCTCGCCCAGAACGTTCTCGCCAGTCAATGTCGCCATCGTTTTTCCTGCCTGGTCGCCGGGTGTCACGATCAGCGTGCCGTCGTCGATCGTGGCGTCGGCAATGTCGGGATCGGCCACAGTGATCGAGAAGGTCAATTCGCCGCCGAGGACCGCCTCGAAGTAGCCCGAGACGTCGTAGCGCAGCCCGTCGCCCGCCGCGAGCACGATCAGCCCGATACGCGCCACGCTAACGTACACGCCCCGCTCGAGAAGTGCGGGGATGTGCCTGTTGAGTGATTCCACGCTCAGCGGATTTCCGTCTAGGGACACCCAGCCCCCTTCGCCCAGAGCCGAGTTGGCGACGAGCGGCGAAATGTCCACGATCCGATTGTCTCTCAGGTCCAGTCCGCGCAGTTGGGGTAGCTCCGCCAGCGGCGATAGGTCCGCTATCCGATTCGATGCTGCATGCACAAGAATAAGACCCAGTGCGGCCTCCAGTCCAGCTAAGCTGGTGACCCCTCGACCACCAATGCGAAGCTCGTTAATAAACTGGATTGACCATAGATCGACAGGGTCATCGAGGTGAAACGACCCGCTGCGGGCTACAGCTTGGCGCAATGTTGGATCCTCAAATGCAACGGTAGTTACGCCAAATAAGCGGGTCCGATAAGCGAAATACACGTCAACGCCCTGGGACCGGAGTGTGTCGATGTGCATTTCCTCTGACGATTCGTTGAGCGGATTGCCTCCTAAATACAGATTAGCGCCCTGGACGAATATCGACCTGTCGACAAGAGGCCCGATGTCCACCACGTAGTTGTTCCTCAGATTCAAATGTCGCAGCACAGCCGAGGCAGGTAAGCCATTCACGTCGGAAATCTGGTTTACGTTCAAATCCAGCCAATCTAGCGAGACCATTCCCTGCAAAGGTCCAAGGTCCGTGATTGCGTTTCTGGTGAGTTTAAGTTCCCTTAGCGCAGACATGCCGGACAAAGCAGACAGTTCGGACACTTCGTTGCCCGACAAGTCGAGCGTGGTCAAACTTGTCAGCCGCGACAACGGTTCGATGTCCGACACGGCTGCGTCCGACACATACAGGAATTCCAGCGAGGTCAACTCCGCAAGCGGCGAAAGCTCCGACACTAGGTTGCGGCTCAAGTCGAGTAAGGTTAGGTTGACCATCGCGGAAAGCGCTTCGATGTCGGATGCAGCAGTTTCGGATGCGTAGAGATACTGGAGCGATGTCAGCGCAGTCAGAGGGGAAAGGTCCGCAATTGGGTTGTCCCGGATGTCCAGCGCCCAGAGGTTTGTCAGAGCGGCTAAAGGCGAGAGATCGGTTATCCGATTGTGGTTCAAGCGCAAATCGCCAAGGGTGGTCAGTTCGCCTAATGGCCCGATATGGGTGATTGCATTCTCTGAGAGGTCAATGCTGGACAGGATTCCCATACCTGACAAGGCAGACAGATCCGATATGCCGTTTTGCCGCAGACTTAGTACTGTCAAGTTCTTCAACTCGGAAAGCGGCCCGATGTCTGTCACGTTCGAATTGGCTAAATTTAGGGATAGGAGCGTGGTCAGACCCGCGAGCGGCCGCAAGTCAGCCAGCGAGTTGTCTGCCGCATCGAGGTGTTTTAGCGGCAGCGTAGCAACCGCTGACAGGTCTTCGACTCCCAATCCCGCGATCCCCAAATGCTGAAGACGACCGAAGCACGGCAGGGTCCGCACCTGCGCGAATTCCAGATGCGTGTTGCTCAGATTGAGCGAAGTGCAGCTATTCAATTCGGATAACGGGCGGACATCGCTGACTGGATTGT
The DNA here is from genome assembly GCA_009841635.1 of Gammaproteobacteria bacterium. Lineage (GTDB taxonomy): Bacteria > Pseudomonadota > Gammaproteobacteria > Pseudomonadales > Azotimanducaceae > Bin55. Next base: position 9,763 of record VXLJ01000034.1, read on the forward strand.
CTGAAAGGTCCAATACTTGCAGCGCCTGAAGGTCCGCCAAAGGAGCGACATCTACGACGTTGTTCCTGCCGAGATTGAGTTCCCTCAGGCTGAACAGCTTCGACAGCGGGCGCAAGTCCACGATTTGGTTGTAGTAAAGATCAAGAAGCTCCAGCGAGCTCGCGTGTTCTAACCCGGTCAGATCCCGAATGCCATGATATTTCGCGATCAAGCCCGTCAAGCGAGCCATGTCTTCCGCCGTGATCGGTGCGCCGCTCGCCTTGCCCAACTCTCGCTCGACTGCGGCGCGCAGAGCTCGGTCCCGGAACGGCGACAGGTCCGCCACCTCTTCGTCGGCGTTGTCGCCAATCCCGTCCGCATCCGCATCCGCCCACTCCTCCGGGTCGAAGGGAAATGCGTCGTCGACATTGGGCACGCCATCGTTGTCGGCGTCCGGATCCGCGTTGTCGCCGATGCCGTCGCCGTCGAAGTCGAACCAATCGTTGGGATCTTCGGGAGCCGCGTCGGCCGGGTCTACGAAACCGTCGCCGTCCGTGTCCCGTGCCGGCGAGCGGTGTGCGGCGACCTGGAATCGCAGCACGTCCAGGCTGCTCACGCTGTCGGCGCCGTCGATCTCATCCTTCGA
>VXLJ01000040.1 GCA_009841635.1 Gammaproteobacteria bacterium
CTTTCAAAGGGCAAAGGCTTCTTACTGGGAAGCATCGAATTCATCCTTACCCCGCTATGATGCACCCAAAACTCGCATCTTTTCTGCTAGCACGATACGCCAAACAGGGTGCTAAGGTATTAGATCCGTTCTGTGGGAGCGGTACTGTCCTATTGACAGCACAGGAAATGTCACTTGATAGCACTGGATTTGATATCAATCCGCTTGCGCTGATCATAGCCGATGCCAAAACTACGAACTACGATTCGTCAAAGCTACAAGATGATATAGAGAGCTTCAAGGAATATGTTGGCGGAACAAGCGAAGTTTCCGTACCTGTCATAAAGAACATTGACTTTTGGTATGGCGAATCAGTCATTTCAGAATTGGGGCGGATGCGTCATGTGCTGCAGAATCAATCATTCCACTATCCACATTTTTTAACTGTCGTTTTTGCAAATGTTTGCAGAACTAGCTCATATACTCGAAATAGTGAATTCAAACGCTATCGAGAGACCATAGATAAGCGAGTTCGAGCCCCAGGATCAGTCATTGATACGATGTTTGCTCGCCTGGATGAGACCCAATCTCTATTTAATAATAACGTGAATAGCCCAGGATCGGTCAAAATTCAATTGCGAAATTCTGAGAATGAATTCAACACTAGTAATCATTTTGACATTGTCGTCACCTCGCCACCATACGGTGATCACGGAACCACCGTTGCCTATGGTCAGTACAGCAGTTTTGGCAATGAATGGACGGAGTTGCTCAATCCTTTTAATACCATTTCGTACACAGTAGATTCAGAAGGTCTAGGCAAAAATCAACCCTTAACCATAGACGTTGAGCATTTTCCTCACTTAAGAAGCACCTTACGGGAAATCGAAAAGTTGCGCCCCGATCGCGCTAGAGACATAACATTGTTTTTCAATGGCTACCTCAAGGTTATTTCGAATGTCAGCCAATCTTTAGCAGACGCAGGCTATGTTTGTTTCGTGGTCGGTAATCGACAAGTCGCTAGTACTGAAATTCCGCTAGATCAAATCACGGCTGAGATTTTTGAATATCTAGGTTTGGACATTGTCAATATACACTGTCGTGAGATAACGAATAAAGTTATGCCATTGAAAAACTCGCCACAGAATATTCGCGGCAAGAAGAGCAAGACTATGACGGATGAGTATGTGGTCGTTGCACAAAAAGTTTAATTCGTGTATCAATCGATAGAGCAGGTTGTTGCACGATTAAAACAAATTAAGTTACAAGGTTACGTGCCAACGCAACGACGTGGCGGAACTGGTGTTGGCCATACGCTGGAACAATTACTTGGCTTAGAAGAAAACAATTTCAAAGTACCCGATCTGGACGATGTCGAGTTGAAGGCGCATCGTTCGAACACATCATCTTTGGTAACGTTGTTTACAAGCGACCGGGATGCATGGCAGGTGCCAGCTCGAGAGGTAATTGAAGAGTTTGGGCTTGAAGAGGATACGAGAACAAACCTGTATGTGACATTGAAAGGCAACGATATCACGAGAGGACTATACATTGATGCTACCGAGGAAAATATCTTGATTAAATCAGTGGATAAACGAATATTGGCGAAATGGTCTGTCTCGATGATGCTTGATTTATTTCACAGAAAGGTGAGACATGTAATTCTCGTGCTTGCAGAATCGAAGAGAATCAACGGCATTGAACATTTTTGGTATCACAGTGCGACTTTCTATTCGGGCTGGATGTTCAGTTGGCACGTAGCAAACCTGTTCAACTCAGGCTTAATTCACGTTGACCTAAGAATGCACCTAAAAGAAAATGGTTCGGTCAGAAACCATGGTACAGGATTTCGAGTCTACGAACGCGATTTAGCACAAATCTATCCATATGGTGAGGTCCTACCAATTTGACCCATTTTTACTCACGCAACGATTAGGCGTAAACGTTCCTGACCGGAGTAAGGTTTATGACTGAATGGCTGATGGAATTCATCACCAGCATTTTTGTATTTTTTGATCGAATTGACTGTGTTTCGTAAAACTGCGTCGCTTGTTTCATATTCTGATTTCACTTGATTCTAGAGAGGAGGTAGCAAGCCAACGCAACTTTGATCGCCGTAAACTATCGCATTGCCAGTCACGGTGCGCCCTTGGTAGGACGCGACCTCGACGAAGCGACGTTCGATTTCGGACTGATTTGTACTCACAGCGAAATTTCATGGCTATTCGCCATAAATTGTTAGGAGGTCGTTAGAAAACCATGCCTAACTTGGCGGAACGCTTCGCGATTTGTTCGATCCAACCTGTCAATATCTTCAGATCGTTGCGTTCAAACGCATACTTCATCACCGATGTCGTCCTCGCGTTCACCGGCACATCGAATCCATAAGCCATGCGATAGCCGAAGCGGGTATAAACCTCGCTCAACAAATCATGAAACTCGCTTTCTTTCGCCAAATTCGGGTCGACGCCGGGCGGCAATTCCCAAGGATCAGTCAGATTCGGTTGTGCCATCATAAATATCCATTAGCTTATGGTAGGTTTCTTTATCGCCAGCGCGCAGCGCTGCCTGCGCCGCTTGAAGCTGTTTCATGCGCTTGACTTGCTCAGGCGTGCCGCTCTTCAAATTTCCGTCTTTGTCAAAAACGATGATTGGAACGGGATCGGAAAATCACCTGTCATCGCTGTCTCGTCTATCTGCCATATGATGCTCCGGCAGGTTTCAAGCCATCATTGATTTCAACACATTTCATTGACTTTTTCATGCTCACTAGAGTAATTCGACCGTGCACAACTTTTCCTTTAATACTCGTACATCCCATTCCTCCCATTCACTCTGACGTCGTGTTGAACGCCAGTCAGCCGGAATCGGCTGTCTCGATCTAACAGAACTTTCAGTCATTTCCAGATACCCCACCCACAAGGGATTCGCGTCTTCGGGTACCGCCACTTCTAAGAATCCCCTCATAACGCTGAGCTCCACCAAAATTTCGGTAGAGACCTTCGGATCATGCGAGGTCTAAACGAATGACGACGACATGATTGCATTGCCAACTTTTACGTCTTTCAATTCATCGAAAACCGTGCTAGAGGTGTAGGTCAGCCATGAACAGTTAGTGGGTCGTTAGAAAATGATTCCCAACTTGGCTGAACGCTCCGCGATTTGATCAATCCAACCAGTCAATATTTCAAGGTCGTTGCGTTCGAGCGCGCACTTCATCACCGACGCTGTTTTCGCGCTCACCGGCACACCGAAACCGTACGCCATCCGGTACCCGAAGCGCGTGTAAACCTCTCCCCACAACTCATCGAATTCGCTTTCTTTCGCTAAATTCGGGGCCACGCCGGGCGGCAACTCCCAAGGGTCAAGACGATCATCTTTCGCCATCGCTAACTTCGTATGAGCTTTCTATATGTCTCTTCGTCGCCTCGGTCCAGCGCGTTCATCGCTTCTCGTATCCGTTCAATGCGCGCCGCTTGCTCTGGCGTGCCGCTCACCAAATTGCCATCTTTATCGTACCTAACAATCGGAACAGGGTCGCTGAATCGCCCGTCATCTTTATCTCGTTTATCTGCCATATGATGCTCCGACAGCATTCAAACCGTAATTCATTTGAACATATTTAATTGACTTTTTCAAGCTCACTAGAGAATGTGTCGACTGCGATCTACTTTCCCTTTAATACTCGTTCATTACATGTGCCCTCTTTTACTCTGACGTCGTCTTGAACGCCGGCAACCCGAAATCGGCTGCCTCGGAACAACCGAACTTCCATTTCACTTCCGGATACCCCATCCACAAGGGATTCCGCGCCTTCGGGCGCTGCTACTTCTATGAATATCCCTTCAGATCACTGACCACCATCATAATTTAATAAGACTTTCGTATCAAGCGAGGTCGAAACGAATGACGACGAATTGATTTCATTGCCAACTTTTACGTCTTTCCATTCATCGAAAACCTTGCCAAAGAGGTGTCGGTCCCTAAATATGTACTCCATGCGTTAGCGCGGGTAAGGGTGCTATCCGGATAAATAGTAACAACACATACCGAAGTCATATAACGTGAGACTATTTGTAGCGAGTAAACGATTGTGGTTTGAAAACTTCAGACTTATAACTTGGCTGATATCAAAGTTGCCGACCTTAATAGGTACATATAGTTTCTTGTCGTGCTATGAGCTTAAATAATGGCGTGCGAGTTTGTAAGATACTTTCCAAGGACCTTACGCGAAGAGATCGGGCGTTGCAACAACATATCTATATTCGCGTTTGAGAAGGCTACCCGTCAATCCGATAACGGACGAAACTTGAAGAAGGCCGAGACTAGACAAGCCTGATTCAAAACCTGAATACTTCGACTTACGATCTAATCTACTTGGCGAAATCGAGATGATATTAGTGAAATGATGTTAAGTCTGCGAACAGATTGTTAAGTCCTCTCCTAGTGCCGGGCAGTCGGTTGTTCTCAAGTCTACTACGGTAGTTGAGTCAGTAAACGTGACACTGCTAAGTACAGAACTGAGGGAGTACAACGTACAGCAGGAGCAAATTAGTGGCGTAGCACACCTTGGTTGCTAATTTGGCGATAGCTTGATGACGGTTTGAAATACGAAAGTTCGCGCACATGCACTAGGACTGCATTCCAGTCATTTTGTTGTTACAAAACTGAATTTGAAGTCGCTGCTATGATTTTGCAGCATTTTCTAAGGACACATCATGGCCATTACCCAATACGATCATCTCGTGGTTCGAGTCAACGACCTTGATGAGGGTATCGCAACCTATCGCGATACGCTAGGGCTCGAACTAGATCGAACGGACCAAAGTGACGCGTTAGGCATCAAGCAAGCGTTCTTTAATCTACCCGGCGGTGGGTTCATTGAAGTGGTTGCACCAACCGATCCTGACGGTGCTGTCGGTAAAGCGCTTGAAGGGCGCGGTGAAGGTATGCACACAATCGCGTTCGAAGTCGACGACTTGGCAGCAACTTGCGAAGCTATGAAAGCCGCTGGTGCGCGCTTAATTGGGGAAGGTGGTCCGCAAGTCTTCGTGCACCCGAAATCTACTCACGGCATTCTGCTACAACTCGGCGAAAAGAAATAGCGGCTTAGCGTAAACCCGGCTATCTCTACGTGACGTCGTCGTCTCCCGTCGCCGCTTTTTCCTTCTTGCTAGCGAACCACTTGTTTGACTCTGGCGAGCACAGCGATATAACCGCATAAAGTGCAATGAATTTGCTTAACCAGTCAGCTAAATTGATTGACATGATGCCATCTAACAACGTAGGCTGATTGAACAAGCCCCATACGAACGCAGCTAACAAACACCCAATCCCTGTGCGAATCCAGCCCTCGCCAAGCAGCACGCCGCAACCTGCACAAGACCAAAGCAGGATGAAAAACACCTGCGCACCGTTGCTTTGAACGGTATTGGGAAAGAGCAACCACCAAATGAACAACAACGCGGCATTGCCAAATAGTAAACAGGACCCAACGCGTAGCCCTCGCGGGTAATGTTGAAATGAGCTAAACAAAGGAATGGCTAGCTAAGAGAGAGTTTGAGGGCGTTTCGTAAGCGCGGAATCTTACGTTTGCACGCTGCATGCTGACGCTGCAATTTTGGGTTGTAGGACACTTAAATCACGGTTCGTCAAACGGTATTTTGGCGAATTTGCCTTGGGATTGGCTAACAAAGTCACTCATATAATTCGCTCGATGGCTCGTTCGAGCCATTCTTCATGCGGGGGAATTTCGCTCTGAGCCCGGCGATGAGCAGGCAGGGCTGTATTTACTAATATGTGGCCGTTCCTTATTTTCTGCGTTGTGATCTTCGGGCTGCTTGGCGTCATGCTCGTGGCGGCTTGGTTCATCGGTGCTAAAGCACGGCACGGCGGCGCGCAGGATATACCCTACGAATCAGGCATCGTACCGGTTGGCGAAGCAGAAGACATGCGGTTGTCCATTGAGTTTTACCTGGTCGCAATCTTTTTTGTTATTTTCGACCTCGAAACGATTTTTATCGTGGCATGGGCGGTTGCTTTTGAAGAAACAGCGTGGCTGGGGTATGGAGCAGCTTGCGTTTTCATTGGCATGCTGCTGATTGCCTTGCTCTACGAATTTCGAACTGGGGCATTAGATTGGGGTGTTAAGCGCCGAGTATCGATGCCTGGTCGGTACGCTAAAGCGGACGCGGCCTGATGGAATACCGGCTGGTAAAAGCAGTTCCTGACGAACCAATGGCGGTCGCAGATGACGCGTATCAAGAAGAGTCAGGCAAGAGTTTCTTAACCGCGAAACTCGAAGATCTTGTCGCATGGGGTCGCGCAAATTCAGTATGGCCGTTCAATTTCGGTCTTTCTTGTTGCTATGTAGAAATGGCGACGAGTTTCACCTCACGGCACGATATTGCCCGCTTTGGCGCAGAAGTCATTCGTGCCACACCACGTCAAGCCGATCTGATCGTCGTATCCGGTACTGTTTTTCGCAAGATGGGGCCGGTGCTGCAGCATCTCTACGAACAATTGCTCGAGCCACGCTGGGTCATATCGATGGGTTCATGCGCTAACTCGGGTGGCATGTTCGACATATACAGTGTCGTACAAGGGGCGGATAAATTCTTGCCAGTTGACGTTTACGTACCGGGTTGCCCACCACGCCCGGAAGCGTTTATGCAAGGTCTCACGCTTCTGCAAGAATCCATAAAAAATACGCGCCGTCCGTTGTCTTGGGTGATAGGCGAAGATGGTAATGTGTCGAAGTACGCGCCATCGCAACGTGATATTCGAACGCCTGAGCGAATGAAAACAACTGATTTGGCAGAACCTACGACGGTTGGTGACGCCCCGCTTTCAGACGCGTTGCTAGGCAAGAAGCGAACGACCTAAAACATGGCGTTGCCTCAAGAGGCGGTAGCTGAGCCGCCAGGAATCGTCAGTGATCTTCGAACTCGTTTCGGTGAGGTCACAGTCCAACAAACCAAAGATGACTACCCAACCGTTTGGGTTGAGAGAGACAGTATTCAGGATGTGCTGCGCTTCCTGAAGCATGACGCCGATACGCCATACGAATTACTCTACGATGTGTCTGCGATCGATGAGCGCTTGCGGAAACACCGCGACGCGCAGCCAGCCGCGGATTTCACGGTCTTTTATCACCTAATTTCGCTGGTCGGGAACCACGACATCCGAATCAAGGTGCCGTTGCAGGACAGCGATCTCAGCATCAAGAGCGTCGAATCAATCTACCCGGTTGCGAATTGGTACGAACGTGAAGCGTATGACATGTTTGGCATCGAATTTGATGAGCACCCGAACTTGCGTCGCATCCTTACCCCACCTTTGTGGGAAGGCCATCCGCTCCGTAAAGAACACCCGGCGCGCGCGACGGAAATGGAGCCCTATCGCGTAACACCGGAGTTTCAAGCAGCACAACAGGAAGCACTGAAGTTCGTGCCCGAAGAATGGGGCATGCGACGTGACGCGCAGCACACCGACTTCATGTTTCTGAATCTCGGCCCGAATCATCCCAGCGTGCATGGGGTGTTCCGCATCGCGCTGCAACTGGACGGCGAAGTCATCGTGCAGGCGGTGCCGGACATTGGTTACCACCATCGCGGGCAAGAAAAGATGGCGGAACGCCAATCCTGGCACACCTACATCCCTTACACCGATCGCATCGACTATCTAGGCGGGGTAATGAACAACCTGCCTTATGTCATGAACATCGAACGTATGGCAGGCATTACCGTGCCGGATCGGGCGCAGGTGATTCGCGTGATGTTGAGCGAGTGTTTCCGCATTGCAAGCCACCTACTGTTTTACGGTACGTTCGCGCAAGACGTCGGGCAAATGTCCCCGGTTTTTTACATGTTTGCGGACCGCGAGCGCTTGTTCTCGATTATTGAAGCTATCACTGGCGGACGCATGCATCCGAGTTGGTTCCGCATCGGTGGCGTTACGCAGGATCTACCCGACGGTTGGTACGAGATGGTCACCGACTTCTGTGACTACATGCCGAAGCGTCTTGACCATTACCACAAGATGTCGCTGGATAACAAGATCCTGCAACGTCGCTCAAAAGGCATCGGTGCATACAACACCGCCGAAGGCTTGGATTGGGGCATCACCGGACCTTCCTTGCGGGCGACCGGCAATGATTGGGACCTGCGCAAGAACCGTCCGTACAGCAGTTACGACCAGTTCGACTTCGAGATTCCCACAGCCGCGAACGGCGATTGCTACGATCGATGCGTTGTGCGGGTCGAGGAGATTCGGCAGAGCCTTCGGATCATTCGCCAATGCGCGGACAACATGCCTGAAGGACCGTATAAAGCCGATCATCGTTCGACGACGCCTCCGCCCAAAGAGCGCACGATGCAGCACATCGAGACGCTCATCCACCACTTCCTAAATGTCAGTTGGGGACCCGTCGTCCCACCGTGCGAATCAGAAACCCTCGTTGAAGCCACCAAAGGGTGGATGGGTTTCTATTCGATCTCTGATGGGGGCGGGATGGCGTATCGCTCCAGAGTGCGAACACCGTCGTTTCCCGCCTTGCAACAAATTCCGTTCATTAGCAACGGATTTATGGTGCCAGACCTCATCGCCATCATCGCAAGCATTGATTTTGTCATGGCAGACGTGGATCGATGAGCGAAGCAGAACTCGTACCCATGCTGTCGAGCGAAGAGGTCGCTGAAATTGAGGCTGAAATCAGTCATTTGCCTGATCGCGAGTCAGCCGCAATCGATGCCTTGCTCATCGTGCAACGCCATCGTGGATGGATTTCGGATGAGAGTTTGTACGCGATCGCGCGCTTGCTGGACATGTCGGCAGCTGATTTAGACGGCATCGCAACCTTCTACAACCTGATCTATCGACAACCGGTAGGCCGTCATGTGGTTTCTATGTGCGATAGCGTGTCGTGCTATGTCATGGGTGCGGATGGGTTAGCAAAAGATCTCCAAGCGAAACTTGGTATTCGCTTCGGTGAGACGACGGCGGATGGACGATTTACGTTGTTGCCGATCGTGTGCCTTGGGGCGTGCGACAAAGCACCTACGATGCAAATTGACGAAGACCTCATCGAGAACGTCTCGGCCGACAAACTTGATGACATATTTGGTCGCTACGCCTGATGTCATTGCAAGCTACCAAGCCACTGACCGGACGCGTCGAAGAAGTCGGAGGGCCTGTCTTTTTAGCGGACTATGAAGCAGGCGGTGGCTATACGGCGGCGCGCGACGCCCTCAAGCATAGATCGCCCGCCGAGATCATTGATTTAGTCAAAGATGCCAACTTGCGCGGGCGCGGCGGTGCAGGTTTCCCGACAGGTACGAAATGGGGGTTTGTGGCACCAGGACCATGTCCGGACGGCGGCTTGAAGTATTTGGTTTGCAATGGCGACGAAATGGAGCCCGGCACTTTCAAGGACCGCTGGCTCATATCAAACAACCCGCACGTCTTGCTAGAAGGCATGATCATCGCGGCGTATGCCATTGGCG
>VXLJ01000011.1 GCA_009841635.1 Gammaproteobacteria bacterium
CAGTTTGAAGGTTTTTCTTGTTTTATTGGAGAATATCCATGATGGCAATGATGCCAGCTTTTCTTGCCGGTCTTCGACTCGGCAAACCCGTGCGAACTGACAATCTCGCAATGGTGCCTCTGTTTCACGACCAAAACGTCGTACCTGATTACTTAACTTTAGAAGAGGGAATCGACAATTCATGCTTGGTCGTCGAGGAAGTCGACGAAAGTGGGAGCGTGAACGATATCTTGTTTCGTAATAAATCCGATAAGAAAGCTCTTTTGTTTGAGGGCGAGGAATTTCTTGGCGCTAAGCAAAATCGAATATTGAATGTTTCAATCTTCGCCGATGCGGATTCGAAACAGGTCATACCGGTGTCTTGCGTCGAAGCAGGTCGCTGGCAACACCGAAGTAAAAGGACGGACCAGCGCCGATTTAGGATGGCCGATCGTATGCACTATGCTCGGGGTCGCGCAGCTGAAAACTCCGCTGTTAACCTTAATCTAGCCGCACGTAATGAATATCGCGGCAATCAATCTGGTGTCTGGCAAGACATTCGAGCGAAGTCAGCACGGCTGAACGCCCAATCGCAAACTGGTGCTTCGGATGCAATGTTCCAATCGACTGCCGAATTGATGGACAAACACGTCACAACCATCAAGCACAAAAAGAAGCAGATTGGCTCAGCGTTTGTGGTAGACGGCGTGGTTTCCGGCGTCGAAATCTTTGCGAGCGAAAAGACGCACGCTCACATGCTCCCCAGATTAGTACGAAGCTATGCGCTGGATGCTATTGATAATCAGCGGATGGAGCATGCGGATACTGATGCAAAGATCGATGACGATAACACGGTAAAACGACGCACGAAAGAGTTCATCGAAGGTCTTCAAAACTCATGGATCAAGGAAACAAAAGGTGTCTGCCTTGGTCATAACATTCGTTTCCAAGATGAAGACATCACGGGTGGTGCACTCGTACACGACGACACCGTGTTGCACCTTTGCGCGTTCGCGACTGCATCGTAACGCTTAAAACTCTTATTCGCGGTGATCTGCGATCTCGTTGGACTTACGCCACGAGTTGCCTTTCGTAGTATCACCGCGAATTTCTTTTGTAAGTAGTTCAGCTAGGGACAACGCGCGCCGCAGTGCCTTAGATGGTGCTCAATTCACTCGATGGACAAGGCGCAACTTATTCATATTCACGCAACGACTGTTCGATGATCTGGCGGAGCCGGCTATCAGAGCGCCTGGACAGGTCGGTCGGTGAGCCAATCTCGACAATCCTTCCTTGCTCAAGAAATACAACCCGATTTGCTCGCAAAATGACGTCCACGCGGTGGGTGATGACAATCGTCAAACGCTTGCTTGGCGCTACTAGCGAATTCAAAAGGATTTGCTCGCTTTCGGGGTCTAACGCCGATGTTGGTTCATCCAAAATCAGGATTTCCGCGTCGCGCAGCAATCCACGCGCAATAGACAGTCTTTGTTTCTGTCCGGTGGAAAGTGTCGCGCCACCACGGCCTATGTAGGAGTCAAATCCCATCGGCATATCGCGCACGAAATCCAAAGCACCCGCTAACTCGCAAACGCGTGTCATTTCGGCTTCGGTGGCATCGGGATTAGCGACACGAAGATTTGCCGCAACGGTATCACTTAACAACTGGTGCTCTTGAAATACGTAGGTGACGCGTTTTCGCAGTGCATCGAGATCCAATTCGTTTAGGTCAACGTTATTGATCGACACTTGACCTTGCTCAGGCACCAAAAATCTTGGGATGAGATATGCGAGGGTGGTCTTGCCGGACCCGCTCGGTCCTGCGATGGCGAGTACTTCGCCACTGCGGGCTTCTAAACTCACGTCCGTCAGTACCTGACGCCCATCGGGATAGCGATAGCTCACGTGGTCGAGACGCAATGTGAACTCGTTTTCAAGATGCATGCTTTTAAGCCCGGCGTCGTGCTCACCAACGCTTTCTCGATGGTGATCCATCGAGAAAAACACCCTTCTTGCGGCTGCCGCGTTGTCTTGTTGGTCGATCCAGATTCGACCAAATTGCATCGACGTTTCATACAGCAGGCTATACATCCGCAAGACTACAGGTGCATCGCCTAGCGTGAGTTCGCCTCGAATGATGCCAGAGAAAATAACCCAAAATCCCGCCGTAGCGAAGACCAAATGGACGTTTTCAGCAATCCATTCGACCGCTCGCACAACCCACGCTAGCAACAAACTTTGTTTAAAGGACTCTTTGCTCGCCGTCGCAAAGCGATGCCGTTGCAGCTCGGTATTGCCAAGGCTCTGAACCGCCGCAACATTCTTCAGCCCTTCCTCGATTTCATTGGTGGTAGCACTACCCGAAGCACGGCTTGCTTGACTAATGCGCCGTGCCCAGCGTGCTAGTGGCGAGGTCGCCAAAAGCGTTAGAACCACAGCTGACAGCCCGATCCACACCAGTTCAGGGGCCACGGCACCATACACAGCGATAAGCACCCATAGATTGGCGGCGACGCTCACGATCATCGCTAATGGGTTTAGCGTCAACGCATGACAAATCGCAGCGACTGACGGCGCATCGTGCAGCACCCGAAACAACGCATCGCCGGTGCGTTGCAGATTCAAGCTAGTCATGGATTGATGCGACAGCCGCCCGAAGAGCTCACTGCGAACGTGGTTCGTGATGCGTTGCGACAAACGAATGGCAACACCAAGATCGAGCAAACCAACGATCCCGTGCGCCGCGCTTGTCCCAGCACTGATTTTGTTTTCTGATTGAGTCGCTACATCCGCGCCTTCTGCTAGATTGGCTTCAAGGAGTGTGTTGCCGGAGTAGCCAACAAAAAAGAACAGGACGGCCAGGCCAATCAGGGTGTAGAGCGTAATGGCAAGTGGGTCCATGCCACCGACAAAATTGAGAAACGGCTCTATGAACACGGGGTACAAGAGCTGTTGTTCGGCTCCTTGAATCGGTTGCTGCATAACGCCGTGGTCTACGAGGATTTTTAGGAACCACGGCAACAGCAACCCCAGCCCGTAAATCACAATGAGGAGTCCAACGCGGGCCGTAAACAGTTTCCGCTGCGGCCATAGATAGGCGAGCGAGCGACTGAAGAGCTCAACGACCGCACCTGCGCCAATCTGCCATTGGGTGTCCAGGCGATCCTGGTAGTTCGCTTCAGACATTGTCGGTTTCGTGTCTAGACACGAAGTTGAAGTAGTGGCCACCTTCTTCGAGTAGAGATTCGTGGGTACCCGACTCAACGATTTTGCCGTCCGACAGAAACGCGATTTGGTCGGCGTTACGAATCGTGGACAAGCGGTGCGTAATGAGAATCGTGACGCGATCCGCGGCCCAACGCTTCAGATTCGCAATCACTTGACGTTCTGTTGCAGGATCAAGCGATGCGGTGGGTTCGTCCAGCACCAAGATGCGGGTATTGCGCAATACGGCGCGTGCGATCGAGATGCGTTGTTTTTGCCCGACGGAGAGCAATGCGCCATCGACGCCTAATTCAGTCTGAAGGCCTTCCGGCAGCGCATCTACGAACTCATCTGCGCAGGTCAACTCCAACGCTTGTTGCAGCTCGGCATCAGATGCATCTGGCGTTGCGTATCGAACGTTGTCCGCCACCGAGACAGGAAATAGAACATTCTCTTGTAGCGTAATGGCTACGTGCTCGCGAAGATCATGCACGCGAACAGTTCGGATGTCGACGTCGTCAATGAGGACCTTGCCTTCATCTGGATCAAAAAGTCTTAATAGCAAGGTCATTGCGGTTGACTTGCCAGCGCCTGATTCGCCAACCAACGCGGTGATTTCACCAATGCGCGCGGTCAGGTTGAAGCCAGCTAATACAGGCACATCCGCCTCATAGCCAAAATCCACACGCTCGAAGCGCACCCCGTCTGCAACGCGTGGAAATGGTTGCGGCTCGTCAGGATCTTGCACCTCAGGTTTTTGTTCTAGCAGCCAAAACGCTCGGCCTAGACCCACCGCCATATCCTGTGCGTAGCACCAGACTTTGACCAGAATTTCAAAATTTAGTATGAACGCGCCTAGCGCCCCTCGTCTGGCCTGGTGCGCCGCCACCGTCCAGTTTGTAAGCGACATGCCAAATAGAACCAACAGCGATGCACCAAACACGGTTTGGTTTTCAAGGACATATTGAGTGGCTACATAGTCCGTGACAAATAAAGTGAGCACGAGAAGGAAGGAAACGACAACCTTCAGCAACGCGAATTCACCGCGCAACTGGAACGCAGAGTCGAGGGCTCGCTGTGACACGGCGCTAAATTGAGCATGATTTGCGTCTTCAAAGCGATAAGCTTTGATGGCTTGAATGCTCTGAAACGTCTCCTGCACGCGCGTAAAAAGTTCGGCGTTGGCGCGTCGTGCGGTTTGGCTCCATCTCCGTAGTCGTGGCGTAAACCAACTTGTTATCAGTACGATCGTGAGGACTGCCACCAGTAATAGGAACGCAAACCAAGGGCTAAATAGCGTTGCGATGACGATTTGCATGACAAGGACGGCGATCGAGATGATGGGTTGCACGACGATGTTGTCTACGACCGCGGTCACCATGGCACTGTCCTGAAATACCCGATAGATGCCGTCGCCAGCCGTCATCTTGGTGTGAAACCGCAAACTCAATTCTTCGGCGTTTTGCACCAAGGCGACTCGCAGTTCCTGATTGACTCGTTGCAGGATCCACACCTTGTACATAGCAATGCCAGTGACCATGGTGGTGGTCAAGATGATGATGACTGCCGAAACGATGAGAAAGCGAAATAGGATTTCGAAAGCGGCGGCATCTGACAGGGCCGCGGCGTCGACGTAAGCGGCGGGAGGCAGCTGTAAAACGAAGGCTTGCATACCGGATAACGGTTCACGTTGTCCGACCGAATCCCACAGGATGTCGAAACTGAGGAACCCTATCGCGGTGCCAAACCCCACCAGCGCAAGGTTCAAAAAGAGCAGTGCCAGAAAATGGCGCAGTTGCTCATATATGTAAGGCCAAGTCGATAGATAAACCCTGGCCAAGCCTTTGAAATCTAGGCGAAGAGCTTCAAATTCCGCTGACGGGGATCCCGCTTCGAATACATCGCTCACTATAGCTGCGTGCGAATCAGCAGGCATCTTTCAAAATAGTTAAAAACAAGCGCCGATGACATCGGCGCTTGTTAGTTGCTTAAGTAATTTGAAGGTCGCCACTTCTTCTCCACAGTGGCGACCCCCAATTAATGAAACTCAGAATCGATAACGAAGTTCTGCGCCCCAATAGCGCCATCCCGATATGAACGGGTCGTCAACGATCACGAACACTTCTTCGCCGGTATCAGGATCTTCCCATTCATAATCAATGTATTCAAATAGTTCGATTTCCTGATCGTTGAACACGTTGTGACCAAATACGGATATGGACCAATCTTGACTAGCCGCCGTCCAGGTTACATTTAAGTCAACGCGATCGTACGTACCAGCCTTCTCCATAGGGTTATTCGACACATAAGCATCGAAGTCACCTCGCCACGAATACACCCCGAGCAACGCAAGGGATGAGCCACCGTCAAACGGGATGGTGTATTCAGAAGATAGATTCCATTTTGTACGCGGATTGTTCGGGAGTTTGTTGCCTTCGACACTACTACTCGAAATGTATGTGTATTGCGCGTCGGGTGAAATGTCTTCATTACCAGTCCATTCATAGGTAGGAAGCACATAAGGTTCTAGCACTTCACCTCTATTAATGGCCCAAAAGCCAAACAAACTTAGATTCTCGATAAATGGGACATCCCAAGCGAACTCGAAATCAAGGCCGCTTATACGGACATCGCCGTAATTGATATTTGGCTCACCCGCACATTCCCAAGGATCTTCAGGACAAAGTGTGATCGCCGCGTTGGCGATGTAGTTTTCATAGTTGTAGTAATAAACGGACGTCATCAAACGTAACCCTTGATCGGGCAAGCGTACTTTCAAGCCTCCCTCGTACGTCAGCAGTTCTTCAGGGTCGAAATGCAAAAATGGCAGGAAATCGTCGGCTGCCGTTGGAATCGCGTTGGTTCCTCCTGAGCGGTAACCAGACGCTACGCGTCCAAAAATGAAGACGTTTTCAGTTGGCGTGAATTCCAAATCGAAATTGAAAACGGTTGAGCCGTATTCAAGCACGGTAGGTTTGTTGCGTAGTACTTGCAACCACCTCGGCGCGTCAACGTCATTCACCTCGTAAAACTGATCCCAGAGACATTCCTCAAAACTGATTTCCTCATCGTCGAGGAATGCCGGATCGTTGCATTCACCACGCGCATCGCCAGTAACCAGTGCCGTAATGTCTGCGCTTGTTGCGAACGGGTTGAAGCGGCTAGTGAAAACGGTCTGGTTGCTCAAGTGCACGAATTCATAACTTGGTTTTTCGTCATCAATGGTTCGCAACCCTATGGAAGCGCTCAAGGAGTCGCTTAGTTGCCAGCTTAACTCGCCAAAGACGGAAAACTGCTCCTGGCTAATTCTTTGTCTACCAGACCAGGCCGCACTGTGAAGTCCACCAATCCCGTCCCAAAGGCCGTCTTTGTCGATACATATCAGATAGCCGGGTATCCACCCTGTGAGATTGTCTTCGGTATGGGGTTCGCCGGGACTAGGTAGTACTGGCGCGTCTTGATTTTCGTCCAAAATGGTTTGGCCGAACTGTTCCATGAGAATGTCATCGCACGAACCAGACGGGAAAGTTGCACCTAAATCGGGCGCGCCACCCACCGCGTGCAATGCGCGTAAATCGTCCAGCGTCGACCTGTTGAGCCCCGCATCTTCATAGTGTTTTTGGTCGAACCGTACTACACTGAGTGCATCCAACGTGAAGAGTCCCAAGCGTATGTCGACGTTGTCACTTAGACTGCCTGTCAGCGTCAACTCATGCTGGTCAATGTCGTAATCGCCACCACCGGTCGAGACGCGGTCGCGAAATGGACCCCCATTGTCGTCTGCTTTCGGCCAGACGCTTGGGTCGTCAGGATCCATGAAGCCTGGCTCCCCAGTCCGGTCGGTGTAGTCGCGATCGCGATGTCTCAAATCGGAGTAATCGGAGACACCGGTCTGATAGCGCAGACCGAACCTATCTGATAGTTCCCATTCGAAGGTGAGTACGAAATTAGTCGACTCAACCATATGCGTGTTGTCGCGGTTCATTTGAACGCCGCCATCCCCGGTTGGAATCTTGGCATCCCAACCGTAGAAGGAAGCCATTCGACGTACGCCACGCGAGTTCACACCGTCATTGATATGGTTTGGAAAGGTCAATCCAGCTGGCAACACGCCAGGAGGAAACAGACCTGGCGCATTGCGCCCCATGAGGCGGTCAGATTCATACATGCCGCCCAGCAAATTCAGCGTCCACGTTTCACCACGCCATTCGAGTTGTGGCGAAATGGTCCAATTGTCGACACTATCTAGACCGGCACCGGTACATGTACCCACGTCACAAACGCGATTCAGATCAGTTCGACCTACATTAGTTTGTTGGCCATCGCGGTGATTCGAGTGTGCGGTTAGCCGGAACGCAAGTGAATCGCCAAGTCCAAAGGCTTCGACGGGTCCCGTGACGGCCAAGCCAATTCTGCGATTTGCACTGGTTCCTAGCTCGGAAAGTAATTCGCCGCCAAATTCGAATTTGGGTGCTTTGCGCACGTAGTTGATCGTGCCGCCGATGCCGTTGCGACCGTAAACCGTGTTTTGTGGGCCTCGCAAAACCTCAATCCGGTCAATGTCGAAACCATCGGTATCGATACCCGCCGTACGCCCAGCCATCGCAGCCAGACCGGACTGATAGACCGCCACGGCCGATTCGTTCAAGTGTGCTGTGGAGAATGCGGTGCCGACGCCGCGCATGGTGAAAAGGTTGTTGGTGGCGTGCGTCTGGACTTCAAGACCTGGCGTCATCAAGGCTAGGTCATTGACGTTTTCTATTTTCAGTTTTTCAATTTTGAACGAGTCGAATGCGGTAATTGCTAGAGGCACCGTCATTTCCGATTCTTCGCGTTTTTCAGCCGTTACGACGACTTCCTCGATGATCGAACGGGCTTCTTCCTCGGGCTCGTCTTGTGCGTTAACGGCGTTGGTACTAAACGACATAAGTACAACAGCCGCCGTGTAGCTAAGTATTCGATGAATCATGTGTGGTGTACCACGCGTCTTTATCTGGAGAAGTAACACACGTGCACATGGGCACATGGGAATATCAAATATACAGATTTAGCGTGAAAAAAGAAGATTCGCAAAAAATCAAGCAAGCATTGGCGTGGCGGCGAGAGCCATAGCGTATTGAATCGTGTGCTAAAACGCTAAGTAAAACAGCATATTTACGACAAAATCCTAGCTAGACACCTATCATGCGACACAATATGTCGCAGACGGTGCGAGAATTACCTCAACTCCGACAACGTCCTTGAGTTGAAGCAAATCGGGCGTTTTACAAAGGTAATTTGAGGTTACTTATGAACTTGACAGCACAAAGTTTCCTTGCCGGTTTAAGAACTGGCGAACCAGTGTGCCGCGACAATCTTTCGATGGTGCCACTCTTCCACGACCAAAACATCGAGCCGGATTACATCACTCTTAAGGATGGCATCGAAAACGCCTTGCTCTTCGTTGAAGAAGTTGATGATGAAGGTAGCGTGAATGACATCCTGCTGCGTAACAAATCCGATAAAAAGGCTTTGCTCTTCGAAGGTGAAGAGGTTTTAGGCGCCATGCAAAATCGTATTTTGAATGTTTCAATTTTGGCTTCAGGCGGCTCCAAACAAAAGATCCCGGTGTCATGTGTTGAAGAGGGCCGCTGGCATCATGAAGCAGATGACGAAGATGAGCAACGATTCCATGTCGCCGATCGTATGCACTATGCCAGTGGGCGAGCCGCCGAAAATCGCGCCGTGAATCGAAACCTTGAATCAAAGCGTGGCTTTCGAGGCGATCAAGGTCGCGTGTGGTCCGATATTGAGGAAAAATCCATGCGCTTACAGGCTGAATCGCCAACGTCTGCTTCGGATGCCATGTATGTTTCGACCAAAGCTAATTTGGATAAGCACGTAGCCTATTTCAAACAAGCCCCTGCGCAAATCGGATCCGTGTTTCTCATACATAACGAAGTGGCAGGTTTAGAAGTATTCGCCAGCGAAAAGACGCATGCGAGTCTGTTGCCTCGCCTCATCAAAAGTTACGCCTTGGACGCGGTCGATCAAGCCATCATGCGCGACAAGCCAACACCTGATCAGAAAAGCTCTGCAGACACGCTTAGTGCCATAGCTGCGGACGTAAGAACCAAAATGTTTCTTGACCAACTCAAGAACGCCTGGACCAAGCAGTTCGACGGTGTCAGCTTAGGACAGAATATCCGGTTCCGACATGACAACCTGACCGGTGGCGCACTCATCCATGACAATGTGCTACTTCATATGTGCGCATTCGCCACGACGAGCTAAACAACAATGTGAGCGCACGGGTTGTCCGCTTGGTCTATGCTGAAAGCTACTTGAAGGACCTCGCGACAATCCTGCGCTCCCTGACCTAAAAACCTGCGCCGGATCAGGCGCAAGGCGAGGAGAAGATAAAGCCGGTTGGAGAAGACCGGCTTTTTCACAAGGTGATCTACGCCACAGACATCACTAAATCAGATACAATCATTTGAGACTTCACTCGCTGCCGTACCCTAGTTTCTACTCATCTTAGTGATGAGCAATCCGTCGGCAGCTGTTGCCTCTACCACGCCCGTGCGCAAGCAGTTTGACATGAACGCATCTACCCAAATCTCTGAACGACATGTGCCAGCCGAATTTCTCCCTGAGAACGTCGAAGCGCTGTCCGGCGAGGACGAACAGCTAAAGGACGCTCAATGGTTCCGGTCTGGTGAGCCATTCCGCTCAATGCACAAGAACAACCCATGGTTGGTGCCGCCAGTGGGCGGCAACGGCGTCCCCGCGACGAGACCTGATGGTGCTTTAACGAAGCGTTTCCACTGTCCGCTTTTCGAAGCAGGCCGCAGCGCGGAAGGAGGTGGCTTGAACGGCACGCCTTATTACGACACAACGGTGCCGCGCAAACACAACTATTGGAAACAGTTTGATGATCTGCCGAGTGAAACGAAGGACATCCGTAAAGCTCGACGCGACTTAGATAAATATGGCTTTTGCCTGATTGAAGACGCCATGAGCGAATACCAACGCGCGTATATGCGCGAACGCTTGGAGAAACAGGCAGAAGCTGAGCGCGCCTGCGGCCTAGCCGATATGACGCCGCATTTCCACATCATGTGGACGCTGGTCAATAAAGGTGATTGCTTCGCGAAATGCATCGAATTCGACCCAGAATGGGTGCAAGGTGGACCCATGATCGAACAGCTGAACAAGGAACTGCTTGGACCTGGCCACTACGCGTATTCCTTCGCGTCCAATATTGCGCGACCAGGCAGCTATCCGCAGACGCTGCATCAAGACTCAGGGGCGATTCATCCCATCCAAACACCGCACGCGCCGATTCTGGTTAACACCGTTTACATCATGCAAGATGTCAACGAAGTGAATGGTGGCACTTTGGTTATTCCAACGAGCCATCGTCTAGTGTCACAAACGAAACCTGGTGAGGAAGTTGGGGCGTTACCGCCAGCGGTAAACGTTGAAGCGAAAGGTGGGACCGTCATGCTCATGGATGGTCGCTTACTACACGGCACGGGGGTAAACCACACCGACGAGTGGCGCTACATCATGACGAATTCGAACGTCAAGCCATGGCTCCGCCAACAAGAAAACTGGCAGCTATCGATCGACCCTGACGTGCTTGCGAACGCGTCAGAGAAACTCTTGCAACGGATGGGTTATTACTCGGCAGGACTATTGGAGATTGCCACCTATTCAGGGCCAAAAACGACGGTAGCTGTGCGACTGGCGATGGAGAAGGGTGAATACAAGCGGATCCGTGCGCTAGACGAACCCGTTGAACCTTCGATCAAAGAAGAACTGCTGATTTACAAAATGAAGCAACAAATTGATGCGGCACGAAACGCCAAGAAAGACGTAAAAGGCAACGCGGCCGCGTATTAACCGGCACGCCGCTTAGGCGGTTTTGCTTGGCAATTCGATGGTGGCGGTCGCGTAGGCTGTCGCCAAGCCAGCCTGATTGCGGTTCTCAATCGAAACTTCGACTAACAAAGCACCTTCATCAGTTTCGTATTTCTTCGAGACGGTGCCATAGACTGTATTGGTGTCTCCGACCACATTCGGGTGACGAATCGATGCATGCAGCTTCTTGAGCGTGCCATAGTCTCCCATCCAATCTGTTGCGGCTTGTGCTAACCAGCAAACTCGCTGCGGACCATAGTCGAATTGACCAGGCATATTACGACGCTTTTGCGCATGCTCTTCATCGAATCGACCGCCGCCACCGAGATCGGTAGAACCTTCAGCTGCTAGGGCCGACCGCGTACTGCGGCCAGTGCCGAGCACGCCATGCGTGAACAAGAAGAGTTCGGTCACGGAGTACGTGCCCTTTTGTAGCGGATCTAGCTGATCGCCTTCTTGCACGTCCTCCCAAAATCGTTTGTCGCCGCCTTGACGTGTGCGTTCAAAAACCAATGGATCAGGTGCGATAACTTGGCGCACTTGAGCGTCTTTCGATTCACGCGCATACTCGAGGGTGCCGCCGGTGTTTTGGTAACGAGCCATGAGTGTTTTGATCGTAGCGACAACTTCCTGACGCTGATTCGTGAATAACACGTGGCCGGTATTGAAGTTGATGTCACCGATTCGCGAGCTTGTTTTACGTGTCGTTTCACCAACGGTTTCCATCGCTGTGATGGTGTCGTCGCGCCAAATGGGCCGGATAAAGTCGATTTCGGCACCCGCGTAATTGACCGGTAAGTATTGCGTGTTCACACGTGCGCGGTCGATCGCACCCGTTTCACCAGCGATGACGCCGAGCGTGATGGCATAGAGGAATGTGGGTGACGCCACTAGATCCTCATAGCGACTCGTAACCGCGTATTCAGGTGAACGAAATAGTGGGTTGTAGTCCCCGACCCCGTCTGCGTAGCGGCGCAAGTTATCTACGCTCGCTTGCTTCGCCGGGCGGTATGGCAATACCGTTCCGATACCTTTGCGATATTCGCTTTGAAATTCGTCAAGCGTGGTAATCAGTGCCGAATCAGCCAATAGGGTTCACCCTTCCTTCGAGATAAGTTTCAAATACGAATTTGGTTGTCGCTTAAGCGGCTTTTTTCGCCTGCTTTGCCCTAGCCGCAGCGAATCGCTTCTTAACGTCATCGGACATGTATCGGACGCCACGAGCATAGTCGGGACCGTTTTCATCCCAACCCATATGGTCGTCAGCACCAACTAAACGCGCGAACTCCGGCGGGTTGCGATTCAGCATTTCCTGCGTGACTCGCCACTGATAGGCCTCTTGTGTTTTAAGGCGGCGATGGCAGTGGTAACTGGTCACATTCAGCCTGAGTCCGTCGGTCTTCTTAGGGAATGCACCATGCCATATATTTCCATGCCACGCGATAAGTGAGCCCGCTTCCGCTTCGACTGGCACCGCACGACTTTCAGCTTCACCGGGCTGTGGTTGGCGACAGTACAGGTGGCTACCCGGCACCATGGCGATGGCGCCGTTGTCCAGTGTGTAGTCCGTTAAGCAATAGGCCGCATTAGCGACGTCCGAACATGCGGGCAAATGACCGTCGCGATCGGGCGGTGAGTCGCTATGCAACCCTAGCGAGTCGCGATCTCCTTTCCATTTGACGAATGAGGTCAGGCTCGATAGCTGCTGCTGGCCGCGCATGAGGTAGTCGATGAGCGCATATAGGGTGGGATTCAAAATCCACTCTTCAAACACACGATCCGCCATGAGCAGATAGAACAACAGGAATTGGCCGTCGCTTTGTGGCTGCGCCTTGTATTCACCAAACGCGCCATTTTGATCAAGATCAAACTCAATGCCGGTGCGTTCCGTGCATAAACGCAGCACGGTGCTCCTGATGCGTTCAAAAAAGGCTTTGTCTGCTACTTTGTCCGGCGGTACAACGGTGAATCCGTAGGTATCGAGTTCGCAAATGTTTTCCTCAAGACCCAAGCCACGGATGCGGTTGTAGGTCTGATTGAGAGCTTCGGTGGACTTGAATTTGCCAAATTCCATATTGCTGCCAGCATGTGATAACAGAAAGGTGACGAGACCCGCACACCTTGGCGGTTAAGTGTATTGATTGTCGTTCCGCTACTCGAACGCGATATCGCTCAAGCTGAGAATTACTAGCGATGACTTTGAAAACAACATTTGAAACGCTAGCAAAGGGTCAAGACGTAAAAGTTGAGCTCCTTACGGAAAGCACTCAGGCACAACTCCTTGAGTATGGTTTAGTGCCGGTCAATGGGGTCTTCAGTACTGACAACTTCGAGTTGCTAAATGCGACTGCCATTCGGTCCCAATTGCGCAACCATACGGATCGCTGGCTGAGATGGCTGAAAATCATGCCTTGTACGCAAAGCACCAATACGGATCTATTGAATGTCGCGCAACGCCGCGCTATCGATGGGACCGCAATAACGGCGGAGGTGCAAACGCAGGGTAGGGGTCGCCGCGGTCGGAGCTGGGTCTCGCCATTCGGGCAAAACGTTGCCTTAAGCGTGGGTGTCAAGGTTGATCGGCCGGCTGCTGAAATCGGTGCCCTCAGCCTTGCTATTGGGCTAGGGGTTGCCGTTCAACTTGAGCAGCTTGGTTTAAAAGAGGTTGGGTTGAAATGGCCCAACGATGTGCTCATTGGCACCCGCAAAGTAGGGGGCATTTTGCTAGAGCTTGCCACGACGAGCCAGCCAACCCTCATAGTCGTCGGAATTGGTTTGAATGTGAATGCAGCACCAGGCATCGATGTCACTGGAGACTATCAGGCTACCAGCTTAGTTGATCATATGCAAACGGTTTCTCGAAATGAGATTGTGACTTGCTTGCTAGAAGCTATTCACGAGACTGCGCAAGAATTTGAACGAGCTGGATTCGAGAGTTTTCGAAGCGAGTGGCAAGTACGTGACTATCTGTTCCAGCGCGACGTTGAACTGCTAGTAGGAGGCGATAGGCTTGGGGGCGTTGGTGCTGGTGTCGATGAGGACGGCGCTTATCTCATTCAAACGCCAACGGATTTGCACCGCGCAATCGGTGGCAATCTCAGTCTGCGGGTGGCGGCCGACTAATTCAAGGACAGATGTGTGATCTAGCCGCTCGCTTAGTTGCGACTGATCTGGCACATTTCCTCGAAAAATTAGCCATCTAAGAAGCAGAAGCATCCTCGTAACATTCAAACTATGGCTACTAAATTCGCACAGTTAAAGCACCGCGTCGGTTCGGCCTATGCAAACTGGTCTGTGACCAACCGGGTGGACCGCTTGAATACTTGGATCAATCGTCGCGATGCCAGCGATGACGAGCATGAAACCTATGACCACACCGAAACGGTCAATGACTACTACGATCTTTGCCATGAATTCATGGAGTACGGTTGGAGCGATTCGTTGCATTTCGCACCTCTTACACCAGGCGAATCGTTAGAGGAGGCGATAAAACGGCACCAACGCTTGATGATTCAAAAACTTCAGCTTCAAGAAGGCATGCGCGTGGTGGATGTCGGTTGCGGCGTTGGCGGACCTATGCGTCGCGTAATCAGAGAAGGCAAGGTCACGGTCGTAGGGGTCAATAACAACGAATATCAGTTAGCCCAAGCTAAAAACAAGAACATTGAAGCAGGTCTTGATGAGCAGGCGGCGTATGTGAAATGTAATTTCATGGATATGAGCGAACTTGAAGCGGAGTCGTTCGATGCGGGTTACGCCATTGAATCGACCTGCCATGCACCTGATAAGTTAGGTGCATTTAAACAGATATTTCGCCTTTTAAAACCTGGCGCTTTGTTGTGGGGTCAGGAAATGTGCTTGACGGATGCGTTTGATGCTAGTAGTGCATCGCATCAGCTTATCAAGCGACAATTAATGGAAGGTATTGCGCTTAACGAGATCGCTTCGTTCGACGAGGTCAATCGCACCATCGAGGCGGCCGGATTTGAAGTACTTGAAGCGTCAAATCTAGACGTTAAGGAAGGTCCAAGCGTGCCTTGGTACAGTCCAATGCAAAGTCGTTATGGCACCGTCGGCAATTTCTTCCGGCGCACACCTCTAGGTCGCAAGCTGGTTTTACGCACGATTCAAGTTGCTGAACTTATGCGCATATTCCCTAAGCAGTCTCATAATGTCATTCAATTCATGGACCGTACAGCGGCAGCATACGTAGACGGTGGCAAAACAGGACTTTTTACGCCACTGTACTGTTATTTAGCGCGCAAACCTAGCAACTAAGCACGTCGGTTCATACATCTGTTTAATCCGTGTGAACCTGGATTTTTGGTCAGGTCCAGTGGCGCTGTTAGGGTTGCCCGAGAATGTCGTTCAAGAACGTATCAGTGGCGCGAGTCACAGTGTCTGACAGAATTTCGCCAGCTATACGGTTGAATCTGAATCGATTGGGTAGCAGTTGCGGATAGCGAGGCGAGCGTATGTTTTTAAGATCATTGGGTTCGGCGTCGCCCTTCTTTACGTCATAACTTAAAGCACGGCGTTCGTGCACCTCTAGATAACTCATGGCGTCCAAAAGTGCCGATTTTTGTAGTTGGTTGCACACAATCACATCGTAAAGGTCTCTTGCCACGTAACTATTCGAATTTACCATTCGACCACGTAGCTTTTTAAACAATATCTCTACGTTTGTTTCAACCGCTATGCCGGTTGAGATCTCGATATCATCACTGATTGGATTATTCGTAACCCGAGGTGCTGAATAAAAAGATACTTCACCGGTTGGCGTCACACAACTGAAACCGCCTAAATTGAATCTCAAGTTTGAGATCGAGCCATTGGACTCGCGCTCGTGTAATCGGATTTCTATTTCTTGCCAACCATCAGCCGAACGAAACCGCGCCGTTTCACGTTCGTCAGCGAAAAGGTCGATATCTGTGCTAGTACGGTGTTGCTATCTCGCTGCTAGTGCCGTTCCAACACCTAATGCAACCATGGAGCGAGGTAACCAAAGGTCAAGGAGCTCAACGAGCCAATGCAGAGATTCTTGAAGTTGATTGGAGAGAGTCAAGCGTATGAAGTCAACGACCTAAATTGCAGTGCAAGCGATACATGCGTTGTTCGTTCGGTGGAGGTTCGTGGCCCGGTGCGCGGCAATTCAGCCACTCGGCGACGAATGGATGCCTGATTCTACAGGCGATCATGGTGCGCGCCAACTCGTACAGAGAAGCGCCACAACAATGCCGAAATAATCGGATGTTCAGACCGTCGCATTGCTCAAACACCTCATACATATAGCATTTTTGCTGCTTATTCAAGTCGCCGCTACGAACTAGGTCCCTTATCTCGTAAGGAGTCATTTTGTAGCTGTGACCAGCCATACGTGGTCCGGTCAAACTTCCAATGATCGCCTTGTCAAAATCTGCCCGAACGCGCGCACGAGGAAAATCAAAGCATTCAAGCGGCAAGATGTCGCGCCGTCGGCGCCAGGCGAATACCGAATCCGGAAACTCAAGTTTCGTCGTTGCCATGCGAGTGCAGTGTTCTTTACCCTCGATTTGATTTTAGTAGGAAATTACCAAACGCCGCGAGTTCCTTTTCGTCTGACCTGGTGGGATTGAACTCAGCTAAATCCATTTACGCCAGGGGTCCAGTTGTATATCCGTGCGACGTTAGCACCCATTAAGAGTTCTTTCTCATCGGCGTTTAAAAAAGCCATTTCGTGGAAGGCATTCACACCTTCTGCATAGGTCAGGAGGTTGGTCGCTCGCGTCCAATCCGTGCCCCAAAGACATCGCGTGATATCGAAAGCATCAAAGATCTGTTTCAAGGGCTCCCAGATATCGCGAAATGGGAAAGGTTCGTGACTGAGAGTGCATGCACCCGTGATTTTGATGGCGACGTTGTCAAACTGAGTGAGCGCAAGCACTTTTGGCAATTCGTTGAACGGATTAGCAGGTGCAGGTGGTTCAAAAGGCTGACGTAAACCCAAGTGGTCTAGCACAAGCTGCGTGTCCGGATACCGGGCCGCCAAACCGCCTAGTAAAGCTGGATTTCCCCAACAGAGGATGTTTACGGGCAATTTAGCTTGGACTGCCGCTGCGAGGATTCGGTTTAAACCTGGATCTTCAGCGGTATAGGCGAATGGGTCAGGCAGCATGATGCGAGCACCGACCGTGCCGTTCAAACGCGCCCATTCGGTCACTTGTTCGGCAACATCCTCTGCCTGCGGGTCGAATGGTCTGATCAATCCAAACCGATTTGGATGCTTTGCATGAACTTCGAGTGCATAACTTGCGTCGTAGCGATACATGCTGTAGGGTGACACCAACAACGCACCATCGACCCCGACCTCGTCCATGGCCGCTACCATTTGGTCGCCCGTAACCTCTCCAGGGCCGTGCAGAAATCCTTGCCAAGGTCGTTCGGGTCGATCACGTTCATAGGCATGAACTTGCGCGTCAATGATTCGGTTGTTTGGCATGACTGCTTTTGTGGTACGAAGCTCGCAAAATTTAAAGAAAGTTCACTTTGCCGACCAATGGCATACGAAGTGAAAGCGATTTATTGGATTCGGCGTGCGATTTGCTTTATTTGAGCAATGTTTAAAAGGTAGTTAAGTGCGTCTTTGGACCATTCATCCTTGTCATCTAGATTCGCGTGGATTGGTCGCGCTATGGCGTGAGGGGCTATTGGCGCAGGCGGTTTTAAAAGGTGAAACTCAGGGGTATCGAAACCATCCACAGTTGGCTAGGTTTAAGGCACAGGCATCGCCCAAGGCTTGTATTGGCGCATATCTCGTGGCGGTGCATGCGGAATCACTAGAACGTGGCTATAGGTTTGATGAGAGCAAGATTGCGGAAGTCGCTTATAGTGGATTCATCGATGTTAGTACAGGTCAGATTCAATTTGAGTGGCAACATTTGCAAGCCAAGCTAGCCATCCGATCACCTGAGCACTATGCGTCTCAAACCACGGTGAAACCGCGACTACATCCTTTATTCAGATTACGTCCCGGGGGCATTGAGTCCTGGGAGCGCTCAACAACCTGAAACATCCCACGTTGTCGACCGGCTCGCCGATTGCCAAACGGCTAGGAGGCTAGCCCGCGACGGTTCGTGAGCCGACATTAGAGGTGGTAGATTGGGCTAACCCACCCCTTTCGAGGTGGGTCATTAAGGCTTAGAAGCTCAATCGAATCGAAGCTTGAACGTTAGCTGCTGCTTTGTCGTGCAGACCAACTGTGCGCCCAACTGCTATCTGGGATGATATCGTCGTTTTCGTGCGAGCAGCCTGATCAAACTTCACGCCGAATTGTGATGTTTGTCTGAGCATATTCGCACTCACATGTGCAATGAATGGCGTAACGATGAACTTTTCGGCAGCCGTTAGGAAGCCGTAGCCCAACTGTGCTTCAACGTGCATTTGGTTCGAACGCGGTTCAAGATGAAGCGACGATGAATGACCAGATCCAAGTTCGCTACTAACTGCAGTCGCCCAGATTTCACTAGCGCCATAGTGGTTTTTGCCCCATCGTGGCGAAATGCTGGCCGACAAACCGCGACCATTCATGGCAGGATTGATTGTTGCACTCATCGCCATGCCACGCTCGCTGAAAGCTTGCGGGCCTTCCACTTCGAACGACCTACCAGACAGCTCGATGCTCAGTGCTTGGTAGGTGAGTTTGAGACCACCCGCCAATTCCAAGCCACGATCCTGATCTACGCCGTCGCGGTCGAGACGGAAATTAATTTCGCTGAAGGGTTCAATGGTTACACCGTTCGACCAATCTAACGAGTATGACGATTCGAGACCACCTCTGATTCGTTGCACATCACGTGTCAAACTCATGCTTGCGGTTTCACCTGCGGTCGTCGCGAGTGTATTGGCAGCGATATCGCCTCGCAAGGCGAGCTCGAACTTAGTGGTGCTAGCAATTCGGTGCCGACCCGCCAAGACGGCTAGACGACTGGACAGGCTGCTAGCGTCTTCCTCAACGGCATGCCGAAGGACATTTAGGTCACCAGAGCCAAGACCGATGGTACCCCATACCGACGTGCCGTCAGTTGGTGCAAAACGAACGTACGGCATCAGGTGCTTGAGCTTCATCGTTAAATGTTGCGTCACCGTACCGAACGAAGAATTCGCGTCACCGTGGTGATTTGCGATAGCTAAACCGACTACCCAAGCATCGCCGATGGGTTTATCTAGACCCACGTAGACGTTTGCAACAACACCGTCATTTGCGGGTCCCGAAACTGACTGTCGATCCATTGAACTCCACAGCGACCACGGAGCTGTTGTGTCACTTTGACCTAACTTGACACTGAATCCATGGCTAAACGGGGAGGTTGAACCCATCGCGATTGGACTTGGTTGGTGAGAGGTTAAACCATCTGTCACACTCACCGAACTTGGGTTGGTAGCTTGCTTAAAAATCTGAAAATCTACGGATTGAGAATGATTAGACAACCAAGTTTCGGTGGACATGGCGTGCCAAGCGTCGTTACTTTCGTCGAGCACATTGCGAGCCTTATTTGCTCTCGCGCCGATGGTGTTGGTCGTACTTGCGAGCATGACGCGCCCCAAACTGCCTAGCGACTTTTCTGCAGCCTCTTTCAGCTGCTCATCGCCCACGGTGATGTTGGCCGTTAGGGTGGACGAGCTGCCGTAGGGGTCGGTTGCGGAAAGGGTGAGTCCAACACGGCCTTTTTTGAGTGCTACAAATTTCACATCGACGGGTGTTTCGATCACTTCGATGACGCCAGACGTAGACAGGGTTGAGGCATAGGAAAGCTGCTCGTCATCATCGACGAACCAATCCGTGAACGTGAGTTGGTAAGGCTCGCCACCAACCTCTAAGTGAATCGATTCCAGCGTGGCGGTTGTCTGTGGGCTTAGATTGTCAACGATGACTCTAAAGGTGGTTTGGGTAGCCGCACCGGCGGTATCGATGGCTGTGACCGCGACTATCGTTTCGCCCACAGCTATACCACGAATCGTTAGCAAACCATCTTCCAAATTGCTTTCGACGATCGAATCATTCACAGTGAGGGTAGAAAGTTGTAGCGGTTCACCGTCCGGATCTAGAAATGTTTCGTTGAGGTCAATCGTCGTATCGCTAACCCGCGAAATGCGCTGCACTGCAATCGGTTTGACCAACATCGGCGGCGCATTCACTACGTTCACAAAAAACATGCTTTTGGTGGTGTGTCCAGCGTTATCGCTCGCCGTCAGCTTGACATGCGTTTCACCAAGTGCCACTGCTGTTAGCGTGAGCTTCAATCCATCGGCATGTGCGTGAACAACATTCGAATCATGAACTTGATGATTCAATGTCCAGTTTGAGTTTTGCTGGTCCAGACCCGGCAGTTTCTCTGCAATGTTCAAAACTAATGGCGTACCGCGATCCAGCGTTTGCGCAGCGTAAATGAGCGCATCAGCTGAGGCAGGCGTCACGGTAATTAGCACCTCGGTGGCGTTCTCGGCACCTTGGGTGTCGAAAGCCTTAATGGATAGAGTTGATTCACCAGCAGTGCGGGCGAACGCAGTCAAGATGGTCTCTTGATCCAAAATGACTAACAAAACGTCGCTATCCGATGAGCTGACCTCATAACGGGCAATTCGATCGTTTGGATCGGGATCGCTAAAGACCGTTTCAAGGTCAATTTCAAAAAACTCTGGAATTGCGATCATGTTCTCCGCTGGCAAAGCAGCGCGCAACGCGTCCTCGTCGATCACTGGCGGTTGGTTGTCGTCCGGGTCATCGCTTGTGACGACGCTAAGTCGAGCCATTGCTTGCGTGGTGTTGTTTGCAGTGTCGGTCGCGCGCACCGAGATGTCAGCCTCGCCAATGGCGCGCGCGATCAGAAAAACCGATCCGGATGTACTTGGGTTGCCGGAGACACGTATGACGGATTCGTTCGATGAAGAAATGCTGAGCGTGACAGCATCTTCATCAGGATCTGTGAACAGGTCGCCTAGCTTGAACTCATGGTACGTGCGAAGTTCCAGCTTTTTATCGGTAGGCAACGCTGCATCAAAAGCCACTTGATTCAATACGGGTGCTTGATTCTCGGGTGTGGGTTGCGTTACAACAGCAATGCGCCGGATTTCCTGGGTTGTATTGCCTGACGTATCAGTCCCGGTGAAAGTCAAGTTAGCTTGTCCTTCAGTGCGACCTAGAAGCACTGCGACTAAGTCATCCCCCTCACCCGTTAGCGCTACAAGCAGCACGTCTGGTAAGTCAGAGATCACGTTTACTTCCACGTTGTCGCCGTCGGGATCGGTGAATAGACGGCTTAGAGGTAGCTCAAGCGGTTGGTTTACCACAACCTCTAGATCTGATGGCAGCAGCTCGTCATACGCCTCGGTGTTTACAACAGGTGGTTGGTTCGCTACGACCTCCACGGCAAACACTTGGGTTGCGGCTAACCTCGCGTTGTCCGAACCTGTGAGCGTGATGGTTGCGGTGCCGATAGCGACACCGGATAGGGTGATTTGATCGGCTCCTTGAGTTGTTACGGTTGCAATGCCAGGATCGCTGCTGGTTGCATCGATGATGACGCGGTCGTCGACATCTTCATCGGAGAAATAGTTGCCGACTGACAAGCTATGCATAGCTTGCACGGCGACCGACTGCTGCGGAACGGCCCCCATGGCCATTGGCGGGTCATTGACGTCATTAATGGTGATCTCGACATAACGTTCAATGTCTGGATCACTGCTTGCGTAACCGTCGTTCAAGCTGAGGGTCACCTTGTAGGAAGGTGTCCGCTCGAAATTAATCGGTTGTGCTGTGACAACGGCAATTCGATTTTCTTGACGTTGGCATGTTGCAGACGCCTCTGCGCATACATTCGTGCCATCCCAGTATGGCGCGACAATCGCATCGAAAGCTGGCGAATCTAAAGTAACCTCTATCTCATCGGGATTTGAGTCGTCATCCGCGTACTGCACCAAGTTGGATACTGCCGTACCGATGGGCACGTTTTCATCGATTGATGCTTCACTACCTAGTACGCCGGCTGGTTCGAAGCGGGGCGGTGTGTTGGTGTTTCGAACCTCTACGTCCATCGTCCGAGTGACTTCAATCTCGCCATCTGTAGCAATGACCGTTACGATGTAAGATGCGATTGGGTTCGTCGAGCTCGTACCGACGCCTGTGAGAGTCACCTGATTCGCCGATTGGTTCACCAGCTCGCCAGCTACGTTTGCAAAGACTGTATAGCTGACGACATCCATCTCGGGATCAGTGAAATAATCGTCAAGGTTGAACGTTCGCGAACGGCCTTGTAGCAAACGCACGGTTGACGGCAGCACAGCCTGATTGGACGCGTCTTCGTGGGCGTACAACTCATTGATATTGAGGATTTCAATTTCGATTGAAACAGCTGTTTGGTCCCAACCATCACTTGCCTGTAGTGTGACCACGAGCGTTTTCGAACTAGCGAGAACTGGGCTCTCGTAATCCAAAAAGAACCCCTGTAGCGCCACGCCTGATTCGGCATGCACGAGACCGATGCACATCTCGCCAAATTGGATGGCGCGTGCACCTGTATTCATGCAGTTTTCTACCGCACCCACCAGACTGTATTCGAGCGTATCACGGTGCGAGGAATTTGCATCGCTATTGAGATCTGTTGCGTCCCAAGCTCCCATCGGCATTGGAACGATCATGGTGGCGTCTAAACTGCCTTGCGGTGATTCGTTCACCGATATGGCAAAGCCTGACGCACCGCCGCGAAACTCTGGTGGGTCGTTGACACCGCGCTTGACGAATATGGTGACGTTGGCACCCTCTTCTCGCGTGGTGACATTGCCGTTTTGATCGGCAGCGCCAAAGTAGAGTTTTACCCAGTAGACACCAGCAGTGTTCATCCCCGCGCCGTCCGCTTTTGCGATAAGCAAAGGACCTCGTTTTTCTAGCGACACGATGTCTGGCTCGTCTGGAAGATCGTTGTAGCCGAAACAACGACTTGAGTCCTCATTGAAATCACCGGCTATGCCGGTATCGCAAACTTCAATAGTCTCTTCCGGTAAGACGACCGCGCCACCTTCTGGGTCATCGAATAGATTGTGAACGCTGTACATGACGGCGTCACCAACTTCAAGATAACGCGTCTCACCAGCATGAGCGGGTGATTGCACGAAGGCAAATGCCTCGTCTTTGAGAAAGGGCTTTTCGTCGAAATCAGCGAGCTCAAATGTGACGACCAAGGAATTTATGGTGCGGTTGGCTGGTGTATCGGCGTTTGCATGTGCACGAAGGGTGAGAGTATGCGGCACTCGTGAGTCGTAATCGAAGGCGGTTTCGCCCAGTAACAAAGCAAAGTCTGTGATCGACCCGGTGAATCCGTTCGGTGCGGTGGCGTCGCCAAATGAGCAATTGATCGTTGGCACGTCCAATAGGTTTTGCGGAGAGGTTTCAATCTCAAAGCAAAAATCAGTTGGCGCGTCGTTGAGCATTTCTTGGATTCTCGTATTGAGATTACCCAGCTGCTCGGTTTGTTGAGCTGGATCCTCATGCCAATCAAATGTGATATTCGCACTCTTGAACGCGTCTTGGCCATAGACAAGGCTGCAGAAAAGCAACGTTGTGAGGGTTAGCAAGCCGCGAATCCGACGATTCGGCGTGCGATATGAAGCGTCGCTATGCAATTCAGCCAGTGACGGCTTACAACGACTGACCTTGTGGAAAAGAAGCATTGCGAAGTTAGCTGAAATCTGAACGACCTTCGGCATGAGAATTACCTAGCACTCGAGAATGGAAAAATGAATGGCTTTGTTGCAAAGCTGAGTGATCACAGCGGTTAAACCCTAACTAGACGCGGCATTAGATTTACCTGCTCCACAGGGCCATCGTTTGTTCGCTGAAACAAACTGATGGGTATGTTTTTACTTAGGGTTTGCCTTAGCAGAGAAGCGCTTTTTCAAGGTCTGAATGGCGACCGCCATTGACTCTTGAACGCACCTTCGCCTGTTCACGGGCGCGGGAATTTTAGTGACCGTAGAAAGGTTATTGGATCACTAACAAGCGCCTCCTTTGAAACAAAAAGATTTAAGGCTCATCTTCAAGATCGTCTAAATTAGAGCACCTGCACTGGGTTAGGTTCTGAGCTAGGTGGAGTTAGCGGCGCGATTACTCTCCGACGTAGGTATTTAACCGTCACGTTAGCTGGAACATCGATACCTAAATTGGCAAGTTTTTCGCTTTGACGAGCGGTCATTTCGTCAGGAATTTGGCAATCACTTGCTTCCCAAGCTCGCTTGTAGTCAACTACTTTGTCAGGGTTGTCGTTTTCAGCTGCCTTAAATAAGGAGTCTAGCTGACTCTTAACGGTAGCCCGGAAAAGGTCTCTGATAGAGACGGGTACGTTACTAAATCCACCATAAGATTTACTCTGAAACGAGAAATTACTCTTTTATCAAACTCATATAGGCATCGTAAGGAGTTGTGTACAGATATTGGCGCTAAATTGTGTCTAACGGCGCAACCTGATTTTCAAAGGAATACGCTCCCGCATGAGGTCAACAACTGTTGTTTTCATGCCGTTCTCTTTTAATACGCCTTCCCAGACGCGAAGTAACTCTTGTAGAGAATCTGGTCTGGTCTTCCATCGGTGCAACATACCTACTTGTTGCCATAGCTCGGGCATTGCGATAAAGTAGGGCAAGAGCTCTCTCGCGAAAGCCCAGTTTAAGGCTCGTTCGTACCGATACCTCTCTAAATCGTCAATCCAATTTGGGAGCCAGTCTGGTGGATCCGTACTAATTTGGATGTTGTAGTTTCTTACCAAATCCTGATCTTTTCCATCATATGCCGCGTTGTAGTACTCATCCCAATCAGATCGGGAGTAGGAGGGGTATGGTGAATGAATGTAGAACTTACGGAGAACGTAGGCGGATCCCAAATCCGCGAACATCTCGTCGAGCCAACCCAACTTAGCTACCCTACTATCTTCCTCTACGTTAGCGAATAAGTGCACCAATTCATGCGCAAATTGGTAGGTATATTCCCTGTAGCGTGGTCCATTTACAAACAAACAAATTTTGGCCCATTTCTCGTCTTCTAGTTCTTCGAACCATATGCTGGGGTTGTCCCCACACCACCTAATCAACACGTGCTCGTTGATTGCCTTGTGACCGAATACGGTCCATAACTCCACAAAAATAGGTTCTAGATGTGTACGAAGGTCACCTCTTGTGTGTCCCCTCCATCCTCCTTCGGTAATGAGTGGGTTATATTCACTATACTTTGCCGGATAGGTTCGATCTGATTTGATAATTCCGCCAAAACTTTTCACGTACGCCTTATAACGCAGGTTGGTCTTTTTATTCTCGACCCTATTTTTGATATCTTGTACCAACATATCCTTAAGGAAGAATAATTGTCGCTCTTCGTAAATTGACGAGGCGTGGCTGGGTAAACCGAATAAACCTATAGTTACTAAGAGTACAGGTATCCTACAAGCAGACACGGGGTTAGGTTCTTCTGATTGTGGAAAATATAGTTTTTATTGACAGACTTCACACTGGTCGCCAAGGGAACAATTAAGCGCCGGATTTTCCAGTGTGAGTGATGCTTTTTCTACAGAAGAAGCATCCTTTGTACACAAATAATACTAAGTCTTTAATCCACAGCAGGATCCTAACGGTATTTCGGTGGGGTATTACCGAAAACGTAGACACTTTTTTGTTTGAGTGTTTGACCATTGACTCATGAACTCTGAAAGAATCCCTGCTCAACGGCGTTTTGTGTCTGGTAGTTGAGTTTTGAATGAAACCTATCGGCATTGTAATAACCGATAGTGTCGTCCAATGCATCTTTCGAAGATGCCAAGCGACGCATAGCGTTGCCTTCGAATAACCGCTTTTTATAAGGTCGCAAGCCAGGCTTCAGCCATGGCATTGTCATAACAATCACCGACGGAGCTCATGGACTGGCGCATGCCTGCTTCTCGGCAGTGCTCACGAAACGCGATAGCCGTGTATTGCACGCCTTAATCGGCGTGCACGAGCATCTCTTCACAGGAACCCCGCGCTGCGGCTTGCTTCAAGGCGTTCACCGTCAATCGCGCATCCTGCGTCGTGGATAGGTCCCAACCCACCACCTTGCGGGCATTGACGTCCAACACCATTGCGAGGTAGGCTGCTTCCCCGCTCGCCAAGGTCATTGCCGTGACATCGCAGACCACCAGCTGCCTTGGTTCGCCCGCTTTGAATCGACGCTGCACGAGACTCCGTATCCCATGGGGACGCCCTTTCGAGACGGTGGTCTACCGGCCGTTTTTTAGCGCGACGACCCTGCAGTTGCAGCTGGCGCATCAGACCATAGACGCGCCGCCGCCCCACGTGCGGGTACCACAGTTTATTCCAACGGCGATCCTGGCTGCCCCAGACGTGCCACGGCTGTTCGCATTTTTGATAACACTCCACGTACCGCTAAATGGCAAAAACGGGCTCATTCAGTACTAATATTTGCGTACGGACCTTTAGCAAGTTGAAAGGGTTTAGATTGCCTCAATTGTTTTTACGCAAAAGCGCCTTTACCCTGCTAGTTATTTCACTGATCGCAGCAAGTTCGACTGCATTTGCCGAGGAATACGCCAGCAGCGTCATCGGTTTTGAAGGCGACATGAGATCGGTCACGGTGATTATTGAAAACCGCGCCGTATTCGAAACAACCCGTCCCAACGAGTTAGGGGAATTCGAGTTTGATGGTCTCGAGCCTGGTCGGTATTTCGTCAAAGTATCCGCGCCTGGTTATAGGACAACCCCAGCCCGGCCGATAGATCTGCCTTTAATCGAGAACAGCGCGCCTTTTGAACTAACCCGTGCCAGCACCGATGGATTCGAGTTCCACTGGGAGGAAGACCAAAGCAGCGCAGGCTACGAGTACTCATCCAGCATAAACGAACCGGTGCAAGTCACTTTCCTTGACGAAACGTTAGAGCTTGCGGACACGCGAGCGTCCGGTTATTTACTTTCGGAATTTGACGTCGTGCTTGTCGACGCGGAGGAATCGTGGACGTCTGATCACAGCTATCGACTGCACCAAGCGTTCCGATCGGTTGGCGAGCCCAACAGATACCATCAGCGCAATCCTGAGAAAGCAAAGAGCCGCTGGGAACTTACCAAGGATGAAGTTGCGAATGACATCCACATCACAAGACATGAGGATGGGAGTCGAGTAGTACGGGTTGCAGAAGCGGCGTTTGCGCATGCCGCGCCAAAAATCGTTGAAATCGAAGGTCGAAGAGGCATCTGGTATTCGCAGCGCTTGCATCAGGCAGTTGTCCGTTTCGTGACGGACAACGGTTTTGACACGGGCGAAGTAAGACGCCTGTTGGACGACCGCTTCGGTGTCTCGCTACGCGCCGATTTTGAGGAGCTGACAAGGTACACAACCGGTGAAACTGCGTCGTCATTCGAGGCGTTCAAGCCGGAAGAGCTGGTCAATCTGATCAACCTGTTCGAAGAAATGCCGAAAGGGTTTCACCACATCCCTCAATTGAAGCATGTGGTGCGACGAATCGACGGGGTGCCACACCCACTGTATCCCCAAGCGCCGGCTGTCGCTTGGCCTGAGTCTGGTTACATCGAGTTTATGGAATCTGCATTTACGCAAGCTTCACTCGAAGACATCCATCGTTTGATCCTTCACGAAAAAGCCCACTTCATTTGGGCACACCTATTGGATGAGACCACCCGCCAAGACTGGATTGAATTAGGGGAGTGGTATATGGACCCAGAATCTGATTCAGGATGGTCCACTCATCAAACGACACAATTCGTATCGGCCTATGCCCATGCAAAGAACCCCAATGAAGACATGGCCGAATCCATCGCCGACTTTGTCGTCAATCCTGATGTGCTGCGTGCAAGAGCACCCTTGAAGTATGAATTCGTACGCGATCGTTTGATGGATGGCAATTACTATATATCCAAAATCCGCGACGATCTCACTTTCGAGGTATACAACCTATATCCAGATTACGTATACCCTGGCAAAATCAAGCGTGTGCACGTTCAAGTTGATGGCGAACCGAACGAAGACAAGCTTCTTCAGGTCGAAATTGAGCTGCACGCTTTAGACGCAGAAAAAGAAGGGGCTAAGTATGCGTACTTTCGCATCGCAAGCGACGTTGGCACCCATTTTGATATGTACCTTTATCCAAAGGACGAAACCAGTGTGCGACCTTCCGAGGGAGTCGTCCTTCGAGGTGAACACCGATTAGGGAAACACGTGAAGGCTGGCTATTGGTTTGTGGTCGCTGCAAAGATGGTCGATGCGGCCGGAAACGCGCGTTACCAACGCGATGATACATTTGACATGAAAATCTACGTTAATAACCCGCTTGAAGATTACATCGCGCCGGAGTATGTCGCTAACTCCATCGCCTTGTCAAAATACAGTGAGATGCGAAACGTATGGGGCAAAGACCACGAAATTCAAATCACAAATGTAACATGGGATGTAGACGATGACAGGGGTCTTAGAGATCGTAACGGTTGTTATGTTCGTCTCGTGGTAGATATAGAAAACACAGGCTCTTACGATGAGTATGGAAATTTCGAAAATGACCACTGTTCAGTAAATTTCGCCATGCCGCATTACATGCCGACCGGATCGTATAGCGTGCGGTTTGTAAGTATGATTGACGTCGGGACAAATTGGGGGGACTATGTATTTTTAAGCGATGGTGAAGAGAGGATACCAACCATCGATTTAGTTACCAACAATCCAGATTCCCAAGCGCCCGAATTAGACGTAAATCGCATTTATGTTGTTGCAGAACCTACTAATCCGGCGCGACCGAATGGTGAAACTCTGGTGCAAATCACATACTATTTGCGCGAAGACAACTCGGGACTGGAGGATTCTGCGATAACCTTGAGAGATCCCCAGGGTGGTAAGCATTTCCGATGGCATCATGTCCCAGATCGTGGTGCGCTATTCTCCAGAGCGCCAGCTAATCAGTGGCAAAAACGAAAGCTTGACTGGATCCTGCCTGAAGGTTCGCCACCTGGCACGTGGGGCATTTCGGAGATCTTTACCCAGGATAAAGCGTCAAATGAAGCCAGATACAAATTTACTGAAGTAATTCACGTAGAAGTAGAGAACCAAGCTAATATCATCTTGCTGCAATGATGTAGGGCGGCTTCGCTCTTTACGTGCTGAATGCCGCAAGAAAACACTTTCACGGGTCATCGGGTGAAGTTGAGGAGCCTGCTCATCCAACGCAACCCTCATTGGACTAGATGCGTCGTGCTGGCACAGAAAACTTGGCTAACTAGGAAGGAAACCGACGCGGATCACGACCGACAGGCACCGTGTCAGACGTCTCGATAAACCACTCGAGCATGCTGTTTTCAAGGTCGCGTTTCGTGTCGCGCAAACTTGGCTCGTCGATTAGATTGTGAGTTTCGCTAGGATCCGCGACCAAATCGTATAGCTCGTCTTGACCTAACGGGCGACGAATTAATTTATGTTTCATCGTCCGAATCATCGTTGTTCGGCATACGGTTTCTGGCTCTTCCTGCTGCAATGTGCCTTTAGGATAGTAAATGCCTTTCACTGGTGGGTTCGATCGGTCCCAACGACCTTCGAAAGCATGTGGTTCTGCTTCGCCGTAACCGCCTTCCGCAAATACACATCTATTCGGATCGGCACGTTGGCCGTTCAAATTCGGTACGAATGATCGTGAGAAGTGGGTGTGTTCGCTTGGTATATCGGCAAGCTCTAAAACAGACGCCATAAGATCAAGCATTTCAATTGGCTCATTAACTGTATGACCGACAACGCCACCAGGTGCTTTAACAATAAGCGGCACGCGGGAAATGGGATCACTGTAATCGGTTGGCCATTTTTCTACTAATCCAAAATCACCAGCCCAATCGCCATGATCGGATGAAATGATCAATACGGTATCTTCGAACAAATTGAGCTCATCCATCACATCCAGAAGCTCGCCTAAGAGCCAATCTGTGTAACTGATCATCCCAAGATAAATGGCGTTTATCTGCTTGAAGAACATGGCATCTAATTCATCTAAACGCCGGTACTTGCGTATCAATTCATAGAAATTGGGCTTCTTATCTAAATTTGCAGGACGCAGATCCGGTATATCTTGTGCCTTGTATAGATGGTAAAAATTACTGTGCGTGGTATATGATGGATGCGGTTGTAAAAGAGGTAAAAATAGAAAGAACGGATTGGCACCAGATTTGCGAGTTCGCAGAAAATCTATTCCAGCCTTCACTTTAATATAGTCACCGATTTCATCGTGTTCGCAATTCAATGGTTTGTAATGAAAGCTGTAATACTCTTTTTCGCCGAATTTATATAGGTTTTCGCGTTCAACGCCCATGGGCTCGCAATATTCTTTGATGCAACCTAGACTTTCCGGTGCAAGCAGATCGTTTTTGCCGAACCAGTGGATGTCATAGCCGCCTTCATACAAGTATTTAAATAAATGTGGTTCATGCGGTCGAATCAGATGCCATAGGGTTCGATGCCCAGCGCAATGAGGGTATAGACCCGTCATCATGGACACACGTGACTCAGTACATTGAGAGTTTTGCACAAAACATTTATCAAATCGCGTTCCTTCGTTTGCGACACGATCATAGTTCGGCGTTTCAACTAATGGATGGCCGTAACAAGCTAAACTTTCAGCCCGCATTTCATCAGGCTGAAAGAAAATAAAGTTCGTCCGTTTCACCGTTGGCACCAAGTAACTATTAGAAGAATTTTCATCGTTTCAGGTATCGATTCGCTATTGCGCGGCCTGTGCAATGCTAACCCCGAATCGTTGCTTGTATAGAACCTAGTTCCCGTCAAGACAGTTAGGCTGGTCGTTGGCAAGGTAAACGACAGTCGGCAGCTGAAGTTCTAAATTTCATTCTCGGTCGCGCGTGCTATTGAATCTCACCATCGACAAGCCTCATTTCAATTTGAAAGCATGAACCTGAGGTGCGAATTTCAATCAACTCGGGCTTTGACAGCGGCGCATGTTCTCCAAGGCCAGTAATTTTTAATACACAAGGCAGATTTGGCTGTACACATGCTCCATTGAAGCTTCTTTATTTTTGGCGATCGTTCTGTATACTCAACTCCATAAACATTGAGAACAATGTAATGAGGCAGCGAGTGGCTCTGCGCGCACTGGCGTGCATTGCGTTCAGCGTGTTTTTAGTGAGCTGCGGTGGCGGCGGGTCAAGTTCGCCAGCGAATCCCGTAGCAAATCCGCCACCTCAAGCTCCCCCGCCGCCACCACCACCTGTTCCTACATCAGCTGAGTTAGAAGCGGCGGCGGCGTTTGCTAGTCGGGCTACCTTCGGTATGCCGTACACCGGCATCTACCGGATCGCTGATAAGGGTCATGAGGCATGGTTAGACGACCAGCTAGCCATGGAGCCATCTAGTCATCTTGAATTTGCGGATGAACTGATTCGCCGTCGTGACGCAGGAGAATTCAAGCCAGCGGATGACGGCATCTTGCTCACCATTACGTTCTGGCGCGCTGCTTGGTGGAACCGAGCGATAACAGCACCGGATCAAGTTCAACAACGCGTTGCGTATGCACTCAGTCAGATCTTTGTCGTTTCTGATATTGATTTGCTGCGGGACAATCCGCCAGCCATCACGAGCTTCAATGATGTGCTTCTAAAAGGTGCTACCGGCAACTTCCGCGATTTGCTCTACGATGTTTCGTTGCATCCGGCGATGGGAATCTATCTAAGTCACGTTAATAACCGTAAAGCCGATCCTGAAAACAACATCTTTCCTGATGAGAACTTCGCTCGCGAAGTCATGCAACTATTCACTATTGGCCTCTTTGAGCTCAACGAAGACGGCACGTACCAGTACGACGCAAACGGCCGTTTAATCCCAACGTACGACAGCGATGACATTCGGGAATACGCTAAGGTTTTCACTGGCTTGTCATACAGCGGACCCAATGCGTGGTTTGGTCGCTGGCGACCTTATTTCCGTGAACCGATGCAGATGTTTGAAGAACATCATGAACCGGGTCCCAAGCACTTGCTAGGTGGCGTAGTCGTACCAGAAGGTCAGACTGGCTTGGAAGATGTGGAGGATGCGGTCGATAGCTTGTTCAACCATCCAAACGTGGGACCTTTCATTGGTCGACAACTGATTCAGCGCCTCACGACTTCAAATCCGTCCCCAGCCTACATTCAGCGTGTGACGAATGCGTTCAATGGCGATGAGACGGGTATACGAGGTGATATGAAAGCGGTCGTGAAGGCGATACTGCTAGACCCGGAAGTGGCCGACCCAATAAATCCGAATCACTTCGGCAAGTTGCGCGAGCCTGTGTTGCGCTTGGCCGCTTTAGCTCGTCAGTTCAATGCAGAGTGTGAAGACGGCATGTTCTACAACAATGGCTATCGGATGCAATATCACGGGCAACAACACCCGTTGGCGGCACCGAGCGTTTTCAACTTTTATTCCCCGTTTCATGCTCCGGCTGGGGCAATCGCCGAAAGCAACTTGGTTGCCCCGGAATTTCAGATTACGACGGCCACAACGGTCATCAATATGGTCAATCTAATTGATCTCGGTTTGTTCCACGACGATCAACTGTTCTCGCCGAGCGAACCATTTGAACCGACCAACATCAATATCGATGACTACATCGAGATGGCGACCAACATTGACCTCTTAATCGATCGCTTGGATCTTGTGATGATGGCGGGGCGCTTGGATGAAGCAACACGCTTGCGAATCAAGCTTGGGATTGAGAGTGTTGGTACTGATAACGCTGATCGTGCTCGACATGCCATATACCTAATGGCGATTGCACCCACTTACGTTGTGGAGAACTGAGCATGCCATCGCGACGAACATTCCTAACTCATAGTTGTGGCATGGGCGTGGCGGCCGCCACGTCGAGCAGTACGTTGCTTTCGATGGCTTTTGCTCGCCAAGCGGCGGCAGCGCATCATGGTGACGATTACAAAGCGCTGGTTTGCATCATGCTGGCCGGTGGCAATGACGCGTTCAACATGCTGGTTCCACATGACCAAGATCAGTACGACGAGTACGTCACGTTTCGGTCGGATTTGGCGTTGCCGCGCGATGACTTGCTACCGCTGCCGGAAAATAGCGAAGGCCGCACCTATGCGTTGCATCCGGGCATGGCGGAATTAGAAGAGTTGTACCGGGAAGGCGAACTAGCCATCGTGAATAACGTCGGCACCTTAGTGGAGCCTATTGATACGGCACAACTGCAAGCTGGCTACGCCCGAGTTCCGGTTGGCTTGTATTCGCACTCAGACCAGCAAATGCAATGGCAAACTGCAGTGAGTTACAGTCGCAGCGCGACCCATGGTTGGGCTGGGCGAATTGCGGATTTGCACGGGCCGGAATTGGCGAATGGCCTTTCGATGAACATTTCGCTCAACGGCACCAACGTCTTCCAAAGTGGCGCGCAAGCAGTTCCTTACAACATTCATCCAGAAGGTGATGGTGCTCAAACCATTTGGGCCTATGGCGACGACGGTGGTTACAACAGCCGCCGCAAACAGATGATCGATGACGTGTTTTCGGTACACCATGACAACCTATTGCGCAATGAATATGCCTATCGCATGCGCAAGTCGCTTGATAACGCTGAAATCTTCATCGAGGCTATTCGATCGGCCCCAGAAATTCAAACGTCGTTTCTCGATCAACGGCTCTCACAAGCACTTCACCAAGTGGCTCGCGTCATCTCAGTCCGCGAAACCTTGGGCGCACACCGTCAGACGTTTTATGTGCTTATTGGCGGCTGGGATCATCACGACGAAGTCTTGAACAACCAGGCACGCATGTTGCCGTACGTCAGCAAAGCGATGCGCCAGTTTCGGGACGCCTTGCGCGAAATCAACATGTACGACAACGTCACAACGTTCACCATCTCGGATTTTGGGCGGACGCTGACGTCAAATGGCAAAGGTTCGGATCATGGCTGGGGTGCCCACCATCTTGTGATGGGTGGCGCGGTAAATGGTGGGACCATGTATGGCACCTATCCGACGTTACATCAAGATCACCCGATGGATA
This sequence comes from Gammaproteobacteria bacterium, assembly GCA_009841635.1. Lineage (GTDB taxonomy): Bacteria > Pseudomonadota > Gammaproteobacteria > Pseudomonadales > Azotimanducaceae > Bin55. Next base: position 34,157 of record VXLJ01000011.1, read on the forward strand.
CTGGACGTGGGGTCTTCATGCCAACGACAAGCACGGAAGAGTATTTCGGCGAGTTGGCGTTGTGGTTTGGCGTCGCGCCGAGCGATTTAGATCGGGTGCTGCCTAATGTGAGGAATTTCTACGCACCTGGATCGGCGTCGTCGCCGTTGGGTTATATGGCGATTTAGTAGACGTTTTTCTACAACACTAGACTTGCGAATTGCGCAAGCTGAAGTGACTAGGCCATGACCGTTTTGCCATTCGCAAAGTAATTGCATCCCGAGTTCAGTAGAAAATAGTTTGCGAACGTGGTCGTAATGACATCATTTCTAGCAACTTGAACGAATCACTAACAAATCCAGAACAATTTTTAGTGAAAGCTGGCGAACAGGTCCAGCTAAGTGAACGTCCTACCCAAAGTCCCGATTTTTCGCTGACTCGATCGGAAGCGCGCAAGAGCTTGCGCGATTGCGTCGACGTGTTAGCGTTGCTGCAGCACCGGTTGTATGCTGAGAACTCGCGCTCGATGTTGTTGATTTTTCAAGGCATGGATGCATCGGGCAAAGACAGCACCATTCGTCGTGTTACGACCGGCCTGAACCCGGCCGGCGTGCAAGTTCATGCATTCGGGATGCCCACCGAACAAGACTTTGCAAATTCCTATTTAAGCCGCCACTGGGATCGTCTGCCCACGCGTGGACAAATCGGGATTCATAACCGTTCGCATTACGAAGAAGTGACGGTCACCCGTGTGCATCCGAACTTACTACGGTCGCGCGGACTTAGTCTTGGCGACATCAATGATGATTTTTGGCGAGAGCGATATGAGGACATTCGCGCATTTGAACGCCACGTGGCGAGGCAAAGTCATACGACGATCATCAAGTTCTTTTTACACATTTCAAAGGACGAGCAGCGCAATCGATTGCTAGAGCGACTCGATGATCCCGAGAAAAACTGGAAGCTCGATAACAGTGATATCCGCGAACGGACGTATTGGGACGACTTTCAAGCGGCTTACAACGATGCCATTAGTGCCACGTCTACAGAATGGGCGCCTTGGTACGTCATTCCGGCCGATCAAAAACGCTTCGCGCGCTTGGCGGTTGCCGAAGTGTTAGCCGCAAGACTCTCGGCGATGGACCCGCAGTTTCCGAAACCTCATGCTGACTTTGAGAGCGCGCGCCACGAGCTGATGCGGTCCTGAGAGAGTTCCTAGGGTCTTCGGCCGCTTTCACTTCCTAAAATTTTGCGCTTGCTTGACGCGCATGGTCATCAGTTCACCTTTTGCCACCATAGCTCAGCCGGTAGAGCAGCTCACTTGTAATGAGAAGGTCCAGGGTTCAATTCCTTGTGGTGGCACCAGTTTTACGAGTATTTGCTGGTGTTTTATTCGTATCTGCGATGGATCCGTTTTTGCACGGTTTAGTGCTTGTTAACGCAATCCCAGTCTGGATGAGATTTACATAAGATTGCGCTTTGTGTCGCGGAAATATTTGACACGGAAGGACTGGATAGAGAAAATTCTGCGCCTAAATTTGCACGTGCAGGAGGGGTTCCCGAGCGGCCAAAGGGACCAGACTGTAAATCTGACGGCTCAGCCTTCGTAGGTTCGAATCCTACCCCCTCCACCATATGGTCTTGGATTCGAGTTATTGGGTCGTATGGCGGGTATTGTTCAGTGGCAGAACCTCAGCCTTCCAAGCTGATGGCGTGGGTTCGATTCCCGCTACCCGCACCATTTGTGCGCAATGTGGGGCGTACCTCGCGAGGTAGACAGGCTCACATAGCTCAGGCGGTAGAGCACTTCCTTGGTAAGGAAGAGGTCATCGGTTCAAATCCGATTGTGAGCACCAGCCTCCGACAAGCAATGGTGGGGCGATTGAATGGCGCTTCGTGACGTGCTGGTGGCGAACGGCGCGTAGGTGTGGGCCTATTAACGGTTAACGGTCATGAGAGTACAGGCCAGTAGCTCAGTTGGCAGAGCGAGGGTCTCCAAAACCCTAGGTCGGGGGTTCGAAACCCTCCTGGCCTGCCAGATCTCTTTTTGGCTTAGTTAGGAAGTACTAACAAGTGGCAACGACAAAAAATCCAGATAGTGCTGATAGTTTTGATCTACTTGACCGAGTCAAGTGGTTGGGCGTATTCGCAGTGCTTATTGCTGGCGTCGTTGGCAATTGGTATTTCAGTGAAACGTCATTGCTGTTACGGGCGGTGGTGCTGGTCGGTATGGCGGTGCTCGCTGCGTACCTGCTGTATCTCACCCGGCGCGGTAAAGAGCTGTGGGTTCTGATTAACGAATCCCGTGCTGAAATCAGTCGCGTGGTTTGGCCAACGCGGGAAGTTACGCTGCAAACAACCTTGATTGTCATTGCGTTGATTCTGATCGTCTCATTGATTTTGTGGGGACTCGATTCGGCGTTGTCTTGGGGAGTGAGTAAAGCCATTGGATAACGCAGAGATGCCTACGAACGACGAGCCAACGACAGACGAAGCCGTTACGACGGCTGCACCTGTTAGTTCGGATACCGATATCGCCGCAGCTCAAGCGGCGGGTGACACAGCAGCGCCAGAACAACCATCTACTGGCGAAGGAACCGAAGACGAGGCCGCCAGCGAAGAAGAATCTGTCACGCAAGTTTTTGCGCAGCAGGCAGAATTTGATCGAACGCTTCTAGAAGATCCAACAAAAAAGTGGTACGTGGTAAGTGCGCAAGCGGGTCAAGAAAAACGCGCAAAACTCATGCTGGAAGAGCGGGTCAAGTATTCCAATCTCGCGGATCAATTCGGCGTGATTCTGGTGCCCACCGAAGAGGTTGTAGAACTCAGAGGCGGTAAACGCCGGCGTAGTGAAAGACGGTTCTACCCAGGCTACATCTTCGTGCAAATGGAGATGAATGAGTCAACTTGGGAGTTGGTGACAAAAACAACTCGCATTTCAGGCTTCGTTGGCGGTACAATTGCCAAACCTACACCGCTCCCAAAGGCTGAAATTCAGCTGATTCTGGATCGGATTGATCAAGGCGGCGAAAAGGTCACGCCAAAGACCGTATTTGAGCCGGGCGAACTCATCCGCATCATCGATGGACCGTTTAACGAGTTCAGCGGGACTGTCGAAGAAGTTAACTACAAAAAACAACAACTAGTCGTCGCTGTCACGATTTTCGGCAGGTCTACGCCTGTCGAACTTGATTTTTCTCAAGTTGAGAAAGGCTGATAACCCGGTTATCAGTGGTCGACGCCTACAACACATGGAACGCTTGACGCCGAATGGCTAAACAGATCGACTCTTATCTGAAGATGCAGGTGCCTGCTGGTCAAGCTAATCCAGCGCCACCGGTTGGGCCAGCGCTCGGTCAAGCGGGTCTGAACATCATGGAGTTTTGCAAAGCGTTCAACGCCCAAACGCAAAACGTGGAGGCTGGCGTACCGGTCCCCACCGTGATCACGATTTACGCGGATCGCAGTTTTTCGTTCATTACGAAATCGCCCCCGGCATCGTATCTCATCAAGCGCGCGGCGAACATTGACAAAGGCAGTGGTACGCCCAACACGGAGAAGGTTGGAAAAGTCACGCGCGCGCAGCTTGAAGAGATTGCCAAAACGAAAGATGCAGATTTGACGGCGGCGGATATGGATGCGGCCGTCAAGACGTTAGCTGGAACGGCGCGAAGTTCCGGCATTGAAGTGGAAGGGCTGTAGTGGCTAAACGACTGTCCAAGCGAAAGAAGGCTGCTCAAGCGGCAGTCGAGCCTGGCAAAATCTATGAAATTGACGAAGCGATCAAGATTTTGTGCGACTTGCCGGCCGGCAAATTTAAAGAATCCGTCGAGTTGGCGGTCAATCTTGGCATTGATCCGAGGCAAGCTGATCAAAACGTGCGTGGTGCGACCGTCTTGCCGCATGGCTCTGGCAAGGACGTGCGCGTCGCGGTGTTCGCCCAAGGTGCCAATGCCGACGCAGCCAAAGAAGCCGGCGCGGACATTGTTGGCCTGGATGATCTTGCAGAGCAAGTCAAAGCCGGCCAGTTCAATTTCGACATCGTGATCGCGACGCCGGACTGTATGCGCGTGGTAGGTGCGCTAGGACGGATATTAGGCCCGCGTGGCTTGATGCCCAATCCGAAGAGTGGCACGGTGACGCAAGACGTCACGCAAGCAGTTGCAAATGCCAAGTCAGGGCAACTGCAGTATCGAGCAGACCGCAATGGCATCATCCATGGCGCGGTAGGTCAGCTCGGTCAAGATCAGACGCAAATCAAAGAGAACATCGAAGCAGTGGTCGCAGATTTACGCAAAGCCAAACCGCCGTCGGCGAAAGGCTCGTACATTCGCAAAGTCACCGTTTCGACCACCATGGGACCTGGCATTCCCGTGGAAGAAGCAAGCATTGGGGCTGTATAGCGATGCCGCTTAAACTCGAAGCGAAGGAGGCGATCGTCGTCGAGACTCGCGAGGTCGCGCAAAGTGCGATCTCTACGGTGGTAGCGGACTATCGAGGCATGACGGTTGCGGAAGTGACCGAATTGCGCAAGCAAGCGCGGCACAGCGGCATTCGACTATCGGTGATTCGCAACACGCTTGCGAAGCGTGCTTTTGAAGGTACTGACTATGCATGTCTTGATGAGGCGTTGCGTGGTCCGACCATGCTCGGCTTCAGTTTTGAGGATCCAGGCGCGGGCGCGCGCCTGTTTCGCGACTATGCTCGGCAGTGTCCTGCCTTAGAGGTCAAAGCGCTTTCGCTTAACGGCGAGCTTTATGGTGCTGAAGACCTAGCCAAAGTTGCTTCTTTGCCAACCCGCGAAGAAGCGCTGGCACAGTTGTTGTCAGTGATGAAAGCGCCGATTGCGAAAATCGCGCAAACGCTGCACGCCGTGCCGGCAAAACTCGTACGCACGCTGGCCGCTCTCAAGGACCAGCAGGCGGCGAGCGACGCATAAACCCACCCATCCCATTTACCTTTCTCGATTGGAGTAACTCATGAGTCTTTCAAACGAAGAAATCATTGATGCCATAGCGGAAAAATCCGTCATGGAAATCGTTGAACTTGTCGAAGCAATGGAAGAGAAGTTCGGCGTGCAGGCTGCGGCCGCAGTCGCTGTAGCGGCTCCTGCAGCTGGAGCTGGCGATGCCGGTGGCGCAGAAGCTGAAGAAGAGAAATCGGTGTTCGACATCGAATTAGCCAGCTTCGGCGATAACAAGATCAAGGTCATCAAAGCCGTTCGCGAGCTCACTGGCTTAGGTCTGAAGGAAGCGAAAGCACTCGTCGAAAGCGCACCGACCAATGTTCGGGAAGGCGTCGCTAAAGACGAAGCTGAAGACATCAAAGGCAAGCTTGAAGCCGAAGGCGCTACGGTCGAACTCAAATAACGCCGCGCAGCATCAGCCACGCTTTTTTCAATTCATAACCTCATTCGCGCGAGATTGATCGTGCGCAGTTGCGCACGATTTGTTCTCGCACGTCATTAATACGGAGCGTTGAATGCCGTACAGTTTCACTGAAAAGAAACGGATCCGCAAGGACTTCGGGCGCCTGTCGGAACCATTGGAATTCCCAAACCTACTCGCGATTCAAACCGAATCGTACCGTCGGTTCTTGCAAGCGGATGTTGCCCCAGCTCTACGTGAAGATGTAGGTCTGCAGGCCGCTTTTAATTCGGTCTTTCCGATCAATGCCATAAACCAAGCTGCGTCATTGAATTTCGTCAGCTACCATATGGAACCACCCGAATATGACGTAAAAGAATGCGTCGTTCGGGGCATTACCTATTGCGCACCGTTGCATGTCACATTGCAACGCGTTGACTGGGACAACAGCAAAGATCCGACGAGTCCTGACGCTCGCAAGGTCATCGAACAGACCGTCTATCTCGGCAACATTCCGCTGATGACCGATACCGGCACATTCGTTGTCAATGGCATTGAACGCGTCGTCGTGTCGCAAATCCATCGTAGCCCTGGCGTGATTTTCATCGACGATGGCGGTAAAGTGCATTCTTCTGGGCGCAAGCTGTATTCAGCCCGCGTCATTCCCGCACGTGGCGTTTGGGTTGACTTCGAATTCGGCATGGAGCCACGGGAGACGACCGAGCTCATCTACGTGCGGATCGATCGCAAGAAAAAAATCCACATCACGCACCTACTTCGCGCGATGGAGTTCAGCGACGAAGACATATTGAGCATCTTCTACGATGTGAATACGTACAAGCTGCAAAAGAATGGCAAGATCATTCTTGATTTGTTTCCTGAGCGTTTGTTAGGCGAAACTTCGTCGATTGACATTCGTGACGCAAAAGGCAACGTGTTGGTCAATGAAGGCGAGCGCATTTCGGAACGACATGTCAAGCGCATGTTGGATGCAAATCTCAAGAAGCTGGAAGTGCCACGTTCGTATTTAGTGGATCAAATCACCGCGACCACGTTTGTAAATACGGAAACTGATGAGCCGTTCATGCATTGCAATCACGTGCTCAGTGAGGAAGACATTGACAACCTCATGGAAGCCGGTGTCGATGTGCTTGAGACGCTGCATGTCAACGAACTGAACAACGGGCCGTATATCGCTGACACGATTCGGCGCGACCCGGATTACGAGCGCAATAACGGACGGATCCGCTCGCTGGTTGAAATTTACAACGTCATGCGTCCAGGTGAGCCTGTCAGCGCAGATTCGGCAACGCAACTGTTTAACAACTCGTTTTTCAACGCGGAACGCTACGACTTGTCGCCAGTAGGGCGGATGAAGATCAATCGGCAGCTGGGGTGGCGGAATCACGAAGTGTTGATCGGCCAGACGCTGAATGAGAGCATCAAGGACCCGCAAACGCGTCGGGCGATCTATCGCAAAGGCGACGTGATTGACGAGAAGCTTGCCGACTATTTAGTTGAGCACGATATTGCATCGATTCGCATCGCGACCCCTGAATACCCAGACCACTACTACCATGGTTTGATTCTGACAAACGATTTGTTAGACAAGCAAGGCAAAGCGCTCTTTTCAAAAGGTCAGTTTCTCGGCACGATAGAAATCGACGTGCTTCACGAAGAAGACATCCGTGAAATTGAAATCAATGTACCAAATCCAGATACACGCGTTCTGACCCATGCTGACATGGTGCATGTGCTTCGGAAACTCGTCGCAACGCGCGACCAACGCCGCGAAACGGACGACGTCGACAACCTAAGCAATCGGCGCGTTCGCTCAGTCGGCGAGACGGCGGAAACCGCGTTTCGTTCAGGTCTGATGCGCGTGCAGCGCGTCGTCCGCGACCGGCTGGCGATCGCTGAAACTGATGGCCTGATGCCGCAGGACATGATCAATGCCAAGCCCATCGCGGCCGCGATCAATGACTTCTTTGGTTCTTACGAACTATCGCAGTACATGGAACACAACAACCCGTTGTCCGAAGTGACGCATAAGCGCAAGATTTCGGCGTTGGGTCCTGGTGGTCTGAACCGAGAAAACGCAGGGTTTGAAGTACGTGACGTGCACCCAACGCACTACGGCCGCGTCTGCCCTATCGAAACGCCTGAAGGCGGCAATATCGGTCTGATCAATAGTCTCGCAACCTTCGCAAAGATCAATCAATACGGCTTTATCGAAACGCCATACCGGGAAGTTCGCAATGGCAAGGTGACCAACAAGGTTGTCTACCTGTCGTCGATCGCGGAAGAGCAGTTTCACATTGCACAGGCCAACGCGTTGCTCAACGAGAACAACGAGTTCGCGGAAATGCGCGTCAACTGTCGGTATCGCGGCGAGTTCTTACAGACACCGCCAGAAACCATTGACTACATGGACGTGTCGCCAAAGCAGATCGTGTCGATCACCTCGGCCTTGATCCCATTCTTAGAGCACGTGGAAGCGAACCGTGGTTTGATGGGCAGCAACCAGCAACGTCAAGCGGTGCCCAACATCAAACCTGAAGCACCATTGGTCGGGACCGGGATGGAACGCGTCATTGCGCGCGATTCCGGCGTCTGCGTCATCGCAAAACGTGATGGCGTGGTCGAGATGGTGGACGGCACCAGAATCGTGGTGCGCGCGACAGGTGGTGCACGCGATGTGATCGAAGACGATGTCGACATTTACGCGTTGAAGAAATTCACCCGTTCAAACAACAGCACTTGTATCAATCAAAAGCCGACCGTGAAGCTGCATGATCGCGTGAAGGAAGGCGATGTGTTAGCTGATGGGCCTTCGGTGGATCTCGGGGAGTTAGCGCTCGGACACAACATTCGTGTCGCTTTCATGCCTTGGAACGGCTACAACTACGAAGATTCGATTCTGGTGTCAGAGAGAGTCGTGCAAGAGGATCGGTTCACAACGATTCATATTCAAAAGTTCGACTGCACGGCACGTGAAACCAAGATGGGATTGGAAGAGATCACAGCCGATATTCCCGGCATTGGCGATGCGCCGCTCACGAAGTTGGACGGCAATGGGATCGTGACCATCGGCGCCGAAGTAAAAGGCGACGACATTCTGGTTGGTAAAGTGACGCCGAAAGGCGAAACGCAGTTGACGCCTGAAGAGAAATTGCTGCGAGCGATCTTCGGTGAAAAAGCATCGGACGTCAAAGACACCTCGTTGCGCTTGCCGAAAGGTGTGAGCGGGACGGTTGTCGATGTGCAGGTGTTCACCCGTGACGACGTCGAGAAGGACGATCGCGCGCAAGCTATTCGCGAGAATGAATTAGCAAGTTTCAAGAAAGACCTAGCTGACCAGTTCGAGATCATCAAGAACGCCAAGTTCGAACGCTTGGCGAGCATCTTGAAAGGCTTGAAAGTTCTTAGCAATGCTGCCGGTTTGAGCAAAGGCGATGCCATCACCACGGCCTACCTCAATGACCTACCGCACGATGACTGGTTAGGCATTCGGACTGACGATGATGATGCAAACCGTTTGCTTGACCAAGTGGCGGCCGATTTAGAGGCTCTCGACAAGCAACACCGGACCGACATCAAGAACAAGCGCAAGAAACTTGAGCGTGGTGACGATTTGCGTCCGAGCGTACTCAAGGAAGTGCACGTCTACATCGCCACCAAGCGGCGTATCCAAGCAGGTGACAAGATGGCGGGTCGCCACGGCAATAAGGGTGTGATTTCGGTGATCATGCCGGTCGAAGACATGCCATTCGATGAACACGGCGAGCCAGTGGACATCGTGCTAAATCCGCTTGGTGTGCCGACCCGCATGAATGTGGGGCAATTGCTCGAAGCGCACATTGGTTGGGCTGCAAAAGGCATTGGTTTGCAGATCGGGCGTATGCTGGACCATCAAAAAGAAACCGCGGAATTACGCCAATATCTTGACAAGGTGTACAACACCATCGGCGACAAGCCGGTTGATCTCGATAGTCTCAATGAGCGTGAACTACTTGAACTCGCTGGCAATCTGCGTGAAGGCGTGCCGATCGCGACGCCAGTGTTCGACGGTGCACGTGAAGACGACATCAAAGGCATGTTGGAGTTGGCGGGCTTGCCAACGTCCGGTCAGACGACGCTGTATGACGGTCGCACCGGCGAAGCGTTTGATCGACCGATCACGGTAGGTTATTTGTATCTCTTGAAGCTAAATCATTTGGTTGACGACAAGATGCATGCGCGGTCAACCGGTTCCTACAGCATGGTGACGCAACAGCCGCTTGGCGGCAAGGCGCAATTCGGCGGGCAACGCTTCGGCGAGATGGAAGTGTGGGCGCTTGAAGCCTATGGCGCCGCATACGCGTTGCAAGAAATGCTGACCGTCAAATCGGACGACGTTGAGGGGCGTGGGCGGATGTATCAGGATATTGTGAACAGGAATTACGGCATGAAGCCGAATATTCCTGAATCGTTCAACGTCATCCGTAAAGAGATACGGTCGCTGGCGTTGGACGTCGATTTCGGCACGGACGTTTAGGAGGAGGAAGTCATGGTTGCAACTACATTCAATCCGACGGCACCAGGATTTGCTCGTCCGCGGCTAACCAGGAATACGCTGTTTGCGCCGCCACCTGGGCGCACGCCGCAGAACGAAGACGATTTCAACATGCTGCAGATCAGCCTGGCGTCGCCTGAAATGATCCGCAGCTGGTCACACGGTGAGGTTAAAAAACCGGAAACGATCAACTATCGCACGCTCAAACCCGAGCGCGATGGTTTGTTTTGCGCAAAGATCTTTGGCCCAATCAAGGACTTTGAGTGCCTATGCGGCAAATACAAGCGGCAAAAGCACAAAGGCGTCGTATGCGAAAAGTGCGGCGTGGAAGTCACTACGAGCAAAGTGCGCCGTGAACGGATGGGACATATTGAACTTGCGTGTCCAGTCGCGCACATTTGGTTCTTCAAATCCATGCCATCACGGATTGCCACGTTGCTGGACATTACGGTCAAGCACTTGGAACGCGTGCTCTACTTTGATTCGTTCATCGTCGTTGAAAGCGATGTGCCAGAAGAGGTCAGGGTTGGGACGGTATACACCCAAGAGGAGCTGGATACCGCCCAAGAAGAGCATGGCTACGATGCATTGGAAGTCGGCATGGGCGCGGCGGCGATCGAGCAGATTCTTGAGGAGATGGATCTAGAGTTCGAAGCCGAAACGCTACGCGAGGAGCTCGATGCAACGCGCTCAGAAGCGAAGAGCAAGAAGATCACGAAGCGCTTGAAACTCATCGAAGCGTTCCTCAAGACGAACAACAAACCAGAATGGATGATCTTGCGCACGTTGCCGGTGTTGCCGCCAGAACTGCGCCCACTGGTGCCGCTAGAAGGTGGCCAGTTCGCCACAAGCGACCTCAACGATTTGTATCGACGCGTCATAAACCGCAACAATCGGCTGAATCGATTAATCGAACAAAGCGCGCCCGAAATTATTCAGCGCAATGAAAAGCGGATGTTGCAAGAATCCATCGACGCGTTGTTGGATAACGGCCGTCGTGGCCGCGCGGTCGTTGGACGCAACAAGAATCCCCTAAAGTCGCTCTCAGCGATGATTCAAGGCAAGCAAGGGCGCTTTCGCCAGAACTTGCTTGGCAAGCGGGTGGATTACTCAGGCCGTTCGGTCATCGTCGTGGGTCCGACGCTCAAATTGCACCAGTGCGGACTGCCGAAGAAGATGGCGCTTGAACTGTTCAAGCCGTTCATATTCGGCGAGATCATGCGCCGTCATCCGACCGAGACGACGATCCGCCAAGCGAAGACTCAAGTTGAGCTGGAAACCCCAGAAGTATGGGACATCCTCGATGAAGTGATTCGTGAACATCCGGTGATGCTCAATCGCGCGCCGACCCTACACAGGTTGAGCGTGCAGGCATTTGAACCGGTGCTTATTGAAGGCAAAGCGATTCAATTGCATCCGCTTGTATGCGTCGCCTTCAACGCAGACTTCGATGGCGATCAGATGGCGGTGCACGTGCCGCTCACGGTAGAGGCGCAGCTTGAATGCCGCGCCTTGATGATGTCGACGAACAACATTTTGTCGCCGGCAAATGGTGAACCGATCATCGTGCCGAACCAGGATGTGGTACTAGGCCTGTACTACTTGACACTGGAAAAAGTCAATGTTCGTGGGGAAGGCTCAATCTTCCGCGATGTGGCCGAGGTTCAACGCGCGTACCAATCCAAAGCGATCGATCTGCATGCTCAGATCAAGGTTCGGATGGAGGATTACGACGCGGAAACCGGCGAGGCATTCACCCATATCGTGGATACGACCGTCGGCCGGGCGTTACTCAAAGAGTTGTTGCCGCCACCGATGAGTTTCAGCTTGGTCAACCAAGTACTAAGTCGCAGCGAAATTTCAGAACTGATAAACGTCTGTTATCGCCGCATCGGCTTGAAAGAAACCGTGGTTTTCGCCGACCAATTGATGTACACCGGATTCCACTATTCGACGACCTCGGGTTGCTCGATTTGCATCGAAGACTTTGTTATTCCAGATAGCAAAGCGAAGATCATCGAAGAATCGATGAGCGAAGTGCAAACCATCGAACAGCAGGCCACAGCTATGCTGGTGTCTGAGAACGAGCGTTACAACAAGATTGTGGACGCTTGGACCGCGGCGGAAACGCAAGTCAAGAAAGACATGATGGACGGTTTGGAAACCGTCACAGTCAAGGACCGCGATGGCCACGACGTTGAGCAGCATTCGTTCAACTCCGTGTTTATCTACTGTGATTCCTCCGCCCGTGGCTCCCCGGAGCAAATCCGTCAGGTAGCCGGTATGCGAGGTTGTTTGTCGCGCCCGGACGGGACCATCATCGAGACGCCGATCGTGGCGAACTTCCGAGAAGGACTGTCGGTGAACGAGTACTTCATTTCGACCCACGGGGCTCGCAAAGGCTTATCTGACACGGCCTTGAAGACTGCGAATGCTGGTTATCTCACGCGGCGGTTGGTCGATATTTCCCAGGACTTGGTGATCACTGAAGAAGACTGCGGCACGTCAGAAGGCTTGCAAGTCACGGCGTTGATCAATAAGAAAGAAGGCGAAGTTTCGCTTTCTGTGTATGAACGTGTCTTGGGTCGTGTGACCTCAAAGGATGTGGTTGATCCAGCAACCGGCAAGGTTGTGCTCAAAGCTAACACGCTGATTGAAGAGCAGCATCGCGAAGACATTGAGAACATCGATGAGATTTGGGTGCGTTCACCCATCACATGCGAGACGCGCTATGGCGTTTGCGCCCATTGTTATGGTCGCGACTTGGCACGCGGGCATCTCGTTAACGAAGGCGAAGCAGTTGGCGTGATTGCGGCGCAGAGCATCGGCGAACCTGGCACTCAGTTGACATTGCGGACATTCCATATGGGCGGCGCCGCTTCGCGTACGTCCGTAGAAGATCGCGTCATCGTGAAGAGTGCGGGCACAGTCCGCTTGCGCGGCGAACGGTTGTTGCGTCTTGAAGACGGCCAAGCGATCGTGGTGTCGAGAACGGCGGAAATCGTGATTGCGGACGAACATGGACGTGAGCGCGAACGCTACCGTGTGCCTTATGGTGCGCGCTTGTCAAAGACAGCAGCGGATCAAGAACCTGTCGAAGTGCTTGAAACAGTGGCTGAATGGGATATTCACAGTCATCCGATCATCACCGAGAAAAGCGGTGTCATTGAATTCGAAGACATCGTGGTAGGTTCTAGTGTTGAGCGCGTGGTCGATGAACTCACCGGTATCGAGTCCATCACGGTAGTCGCCGAATCGGACCGACCAGAGATCACGGATGATGACAGCGGCAAACTCCGCAAGCTTCAGCCGACGTTAAAGCTCTACCGGAAGGGCCGCGCGAAGACTGAGCGGAACGAGCTCAACTCATTCCGGCTCAGCGATGGCGCATCGATCGAAGTTCAGGCTGGGGACGAGGTGCGCGAAGGGGCGACGTTAGCACGCGTTCCAACAACCGCAGTGCGAATGTCTACCGACATCGTAGGTGGTTTGCCGCGTGTGGTCGACTTATTTGAAGCGCGCCAACGAAAAGGCGGTGCGATCTTGGCGGAAGCCTCCGGCGCGGTGAGTTTCGGCAACGAGACGATGACCAAGCAACGCTTGGTGATCACCGACGAAGACGGCAATTCGCATGAAAAGCTCATTCCCAAGACGCGCCAAATCGAGGTTTATCCAGGTGAGACGATCAAGCGTGGCGACATCGTATGCGATGGTGTGTTGGATCCGAAAGACATCTTGCGCTATCGCGGGCTTGATGCATTGCGCGAATACATCGTGGACAACATCCAGGAAGTGTTCCAAGCGCAAGGCGTGCTGCTCAATGACAAGCACATTGAGATCATCATTCGCCAAATGCTGCGCAAAGTGGATATCACGGATGCGGGCGATTCGGAATTTGTGAAAGGCGAGCGCATTGAGTATGTTGCCGCGCTAGTAGCTAATGAAGCATTGTTGGCGGAAGGCAAGCAACCGGCTACCTTTGATCGGGTATTGCTTGGGATCACGCGTGGCTCGCTGGCGACGGATTCGTTCATCTCGGCGGCATCGTTCCAGGAAACGACCAAGATTCTGACAGAAGCAGCGGTCAATAGTCGCAAAGACATGCTCCGCGGTCTGAAAGAAAACGTGATTGTGGGACGCTTGATTCCTGCTGGAACCGGTTTAGCGCGCCAGCGCAAGATGAAGCAAGATCGCGAAGCGCGCAAGATCATCGATGAAGGGATTCGGAGCGGGCCAGCTGGTGAAGCCGAAACCGAGCAAAAGCTCTATACCCTTGAATCTGGTAGCAGTTGAGGTTCGTTCTCACTAGAATTGCGCACCCCAAAGCGTGGCAAGCGATAGCGCTCGGTGCGCTTTGGGTGTGATTACGACGAAGGAGTTGATGTTTATTGGCAACCATTAATCAATTGGTTCGAAAGCCGCGCAAGCGGAAAAAGGCCAAAAGCAACGTACCGGCACTCGAAGCAGCACCGCAAAAGCGCGGGGTATGCATGCGGGTGTATACGACCACACCGCGCAAGCCGAATTCAGCGATGCGCAAAGTATGTCGGGTGCGATTGAACAATGGTTTCGAAGTCAATTCCTACATCGGTGGTGAAGGTCACAACCTGCAAGAGCACTCATCTGTGCTCATTCGCGGCGGCCGGGTGAAGGATTTACCAGGCGTGCGCTATCACACAGTACGAGGCGTTGGCGATTTAGCCGGCGTCGAAGAGCGCAAGCAAGGGCGCTCCAAGTACGGGTCCAAGAAGCCGAAGTAGCGAAGAACCATGTCACGACGTCGTCGAGCGGAAAAGCGGGTTATCCTGCCGGATCCGAAATACCACAACGAAACGCTTGCTAAATTCATCAATCATGTGATGGAAAGCGGCAAAAAATCGGTCGCTGAACGTATCGTTTACGGCGCGCTCACGCTGATTGAAAGCCGTCAAAAAGCCGATCCAGTTGATGTGTTCTTGAAAGCGTTGGAAAACGTTTCGCCGACGACTGAAGTGAAATCGCGCCGTGTAGGCGGAGCGACCTATCAAGTTCCGATAGAAGTACGACCGTCGCGCCGTGAAGCTCTGGCGATGCGCTGGTTGGTGGAAAACGCTCGGAAGCGGAGTGAAAAATCGATGGACGCGCGTCTCGCGGGTGAACTATCCGACGCGGCGGCGAACAGCGGCAATTCCGCATCCATCAAAAAGCGGGACGACACGCACCGCATGGCGGAGGCGAACCGTGCCTTCGCGCATTTCAGATATTGATTGAACGATAAAGGTTACGTTCGAAACGTTCTGCGATCGTTCTAACTCTTAGATCCTAACAAACCACAGCTCTCGTTCGGGGGGAAGATGCCACGTAGCACGCCGATAGGCCGCTACCGAAATATAGGTATTGTCGCGCACGTCGATGCGGGCAAGACCACGACCACGGAACGCGTGCTGTTCTATGCGGGTATCTCCTACAAAATCGGCGAAGTGCATGACGGCGCGGCTGTTATGGACTGGATGGAGCAAGAGCAAGAACGCGGCATCACGATTACGTCGGCGGCAACGACTTGCTTTTGGCGCGGCACGGAAGCTCAATATCCCGAACATCGCGTCAACATCATCGATACACCTGGCCACGTTGACTTCACGATTGAAGTTGAGCGTAGTCTGCGTGTGTTAGACGGCGCGGTCGTTGTGTTTTGTGGCACCGCTGGCGTAGAACCCCAATCGGAAACGGTGTGGCGTCAAGCGGACCGTTATCAAGTGCCACGTGTGGTATTCATCAATAAGATGGATCGTGCAGGCGCAAATTTCGAACGCGTTGTTGACCAGATTGAAGACCGTCTCAATGCTAAACCGATCCCGATTCAGCTCGCGATCGGTGCGGAAGAGTCTTTCAAAGGCGTTGTCGATCTCATTGATATGCAAGCACTGTACTTCAACGAGGAAGATCAAGGCCTGACCGTCACGAAAGCGCACATTCCTGATGAATTGTTAGCTGATGCAACTGCGGCGCGCGAAAGATTGATTGAAGCGGCTGCAGAAGCAACGGAAGAGCTGACTGAGAAATACCTTGAAAGTGAAACGCTAACCAGCGCTGAAATCAAGGAAGGCTTGCGTCTGCGCACGATTGGCAATGAAATCGTGCCGGCCTTGTGCGGTTCGGCATTCAAAAACAAAGGCGTACAGCCGGTGTTGGATGCGGTGATCGACTACTTGCCGGCCCCGACCGAAGTCAAGGCGATCGAAGGCACTGCGAAAGATGGCGTGTCGACGGTTGCGCGGACCTCTGACGACAATGAACCGTTCGCGGCCCTGGCATTCAAGATCGCAACGGATCCATATGTTGGCACGTTAACGTTTTTTCGCGTGTATTCAGGCGTATTGAAAACCGGTGACAGGATATTCAATTCGGTCCGGGAGCGGCGTGAACGCGTTGGCCGGATGGTGCAAATGCACTCGAATGAGCGTCGTGAAATCAATGAAGTTCGTGCTG
Source organism: Gammaproteobacteria bacterium (assembly GCA_009841635.1). GTDB lineage: Bacteria > Pseudomonadota > Gammaproteobacteria > Pseudomonadales > Azotimanducaceae > Bin55. Next base: position 50,525 of record VXLJ01000011.1, read on the forward strand.
GCGATATTGCTGCAGCGATTGGCCTAAAGGACGTCACAACCGGCGATACGTTTTGTGATGAAAACCATTTCGTGCAGCTGGAACGTATGGACTTTCCAGAGCCGGTCATTCACGTTGCTGTAGAGCCACGCTCCGTCGCCGACCAGGACAAGATGTCTATGGCGTTGTCCAAGCTCGCTCGTGAAGACCCGTCCTTCAGGGTCTCGACCGATGCCGAATCGGGCCAGACCATCATCGCGGGTATGGGTGAACTTCATCTCGACATCATCGTGGACCGCATGAAACGCGAATTCAGCGTTGAAGCCAATATCGGCAAACCACAGGTCGCGTACCGCGAAACCATTCGCAAGAGCGTGGATCAAGAAGCCAAATTCGTGCGCCAATCCGGTGGTCGTGGTCAATATGCACACGTGTTCGTACGGTTTGAACCTCTCAATGGGAGCGAGGAGACGTATGAATTCACGGACGAGGTCGTCGGTGGGTCGGTGCCTCGAGAGTACATTCCTGCGGTCGACCGCGGCATTCGCGAACAGATGGATAACGGCGTCGTTGCAGGCTTTCCCTTAATCAATGTCAAAGCGACGCTGTACGACGGCTCATTTCATGAAGTCGATTCAAGCGAAGTCGCTTTTAAAATTGCTGGCTCAACTGCGCTGCGGGATGGCGCAGCAAAGGCAGATCCGGTGTTGCTTGAGCCGGTAATGTCCGTAGAAGTCGTTACGCCTGAAGACTACATGGGTAGTGTGGTCGGCGACATGAATCGACGGCGTGGCATGATCGAAGGCATGGATGAAAACTATGCTGGAAAGATTGTGCGCGCGAAGATTCCGCTGGGCGAAATGTTCGGCTACGCAACGGATCTGCGATCTTCAACGCAAGGACGCGCGACTTTCACGATGGAATTTGCCGAGTACGCCGAAGTGCCGGCGGACATCGCCGAAGTCATCCAAGCGCGATAGCAATGCAGCTCAATCGTCTTGCCAATTAACGGAGGAATTCACCATGGCAAAAGAGAAATTTGAGCGTACCAAGCCGCATATCAATGTTGGCACCATCGGTCACGTAGACCATGGCAAGACGACGTTGACTGCTGCAATGACCAAGATTTGTGCAGTAGATCGTGGTCGTGGGGACGTCAAAGAGTTTGACGAAATAGATAACGCTCCAGAAGAAAAGGAACGTGGTATCACCATCGCGACGACCCACGTTGAATACGAGAGCGAAAATCGCCACTATGCGCATGTGGACTGTCCTGGTCATGCTGACTATGTCAAGAACATGATCACGGGCGCCGCGCAAATGGATGGTGCGATACTGGTCGTATCGGCCGATGACGGACCGATGCCGCAAACGCGCGAGCACATCGTTTTGTCGCGGCAGGTTGGCGTTCAGAATATGGTCGTCTACATCAATAAAGTGGACGCCATCGATCCCGCCGAGCGTGATGAATTTGTTGAACTCGTGACGATGAGCGTACAAGAACTGCTGACCGATAACGATTTCTCCGAAGACACGCCGATCATCGTTGGGAGCGCACTCAAAGCACTTGATGGCGATGAAGGTGAAGACGGTGCTGGCAGTGTCCGTGCATTGATTGAAGCGCTGGACGACTTCATTCCTGAGCCAGAACGACCTATTGACTCCCCATTCATGATGCCGATTGAGGACGTGTTCTCAATTTCTGGTCGTGGTACGGTAGTCACTGGGAAAGTGGATCGCGGCATTGTCAAGATGGGCGACGAGCTGGAAGTCATTGGGATTCGGGACACGCAAAAAACCACGTGCACCGGCGTTGAAATGTTCCGCAAGTTGCTGGACGAAGGTCGCGCAGGCGAAAACATAGGCGTATTGCTGCGTGGTTTGAAGCGAGATGAAGTTGAACGTGGTCAGGTGCTGGCCGTACCTGGTTCGATCACACCACACACCGCGTTCGAAGCGTCTGTGTACGTTTTGACCAAGGAAGAAGGTGGCCGGCACTCGCCCTTTTTCACGAACTATCGTCCGCAGTTCTATTTCCGTACCACTGACGTGACCGGCCGAGTTGAAATGGCCGACCCAGAGCAAATGGTGATGCCTGGTGACAACGTTGAGTTCCTTGTGAAATTGATCAGTCCGATTGCAATGGACGAAGGCTTGCGTTTCGCTATTCGCGAAGGTGGGCGCACGGTCGGATCAGGAATCGTCACGAAAATCATCGAATAAACCCGCGCAAGTTGAAGGCTGCGTAAGTAAAATTCGCAGCCTTTTTTCGCCCCTAGTTATGGGTAGGGGCGTGTTTGCGCATTGAAATCTTGGAAAGGTATTGGCGACAACCCAACATATTCGCATCCAGCTAAAGGCGTTTGATCACAAACTGCTGGATGCAACGACGGAAGACTTGGTGGATTCGATCAAGCGCTCAGGCGCACGCTTGGTCGGACCGATACCGTTACCGACTCGTACCGAGCGTTGGACGGTGTTGATTTCACCTCACGTGGACAAAGACGCTCGCGATCAGTATGAGATTCGCACGCATAAGCGTCTTATTGACATTGTGGATTACACCGACAAGACGGTCGATGCGTTGAGCAAACATGATGTTGCAGCAGGAGTAGACATCGAGGTAAGCGTCACCTAGCCAAATTCAGGTCGTCGCAAGCATTTGCAGGTGTTTGTGATTGCACAGTGCAAGAATCGGTTCACTGCCAAGGTAGTGTGCCGTTTTTTTTCACTATGAGACAACCTCAAGCAGGTCACGCTAATAGGAAGTTATGACAGTAGGCATCGTAGGCACAAAAGGAGGTATGACTCGGCTCTTCGATGAGACGGGGAAGGCTATTCCGGTCACGGTGATTGAAGCGAAGCCTAATCGCGTCGTGCAAGTCAAGACCGCCGAAACCGACGCTTACGCAGCGTTGCAAGTTGCCTATGGCACGCAAAAAGCCAAGCGACTAAGCAAGGCCGTGCGCGGACATTACAAGGCACGACTCGCGACGGCCGAAACCAGCGCGGATCAGCTTGACGTGCTCGGTCGACGTCTTTATGAATTACGCACCGATGGCGCGACTGAGTCGGATATCCCCGCCGTAGGCGGCACCTTAACGGTGGCGCAATTCGAAGTCGGCCAGGCAGTTGATGTGCGTGGCACCTCCAAGGGCAAAGGTTTTGCTGGGACGGTCAAGCGTTGGAACTTTTCAACGCAGGACGCGACGCACGGCAATTCACTCTCGCATCGAGCGCCAGGCTCGGTGGGCCAATGTCAAACGCCAGGCAAGGTCTTTCGCGGCAAGAAAATGGCGGGCCAACTCGGCAATAAACGCGTCACGGTGCAAAACTTGCAAGTCGTGGCGGTGGACGAAGAGCGTGATCTCCTGATGGTTCGCGGTGCGGTCCCAGGTCCGACGGGTGGCGATGTGTTTGTGTGTCCAGCGATTAAAGATCACGCCGATTCGGAGTCACGGAGCTAGTCATGAACATTTCGCTTCACGGATCGTCGGACAACATCGAAGTTAACGATGGCGTATTCGGAAGCGAGTACCGCGAAGCGCTGGTTCATCAAGTGCTTTCAACCTATATTCGACGTGGGCATACTGGCACGCGCAAGCAGAAAAACCGTGCCGATGTGCGCGGTGGCGGTGCAAAACCCTGGCGTCAAAAGGGTACTGGTCGGGCCCGCGCCGGTTCACGCACCAGTCCCATCTGGCAAGGCGGTGGCGTTACCTTTGCGGCGCAACCGGTGAAACGCCAGGTCAAACTTAATCGGAAGATGTATCAAGGCGCGATGCGCTGTTTGCTCTCCGAATTGGTCCGTCAAGATCGCGTATCTGCGGTCGCCAACTTACCAGCGACCGACGCAAAAACCAAGCATCTAGTCGCGGCCCTCAACGAACTCGAGCTGACCAACGTGCTGCTCGTCGACGCGTCCGAGAACGCAGCCCTCGCACAAGCTGCACGAAATCTAAATCAGGTCGAAGTGCTGAGTGTCGCGCAACTCAATCCAGTGAGTCTGATGAAGTGCGACCATGTGCTGTTCTCAGTGGATGGGATTCGGCGGTGTGAGGAATCGTTGGTATGAACGAAGCACGTCTATACAACGTCATCGTTGAGCCTCATGTCACTGAAAAGACGACGAACATCGCCGAACAAGGCAATCAATATGGCTTCAAAGTCGCGCCGGACGCGACCAAAGATGAGATCAAAGAAGCCATTGAGAGGTTATTTGACGTGAAAGTGCTCAAAGTCTCGACGGTAAACGTCAAAGGCAAAGTAAAGCGTCGCATGCTTCGCCGTGGCGCGGCCAGTCGCTTCAAGTCGTGGAAAAAGGCCTACGTGCGGCTTGCAGAAGGCGATGACATTGACTTTACGAAGGATTTGTAGTGGCAGTAGTTCAGACTAAGCCAACCTCACCGGGACGTCGTTTCGTCACCAAGGTTGTGCACAAAGACCTGCACACAGGGTCGCCGTACAAACCTCTCTTAGAACCTCAGCATGGTCGTGGCGGACGCAACAACAACGGCCGCATTACAACTCGTCACCGAGGTGGTGCGCACAAGCAGCACTACCGCAAGATCGATTTCAAACGAACCAAGGACAACATCCCGGCGGTTGTCGAACGCCTTGAGTACGACCCGAATCGTTCCGCAAACATCGCGTTACTGAAGTACCGTGATGGCGAGCGACGTTACATCGTTGCGCCGGAAGGGTTGAAAGCGGGCGACGAGGTGCGCTCAGGCTCATCTGCGCCGATCAGCGTCGGCAATGCCATGCCATTGCGCAACCTGCCATTAGGTAGCGTCATTCACTGCATCGAACTCAAACCGGGGAGTGGCGCGCAACTAGCTCGCAGTGCGGGCACGTCCGCGCAGCTTATCGCTCGGGAAGGTACGTATGCCACCCTGCGATTGCGCTCTGGCGAGATGCGTCGTGTGTTGGCGGAGTGTCGGGGTGTTTTAGGTGTTGTGAGCAATTCAGAACACAATTTGCGGTCGTTGGGCAAAGCTGGCGCCAAGCGTTGGCGCGGCATCCGACCGACGGTTCGCGGTGTCGCAATGAACCCAGTGGATCACCCGCTTGGTGGTGGCGAAGGCAAATCCGCAGGTGGTCGCAATCCTGTATCGCCCACCGGTATGCCGACCAAAGGCTACAAGACCCGGCGCAACAAGCGCACGGACAAATTCATCGTGCGTCGTCGAGGTCGTCGTTAAGTCATGCCAAGATCACTTCGTAAAGGTCCCTTTGTTGATTTGCATTTGCTCGCCAAGGTGGAGCGTGCGCAACAAAACAACGACCGCCGGCCAATTCGCACCTGGTCGCGGCGCTCCATGATCGTGCCGCAAATGGTCGGCTTGACGATTCAAGTGCACAACGGGCGTGCACATGTACCAGTCTTCATTACCGAAGAACTGGTTGGGCACAAATTAGGCGAATTTGCACCGACGCGCACATTTCGTGGTCACGCTGGTGACCGACGAGCAAGGACATAAGAGATGAGAGCCACGGCGACAGCGCGACGGTTGCGTGTTTCACCACAAAAAGCTAGATTGATCGTCGATCAGATTCGCGGGATGCCGGTGACCAGCGCATTGGATGTATTGCGTTTTGATGTGCAGAAGAGTGCGCAATTCGTGAGCAAGCTGCTTGATTCAGCTATCGCCAACGCAGAAAACCTGAACGCCTCGGTCGACGACTTGCGCGTGTCGGAGGTATACGTGAACGAAGGTCTCACGATAAAGCGTTTGCGCTATCACGGTCGAGGTCGCACAGGACGTATGTTCAAACGCACGTGCCATATCACCCTTGCTGTAAGCGACGAGTAGCGGAGGAGCAGGTCAGCATGGGTCAGAAAGTCAATCCCATTGGCATGCGCCTTGGGATCATTAAAGAACATCGCTCGATTTGGTATGCGGATCGTAAGAACTACGCCAATTACCTGCTGAACGACCTTGAAGTTCGTGACTACTTAATGAATCGCCTGCGCGACGCGTACGTAAGTCGTGTGGAAATCAAGCGACCTCGCAGTGACATTCATGTTCTGATTCATAGCGCACGACCTGGCATGGTGATCGGCACCAAAGGTGCCGACATCGACAAGCTGCGGGCCGAGCTATCGGTCATGATGGAACAGCCTGTCAAACTGGATGTAGAAGAGATTCGCAAACCAGAAATTGACGCGTATCTCGCGGCCCAGAACGTTGCGCAACAGTTGGAAAAACGGGTTGCGTTTCGGCGTGCGGTACGCCGGGTCATGACCAACGCCATTCGCATGGGTGCAGAAGGCATCAAAGTTCGCGTTGCGGGACGTCTAAATGGCGTCGAAATCGCGCGTTCGGAAACCTTTGCAGAAGGTCGAGTGCCCTTGCACACATTGCGCGCTGACATCGATTACGCCGTTGTCGAAGCGCAGACCACCTACGGCACGCTTGGTGTTAAGGTGTGGATATTCAAAGGCGAGATCATCGGTGACGATGATCGGGAAGCTCGCGGAGGCTAACGAGCAATGTTGCAACCGACGCGAACCAAGTTTCGCAAACAACAAAAAGGCCGCAATCGTGGCCTGGCGCTACGCGGCAGCAAAGTCGCTTTTGGCGAATTCGGCCTTAAAGCCACTGGACGCGGTCGCTTGACAGCACGTCAAATCGAATCGGGTCGACGGGCAATGACCCACTACATCAAGCGTGGCGGCAAGGTATGGATTCGGGTATTTCCTGACAAACCGATCACCAAGAAGCCGCTAGAAGTGCGCCAAGGCAAAGGCAAAGGTAGCGTCGAATACTGGGTTGCACAAATTCAACCTGGTCGCGTCCTGTATGAAATGGAAGGCGTATCTGAAGCCGTTGCGCGCGAAGCCTTTCGCTTGGCCTCTTCCAAACTACCGTTTTCTACGACGCTTGTCAGACGGAGTGGTTCTTAATGAAAGCATCAGAGCTGCGCGATTTGACGGCGGAAGAGTTGAAGGCTGAGCATTTGCGCTTGTTGAAGAGCCAAATGAACTTGCGAATCAAGCGCTCCATGGAGCAGATGGCGCAACCACACATGATGAAGGCGATCCGGCGTGATATCGCCCGCGTCCAAACGATCATGCGGGAGAATCGCAATGGCTGAAGCTAAAACGACCAAACCCCGCGTCATCCGCGGCGAGGTCGTCTCAGTGAGCTCGAACAAGACGGCAACCCTGCGTGTCGACCGACGGGTGAAGCACCCACTGTACGGCAAGTACATCAAAAAATCGACGAAGTTCCACATTCACGACGAAGACAACGAATGCCAGCTTGGCGATCTTGTGAGTGCCGTCGAATGTCGACCGATATCGAAGAGCAAGTCGTTCAAACTGACGTCCATCGACGTCAAGTCGACGCGAGGATAGAACGACATGATTCAAGCCGAAACGATGCTCGAAGTCGCCGACAATAGTGGCGCTCGAAGGGTGAAGTGCATCAAGGTGCTCGGCGGCTCGCGCCGTCGCTACGCGCGTATCGGTGACATCATCAAGATCACGGTGAAGGAAGCGACCCCTAACGGACGGGTGCGTAAAGGCCAAGTCATGAACGCAGTGGTCGTTCGGACCCGCAAAGGCATGCGCCGTCCCGATGGTTCTTTGATCAAGTTCGATCAAAACGCGGCCGTGTTGTTGCAAGGCGACGAGCCCATTGGCACGCGCATATTTGGACCAGTCACGCGCGAATTGCGGACGAGCAATTTCATGCGCATCGTATCCCTTGCGCCAGAAGTGTTGTAACGGTTGTAACGACGATGAAACGACGCATTCGAGTGGACGATCAAGTTATTGTCATCGCTGGCCGCGACAAAGGGCGCATGGGGTATGTCGTGCGGTTTGTTGGCTCAGACCGCGTGGTCGTGAGCAATGTCAATGTGGTTAAACGTCATGTCCGCGCTACGCAAGAAGGCGAACAAAGCGGGATTCTGGAACAAGAAGCGCCACTGCATATTTCCAATGTGGCAATCTACAACCCGAACACCCAAAAACGCGACAAAATCAAGTTTGTCGAAGAGGAAGGCGAGCGAGTTCGCACCTACAAATCTACGAATGAAAAGGTAGCGTAGGGATGGCGAATTTGTTGCAGGAATACAACGACACCATCCAAGACAACTTGCGTGAGCGATTTGGCTACGAATCCGTCATGTCGATTCCGCGCCTGCAAAAAGTGACGCTCAACATGGGGGTCGGTAGTGCGGTCGCCGACGGCAAAGTCGACGACAAGATTTTGGCTGCGGCGGTCGACGATCTTGCGCTCATCGCCGGTCAAAAGCCGCGCTTGACAAAGGCGCGCAAATCCGAAGCGGCATTCAAGATTCGGGCGGGTTGGACGGTCGGGTGCATGGTCACTTTGCGGCGTGCGCGCATGTATGAGTTTGTTGAACGCTTGATTGGCATTGCGATACCTCGCATCCGTGACTTTCGCGGTTTGAATCCGCGTGCGTTCGACGGACGTGGCAATTTTTCCATGGGTTTGACGGAACAGATTGTGTTCCCCGAAATCGACTATGACAAGATCGATCGGATTCGTGGCATGAATGTCACGGTGACCACTTCTGCAGCCACAGACGAAGAAGGCTTGGCTTTATTAGAAGCCTTCGGATTTCCATTTAGGAGCTAATGAGCGAATGGCCTCGAAATCCATGTTGGCGCGCGAAGTCAAACGCGCAAAAACCGCGGCAAAGTACGCAGAACGTCGCAAGGCATTGAAGGCCGTGGTCAATGACCGGAGTGCCGATTACGAGACGCGCATGGAAGCACAGCAAGCGCTGCAAAAACTGCCTCGCGACGCGAATCCCATTCGCCAACGCCGGCGGTGCGGGTTATCCGGGCGGCCCCGCGGTGTATACCGCAAGTTCGGTTTAGGTCGTAATAAATTGCGCGAAGCGGCGATGCGCGGCGATGTCCCTGGGCTGGTCAAGGCTAGCTGGTAAACGCTATGACGATGCAAGATCCTGTGGCAGACATGCTCACACGCATTCGCAATGCTCAAATGGTGAGCATGAAGAGCGTTTCGATGCCAAGTTCCAAGCTCAAGCGCGCCATTTGCGAAGTGCTGGCAGCCGAAGGTTATATCGAGCGCTTTGAGGTTTCGACCGACGCGAAGCCGGTGTTAACGATCGCCCTCAAGTACCTCGATGACGGCACGCCAGTCATTGAGTCCATCGATCGAGCCAGTCGACCTGGCTTGCGTCAATACGTCGGCCGAGACGATCTGCCGCGGGTACGAGGCGGCTTAGGAACGGCCATCGTGTCCACCAATCAAGGGGTTGTTACAGAGAAGACTGCACGTCGTTTGGGCGTTGGCGGTGAAGTTCTTTGTACGGTGTTCTAGGATCCGGCGATGGCTAAATCAAGCATTAGAACAGTGGATGTGCCTGATGGCGTCGAAGTACGTCTACAGGACACGAACGTTGAGGTCAAGGGTCAGCATGGTGAGTTGAGCCTTGCTGTTCACCGCAATGTCACAGTTTCACAACAAGATGCGATGTTGGAAGTCACTCCCAGGACAAAGCAACGCGCTGATCAGGCTTTGGCTGGGACTTTCCAAGCGTTATTGCGCAATATGGTGCACGGTGTCTCGCAACGTTGGGAAAAGCAGTTAGAAATTCAAGGCACTGGCTATCGCGCTCGAGCTGAGAACGGCAACTTGAATCTCATGCTTGGCTACTCCGCACCGGTCGACTTTCCAGTGCCGGACGGCATTGAGATTACGACGCCGACGCAAACGGCCATTGTCGTGGCGGGCATTGATCGCCAGCAGGTGGGGCAAGTGGCTGCGGAAATTCGCAAGTTGCGTCCACCTGAGCCATACAAAGGCAAAGGCGTGCGCTATCGCGATGAGCGCGTTCGTCGCAAAGAAGGCAAGAAGAAGTAAGCGCATGAGTCAGAAAAGCGACAAGCGGATGCGTCGTGCCCAACGTAGCCGGATCAAGATGCGTGAACTAAAAACCACGCGATTATGTGTGCATCGCACGTCGCAGCACATGTATGCGCAAGTCATTGATGAGGCTGGCGAACGCGTCTTAGCGCAGGCATCTACCTTGGATGAGTCGTTGCGAGACGGCAGCACGGGCAACAAAGAGGCTGCCGCGAAGGTTGGGACGCTGATTGCACAACGGGCGCAAGAGGCGGGTATCAAACGCGTCGCCTTCGACCGGGCAGGCTACAAATATCACGGACGCGTCAAGAGCCTTGCTGAGGCGGCGCGAGAAGAAGGACTCGAGTTCTAGCTATGGCATATGCGAACGAAAGTCGCGAAGAAGGCTTAATCGAAAAGCTCGTTGACTTCAAACGCGTCAATAAAACGGTCAAAGGCGGCCGGATTGTGACCCACAAGGCACTCACCGTGGTCGGCAACGGCAATGGGCGCGTCGGCTATGGTCATGGTCGCGCGCGCGAACTTGCGACAGCCATCACGAAGTCCGCTGAAGCGGCCAGACGGAATATGTTCGACATCGAGCTGAATGGCACGACGTTGTGGTATGCCGTGACCCAAAAACATGGCGCGTCAAAAATCTTCATGAGTCCTGCGTCCGAAGGTACGGGCATCATCGCTGGCGGCACGATGCGGGCGGTTTTAGAAGCGGCTGGCGTGCGCGACGTCCTGGCAAAGTGCTATGGCTCGACGAATCCGGTCAATGTGGTCGTGGCAGTCGTCAGCGGTCTGCGCAGTATTAGTTCGCCGGAGATGATCGCGGCGAAGCGTGGCATCGCGATCGAACAGGTGATAGGTTAAGACGATGGCTGCTAAGACGCTAGTCGTCAAGCTCACGAAGAGCCCAATCGGGCGGATGGCGAAACATCGTGCCTGCCTGCGCGGATTGGGGTTGCGGCGCATTGGTCAAGCGGTCGAACTAGAAGACACGCCGTCGGTGCGCGGCATGATCAAACGCATCGATTACATGGTTGAAATCGAAGGCGAGGCGTAACCATGGGATTGCGGCTAAATGAAATTGCACCCGCTTCAGGCAGTCGCCAGAAGCGCAAGCGCGTTGGACGCGGTGCGTCTGCGGGTCAAGGCGGCACCTGTGGGCGCGGTAATAAGGGGCAGAACTCACGTACGGGTGGCGGTGTGCGGCCTGGGTTTGAAGGCGGCCAGTTACCGCTGCAAAAACGGGTGCCGACCTATGGGTTTAAATCGCGCAAGGCGCGGAAGACTGGTGAAGTGCGGTTAAGCGAACTGAATAGGGTCGACGGTGACGAAGTCACGTTGGCGAAATTGATCGCTGCGGGCATTTTGCCCCGCAGTATCACACGGGCGCGCATATTTGCGTCTGGTCAAGTAGAACGTGCAGTGCACGTAAAAGGCGTTAAAACCACCGCAGGCGCGAAAGCCGCCATTGAAGCGGCCGGCGGATCCGTCGAGAGCTAAGCACAGGTTAGCATGGCAACTGTAGCGCCACCTCTCGCTGGGGTGCAGACCGGGTTAACGGAACTCCGTAATCGGTTGTTGTTCGTGCTATTCGCCTTGCTGGTGTATCGCATTGGCACGCACATTCCGGTCCCTGGCATCAATCCAGACCGGTTAGCTGATTTATTTGAAGCCAATCAAGGCGGCATTCTGGATTTGTTCAACATGTTCTCGGGCGGTGCCCTCGAACGTATGAGCATCCTCGCCATGGGCGTCATGCCTTACATTACGTCCAGCATCATCATGAACTTGCTCACGATGATGTATCCGACGCTCAATCAACTTCGCAAAGAGGGTGAGGCTGGGCGACGTAAGATCACCAAATATACGCGCTACGGCACATTGCTCATTGCGCTCGTGCAAGGCACCGCGATGACGGGTGGCATTGCAGCTCAAGGGCTGCCGTTCGATCCTGGCATCGGCTTTTATTTCGTGTCCATCGTCACGTTGGTGACTGGTGCGATGTTCATGATGTGGCTCGGCGAGCAAATCACCGAACGTGGGGTTGGCAATGGCATTTCGCTATTGATTTTTGCCGGCATTGTGTCCGGATTCCCCGCTGCGATTGGCCAAGCGTTCGAATCCGCGCGTCAAGATGAAACGAATATCGTCGCCTTGCTCGCGGTTGGCTTGTTTGCGATCGTGGTGGTAGGGTTCGTGGTGTTTATCGAACGCGGCCAACGCCGAATCACGGTGAACTATGCCAAGCGCCAACAGGGTAATCGTTTGGTGCAAGGCCAACAGACGCACCTGCCGTTGAAGGTGAATATGGCGGGTGTCATTCCGGCGATTTTCGCCTCGAGCTTGCTGTTGGCGCCAGCGTCGATGGCGCAATGGTTCGGGCAAGGCGTTGGTATGGGTTGGTTGCAGGACGTTGCGCTTGAGCTGAGCCCAGGACGACCGCTTTACATCTTGATGTTCGGCGCCGGCATCATCTTTTTCAGCTTCTTTTACACCGCCATCGTATTCGATCCGAAAGATGTCGCAGACAATCTGAAGCGACAGGGGGCGTATATCGCTGGCATTCGGCCGGGCCAACAGACCACGCGATACATTGACGATGTCATTACGCGCTTGACGTTGTTTGGCTCGTTGTATGTCACGCTTGTGTGTTTATTGCCAGAATTCATGATCGTGTTTTTCAACATCACGTTCCAATTAGGCGGCACGGCGTTGCTCATCGTGGTGGTGGTTTCAATGGACTTCATGTCACAGGTGCAAGCGCACTTGATGTCGAGCCAGTATGCGAAGCTCATGGAACGCTCGAATTTACGCAACTATCGGCGACGCTAGGTCGCAAGAAGGACTCCAATGAAAGTCAGAGCATCTATTCGCAAGATGTGCAGGAATTGCAAGGTGGTACGCCGTCGTGGCGTGCTGTACGTACTTTGCGAAGATCCGAAACACAAGCAGCGGCAAGGCTAACGAGATGGCACGAATTTCCGGGATAAACGTCCCCGACAACAAGCAGGCTGGCATTGCCCTGACTTACGTGTTTGGCGTTGGCCGCACGACGGCCACGCAAATCTGCGCAAACACTGGTGTTTCGGCTACGACCAAGATCGCTGATTTAAGTGAGGCTGATTTGGACAAGCTGCGCGCTGAAGTTGGCAAGCTAACGGTGGAAGGCGATTTGCGCCGCGAACAAGATATGACTATCAAGCGGCTCATGGACTTAGGTTGCTATCGTGGTATTCGCCATCGGCGCGGGTTACCGGTGCGTGGCCAACGGACGCACACCAACGCGCGCACACGGCGCGGTCGCAAAGTGAATCGAGGCTAGAGCATGGCACGGGGAAATCGACAAGAGTCGTCCAGCAGAAGGCGTGGTCGAAGGTCAGTTTCTGATGGGTTGGCGCACGTTCACGCGTCGTTCAATAACACCATCATCACGATCACCGACCGCCAAGGCAATACGCTAGGATGGAAAACGGCAGGTGGATCAGGCTATCGTGGCTCACGCAAGAGCACGCCGTTCGCGGCCCAAGAAGCGGCCTCGTTTGTAGCCCGGCAGGTGATGGACACCTTCGACATGAAAGCTGTCGATGTATTCGTGAAAGGACCAGGGCCGGGACGTGAGTCTGCGGTACGCGCTATGCACGCGGAGGGGTTGCGAATCAACACCATCACCGATGTGACGCCATTGCCTCACAATGGCTGTCGGCCGCCAAAGCGCCGGCGCATTTAAAGGAATAGCAGCATGGCAAGGTACTTAGGACCTAAACTCAAATTGTCGCGTCGGGAAGGCACCGATCTCTTTTTGAAGAGCGGCATTCGTGCGCTCGAAGACAAATGCAAAGAAGGCAAGAAGCCTGGCGAACCGAGTGTCCGGCGCAACGCGGGCCGGGGTCGCCAGTCCGACTACGCATTGCAGTTGCGCGAAAAGCAAAAGGTCAAGCGCTTGTACGGCGTGCTGGAGCGACAATTTCGCAATTACTACAAAAAAGCCGACAGGCAAAAGGGCGCAACAGGCACGAATTTGCTACGGTTGCTTGAGTGCCGATTGGACAATGTGGTCTATCGTTCCGGCTTCGGCAGCACGCGTGCGGAATCGCGCCAACTCGTATCACATAAGTCGATTGAAGTGAACGGCGGGGTTGTGAACATACCTTCGTATGAAGTGCGAGAAGGCGATGTGATCGCGATTCGTGACCGCGCGAAAGGGCAAGTGCGCATTCAAGTAGCCCTACAACTTGCAGAACAGCGGACGCCGAATGATTGGATCGATGTGGATGCAGAACATCAATCGAGCGTATTCAAGCGCTACCCAGATCGCGAAGAACTTTCGCACGAAATTCAAGAAAACTTAATCGTGGAGCACTACTCCAAGTAGCGGTCCACGCACAAGGCGCAAAGGCTGAGGCCTTCGTTGCCGAATTGAACTGAAACACCCTCACCAGCTGGTTATAAGAGGACCTAACCATCCATGACAGCAGAATCGTCTGAGCTTGAAACAAGCGAAAGCGTCGATGCAGTAATGACTGACAGCGCAGAGGCGGGTCAAGGCTCGCCTGTGGCCTTGCAACAGGTCGGCAGTTTGCTCACGCCGGCGAAGATGGTCGTCGAACCGATCGACGGCATGGATCCTAAACTCGCATTAAAAGTCGTGCTTGAACCTTTCGAGCGTGGCATGGGCCATACGGTCGGCAACGCGTTACGGCGCATCATCTTAGGTTTCATGCCAGGTGCAGCGATCACTGAGGTGAAGATCGACGGTGTTGAACAGCCGTATTCGAATATCGAAGGCGTGCACGAAGATGTCGTTGACATTTTGCTCAACCTAAAGGGCGTTTGCGTGCGCTTGAATGGGACGCAACCGACTGCAGTGCTGCGACTCAACGCCAAAGGCTTGGCGAAGAAAGAAATCAAGGTCACGGCCGATGATTTCCAAGACAACGCGAGCATCGAGATTGCTAATCCAGATCATTTGATTTGCACGTTGAATGAAAAAGGTGAGATCTATCTAGAAGCGACCGTGACGAAGGGTCGTGGCTATGTGCCTGCGAGCGATAAAGCAGACGACTACGAAACAGTGACAACTGGTCATTTGATGCTAGATGCGAGTTACAGTCCGATCCAACGGGTGATTTACCAAGTGGAAAGCACCCGGGTCGAGCAACGAACCGACTTGGATAAACTCATTCTTGAAGTTGAAACCAACGGCACGATCGACGCGCATGAAATCATCACGCGCGCTGCCAGTATCTTGCAACAGCAACTAGGGGCATTTGTCGACGAAGACTTGCTCCCGTCCGCAGCGACCACGGTGTCCGACTCGGCGAACGAAGAAGTACCGAAGGAATTTTTCTTCCAAATCGACGATCTTACGTTGAGCGTTCGCGCTATGAACGCATTGCGTTCAGAAGGCATTGAGACCATCGGTGACTTGGTCATCCGCAAGGAATCCGATCTCTTGAAAACGCCGAATCTAGGGCGCAAATCATTGCAAGAGATCAAAGACGCGCTACTGGTCATGGGGCTCCAGATCGGCATGGAAGTGCCGAGCTACCTGTCGAACCAGCAGAACTAAACGCAAGACGAGAACGGTTAGAAGCGGAGCAACCAGATGAGACATCAGAAGAGTGGTCGGCATTTAAACCGTACTTCGTCACACCGTAAGGCGATGTTGTCCAACATGTCGGCGTCGCTCATCGAGCATGAAACGATCAAAACCACGGTCGTCAAAGCTAAAGAACTGCGCCGTTATGTTGAGCCGTTGATTACGATGAGCAAAACGGACTCGGTCGCAAATCGGCGTCGAGCATTTGCAAAACTTCGCAGCAAAGCGGCGGTGGGCAAGCTATTCAATGAACTGGGTCCGCGGTTTGCCGATCGGCCTGGTGGTTACACGCGGATATTGAAAGCAGGTTTTAGGCAAGGCGACGCGGCAATGGTCGCTTACATGCAGCTGCTCGATCAGCCGCTAGAAGAGAAGGTTAAAGAGCCAGCACCACAAGAGGCCGAACCGTCGAGCGTTGCAGAGGAAGTAGCGGAAGCTACCGAAGAAGCTGCTGCTGAAACGCCCGCTGAAGAAAGTGCGCCAATTGAGGCCGAAGCGGACGAAGTCGTAGAGGCGACCGCGGCAGAGGAATCTGCTTCCACTGAAGAACCCGCGGAAGCCAGCGAAGCCCCTGAAACCAGCGCCAGCGCAGCTGATGAGTCTTCTGATCAAGCTAGCGACGTTGACGAGGATCCTAAACCGGACAAGCCGGCTTCGTAGGTCGACTCCAGTACGAATCCTAGATCAACCGGCCGCGCGACTTAGCGCTGCAGGCTCTAGCACCGCCCGGAGAAATTGGCCGGTGTGCGACCCATCGATTTGAGTTAGTTGCTCAGGGGTGCCTGTTGCGACCACGCGACCGCCCCCAGAGCCACCTTCAGGACCTAGGTCGATAACCCAATCCGCGGTCTTGATCACATCAAGGTTGTGCTCGATCACGATCACGGTATTGCCTTTATCGCGCAGGCGTTGCAAGACATTGAGCAAGTGCTGAATGTCATAGAAATGCAATCCGGTGGTAGGTTCATCGAGAATGTACAGCGTGCTACCGGTATCGGCTTTAGATAACTCTTTCGCAAGCTTGACGCGTTGCGCTTCACCACCTGATAAGGTCGTTGCACTTTGGCCAAGTCGAATGTAACTCAAGCCCACGTCATGCAAGGTTTGCAGTTTTTTATGAATGTTTGGAATCGGCGCGAAGAACTCAGCGGCTTCCTCGACATCCATGTCTAACACTTCGTGGATGTTTTTGCCTTTGTAACGAACCTCTAAGGTTTCGCGGTTGTAACGTTTGCCTTCGCACACATCGCAGCGCACATACACATCCGGTAGGAAGTGCATTTCGACCTTGATCAATCCATCGCCTTGACATGCTTCACAGCGCCCGCCCTTGACGTTGAAACTGAAGCGCCCAGGTTGGTAGCCGCGCGCGCGAGCTTCTTGCGTGCGAGCGAATAGTTCCCGAATCGGCGTGAACAACTGCGTGTATGTGGCAGGATTAGAGCGTGGCGTGCGACCGATAGGGCTTTGGTCGATTTCCACCACTTTGTCGAGGTGCTGCAAGCCAGTGCATTTTCCGTACGCCTTCGGTATATGCGAGGTGGCGCGGTTTAGCTCACGTGCGGTAATGGGGTATAGCGTCTGATTGACGAACGTGGACTTGCCGGAACCCGAGACGCCTGTCACGCACGTGAACAGACCGACCGGTATTTCGACATCAATGTTTCTGAGATTGTTGCCTTTGGCTTTCGTCAATTTGACGGTTCGTTTGGGATTGAATGGCGTGCGTGACCGTGGAATTTCGATAGTACGCCGGCGTGCAAGATAGTCGCCCGTAATCGAAGCAGTTGAACGGGCAACTTCAGCAATGGTTCCTTGTGCAACGATGGTGCCGCCGTGAACGCCGGCGCCTGGTCCAATGTCGACGACATGGTCAGCTGTACGGATGGCT
This sequence comes from Gammaproteobacteria bacterium, assembly GCA_009841635.1. Lineage (GTDB taxonomy): Bacteria > Pseudomonadota > Gammaproteobacteria > Pseudomonadales > Azotimanducaceae > Bin55. The sequence goes on from VXLJ01000011.1 coordinate 67,863, forward strand.
TCTTCATCGTGTTCGACGATGATCACCGTGTTGCCAATATCACGCAAATGACATAACGTGTTCAGCAGACGTCCGTTGTCGCGCTGGTGCAGCCCGATGGATGGTTCATCCAAGATGTAGAGGACGCCGACCAGTCCTGCCCCAATCTGGCTCGCCAGCCTAATGCGCTGTGCTTCGCCACCCGACAACGTGCCTGCGCTTCGATTGAGCGTGAGGTAGTTCAAGCCGACGTCGTTTAAAAACTGCAGTCGCGCCCGGATGTCGATTAGGATCTTCTCGCTTATGACGCGCCGTTGGCCCTTGAATTGCAGTCTATTGAAATACTCCAGCGCATCGCTAATGGCGAACGCCGTGATTTGATCAATGTTCTTGTTATCGATAAAGACGTTGCGCGTTTCCTCGCGCAACCGCGATCCTTGGCATGCTGAACACGGGGCATTGGTCATCATGTTGGCGAGATGTTCGCGGATGCCATCGGAACTTGTGTCCTTCATCCGCCGGGCGAGCATCGGCAAGACGCCTTCGTAGCGAAAGTGGCGTTTTATTTCGCGACCGTTGCGCAAAGTGAAGCTGAAGTCAATGCGTTCGTCACCTGAACCATGCAAGACGATGTCTTGATATTCTTTTTTAAGCCTGCGCCAGGGCGTTTCGACATCAAAGCCGTAGTGTTCTGCGACGCGCGAAAACAAATGAAAATAGTGGCGTGTCGAGCGATTCCAACCCATGCAAGCGCCTTCGGCCAGCGACGATTCAGGGTCGACAATCACGCGTTCCGGCGCAAATGACTGCTCAGTGCCTAGGCCATCGCAGGTTTCACACGCTCCATGCGGGCTGTTGAACGAAAACATGCGTGGTTCAAGTTCGGCGATCGCATAGCCGCATGCAGGACACGCATAGCGGTTTGAATAAATGGTTTCTGGAATCGTGTTCCCATCGTCCATGCCGACGAGAAAAGCGCGACCTTCACCTAATTCCAGCGCGGTTTCGAAACTCTCCGCGAGACGTTGTTGGTTGTCGGCTCGCAGTACGAGTCGATCGACCACAGCTTCGATGGTGTGTTTGCGGTTTTTATGGAGTTTCGGTTTGGCGTCTAGTTCAGCCACAATGCCGTCAATCCGAGCTCGGACGTAACCTGATGCGGCGAGTTCTGCGAAGACGTGCTCATGTTCGCCTTTGCGGTCCTCAATGACAGGGGCAAGCACCATGGCGCGGGAACCTTCAGGAAACGCTAACGCATGGTCGACGATTTCAGAAATTGTTTGGGCGTCGAGTTTGTGGCCGTGGGTAGGGCAGCGTGGCTCGCCGACTCGTGCGAATAGCAACCGTAAATAGTCGTAAATTTCCGTGATCGTGCCGACGGTGGAGCGGGGGTTGTGCGAGGTCGCTTTTTGTTCAATAGAAATCGCAGGAGACAAGCCATCGATGTGGTCGACATCAGGTTTATCCATCATCGACAAAAACTGGCGCGCATATGCGGAAAGCGATTCGACGTATCGACGCTGACCTTCGGCGTAGAGCGTATCGAACGCTAACGAGGATTTACCAGACCCAGAAAGCCCAGTTACGACGATTAATTTATCGCGTGGGAGGTCTAAATTGATGTTTTTTAGGTTATGGGTGCGCGCGCCGCGCACGGCGATGGTATCGTGGCTTGACGTCATGAGGCGTCTAAAAAAGCGTAACTGGTAATGATACTTTCAAGTGAGTCCGATATGAAAATGGATTTACTTTAGCCGCATTTATCGCGATGTCGGCGGGGTAGGATGAGATACCTACCTTGATGGATCTACCTTATGAATGGTTGTTATAGTAAAATTTCAGTTACTAAAATCACATTTAGTAAATTGAAGGTTACTGAAGAACATGTTATATGTTGCAGAATACACGTCCTCATTAGGTCGACTTGCGCTTTTTGGCTCTGATCGAGGTTTGAGAGGTGTTAGCTTTTTGAATCAGTCGCACGAACAGGGGACTTTAGTAACTAAGAAGAGCGTTTTAAACCCTCAAGCGTTCCCAAACGAGGAGTTAGTGCCTAATGAAGGCGCATTTGAGACGATAAAAAGTGAACTGGACAGTTACTTTCTTGGTGAAATCAGGGAATTTGCTGTGGAACTTGACTTTGGCGATAGAGGAACGCCATTTCAGCGGCAAGTTTGGAATGCCTTGCGCGAAATTCCCTATGGCACATGTTTGACCTATGGCGAGCTTGCGCAACAGATAGGCAATCCGAAGGCCGCTAGAGCTGTGGGCTTAGCTAATAACCGCAATCCGCTAGCGATTGTGGTGCCTTGTCATCGTGTCATTGGCGCGAATGGCTCGTTGGTCGGATACGCCGGTGGGTTGGATTTCAAACGTGCCCTTCTAGAGTTAGAAGGCGTGAGCCTACGAGCCGACGCTAGTTCAACGACGAGAGCTTCGTTACTTCAAGCGGGAGCGCACGAATTCGCCCATCACGGCTTTGAAGGCGCGTCTATTGACGCCATTGCAGCGCGAGCAAGCGTTAATAGACGCATGATTTATCACCACTTTAGTTCGAAACGCGGTTTGTACGACGCGGTCGATGCGAACCTAGAAAGCCTGAACGTCGCCGCGGATGTCACTTTTCGGTTCAAATTAATGACGCTGTTGCAACATGGCGCAGTGAATAGCAACCAGCTTGAGACGCAACTAACTCAATTTCAGCATCAAATAGCGCAGATGCAACGAGATGGGTCGATCGACGTCAATCAGGACGCAAACGTCTTGGCTAGGTTGCTATACCTCATTGAACAATTTGGCGATCTTGTCGCGCGTCGCGGTAGTCGGCCATTAACACAAGACGATTTATTCAAACTCGTGCAATCTAAGCCAAAGGCGACACGAACGATTGTTTCGCCGACGCTAAAACGTATTTGACGTTCACGACGACCCACGCACAATCGTTACTCGTTTGCCGGTTCCGCTGATCCTTCGTTGCCGGCTTGCGCTTGACGCATCGCTCGCATTTCGTCGAAGTCAAGCGCTTGATCCTTATTGGTGTCGAATTTCGCGAGCTCATCAACTAGTGCGATCATTTCTTCCGAAGTCACGTAGCCGTCGTCGTTTGTGTCGAGCTCTGAGAAATCTTGACCCGCGCCACCTAAAGGCATACGACCAGCGCGAGCTGGATTTCGAGGTCGGTCACCACTTTGATTTGCGCCTTGCTGACGTGACATCACTGCATCAAACTCGGCTTCACTTAGACGACCATCGCCGTCCTGATCCATACGGCTAAAGCGTTGCTCTAGTGCGGCGCGCAGCATTGTGAGTTGCATTGCAGGCATTTGATTCAAAGCAGGCGCACTAGGCGAGTTTGGCGTTTGCGCTAGGGATCCGAACGCAAAAATGCTCAGAAAAACCACAGCAGCGCTTGTCTTGATTGTCATCGATAAACTCCTAAATTGATACTTGCGTTGGACATCGGATGTGAAGAGTCGTTCATGTCAGCGTTCACTGTTTCCTACGAGCCCCTTTGATGAAAACGTCCTCTTCAAGATAAGGAACGATTAGATATGGACTTGGTTGCAATCAAGAGTTTTCTCCTGCTTGTCCGTTCGTAGGTCCCGGTGAGCGATTAGAACGCCCAACTCTATGGTCAAATCCGGTCCGGGACGTCAATCAATGTAACCCCGCGAAAACCAAGGGAAAACAAGCCGCGCATCGGACATAATCCTGACACTTGCAACATCAAGCAACGCTCGTGCGGTGCGGGTCGGATTAGGATAACGATTGGGAATTACTACCTTGCCTAAACAAGACAACTGTTCTGCGCAGATTCAAACCT
>VXLJ01000020.1:0-23198 GCA_009841635.1 Gammaproteobacteria bacterium
ATTGGTGTTTTTCGTATGCACGATGGTCTATGTGCTTTCAGGACCAGGACAGTTCATTTGGGAACGAATTCATAAGGCGCCGCCGAGCGTTGAGCATGAAGACGACGCCGGGAATGAGTAGTTTCTAACCACTAAGTTGCCTATCAAGACGTCCCAGCAAATACCTATTGCTTTGGCCGCTGCGCCATGCCCGGCCGCTATTTTTGATGTGCTCTGAGTATTACTGATTGCAATACCTCAATGGTGCGGACACTCGTGTGGCAAAAGTCCTTTAATATGCAACACTTGATGACGGTTCGCAACTTTCGGCCACCCAAGCTATCAAACCGCATAGAGACGAAGAGTAGACAAGCATGTTGATTCGCATCCCTCGAAAGAACGACCCCAAAAGCTCAGAGATCACCCCTGCGAACGTGTATCACTCGCGTCGCAAGATTCTGATGTCGACGGGGGCACTCGCGTCCGCCGCTGCGTTGCCTACCACAGCATTGCCATCCGACTGGATTGAGGAGCGAGGTTACAAGCCACACGAACCCGCACCCCTTCTAGACATAACGCCTAAGCCGTATACGACGCAATACAACAACTTTTACGAATTTGGGACAGATAAAGAAGATCCAGCTCGATATGCAGAAGCCATGACCATCGAACCGTGGTCCGTAGAGATCTCAGGTCTTGTCGCAAAGCCAGGCACTTACGCGCTTGAAGATGTACTGGCGGGAATCGATTTAGAAGAACGCATCTATCGACTGCGATGCGTGGAAGCCTGGTCTGCAGTCATACCTTGGGTTGGCTTTCCAGTAAGCAAGCTTCTTGCGAAATACGAACCGCTTGAAGCTGCGAAATACGTCAAATTCACCACGCACTTGAATCGCGATGAAATGCGCGGCACGCGATCATTTTTCAGCAGCATTGATTTTCCATACATCGAAGGATTGAGGCTTGATGAGGCAAGCAATGATCTGGCGATTTTTGCCGTTGGCATGTATGGCGACGAGCTGCTCAATCAAAATGGTGCGCCATTGCGATTGGTTGTACCGTGGAAATACGGTTTCAAGAGCATTAAGTCGATCGTGAAGATCGAGCTTACGAAACGCCAGCCACCGACCACGTGGAATATGAGTGCACCACAGGAATACGGCTTTTATTCAAACGTTAATCCTGAAGTAGATCACCCGCGCTGGTCTCAAGCTCAGGAACGAGTGCTTGGAGCTGGCTTGTTTGCGCGCAATCAGCCCACGCTTATGTTCAACGGCTATGCTGAAGACGTGGCAGGCATGTATGACGGGATGAACCTACGCCGCAATTACTGATTGCGACGCAAGCAGAAGTCCCTACTTCCGCGACTTATAGAACCACGCTAGCGCGCGGGACGTTCGTCGCATAACACGGCAACGCGATGCAGTTCGCGTTCTTCGTATCCGTAATCCGGCGGTGCGCAGTGCTGCACACAACGGTTATCCCATATTGACAGCGTGCCTACTTCGTAGCGGACGCGTGCTTGATAGCGAACTCTGGTGCAATGATCGTACAGCATGCTCAAGATGCCTTGACTCTCGATTGGTGGCAGGTCTGCGATACGCCTTGTAAAACCGGCATTGACATAGAGTGCTTTTCGGCCTGTTTCAGGATGGCGCAGCACCACCGGATGTCGCACTGGCTTGCGGATTAGGTCAATGTCAAACACCCGGCCGTCGTGTTCAGCGTCAAGCTGCTCGAGCAAATCCTTCATGGGGTCCGATAGATCTTCATACGCTTTGTATTGAGACGCATAGACCGTGTCACCGCCTATGGACGGAACCGTTCGAGCGAGCAACATGGAAATTTTGGGTGGGATTTCTTTCCAGCTCACATCCGAATGCCATCCTTCGGCACTGGCGCGCCGTTCTGGACCAGACCGGATGTTTAGCAAATCCTTAAAACCTTTTACGGTAGGCGAGTAGCCGTGTACGTCCAATTCACCCCAGCGCAAACCGAAGTCGCGTAAATCATCGTCTGACAAATGTGCCTGATCATGAATAGCAAGAACGCTGTATTGCATCAATAACGAGTGGATCGTTTCAAAATCCGACTCGTCCAACTGTTTCAGGTCAATGCCACGCACCTCAGCGCCTAACGCACCACTTAAGGGGCGTATATCCAGCTCGTCTTCCTTTGGTTGGGTTACGTCAAATACAGGTTCGGCCACTTGTTGGTTCTCCATACGAGGTCTGGCGGCAGATTGCTAATACACGGCCTGAACCTATTGCTTAAATCAGTCGCTTTTTAGCAATAGACAAGATTTTAAAGTAACGAGCCTGGTTAGCTAACGATCAAGTCGCGTCAAGACGTAATTAGGTGTACTGATTTGCAAACGGCGACATAAGATTGTGTGCGAAAAGCCCCCAACGCTGCGTGGGGTCACTTGAAATTTTGGTAAGTAAACCGAAAAGTAACGCGAGCAAAGCAAATTTCGATTGGTTTTGCTAAAAAACACTCAGCGGCGAAAACTCGAGGGAAGGAGTCGCGGAAATCGGTGCGACAAAGGGGGTGTAGTGAGCCTAAACAACCGCTGAGTGTGAATGTGTGAGGTTTTATTCGTTTATTGGAACAGCACCTCGATTAATAAAATTGCCGAAGAAGACTGGCCATTCCTTGAGCCTCCATCTTACGAGCTTGAGCCGTTGCTCTTGACCACGTGCGTGCGGCATGTGGCGGAATCGCATCCATGCAGACCAGTCCAGGTTGCGCGAACCATGGAACCCAACGACCTTCACCGTTGGCTTCTCCACGTTCCATTGTTCGAGCAAATTTCATGTTCGTTCAGCTTTTGTATAGTCTAGCATATATCTATTGTTTAGTTTTGTCAAGTTTGTAGCTTGACGGTTCTTTTGCCAAATCTCGAATCAAATCAATGCAGGCGGCAAGTTCAGCGTGAATTGTATTTAGGCGATGCGTCAGATGGTCCAGTTGAGATTTGTCTTCAAATGGATGGTTTTGAGCTTCGCGATTGGCAAGCCCGACGACATCGGCAGTGCGTTGGTAGAGCGTTGCGATGTCGGCTATGGCCACACCACCAAGTCTTCGAGTAGATTGAGACAGGCGCGCTAGTTCGTTCGCAGGAATTGCGACAGCGGCTGGCGCATGGCGATCAGCTCGCATAACCAAAACACTGCTGATTTCATCAAGTACGGATTGCCAGTCAAGATTAGAACCATCCAATAACGACACGCCTTTTTGTTGCGCCTCTTGCAAATAGCGCTTGAATGAACTGGGGTCGTTCATAAACGAGACAGCTATGATGTGGCAGTCACTCTGATTGAGAGCATCCACTTTATCGCGCATCTTATTGATATAGTTAAGATTCCATGTTGCGGGGAGCTCAACCACGGCGAGTCTTAGGCCATCGTGATCAAGCCGGCGTAAGTACTGATAGAAAGAATCGATGTCTTCAATATTGGGGGCAATGGTGCGGATCGAATCTTTTTCTAGACTCGGGTTGCGCAAGGCCATGAGACGCCAACCCACAATAACAGCGTTGGGTTCGTCGGTGGTGTCGATAACCGCGTTGAATTTAGGTGTCGCATGCAGATCTGCTACTAGCTGGCTTATTTGGCTATTGCTTTGTTCACACAAATCACCGATCGTATAGCCAATGCCAGACTGTATCAGAGTGTTGAGATCTTTCATGCGCTCAACTTGAGCCTGGGTGTAGTAACGCGCGTTGCCAACCCGTCTGGTCGGTACAAATTGACCTCGCTTGTCCCAGGCTCGTAATGTTTCAATGCGAATGCCGGACAAATGACTTGCCGCGCTGATTTTTACGAGATTCTGTCTAGTTAGCGGATCTGACATGACAGGTCTTGTTTAGCTTAGTTTCAATTGCGGCGTAGATTGTAAAGTTTATGTTTAGTTTCCGCAAGTATTTGTTTATTGTTTTTATATACAGTATTAGTATAAGCCATCGATGCGAATAACGATGCTTTAGATCATGCAAGCAATATATCTATTTGTTAGATGGCACTTTCATACTTTACTTGTTAGGGAAAAAAATATATGAAGCAAATATCATTTTTTACTTCGGTACGAAAGAGCTAACACAGTGCATACGCGCATTGGGGATTTGTTAGAAAAACGAGCTTATCTGACGCCTGACAAAATCGGGTATATAGATGAAAGTGGTGCGCGTTTTACCTTTCTTGAGTTGAATGAGCGCTGCAATCGCATCGCGAATACCTTGATAGATCGTGGGCTCAGCAAGGGCGAGCGCGTTGCATTACTACTCATGAACAGCAGTGAGTTTCTCGAATTGTTTTTCGCGCTTGGCAAAATCGGTTGTGTCACGGTGCCATTGAATTGGCGGCTTGTACCAGATGAGCTCGAGTTCATTCTGAAGGACAGTGGCGCAACGAAGCTAGTTTTCAGCGATGAATTCGCGGAATCAGTAACGGAGCTGCATGTGCGTGGTGCGAAAACCGACATCGTAGAGTGGTTGCACGTAACCAACGATGGCACACCATTGCCATTTGCGCTCGATTACCACACATATCGAGATGCCGGGGCGAGTTCGCGGCCAGTCGTCGATGTGCAACTCGACGACAAGCTATACATCATGTACACATCAGGTACGACAGGATTACCTAAAGGTGTCGTTCACACGCATAAAACCTCGTTTTATGGGGTCTTGACGATTGCTGCAAACACGTACTTTCGGGAAGACGATTCCTTTTTGTCGCCGTTGCCCATGTTCCACGTCGGCGCGCTGACGCCTTTGACGATTTCGATCTATCGAGGCATTGCACCCGTCGTCATGCGCAGTTTCGACCCAATCACGGCTTGGGAGCTGATCGAGCGTGAGCGCGTGACCACTGGATTGCTGGTGCCGGCCATGATGAACTTCATGCTGCAAGTCCCGAATCTAGAGCGGTTCGAGTTTTCACGCTGGCGCTGGTGTATGACGGGTGCCGCACCCGTGCCTCACGCCACGATTCAGGCATTTTCTGATTTAGGGATTGATGTCATGCAGGTATATGGACTAACCGAGTCGTGTGGTCCTGCGTGTTTGAGCAATGGGAAAGAATCGTTGGACAGACCCGGCACGACTGGCCGTTCGTTTTTCCACACCGATGTAGCGATCGTGCGCGCCGATGGCTCGACGTGTGAAGCTAATGAACCCGGTGAGGTGCTTGTTAAAGGCGAGCATGTGATGCGCGAATATTGGCATCGACCCGACGCGACGAAAGAAACACTGGTCGACGGTTGGCTGCATACCGGCGATATCGCTACGATGGATGAGGATGGCTACGTTTACATTCAAGATCGCCTTAAAGACATGATCATTTCCGGTGGTGAAAACGTTTATCCCGCTGAAATCGAAAACTTGATCCTAACGTTAGAAGGCGTCAAGGATTGCGGGGTTATTGGCCAACCTAGTGAACGATGGGGCGAGAGTCCGTTTGCATTGATAGTTCGGGAGGATGCATCCATGAACGAAGCGACGGTAATGAATTTCTTAGACGGTAAGTTGGCCCGGTTCAAAATGCCTTGTGGTGCGGCATTTGTAGATGAAATACCTCGGAATCCGAGCGGCAAGATTCTTAAGCGCATCTTACGAGAACAGTACCCAGGACCGGCACCGGTTTGACTAAATGAACTTAGCTGAACTTCAACGTCGACTTGTGCCTTTTTGTGAAGCGCACTTTAAAAGCGAAGTACGAAGCATTGAAAACGTGCGCAATATGCCTGGTCACGCGGGGTTTTCTTACGGTTTCGATGTTCAAACTGCAGATGGTGAGTCGCGTTGGTTCATTCGATTGCCACCGCCAAACGTCAATTGGCGAGGCACGGCGGATGTCTTACGCCAGGTCGAGGTACTCAATGCGCTCGATGGTACGAGTGTGCCCCATTGTTCAGTGGCTTTTTCTGGCAACGATTTAGAGTGGTTCGATTGCCCTTATTTTGTGGTGCCGTTTTTAGAAGGCGATACGTTAAAGGTCAGTCCCGGCGAATGGGCTAGTGATTTGAGCGAATCCCAACTCTTTGATCTAGGTCGTCAGGTAATGAGCGCCTTGGCTAATGTGCATCAAGTCGATCAAGCGAAGGTCCCGTATCTAGGTGAACCTGTGCCATTTCGCGATGACGTCATTCGATGGGATAGGTTTTATGAACGAGCCGCCGACCCGCATTTATTGTCGCGAGCGCCGTCATGTCGGCAGCGTCTGTTAGAAACGATTCCCCATGACGCACCAGTTGGGATCTTTCATGGCGATTTTCAAACGTCGAACTTACTGTGTTCGCTCGATGGCAATCTGCTCGCCGTGATCGACTGGGAATTAACTGGACTCGGTGCAACCCTCAATGACGTCGGCTGGATGTGCACATTTAGCGATCCGTCCGCTTGGTCCTCAGAAGCTGGTGGACGTCCCATGTTTCTCGATCCACAAACTCTCTCGAGTCTATATGTAGATGCTTTTGGTGCACCCCTTCCTGATATTCGTTGGTTTCGCGCGTTGGCTGCATACAAGTTCGCGATCATCACAGGATTTAACCTGAGTTTGCATCGCCGGGGCAAACGACCTGACCCAAGTTGGGAACAAACCGCTTTGTCTATGCAGCCGTTGATTAATCGTGCGTTGGAGCTATTGGGTTAGTACCTCGCTCGTGCGCAGCATGTTTCGATTAGCTGAACTCCAGAATCGAGCGTCCGGCGATCTCCCCTTCTTCTAAAGCGGTGGTTGCCTCATTGATTTCATCGATGTTGTAACGCGCCGTTACTAACGATTCGAGATCCAAGCGCCCCGACGCATGCCAGTCTAAAAATAGCGGAAAATCACGGTCTGGGCAACATGAACCGCCGATTGAACCGCGAAACTGCTTTTCACTACCCAAAATCTCACCAGCATTCAGTTCGACTGTGGTTTGAGGCACACCAACCAAAACTGCGGTACCTCCTTGCCGTGCACCAAATCGACCCGGTCTTACCGCAGGCACGATTTGTTCCATCGTCACTTTCAAGCCGATGCAGTCGAAAGCGAAATCGACACCGGTAATCGGTCTGCCACCGATGCTATAGCCTTCGTGAGACGTCATTTCATGAAGTGCTTCAACCGGATTGACTTTTGATGCGTTTATGCCGTGGGTTGCGCCAAATCGTTTGGCGAATTCGAGCTTTTCTTCGTCCAGATCGATCGCAATGATTGGGTTCGCCTCACGGAATTTCGCACCGACGATGGCAGAAAGACCAACGCCGCCAACGCCAAATACGGCGACTGAATCTCCCGGCTTGATGTCCACCGTATTCATTGCAGCTCCTGCACCGGTCATAACAGCGCAACCAATGATGGATGTAACATCCTTGGCGATCGTCGGATCAGCCTTCACCACATACTGCTGGTCGGCTATCGTGTGATCAGCCCAGGTAAAGACGTTTTGCGAAACCGCATCGCCAAAGGACGTCGTCAGGGTAGCGGCAGCAGGGCGGCTTGTGATTTCGACACTGTTGCGCGGAACCCAAGTCACCAATACCGTATCGCCTTCTTCTACATGACTAACCTCCGATCCTGCTTGCAATACGATGCCTGTCGACTCATGACCGAGTAGCGTAGGCCCGCGACGCGGGTTGTGCATTTGGTGAAGTTGCGAGTGGCATATACCAGACGCAAACTGCTTCACGACAACTTGGGTTGGGCCAGGGTCAGGTATCGCAATCTCTTCGATATTCAGTGGTCCCGGTTCCTGCGGAAGAACGACAACGCGAGCATGTGTAGGCATGAGCAATTCGAATATGAGTGTATTGCTAATGCTAGCGAAGCTGCCTAAGCGCTAAAGAGTTCCATAGATGTCATTGAGCTCCCCATCTTGTACACGTTGCGTGATCCAAGCTGAAGCGGCACGACACAGGCTCTCGTTATGGATTTGACGAGCGTAGTAAATCTGTTCCAGGGCGTAGCAGGTGCCGTGCATACGAATTTGTGCGAGGTCTTCACGATCAGGTTCCATGTAGTAGTTTTCAAAACATGCCTTAAGAACTGGTGCGCCACCCCACGCCCAAATTCCTGCGAAATCAACGAATCCATTGGCCGTCGCGGCGTCAGCCCAATCGATGATGGCACAAAGGTCCGTACCATCGTAGAGAATGTGTTCAACGCCTAAATCGTTATGTGTTGTGACTTGATGTGACGGGCGCGGTCGGATGCGATACGCTAGTGCGGCTGACTTGATTACCTCAAGAACGTCGCTACTTAATGCACCGACCACTCTTGCAAAAAGTTCCTTTTTATTCTTGAACCAAAGAGCGAGAGGATCGGCCGGAACCAATGGCCGCGTCAGACGCCGATTGTGCAAAGCGGTAAGGCATGTTCCGAGCGTACGGCCGAGGCGTGCAACATCACAATCGTCTGACGGCACCTCTTCAAGGGGCGTACCAACTAGAAAGCTGTAACCTGCGAACGGCTTATGAAAATCTAGTGGTCGCTCACACCAGTATTTGACTGAAGGTGTCCGTAGTGGCAGCTCAAGCTTACGAAGTAATCGTTGTTCCTGAACAAGTGTGTCGATGTCGCTGTGCCGTTTCGGAAAACGAAAGACTATTCGTTTATTAATGAGCCAGTTGTAGAAATCCCAGCCTTCGCCTAAAAACTCCGCGACATTGATTTCGATGCCAATATTGGTTGTAATAATGGTGCAAACTTGGTTCTCATGCAGTTCGTACTCGGCTTGCCAAGGCGGTTGCGGCATCTATGTTCGAAAATGGTGTTTGAGTGATAGTTAGCAGTTTAGGCGGTTCAATTCGACCTGTGTTAAGTGAGCAAATCTACCAAATTCCAGGTTGATCATCAAAAGTTCCGCTTGTAGATAATCGATTACTTCATAAATCTAAGTGCAATAGGCTCGAATCGTTGGAATTGAACCGCGTCATTTTGGAAATCGACAACGGCGTAGGAACGCTCACGTTGAACGACCCAGAAGTTTTGAATGCGGTAGGACCTGCAATGCTCGCAGGCCTACACAAAGCCATGGGTCATATCGAAAATCCATCGAACGGGGTTCGATGTTTGCTTTTAACAGGTGCTGGTCGCGGTTTTTGTTCAGGCGCGAACCTCGCTGGAGATGGCAGTGAATCGGCGGATGACGCCGGTGGTGTCGGCGGCACCCTGAGATCGGGATATCACCCCCTATTGCTGTCGCTTAGAGACTTAAACATCCCTATTGTCACCGCCGTTAACGGGGCGGCTGCCGGTGTCGGTATGAGTTTTGCGCTGATTGGTGACATTGTTTGCGCGTCCAAACGTGCATTTTTCTTACAAGCGTTTGCAAATATTGGGTTGGTGCCTGATGGTGGTGCTACGTTTATGTTGCCACGCCTTATCGGCTGGGCACGGTCTGTAGAACTGTCCTTGCTCGCAGAACGCTTACCGGCAGAACAAGCACTCGAGTGGGGTCTTATCAATCGAGTCTATGACGACAATGAGGCACTTTTGACAGGCGCGGCAGAGATTGCCACGAAACTCGCGCACGGTCCGAAATCGCTTGGCATGATTCGAAAAATGTTCTGGGATACGTGGCATAACGCATATGAACAGCAACTCGATTTAGAAGCACGCATGCAGGCGGCTGCTGGCGCAACACAGGATTCAGCTGAAGGACGAGCCGCGTTTCTAGAGAAGCGTAAACCAGACTTTAAAGGTGCGTGAACATCTCAAGTCAGAACGTATTCCTAGTTTTTATTTGATTAGTGTTTGCGGACCAAGCGTACAACACATAGGTTAGGCACGTGCAAGCGGACGTTCTAGCCCAATTTCATCCTATCTTAAAAACTTGGTTTTGCGAATCATTTGCAGAGCCGACCGAGGTTCAAGCGTCAAGTTGGCCTCGCATTCGCGAAGGCGAAAACCTCTTAATAACCGCACCAACCGGTAGTGGTAAGACGCTCACGGCATTTCTCGCCGCAATCGACGCGCTGATTCAGAGCGACTTCCCAGCAGGCCAAACGAGCATCCTCTACGTTTCGCCATTGAAAGCGCTGAACAACGACATACAGCGGAATCTACAAGCTCCTTTGGCTGAGCTTCGAGAACGTTTCCTGCAAGCAAACGAAAGTTGGCACGAAATACGCACTGCGGTACGTAGTGGTGATACACCCACGAACGAGCGCCAACGCATGTTGCGCAATCGTCCAGAGATCGTCATAACGACTCCCGAGAGCTTGTCGCTATTGCTAACGACGACTCGCGGCATAAACATGCTGTCAACCGTTCAGGTCGTGATACTCGACGAAATTCACGCTGTCCTCGACAGCCGTCGTGGCGCCCATTTGATGCTCTCATTGGAACGCTTAGCGGACGTCGCTGGTGAATTTCAACGCATCGCTCTATCCGCGACCGTCAATCCACTCGAACTCGTTGCGCGTTACGTTGGCGGATTTGAAGGCCGCGGCAGACCACGACCGGTTGGCCTAGTGCGGTCAACGGTTCGCAAGGACATTGATTTGCAAGTGCGATTCCCACCAGCGGCCAAAGAACTTGTAGAGGCTAGTGAATCCACATGGCCAGCAATGATCGAGAAATTTGGTGAACACGTCGCGTCGAACCAGTCGACTTTGTTATTTACCGCATCGCGCAGACAAGCGGAACGTGTGACTTACATGCTCAATGAGCATGTAGATGAAGTGGTTGCATATGCACACCATGGCTCACTTTCACGTGAAATTCGCGCCGAGGTGGAATCGCGTTTAAAGGACGGCCAACTCAAAGCGATCGTCGCAACGAGCTCATTAGAGCTCGGCATTGATATAGGCGAACTCGATGAGGTTGTGCTTCTGCAATCGCCGGAGTCCAGTGCAGCAGCGATGCAGCGCATCGGAAGGGCGGGGCATCGTGTTGGCCAAGTCAGTCATGCAACGTTGTATCCGATGTTCGCTCGTGACTTTTTAGATGCGGCGGTCATCGCGCATGCGGTAGCGAATGCAGATATCGAACCTGTCACTATCCTTGAAGAGCCGTTAGATCTGCTTGCCCAAACGTTGGTCGCCATGGTTTCCGAACGCGATTGGCAGGTGGAGGACGCGTACGGCTTGGTTTGTCGAGCGTGGCCCTATCGCAACCTATCAAAACGCCTGTTCGATCTGGTGGTTGAAATGCTGACGGGCAAATATGAGCGCTCGCGAATACGAGACTTGAAACCGCGCCTAGCCCTTGACGATACCTCGCAGGTCATGACGATTCGTAAAGGTGCCACCATGGCTTTGTACACAAGCGGGGGGACCATTCCAGATCGTGGCTACTTTAAACTGAAACATGCGGATTCGAATGCCGTAATCGGTGAACTTGATGAAGAGTTTGTGTGGGAAACTCAGAAAGGCAAGCAATTTGCCTTTGGTACACAGCAATGGGTGGTCACCGACATCACGCACAACGATGTGTTGGTTCGAGCAGCGAGCGCAAAAGAGACCATACCGCCTTTCTATCGTTCTGAATTCATAAACAAAACCTTCTACTACTCGCGACGAGTTGGTGAGTTTCTCAAATTTGCCAACGATGCGCTCGCCACCGGGCAGGACCATCTGCTCATTGCGGAACTTGAGAAACGTGGGTTTGACGACTACGCAGTGGAAGAGCTCGTTCGCTATTTAGCCGAGCAACGCGAAAAAACGCAATGTGATTTGCCGCATGCCAATCACCTAGTCGCGGAATTGCTCAAGTCTGGCCCAGGTGGATACACCTCAACGAGTCAAGTGAGCCAACTGATCCTGCACACAGGTTGGGGAGGCATGGTCAACCGACCCATTGCGCTCTGTCTTGAGGCAGCGTGGGAAGAACGGTTTGCGACTACCCCAGATATCGTGGTCGATAACCACGTTATTGCGATTCAGATGAAGCAGGACGTTTCGGTTTCCGAAATTCTCGACATGCTTTCACCCGACGATTTGTTGCCAAAAATGCGTCGCTCACTAGAGAAATCTGGCTTTTTCGGGGCGCGTTTTAGGGAGTGTGCTGGCCGGGCTTTATTGCTAACGAAGCGTCGTTTTGATCGCCGGATGCCTCTTTGGCTCACGCGGATGCAAGCGAAGGATCTATTGAGTTCTGTATCTGTGTACGACGATTTCCCGATTCTTCTAGAAACATGGCGCTCGTGTTTTAAAGATGAGTTTGATATTGAAGCAACTCGCCGCGTGCTTGACGATCTTGATGCAGGGCGCATAGAAATTTCAGAATGTACCACGGAGGTAGCAAGTCCTTTTGCATCGACGCTAGCTCATGACCAACTAAATCGATACGTATACGCGAGCGATGAGCCT
The DNA here is from genome assembly GCA_009841635.1 of Gammaproteobacteria bacterium. Lineage (GTDB taxonomy): Bacteria > Pseudomonadota > Gammaproteobacteria > Pseudomonadales > Azotimanducaceae > Bin55. Next base: position 12,275 of record VXLJ01000020.1, read on the forward strand.
GACGGTGGTGGTCGGGCATCAGCCCTAAGTGAAGAACTCATCGCCCATGCGCTTCGCGATGCCACGCTGCGGCCACCGATTTCCCAAACAGTCATCAAATTCGTTGAACAAAAACTGCAACGGCGTGAACCTGGTTATGTGCCAGCGTCTGAAACCGAAATACGTGAATGGCTTCGAGAACGCGTATGGATTCGATCAGAAGAGTGGTTTGAAGACACAGAGTTGCCTTCGGAATCCATTACTTTGCAGAAGAATGGGCAAACGTGGTTTGCGCACCCATCGAGCGTCAAACTGACTGAAGAGGATCCACTTACGGCCATCGGCAATGCAATTCAGTTTTATGGACCCCGCGCGCATGCAGATCTTTTGAATCTGTTTCCTATCGATCCTGCGATTGTGGCTTCATCGCTTGAAGATTTGCTGTCCACCAACACAGTGGTGGCAGATGTTGTGGTTGAGTCTTGTGATGAGCTTCATCTATGCGATGCGAGGAACCTCAGCACATTGCTGCGATTTCAAAGGCTCCATAACCGACCGCAGATCAATGCCAAGTCTGCTCGCACTATGCCGAATTTCATCGCCGCCTGGCAGAAATTTGGAAGCGAATCGAATGAATCGTCAATATTGGATGTGCTTGAGCGCATGCAAGGCTATGTTGCCCCAGTGCAATTCTGGTTGTCGGAGGTTTGGCGGCCGCGGGTTGGCTCCTGTGATATCGAGCAGTTGTCTGCCCTGTGTGAGCGATACGGCGTGCATTGGTGGGGTAACGGGAACCGTCGTGTAACGCTAGGCGTGGAGCATGAAACTGCACCCGCGGCGAGTAAAGACGGCGGGTTTGATTCATTGTTTGAAGCTTTCCGCGATCCGCACGGCAGCTATACGTACTTGCAGCTAGCACAAGCATCGACGCTTGATTACGAGTCATTCAACGACCTGTTCTGGCAGGCTGTTTGGCGGGGCATGATCACGAGCGACACTATTTCAGCTTTAGCTCAAGCAGAACTAACCGGTTACAACGCTCAGCATGAAATGCAACTGCTGTCACGACGTTCGCGTTTGCGGTTTGGCAGGACGGAACGAGTGGAACGTCCCATTGGACGGTGGCGACGGTTGCCGATGGTGGCACCTAGTGACAATGAAATCGATCAACTTGAGGATGCTAAGGAGCGCATCCGCGTATTAGCCGGTCGTTATGGCGTGCTTTGTCGGGAGTTGTGCAATCGCGAAGGGCGTCAGTATCGCTGGGGACAACTTTTCCGCGCTATGCGCACCATGGAACTTTCAGGTGAATTAATCTCGGGTTTATTTTTCAGCGAATTGAGCGGCCCACAATTTATGCCGCCTAGCTCGTTGCAAACATTTCTTAATTTTGAGGAAGAAATGAAACCATTCTGGCTACACACGTACGATCCTGCGTCGCCCTGCGGCCTCGGGTTGTCGTGGCCAGATTTGCCAGCGCGGCAGCAAGCCAATATGCTGGCTTTTTGCAGCGGCGAACTAGTGCTAGTGAGTCGAAGTCACGGGAAGCAGTTGCAATTCTTAGTAGAACCAGAAGACCCGAAGCTCGAAGCAGTTTGTCGTTCGTTTCAGCTAGCGGTTGCCCGTAACCAACGCATGACCATCGAGAAGATCAACGACGAATCTGCACGTGCTAGTCCGTATGTAGCTACCTTAAGTCGCTATATAAAGCTTCACAGAAGCGTGCATGATCTTTATGTGGACGCAGTGATTAGCTGAGTCGTTGCTCACGATAAGTCGCGGCTCTATCAACTAATTGGCTACGAGCCACAAGCACAAAAAGCCTACAACGATTCCTAATAACGTCGCGAGCAATCGAATGCCTGCTTGGGCGGCGGAGTGCGCTAATCGCTGATTCGATTCCGTGGCACGTGCGTTTGAATAACGGTTCAAGGCGAGCAAGCCAACGAGGTTCACGCATGTCCAAGCGATGATTCCCGCGACTAAACCTAGCACGACATCTAACGTACCGACACGGTCGGCAAAGTCGAGTAAATTCAATGGCTTGGAACTAGGTCACTGCCATCGTTTCACTGGTAGTCAGCAAAAACGGCCGATACCACGGCGTCATCCATTGTGTGGTTGCTGGATATTCAGGTAGATCTTGGTCGAAGCGCTCATTCATAGCCTCTAAGGCCTCTCGAATCTTCGTGACTCGTTCACGGCCGTAGGTTCGCTCCCATTGCTTCTCGATGTCGCTGACGACGAATGGATAGGCATCTCGTGCAATTCGTGTCTTCTGCGTGGGCCACACCAACCTATTGCCATCACTTTCTTTACCCGGTTCGATTGCAATGTAGAGATGACGCTCATAAAACGACTTGTCGTTCGCTGGGATTGGTTGCAGCTTGCGAGCTTCTGACAACTTCAATCCCTCATCGGGCAGGTGCTGAAAAAGCAGTGTCGTAAGACCAAGTCGACCAAGATTCGCAGCTTCATAATCAAGCGCAAAATGCGTCAATGCATGGCTTATAGATGCACTAGCAGGTGCGGACTCTCGGTTGGTTTGGTCACGTTGAACCACCGGCCATTCTGTGCCTCGTGCTGGGACCCTTGGTGGTCCTGGCTCTGCTGCTAGAAAGTTACCGCCAGTTAAGGATTCGTCACCGACACCATATCCAGTGATGTATTGCGGGTAGGCCAGCTCGAAATGATTTGCGATTTCGCGAAGGGCGTTATGCAGATAGACTGCATCAGGTCCAAAACGCTTAAACCAGGCCTTGTTTGTATTAGTGGCTCTTTCTGCGCCGACTGATCGTATTCTGTCGCCTTCTTTGGTCGTGCGAAATATCGTCTGCGTTCGCTTGCCTTTGACTTTTTCGATCGTAAGCCAACCTAATTCTGAGCAGTGTCGTATGGTCACTCTTGCGGCACGAGTTGCCAATATCGCTTTTCGACGAAAGGCGTTCTGCTCAATGCCATGTGAGTTGATATGTGACAGTACATTTGACCAGACGACAAGGTTTGGTAGTCCTGTCGCTGCAGGGTCTTTTTCGTACTCTTGGGTGTACGCCAAGAGTGCTCGCGTCAGTAGGACCGAAAGTGGCACACGTTGGTGCGAAGTGCTTGCCGGAGCATGCGCTAACGGTAATGTGGACGCGTACGCAAGGCGTTTGCCGAAATTCTTCGCTTGGTCGACGTTGCAGCGATAACAAACACTCGCTTGCTTGTTGTCAGATGGCGTGCATTGCATTGCGCCGACTTGCATTGCAACGAAATGAACAACGAGCTCGTCAATGTGATCGAAATTTGATTTGTTAAACGAAAACGCAAGCTCGATTTTGGCGCCGTGTTCAATAACTCGACTGCACCGACGTTTCCTAGCCGAAGCAGGATAGGCGGACATCGCGCGGTCCAGATTTGCGCGCCAGCCGTTCATTAGCGTTTGAAGTGCTTGGCAACCAACATACGATTTGACGCGGCTATGGCTAGCCGCGTTAGCCGAGCTGGCGTCATTAAGACCGTATTAGTCAGGTAGTCCTAACACGCGCTTCGCGATGATATTGCGCTGGATTTCGTTGCTCCCGCTGTAAATTGAAGCGGCGCGATTTGCAAGCCAAGCCCTGGTGTCACCAAGCGCATTCGCAGCAAATTGATCCCCGCTCCAGCCAAGTCCGGCCGTACCTCGCATTTCGACGAACAGCGATGATTGGTCTTGTTGCAATTCCGTGCCATACATCTTGAAGATGGAGGTTTGCGGACCCGGGGTACTGCCGTCGGAAGTTTCTTCCACCGTACGACGTTGCGTGAGTTGGTAAGACGCAGCATTGATGTTGTGTTGGATGACGCGATTCCGCAAAGATTCATCCGCGATGCGACCGTTGTTTTCGCCCGCGAATTTCTTAGCTTCGTTTTGAAGGGAAGGACCAGGATCTTTCGACGCGCCGCCGCCAACCAATGAAGCCATGCTGCCGCGTTCATGTTGCAGCAAGCGTTTGCCGACCGTCCAACCTTTGTTCAACTCACCTACTAAATCGTCCTTCTGTGCGATGGCGTTGTCAAAAAACGTTTGACAGAAAGGTGAAGCGCCGGAAATAAGTTGGATGGGTTTTACCGTTATGCCCTCTTGCGCCATGTCCATTAGCACGAAACTAATCCCGTCATGCTTTGGCACATCCGGGTCGGTGCGAACTAGGGCAAAAATCCAATCGGCGACCTGAGCGCCCGATGTCCATATTTTCGAGCCGTTTACTAGAAAGTGATCGCCTTTGTCCTCTGCTCTTGTGCTCAGTGAAGCGAGGTCAGACCCAGCCCCGGGCTCGCTGTAACCTTGGCACCACGCGACTTCGCCTCGCACGATTCTCGGGATGTGCCGTTGTTTTTGTTCGTGCGTCCCGTACTCAAGCAAGGTTGGTCCGATAAGGGAAGTCCCCATGCCAGCGAGTGGCGTTCTCGCTCCGAGTCGGCGCATTTCTTGAATCAAGATCATGTACTGCTCAGTATCCAAACCACCACCGTATTCAGTGTTGATTACCAAGTCGCTTTGATTTGCTTCATCTTCTCAAGGATGGCATCGGTCAAGAAGGTGGTTAAGACACCCGCCATCATGGAGCGACCTGGTTTGCCACTATCGCCTAGTTTCGCGATAGGTATATAGCATAGGCAAAGACCAACGATTTTCATAACCTTCACGAAGCGATCCTGTCCATTAGATGTAGCCTTGCGGGTAGCTTTACGCGCGGCTTTCTTAGCCGCGTAGCGCGCCGCTTTGCAGGGAGCCTTTTGCTCACCGTGCTTATCTAGCCCTAACACCTGAAGGGTGGGTACATTGTTGATTGCTGCTGTAATATCCATAGGGTATATTCTAGTCGTAGTGCCGTTAGTTTTGTCCTAGCCGAAGCAGGATAGGCGGACATCGCGCGGTCCGGATTTGCGCGCCAGCCGTTCATTAGCGTTTGAAGTGCTTGGCAACCAACATACGATTTGACGCGGCTATGGCTAGCCGCGTTAGCCGAGCTGGCGTCATTAAGACCGTATTAGTCAGGTAGTCCTAACACGCGCTTCGCGATGATATTGCGCTGGATTTCGTTGCTCCCGCTGTAAATTGAAGCGGCGCGATTTGCAAGCCAAGCCCTGGTGTCACCAAGCGCATTCGCAGCAAATTGATCCCCGCTCCAGCCAAGTCCGGCCGTACCTCGCATTTCGACGAACAGCGATGATTGGTCTTGTTGCAATTCCGTGCCATACATCTTGAAGATGGAGGTTTGCGGACCCGGGGTACTGCCGTCGGAAGTTTCTTCCACCGTACGACGTTGCGTGAGTTGGTAAGACGCAGCATTGATGTTGTGTTGGATGACGCGATTCCGCAAAGATTCATCCGCGATGCGACCGTTGTTTTCGCCCGCGAATTTCTTAGCTTCGTTTTGAAGGGAAGGACCAGGATCTTTCGACGCGCCGCCGCCAACCAATGAAGCCATGCTGCCGCGTTCATGTTGCAGCAAGCGTTTGCCGACCGTCCAACCTTTGTTCAACTCACCTACTAAATCGTCCTTCTGTGCGATGGCGTTGTCAAAAAACGTTTGACAGAAAGGTGAAGCGCCGGAAATAAGTTGGATGGGTTTTACCGTTATGCCCTCTTGCGCCATGTCCATTAGCACGAAACTAATCCCGTCATGCTTTGGCACATCCGGGTCGGTGCGAACTAGGGCAAAAATCCAATCGGCGACCTGAGCGCCCGATGTCCATATTTTCGAGCCGTTTACTAGAAAGTGATCGCCTTTGTCCTCTGCTCTTGTGCTCAGTGAAGCGAGGTCAGACCCAGCCCCGGGCTCGCTGTAACCTTGGCACCACGCGACTTCGCCTCGCACGATTCTCGGGATGTGCCGTTGTTTTTGTTCGTGCGTCCCGTACTCAAGCAAGGTTGGTCCGATAAGGGAAGTCCCCATGCCAGCGAGTGGCGTTCTCGCTCCGAGTCGGCGCATTTCTTGAATCAAGATCATGTACTGCTCAGTATCCAAACCACCACCACCGTATTCAGTGGGCCAAGTTGGGGCAGTCCAGCCTCTTTCGATCATCCGGTCAAGCCAGAGACGCGTGTCCTCATGCTTGAGCGGAACCTTCGAACTGCCTGAGGATATAGGACCAGGACCTCGTGCGCCAGGTGGGCAGTTTTCTTCTAACCACGCGCGCGTTTCAAGGCGGAACTCTTCAGCTGTAGACATAGGACGAATTTCAGAATGGCTATGAGCTCTTATGTTACTTCGCACGAGTTTCACTATCCTTCACGGGCTTGCAGAAAGAGATGAGTGTTATGTGCGGTAGGTTCAACGTGACGTCAGATCCGATGACGGAACTGTTTATGGATTTCGTCGGACAACCGTTCGAAGGAAACACCAACTACAACACTGCGCCGCGCCAAAAATCTTGGATCATTCGTACGGACGAAGAAGGCTTGCTAGCTCCCGCTTCCGCGCAATGGTGGCTTATTCCTAATTGGGTCAAAGAAGAGTCCTACAAGTACAGCATGTTCAATGCACGTAGCGAAAACATGGCTAAATCGCCTGCTTTTCGTGGCCCGTTTCGCCAGTCTCGATGCGTTGTACCGATTACTGGGTTTTATGAGTGGGTCACCCGCAATGGACAAAAGCAACCTTACTTGGTCCACGCACCTGAGCGCCATGGTTTGTTGCTTGCAGGGCTCTGGGATCGATGGATCAATCCTGAAACTGAGGAACCATTGGATAGTTTCACTATCCTCACCACCGATGTTGTCGAGGATTTGAAGTTCTTGCATCATCGACAGCCTGTGATGCTCAGCAAACATGACGCGTTTACGTGGCTGGAACGCAACACAGCCAAGGATGAACTGCAGTCGTTATGTCGTCCACATTTACCTTACGATATGCTCGCTACGCCAGTATCGACCTATGTGAACAACATGCGGAATCGAGGCGAGGAGTGCGTCGAAGAGGTGGGTAACACGATCAAACTCAACGCAACGGCGAATTAGCGGGTCGTAGCGAGATCCAGCCACGCCATTTCAGAGTCTGTCAGTTCCACGTCAAGTGCACCGAGACTGCTCGTGGTTTCCCAAAGATACCTGGGTCCAATGAGTGGGAATGTCTTAAAAGGTTGTGCTAGAACATATGCAAGCGCCACATTGATTAAATCCACGCCTTTGTGATCAGCGATATCCACGGCCCGTTCGCGCCGGCTCGCGTTCTCCTCGGAAAACCAACAGCGTTGAATTTCTGCATCGCCAGGGTGGTTGCCGCCACCAGACACGCCCGAGCTTTCACCGGTACGAATCGCGTCGTAGCGTGAAGTAAAGAACCCACGCGCTTGCGACGACCAAGGAAACAAGGCGAGATCGTGTTCGGCTAAAAACGTGCGATATTCGTCCGTGTTGGCCGAGATGCAACCTGGCCACACAGGACTGAGCATCTTTGCCAGACTAAATTGATTGGATACGGCAGAGAAACCTGCTTTGTTATTGATCTTCGCGTACTCATTCGCGCCCTCAATGCGTGCAATTTCCCAGTTTGAACCGCCGAAGACGCTTAGCAACCCCTCGTCGCGTAGTTCGTTCAAGGCGTCAATCCATTCGCCGACGGGCACGTCTAGGTTGTCTCGGTGTAAGAAATAGATGTCGAGATGGTCGGTGTCAAGCCGGTGAAGCGATTCCATGAGTTGCGGTCGACAGTATTCAGGCCGATTCAAAGGCGTGTGCGCGCCTTTACCGATGATGGCGATCTCGTTGCGTATGCCGCGTGCTGTTACCCATTGTCCCAAGAGAGTTTCGATTCGACCACCGCCATAGATATAGGCGGTGTCAAACACATTGCCACCGCTTTCGATAAAGTGATCGAACATGACAGACGCATGTGATAGATTTGGTTGATTGTCACAACCCATCACTAGCCGCGACATGGATTTACCGACACCTGCCATCGTGTCACGTGGCATCGTCGTGTTAGCGGTGTTGAGTGCTCGACCGTAAACAGGAGACGCTAGCGTCGCCGCTTGCTCCTGCGGGTATACGACACCAACTGCTTCGCGCCACTTGTCCAATACGGCGACGTTGCCAAGCGAATCTTCCCAGTCCATAGCAGTGGATTGCACGTGACCTGCTTGCAGACAACGGTCGACTTCATCGACTTGATGAACGTAGGCTGGTTTTGTAGACCCGGTTAATTCTTCAACTTCGCCAGCTCGACGCAGCGTGATCTTCCATTCAGCGGGGCATAACCACGGTGTCGAAACTTGAATCGAACCCTTCTCGCCATAAATAGAGACAGTGTTGTCTAGTTGCTGGCCGACCCCGGTTGCGACTTGTGCGGCGACGCCGTTTTCGAACGACAACAGCGCTGCGGTGTATAGATCAGCACCTGTCTGTGCAAGTTTGCCCGTCGCGGCGACGGCGATAGGTTCGGCTCCAACAATCATGCGTGCCATGGAGACTGGATAGCACCCAACATCCATGATGCCGCCGCCGCCCAATTCAGCCGCCCAAAGCCTAGTGGCAGGGTTAAACGGTGAATAGAACCCGAAATTGGCTTGAATGTGGCGGAGCTCGCCGATGGCGTCATCGCTAAGCAGCTCGCGAATCTTCTCTGTTTGCGGATGCATGCGATACATGAATGCCTCTAGAAGAAACCCATGATTGACTTGCGCGGCATGCACCATTGCCATCACTTCAGCATGGTTCAACCCCATTGGCTTTTCGCACAACACGGCTTTACCTGCATCTAGAGCCTTGATCGTCCACTCAACATGTTGCGGATGCGGCGTGGAGACGTAAATCGCATCTATATCGCTGGCGTTCAATAAATCCTGGTAGGTACCGTAGGCTGTGATGCCACCGAACTCGGCCGCGAATTTATCGGCGTTATCTTGTGATCGACTACCGACTGCGACCAGCTCAGCATGATCAGAGTTTTGGACAGCGTTAGCAAGAGTGTGAGCGATACGGCCGGTTGCAAGGATGCCCCATTTAGTCGTCATGGTGTATTGCGAAACTGCGGCTTAGGAATGGCGGATAGTATCTAAACTAGCCGTACTGAGTGAGACCGCCTATTCGCCCGCGTTGATTTCGAACGCTTCTTGGTCTGGTCGTGCTAGGCCACGCTTAGACTCATCGATGGCGGTGATCATCTTTTCAACGTAATCTAAATGGCCAAGTTCGCGTTTAACCGTCTGCAAGGCATCCGCGAAAACCATGTCATTGACAAACAGCGCTCGAAAAGCGTGGCGAACCTCACGGATTTGTTCTTCAGAGTAGCCTGCGCGTTGCATGCCAACACGATTGACGACGCGCATGCGTGCCGGATTGCCTTCAGCGATCGTATAGGGTAGAGCATCTTGACGTAACGCCGAACAGCCTGCGACCATCGCACATTCACCGATGGTGCAAAACTGATGAATCGCACAAAGACCACCTAAATTGGCGTAGTCACCAACTGTGACGTGACCGCCGACTGTCGCTGAGTGACTAAGTATCACATGGTCGCCGACTTGACAGTTATGCGCAACATGAGCGTGTGCTAAGAACGCATTGTGATTGCCTACAACTGTACGCGAACCTTCTTCGGTGCCGCTATGAATGGACACGAACTCACGAATGGTGTTGTTCGCACCAATATCGCAATAGGTTACGGTGTCGGGTATGTACTTTTGGTCTTGGGACTGAACGCCAATCGTCGTGAATGGGAAAATCGAGCAATCCGTGCCGATCGTCGTGTGACCATCTACCACTACATGGGAGACCAATTTCGTACGATCGCCGATTTTGACGTGTGGTCCTATGGTGCAAAACGGCCCGATTTCACAATCGACGCCGATCTCGGCGTGTGGGTGCACACGGGTTTGCGAATCTATTTTTACGCTCATGTCGCCATATTTTCAGTCACATGGGCTGCATATGGCTGCATATCCATCTTTGGGTAACGTTTCGACACACCCTCAAGTGTTTCCTCAGTCCAGTAAGAATGACCGGGTTCGGGAAAGCCAAATAGCGTCCGTTCTTCGGGCGAAGCCTGCGAAATCCAATTGGCAAACTCCGGGCGAATCGCTTGGGCCGACCAGCCAACGATGCCGAGCCACTTCCAGGCTGCGGGCGCGTAGGTGACGAACATGCCGATGCGACCGCCTTCGTCCAGGAATCGTGTGCCGCGATGGAAGGTTCGCATGCTGTAAATTAGCAAACCACCAGCTGGTACGGTCACTTTCACTTCATTCTCATAGATGTCCGGTCGCTGCTCTCGCGTATAGTGAGCCGGATACCGTACTCGCTCTGGATAGTGCTGCCACGAGCATACGGCAGTGGGTGCATGACCAATCGTGACATCTGTGTAGTACAGCAAATATGCAGTTTGCCAATACTCGGGCAATTTGGGTGGGTACGCTAATGTGTGGTTGCCGTAATCGCAGTGCATCGACTGCTCAACGTCGCCGGCATGACCTTTGTGTTTGTATGAAAGGTGGCTCTGCTCGCAATACATGTCAGACCCACCCGCGAAATGCTTGGCGAACTTTTGCAACTCAGGATGCAAGGTGATGTGATTCAACATTGAGCCTGGGTAGGGAAATTGATGGCGACTCGCGCGTCGATATGGAAACGGCTTATCACCGGGTTTATCTTCAGTCTCGCCCAGACAGTACTCCACACAGCCCGGTAAGCATTCTCGTAATTCATCTAGTGCTTGACGATTCTCATGCGGCGCTAAAAAGTCGTCGACAATGGCGAATCCGTGCTCAGAATAGTGTTGGTAATGTTCCTGCCGGATCCCCATAAACCGCCTCAGGGTGATTGCGCGCGAATTATCTAACCAGCGAATGAAGCATGCCGTTGTGAAAAAAGGTCAACCTAAGGTGCATTAGAGCCTGTATGCTCATTAGAATGCTGCGATTCGCGTCTTTGACCAGTTAATCCGTGACTCTACGCCCATTTCGCCTTGCAAGTGCACTT
>VXLJ01000020.1:23298-71636 GCA_009841635.1 Gammaproteobacteria bacterium
CGTGACTCTACGCCCATTTCGCCTTGCAAGTGCACTTGCGTTGCTTATCGCGATTACCGTTCATGCTGAAGATGAGATAACGGCAGAGGATTTGATTCTGCGCATGATCGACCAGTCGCGTGGGTTGAGTTCCTATTCTGAAATGAGCATGACGATCAATCGACCGCAATGGCAGCGTACATCTGCCTTTGCAGTATGGACTCGGGGTCGCGAGGACGCTCTGATTCGCTTTACAGCGCCCGCGAAAGATGCAGGTAATGCAACCCTTAAAGTCGGTTCAAATATGTGGACGTATTCACCAAAAATCCGGCGTGCTATTCGCTTACCTAAAAGCATGATGTCACAGGAGTGGGCAGGGTCTGACTTTTCGTATAACGATTTAGCGCGCTCGGACAAATTGTTTGTTCACTACGAGCACGAGATTGTCGATTCATTCGAGGAAGATGGGATAACAACCTACACGATTGAGTCTCGCCCAAAAGAGAGTGCGCCAGTGGTCTGGGGCATGGAAAAACTCGTATTTAGAAGTGACAACGTAGTTCTTGAACAAACGTATTACGATCAGGAACTGCAACCGGTTAAGTCCATGCGTGCGTTCGAAATTCAAGAACTTGGGGGTCGCATGCTGGCGAAGCGCATGCGGATGTTCAATGTCGACGAGCCAGATACTTGGACGGAAGTTTCCTATGAGCATGTGGCATTCGACATCGATATTGACGATCGGCAATTTACCCAATTCGCATTGCGCGGCGAGTAGTTTGCACAGAGTCGCATGACGACGCAGAAACGCTCGGCCGCTAACCGAACATTGTTTTTGCAAGTTGCTTGGCGCAACTTGTGGCGCAATCGTCGAAGGACGTTGTTAACGGTTGCGGCAATTGCCTTCGGCATGTGGCTCGTCCAATTTGCGATGTCGTTTCAGAGTGGCAGCTATGGTCCCATGATCGAACTTGGCACCAGGATGGGCACTTCGCATCTGCAGGTCCTGCGTGCGTCCTTTCACGGCGAACCACGTATCGAGTTCACGCTTCACAACGTCACCGAACGCTTGGCACAACTCGATGCGGACGATAGGTTGCTGCAGGCAAGCGCACGCGCGGATGCTTTTGCGCTCGTATCGAACGATCCGCACAGTTCAGCGGCGCTAATCACTGGTGTCATACCCGAACGCGAGATGCGGCTTTCCGATTTGCCAAGCAAAACCGTAGCTGGGTCCTACATTAGTGGGGATAACCAAGCCTTTATCGGTGCTGCACTCGCACGCAATTTGCAACTTGACGTCGGTGGCGAGCTGGTGCTCATTGGCACGAATATCGAGGGCGGCATTGGTGCAGCAGTCGTTGAAGTCGTCGGAATTTTTGAGGCGACCGCGGCGATGGAACGCGTGCTAGTGCAAATAAGTCTTGGCACGTTTCAAGAGGCTTTCGACATGGTGAACCAAGCGCATCGCCTTATTGCTGAAGTCGAAGATCCACAGGATCTCAACGAGGGCAAGGTCGCTCTTCAAGATGTGGTTCACGATGGGGAAATCGTTGTGGATTGGGCGGAGTTAATGCCTGAAATTAGTCAGGGCATCGAGATTGACATCGTTAGCAATGCGGTGCTTCAGTTCGTTCTCATACTCATCATTGTTCTATCGATCATGAACACGTTCGTGATGACTTTGTTTGAGCGAACCCGTGAGTGTGGGATGTTGTTCGCGATAGGTATGAGACGCTGGGCTGTGTACCGTATGACGGTCGTAGAGGCAGTGCTCTTGTGGTTGGTGGGTACCGTGTGCGGTGGTGTCCTAACTTGCTTGTTGGTCGTACCGCTGATGTTCACTGGGGTTCCCATTCCTGCCTCAGAGGATGCCATGCAAGCTCAATTCGCTTTCATGCCCACATCGATTTATCCAGATTTGTCGTGGTGGGCTGTCGTCATTGCGCCATTAACGATCGGCATCGGCGCATTGCTTTCCGTTTCTGTTGCGTCCATTCGTTTGGCACGCCTAAACATCATCAGTGCATTGAGGACGGAATAAGTGCAACTGGTCCTCCAACTGGCGCTTAGGAATATTTGGCGACAACGCCGACGAAATTTCCTCGTACTCGTCGCAATCGTGCTAACGATTGGCGGCGTGTTTGTCATGAATTCGCTTTCGCGTGGTATGGAGCAAGACTTTTTGTCTACCTCCATCGAAAACTTGCAAGGGCATATCAAAATGCTCTCGCCAAAACAATTGGATGAGCCTGGTTTAAAACACCTCATCGCAAATGACTTGGTGGGAGATGGGTTCGGCATTGACGGCGTCGTGGCAACGACTTCGCGTTTGCGCTCGCCGGCGGTCGTAATGAGTGAGCGTGAAACCCGTGGTGTAGAAATCGTTGGTATTGACCCGATAAGTGAAACGCATTCGTTCATCCAGCATCTTGAACTCGCTGGCGAAGGCATTCTCAACGCCGATGAACCAGGGTTGCTCATTGGTCAGCGTCTTGCGGAAGATCTGAAAACGAGTCTAGGTCGCCGACTTGTCGTACTGCTAGTGGGCCCGAATGACGAAGCCATTGAAACAGGATTCAGAGTGCGTGGCATCTTCAAAGCCGAAATAGGCGGTTACGAAGACGCCTATGCCTTGACGGGTTTGCGAGCGCTGCAAAAGCTCGTCGGAACTGACGCTATTACGGAAGTTTCTGTTTACGTGGGCGATTTAGCCCAGATACCCGACGTACAGGCATATCTAGCCACACAATTCCCACAGATCGATGTGAAATCGTGGTTAGAGCTCGATCCGTTTACAGGTGAGATGTATACGGTCATTGGCTTCACCATTTACATTTTGATCGCAGTTTTCCTCTGTACATTAATTTTTGGATTAATAAACGCATTGGTTACTGCGGTGCTTGAACGCACGCGTGAGTTTGGCATGCTGCGAGCTGTTGGCATGAATAGTCGACTGGTTGTCGCTCAGGTTGTGATTGAGTGCGTGATCATCATGTTGTCGGGGCTTGTACTGGGTATAGGAGGGGGTCTGCTCGTTTATTTATGGCTCGCAGACGGTATCGACCTAAGTGCTTTTGCAGCAGGCGTTGAGGCTTTCAGCATGAAAACGCGGATGATCCCGCATCTAGTGGGCGAGGATTTCGTCATCATTGGCCTAGCGAGCGTGTTATTGGGGTTAATCGCGAGCTACTTTCCTGCGCGTCGAATCATTAAGACATCCATTCTGCAGTCGTTGCGAGATGGCTAAACGAGGTTAAACATGGCCGATTTCGCGGTCCAAACCAACAATGTAACACGCGTCTACCAAGAGGATTCCGTCCCGGTATATGCGCTGCGTGGGATCACGTTGAGCATCGAACGAGGTGAGTTCGTGAGCGTTGTCGGTCCTTCCGGTTCGGGTAAATCTACGTTGTTGCACGTGATTGGTGGACTGGACCGACCTACCGATGGGTCGGTAACCATTGAAGACGTTTCATTAGGCTCGCTAAGCGAAAGCGAACTCACCGATGTGCGGTTATTTCAGATTGGCTTCGTATTTCAGGCGTACAACCTCATTCCTGTGCTGTCCGCTGTCGAAAACGTTGAGTTTATCCTGCAGTTGCAAGGTGTTGGGAAGAAAGAGCGGCGCGAACGCGCGCAAGATGCATTGCGTTCATTCGGTCTAGAGGAGTTATTTGACCGTCGCCCAGCGGATATGTCTGGTGGCCAGCAGCAACGCGTAGCCATCGCTCGCGCGGTTGTATCGAATCCAGCAGTGCTGCTAGCTGATGAGCCGAGCGCTAACTTAGACTCTGAGACAACGAAGGAATTTTGCGAGTATTTGCAGCGCGTCAACGATGATCGAGGCGTCACGATTGTGACCGCAACCCATGATCCTTTAGTTATGGGTTACACGAATCGCCGCGTCGAGTTGGTAGACGGACAGATTGCCGCCTAAGCACGCCGGACGCCGCAGTGCGGTTAAATGGCTCGCGAGCGTCGTTGTTAGCTGGCTTGTTTTCGTTACAACCGCTGTGCCAGCTATTGAGGCCACAGGAAGATTAAAGTGGTTTTCGAGCACAACGAAGCTACCCCAAGCTGATGTTCTTGAGCCACTGCTTGGCAAGCTACAAACGGACTTGCGCGTTGACCTGCGCGTCCTATTAAAACATGAAATCGGACCTGTCCGTTTTGAATTTGATCCAACGGTGACATGGTCAGGTGGTGATGCTGTTCAAATACTGAACCTAGGTGGGTTTCCGCTTGAGCAACGGCCGGGAAGCGACAGTCTTCGATTCTTCGATTGGTCGGACGAACTCATTGGTACGGCTGACTACCGGGTCATAACGCGCGTGGATCGTTTATCAGCGAGCTTGCGGCAGCCGAATTGGTCCCTGCAAATCGGTCGCCAAGCCGTCTCGTGGGGTAACGGCATCGTGTTTCAACCATTGGACCTTTTTAGTCCATTCGCGCCGACCACGATCGATCGTGAGTTCAAACCAGGCGTGGATTCCTTGCTGTTTGAATCGCTAGTTGGTCAAACATCTGAATTTCAAGCGCTGTTTATTGGGCGTCAGGAGAGTGACCTTGCGCCAACCGCACAATCGCATACCGTAGCGCTAAAGTGGACTCAGAGTATTCAAGAAATAGCGTTCGATGTACTGGTTGCTGAACATTTAGGCAATGAAATAGTCGGTTTTTCAATGACCGCACCAGTAGCTGGCGCGTTGGTGCGGAGCGACGTTGCCAAGTCGTGCGACGAATTCGAATGCACGACAAGCGGATTGGTTAATGTGGACTACACGATAGCCATCCGCCAAGCCTTGCTCTATGTATTCGGTGAGGTCTATCACAATGGTTTTGGCGTGAAGGACCTTAGTGAAGAAATTCCCGCCAGATTGACGGCCAGTCTTGCTCGAGGCGAAGTGTTTACCACGATGCAAAACTACGCGAGTGTAGGCACCAACATTACTTGGCACCCATTGTGGAGTCAGTCGTTTATTGTGATTCGGAATATTGAAGACAGAAGTGGGTTGTTTCAATCGGCGGTCACCTATGATCCTAGCGACGTAGCCCGAATCCAAATGGGAGTGTCATGGCCAGTTGGCGAAGACAATACGGAATTTGGCACAAACCGCATTGACGAAGAGACGACGGCTGGTGGCAACCCATCTCTATTTTTCTCGTTTTCTCGCTATTTTTGACTTCGACGTTTTCGTGATTTCGTGAAATTGAGAGGTGTTTTTTTCACCGGTCTATGTGAAAGGTATGTAACCAAATGAGCAACACTCGTTTACGGCTAAGACTTATTGGCACCTGGTGTGGCCTAGCGGTCACAGCATTTTGCGCTAATCTGCTTTATGCGAATTCGATCGAGGTCGCAAACGCTGCGGTATCGTCCCGCTCCATGCTTGCGAGCGAAGCGGGAGTTGCCGCAATGCGAGCAGGTGGCAACGCCATCGACGCAGCTGTAGCTACTGCATTCACGCTCGCGGTGACATATCCGTCGGCCGGGAATCTGGGAGGTGGCGGCTTCGCGGTCATTCGGTTTGCGACTGGGGAGGTTTTTACCAACGACCATCGCGAGCGAGCACCGTCAAATGCAACCAGAGACATGTTCCTCGATGACAATGGGCAATATGTGCCTGACCGAGCACGTCGCTCGCATCTGGCGTCCGGCGTGCCAGGTTCCGTCGCGGGATTGTTGGATATTCACGAACGATTTGGCCGGTTGTCACGTGAAGCGGTTATCGCGCGAGCTATTGAATTGGCGCAAGACGGCTTTCCACTTCCGGCCGACTTGGCGCGGCAATTTGCATCGAGATACGACCGCTTCAACGACATTCCTTCTACACGAAAGATCTTTTACAAAGAAGATGGGTCTCTTTACGAAGAAGGCGATGTCTTCAAACAAGCAGATCTAGCGGCTACGCTATCGCGGATTGCAAAGCAGGGGCGCGACGGTTTCTACTTAGGCGAAACAGCAGACTTGATCGTTGCCGAGATGGCGCGGGGCGACGGTCTGATCTCTAAAGAAGACCTAAAAAGCTACCACTCGGTTTGGCGCGAACCAATCCGAGGTAAATACCGCGGTTACGAGATTCTCTCGATGCCACCTCCTTCCTCTGGTGGCGTTTTGGTGGTCCAACTGCTAAACATGCTTGAACCGTACGATCTGAGCGAGCTCGGGTTCCATACCGCAGCATCAATGCACTTGATGATCGAGGCTCAACGTCGAGCTTATGCGGACCGCGCCGAACACTTGGGTGACCCCGACTATTACAACGTCCCTATCCAAAAACTGATTTCAAAGCGGTATGCGCTAGAACGAATGAGTGACATAGGTGGTCGTGCAAGCATTTCGGATGACGTTGACGCGGGTTCTTGGCTAGCAGAACCAATTGAAACCACTCATTTTTCAGTTATTGACAGTGAAGGGACAGCGGTTGCATTTACAACGACGATTAATAGTGCTTACGGGAGCGGTATCGTGGTCGATGGCGCAGGATTCTTATTGAACAATGAAATGGATGATTTCAGCGCGAAACCAGACACGCCAAATATGTTTGGTCTCCTCGGGGATGAAGCAAACGCGATTGAACCGGGTAAACGCATGTTGAGTTCCATGACGCCAACCATCGTGACCAGAGGAGATAAGTTCGTTCTAATCACTGGCTCGCCAGGGGGTTCTACGATTATTACGACGACCCTTCAAGTCATATTGAATGTCATCGATCATGGCTTCACGCTTGACGAAGCTGTAAATGCAGCAAGATTTCACCACCAATGGCAGCCAAACAATGTCCGCTTTGAGGCCAAGGTTCGGCAGTCCGTCATAGACGAACTCGAATCCATGGGGCACGTCAATTTAAACTCGATGCGAGAAGGCTCTGCGATCGGCGATGCCAATTCGATTCTTAAGACGCGCGACGGGATTACCGCAACTAGCGATGGACGCAACATGGGCGGCGCTGCTGGCTATTGAGTACAGTTGAATTAGTACAAAGTCTTATCGAGGGCATGGGTGCTTGAGTTAAACGGTCATTCTGTGGTCAGTAGCGAGGTTCTATCCGATCGCGATATCGAGCAGTTTGACGAAACAGGGCTTTTGAAAGTTAAACAAGCGTTTGCACCCGAAACCGCTGCGGAAATCCGATCTCTATTGTGGGAACGATTCGCAAAATGGGGCATCACGCGCGGTGCACCAGAAACGTGGCAGTCTTTAGACGCAGCAACGATACGCAATGTCATGAAAAGCACTCGTCGAGTGCGTTCGCTGCCTGCCATATATAACAATCACTCGGATGCGATTGCGTCTCAACTCACCCGCTCGAATGACATCGAGAAGGTGAAACCCCTGTTGCTACTGACCTTTTCAGGTCAGCATGAACATATTGAAGATGAAGTCGTACCTAGCAAGATTTGGCACTTAGATACACCGAATTTAGTAAATGGGGCTATAGCAGGAGTCATTGCCTTAGGATTTGTAAACCACGTTCGCCCCGGCGGGGGCGGTACGATGGTTGTCGCCGGGTCGCATCGCTTTTTTAATGCCTCAACTTCCGCGGTAACATCCAAAATCGCAAAGCGCAAGTTGCGGAAACATAGATATTTTAGCGAGTTATTTAGTAAGGGGACAGCGAATCGGGACCGCTTTTTAGAGCAAGCTGAGTGCGTTGAGGACATTGAAGTTAAAGTAGTGGAACTAACGGGTGAGCCAGGCGATGTCTATTTTGTTAACGGTAGTTTGCTGCACACGCTAACGAGGAATTATTTAGATGATCCTCGTATGATGATTCGGGGTTTCTATCAATCACCTAAACTAGCGGAATACTATCAAGACTATTTTCGCAAATCGAGCTGATGTATATATCGACGAGTGTTTGTTTCCGTGAGTAACTTAGCCTTGTATATTAACGAAAATCAACAAACTCTTTGACCTGGTATTTTGGCACAGAAACGTGTCAAGTGCACGATCAATTTCCGCCATTCTTGCTTAAAGCTACCTTGCCAGTCCGCCTTACACGCTATGCGCGAGTGGGTTCTGATGAAAAACTGAGTTCTTCTTTTATCTAAACCGAAATTGATTGGAAAATTGCAGGTTTTAGCGCACGGGATAGTTGTCTGTGCTTCTGAGGATAGACCAAATAACGTTGTCCTTTAGGGAAAGAGCCGGTGTGTTTTATAAGTGCGTACGATTATTCAAATGATTACGTGAGGATCGGGAGTGCTGGTTAGTGATGCAACGTAAATTTCAACTAGAGTTCAATAGAATTTAATGTAAAGACGGACTCTGACAGTATCATATAAACCGATAGATATTAATCATATGATTCTACTTAAGCAAACTGTTTTCAAAGTATGTTCCAATAAAGTGTCTTAATGAAATGCGCTCGCAAGACATCTATTTCATACTTGCAGAATATTGCATAAAGCTCAGAACGATAACCTCGTCTAAAACAAGAAGTTCACAATCTTCGAGTTTGGCAGTTTTAAAGTTGACCGAAGGATCAATCCAGCGTTCGTGATAAGAATCTCGTTCGGCCGTCGACGTTATTATTGTTTCAATCGTTAAGTCAAGGAACTTAACTTCGGGCCATTGACCTTAAGGGCGAGAATCCACTGAGGTCACATTGTGCGCTGTTGCATCTTCGTTGGCATTAATATCGAGCCTTCATCGAAAAACCCAGGCGATAGCAATAAAAATCAGACGTTTCTTTCGCGTTGAACGTGCGCTTTCTAAAATTGCGCGCGATTTTTCTTGCGCAACATACTGTTTATTAACGATGCCTGCGCCGATTAGATGATAGGGGATCTTCGTGAGCGTTAACACGTTTAAAAGTCGTAAGCGCTTGTCTATTGGACAAAGTGCATTCGACTATTTTGATCTGAATGAAGCGTCCCAGAACGGTTGTGAAGATGTTTCGCGTTTACCGATTTCATTAAAGGTTCTGTTAGAGAACTTGCTACGCCATGAAGACGGTAAGACGGTTCACGCTGACGATATCTCAAAGCTAAGTGATTGGGTCAACAATCCTAGTGCCACAGGTGAAATCGCTTATCGACCAGCTCGCGTGCTCATGCAAGATTTCACAGGCGTCCCTGCTGTCGCAGATTTGGCGGCTATGCGTGGAGCTACCGTCGCGGCTGGTGCCGACCCGAACCTCATCAATCCGCTTTCACCCGTTGATTTAGTCATCGACCATTCTGTCATGGTCGATCACTTCGGCACTGGTTCGTCATTTGAAGCGAACGTGGAAAAAGAAATGGCACGCAACACCGAACGTTATCGTTTTTTGCGGTGGGGTCAGAGCGCGTTTGATAACTTTCGAGTTGTACCGCCTGGAACCGGTATCTGTCACCAAGTTAATTTAGAGTACCTTGCGAAGGTCGTTTGGACGAAGCGCGAAAACGGTCTTACGCTCGCTTTTCCCGATACATTGGTTGGAACGGATAGTCATACCACCATGATCAATGGGCTTGGCGTACTAGGCTGGGGTGTTGGTGGTATAGAAGCAGAAGCGGCCATGCTGGGCCAACCCATATCGATGTTAGTGCCGAATGTGGTCGGTGTTCGATTGACCGGCGAGCTAGTCGAAGGTATTACCGCGACAGATTTGGTGCTTCGCGTTGTCGAACTTTTGCGCGATCATGGTGTGGTCGGTAAGTTCGTTGAGTTTTACGGGCCAGCTTTGAATCAATTGACCCTGGCTGACCGAGCCACCATTGCGAATATGGCACCGGAGTATGGTGCTACTTGTGGCTTCTTTCCAGTAGACGAAGAAACCATTCGCTACTTGCAGCTCTCAAATAGGGAGCCTGACACCGTGCAACTCGTCGAGAGATATGCGAAGCAGCAAGGCATGTGGCGGGAAGAGAATTTAGAACCAGAGTTTTCGGAGGTTCTACAGCTAGATTTGGCAGCGGTTGTCCCCTCACTAGCTGGACCGAAACGACCGCAGGACCGAGTACCGCTCGCGGCTTTACGCAGTGCGTTCGATGAGGCCTTGGCACTCTCGACGATAACGAGCGCGCCAGCCGTCAAATCAGTGACCGATGAAAAGGACGCGTTGAAACACGGTGACGTCGTCATCGCTGCAATTACTTCCTGCACAAATACCTCTAATCCAGCTGTCATGCTTGCAGCGGGATTGGTAGCTCAAAAAGCTCTAGACAAAGGTTTGCGGGTCAAACCTTGGGTAAAGACTTCGTTAGCACCAGGCTCAAAAGTTGTCACAGAGTATTTAGAAGCCACGGGTCTGCAACAAGCGCTTGATCAAGTGGGTTTCAATTTGGTGGGCTATGGCTGCACGACATGCATTGGTAACTCGGGACCGCTGCCAACAAACATCTCACAAGCGATTGCCGACAAGAATCTAACGGTTTCAGCCGTGCTATCGGGTAATCGGAACTTCGAGGGACGAGTTCACCAAGAGGTTCGTGCAAATTGGTTGGCGTCGCCGCCTTTGGTAGTTGCGTTTGCCATTGCGGGCACCACTCGAATCAATCTCACCGACGATCCGCTTGGCACAGATTCAAGCGGCAATGACGTCTATTTGCGGGACATTTGGCCTTCTACGAAGGAAGTTGAAGATGCGTTAAGTCAGGTTTCGCCGGCTATGTTTTCGCGGCAATATGACGATGTATTCACAGGCCCAGAGGCATGGCGCGAGATAGAAGTAGACGATGCAAGTACCTATGGTTGGGAAGAATCCACGTATATCAAACAACCACCATTCTTTACGGTCGGTGGTGACTTGGACCAGACCGTCAAGATCAGTGATGCACGTGTCCTTGCGATCCTAGGCGATTCGGTTACAACCGATCATATTTCACCAGCAGGTGCAATTCAACCTGCGAGTTCTGCGGGTGAGTACCTGCAGCAACGTGGTGTTCAAGTTGCTGACTTCAATTCATTTGGGTCGAGGCGAGGCAATCATGAAGTGATGATGCGCGGGACGTTCGGCAATATTCGTATCCGCAATGAAATGCTCGACAACGTGGAAGGTGGCTACACGCGTCACATTCCGAGCGGCGATCAAGTTTCGATTTATGACGCAGCGATGCGTTACGAAGGACAAGGCACGCCACTCGTTGTTTTCGCAGGTAAGGAATACGGGACTGGATCTAGCCGTGACTGGGCTGCTAAAGGTACACGCTTGTTGGGTGTCAAAGCTGTAATCGCAGAGAGTTTTGAACGGATTCATCGTTCCAACTTGGTTGGTATGGGTGTTTTACCGTTGATTTTTCTTGATGGCCATTCGCGTCTTAGCCTAGGCTTGAATGGCTCAGAAACCGTATCAATTGACTTCGCAGATGGTGATACTGAGATCACGCCGCGCCAACCGCTCAACCTAATTGTGAAACGGCGCAGTGGCGAAGCCGATATGTATCCGGTGCAGAGTTGCTTGGATACCGACAACGAAATCGAGTATTTCAAGTGCGGGGGCATCTTGCAGTTCGTGCTGAACAACATCATTCGCGACGCGGCTTAGTTTCAAGCTGTAACAGGAGCAGACCATTGCCGCTCGAACATTCAGGAGAGATCAAACCAGACGACAAGCTGTACCAGATACGGCACAGCTTGGCTCACGTTTTGGCCCAAGCCGTACTTGAATTGCGCGAAGGTGCAACCCTCGGGTTCGGACCACCCATCCAGGACGGTTTTTACTACGACTTCGTACTACCGGAACCAATCACTGAATCAGACTTTCCAGAGCTTGAACGCCGCATGCGGCGCATCATTAAAAAAAACCAGCGGTTCTATCGCGAAGAGCTGCCGAAAACCGAAGCGCTGGCTCGCATTGACGAGATGGGCGAACCTTACAAGCGTGAGTACGCCGAAGAGTTGTGTGCTAAGAACGGTTTAGAAGCGTTGTCGTTCTACCGCAACGGTCCATTTTTAGATATGTGCGAAGGACCGCACGTCGAATCATCGAAAGAAATTCCTCGGGATGCGTTCAAACTGAGAAGCGTCGCTGGCGCGTATTGGCGCGGCGATTCGCGTAACAAAATGATGACGCGTATCTATGCATGGGCGTTTGAAGATAAAGCAACGCTTGATTCGCACGTCGAAGCGTATGAACTCGCGCAGGCACGGGATCACAAGAAACTCGGTCGTGAACTAGATATCTACGTCATCGACAACGAGATTGGTCGAGGGCTGCCGCTTTGGCTCCCCAATGGCACGGTGATTCGAGATGAGTTGGAAAAACTCGCACGCGAATTGGAATTCAAAGACGGCTACCAGCGCGTTGCCACACCACACTTAGCCAAGCAAGAGCTCTTTTATCGTACAGGGCACCTGCCGTATTACGCAGAAGACATGTACCCACCCTTAGAGGTGATCGAACACACCGAACATGGCGATGAGGTGAAAGAATCCTATGTTCTTAAACCGATGAATTGCCCGCACCATCACAAGATCTTTGCATCCTCCTTGCGGAGTTATCGTGAACTACCTGTTCGCCTGGCAGAGTATGGCCACGTATATCGATTTGAAGATTCTGGTGCGGTTGGTGGTCTGCTACGGGTACGTGGCATGTGCATGAACGATGCGCACATCTACTGCACCGAAGACCAAATCGGCGCTGAATTTCGAAATGTCATTCAGTTGTACGATCATGCGTATTCGATTTTGGGATTGAAGGACTACTACCTACGCTTGAGTTGCTGGGATCCGGACGATCCCTTAGGCAAAAATAAATATGTGGATGAACCTGAGGCATGGGAGAAGTCCCAGGATGCGTTGCGAGCCATTCTTAAAGAACTTGAACTTGACTACGTCGAGGCGACAGGTGAAGCAGCGTTTTATGGTCCAAAAATTGACGTTCAGTTTCCTACCGTCACCGGTCGCTATGAGTCATTAAGCACAGTGCAACTTGACTTTGCGATTCCGAAGCGCTTGGACCTGAAATATGTTGGTTCCGACGGTGCCGAACACGTGCCATATTGCATCCATCGTGCACCATTTTCAACACACGAAAGGTTCGTCGCGTATTTAATCGAGCACTTTGGCGGCGCGTTTCCTACTTGGCTAGCACCAGTGCAAGTGCAGGTTCTTACCGTTTCTGAACAATTCGATGAATACGCTCAAAAGGTCGTCGATGTACTTCGAGCTGACTTCGTACGTGCAGAGCTTGCTTCCGCTAACGACACCGTAGCCAAAAAAATCCGTGATGGCACGACACGCAAGATCCCAAATTTGCTGGTCGTAGGCGAACGTGAAGTGGCATCACAAGAAGTTACTTTGCGTCGTTACGGCGTTCGCGAACAGTTAACGATGTCACTCGAGTCGTTTAAGGCCAAGCTGCTTAAGACTATTCAGACTCGCGCACTTGAGTTTATGCAATAAATCGGCTCTACTGCACCGCTGGGTTGAAAGCAACTATCAGTTTGAGATACACAAAGTCGAGCAATATTCGCCCTGACTCTTTGACCATACCGTCGACTTTATCGGCGCGCTCTTGTTTTACCTCATCCATCGCTTCGTCTAGTTCGTCGATGGTCGCTACGGCTTCCTTACCTAAGTTCGTGAGGTAATCGTTACCAATTTCGATACGCCACGCTTCGATCTCGGCTTTGCGAGCTCGACGTACTTCCTCGTTCAATGAAACAGAGGTAATCGATCGATGGAATTCAATGCGCTCTTCAACTCGTTCGTAATAGTCAAAGTAAGGGTCAGTCTCAATACGTTCCTCATGCTTAGATTGCAGAGCTTCAATCAAACCATCGACACGGCCAAGCCGATCAAATTCCGCTGGGTCCATTTTGTCAAGCGCTAGTGCATTCGAATAAGCGCTTTCGCCAACGGCTTCAGCGTCGATCAGTCCTGGGAACTCAATATCCGGATGCACGCCCTGATGCTGGGTCGTTTCGCCAGTGATGCGATAGTACTTGCCTTGCGTGATTTTCAGTTGTCCGTGATTCAACGACAGGATAGATTGAATAGAGCCTTTGCCGTATGTCTGGGACCCGAGCACTAAACCCCGACCGTAATCTTGGATTGCGCCTGCGAAAATTTCTGACGCTGAAGCCGAACTTCTATTCACCAACACGGCTAGGGGTCCGTCATAGGCAACTGCTTTGTTGTTGTCTTTCATGGTCTGACGAGCGCGACCGAGCCCTTTGACCAGTACGGTGGGACCCGTTTCAATAAACAAACCAACGAGCTTGTGCGCTTCGGGTAACGATCCACCGCCGTTATCACGTAGGTCTAAGATCAAACCGTCGATGTTTTCTTCTTGCAGCTCATAAATTAGCTTCTCGACGTCTCGCGAAGCGCTTCGATAATCTTCTTCGCCGCGTTGTTCGCCTTCAAGATCCGCATACATCTTCGGCAACTCAATGACGCCGATGCGCCGTTCTACTTCATTGTGATTCAACGTGACGATCTTTTTCTTGGCCGCCGCTTCTTCAAGCTTCACCTTTTCACGCTCAATGGCGACGATTTTGGAAGCGCCACCAGCACTCACTGGTTCTAGCACCTCCAGTCGCACAGTCGTGCCACTCGGCCCACGAATCAAGTCGACGACGTCCTGAATTCGACGACCTACGACGTCGATCATGGGACCGTTTTCTTCTTGTCCAACGCCAACAATGCGGTCCGCTGGTTTAAGTTCGCCGTTTAGCTCAGCGGGTCCGCCTTTTACGAGACTTATGACTTTGACGTATTCGTCTTCCGTGCCGAGTAATGCACCAATACCTTCCAATGACATGCGCATCTGCATGTGAAAGTCTTCAGCGGTGCGAGGCGAGAAGTACACCGTGTGCGGATCGTAAATATGGGTGAATGAATTGATATAGTCAGCGAATGCCTCTTCAGACGTATATTGCCTAATCTGGTTTTGACGGTTCGTGTAGCGTTTCGTTAGAAGTTCTTGAATCTCAGTCGTTTCGCGTTCATTCAAGCGCATAGTAATGATGGCGTCGGTGAGATTGTGTTCCCAGCGCAAGTCAGCTTCGGCCATGTTCTTCGGCCACGCGAGGTCGTCTGCGTCAATTGGAATTTCCGTGTGTGTTGTGAGGTCGAACGACTCTATACCCTGCTCAAGACGCTCAAGTATCCACGTGTAGCGTGTATCGCGACGGGATTGCGCGCGATTTACGATTTTGAAAGCTAAGCTGAGTTGACCACGCTTAAGCGCATCATCAAACCCATAGCGAAATGCTTCGAACTCTGCGATGTCTTTAGCCAAGAGAAACTGTTTTCGACGATCCAAGACTTCTAGATAGCGATCAAAAATCTCTGACGATGCGGCATCGTCTAAAGGTGCGTTACGAATGAGATGATTGCTTCTTACTTGATCGACAATAAAGCGCGTAGCACGTGGATGCACGTTTAACGGTTCAAGCGTCGGTAACTCGCTACCAGCACCGAACGCGGGTGTCATGAATACAAGCGTGACTAAGCCAAGGCCAACAAGCGTTCGAAGCAAATGTGTCAAGGGTTCGTCCTTGTAAAGCAAGTGAAGAGTATGGCGGGTTAGACCAACGCCATTGCCAAAATGTTACCGAAGCTGAACGTTATGCGTCATTCGAGGTCCGTGAAAAAGCGATTTAGTCGTAGCTTTAAAGGTCCATCCATGTCGATCGAAAACGCAATGGCATAAGCACGGCCTAGGACGCGCTCACGTTCAAGCAAGCCGAATTGCCGCGAGTCCTTGCTGTTGTCACGATTATCCCCCAGCACAAAGTAAGTTCCTTCTGGCAAGGTGATTGGTCCAAACGATTGTTTCGTGGGATTGCGGTTATAACGTGATTCCATGATGACGCGCTTGCTATCTAACACGGTTTCTTCAAAGAACCTATGCGTTTCCACACTGCGCGTTGTGATTTGTGACGCTATGTGCTCGGCCGCATCGTCGGTTAGGGGTCTGTAGCTAGCACGACTACCATTGATTGACAACCGATTGTTCCGCATTTCGATCGTATCGCCAGGTATTGCGACGAGTCGTTTGACGTACATGTCGTCGTCATTCGGATTTGGAAAGATCACAATATCGCCACGCCGAGGATCACCCCAGCTAAATATGCGGTTCAGCGTGAACGGGACCCGTAGATCGTAGCTGACCTTATCGACAACGATGCGGTCGCCTACCATGATGTTGGGTTCCATACTGCCGGTTGGGACTTGATTCCAGTCAGCAATGACAGAACGAAACAAAACCATGGCGATGACAAAGTAAAAAAAGCCGCGCCATTCGCGCCAAAAGCGTGTAATTCGTTTTATTCGACTGCCCGCCTGTTTAGATCGTGACTTGCAATGTCAAGTCAACTAGTGATGGTCACCTTGCCTTTGCATCTTGTCGAGCTGTTCAGGAGTTGCTTCAAGTTGAAACTTATCTTTCCATACCGCGTATGGCATGCCGTATATCCGTTCGCGGGCCGACTCGTAATCAATGGATTCCCCTGCATCCTCGGCCGCCGCCACGTACCACTTGGCCAAACAATTTCGACAAAATCCAGCTAGATTCATCAACTCGATGTTTTGAACGTCTTTGTTTTCGTCCAAGTGGTCTAAGAGGCGTCGAAATACCGCGGCTTCTAAGGCTTCGGGAGTCGCCATCGGGCTACATATCGCTGTTTGAACACAACAAAAGATTATAAAAAGGGTGACCAAAAAACGGTCTTTGCGAGCGTTCTTTTACGAGGGTTTATGCGTTGGAATTCATTTTTAGTTTTGAGATAGTAGCCGCGTTCTTGACGCTCACGGCGATCGAAATCGTGCTCGGTGTGGACAACATCGTGTTTATTTCTATCACCACCAACCAGCTGCCAAAAGCAAAACGTCGCACAGCTCGTTTAGTCGGCCTCAGCTTGGCGATGATCATGCGAATTCTGCTGTTGTTGACTTTGAGTTGGATTATTGGCTTAACAGCCGATCTATTTCAGGTGTTTGGACAAGGTGTGTCTGGACGTGACCTGATTTTGTTTTTCGGGGGAGCTTTCCTGGTGTTCAAGGCGACCCTTGAGATACACAACTCGCTCGGCCTTGAAGAACACGAAGGGCATCATGCCAAAGTTGCGACATTTGGCTGGGTGCTTGCACAAATAGCACTCATCGATATGGTGTTTTCGCTCGATTCCGTCATCACCGCCGTTGGATTAGTGGACAACGTTGGAGTCATGATTGCCGCTATCGTTACTGCCGTCGGCGTCATGATGTTCACCGCGGGGCCGATTAGTCGCTTCGTCGAGGACAACCCTTCATTAAAAGTCTTAGCGCTCGCATTCTTGCTACTAATCGGCTTTGCGCTAGTACTCGAATCTTGGGGTGTGCAAGTGCCAAAAGGACTAATTTATGGTTCGATGGCGTTCGCTTTTTTTGTCGAGATGTTGAACTTGCTGCGGACGCGACGCGGGTCGCTTAGATTGCGCAAAGCACAATTTCACGATTTGTTTCCCACTGATAAGCAATCAGCCTAAATGCGTCTAGGGATGCGTGAAACTAAGCGTTAGTCGCAGGTGGTTCGTCGCGAATAAAAACTAACTTGGTTTTGTTTGAACGACTCGCGTCGTAGCGATATCCATTTAGCGCGAAGCGTTTCACACCAGCTAGGTTATCGATTTTTTCGGTTACGATGTGCCGTGCCATCAGACCACGCGCGCGCTTGCCGTAAAAGCTCATAAATCGATAGTTGTCGCGAAACTTGTCAAGAAATTGACATTTCACGATTGGATACTCGATGCGAGTGGTGTCAATTGCTTTAAAGTACTCGTCTGAAGCTAGATTGATCAGAACTGGATTGCGCTGTTTGCTCAATTCTTCGTTTAAATGATCTGCGATTTGATCCCGCCAAAATGCGTAAAGGTCATCTGCCTTATCCGTCCCGATGCGCAAGCCCATTTCAAGTCGATAAGGATGAATGCGATCTAGTGGGCGTAAGACGCCATACAGGCCAGAAAGAATGCGCAGTCGACGCTGCGCCGATGTGAGATCGCCTTCAGAAAGCGTCTTTGCGTCCAAGCCAAGATAAACCTCACCGCGAAATGCGAGCACAGCAGGGCGACTGCCACGAAAATCTGTATCCCAATCTCGGTAGCGTTCCTCATTCAACGCAGCGAGATCGTCATTGATGTTCATCAAACGCTTGATCCCGCTTGCGTCGAGCGCTCGCATCGTGTCGACGAGTTGTGCCGCATGATCCAAAAAGACGGGTTCGGATTTTTTGCGCGATGACACGCGAGTTTTGAAATCAAGATTCTTGGACGGAGAAACAACGCTCAGCATGAGAAAAATCGTTGAATTCGAAGAAATTTAAGGCGATTGGATTATAAATTTGCTAGCGAACGAGGACAGTTTTGGTTGCTGACTTTGCTCAGAAAGTTGCAGCTGCGAGCGACACGCAATAGCGCTAGCGGAGTGTCTGCTTGATAGTTGTTGGGAAAAGCTGGAAAGGCCGGGTTAGGTCCCGCAACGAGGACGTTTATTGGTCGCGGCCAGAGCTTAAGTTATGTGGTGTCGCTGATGGTATGGGAGGCTATGACGCCGGTCACATTGCGGCCCGCATGACAGCCGATGCTGTAACTGAAGGGTTGATTGCAACCGGCTTTGAGAACTTAAATCGGCAGAGTATCGAAGCAGTGGTTAAAAAAGCCAACGTCACGGTGCATGCTCGTGGCCGCGAACTTGCGGACGTTCGAGTCATGGGGGCGACGATGGTTCTATTGCAACTCGTAGAAGAGACCGCGTATGTTTGTCACGTAGGCGATTCACGCGCGTATCGCTTGCGCGACGGTGAGCTCACACAATTGACGCGTGATCACAGTGTAGTGAATAAGCAATTAGAGTCAGGTGAAATCACTGAAGAGGAAGCAAACAAGCTTGGCCGCGATACACGGGTTACGCAAGCCATGGGTCCGAGTCAGGTTGTCTCGCCCACCGTAGCAGAATTTGATGTGGCAGCTAGTGATCTGTTCATGCTTTGCAGCGATGGTTTGACTGGCTTTGTCGAAAATCAGACACTAGCTTCCGTTATGAATGAGTTTCGTACGAATATCAATGTTCTACTCACAAAATTGATCGATGCGGCGAGCGAACACGGGAGTACTGACAATATCACGGTCGTTTTGGCGGAGCAGACTGAATGACAGTGCAAGAAGCCATAGAAACAAAATTAGCTGAACTTGACCCGCTGCACCTCGAGGTTGTCAACGAAAGTGACAATCACAATGTGCCAGAGGGGTCGGAATCCCATTTCAAGGTGGTCATCGTGAGTGATCAATTTGAAGGCACGCGGTTGTTGGATCGACATCGCTTGGTAAACGGGTTGCTAGCCGACGAATTGGCGGGTCCCGTGCACGCGTTGGCTATACATGCATACACGCAAGATAATTGGCGGCAACGATTCGGTGAAGCACCCATGTCACCACCTTGCCTAGGTGGGTCCAACGCAAGTTAATACGTGAAACACGTCGTTTCCTTTTATCTATTCACCAAGCTTGAGCGGCCGGCTAATGTTCAAGCTGAATTGCAACGCAATTTGGCAGCCCAAGGTGTCGTTGGTACAGTTTTGCTAGCGAACGAAGGTATTAATGCCACGCTCGCACATGGCGTTAGAAAAACACTTGAAGAATGTGTTGGGTTTATTGAGGAATTGCTTGCCAATCTACAGTTAAACGCGAAATACTCGACGGCCGATGCGGACAACGAAGTCTTTTATCGTCTCAAAATCAAAGTGCGCGACGAAATCATTCAATTTGGTCGCTCGCTGCAGTCTTCCGATGAGGTCGGCAACCATGTCAATGCGTCTGAATGGAACCAGCTATTGCAAGATCCCGATGTTCTGATGCTTGACATTCGCAATGACTATGAAATTGCGATAGGTTCATTCCCGGGTGCTATTCCGATTGGCACGACTCGTTTCAGCGAGTTCGGGGCGCACGCGCAACAAGTGATGCAAGAGCAGGGCTTGAGCAAAGTTGCGATGTATTGCACCGGTGGTATTCGATGCGAGAAGGCATCGCACGCACTGCTAGAACTAGGCGCCGAAGCTGTATATCAACTCGACGGTGGCATTCTTCGCTATCTTGAAACGGTCGAAGGAGCCTGCAACAAGTGGCAAGGGGAGTGTTTCGTTTTTGATCAGCGCGTAACGCTCGACAAGAATCTTGCACAAGGTCGGTTTGACCAATGTCATGCATGTCGCCGACCAATCAGCGACGAAGACAAGCGCTCAGAATATTATGTCAAAAGTGTAAGTTGTCCGTATTGCATCGACGAAACAACGGCTCGCCAAAAAGAGCAATTCTCAGAACGTGCGAAACAAGCAGCACTCGCCGAGGCTCGTGGCGAGCGGCACGTAGGCACACCGCAGGTCTAATCTTTGAGATTCTCGAAACTGGCGACATGGGTTTTCAACTCGGCCCAAACATTGGCGAGCAGGCCAGGCTGCCCTGCGGCGTTGGGATGAATCAAGTCATCTTGCATAAGTTCTAAGTTCGTAGCGACGCCTTCTAATAGAAATGGAATCAACCCGGCGTTTTTTGCGTCCGCGATGTCGTAGTACATTTGCTTAAATTCAGTGAGATATTTAGGTCCGTAGTTTTGTGGAAGCTGCATCCCGGCGAGCACCACAAAGGCACCAGTAGCTTGAAATCGGTCAATCAATTCGATGAGGTTGTCGCTAATCGCATTGACTGGATAACCACGCAGACCATCGTTCGCACCTAACTCTAAAATCACAATTTGAGGTTTAACGTCGGCGAGAACTTCGTCGATCTTAATCAGACCGTCTAAAGTCGTGTCCCCGCTTGTGCTCGCGTTGACTACTTGCCAAGTTGGGTGCTCTTCTGCAACTTTTTGGCTTAACAATGACACCCAGCCTAAATTCGTGTCTATACGATAAGCGGCACTTAGGCTGTCGCCGAATACCAATATTGTGTTGCGGTCGATTTCAGGATCAGCCGCAAGATTGCTAGCGACGACTAGCGAACCAACAAGGAGTATCTTGGCTACTACAGAGCAAAATGGCGACGCGATATTGCGCGCTGAGAATCTAACGAAGGAAGTCGATTTCGAAGGTTCCACGCTGACGATCCTGCGCGATGTCGATTTAGCCATTAATCGAGGTGAAGCGGTCGCGATTGTAGGTGAGTCTGGTTCAGGTAAGACTACCTTATTGGGATTGCTTGCAGGGCTTGATGTGCCAACCCGTGGCCGCGTTTGGCTGGACGGCGATGAAATATCGGCGTTCAATGAGGACGAGCGCGCACAGGTTCGTGCACGAGCCGTGGGGTTCGTGTTTCAGACATTTCAGTTGATCGATAGTTTGACAGCGCTTGAAAACGTCATGTTGCCGGCAGAGCTTCGCGGTGAGCGTACCGCCCGTACAGACGCAATCCGCTATTTGGAACGTGTAGGTCTTCAAGAACGTTTAAAACACTATCCACGTCAGCTTTCAGGTGGTGAGCAGCAACGGGTTGCAATAGCGCGAGCTTTTTGTTCAGAACCGCTCGTGCTGTTTGCCGATGAGCCGACCGGCAATCTGGATACGAAGACTGGTCATCGGATTGCGGATTTGTTGTTTGAGCTGAATCAAGAAAACGAGACGACACTGGTGTTGGTGACCCACGACAAAAGTTTGGCCGAACGCTGTCAAGCAAGTACGGAATTGGCGGCTGGGGCCGTGATCGCATGAACCTTAAGCTCATTTTCAACTTCATACTCAGTGACTGGCGATCGGGTGAACTGCAACTGCTATTGGTTGCGCTTGCGATAGCGGTCGGCACAGTATCCACGATTACGTTAACGGTAGATCGTTTGCAAAAGGCGATGACCAAAGAAGCATCCGTGTTCTTAGGCGCAGATCGAAGCATCAATTCACGTCTACCAATCCCTGATCAGTTTGTCCAAGAAGCCATTGATCGTGGTATTACGACGAGTTCCATGATCATTTTTAATTCGATGGTGTTGTCGGCGAAAGATAACAACCGTTCGCAATTAGCTAGCGTTAAAGCGGTGGAAGGCAACTACCCATTGCGTGGCAAGCTGCGTGTTGCCGATGCCCCATTTGGACCGACTAGGGAAACGACGGAAATTCCCGCGCCAGGCGAGATTTGGCTGAATTCTCGACTGCTTTACACGCTAGATGTCGAGCTTGGCGATACCGTAGAGGTTGGCTATGCACCACTAACAGTGACGGGGATTATCGAGGCTGAACCTGATCGCGGATTTAGCATGCTTGACATATCTCCGCGGGTCTTGATGCGCATGGCTGACATCGAAGCTACGCAGGTTATTCAGCCGGGTAGTCAACTTGATTACCGCTTGTTGCTCGTAAATGACGACGAATCGGTGTTTCGGGGCTTGTATCAAGCCATTGAAGACGATTTGCAGGGTTATCGATGGCGCAATGTACGCGACGCGGATGAACGGGTGGGCCGGGCACTTGGTCGAGCTGAGAGTTTCTTCCTGATCGGTGGCTCTATGGCCGTTTTGCTAGCTGGTGTTGCCATAGCCCTAAGCGCGAATCGTTATGCGCGACGCCATTTTGACCATGTTGGCATTTTGAAAACCCTAGGCGCGCGACCGCGCGCGATCCTTTGGGGTTGTCTTGGGTTGCTGTTAACGATTGGTCTAGTGGGCATCGTCGCGGGTCTCATCGCAGGAGGTGCCATCCACTTCGGCTTGGTCTGGTATTTGACCGAGCAGGTGCTTACAACGGTAGAAGAAGTGCCTCCCGCCAGCTTGCAGCCGGTGCTTACAGGCTTGGCCACTGGCTTGATTTGCCTATTCGCGTTTGCCTTGCCGCCGTTTCTGGATCTCATCGGAGTATCACCGCTTCGCGTTATTCGAAGGGATTTCAAGCGAGGTGGCGTATCAGCCGTTGTGACCTATGCATGTGCGATTGTGGGAAGTCTCGGCTTGCTAATTTGGTATAGCAAAAGCTGGGAATTTACGCTGTGGCTCATTCTTGGGATCGTCGTTGTCACCGTGGGGTTTGGCACGGTTGCCATCTTCTTGTTGCGCGGCGGACGTATAGTGGGTATGCAGGCGGGGAGTTTATGGCGACTTGCGTTTAGCGGCCTGCAACGTCGCAATGTTGAAAACACTGGACAAATCGTCGTGTTCAGCGTCGTCATCATGTTATTGATGATTCTTTATCTTGTACGCTCGTCGCTCGTCGATGAATGGCAAGCGCAACTGCCCGATGACACACCGAATCACGTCTTCCTGAATATTTCACAAGCCCAACACGAAGATGTATCGCAGTTCATCGACCAATATACGTCCGACGGCGACTTAGCAGCGTTTTACGACGGTCGCGTCGTCTCAGTGAATGGCCAACCAGTCCGAGAATATCAAAACGCGAATCGTCCTGCACCTGCGCCACCTCTATCGTCGCGACGTCAGCTCACTTGGTCAGTGGATATTCCTGACAACAACGAAGTGATCGAGGGAGAATGGTGGTCAGAGTCCACGGACGAAAAGCTCGTTTCTGTTGAAAGCGATTACGCGCGTGCTTGGCGTCTAGGTATCGGTGATACGCTCACATTTAGAGTTCGTGGCGAGACGTTTGACGTCAAGATTTCGAGCATTCGCGCATTAGAGTGGGGCGAGTCTGCCCAGTTCAATTTCTTTTACGTTTTTTCGCCTGGGGTTTTTGACGATATTCCGTCAAGTTACAGAGCGATGCTCTATGTACCCGACGAACATCGTGATGAACTTAGCCAGCTGATCGCACGAAATCCGACCATGACGGTTATCGACGTTGATTCCGTCATTAAACAGGTTCAGTCAGTGATTGATCGGGTAACCATGGCTGTGGAATGGATCTTGATTTTGGTTTTGACCTCAGGAGCACTGGTGCTCCTCGCATCGATTCAGGCAAGTCGCGATAGTCGTATCAAAGAACACGCACTGCTGCGCTCAATGGGTGGTACAAAAAAACTCATTCTCGGTTCGCTGACGGCAGAGTTTTTATTACTCGGCTTGATGGCTGGCATAGTCGCTATTGCGGGGGCGGAGCTTTCGCTCTATCTCATCGAAGAAAAAATCCTTGAATTCGACTATGCCATTCGGCCGGAAATATGGATTGCTGGCTTTTTGCTTGGTGGTGGCATCGTTGCAAGTGTCGGTTACCTTTCGACGCGTAAACTGGTTCTTCTCCCACCCGTAACGATTCTGCGGGACGCGGGTTAAGACGGCGTGACATTGGCGCAAGTTCGCAAACAACAGCTTGAGCAAAACAAGCTGCAGAAGAAACTTCGCCGCCTCGTCGGTCGAGCTGTTGTGGATTACAGCATGATTGGCGAAGGTGATCGAATCATGGTGTGTTTATCCGGTGGCAAGGACTCGTATACGATGCTGGACATCTTGCAGTCATTGCAACGCAATGCACCAGTGCGGTTTTCCCTCTTTGCCGTCAACGTCGATCAAAAACAACCAGGATTTCCGCCAGACGTCTTGCCAACATTCTTACGCACGCGTGGCTTTGAGTATTACGTCATTGAAGAAGACACGTATTCGATTGTGAAAGCGAAGACGAAAGACGGCAAGACATTCTGTCCACTGTGTTCGCGGTTGCGACGCGGCATTCTGTATGCCGCGGCGAAACGCTATGGCGCAACCAAAATTGCCCTTGGACACCACTTGGATGACGTCGTAGAGACGTTGTTTCTAAACATGTTTCATGGCGGGCAAATGAAGTCCATGCCACCGCGATTGCAATCGGATGATGGATTGCACCACGTGATCAGACCGATGTATTACGTGCGAGAGAAAGATATCGAGCGCTACTCAATCGAGGTGGCGCACCCGATCATTCCTTGCAACCTTTGTGGTTCGCAGAGCAATCTTCAACGTCCAATGATTAAGCAGATGTTGCGCGCATGGGATCATGAACAACCGGGTCGTGTCGAGAATATTGCTAGAGCGCTGCGGACGGTCGTGCCTTCGCACTTAGGTGATGCCAGCCTATTCGATTTCAACGCGTTAGAAGAAGCGGTCGATTTATCGCCTATTCGTCAGCTCATGGTTTCTTAATTCACTTTACGTGAGTTGTCACGACTGAGTTGCAAATTTCCCACGAGTTGTTGTCAAGAGACGCCTTGAATGGTTTGATTGACGAGTTCATAACGCGCGACAGCGATTTTTCGGATGGCAGTCTAGACGTTAAACGACAGCGTGTGCTTCACGCTCTTGAATCTCAACGAGCGCTCATCGTTGTAAATGAAAAGGACGGTACAACCAACATTCTCACCGCCGAAGAATACGCGGCTAGTCAAGACGAGCAAGACCCGTAGCGCGAGTTTGTGACGTGGTGAACACGACCAACGCAAAGAAACTGCTCACGATTTCAAACCTTAACGTCGAGGTGGCCGATAAGGTGCTCTTTCCGAATTTATCGTTGCAGGTGCGGGAAGGCGAGTTAGTAGAGATTCATGGCGCTAACGGCGTAGGAAAGTCAACGCTGCTTCGGTACATCATCGGGACACGTCGCTCGCCGAATGGGACGCTAATCCGGGTTTCGGATGATGTCGTTTATGTTGGTCAAAAGTCAGGCCTAAATCCGACGTTGACTCCGCTCGAGAATTTGCGATGGTTTACGCAAATCACCGGTAGCAAGCGAACGCCTAAAGAGTTAATGGGGGCGTTAATGCAAGTAGGCTTGGGTTCGTTCATGCGCACGCCCACCGGGGCATTGTCGGCAGGTCAGATAAGGCGTTGCGGACTCGCCAAGCTCGTTGTGTCAGATGCCAAGCTCTGGGTGTTGGACGAGCCGCTAACTTCACTTGATGCATCAGCCACAGAGTGGCTACGTGAAGCAATTTCTGAACACCGTAACAAAAACGGTGCGGTCATATGCGCAACCCACGCCTCGTTAGGGTTGCCGGCGGCAACCACACTGCAACTGGGTGAGTTATGAACGGATTCATCTCCTCGTTTCAGCGCACTGCTCGATTAACTGCTCGTCACCCGCTTGATGCTGCGCATGCGGTGGCTTTTTTTATCATCGTGACGTCACTCATCTCAGTAACCGTCGACAACGCTACTACGAGTGGCAATCGGGATGCGTTTGTCATTGCCATTATGTGGGTGGTCGTACTGCTTGCCACCATGTTAGGTTGTGCCGCGGCGTATTCGCAGGATTACGAAGACGGCTCGTTAGAGCTGTTGGTAGCGCATCAGCGACCGCTGTTTCCAAGTGTACTAGGCTCAATGATGGGGCTATGGTTCTTCAGTACGTTACCTATTCTTCTATGTGTTCCGTTAGGTGCGTGGATGCTGACACTTAGCACCTCAGTTTGGTGGATGCTCTTGCTAACACTGCTTGCCGGATCCATCGTATTCACGCTTTTCGGGGTTTTGGGTGCTGTTCTAACTCTGGGTATTGGCCGCAATGGTGTCTTGATGGCGTTGTTGGTGTTGCCGCTATATGTGCCCGTACTTTTATTAGGTGTTGGTGCTTGCCAACGTTATGCAAACGGCGAAACCTTTGAATTTGCCTTAGCAAGCCTATTTGCCATAGCGGTCGCATTGGTGACCTTCGTTCCGTTTGCGATTGCCGCCTTGTTGCGGGTGAGTCAGGAGTACTGAGATGAACTGGTTTAGGCAGACGTTTCATCGCATGGGTTCTCCGCCGTATTTCTATCGTGGCGCTCGGAAATGGATAACGGGGCTGTACATTGTTGGTTTAGCCTTGCTAGTTGTTGGGACGATTTGGGGTATTGGCTTTACACCCGCTGACCGTTTGCAAGGTGATAGTTTTCGCATCATCTATTTTCACGTACCCACTGCACATCTATCACAACTTATTTACATCGCGGTTGCTGTCGCCGGATTTGTGTTTCTTGTCTGGCGTATGAAGATGGCGGATGTCTTTATGGTGTCGGCCATCTGGCTAGGTGCCTGGCTAACCGCATTCGCATTGTTTAGCGGCATCGTTTGGGGTATCCCAACGTGGGGCACGGGATGGGTGTGGGATGCACGCACGACGTCAGTGCTCGTGCAGTTATTTCTATTTATTGGTTTAATCGCCCTTCGCGGGGCGATCCCGAATTCCCAGCGAGCCGCGTTGGCAGTTTCGGTTCTTGCGATAGTTGGCGTTTTGAATATCCCAATCATCAAGTACTCCGTCGATTGGTTTACGACGCTCCACCAGCCAGCATCCATACAGATAGGTGAACCAATCGCAATTGATCTCGCCATGTTGTGGCCGTTACTGATCAATTCGCTAGGTCTTTACGCCGTTGCAGCTGGTGTGATTCTCTCGCACATGAGGATCCATGTACTTAGACGGGAGCGAGACAGCGAGTGGGTCGCGAAGTCCTTGCTGACTAAGTAAAGAGAGTGATAGGCTTAGGAGACGCTCTTAGGCGAGTTATCGGCCTAAGCTCCGCTAAATGTCGAATTGGTGGCGCTATTGCCAATGTCATTTAGGGGATTCCCTCGCTGAACTAATATTGATTGTTTATTGATTCAAAGGACGTCATCGTGGAATGGTTGGCCATGGGAGGTTACGCAGTCTATGTTTGGCCCGTGGTCGGTTTAGCCGTGCTTCTTGTCATTGGCGTGACCGTCATACCAAGTCTGCTGCACCGGCGGCTCATCAAGGAAATACGCGAAACACGAGATCTTGCGGCTTAAGGAGCTAAGTTCGAATTCACCGCTTCTAGGTTTGTTGCGGCGCAGATTCTGCCGCCTTGCGCGATTCGTAAATACGTCGTGTGGGTCCTACGAGATATTCGAGAGGACCTTCTACATATTCGGCATTAGCGTCAATTTCCTGACCTTCCAATGCATCTTCGCAGCCTTTTTCAAATCGCAATCTTCGTTTTGAGGGCGCGAAACTCTTCGAAATGATGAGCGCAATCATGTGTCGAGGACGAGTTGAGTGATTCGGCACACCGCGATGCCATAGTCGAATATCGCGAATGAGGACGTCGCCGACTTCCGTAGTTGGTTGAATCGGTGAACTTTCTGCGCGGCGTTCAGATTCAAGCTCTTCGGGTACTCTAGGCCCACCAGCTTCGGGTCGAATGACGTGCGTACCTGGCCATAGTTGGATAGACCCGTTGGAGGTGTTCATCGGTCCAGCAGGGATGTCCACGACCACGCCGGTTGTCGGTGCAACAGGCTCTGGCGCAAGCGTAGGATGACGTCCGTCCATATGGAGTCCTTGGGTCGTGCTGCCAGGACAATTGGTGTTGCCGTTGTAAAACGTTAGTCGTGAGTGATTGTCAAAAAGTAAATTGCAGACTCGATTCACGTGCTGGTTCATCGCTACGTCAGTGAATACGTAATCCGCCGATAAAGGCGGACCTTGCTGCAAATGACCAAGCTCCCTTGGGTTGCCGCCGATCGTATCGCAATAAGCCAGCAATTCCTGCGTATCTCGGTCCATACGTTCACGCAAAATAGCCAATGGTTCATGCGATACTGCCTGTTTGAGAATGACATATCCCAACTCACGTATCAAATCGCTCGCTCCTTGGTAATCATTCGCCGCGACTTGGTGTGATTGTTCGTTCATGAAGGCTCAAAATTCCAGGTTTGAGAAGTCTATTCCACTCACAGCTTGAACACATTGTTTATGTGCTCAGATTGCAGAGCTAATGTCATTCCGTTTGTTGTCTGGACGATCGCGATACGAAGTTATTGCGGAAGCAAGTCAATGAGGGTCGTTCTTTCGTTACCAACCGTGACCCATACATGACCCCACTTCGCAGGCGCAGGTTAGGTGTGGTCATTTTTGTCATGCTTGGTTCAGTTGTAACCCTAGGCTTGGCCTATTACGCCATGCAGCAGAATCTTGAGTTCTTTTATTTGCCCGATCGCGTGGTTAGTGGTGAAGCGCCGATTGGCAAAACTATTCGTGCGGGTGGCATGGTGGTGACCGACAGCATCGAGAGGAGCGATGCCGATTTGACAGTTCGGTTCGAACTTGGCGACCTAGAAGGCTCGACGTTTCCAGTTGTCTATGCAGGTTTATTACCTAATCTTTTTGCTGAAGGTCAGGGTGCCATCGTATCTGGCACGCTTGACGAACAAGGTTTATTTCACGCAGATCAGGTACTGGCGAAGCATGACGAAAACTACATGCCGCCTGAACTCGCAGAACTACACCAGCCTGAATGATCCCTGAACTCGCACATTTCCTGTGTGTACTCGGCTTTACCTGTGCGCTGGCGCTTGGCGGGACAGGGTTTTTTGCTGCGAAATTCAACCAAGCAGCTTGGCTGTTGGCGGCGCGTCAGCTTGCGGTGCTGCAATTCCTCACGATTCTGGGCTCGTTCGTACTGCTTGACATCTCGTTTCTGCGTGACGACTTCACCGTTCAGTACATCGCGAGTAATTCAAATGAAGCATTACCGTGGTATTTCAAAGCTAGCGCGATGTGGGGTGATCATGAAGGCTCGTTCCTGCTTTGGGTTTTAGTCATGGCAGGCTGGACGGGCGCAGTGGCCTTGCGCGGTCGATCGCACAGCATAGATATGCATGGCTACGTACTCGGCGTACTTGGTCTGATTAACGCCGGATTTTTGTTGTTCTTGCTGAGTGCTAGCAATCCATTCTTGCGCGCATTTCCGCTCAATCCGACGGTTGGCATGGATATGAACGCGATTCTCCAAGACTACGGCCATCTAGTTCACCCGCCGTTTCTTTACCTTGGTTACGTGGGATTTTCAGTCGCGTTTGCCTATGCGATTGCCGCCCTACTGACTGGCAGAATCGATGCAGCATGGGCGCGTTGGTCGCGACCATGGACGAATACAGCATGGGCATTCCTCACCGTTGGTATTGCGCTTGGATCGTGGTGGGCTTATTACGAACTTGGTTGGGGGGGCTGGTGGTTTTGGGATCCAGTCGAAAATGCTTCATTCATGCCATGGCTAGCTGCCACTGCGTTGATTCATTCGATGGCCGTCACTGAAAAGCGTGGCGCGTTTAAGTCGTGGACCGCATTACTAGCGCTACTCACCTTCACGCTTAGTTTGATCGGCGCTTTTCTCGTGCGTTCCGGGGTGCTAACGAGCGTTCATGCCTTTGCTATTGATCCCGAGCGAGGCGTCTTTTTAGCCACGATCGTTGCTGTGGTCGCCAGTTTGGCCTTATTACTTTATGCATTTCGTGCGAGCAAATTACGATCGCAAATTGCCTATCGTGGGATATCTCGAGAAATGTTGTTACTGGCAAACAACATGCTGCTCACGCTTGCGCTCGCTGTGATATTTCTCTACACGCTTTACCCCTTGTTTTATGAGTGGCTTACTGGCGGTGAGCGCACATCGATTGGTCCTCCCTACTTCAATCGCGCGTTCGTACCTTTAATGATGTTGCTTGCAGCGTGTTTGGCGTTGGCACCTCTATCTCGATGGAAGCGCACGCCGCTAGCTCTATACAAGCCAGTCTTGATCATGCTTGTCGTATCCGCGGTGCTTGGTCTGTTCATCCCATTGGTCTATGCGGGTGCATTGAATCTTGGCGTGTCTTTGTGTGTTGCGATTGCGGTCTGGATCGTCGCTAGCCATTTGGCGGAGCTTTACCGACACCGCCGTAGTTTGGCATTGAGTTTTGTAGGCATGAATGTCGCGCACCTGGGCTTCGCCATTACCGTTATCGGTATTGCGATGACCTCGGGTTTCTCGGTGAGTCAGGATTTGCGGCTATCTGTCGGTGATGAAGTACAGGTTGGTGAACGAACCTATCTATTCAGCGCTATCCGCAACGTAGAAGGGCCGAACTACGTCGCTAACCAAGCTGATTTCGTAGTCGGGGATGTATTGCTGCAACCAGAGCGACGTCAATACACCACAAGGAACACGGTTACCACGGAAGCCGCGATTCGTCCGGGATTTACGAATGATCTTCTGATTTCTTTAGGTGAACCTGTCGGCGTCGATGCATGGGCTGTTCGCATTCAAGAAAAACCGTTCATCAGGTGGGTTTGGCTAGGTGCGGTATTAGCGGCAATCGCGGGTGTAATCGCTGTTTGCGACGTGCGTTATCGACGCTTGCGCGTGCGAGAACTCACGGCAGCTCAGGTAGCTGACTAGCTACAGATGAAATCTAAGAGCGCATTTACACCATTGCGTGCGGCCCTATGGTTGCCGTTGGTTGCGCTGGTGGGGTTGTGCATCGTGTTTTTTCAAAGTCTAGGCTTTTCACCTCGCAATGTCCTGCCATCGGCGATGCTGGATAAGCCGTTGCCAGAATTCAGTTTGCCAGAGTTATCGAGCGGGATCCAAGCAACGCATCTTGACATGCCGAAAGAGGCATTCTTGCTCAACGTCTGGGCGACGTGGTGCTTCCCATGTCGAGAAGAACATCCCGTGCTCATGAGTATCGCTGAGTCCGGAATCAACATTGTTGGTCTGAACTACAAAGATGAAGATGCTAAAGCGGTTACTTGGTTGAACACCATCGGTGACCCATATCAGCTGAATTTAGTCGATCGGACGGGTGACTACGGTGTGGAATTAGGCGTCTATGGCGTTCCTGCTACCTACATCGTGGATCAGAACGGCGTCATTCGCTATAAGCACATCGGACCGATAACCGATGAAGACTGGGAACAAAAGCTCAGCGACATCTTCTTGTCCCTCGCGAAAAAGCAAGCACGTGCATAACGCTCGTAGACGTAAATCCAGTAATCTCTCTGGCTATGCCGTTGCGTGGTGCTTGCTAGCAGCTTTGCCCGTCGCCATGGCATCTGAGGTCAAAACTGAAGTCGATTTGCCACAACCACTTATGGACCGTTACGAAGTCTTGATTGCCGAACTGCGCTGCCCCAAGTGCCTGAATATCAATATCGCGGATTCCAATGCACCAATTGCAACTGACTTGCGCATGGTCGTGGCCAAGCAACTAAAGGATGGCAATACCAATCAAGAGATCAAAGCGTACTTGCGCGAGCGCTATGGCGATTTCATCGATTACGACCCGCCGATTACGCCAGGCACGCTTGCGTTGTGGGCGCTGCCAATCGTGATGCTGCTTTGCGCCGCGGTGATTTTTACCTACGTCGGATTTCGCCGCCAGAAGCTCGAGCTCACGGCCGAAGAACGAACGCGATTAGCACGCCTTAAAGCTCGACAAGAATCTTGATAGAGCTCGTAACGCTGATGCTAGGTATCGGCGTCGTAGTTGGCGGTTTGCTAACTTGGTTGTGGTTGCGCACACGATTACAAGCGGCTGCGTCAATCGCAGACCGCAATGCCGTCAATATCGCAATAGCTGAACAGAACCGCGAAACGGTTGCGCAAGCGCTCAATGACGATCTCGTAGAAGAAGGCGAGCTTGAAGTCGATGCAGCGCTGCTTGCAGATGTCACAGATGAGTTAGTCGAAGCACCGCGCCAAATGACAAATCGCTGGATTTCAGTTGCCGTCGCCTTTGCGATTCCGCTGCTAGCGATTTTGCTGTATTGGATAGTTTGGGGTCGACCTGGCACGCTGTTGTTGCAAGAAGCCGCGATCGTCGTGAATCAAGGCTTGAACGAGAGTAACGCTAATGTGGTTGCGACACGACTGCACGACTATCTAGCCATGCATCCCGACGACACGCCCGCTTGGCTGAGTTTGCTCTCGCTCCAATGGTTGCGGGGTGATCGCGAGCAATTCAGAATGACCCACGCGCAAGCAGAACGACTAGGTCATACGTCGGCGTACACAGATTCGTTGTACTTGCTAGACGCGTTTCGGCAAAGACAAATGGATTTGACGTCGGCAGACCAGCGTGTGCGCAACAGATTGCGGCAAACTGATGAAGATTCCCCAGTTGGCGCTATGTTAGACGCTTTCGATCACGTTGCGCGCAATGACCCGCTTGCCGCAAATCGCAGTTTCGAAACGATTCTGAGTCAGACCGACAGGTTTGAGTTGCATGGTAGTGCTGAACTTGCGCAACGGGCATCACGAGCTAGACTCATGCCATTGAGTCAGCCAACAATCAAGGTCCATGTTTCGTTGGAACAACCTTTTCCACAGAAGAATTGGTTGTTTGTCTATGCTCGGGTGAATCTGGGAGAGCCACCACTTGCGGTTGTAAAACGGCCTTTAGCAGGCAGCCGGCGATTTGAGGTTCATCTAGACGAGTCTGTGCTCATGCAGCGAACCGCTTCCTTCGCGGATCTTGATGAGTTGATCGTCACCGCTAGATTATCGAACACCGCAGATGCCCTCGCACAGGCTGACGATATCACTTTATCGAGCGCGCCGGTTCGACCAAAAGATCGCTCGAAAATTTCACTGGCCTTTGGTCAAGCGAACCCGCTAGTTCGAGTCGAAATCAGGTCTGAGACCACTGTCTCGCCAATTGAATCTGTTTTTATAATCGTGAGAGATCGAGCTGTTAGCGC
The DNA here is from genome assembly GCA_009841635.1 of Gammaproteobacteria bacterium. Classification (GTDB taxonomy): domain Bacteria; phylum Pseudomonadota; class Gammaproteobacteria; order Pseudomonadales; family Azotimanducaceae; genus Bin55. Next base: position 56,565 of record VXLJ01000020.1, read on the forward strand.
ACCACCAATAGCTGTTCGGCGTGTCTTTGGGCCTTTGCCAAAGGACGGTTTAGATGTGACGCTAGCTGACGTGATGTTGCCAACTATCAATACGTCGGAGCTAAGCGATTTGATCGTAAGCGCACGTTTATCTAAATCGAATTCAGCACTCGCCAGGCCAGGCGATATTGAAAGTGACGCAGTTGCTACCAAGCTCGGTGAGACGGTGGCGTTGACGCTCGACCAAATCGTCGGAGACGTGCCGCGAGACTGAGTTTTGCATCTCATATCTATCAAACTGGCGGGTTTCAAGTCCTTTGTCGAACCTACAACTGTCGAGCTGGATCCTGATGTCAGCGTAGTCGTAGGTCCAAACGGATGCGGCAAATCGAATATCCTCGAGGCGGTTCGCTGGGTTATTGGTGAGAGCTCGGCTCATCAATTGCGTGGTGAAGTCAATAGCGACTTTATTTTTAGCGGCACGGAATCACGAGCTGCCGCATCGAGAGCTAGCGTCGAATTGTTGTTTGACAACAGTGACGGCAAACTGGGCGGTGACTACGCGTCTTACGCAGAACTATCCGTACGTCGCGATGTGCAAACTGAAGGCCAGTCCACGTACTTTCTAAACGGGCAACGATGCCGTCGGAAGGATATCCTCGACGTGTTTCTTGGCACTGGATTTGGTACGCGCGGCTACTCAATCATTCGCCAGAATTGGGTTTCGCAGCTTGTGAATTCTGATCCGGAGACGTTACGCGAGCACCTCGAAGAGGCGGCAGGTGTTTCTAGGTATCGTGCACGGCGTCACGAGACCTTAAACAAGCTCAATTTGACAAACCAGAATCTTGAGCAGGTGAAACTGCGTCAAGCGGACCTTGCAAAGGAGCTTCGTCAGCTAAAAGCGCAAGCGGGAAGAGCTCGTCGTTCTGAGGCGTTAACAAAACAGTTGCACGCACAAAAAGCACGTTTGATTGATTCAAAACTGCGAATCAAAAATGATCATCGTGACGGCATTTCAACTGAACTGAACGTCATTGAGATGCAGGTGGCAAAAATCGATACGTCATTGCAATCTCTTAATGACGAAGCTGAACAATTTGAGGCACTGCTCGCTTCCCAGCGGAGTGAACAACAAAGCACTGCGGAAACGCGTATCCAAGCACAAACGCTCGTCAATTCCACAACTCATGAAATAGAGCAACTTCAAAACCTTCGCGATGTAGCGCAAGCTACCATCGATTCAAAACTGAATCAGTTAGACGACGAAATCAAACTGCTCGACACTGATGCAGCTGATCTTGTCGATCTACAAAAAAGTTACGTACGTACAACCGCGCAACTTGGCGAGTTATTGGATCGCAAAGGCGTGGCAGATCATGATCTTGGTCTGGTTTCTCTTGAGTTTGATAAGGCAAGAGCGCAAAAGGAACAATCCGCAGAGCAACTCCAGCAGTTTAGTAAGCAAAGGGATTCGCTAGAGTCACAGCAACGTGTCGATGAAGCGAATTTAGAGAGCTTGTCAGGTCTCATGGACAGTGTCACATCAACGCTCCCAGTACTTTCAGACATCGAGGCGAGTGTTGGCGAATCCGAACGCAAAGCTCAAAGCAGTGAACACACGCTTAAAGCACTAGAAACCGAGCTAACTTCGATCACTGCGACCATAAATCTAAAGTTGAAGACGCAGGCAAGTCTCGGCGAAGAACTCGAGAACAGCCGGAACCGCGGCCAAGATTTACGAGAGCAACGTCTAAGCATCAAGATTCTGCAGGACAGTTCATTAGGTCAGACGGAGCTAACTGATGAAGTGAAGCATTGGTTGAGTAACGCAAATCTCAAACCTGGGCTGCGAATCGGTGAATTGCTTGACGTTGAACAAGGTTGGGAGAGTGCAGTAGAAATCGTCCTTGGTTCTCACATTCAAGGCATCGCCACGAATGATCTGAAGCAACATATTCAGGACGTGGCCAATCTGCATGCAAGTGATGTTGAGTTAGTTGCAGTTGGGCAAAACTCAAGTGATGAGAGCCGAGAGAGCGATCTGACGCCGCTGGCTTCAAGACTTCTAGGCGACTCGAGAGCGTTAGCACCACTATTCAAGGGCATCTACACCTGCGAGACATTAGAGGAAGCAACGCGATTACGGGTAACGCTCGATCGTGCTGAAAGTGTTGTAACAGCGGATAACGTATGGGTAGGCAAGCACTTTATAAAAGTGTTTCGGTCATCACAGGGTGCTCAAGGCGTGATTGAGCGACAGCGCCAAGAGGAAGAACTTGCGGAAGAAATTTCCGCGATAGAGCAAGCAATGACCACTCAACAGGCCGACTTGGTCCGAATAAAAACTGACATTGAAGAATCAGAAAAAAGCAGAGAAGCGTTGCGTGAACGAATCGCCGTCGCTACAACGCAATTTACCCAAGATCGTACCTCTCTCAGCCACTATCGGCAGCAACTAGCTCAAAATCGCAACGAGATTGAAATACAGCAGAAGCAGCGAGTGAATCGCGAAGGCGAGGTCGTTCGATTAACTCAATCTATCGAGACCGCAAAGAAATCGTTGCAAGGTCTTGCATCAGAGCATGCGGCAGCGCAACGTGATTTCGATCAAGGCACCACGCGTGAAGCTGTGCTAGAAAGTGAGGTTGAGGCTAAACAGCAGGCCTTTAGTGCTCTTGCCGAGCAAGTTCGGACGGTTGAAAACGAACAGAACGAGTTAGCGCTAAAAATCAGCTTTCTAGAACGATCGCAAGCTAGACAAGAGGAGCTAGTGAGCCGATTGCTAGCTGAGCTGCGCACATTAATTGAGCAGGATGCTGACGCAGAATCTAGATTGCCTGAGTTGACACAACGTCAATTGACTAACCAAGCGTCACTCACGCAATTCGAGGAGGAATTGAGCGTATTGCTTGACGAATTACGAGAAACCGAACGGCAAGTCGGTCGTGTTAGGGACGGACAGACTGAGTTAACCAACGAGAAAAATCAGCTCATGAAAAGTGAAACGGACCAGAAAACCCAACTTGCAGGTCTTGCAGTTGAGATTAGTCAGCTGATGGCGGAACGCCGTGAACTAACGGTGGATCCAGACTTAGAGAATGAACAAGTTGAAGAGAACACTGATGTGGCAGCGATCGAGTGTGAAATTGAATCGCTTACGACGAAGTTAAGCCAACTCGGATTGATTAACTATCGCGCTACCACTGAATTAGAAGAGCGGACAACCGAAAAGGAGCTACTTGACGCTCAAATACAGGATTTGGCAGAGGCCGTTGCGAAACTTCAGCAAGGGATCGAAAAGATTGACCAAGAATCAAAACGAAGTCTCCGCAGTACGTTCGACGACGTAAACAGGAATTTTGGGAGACTGTTTCGGTATCTCTTTGGCGGCGGCGCCGCTGGTCTTGAGTTCACCGATGCTGACATCATTCAAGCCGGCGTGATTGTTCGGGCACGACCGCCTGGCAAAAACAACGTGACGATCAATCTACTATCTGACGGCGAACGTGCGATGACGGCCATTGCTTTTGTGTTTGCGTTGTTTGAATTGAATCCAAGTCCCGTGTGCATTCTCGATGAGGTCGACGCGCCGTTTGATGAGCGCAACGTCGAGAAATTCACTGAGCTGCTAGCGAAAATGAGCGTAGAGACGCAGTTCGTCGTCATAACGCACAATCCTGCAACCATGGAACTCGCAGGCAATCTACTCGGTATCACCATGGAAGAGCCAGGCGTATCGAGGTTAGTCGCTGTTAATCTCGAAGATGCTTTTGCTATGGCTGCGAATCAGTGACATCTAGCGTAACAGGTAGTTATATTGACGGTTCTTTCGCCGTGCGTTTCTTCAGAATTCATGGTGCATCTCCTGTGCAATCTTGAATGTATGTTTCGTTAGGAGATGTGCGCGATCCATAGTTCCTAGAACGTACTCAGTTTTATGAAAATACTCAGGATGACATAACAAAGCACCATTTACACACAAAAATAGCTAACAAATAAATACATGCTTCATACAAATTTCTAAGCCAACATACGTTAAAGCAATATTCTTTGTCAGAGTAATTGATCGTCTTAGATGGGTTTATTCAGAGTGCTCGGTAGATTAGCGAACTAAATATTTATGTGTTTGCGGTGTCGCGTTGAGACGCCTCGATATGCTGACTACTGGCGTTACGTCCGAACTTGGCCCGTTCATCTTCTAGATCCGTATGACTGAAAGGGAGCCTGTTAGCCATTTCTAGCGCTTATTAAGTGTCTCCTGCATGGACTCTAACAAATACATGCCGATCTGTTGATTATCGACAAATCAACTATTTGCGCTGTAAACTTGCATGGTTGAGATCGTTCGAGCAGTGCGCATAACAAGTAGACGGCGAATTCAACGACAAGTGACCGTTGTCTGGATCAACTGCAGGCTGTGAACTTTCATGTAGTGGGACTATACAAATATATATTTATAAATATACAGTCTAAATTTTGTGTCCTCTTGCAAACTCTTTACATTTGTGTTTAGTTTTGATATATTCTCGGAAGGTGAAATGAATTTCGCCATATGCAAGCTGTTTCCAGCTAAAAGATACGGAGGTCTTTATGGAGATATTTGCGCAGCTAACGGGTAGTCAACTTCTCGTGACGGCATCGTTGGTACTGTTTGCTTTACTCATTCTCTCGAGCGTTTATTTACGTTTACAAGCTCAATACCGAACTAGGCATCGACTCGCGGGTGGTACACGCAAAGATGTGCTCAACTACCCACCCAATAGCAATTCCAAGGATTTTTCCAAAAAAACCATGCACTCAGAGGTCGTGACGCGGGCACGTCCAAAAGGTCATACCAATCGACGAGGCACCCCTGTTAATTTTGGTATTCACGACGAGTTTAAACGACCGGAGCACGCGGACGATAGCGATTACGAAGTTGTAGTTGATAGCACGAAAGGCAACTCCGAAGCCTTCGATTACGCTCAGTCGACAGGAAGTGATCAAGCGAATGTTCACTATGCTGAAGGATGGTCGACGGAAGATGTTGCAACTGAGGACTACGACTCAGATTACTCGATAGAAGCATCGACCACCGAACAAAGTGAATCGGAAAGCGAATCTGCCGCGTTTGAACCAACCCATTGGGAGACGCCTCCGTCCATTACTAACAACGTTGCTAGTGATTCAGTATTCGAAGATACAGACGATTGGACGGCACACGAGACAGAGTCCGAGTGCCAAAGTACTTCGGAGGTGTCAACTCATGTCGACGATTCTGCGTTTCACGATGATGAGCCAAACGAGTCGTACGACCAAACGGAATATGTTGAAGAGGTTGCGGCATCCGACACGTACGACGAAGCATTCACGGCGACGCCTGAACCTGTAACTACGACAGAAGAGGACACGGCAGTGTCCGACGAATTGTTGGTCGCGCCATTTGATCACCGAGTAGCTGAAGTCCAGCGCGTCGCTAGTCAAGTAGGAAGGTCAGCAACAGGTCTATCGGTAGTTTCCATTTGCCTAATCAGCGAGTATCAAGGTCGATTTTTTCGCGACATTCAAGGAGAACAGTTAGGCACATTTCTCACTAATCGCAATTTCATTCTGCTTGACGAAGAGTATCACCTGCAAAGTCCAGTCGTGCTCGATGCGGGCGGCATTCGAATTCGGAACTTCGAGATGGAACCAATCGGTGAATTGGTAAAGACAAATGGTGAAACGCGAGGATTTCGTATCTATTTCCGCCCGGGCGATTGCGCTGATCCACTCTCTACGTTTGCCGAGATGATGAGGATAGCGGAGTCTGCGCGACAGTTTTTTGCTGAAGCGTGTGAAAAGCCGCTAGAAATTTGGGATGGTAGAAAACCTATCCAGCCGCTTTCACAAGAAGGCTATAAGCAATTGGTTTTTGATTTGCAGACAACATTTACCATGTTCAAAGGCACCTCATATTCACGTACAACGCTCAGCCGGAATGAGTTTGAACCAAGCGATTCACTGGTAAGTCAAGCTTCGCAATATTGATTTCCCACTTCGGTTCCCATAACCTATAACATTTAGTAGATTCTTACTCATGTGATCTATTGCAACAGTTGATCAACGATGTTCAGAAGATTCGGGAAGCGGTGCGATACCATGCGTATCGCTACTTCGTTCTTGACGACCCTGAGATCACAGACGCCGAATACGACGCGTTATACGATCAGCTGCTCGCGATAGAGCGTGACAATCCGGCGTTGATCACGCCGGATTCTCCAACCCAACGCGTCGGTGGTGAACCGCTAAACGCGTTTCAATCCGTAGACCATCGCGCACCTATGCTATCGCTCGGCAAGTGTTCGACTATCGAAGAAGTCGAAGCATGGTTGCGCCGGTGTGGCTCTGATCTCGACCGCGACGTTGGCGATCTCATGTGCGAGCTTAAATTTGATGGCGTCGCCGTCAATCTCCTATATGAAAACGGCGTGTTAGTTCAAGCTGCGACGCGCGGCGACGGTACGACTGGTGAACTCATTACGGCGAATGTCAAGACCATCCAATCTGTGCCTTTGAGATTGATGGGTGAGGGCATACCGAATTGGGTTGAGATACGAGGCGAGATCTATATCAAAATTGCAGATTTTGAGTCTTACAACGCACGAGCTGTTGAAAAAGGCGAGCGGCTTTTTGTTTCGCCACGCAATAGCGCGGCGGGGAGTTTGCGCCAAAAAGATCCTGCTATGACTGCCATGCGGCCACTTTCGTTATTTTGTTACTCTGTCGGCGGTCATAGCAACGACTACGAACCACAAACGCATGAAGAGACCATCGAAGATTTGCGCCGCTGGGGCTGTCGCGTAAATGAATATCCGACAAAATGCGCAAATGCCACTGCATGTGCAGATTTCATCGCGCGTGTTGGTGAGATGCGGGATTCATTGCCATATGAAATAGATGGCGTTGTCATAAAAGTCAATGATCTCGCTACGCAGCGAGATTTAGGGTTCTATATTCGGCAGCCGCGCTGGGCGGTGGCCTTCAAATACCCACCTGTCGATGCGCGCACGCAGCTGAAGGACGTGGACTATCAAGTTGGTCGTACGGGTGCGATTACCCCAGTTGCTAGATTAGAGCCCGTTCAAATTGATCGTGTAACGGTTAGCAACGCGACGCTTCACAATCAGGATGAGATTGAGCGTCTCGGCTTGCGAAAAGGCTCTACAGTGATGCTACGTAGAGCTGGTGACGTGATACCGAAGATTGTTGCCAATTTAGAAACCGGCGACGGTCCTGAAATCAAAGCTCCAGAATGTTGCCCGTCATGCGGCACAAAACTCACCCGTGGTGAGGACGAGACTATTTTGCGTTGCCCAGCACAATTGGCTTGTCCAGCGCAATTGCAGAACGCAGTGATTTACTTCTGCTCGCGGGAGTGCCTTGATATTCGAGGCATGGGTACAAAGCGCGTCGAGCAGCTGCTGGAAGCAGGTTTGATAAAACGTAACTCCGATATCTTCACGTTACAGCAAGACGTGCTTGTGAAGTTGGAACGGCTAGGAGAGAAAAGCGCTCAAGCGCTATTAGATGCAATCGAAAGCGCAAAAGAAACAACCTATCCTCGATTCATAAACAGCTTGGGCATTCGGAATATCGGTGAAGACACTTCGACATTGCTTGCGGATCGATTCCCAACACTCGAAGATCTCATCAATGCTGGCTACGATGCGTTGAACGCCATCGAGAACATTGCTGGCACGATTGCCCAAAACGTCCTTGATTTCTTTGCCATTGAAGCAAACCGCGAGGAGGCACGCCGCTTGGTAGCGCTTGGTGTGCGCTGGCCTAAACGAGAAACTCCAACCAGCTTGGAATTAGCAGATCAGATTTGGGTACTGACGGGCAAAACTTCGCGTCCAAGAGCTGAAGTCAAGGCAATGCTGGTAGCACGCGGCGCGAAGGTGAGCGGTTCGGTGTCGAAAAATACAACGCATGTATTTGCCGGCGAAAATGCTGGGTCTAAACTCGCCAAAGCTCAAGAGCTAGGGGTGCGCATACTCGACGAAACCGAGTTCAACGCGTTGTTTAGCTAGACCCAGCTCGTGGCTTTGTCCATTTGACCGCCAACTTCAGCATGCGCACCGAACGCAACCTTGCAGTAGTGTTTCTGATTGACTCGTGAGAATAGTCTAAGCGGGTATCCCTACCAATAGCTTCATTCGATCATCGTGGCGATGATGCAATGATCAGGACTCTCACGACCTCTTTCATATTCCTTCGTTTTGGACTTCAGAACGCTTTCGCTGAGTGGATTAGAGATGATGATGTGGTCGATCAAGTCTGGGTAGCGCTCATCGCACCACGCTTCTTGCGGTTTCCCATCGCGCAGATCGGCTGTGACCAAGGTTGTCTCTAAGCGTTGGTCCAACAGACGTTCCGCAGCCCAATCGTTTGGGAGTGCTAGACGGCGATTGAAATCCCCAAGAATCACAAAATGCTCGTTTGCGCTATTTCGCGCTTGGATCCATTCAACCATGCGTTCGATCTGACCACGCAGTGTAATGCAAATATTCGCTCGATTAGGGGTTTGATCCTGCTCGGGACCCCAACATCCAGACGCAAGGTGAACAGACAGAACGCGTATGTCTTTACCGTCGTGATGAACTTTTAGGTCAGCACCCCAGCGCTGGTTGGCATCACCGCCGGCGAGATGTGAGTACGCATCTAGGCGCGTAAACGCTACGCCTTTTCGAATGGCAAAACCAGTCGCTTGATGACGGAGGCGCTTATCTTGCGTGCCCCAACAGATATTTCCACCTTTCGCGCCTCGATTGTTCGGGCGATCGGACATGATGACGGTCCATTGATCTTCAGGAAATACCCTGTAAGCTGCTTCAGCGCTCTCGACCTCTTGGATCGCGACGACTTCCGCATTGAGTTCCCGAATACGTTGTGCGATGTAGGCGTAATCGTCATCGTTACGTGGTATGCAGCCTGCGTTGTTGTCTTCATTCAGATGTTCAACATTCCAGGTTGCGATATGCAATGGACCGGCGGCTGTAAACGTTGCTGCGAATAGTGCACCTGCGACAACTAGTGCAAGTAAATGGCGATAGAGCATGCGATGTAAGAAGAACTTGATCAACCTATGAATTTTGCTTGTGCACTTATGTTTGAAACATCTGTAGCGAACAGGAATGGCAACGCCAGCCCACAGACCAGCGACGTGAATTGGACGGTTGATTTGCGAGGTTTATTCACCATTGAACTAGTGTGAAGCATCAGGCAAGCAGACCTATACTTGCGAATATGTTCTAGAGTGCGAGCCATGCGACTTTCCTATACCCAAGACGAACTGCTTTCGGAGCACGATTACCATCGCAAGCAAATCATCGATGGACAACGATTGCATGGCGGTTTTGACGAGGACGGTAAATACTTGCCGCCACGATCCAAGATTCGGCCAGAGGCGATCACAAACTGGTCGGCGGCTTTGCGTGAGCGGGGTGGCGATCTCTTGGATGCGAATTCATCGTTGTTGAGTGGTCCGCGCGTCCCGAACTTTGAGCAGCAGTGCTTGCTTATCGGCAACGGTTTGAGCCGTGTGTTTTGGAATGGCTTGACCATTACGGGCAAAATCGAAGGGCGCGGCCGGATGCTTGCAACGATGCCGATGCCAGATTTGCAAGCGTTGGTCGTAGAAGACATCAGTGAAATGGCAATCGGCCATCTCAACACGGGATTGATGATTGCCCATGGCCTCGATGAAGGTGGTATTCCCGAAGAAGGCATTGGCGGTCACGATGTTATGTGGTTTATCGCCCGTGATCTCGCATTCGGCAAAGACGCTTATCCAGACGCTGAACCTCCAGAACGCATTTCGCGAGGTGAAGAAGGGCAGCGCAACATGCCGCAGCTTGCCATGCCTTATGAGCTGTTTCTGAGCTTTCTGATGAACTTGCTGCTGATTGAGTTTCGTGCCGAAATCGGCTTTGCCTCAAGCCAAAAGATTTTTCGCACGACCCGTTTGTTTCCTGGTCGCGAATCAGCATCACTTGAAGCTGCTGAAATCATCGAACGAATACGCGCAGATGAACTAATCCACGTTGAATCGTTGCGGCTTTATCTCGGGGAACTTCGCGCATGCACGTTGCGCACGGAAGCAGGTGGCGAGATCCCAGGTCATGAAATCATCGATCCATTCTGGCAAAACTTGGTTGCATGGTCGACTGGCGATCAACCTCGCTTAGTGGCACAGCAAACGCATGCTTCTATTGTGAACATGATTGATGAACACCCTGACGCTGCACGCGTAAAGCGTGGGTTCGATGACCTTCGCGACGATGGCTACGAGCTAGAAGCGGCTTAACTCAACCGTAACTTACGTTCATACCGTCGCGGACATCGTTATTAATTCCGTATTGAGGAATCGGATAACGGAGACCATTGCGCGATAAATTTCGCAAGCCTTCGACAACACTTGGTAGAAACGTAGGTGGGATCGCCATCAAGAGTTCATCTTCAAGTACCCCGCCGTAGCGTCGCTCGGCGAAGCACGGTATCGAAAGACTTGGCTCACCAGTCGCTAGGGCACGTCCCCAGCTATCGGCGCACGCACTTTCACCCACGCAGCCCCATTCGAGTTTTCGATAACCCGTCCACTGCAAGCCATTGATAAACAGGATCATTTGAGCTGGCGTTGCATAGATAAGTGCGATGTCAGGTGGGTTTAGCCGGCCTGAGACGAGTGGACTCACAGCCATTGCTTCGTATTGACCGAACGCAACGACGTCCATCGCAGCTTGATGTTTCGCGGCTTCCTCTTGGTTTTCGTACCAAACGCCAGCCATGCGATCGCCAGAGAGCCATTCGTCAGATCGGGGTGCTAGACCAATGACCGTCTGGCACTGCGCACCGACCAAATCCTCAGCTGTGATGCCAACGGTCCAGCCATTACGCGCCGCTTGCCCCACGATTTGGTCGGTGGTATGAACGTGTTTAGGCCGCCGAATACGTTCGATTGAATCGAGTTCCCCTTTTTGCACAAATAACTTCATACCAATTGGTGTCGTGCGCAATCGGAGGAATTGATTTAGACCGGCGACCAGCTCTTGCCAATCAATGTTCTGGGTCTCTGTTGCGATGAGTGCCACAACGTTCTACCTTAATCAGCGGTTACGCGATTGAATTTCGGTGGTCGTTTCTCGACGAACGAATCGACACCCTCCTTGAAATCGCCGCGAGCGAGGCTCTCGTCCATCCATTCGTTCGACTCAACCATCGCTGGATGGAGTTCTTTATTCAAATGTTTGTAGACCTGCCGCTTCATATACATTAAAGACGTGGGCGAATTCGTTTCATTGAGGTTATTGAGAAACTCGACGGCATCTTGCACACACTCGCCATCTTCACTTAAACGATTGGCGTAGCCAAGACGAAAAGCTTCTTCGCCATTGATTTTGCGCGACGTCCAAAAGAGATCGAGGGCGTTCGCAGGACCAATTAGGCGCGGCAGCATCCAGCTGGTGCCATGTTCAGCGATCAACCCGCGTTGTGCAAAGGAAGTTGTGATTCTCGCACCGCGATCGATAAAACGCAGGTCGCAAAAAGTTGCCCAACTAAAACCTAAGCCTGCACAAGCGCCGTTGATTGCTGCGATGAGTGGTTTGCGCAGGCCGAGAAAATAGGCTGCACCAATTTCGAAATTAGGGTCGTCATCCGGATTGCCTGGAGCTGCCGACAAATGCTCGAAACTTGAGCCTAAACGCTTACCGGCTTCGCTCATTTTTCCCAATGCGTTCATATCGACGCCTGAACAAAAACCTCGTCCTGCACCGGTAATGACGTTGCCTAACACTTGGGCATCGTGTTCGGAGCGATCGAGCGCGTGTCGTACCTCAGCTTGTGTCAAGTCGGTCAGAGCGTTGAGCGTTTCGGGGCGATTTAATGTGATGACAGCCGCTGCGCCATCGATTTCATAGAGGATTTCTTGGTATTCGACTTGTGCTGCATCCGTCATGGCGCACTACCTTAAAAAAATGAATGCCGCTTTGAATTTTGCACGATACAAATGCGGTCTAAACACTGAAGGAGCCTCACATCAGCTAGATTAGAAGGTCGCTCGCACACCTAAAATCGTGCAACTGTTGAGTTCAGCGACTAATCTATGGCTGCATTGTCTTCGTACCGTGTTTTTGAAGTGGGCGTCGGTCCGGTAACCGGTATTGCTGGCATGATTTTTGCGGACTTCGGCGCAGAAGTGATCAAGATTTCACCCCAATCTGGTGACCCATTTCAGGATATGCCGTCATTTCCGATGTGGATGCGCGGGAAATCTGAAATACGTCTTGATTTAAGTGATGTGAACGACGCTCGCGCCTTGCGCGAAAACATCCTAACATCTGCCGATGCCATGGTAACAACGCTCAAACCGGCACAACTTAAACGGCTTGAACTCGATAAGGCATCACTTTTGCATGCCCGAGAGGATCTTGTAATCGGCTACGTGAGCGGATTCGGGAATCGAGGACCTTACAAGGATTACCCTGGCTACGAAGGTGTCGTGGCCGCCAAATCAGGCCGTATGTTGAATTTCTCGGGCGTTGCAGACCGTGCCGGCCCGAACTATTCAGCGTTGCAGGTAGGTGTTCACGCAACATCGCAATCCGTTGCTGCTGGCGTCATGGCTGGCTTGGATAGGCGTGAGCGAACGGGACATGGTTCCGCCTTCCACACTTCATTGCTGCGCGGCATGATGCCCTATGAAATGGGTGTCATAAGCATGGCTCAACTGCAGGACAAAGGCATTCTCCAACGGCCGCGGGTACAACGCGACCGCTCAAAATCCATGCCAACCTTGAATTACCATCCAGTGCGAACCAAGGATGGCAAGTGGCTGCAACTTGGTAATTTGCTGCCGCACTTATTAACTAACTTCCTGCACGCCGCAGGATTTGATGAAGTCTTGCAGGAGGAAAAATATCGCGGCGATCCAATGCGGTGGGACCGAGACGATTTAGAAGCTTTCCGTGATCGCATGCTTGCGCATATGCAGACGAAGACCCTGCAAGAGTGGACAGATTGCTTTGTCAGTGATGGCGGCGTCGTTTCCCACCCATATCAAACGACGCAGGACGCTTTGAGTGATCCAGACGTCGTCACAAATGGTCACGCTGTCAAAGTCGATAGCGGCACCCAGCTGGGTTTACTAGCCAACTTAACAGAAACACCTGGGCGAGTGGCCCAACCTCATAGTGTCAAGAGCCTTGATACACTGCCGGTACAGCAGCGCCGAAGCCCAACTGCGCCTAACACTCAGAAAACCGCTCGACCATTAGAAGGAATCACGGTTGTTGAAAGTGCGACGATCATCGCGGCACCGCTTGGTGCGGCGACGCTTGCGGATATGGGTGCTCGTGTCATCAAGCTAGAACCCATTGAAGGTGATCCATTCCGCGCCATGATGAGTGCGCTTGGTGCGAGTAAATGCAACACTGGCAAGGAATCCATTTGCTTAAATCTAAAAACATCCGAAGGTCAGCGCATTGCACAGCAACTAGCGAAGAAGGCGGACGTGTGGATTCACAACTATCGAATGGGCGTGCCAGAAAAACTTGGCATTGGTTACGACGATCTTGCGCGACTCAATCCGCAGCTTGTGTATGTGTCCGCGAATGGCTACGGTCCCAACGGCCCTGGTGCCAAGCGACCATCTACGCACCCGATTCCTGGTGCCGCGCTAGGTGGTGTGACTTGGCAGATCGGTGGGCTGCCAGATGAGAATGAAGCATTGGACAACGATGCGTTACGTGAGACCGCTCGAAAACTCTTGCGTGCCAATGAAGTGAACCCAGACCCGAATACGTCGATGGTCGTAGCTACGACGGCCGTACTAGGTTTGCATGCACGGCGCGCTAGCGGCAAAGGTCAGAAGGTCTATGTCGACATGTTTGGTGCCAACGCATATGCAAACTGGGACGATTTCCTTGCATATGACGGAAAAGCTGAACGAACGCCGGTAGACAAAGACGGGTATGGTCTCGGTCCACTTTATCGCCTCTATGAATGCTCAGAAGGTTGGGTGTTTCTTGGGGTCATAAACGCCCGGGAACGTAATGCACTCACCCTTGCGATGGGAGTAGACACAGCGGCGTCCGACCTCGAAACCGACCTAGCGACTAAGTTCAAAACAAAGTCTGCACAGGCATGGGAAGCAGAACTGACGCAGCACGGTATTGGCTGTGTTGTCGCAGATGAGGCCGGTCCACCAGATTGGTTTTTGCACGATGAGCACGTCAAAGTTGAGAACCTGTTGGTGCCGTCGGTTCATCCTGAGTGGGGTGATTACTATCGATTGGGACCCATGGTCGAATTCGCCTCGGAGGTGACCTATCCCGGGACCGAGCTGGCGGGTGGCAGCACCGTCGCATTGCTCACCGAGTTAGATTACGAAGCCGACGTCATCGAATCGTTTATTGAACAAGGCATCGTACGTGCCGCCTGAAGCAGGAACAACGGAAGGCTCTTGGGCGTTCCGTAGTTTCCTGTTATTTATCGGTTTTCTGATTTGTGCGTTTATTGGTTGGCTCGTCTGGTCGATGCTGGAATTTGCACCCACTGCTGAGAAGGACATCACTAAGTCTCTGCTCGCATCGCCATTGTTTCAGCGTGGCGATTTCGCCATCACGAATCAACCATCTTTATGTCAAGCTAGCAGTGAGGTCAAAGGCGGTGTTTCGGCAGGTTTGTTCGCGGCATTTCGTGATGCGAACAACACCGACATCGCCCGATTAGAGCTGTATCGCTTTCAACAACAAAAACAGATCGTCGATGCATCGAAAACGCCGATGGATTGGTTTCTTGAATTGAATCGCCCTGTCATGGCTATATCGAATATTGGCGTCGTCGACAAGGAAGCCTTAGTGTGTTTGGAACTGTATGCGACGAGTAGCCAAGGTATGTTTGTCGTTCTGCAACACGCGGGCGCGGACTATTGGCGCTTGGTGCGTCAAGAACTGGCGTGGGAAGATCGCCGCGAGACGCCCGAAGAAATTCCGGAGCTGCAAATTCCGGCGATTGAATAACGACTATTTACGTCCAACGGCAAGTTGCTCGCGTGTAAGAAACTCA
>VXLJ01000038.1 GCA_009841635.1 Gammaproteobacteria bacterium
TTAGTGCCATTGCAAGCAGGTTCGATCGGTATTCCTGGTTTGCCTTTGGCGATACCCGGCGACGAACCACCTGCAGAAGCGAGACATTGTGGGTTTGTGTTCCAAGATCATGCCCTCTTTCCTCACCTCAACGTTGCGCGAAATGTCGCCTTTGGACTTCACGCGCTAGATGCCAAGAGCCGTCTTGACCAGGTGGCGATTGAATTGGAAAAGGTTGGGTTAGCCGATCGCGCTACCAGTTACCCACATACGTTGTCTGGTGGCGAACAGCAACGCGTCGCATTGGCCCGTGCACTAGCCCCGCAGCCAGCCGTCATGCTATTAGATGAACCGTTTGCCAATGTCGATGCAAATTTGCGCAGACGATTGCGAGAAGATACGCGGATCGTATTGCGGGACAGCGGCGCACCTAGCGTATTAGTAACCCATAGCGCGACAGAAGCTATGTCCGTTGCGGATCGAATCGCGGTAATCGACGATGGTCACATTGTGCAAGTTGCGACACCGCAAGACATGTGGCAAAACCCGAGTACGCCGTTTGTTGCGGAATTGCTATTTGCAACCGACGCAATATTGGCTAACTGTAATACGGAAGGATTGCATACTGCGTTTGGCGACCTGCCCATGGCTCCAGGTGAATCGATGGATGAGCAATATGCTGTCGTCATCAGACCAGAAGCCATAGAACTCACGCGTAGTCGGTCTGGCGGCTCACGTGTAACTGACGTGCGAGCACTTGGCGATCGATTTTCAGTCACGGTGACAGCACAGGGAGAACGTTTGCGTGCTTTACTCGCCAATGCACCAGATTTTTCTATCGGTGCGTCAGTAGAGGTCCGCTTCGATGCCGCTGGCGTTTATGTATTTTCGCAATATGAGAATGAGTCTCATTAAAATCTGCGACAAATCAAGCTTGCCTGAGAATAAATTCATGCCGCGTTCGTCCAACCGTCCACGAATTCGAGCGCGCCTCACCTATGCGGTGTTGTTGCATGTGCTGGTTTCGTCCGTTCTTTTAGCGGACGAAGAGATCAACGTGTACTCAGCAAGGCACTATGACACGGACATGGATCTCTACGCGGCGTACACGCGGCAGACCGGCGTGAAGGTGAATCTCATTGAGGGCGGCAGCGATGCTCTCATCGAGCGGATTGTCAATGAAGGTGAATTCAGTCCAGCTGACGTGTTAATTACCGTCGATGCGGGTCGACTGTGGCGAGCTCAAAACGCAGGTGTTTTCCAGCCCATCGAAAGTGCCGTACTAAGCGCACAAATTCCTGCGCATTTGCGTGAAAAGGAAGGGCATTGGTATGGTCTTTCAAAACGCGCCCGCGTGATCGTAGCGAGCAAACTCACAGATCTCCCAATTGCGATCAATCAATACGAAGACCTTGCGAATGAAGCATTGCGAGGGCTCGTCTGCATGCGTTCATCTTCCAACATTTACAACCTTTCACTCATGGCGTCGCTGATCGATGTGCATGGTCCGGAAGCGGCCGAACAATGGGCGGCAGGTGTCGTGGCAAATTTTGCGCGCTCGCCGCAAGGCAATGACACGGCGAATATCACGGCGATAGCGAGCGGCGAGTGTGGACTCACGCTTGCCAACACCTATTACATAGGACGCATGCTAGCAAGCGAGGACGAAGATACTCGAAAGATGGCTCAATCGGTGCAAGTGGTTTTTCCTAATCAAGATGGCCGTGGCACCCATGTAAACATCAGTGGTGCGGGTATTACAAAATTTGCACCCAATCGGGATCACGCCATTCGATTTATTGAGTACTTAACGAGCGACTATGCCCAACGTCTATTTGCGGAAGGCAACAATGAGTACGCTGTCATCGGAGAGTCGTCCGGTCCCATCGCGACTTTAGGGACATTTTCGGAAGACGACATACTGGCGCAAAAACTGGGTGAAAATCAATCAGAGGCCGTACGAGTTTTCGACCGTGCAGGCTGGTTGTAGGCTTGCATGTCGCGGCTTAGTTTAAATCGTCTGATCTTTCGAATAAACATGAACGCAACGCGTGTTGGTCATATCTCTTATCGAGTCAATCTTTTCCTGTCTCAATCAGTTCTCGCACATTGACTAAACAATCTGTGTTCAATCGGAGTAAGCGCTGCCGCACATCTGCCACGCTGCTGGGTTTCTGTTACTTCGCTACCTTGTTGTTGAGCGGGTGCGGACCGCAAACAGACAATGAGGCAGAAGCGGAACCATCACAAGACGTCGACGAGCAATCAGTGGTTTCTCTTGCTCCTGATCTGCAAGTGGACGATGTCGCGTTCCTTACCCAGCTGAGCTTGATTCAAGGGCATCTGTTGGCAGGCTACGAACTGTATCGACAAGATCTACCAAGCTTGGCCGAGACCCACATGAAGCACCCTGGCGAGGAAATCTATAGCGGTTTGATGCCAGCCTTCGCAACGCGCGGGTGTCAGGATTTTGGCAGCGACTTGATCGCACTCTCTAACGCAGTTGAAGACCGACAGACTATGGCGGATTTCAACCGCATTTTTACCGGTTTGGATGCCAATATCGAAGCATGTAGCGCTGTCGTTGATCAGCGGCAGGAAACAGTGCTTGCCGTCATACGCAATTTATTGGTCACAGCCGATGAGGAGTATGCGATTGGGATCGTCGATGGCACACTTGTTAATTTGCATGAATATCAAGATGCTTGGGGATTTGTCCAAATTGCAAACCGCTGGACACATGCGAGAGTATTCGCAAAGAATCAAGCATCAACCGCGATGGCGGAGGCAGTTAGGACCGCCATCGAATCGCTGGAGAGTTTGTTCCCCTCATTGAATCCGAACGATGTTTCGAAGTTAAGCAACGAACGATTCGCAGATGTTGTCGCCGTGGTCGACGGGTTCGCCAACCAATAATCGTCGTCGATTAGCAACTTTATTCGGTCACAACGAGCGCATAATTTAGGCGAAACCGCCGCTGCATAAGTGAACGGTTCACGACGATTCACGCGGCCTTTCAGCTAGCGTTGAGTATCTGTCAAGAACAAACCTAGAACGTTGGCATAGATAACATTTAGTCACAGCGTGACTAGTACGAGAGGGCTCTCGCGTCCATGAAATTGAAGATCAACGGACAAGATCGAGATATCGAAGATCTCGATCAAAAAACACCACTGCTGTGGGCGCTACGAGACGAACTCGGCTTGGTTGGCACGAAATACGGGTGTGGGGTTAGTCAGTGCGGTGCCTGCACCGTCTTAGTGAACAACGTACCCGTCAAATCTTGTACGATGCCAGTTGGCGGACTCACCGACGCAGAAATCACGACGATAGAAGGATTAGCAGGCGAGGGTGGTGAACTCAACCCAGTCCAACAAGCCTGGGTTGATCTGGATGTCGCCCAATGCGGGTATTGCCAAAGCGGTCAAGTTATGGCGGCTGAAGGGTTGTTGCGTTCAAACCCGAATCCAACGGACGATGAGATTGATCAAGCACTGGCTGCAAACATCTGTCGGTGTGGGACCTACATACGAATCCGACAAGCGGTGAAACAAGCTGCTGGGCGCATGGTCGCGGGCGAATAAGGTAGGAGAATATGAGTACTCTAGATTACAGCGATTTAAGCACGGTCGTCGATGAAGTATTGGCAGGTCAAGCTGAAGCAAGTCGGCGAAATCGCACGCCTCAAATTGTCAAGTTAGATCGTCGCCAGTTTTTAAAGGCCACAGGTGCTGTTGGTGGTGGCCTGATGTTGGGTTTTGCAACGCCTGTTGCATTCGCTAAGACCGCTGCATTGCAGCCGAATGGTTATGTGCGGATTGACGAAACAGGCGTTGTCATTTACGCCAAAAATCCCGAAATAGGGCAAGGCGTAAAGACCTCTCTACCGATGCTCGTCGCGGAAGAACTCGACGTTGCCTGGCATGATGTGACGGTGGTGCAATCGCCCATCGATCAGGTGCGGTACGGGATGCAGTTCGCTGGTGGGTCAACGGCTATCCCAATGAACTACGAAGCCTTGCGTCGCGCAGGTGCAACGGCTCGTGCCATGCTCGTCCAAGCTGCAGCGAAACGTTGGGGATTGCCAGCGGACTCCTTGAGCACGCAAGATGGTGTCGTGCGCCACGCAAACGGTACGGAAAGTGCTACTTATCTTGAACTTGCTAGCGAAGCTGCGTCAATGCCAGTCCCTTCAAGCGCATCGCTAAAACTAAAGGATCCTGCCAATTTCCAAATTCTTGGGAAACGCGTGACAGGCGTCGACAACGAAGCGCTGATGCGCGGTGAACCATTGTTTGGCATCGATCAAGTGGTGCCAGGCATGAAATACGCGGTTTATCAAAAGTGCCCCGCAATTGGTGGCAAAGTTGTAGCCGCAAATCTAGAAGAAATCAAAGCAAGACCTGGCGTACAAGACGCTTTCGTATTGGAAGGCAATGGCAATGCAATGGACTTACTGCCAGGCGTTGCCATCATTGCAGATAGCACTTGGCAAGCGTTTGAGGCTAAAAAAGCGTTACGTGTCGAGTGGGACGAAGGGGAAGCATCCGAAGACAGTTGGTCGAACGCGGAACAGCAAGCTGACAGCCTTCGAAACGAACCAGGCACCGAGATTGCCAATACCGGTGACGTAGAAGCGGCCTTTGCAGGCAGTGCGAAGCAAGTCAGCGGTTTTTATCGTTATGCGTTTGTTAGTCATGGACAACTAGAGCCGCAGAACTGCACCGCATCGTTCAGCGATGGCAAACTCGAGCTATGGGCGCCGACTCAAATGCCCGGTCGTGGTATTGCGAGCGCGGCGCAAATCGTTGGGATCTCACCTGCAAACGTCACGTTGCATCAGTTACGTTGTGGCGGCGGATTTGGCCGTCGGCTTTACAACGATTTCTTATGCGAAGCTGCCGCTATCGCCAAACGAGCAGGGGTGCCAATCAAGCTACAGTGGACCCGCGAAGACGATATGGCATACGACTTATATCGTGCTGGTGGCTTCCATCAAATGCATGGTTCCGTTGACGACGATGGCAAGATATCTGGATGGCGTGATCGCTTTATCACGTTCACGCACGATGGACGACGACCTGTTTCTGGCGGCGGCATGTCCGGTGGCGTTTTCCCTGGTGGTCTAGTTGAGAATGTTCGTATTGAGCAGACCGCAATACCCTGGAAAAATCGTTGTGCCGCATGGCGAGCGCCTGGGTCCAATGTGTTCGCATTTGTGGTGGGAAGTTTTGTACACGAACTTGCACACGCAGCAGGCCGTGATCATTTAGATGTACTGCTAGAAGTCCTTGGCGAACCCCGCCAACTCGGTCCACGTGGCATGCATACTGGCCGTGCGGCTGAAGTCGTCAAATTGGCGGCCGAAAAGGCTGATTGGGGTCGAGCGCTCGAACAAGGGCGCGGGTTAGGCGTCGCGTTCTATTACAGCCACGCGGGGCATATTGCGGAGGTGGCCGACGTAAGCGTTAACGACAACAAGCAGGTGAAGGTGAATAAGGTCACAGTGGCTGCCGACGTTGGTCCGATCGTCAATATGAGCGGAGCTGAAAACCAAGTTCAAGGCTCCGTGATCGATGGTTTGTCCACGTTGTTCAATCTTTCTGTAACCTTTGAGAAGGGGCGTGTTCAGCAAAGTAATTTCGATCGATACGCGATGTTGCGAATGCCTGAAGCACCGCCAGTCGATGTTCACTTCGTTAACAGTGACTACCCGCCAACTGGCTTGGGAGAACCGGCATTTCCGCCGTTAGCACCGGCCGTTTGCAACGCGATCTTCGCGGCGTGCGGTCAACGGGTGCGGACCATGCCACTCACCGACGCAGGCTACACGCTGGTGTAATTGCGGTTTTAGAGCAATGATTGCCAACGCCGTGGGTGATTGGCCTAATCAATGGGACGAGCCACACGCTATTTCCTGATTTTCCTAATCGTCGTGATAGTAGGAACGGTTGGGTTTGTCACGGTATATCAAGATGCCGGCTTTTCGAAGATCGCTTTTGCGCCAGATCGCCGGCGGATGCCGTTGACCTTGGTCACGCTGGAACGGTATGTCGACCAACATCAGCACGAAGCTCACCACACGATGTGGGCGCACAGAAGCGATATTGTCGACACTTACAGATCACTCACGGTTTTTGATGGCTCAGCATGGCTAAGTAGCGAAGGCAACGATGCGGAAGTTTGGGACCACATCATCATTGAGGCTTTTCCAACCACAGCCGCTTTCGTGAATGCGGTAACTGGACCCGAATACGCGAGTCTCGCCGAGACATATGAGGTGCAAGGAAACGCTGAATATGCGCAGTTTGTTGGTCATGCGGCGTTACAGGAGACGTTCGACGAACCGGTTGTGTTAGTGATGTCGGATGCAACCAAGGAGCATCAGCGAGCACTGCTCGATACGGTAACCGAGAGTATCGTGCCGTTCGACGGTCAAATTGGATTCGCCATGCCAACGGAAAAAATCGATGGCAATTCCGACCGTTCAGTGCGTTACTTTGCACTGCTTGAGTTCGCAGAACCCGAACAAATGATGGCTTGGTTAGCTAATACAATCCGCCGGTCGCAGTTTGCGCTATTGCGCAGACACGTCGGCAATTTATCGCTTGTCGTCGCTACACCAAGCTGACATGACCCAGCGCAAACTTACGCGCCAGAGGGTTGACCGCAGGCCGATTGACACGCAAAACAACATGCTCGAGACGAGGATACGAGGAGGAACCTTGCGATGCCCATGATTCTCAATGAAGACCAAAATATTCTGAAGGACACCGCCAAGGAGTTTTGCGCCGACAACACACCTATTAGCCAACTACGTAAATTGCGCGATGATGACAGTGCCGACGGGTTCGATCGTGATACGTGGAATTCCATGTCCGAGTTAGGTTGGGCCGGTATTCCGTTTCCGGAGGATTTTGGTGGCTTGGGGTTTGGCTACAAGGGCTTAGGTGTAGTCACTGAAGAACTAGGACGAAATCTTGCCGCATCGCCTTTGTACGCAAGTGTCTGGGTAGGTGGCACGATCCTAAATCTAGGCGGCAGCGACGCTCAAAAACGGGAATTGCTCACAAACGTAGCAAGCGGCGAATTGCTGCTGGCCGTTGCGCTTGAGGAATCGCATCGGCATGACCCATACGGCGTAAGCACCACAGCGACCGCCAGCGGTGGGTCATTAGTAATAAATGGCAATAAGACGTTCGTATTGGATGGTCACGTTGCGAACAAACTCATCGTGGTTGCTAGAACCAACGGAAATGCAGGTGACCGCGATGGCTTAACCCTCGCCTTGGTGGACCGGGAAGCAGATGGCGTAGCTGTAACGCGAACCAAGATGGTGGATAGCAGGAATGCTGCAAATATCGATTTCAAGGATGTCTCAGTAAGTGCGGATGCCGTTATTGGCGAAGTTGGTCGAGGTGCAGATGTACTTGACGCAGCGCTAGATATCGCACGTATTGGATTGGCGGCTGAGATGCTTGGCAGTGCTCAGGAATGCTTCGACCGCACGATCGCGTACTTGAAGGAACGTGAGCAATTTGGCGTGCCAATTGGTTCGTTTCAAGCGCTCAAACATCGTGCCGCCAATATGTTCTGTGAAATTGAGCTCTCTAAATCCGTCGTACTTGAAGCACTAACGGCACTCGATGAAGGGCGGGAACCAAGCGAAATTGCGATTCTTGCGAGTCTAGCGAAATCGAAAGTTGGTGAAATGTTCCATACTGTATCGCGAGAAGGCATACAAATGCATGGTGGTATCGGCATGACCGATGAATTCGATATAGGTTTTTATCTCAAGCGTGCAGCCGTGACCGAACAAACGTTCGGGGACACGTACTACCACCGCAATCGCTACGGCGAACTACAGGGTTATTAACGCCACCAACGATGCCTAGCATTCTCCTTGATCCTTCGTTTCGAAGGATGGAGGAGATCTTTAGCGACGAAGACCTTGAACGCCTGCATGATTGTTGCGACGTTGTATGGGGCAAAAATGAACGTGCGCCTCAAGCCGTCGTTGACGAAGCGAAAGCAGATGCGTTCGCGGTTGTAGCCCCGTCGTGGCGTTATGGCGAGCTTGAATCGTTCCCAAATCTCAAAGCCATCCTTGAAGTAGGCGGTCGTCACCCGAGCGTCGATACGCTCGATTACGCATACTGCCACCGCCATCGCATACGTGTGCTCAGTTGCGCACCAGCTTTTGGTCCGATGGTTGCGGAAATGGCCTTAGGCATGGTCATCGACGCGGCACGTGAGATCACCCTTGGCCATAACGCATTCACCAACGCGCAGGAAGCGTATTTATGGCACGGTAACCAATCGACCTTTACGCTCTACAACAAACGCGTGGGTTTGATTGGTGTAGGTGGTTTGGCTAACTCGTTGTTGCCTTTGCTGCGACCCTTTGATGTTGAGCTGGTAGGCTACGATCCATGGCGCACGGCTGCATTTCTTGCGAGCCAAGGTGTGAAATGCGTCACCCTAGAAGAACTCCTCGCGTCAAGCGACGTGATTTTCGTGCTTGCCATTCCATCACGTGAAAACAAGGCGTTTCTGAACAGGCAAAAGCTGGAATTGATTCAGTCACACGCGGTGTTTGCGTTGATTAGCCGCAGTCACGTTGTTGATTTCGATGATCTCACGCAGCTGTTGCACGAAGGTCGCTTTCGAGCTGTGATCGATGTGTTTCCTACTGAACCATTACCAGAGGATCACCCGATTAGGACTGCACCAAACACAGTCTTGTCGGCGCACCGGGCAGGTAGCGTGATTGGCGATTCGAC
>VXLJ01000023.1:0-3194 GCA_009841635.1 Gammaproteobacteria bacterium
CACCAGGCACGATGGCGAAATATGGCGTTGGTCCTAGCGATTTAACCTCGATTAATTCAAGCTTGATTTATGCAGCGGCGACAGGGTTTGGGCAACAAGGTCCGCACGCCGACTATCGGGCGATGGACGTCACGGTCCAAGCGATGAGCGGTGTCGTTGCGATCACAGGCTATGAGGACGAACCTCCGCTGAAATCAGGTCCGGCACTATGTGACATCCTAGGTGGCGTGCACCTTTACGCAGCCATAACGACGGCGCTCGTGCAACGATCCATTACTGGTCATGGTGCTATTTTGGATGTCTCGATGCAGGACTCGGTGATACCAACACTTTGCTCTGCGCTCGGTGCATACTATCGCTTTCACGATGATCCACCACGGGTTGGCAACCACCACCAAGCTAAGGCGGTAGCACCATACAACATATATGCCACGAAGGACGGACACGTGGCGATTATTTGCATTCGCGAAGGTCATTGGCGCAAGCTTTTACGCGCTATGAATCGGCTTGACCTTGCCGAAGATCAGCGGTTTGAGAGCATGAAAAACCGAGCAGTCAATATGTCACTAACCGATGAGGTCGTCGAGAGCTGGTCGACTACGTTGTCCACCAAGGAAGTCTTCGAGATTTGTCAAGCGAATGAAGTGATTTGCGCCCCCGTCCATTCAATTTCGGATGTACTCAGCGATCCGCACCTTATTGCACGCGGTGCACTCCAAAAACTTGAGCATCCCGAGTTGGGTTCACTAATGATTCCAAGCACGCCTTTACGGTTTCAAGGCTTAGAACCGCCTCCGGTAGCGTTGCCTCGCGCCATAGGAGCAGACAACCAAGCGATTTATGGTGAATTACTAGGTCTTAGCAGTGAGCACGTAGGCGAGCTAAAGCAAGCAGGCGCGATCTAGCCTAGCTGAAACGAGACCGCCGCAAAACTCTGTGGTGGCAGGTCGACGTGAGCTTTACCTGCGTCAAGCTTTATATCCTTGAGCGATGCCGGCGTAATCTCGCTAGCGTTGCGCCAAGAGTTCTCAGCCTGTAGATTCGTATGTGACAGTAGTTCACCGTCGGTAAACTCGAGAATTGGGCGGTCAGCACAGTTCACAGTGAGTGTCATCGCTTCTTCTAAATGTCTATTGAGTGCGAACACCTTCAATGTGCTCTCTTCAAGTATCGTCGCACTATCAAGATACGTAACAGTACCGTAACTTTCGCTCGCATAGGTGTCACAGGTGATCGCTTGCTGCAACGCGGTGCCACCTTTTCTTGAAGAAATCATGCGGAAAGGATGGAAAGTGCTCTGTTTCAAAATACCTTCTGGGTTTGTCTTCAAGGGCGCAATGACATTAACTAGTTGTGCCAGATTTGCGATCTTTACTGCGTCCGCATGGCGAATGAAGCTCATGAGGAACATGGCGACAACCAATGCGTCTTCATAGTTGTAGGTTTCGTCTAGCAGGACGGGCGCAACACGGCCCGTACCATCTCTGTCGGTTTGCGTACGTGCTCGATACCAAACATTCCATTCATCGAAACACAGATACGTGCGTCGCCGATCACGGGATTGTCCAGCTACTGCTCTTGCGGTTGCGTCGACAGATTCAATTTGATTATCAATGGCATTCGAGATAGCTAAATAATCAGCTGAGTCCTCGTTTCGATTGCCAACATATCGATGCAAACTGATGTAGTTCGCTAGTCGGGATCCCATACGTTGCATGACGCGATGGTCCCACTCAATGAACGTCGGCATTTGAGGACCGGATGAACCGCAAGCGACCAGTTCGACGCGTGGGTCGCAGTCCGTCATCATTTTCGCTGCCATCTGGGCGCGATTGCAATATTCGTCGACTGGTACATGTCCTAGTTGCCACGGGCCGTCCATTTCATTACCGAGACACCAAAGTGGCACATCGAAAGGTTCTTCGTTTCCGTTCTTAGCGCGTTGATCTGCGAAATAGGTGCCAGTAAGTGCATTGCAGTACTCGACCCAGTTACGTGCTTCTTCAGGCGTACCTGTGCCTAAATTCACAGCCAGCATTGGTTGCCAATTCAAAGAGCGGCAAAGCTGAATGAACTCGTCGGTACCGAACCAGTTTGGTTCTATGCTCTGCCATGCGAGTTCGCGGACGGTACGCCGAGCTTCGGCAACCCCCACCCCGTCTTCCCAGTGATAGCCAGAAACGAAATTGCCACCGGGATATCGCACGACTGTTACACCTAGTTCCTTGAGTGCATCCCGCAAGTCGGCTCGCAAACCGTTGGCGTCACTTAATGGATGATCAGGCTCGTATACCCCTTGGTAGACGCAACGACCTAGGTGTTCGATAAATCCACCAAATATGCGATCATCGACGGCGTCTATTTGGAATTGAGTGTGGAGTTCTAATGAAGCCTTCATCAGCCGGTTGATTCTCCTACGTTATTCGAAATAAGCAATTTAATACTCACCATTGATCGTCGCACACGAGCAGATGCCGTGTCCTCGAAAGAGCTTCAAGAAACGAATTATCCGATGCAGGACTTGAAGGGTTGCGTAGTACCGCTTAATCGTTAGTTATTGCCAATATCTCATCGTGCATGATAATTTACATGAATTACATCTAAGAAATTAAGAGTCAGAAATTTATTACTTTAGCGCTCCAGTAATCTTCGTTCGTTGGAAAAAACAATATCGGCGTCGGTTAACCGTCGCCTGCAGATTCCAGGAAGTCAGTAAGCCCCGTCCAAGATCCACCCAGCACATAATTTGTTCTAAGGAACCCCACCTATGCGCTTTCATCTTTTCAAATTTAAGATAGCTATTTTTTGAATGACCCTGACCGATCTATATTTCACGCTTTCGGGGCATAATTTGATTCCGGACTACTACAAAGTATGACCATCCGTTTTCATATTTCGGCGTCAATGCGTACATAATCTCTCATGTTTGTTCCTACGTATTTCTTTCAGTACTTATTTATATAGTTTATAAAATCATCTTTACAAAAATTGTTGCGCAGATCTATAAACGTATCCGGACTTGGTGTTCATATATCGAAGTGCACTAATACTAACCTTAAATTCTGAATTGCTAGATGCGCTGTGACATTTAGGAGTGGCAACATGCATACGACATCACCATTGACCCAATAAAACCTAGTGTTTTACATGTTTAGCCGTGCATGATTCATTTTCTGATGGATCGAATAAAAGAT
>VXLJ01000023.1:3294-67051 GCA_009841635.1 Gammaproteobacteria bacterium
CCGGATGAAAGGTGATTCGACCCATTTGATTCACGAGTCCTAGAAGAATCAAGATCAAGGCATGCGGCAGCACTCGTACGAATATCTCGCGACTTGCGCCACGAGATCTGAGTTTTTGATTGCGTCATACGTGAATCGCTAAGCACTGATTTGTTTGTGCATGCTTAGATTTTTAGTGTTCACTCAATCTCGAACGGTTTTTCATGTGTCGGGATGAGATTTTGCAACTCTCAGAATTTCGTTAGTTCACTTAGTCATAATCCGTCCACTTTTTTCATTTTGAGGAATTTCTGATGGCCTTCACGCTATATGAAGCGACGGTTGGAACTTACACGCAAATACTCAATTCAATCAGCGGCGTACTGGCGAAAGGACGCGAGCATTGCGAAGCGAATGGCATAAACCTAGAAGATGTCGTCGCGACAAAATTGATCGATGACATGTTGCCATTTCAATTTCAAGTCGTATCGGTTGCGCATCATTCACTCGGTGCATTGCAGGGCGTAGAAGCAGGCGAGTTCGGACCACCGAACATGGGCGAACAGGATTACGGTGCATTGCAACAGCTGGTGACGGACTCGCAAGCAGGATTAGCTGCTTTTTCAGCGGAGCAAGTCAATGGTTTTGAAGGTAAAGACATGGCGTTCAAGATGGGTTCTATGACCATACCGTTTAAAGCGCAGGACTTCCTACTCACGTTCTCATTGCCTAACTTCTACTTTCACGCAACAACGACCTACGACATCTTGCGCATGAAAGGGACAAAACTCGGCAAAAGTGATTTCCTCGGAAGGATGCGGGTTAACGCTTAGCGAGTAAAGTCCTATATTTAAGGAGTACTGAGTAAGCACGGTCGCATGGAAAAGCCTTTGGACAGCATTGATGAAGCCATAGCCGCGATTGGTCGTGGCGAACTCGTCGTCGTGGTCGACGATGAAGATCGTGAAAACGAAGGCGATCTCATCATGGCGGCTTCAAAAGCTTCGCCGGAGAATGTCGCGTTCATGGTGCGTCATACAAGTGGGATTCTGTGCACGCCGATTACTGAGGATATCGCGGTACGACTCAATCTTGATCCGATGGTGCCTAAAAACAGTGCGCCTCTTTCAACCGCATTCACGGTAAGTGTCGATTACACGCATGGTTTATCGACGGGGATTTCCGCGGACGAACGCGCGAATACAGCCCAAGCGCTTGCGAACAACAATGCGCAGGCTAGCGACTTTGTCCGTCCTGGGCACATTTTTCCACTGGTAGGGCGTCAAGGCGGCGTGCTGGTGCGATCGGGTCACACCGAGGCTGCGATTGATTTAGCGACAGCGGCTGGTTGTCCACCCGTTGGTCTTTTGGCGGAAATCGTCAATGACCGTGGTTCGGTAAAACGCTTGCCGGAACTCCTCAAGTTCGCGGAAGAGTATGACCTCCGCATCATCTCGATAGCAGATTTGATTGCTTGGCGACAGCGCCGCGAGCAGCTAGTAGATCGCGTGAGCGAGTTTCAAGTACGTACTCGGATTGGCCAAGCACGAGCATTTTCGTACCGTACCAAGTTCGAGGAGGTCGAGCACCTTGCTTTGGTGTTTGGTCAAATTGAACAAATGGTTGCGGTGCCAGTTCGCATTCATCGCGAAAAGCTGATTGAAGATATCTTCGGTTCGCAAGCCACGCACCCTAATCGCTTAATTGACGATGCGCTTGACAAGCTCAAAGCGCTTGGTGGTGGGGTGTTCATCTTTTTGCGTAGCGGCTTTGCAGGCGTGCCTCACGATACGCTCGACGCCGGACCCAGTAGCGAGAGCAAGCGAGCTAACCAATGGCTTGAGGTTGGCATTGGTGCTCAGATTGTCAAGGACCTAGGCGTTCGGGATATCTGCATCGTGGCTGGCAGGGAGGTTGATTTGGTCGGGGTGGAAGGCTTCGACCTTCGGGTCATTCAAACCGAGCTCTTGTGACAGCAGCTCTGCCGCGAATTGGCATCACGCTAGGTGACCCTGCCGGTATTGGTCCGGAAATCCTCGCTAAAGCGCTCTCAGCGATACAAGCTAGATGCCAACCAGTGATTTTTGGTCCGCGTTGGGCTTTTGATGACGGCATTCGTGTCGCCGATGTATCACTTGCAGACGATCCCGAACTCGTCGCCTTAGATTGTGAACGACCCCTTGACTTTGCGTTTGGTCAAGTTTCGGCTGGTAACGGCGAGGCCGCCATCGCGGCTGTGCACGCTGCCGCCCGCGCATGTCAAACGGGTGACGTGGACGCCATGATGACTTGCCCGCTCAACAAAGAAGCAATTCACGCAGCTGGTTCCGAGCATATCGGGCATCAGGAAATGTTGGCAGCAATCGCTGGCATACCCAGCGCTGCAACGATGTTAATGACACCAGGCTTGCGTGTAGTGCACCTATCTACGCATAAGTCACTTGGTCATGCAGTCGAGTTTGTGACTTCTGCGAATGTGTTCGCGAAACTGCAGCTCACTCACGATTCATTCGTCGCTTGGGGACTGAAGTCACCTCGCATTGCCGTTTCCGCGTTGAATCCGCACGGTGGCGAAGGCGGCTTGTTGGGTCGAGAAGAGATTGAAGAGCTGCACCCGGCCGTGTTGTCTGCACAAGAAGTAGGAATCGACGCCACTGGTCCATTGCCCGCTGATTCGGTATTCACGCGAGCAATCGATGGTGAGTTTGATGTGGTATTAGCGCTCTATCACGACCAAGGTCACATCGCAATCAAAGTTCATAACCTTCATGAAAGCGTGTCTGCAACGTTGGGGTTGCCGTTTATCCGAACTTCCGTGGATCATGGCACGGCGTACGACATTGCCGGTCAGGGCATCGCGAATCCACGCAGTACGGTAGCTGCAATCGATGCAGCGATTACGTTGGCAAACGGCGAACTGCAGTAGTTTTTCAATACTCTACCTTTCTAGCAAAATTAACATATTGATAGTGTGCCGCTAGGCGAATATTGGGGAGCTAGATTGGTATGAAAGCAGCAGTTTTTCGCGAAGTAAATCAACCGATGGAAATCGAGGAAATTAACCTCGGTGACCCAGGACCGCGAGAGGTTGTTGTTCGCACCAAAGCGGCAGGAGTGTGCCACTCAGACTTGCACTTTTACAACGGTACCTATCCCGGTCAGACGCCAATAGTTTTAGGTCATGAATCGGCGGGCGTCGTAGAGGAAGTTGGGCGAGACGTCACTTATGTCAAACCGGGCGATCACGTAATCACATGCTTGTCTGTGTTTTGTGGCCACTGCGAGCATTGCTTGACAGGCCACTTGTCTCTTTGTGGTTCGCCAGATACACGACGTGGTCAGGAGGATGCCCCTCGCTTGAGTCAGAATGGCGACGTGGTGCATCAATTTGCGAGCTTGAGTTCCTTTGCAGAAAAGATGCTCGTGCACGAACATGCCGTTGCGAAGATTCGTGATGACATGCCGATGGACCGAGCTGCGTTAATCGGTTGCGGCGTCACCACTGGCGTGGGCGCGGTCATTCACACGGCGAGTGTAGAGCCTGGTTCCACCGTCGCTGTCATTGGTTGCGGTGGTGTTGGTTTGTCCTGCATTAACGGCGCGGCATTGGCAGGCGCTTCAAAAGTTATCGCGGTCGATCGTGTCGCGTCGAAGTTGGAATTAGCGCGCAAATTTGGCGCGACGGAAACGGTCGATGCGTCTGAAAATGATCCAGTCGCGACCGTGCGTGACCTTACTGGTGGCGGTGTTCACTACGCTTTCGAAGCTATTGGGTTAAAGGTCACTGCGGAACAGGCATTCCGCATGATCCGACGCGGCGGTACGGCGACAGTCATCGGCATGATTCCGCCCGGCGAAATGGTTTCTTTGCACGGACCGGACTTCTTGCAGGAAAAGACAATTCAAGGTTCGATGATGGGCTCCAATCGTTTCCGTATCGATATGCCACGCTTTGTGGATTTTTATTTGCAGGGCAAATTGCACTTAGACGACATGATTTCGAGTCGTATAGGTTTGGAAGACATCAATGATGCGATGGCGCAGCTCGAAACGGGCGAAGTCGCACGCAATGTAATTGTTTTCGACTAGGGGCATTTGATATGCGTTGGCTATCCTTTCGACACAACGATGTGGCGACGTTTGGTTATATCGGCAACGACGATCGCGTGGTCGACGTGGGCAAGCAAGGCACTTTCGCGTCGCTAAAGGACGCTATATCTGCCAACGCTCTTGCGGATCTTGGCGATGCATCCGTAGCTGGTGAGATCGACTTGGCAGCGATCGAATATCTGCCGACGATCACAAATCCTGACAAGATTCTGTGCGTAGGTCTCAACTACCGTGATCACCAAGCCGAAACAGGACGCGGCGGAGAGGACAATCCCACGATTTTTGTGCGATTCGCAGCAGCGCAGGTCGGACACCTTGCTGACATGGTGCGACCATATGAATCGAACACGCTGGACTTCGAAGGTGAAATCGCGCTCATCATTGGCAAGACTGCGCGACGGATCTTAAAGGAGAACTGGCTTGAGTACGTCGCCGGATTCAGCTGCTACAACGACGGTAGTGTTAGGGAATATCAGCGACATACGAGTCAATTCACACCCGGCAAGAATTTCACCGGAACGGGTGGTTTTGGTCCGTGGATGATGACGCCGGATGAAATCGGCAACTTCGATGAATTAGAGATCACCACCCGCTTGAACGGTGAAGTGATGCAAAACGCCCAAGCCAAGCAGCTTGTGTTCGGTTTCGCCGAGCTAGTCACTTACTGTTCAACGTTCACCGATTTAGAACCAGGCGACGTGATCGTGACCGGTACCCCAGGTGGTGTAGGCGCAGCTCGAAATCCACCTGTTTTTATGGATGAAGGTGACGAGATCGAAATCACGGTAGATCCAATCGGATCGTTACGCAATTCGGTTGTTGTCGGCTAGCTAACGCCGACCTTTTCTATATCGTGAACGCTTGCCTTTAAAACATGGTGTTCGCTGGCCGTTAGGCGGTAAGGGCTTGTAGAACCTTTTCTGGGTGGTCAGCTGCGCGAGAAACACGCTTCCAATGCTTGACGACCTTGCCATCCTTACCAATCCATACGGTAGAGCGAATGACACCCATGCGGGTTTTGCCGTACATCATCTTTTCGCCGTATGCGTCGTACTTTTCCATCATTTTGTGATTGGCATCAGTAAGCAGACGATAAGGTAACTTATGCTCGCGCCGGAATTTCTTATGTGATTCAGCATCATCCATGGACACGCCTAGCACGACCGCGCCTGTCTTGCGAATGTCTTTGTAGTGATCTCTGAAGCCACAGACTTCTTTGGTGCAGCCTGGCGTGAAATCCTTCGGGTAGAAGAACACAATCACATCCTTACCCGCTAACTCTCTTAACGCCACCTTTTTGCCAAATTGGTCAAGCAGCGTGAACAGCGGTGCCTTTTTCCCTTCTTCGATCGCCATGGCAATCTCCAGCTGAGATGAATTGTTAGTATAAACAACGACATTGTGTTTTTCCTAGTGACGTTCTTTAGCTGAATGTTAGCTTGATAATTTCAATATGGCTAACGGTTCGAAAATCTGAATGGCTCGCAAGTTGTGGTGGCAATTGGTATTTGGCGTCGCGTTTATTGCGGCGCTCACTGCATTTGCAGGTTGTGTGTCAACGTCTACGCCAAGCAATATCAGCAACCTGTGCCAAATGTTTGATGAAAAGCGCTCTTGGTATCGAGCCGCGTCGCGTAGCGAGAAGCGCTGGGGTATTCCGGTGCCTGTATTGATGGCGGTGATTTATCGCGAATCTAGTTTTAGGGCCACGGTGCGACCGCCACGAAAAAAAATCCTTGGCTTTATCCCAGGCCGGCGTCCTTCAACATCCATCGGCTATTCACAAGCAAAAGATGAGACATGGGGCGATTACATAAACGCTACCAAGAACCGGTCTGCAAGTCGGACCAATTTCGCCGACAGTGTCGACTTCGTTGGTTGGTACTTACGTCGCGCAGTAGATCACTTAGGCATCGCACCTTCTAACGCCGAAGCGCTGTACGTGACATATCACGTCGGATTGAATGGTTATCAAACTGGGAGCTGGCGAAATTCAACTGCGATCAAGAGCGCTGCTGCCAAGGTCAAGCAGCAAACTCAACTATATGAACGCCAACTTCCTACTTGTCGAGTCACGAAACGAAGGTGGTTTCGTTAACTTGGATCACCGGTATAGGTGACGCGATAGAGCGATCCCTGTTGGTCGTCACTGATTAGCAGTGAACCATCTTTAAGAACGATGACGTCATTCGGCCTCCCGCTGACACGGCCGTCAACGAGCCATTGGTCTGCAAAAGGCTCATAGTGAAGGCCATTGGCTGTTTCAAGTATGACTGAGACGCGATATCCTCGCGGTTCACGAGGCGCATGGTTCCATGAGCCATGTTCAGCGACAAACAGCGCGTTTCGATATTCGTCGGGAAACTGCGAGCCTGTATAGAACGCGATCCCAAGGGCCGCTGCATGTGCGCGGATGTAGAACTTTGGTTTTACGTAATCTTCGGGAGATTTCCCTTGACCAAATTCGGGGTCCATGACCACGCCAGCGTGAACATACGGAAAGCCGAAGTGTTCACTTGGGTTGGACACGACGTTGATTTCTTCGAGTGGGACCTCGGGACCCATCCAGTCGCGGCCATTGTCGGAAAACCAAAGCTGAGCGGTCTCTGGATGCCATGCGAATCCGACACTATTGCGAACGCCATGGGCGTAAATCGTCGTGGCACCATCAGCCGGATTTAGCCGCACAATGCTCGCATAGCGTGGGTCGTCACGCAAACACACGTTGCATGGTGCACCAACATTGAGGTACAGGTAGCCTTCCGGGTCGTGCTCAAGATACTTCCAACCATGGTGCTGATCAGTTGGCAGGTCGTCCGTAATCGTTTCGAGATCCGGTTGTTCTCTGTAAACCTCGTCGATATTGCGAATGCGAAGAATCCGATTCAATGCAGCGATAACTAGATCGTCGCCAAGCAACGTAAGGCCAGAGGGCATAGGTAGATCTTTTGCTACGACAGTAACCGCAGCGTCAGTTTTATCTGCGTTCGGTACAACTGCGTAGACGCTCCCAACCTGTCTTGAACCAACATAGATGACACCGCTGGGAGATTCAACCATCTGCCTGGCATTCGGGACGGCGTCAGTTAGTGTTGTCAGTTCAAAGCCTGGTGGTAGAGCTACTACGTGCCACCCTAAACTTAGTACCAAAGTAATACATAAAAACTGGAAAGATTTAGTTATAAACGTCATGCCTACTGCCACCGACTTGTCTCCTGACACCAAGCTTTTATATGAAACGTGGCTAAGCAAGCAAGGTTACGCGCCTCGAAGCGGCCAAGAAGAAATGATGAGTTTCATCGCCAGGGTTCTTCGTCAAGAAACCAATCGCATAGGGGTCGTTGAAGCAGGTACTGGCACGGGCAAGACGATTGCGTACTGCATTCCAGCCATTCAAGAAGCGCGTCGCGTTAACAAAAAGGTCGTCATCGTGACCTCAACTGTCGTATTGCAACGCCAGCTGCTAGGCGGTGAATTGCAACAGCTTGCCGACATATTCTCGCCGAGCATCCGCTTTGGCATTGTGAAAGGTCGCGGACGTTACGCATGTCTGCACAAAATCAGTAAACAAGAACGAGCTTCTTCTAATCAAACTGTCGATTTGTTTGGCGAAGAATTACCCAGCGTAGCTGATCGACGTGCGGCATCCAAACTCTCAAACCTGTTCTATTCACAAGGGTGGGACGGCGACATGGACGAACTTGACGTTAGCCTGAACAATCGCCAGACGGCGGCGTTCACCACCGATTCAAAAGGTTGCCATCGCCAGACGTGTGAATTCGCGAAGGAGTGTCCTTACTATCGGGTGCGCGATCAAATTTCCGAATTCGACGTGGTCGTCACAAACTATCACTTGCTCCTTGCCGCCGGACTTGCTGGTGTTGAACTTCTGCCTGAACCGTCAGAGTGTATTTACATATTTGACGAAGTGCACAAGCTCCCAGAAATCGTCATGGGCACAACCTCGAGGCGTGTGAATACTCCAGGACTTATGAACCTGGTCGATGCAAGCGAGACTTTCATCAATCGATTGATTAGTTCAGTGCAACCCGATCATCCCCTTGATCAAGTCCAGCATGATTTGCTGGAGCAAGTTAGCAAGGCGCGACCCAATATAGACATGCTTGCGGAACAGCTAAGCGCGCTCGCGATTGCAGGTGACGGTATAGACCAAGCCGATAGTAAAAACCGCTTTGTCATGGGTATGGTCGCGGATTCGTTGCGGCGAATTCTTGAAGCCTTGGGTATCAGTTTCTCGGGCATGTACGCAGCGCTAGACCAGATTCGAGGCAAACTCTTGAAGGCGGCTCAAGATAAGGAAACTTGGCTCAGCCCGAAGATACTTGAAGCTGCAAGAATGAAAGCGGGCCAGCTACAGGGAGAAACAGAGACAGCCACTGCTCTTTTTGAGGCGTGGAACATGTCAGGTCAGGAAGCCGCTGCGCGTTGGTTTGAGGCAGTACCTGACGGATGGGAGTTGCAAAATGCACCCGTGGAGGTCGGCAAAATCCTGAACGATTTCATGTGGTCTAAAGCGTATGGTTTGATCTGCACCTCTGCTTCCATCTATTCGAGCAATGGATTCGATCATTTCAAGCAGACTACCGGTTTGCTAAATCCCGAACCGCATGTCTTACGAATTGACAGTCCATTCGATTTCCGCAATCAGGTGGAATTTCAGATCATTGATCTTGGCTTCAAAAATCCCAACGACGATGGCTTTGATAGCGAAGCGGCAAAGCTCATTCCGCGACTTCTTAAGAATAATCAAAGTGGCTTAGTGATCTTTACTTCCTGGCGTGCACTGGAAGCTACATATGCACAACTGCCAGAATCCTTCAGTTCGGACTGCTTAAAACAAGGGGATTACTCTACGCAGCAAACACTGGTTAAACACCGTGCAGCCATAGACGAAGGGCAACGCAGTTTTATATTTGGCTTGGACTCTTATCGTGAAGGCGTGGACCTACCAGGCGACTACTGCCAGCATGTCATCATCATGAAGATTCCGTTTCCGGTTCCTAGTGATCCTGTGCTCAAGACGAAAAAAGAGACGCTAGGCTTGGGTGGTGGTTCGGATGGTTGGCGACAGTACGATCTACCGGAAGCAGCCATGAAACTTTTTCAAGGGTGTGGACGACTAATGCGAAATGAGACCGATAGCGGCACCATTTCGGTGCTTGATTCTCGTTTGCATACGAAAAGTTACGCTAAAGCACTCCAGACCCCGCTCCCCGACTTCGATATGAAGTTCTACCAATTGAGAGATCAAACTCAGGTTTCTCACTAGTTAGCGTCAGTAGCTTCGCCAACTAACCAGATGTCTTGAAGACATTAGGATCAGTTATTTCTAAGCCTCGTTCAAGCACCACACCTGATTTGCCAGGGCTAAATACCTCTAATCGCCGTGGACTGTCCAGATTGAGAATGCGGTCATAGGCTAGTTTTAATTCGTCAAGCGAAATGGACTTGATGACCTCAGCTAGCTGTTCGCGGGTGTTGAATTGTGGATTCGCTTGGACCACGTCTTGCAAATAGCGACCTGAGCGCTGCGCCAAGTTCTTGTCCTTTTCCAGCAAGCTCGCCAGCAATCCTTGCTTGTAACCATCAAATTCTTCTGACGTCATGGCATTGAGCTCAATTCGACGAGTTGCGATGAATTGACTTGTGGCTGTCTGCAGGTGACCTACATCTGCGACCGGTGATTGCACAAGAAAAACCATGCTGGGGTGCTTGAATAGTTCAAACGATTGCGCGAATGTCGCATAACCTAGCTGTTGCTCAGTGCGCAATTCATTGAAGTATGCTTGGGACACGACCTGCTCAATGAGTTGCACTGTGCCACGTTCCTGGATGCTGTCGTTCTCGCCAAGATAGGCGAGAAGGTATACCGAGTCATCATGCTCAATATTCAGATTGCGAATGTGCAAGCCGTCCAGCATGTGAATATTCGGTACACGACGGTCACCCGATACTAAGCGGAGACGAGACGACACTGTCTTTCCGATTGCCAGAGCGTCTTCACGGGTGCTGTTGCCTACGATCAAAACTGTGGCAGTTAATCGACTCAATCGATCTTTCATCCACGCCGTTAACGAATCAAGCGAAATCGCGTCAACTTCCTTTTCTAATTCGCTTGGCGCCCACGTGGTGCTCATGAGTGTATGAGCGATGGTGCTGTAGGCCTGCTGAAAACCGCGTTCGTCCTTGAAGTTGCCGTAGTTTTTACGAAGTTCGGTTTTTTGGGTCGCCAATTGCTCGCCATCGATTACGAAATTGGTGAGCATATCCAGCATGTCCGTTAGCAGTTCTTGTTGCTTGTCGTTGTAACCGTTTACAGTGAATGACATGCCTTGAGCATAAGCGGTGAAACTGCCATTCAAACCAGAAATCAAGGCTGGGTAAGAAAACCTGTTATAGGCAGTACCGATTAGTCGTTGTAGTAGGGCGTTCTTAACGACATCGCTGGCAGTAGAAAGCGGCTCCTCGTACTGCAGGCGCACATTAATGAAGGAACGCGGCACGTTGAACTCAGTATCTAGCGCATGCCATACTTGAATGCCAGAGTCTTCAAGTACCAGGTCAGGCACTTGATTGTGGAAGCCAGCGACCACCGACGAGTCGTCTGGTATGAAGATATTGGGTTTAGGTAGTTCGAAGTCGTGTTCTACTTCATGTTCTATGTCAATCGACGGTGACAACGTGTAAGGTACGTTAAACCACTTCTCGGTCAGATCTGTTTCCAAATCTGGTGCTGCAATGGATGTGATCGCGTTTTCACGAGTGAGGTAGGTGAGGTACTCTTTGATTAAGTTCGAATCAAAGGCCGTGTACAAATAACTACCTTGCAGTAGGTCCGCTGGTTCATAAAGGCGGTTCCATTGAATCAACGAATTGACGGTTCCAAGCGTGGCGCCTTGTTCAACAAAGCGGAAGTTCAAATCGCCAATCTTTGCTAACTCGTTAAAACGCCATTCTACGACGGCCTCGGCGCTCATGCGTTCGATATAAGCGAAAACCAAGCCATGTACTTCGTCGCGGAATTGCCAACCCGTGTCAGTCAAACCAATTGCAACGGAAAACGACGAATTTCCTGAATCGTCCCGGCTGCCGCCGGCTGACAAGTAATTCGCCCAACCGCGCGTAGAGAGTAAGTCGTAAAGGCTGCCTTCGCCTTCATGCCCCAGTAAATTGCCAATGAATCCCAGCGGCTTGGTGCGGTAATGCGGTTTGATGTCAGGAACTGGCCAGTCAATCGTTAATTCGCGATTAGCCATGACGGTTTGGTAGCCATACGCCAGGGGCAACGATTCCTGGAGGAACAGACTTGGCGGTACCGGTGCATCGCCGAGCTTGCGATTCGGCACCCCACCGAATCGTTCGCGGACTAGTGCTTCTTGCTCATCAAGACTACGTTGGCTCACCGTAATCAGCACCATTTGATCAGCCGAATAGTGGTCGTTGTAGTACTGCGCCACGAGCTCTCGATCTGCATCGGCCAAGGTTTCTAGACTGCCGATGTTGAAACGGGATGTTGGGTGGTCGGGATTCATAACGGACTTTAGCACCGCGAAGCCTCGCCAGTTATCGCTACGCATTTGCATCTGATATTCGGAATGAACTGCATTCTTTTCGCGTTCTACGTAATCTGCATCTAACAACGGCGCAACGAAGAATTGAGCAAATCGATCTAAGCCTTCAGGAAACTGCTGTTCGTCAATGTCAAAGAAATAGTTGGTTATTTCATTTGACGTGTAAGCGTTGTTGCTACCACCATGCTTAGAAATAAAGTCGGAATATTCGTCTGGGTCTGGGTATTTTTCAGTGCCAAGGAACAACATGTGCTCTAAGAAGTGAGCAATGCCCGGGTGTTCTGGCAGGTCGTGGTTAGAGCCACGCGCGACGGCAAGAGCTGCACCTGCTTTGCCTTCCTCCGGTCGATTCACCAATATCGCAGTTAGTTCATTGTCAAGTACCAAGTAGCGATAGCTTCGACTGTCATTCGGGCTCTTGACGATCTCAATACTGCTGTCTTTGCCGCGCAATTCAGGAACAGGCACCGCCATGCTGGCACAACCAGTAAGCAGTGCTCCGCAAGCCGCGTATATGACCAGCCGTACAGCGATCTCATGCTTTTTCAAGGAAGTTCTCCCTAGGAAGGGGATCTGATTAAATCGTCGTTGTGGTTAATAGACACGATCAAACATGGCATAGCTCATGTTTTAGTCATTCTCAGCTAAATTGAACTTCGCAAAACATGTGAGCAGATCCTGCACGAATAGCTCCGGTTGCTCAAACGCGGCGAAATGACCCCCAGCCTCCTGGATTGCGTAGTGTTTCAAATTCGTGAAACGGCGCCGCACCCACCGTTCAGATGCCTTGAAAATCTCGTGTGGGTAGATCGTTACACCCGATTGAATCATGATGTCTTTTGCACTGCCGCCGCGACCGAAACTCTCCCAATACAAGCGCGCGCTTGAAGCACCACTACCGGAAAGCCAATAAAGCATCACGTTATCAAGCAATTGATCGCGTGTTAGAGCATTTTCCGGGTGACCTTTGCAATCCGTCCATTGGTAGAACTTCTCAAGAATCCAGGCGGCTTGACCGATTGGCGAGTCGACTAATCCGTAGCCAAGCGTTTGTGGGCGGGTCGATTGCTGTTTTGAATAGCCTGAATCCCAATCCTGGTAGAACTTGCTTCCCTTTAGCGCATTTTGTTCAAATTCTGTAAGGTCATTCAACGTATCGCGGTCGGGCCCTACGGTAGGCATGTTGGTGTGCATACCAATGCAATGGTCACTGTGGTTGGTAGCTAGTGCCGTCGTGACTGCGGCCCCCCAATCGCCACCTTGAGCTAAGTAACGGTCATAACCGAGTCGACCCATGATGGTGTTCCAAGCATTTGCGATTTTTTCCACGTTCCAACCGTGATGTGTGGGTTTACCGGAAAAGCCATAGCCTGGCAGGCTAGGAATAACAAGGTGAAAATGTTTGCGGAGTGGTTCTATAACATCCAAGAATTCCACGATAGAACCCGGCCAACCGTGAGTAAGCACAAGTGCATGTGCATCAGGTTGATCGCTTTCAACGTGCAGCAAGTGGATGTTGACCCCAAAAACTGAAGTCACGATTTGTGCGTATTCATTGATACGGTTTTGGCATCTATACCAGTCGTATTCGTGCTGCCAATACTCGCTTACTTCCTGCATATAGGTGAGCGGAATCCCTTGCGTCCAGTCGTCGACAGTTTCCGCTTCAGGAAATCGCGTTGCTGCTAGTTTGGTTTTTAGGTCACTTATTTCCTCCTCGGACACTGCGATTTTGAATGGTGTTAGCTCAAACATGCGATAAGTCGGTCGTGGCAAAATCAGGAGCTAGCATATCCACCAACAGTTTCACGAAATTCATTTTTGTCTTCGATATTTGAACTTGCTGGGCAGCTCTATGAGGACCCTGTATTTAGAGAACGCAGCGCAGCGCTCCCAGCAAATACTCCGCTCGACTATCGTGAATTGGCCACCATTCTGGTCGAGTATTGGCGTCAACGCAATTGTGAGCTAATCGGTTTAGGTGGCGGTCAAGGCGCTGGCAAATCGACCCTAGCAAGTCTTCTGCAGGCAGCTGCGGCAGTAGTCGGTGAACGACTTGTCGTACTCTCGATTGACGATTTCTATCTCACCAGACAAGAACGCCAACAGCTAGCCGCGACAAAACAAGCGCTGTTTGCAACGCGCGGGCCGCCAGGCACACACGCTATCGAACGCCTGCGCCAAGTCGTAGAGGAGCTACGCGATGGCTGTTCGGTGACAATCCCAAAATTTGATAAGGGTCTGGACGATCGTGTGGGTTCGATCATCATTGAGGGGGAGTGTGATCGTGTTTTGGTGGAAGGTTGGTGCGTAGGGGCCGTCGCTCAGCCGAATGAGCAACTAAAACAACCAATCAATGATTTGGAGCGAGTTGAAGACACCGACGGCGCATGGCGTCGTTGTGTAAACGAGTATTTGGCGGGTGAATATGCGCAGCTAACGCACCAATTTCAGTCGCTTGTGTTCTTGCGCGTGCCAAACATGGTTAGCGTTCGCCAATGGCGTCTCCAACAGGAGCTAAATGTTGCACAAGAAATACGTAGAGACGCCCAGTGGGTGGCGCGGTTCGTTCAGTACTACCAGCGCGTCACCGAATGGATGTGGGAGGACGTGGAACCTCGTGCAGATGTTTGCGTCAAACTTGACGAGCGTCACCGCATTCAAGCGTTGCGTTTGAGCTAACCCTATCTAGAATAGCTATTCGTTTAGCTGCTTTAGCAACTCTTCTAAGGCACGATTAAAACGCTCTCGCAATGGCTGTTCGCCATGTGCGACGCCAACCCAGTCTCGAACGAATCCTTCCGCGATGACGCTTTTCGAGGAGCCTCTTCGCCCCATCGTCGTATTGAGATCGCCAACGCGTAGCGCTAAGCGGCGTTCTGTGTCGTCCTCTGATGTAGGTTCGATATCCGCGGCGATTTCGGCGCGCAAGACAATGTCTCGCAGGGCGGATTCCTCAGCTTCGGAAGCACGGCTTTCGAACCAAATCATTTCATTTTGAATGTCGTCATACCATTCCAGCGGGATGGGCGCATCGTCTGCTTCGTACTTGGCTAGCTCTGAATCTTTTGCTAGCAATAGACGCAATCGGTCGCTAACTTGCAAACGCGAAACCGCAATCTTGCGATCTTCCATGATGTCGTCGATCTGTGCGAGTTTGCGGTCCAAGTCCTTCTTGACACGCGCTGGCAAAAACATGTCCACAAGCTGAGTTTCAACTTCGCGCAGCGCATTGCCATCAAAAGTGTCTTTGGCTCGCTTCGCTTTGCGAAGCAGCTTATCGACCATGCTTTTAGCATGCTCAATGTTCTGCGTGATGGTTTCTTTGCGTTCCTCACGCTGCGTGCGCAAATCGTCGAAAACGGAATTGCATAAATCGCGAAACTCAGCCCAGAGTTTCTCTTCAACTTTATGAAAAGTCGGTCCGACAGCTTTCCACTCGTCTTGCAAGTCTTTGATCTTGTTTACACGATCAAATTGTTCTAGCGACTCATCGGCACAGAGTTCTTTGGCTCGCTCAACGAGCTGTTCTTTAGCCTTTGCGGTACCTTCACGGTGCTCGATGAGGCGATCGCGAATTGCGCCATATGCGTTGAAAAACCTGCGATTGACCGAGCGGCTGCGATTTCTTTCAACCTGCCCGATTTCCTTGAATTGGTTTAGATGTTGCGTGAGCGTATGTTGAACTTCGCGCCAGTTAGGTGCTTCCCAGTTCGTGTCTTCCATGAAGTTCTCGAGCTCTCGAGCAAGCGCTTCTTTACGCGCGGAATTCGCCGCTCGTTCTTTCTTTTGCTCTTCAAACCAAGCTTCACAAACTAACCATGCCGCTTCTGCGGCAAGGTCGTATCGTTCTTGTAGTTCGACTTCGTCGCGCGAACTCGGTGGTCCCAATGCGTTCCAAGCGGCTCGCAATTCGCGCATCTGGTCAAACTGTTCCTGAGGTGGCAACGGTGAGGCTTGGAGCTTCTCTATTTGTTGGCATAGCTCTTCACGTTTGGGCCGAATCGCGAATGACTTCCAATTCAGAAGCTGCTTTAGTTCGGCAGAATGAGGCGCTAATGCATCAAACTGTTGCTTGCGGGCTCCTTCTGGTAGGCGCAGGATGAGATTGCGTGTATGCCGCTCAGCCGCCAGCGCTGGTTTTAGTGAGCCTTCCTGTATTTTTGCTTGGATCGACTCAATGGACTCTGCAATGTTCTTGATCGTCGATTCGAATAGCTCATCGGTACGTTGGACAATCGCTTCGCAACGAGCAATAACCGATTGCAGCTGTTCCTGCCATTCTTTTTGTGTTTCTGCGCGTAGCGTGGTGAAGTCGCGGTGTTGCAAGAATCGATCA
Source organism: Gammaproteobacteria bacterium (assembly GCA_009841635.1). Taxonomy (GTDB): domain Bacteria; phylum Pseudomonadota; class Gammaproteobacteria; order Pseudomonadales; family Azotimanducaceae; genus Bin55. The sequence continues at coordinate 19,315 of VXLJ01000023.1, forward strand.
ACGACTTGACGATGCTTCTTGGCAGTTTTGCCTAGCGACCACAGCTTTGGCCAGTTGTCGCGGTTCTCTAGGTCAGGCAGTTCCAAGTCAATCTCTTTGAGATTGTTAAGGCGGGTAGAGAGCTGCTCGCGGGTTTCATCATGTTTTCGTTCGGACCGTATGCGCGCCGTGAGTTCGAAGAATTGATTTGATATTTCCGTCGGCGGCTTTTGCACTCGCAAAGTTTCAAGCCAGGTTTGTTCTGCGACCTCTAGTGCGACTAGTTGGTCGGCCGCTTCTTCAAGCTCGCGAATGATTGCTAAAAATCGGCTTGGGTCCGAAGACTCACCCTCTAACGACTTCGAACGACGCGGAAATCTTGTCTTTAACATGTCGAGGTCTAACTTCTCGACACCAAACTTCGCCAAATACTCATTCAGATTCGCAAGCTCTTCGAGTATTTGGTTCCAACTGCTCTCTTGGGCCTCGCGCAACGATGCGTAATGAGAATCGCCAACATTCGTGCGTGAGGCCGATTCAATCAACTGTTCGGCGCGGGCTAGTGTGTCATCGCGGGAATTAGCTAGACGTTTGACCTCGGCCAGCCGATCGCGTATGAAGCGATGCACTGATTTGTCTTTGTTGCGCGATATTCGTTCACAGTGAGTGAGCACGTCGATGTTTGCCACAAGTTCGATCGCTTCATGACGTACACGTGGCACGGCAGACAGGAAAATCGTTTCTGCGACATCCTTTGGCGCGGCCTGCAATTGCGCGATCTGGACGAGCTCACTACCGCTTGCGACCTGTGCAAGCATGGCTTGACGGACATCCGTACGTTGAAGCAGTGAGTGCTTCGTATCGATCTTTGCGCATACGAGCTTGAGTGCGAGATCGTGGAGATCATCGACATCAAGAAACGACGCTAGATCGTCTACGCTAGACAGCTTTTCTAGCGCGGCGGACCGCACCAGAAGATCATCGTCGTCACGGGCGATTCTTACGAAGGTTGGTTGATCATCGGCCATCAACCCAAGCGCTTCTATGCGCTTAGAAGGATTAGGATGTTCGAGATTTGGTTTACGATTAAAAAAACGTGAAAGCACGGCAAAAACGTCTTGATTAGGCGGCGCCCGCTCAAGGTCTTGATATAGCTAGACTGAGACAAAGCAAAGGGCTGAGGTGATACATAATGATATTAAGTGGTCGTTCAAATTCATAACGTTCTCGCACAAACAAATGCACGCGCGAGAGTGGTGGGTTCGCAACCATATGGGCTTAGGCAAGGGTAAAGGTAGCTATGGCGCGCTGGGATAAACCGACTAGCTCAGGCATTCCCGACTGGTTTTGGACCGCAGTAGAGACGAATTCAGCAAGTTCACAAGTCGAGGTCGAGGAGTGCGATGTAGCGTATCAGACTTGGGGATCGCCTCAGGATGGGCCTGGCGTATTACTCATACATGGCATGAATGCGCACAAACATTGGTGGGATTTCATCGCGCCTCAATTACGGCCAGGGTATTACGTTGTTGCGATGGATTTAACGGGTATGGGAGACTCGGACTTTCGTTATGAATACGACGCAGAAACGTATGCCGCAGAGATTGCTGGCGTTTGCGACGCGGCCGGCCTTGATAACGATGTGGTTGTTGTAGGTCACAGTTTTGGTGGTCGGATGGCGGCTAAAGCGGTAAGCGGGAATCCTGCGCGCTTTGGTTCATTGGTTTTAGTGGACTCAGGCATTCGTCATCCGGATGAACCTGAACCAGACTACCCCACCATGGGTGGGGGTCGTGCGAAGGTGTATCCGTCACGCGAAGCGGCCGAATCACGATTCAGGTTATTCCCACCTCAATCCTGCGAGAATGAATATTTGCTCAAGTACATTGCAAAAAAATCATTGCTGTATATGGATGGCGGGTGGGGGTGGAAATTCGATGAAGAGCTGCCTATGGTTTTGAAAGATGCAGAAGCTATGCCTGAAGATTTCACAGGATTGCACGTGCCGACGGCCTTAATTTACGGTGCCAACAGTGTTTCGTTCACCGAGCAGACCCACAGCTACGTAGCCTCGTTGCTACCCAAGCTTGTTGCTGCTCACCGCATAGAAGAAGCACAACACCATGTGTTCTTGGATCAACCATTGAAGTTTGTCGCAGCATTACGTCAAGTTTTAGACGATTTGACGAAGGTGCACTAAGAATCTGCGCCAAGAAGCTATCGGCGAAATGTCTGAGGCCGAATTTACGGAACAAGCTACGAGTTGCTTAGAGAAAGACTCTCTAGCGTTGACGAACCTCCGCAACGTAGCCCTTTTTGTCGTTTACGCCACTGCGTTTCTGTTCCCAAGTTTGACAGTAAGCGACAGTAAGTGCTGAGCCCTCGCTTGGACCGTGAGCAGATCCTTTATCGTTGGCGAGGGAGAAGCACTTGCTCGCTCGCAAAAGTCACTGGATGCGCATCGAAATCCCAATGAAGGATAACATCACCCAATGGCGCGGTGAATGGATTCCTGCCAACGACGAACGCAAGGTAGTCAAGCGCAGTCTTGGTTTCTTTGCAACTGCCGCTTCTGGGGCTTCCTAGTACATCAGAACGAGTACTAACGCGGTATTTTGTCCAAAGCGAAATCAAGTAGTTTCGTGATTACGACAATAACTGCCGCGACCGTGCCAAGTGCCTTGAACATCCATAATTTCAAGCTACTTTCAAGACTTTCTAGATCTTTTTTAGTAGCAACATTCCCAACAATCGCGCTGTTGATCGCCCGCGCGATGCCTTTGGCTTGCGTTTCGTTCAGCTCACATTCTTGCAGATTTTCGCTCGCGGCGAGCGTGTCGAACGTATCAGTCACGTTTCCTTTCTCCTAGCGCTCATTTACATCGCAATAATTTTTTCGCGTCCATGACTGAGTTGCGAGGAAATCTAGATTCTTGTCGCACAGTGGATTTTGAGCGCAGCGGGATCCATTGCTCGGCTCGCCGGCCCGGCGCGCACCGGACATTCCCAGTCCGTTAATTCGAGATACCCCAGCCTGTTGCGTTTGGTACTCGTCACGATGCAACTGATCGACGTAATGCAGTTCTGCTAGGATCATCAAAACGTCCCACCCGTCCCCAGAGAACTTCCAAATCTTTTCAGTAGCTCGCGCTGCGCCGCGTTCAGAATCGGAATCTCCCACGGTCGTCTTCCCGTACACCAGTGCGGCTTGCGTTGGAGCGTATCCTCGCAATCCGCATAGCCTACCTGAAGTTTAATCGCTTCCTCGCGGCGCAGTCCGAACTCTCGCTGCCGCCAATTCGGTCGCCTTCGACTCCGCAGCGACATATGTGAGCTCATCGATTCTATAGTGGTCATTCGATTTCGCCACCGTCGATGCGTTCCGGATATGCCCTTGCCACCAACGTTGCGCAGGAATGCGATATTTCACCGTCGCAATGCTCAATTCCTGGTCTTGCCAAAGGCGCACAAGCGGTCAGACATGTTTCGGTTTCAGTGACGTGAGTTGTATGTGCCGGAAATCGTGTCTCGACAAGCGTTTTACCAGTCGCCTTTGTCCCACTGAATACCACCACCTATTTGATAGTCGGCGACGTTCTGCTCAAAAAACGCAACTTGCTTTTGCTGGTCGATGGTGCGCGTCATCCATGGGAACGGATTATTCGGCGCGTCGTATTGTTCGGGCAATTGCAACGACGTGAAGCGTCGATTCGCGATGTACTGTAGGTATTCCGTCATGAGCTCGACGTTCATGCCTTGAATGCCACTAGGCATCGTGTCGCGAGCATACGCAACCTCCAGATCTAGACCTTCTTTGATCATTTTGATGGTCGTTTCCTGCATTTCCGCATCCCACAAATACGGGTTTTCTTGCTTGATTTGATTGATCATGTCCAAGCCGAAGTTGATATGCATGGACTCGTCGCGCATGATCATTTCAAACTGCTTGGCGGTGTTAACCATCTTGCCTTCGCGTGCCATTGAGAGTATCAATGCAAAGCCGCAGTAGAAAAAGATGCCTTCAACAACGCAGTAATATGCGATCAAGTTTTCTAACAATTTGCGATCGGCCGTAAGCGTGCCCGTCGTGAAATGCGGGTCCGACAAAATACTGGTTTGCTTAAGCGCCCACGCAGACTTATCGCCGACAGATGGGATTTCGCGATACATGTTGAAGAGTTCGCTCTCATCCATGCCAAGCGACTCAATGCAGTACTGATACGCATGCGTGTGCAATGCTTCTTCGCTAGCCTGTAACAAGAGGTAATTGCGGCACTCGGGATTGGTAATGAGGCGATAGACGCCGAGGACGATGTTGTTGGCTACCAACGAATCGGCAGTTGCAAAGAAACCAAGACTGCGCTTGACTACCTTGCGTTCGTCGTCAGAAAGAATCCCTTCGCTCCGCCATTGGGTGATGTCATCCTGCATTGGGATTTCGTCGGGCATCCAGTGGTTTTTGCGCGCGAGCAAGTACTTCTCCCACGCCCAAACATATTTGAAGGGGATGAGTTGGTTCAGATCAGCCCGGCAATTGATCATGGCCTTTTCGTCCACCTCTACCCGTTGCGTTGATGCAAACGCATTGGCAAAGTCGTCGCCCATTGGCGTTTCAGCTTCGTTTGCTAGGCCGCGCTGAACAGGCGCAGGCTCAACTGGCTGAGGAGATGGCGCAGGTCGAGGCGTAGGCTCGACCACCGTTGGGGAGGGTTTCGGGGTTTGTTGGAGGCTTGTTTTAGCAGTTATTGAAGCGCTGTCGTCAATATCCCAGCGAGCTAGGCGCATTCACCTACCCATTTTGGCATTTATTAAGCCATTAGTTATACAGTTTTATTTTGACTTTCGCTAGACGATTTGCAGCTTGTACTGCTCAATGTAGACGGGAAATGCCAAAGACCTGGTTTTAGATTGGTTAGTTACCTCTCGAAGATGGATTTGAGTCGTTGCGCGCTACGCGGTCAACCTGCACAAGATTCGCAAGTTGGATCATTGATATCGCAAAACTCGTAGCTTTCTTCTACTTCAGGCACTTCCGCCTCTCTATCTCCTGCTGAGATCCGTTGATCTTCTGCCTTCACGTAGCGCAAGCGATCGTCAATCGACGACGTTTTCTCTACATTCGTTGCGCTACGTGAATGTAGGTAGTACGTTGTCTTCAAACCAAGTTTCCAAGCGTTTTGATACCACAGCTTGACTTCGCGCGGTGAAACACCGCGGCTTGGATCAACGTACAAATTGAGCGATTGACTTTGATCTATCCACTTTTGGCGTCGTGCCGCACATTCGATCAAGGCTGGATTGCCGACCTCGAATGCCGACTTGTAGAGTTCTTTCAAGTCGTCAGGAATGACTTCAATCGTGCTCAAATCACCATCTAGGGTCAGAATTTGATCGTATAGCTCCGCAGACCACAAACCACGTAATTTCAATTCCTGTGTGAGATACGGGTTGACCACTTGAAACTCGCCTGACATGTTTTGTTTGACAAACGTATTCATGAAGTAAGGCTCAATGGAAGCCACCGAACCGACGATATTGGCGATGGTCGCGGTCGGTGCAATCGCCATGACATTCGAATTGCGCATGCCTTGCTTTTTGACTTTGGCGCGCAACTCATCCCACGGCAGTGTTTGTGTGTGATCTAGCAACGTATATTCGCCGCCGCGCTCTTCTTCAAGTAATTTCAAGGAATCTATGGGCAATATACCCTGGTCCCAAAGCGAGCCTTCATGAGTTGGATAACTGCCGCGTTCAGCAGCCAAGTCCGAAGACGCTTCAATGGCATAGTAAGAAATGCTCTCCATGGACCGGTCCGCAAACTCAATAGCTTCGTCAGAGTCATAAGGCGTGCGACGTGTGTACAGCACATCTTGGAAACCCATCAAACCTAGACCAATAGGTCGGTGCAGCGTATTCGAGTTCGCGGCTTTGTCTATCGCGTAGAAATTGATATCAATGACGTTGTCCAGCATGCGGATGCCAGCACGCACCGTTTCTCGAAGTGCAGTTTGATCGATTTCACCAAGGTCATTGACATGGTTCATCAGATTGATTGAACCGAGGTTGCAGACGGCAATCTCATCGCGCGAAGTATTGAGGGTGATTTCCGTGCAGAGATTGGATGAATGCACGCGACCTACATGACGTTGCGGCGAACGGATATTGCACGGATCTTTGAACGTTATCCAAGGGTGGCCGGTTTCAGCCAGTGCACGTAGCATCGATTTCCATAAATCATTGGCGTCGATGCGCTTGAATAGCTTGATAGCGCCGGTCTCGGTATCACGCTCATAGCGTTCGTACTGGTCCTGAAACGCTTGGCCGTAAAGGTCATGAAGATCTGGCACATCGCTCGGCGAAAACAGCGTCCAATGCCCGTTTTCTTCTACCCGTTTCATAAATAAATCGGGAATCCAATTAGCCGTGTTCATGTTGGGCGTGCGGCGCATGGGATCGCCTGTGTTTTTGCGCAAATCTAGAAACTCTTCAATATCTAAATGCCAGGTTTCTAAATAACTGCAAACAGCGCCAGCGCGCTTGCCGCCTTGATTTACAGCTTTCGCGGTGGCGTCGACCACCTTGATGAACGGGACAACACCATCAGATTTACCATTCGTGCCTTTGATTTCGGATCCCATCGCGCGAACGGGCGTCCAGTCATTGCCCATGCCCCCGGCCCACTTCTGCAACATGGCGTTGCCATAGATTTGAGCGCCAAAAATCGACTCAAGATCATCTTCTACCGTTGAGATGTAGCACGACGACAATTGTGGGTGGCAGGTACCAGCATTGAACAAAGTAGGCGTAGACGAGATAAAGCGAAACGATGACAGCATGTCATAAAACTCGATGGCGCGTTCGTCTCGATCTTCTTCGTTAATTGCTAAAAACATCGCGACGCGCATCCAGAAGACCTGCGGCAGTTCAAAACGCACGTCATCCGACTGTTGCACGTAGCGATCGTAGATCACTTGCAACCCATGGAAATCAAAGGACTGATCTCGGTCTGCGACCAATGCGGCACCGAGTTTGGCTAAATCAAACTCCAATAAGCGAGGATCTAGCAGTTCTTGCGCGACGCCGAATTGAAGTGTGTGCGAGAACACGACGCTGTACGCTTCTTCAAGATCTGCGTGGCGCTCCGGTATGAAAGATCGACCGCCGATCGAGATGTCCAGTAACCCCAAACATTCCTCACGCAAGTGAATGAGCAAGAAACGCGCGGCAACCTTGTCGTAATTCGGATCCACCTTGATCATGTCGGTCGCGGTATCGACCATAGCTTGTTTCAGCTCATGAGCGGGCATACCTTCGCGGATATTTCTTGTGATGTTTTCGATGAGCAGTTGTTCATCGACATCCAACACGCCATCGCAAGCTTCATCCACATGACTGTGCAATTGAGCCCAGTCAACGGGTACGGTGGCGCCTTCTTCGCTAACCACATGAACCAGCGGCCCTAAATTGGATTGCAGCAGCTGCTGGTTGTCGCGTTCTTCCTTGCGTTTTTGTCGGTAACTCGAATAACGTGATGCGATGGTGCTGTGTTCTGCGTCAATCAAACGAGCGATGACGTTATCTTGAATTTCTTCAATATGGATGTGACCGCCTTGAGGATAGCGGCTTATGAGGCTTTCGTGGACCTTATTTGTTACTCGCTCGATATAGCCTTGGATCGTAGCAGTTTTAGAGTCTAAATCGCCATATTCGCTAGCGAACGCCTTTTCAATCGCATTAAAAATTCGCCGGCGATCAAAAGGAATGGTTTGATGATTGCGCCGAATGACGTTCCAAACACCTGGCGGCGAGATTTCCGGTCGTGCACTGTCACCATTACGTGTCTCAGTTGTACCGTTGCTAGTTATTTCGCGTGTTTTTTCTACTCGTGCGTCAGTATTTGGCATCGCGTCTCCCGCAAGGTAATACTGATTATATATTCAGTATTTGATGGTTCCTAGCCTTTCTCAGTTAATTAGTAGTTTTGTGGGTCCGGACATCCGTGTCACAAACCATTCATAGGCTGAGACTGTAGCATGAGCATTCTAACAACTAGTCAGTAGTTTCCCAAAAGACTTTTTGGCGCTGTTAGTCTCATATGCACATCGAATTAGTGCTATAGATCGCTTGAGCAAGGACAAAGCTCGCGCACTAGGAAAAATTCGACACTTTGCACCGAGCTGAGAGTCTGCGCATTGAAATTAACAATGAAATTGCAGGATACGGATTGCAATGCAAGCGATGCTCGACGCGCCGCCGTATTGATTAATTCAAGCTCGTCGAAAAACGTCATTGTTTTCTAGCGGTATTTGAATTTCTCAACGCCCAAAAATCGATGTTGCCGTCTAAACACTATGCTGCAGAATCATTACTTCAAATTTGGCGTCTAAAACCAACACGGCCTTTTTAAATCGAAACATAGCCCACTATCTATGACTGTATTTGCGACTCAACAAACAGCTTCAGATTCGATCCTGATGGCCGCTCAAATGCTGCGGTCGCAAGCATTGCGTGGCCGTGTAGGGGCGAAAGCGCGTCTTCGCCGGGTTTACGGTGCAGATTTCGACACGGATGGTAATCTCCCGGATCTAGCCGTAGCTTTGGATGTTGTTGCGAAAGAGCGAGGCTTTGCAGACTGGTCGACGATACTGAAAGGCTCTACCGCACCAGACGAAACTCGCGAATGTGCAGTTTGGTTAGCGCAACGCTACATGAATGGTGCGGCGGTTGACAAGGCTTCTCTTGAATCGTTGCAATCGTCAGCTGCAGCGACCCAACTTGGCGTGCGCCTAGCGCGGCTGGACAAAAATCTGGAAATGGCGGATTTGGACGCATTGGACGTTAATGCAGCCGTTCAGCATTTAGAAATTTCAGCCCTCGTGATTCTTTGTTGCACGAAGCACGGTGCGAATCAATCAGAACTACGCGAACGGCGTCGCATTTGGGTTCAAACACTACTCAAGCATGGTGCGAATCCAAATGACGGTATGCGCGAGCGCGACACGATTCGAGGTTTTAAAACCTGTCTCGGTGGGGCTATAGGTTCCGCGCAAGATGCGGAAATCGTCAGACTCTTACTAGACCACGGTGCGGATGCAGCGGATGGTCCGACTTTGTATGAAGGCAGTTCGATGTGGGAGGCGGTCCGCCATGGCGACCATGATTCGCTAGATCTGCTACTTGCTGCAAAACCGCCCCAATGGCACGTCTGCCATGCTTTAACGCATGCAATGCAGTTTCAAGATGAGCTCATGATTGAAAAACTGCTCAACAATGGCGGTGATCCGAATTGGAACCAAACGATTTACGGTATGCGCGGCAATGCGCTCCACGAAGCGATTCAGTGCGACTGTGATCGATCGATTCTGGACCTGCTCATACAACACGGCGCGGAGCTGGACGCTAAAGACGAAGGCGGACGGTCGCCTTCACGAGTTGCAGTTGCTTTAGGTCGAGATGATTTAGCGAAGACCCTTAAGGCGCACGGTGCCGACCAAGCAGATGTCACCGATTTGGATCACTTGTTGAATAAGTGCTTTCGCAATGAAGACGAACTAGTTGCGGACCAGCGCGGTACGTCTAAATACCTAAGGCCGATGAGTTATCACGAGCACCTATGGTTGCACGAAGCATTGGCGCGCGGTTCGCATAAAACGCTCGCAACGCTCCTTGAGCTGGGATTCGATGCCAACGTCATCGATTATCAAGGAGATACGCCTTTACATCGTGCCGTTCGGCAAAGCGATGAATTTGCAGTGCAGCAGCTACTCGCAAACAACGCAAACCCGTGCCTGACCAACTTTGAAGGCGATACTGTTGTTGAGTTGGCATTGCGCAATGCTGATCGAGGCAATAACCATCTCATCGATATGTTAGCTTCAAATCTTTCGGTCGAACAGTTCGATACGGTCGGGTCGCGTTTGATTGAAAACGACATTGAGGATTTTGAATCGGCGGTGGACGCGCTGGCGACAGGTGATACGGTTCGTTTGCGCGAGCTACTTGATCAGCACCCATATTTCGCACGCGCGCGCTCCATTCGACCCCATCGTTGCACGCTCATGAACTACATCGGCGTGAATGGTTTCGAGGGTGAACGCCAGGTATCGCCTGACAATGCGGTAGAGATCATTGAATTGCTACTGGAGCGCGGTTGCGATCCGAATGCGGTTTGCTACACCTATCGTGGCGGACCTGGTGAAACGACATTAGGGCTGTTGCTTTCTAGCGGTGTCGTTGAATCCAAAGCACAGCAAATCGCCATGGTGCGCACACTTGTGCGCGGTGGTGCTGCTATCGCCGCACCATATCGTTTGGCTTTCAGACTTCAGGACGCTCAAGATGCTGGTACAGTTGATAGCGCTATCGCTGAGTTGAATGTAACGAACGACGAGGTTGTTGGAGCATTTTTCGCACTTGCAGAACAAGAGGAGCTAGCACTGTTGAAGAAATTGCTAGATGCTGGATTTGATGTAAATGCGACGAATGATCTGTCTCAAACGGTGACCCATTGGGCGGCCTTTAATGGCAATGCGAAGCTTGTGGATTGGTTGATTGAACATGGTGCAGATCTCACATTACGTGAATTGCAATTCGACGGCACGGTTGCAGGTTGGGCCGATGCAGGGGGGCACCCAGAGCTCGCTAAAACGCTTGCAAAACTTGCCGATAACGCTCGTTAGGGTTTAGTTCAGCAAAAACTCTAGCAGCGCTTTTTGGGCGTGCAAACGATTGCCGGACTCTTCCCACACGGCAGAGCGTGGATCGTCCAGCACGTATTCATCGACTTCCTCACCGCGATGGGCGGGCAAACAGTGCAACAAGACCACATTCGGCTTGGCGCGATCTAGCACTTCGGTAGAAATCTGAAAGGTCTCAAAGGCTTGCTTTCGCTCCGTCTGATCTTCGTGACCCATAGAAGACCAAACATCGGTTACAACCACATCTGCACCAGCCACTGCTTCGTTGGGTGAAGCAACCAGCTGCGTCCGCGTCGCGCATTGGAGAAACTGCGGTTTCGGCTCATAACCTTTCGGCGTCGCGATTCGCAAATCAAAGTTGAACACGCGAGATGCTTCGATGAAAGAGTTGCACATGTTGTAGCCATCGCCGACAAACGCGACCTGCAAATCTTCGATTTTGCCGTGGATTTCGATGATGGTCATGACGTCGGCGAGCAACTGACATGGGTGTAGTTCATTACTCATGCCATTGATCACTGGAATCGACGAATAACGAGCGTATTCGTCGATGGTGCCTTGGTCTGCCGCGCGAATCATGACGATGTCGACCATCTTCGCCAGCACGCGTGCGGTATCGCCGATTGGTTCGCCACGTCCAAGTTGCGTATCGCGAGGGCTTAAGAACAACGAGTGACCACCAAGCTGAGCCATACCTGCTTCGAACGACACCCGTGTTCGCGTAGAACTCAGTTCAAAGATCATGGCGAGGGTCTTGCGCTTGCAGGTCTCGTGTGCGATGTTTCCTTGCTGTTGTTGTTTTAGTTCGATGCCTCGTTGAATGATCGTGTGCAGCTCGGTTGGGGAGAAATCGCTCAGCCGCAGAAAATGCTGAGTCATTACACGTGATTCTTAATAAGCTCGGTAACGATCGTGACCATTTCATCGGCCTCTTCCGCTGAAATGTTCAATGGCGGCAATAGGCGTACCACCGTGTCGGTCGTGACATTCATGAGCAAGCCTCGATCCATCGCTTGGTTCACGAGTTCGACGCATGGTTCCGTGAGTTCGATCCCGACCATCATGCCTTTGCCGCGAATATCCTTGACGTTGTTCGAATCTGCGAGATTTTTGGCGAACGCATCACGCATCGCTTGGCCGGTTTTTGCGCCTTGTTCGATCACGCCATTCTGAAGTTCGGCAATGGTCGCATTGGCCGCCGCACAAGCGAGGGGATTCCCACCGAACGTACTTGCATGAGTACCCGCGACGAGGGTTTTAGCGGCTTCGCCGCGTGCTAGACAAGCGCCGATGGGTACACCGTTCGCCAAACCTTTTGCTGTGGTCACCACGTCCGGCAGAATCGAACTGTGTTGGTAGGCGAAGAACTTACCAGTGCGACCGTTGCCAGTTTGCACTTCGTCGAGCATGAGCAACATGTCGTTTGCGTCACAAACCCGTCGCAATTCTTCAAGATAGTTGTCGGCCGGCACATGAACCCCTCCTTCGCCAAGAATTGGTTCAACCAGTATGGCTACCACGTTTTCTGCGGCGGCGCGATTCTCAACTGCCGCAATGTCATTGAACGGTACATGTTCAAAACCTAGTGGCAATGGATCAAAACCCACCTGTACTTTAGGTTGCCCGGTGGCGGTGAGCGTGGCTAGCGTTCGGCCATGAAAACTGCCTTCAATCACAAGGGTTGTAGGTACGTCCACACCTCGATCGTTACCGTACTTGCGCGCTAATTTCAGCGCTGCCTCATTGGATTCTGCCCCGGAATTACAGAAAAACACGTTATCCATGCCGCTTATTTCGCACAGGGATGTAGCGAGTTTTTCCTGTTCTGGGATGCCGTACAAATTTGAGGTGTGAATGAGCGTTTTAGCCTGTTTTGCAAGAGCTTGCGCGACGCCTGGGTGCGAATGCCCTAACACGCAAACGGCAATACCAGACAAGCCATCAAGGTAGCGCCGACCATCATCGGCCGTAAGGTAAGCGCCGTCACCGCTTACAAAAGTGACCGGATAGCGGTTGTACGTTGGCATGATGCTTGTCATGAGTAAGTCCTCGCAGGCCTTCAAACCTAAAACAAAAAAGTAGCCGAGGGGCTACTTCTGAGAGGTTGAAGTTTAAGCGGATGCGGGAAAACTTCAAATTTGCCTAGTGGCCCGGTGCGCTTTGCGAAGCTTGTTGCAGCCTCTCTAATCCCGCTTCTAATGTTGTCCGTGGTGTTGCGAAATTGAAGCGCATGAACCCTGGATCACCGAAATCCACGCCATCTGACAGGCCCAGACCGAATGCTTCGAAATAGGCAGCATGGTTGTGAACGGGAATAGCTCTTGCGTCCAACCAAGCAAGGTGCGTCCCTTCGATGGGGGCGCACATTTTTAGGTTAGGTAGTGCTGCTACAGTTGCTGTTAGCAGATCGCGATTGCTGCGCAAATACCCTTGCAATTCGCTTAACCAAGTTGAGCGGTCGTTGTAAGCCGCAATAGCGGCCGCATAGGCCAACGGGGAAACACTGCTCATCCAGCCATCTTTAGCAGCGATGAATTGCTCACGTAGAGTCGGATTGGGAATGACCGCAAAAGCGCTTTGCAGGCCCGCCACGTTGTAGCTCTTTGTGTGTGAAATAAGCGTGATCGTGTTGTTGGCGACGTCTTTGTCGAGTGTTGCAATAGGTACGTGGGAAACGTTTTCTTCCAAACATAATCCCCAATGAATATCGTCACTGACGATCACCGTGTTGTAGCGGAGACAGAGCTCTGCAAAGGCTTGCAACTCCGTCGATGTGTAAACCCGGCCGGTAGGGTTTTGCGGATTGCTGAGCATGATGGTCGTGGGAGAGACGTCCTTGACGCGAAACTCAATGTCACCTAAATCCATAATCCAACGACCTTGCTCTATCACCAGTGGTGAGCGAATTTCCTCGCGGCGATTGAATGCGGCCGTTTTCAAGAAAGGTGGATAAATAGGTGTCATGACGACCATAGCATCGCCATCGCCGCCTACGGTGCGCACCGCGGCGTTTAGACCAGGCACCAGCGAGGTAAATGCCACCAGCCAATCTGGATGTAGTTGCCAGCCGTACCGGCGGTCGGCCCAATCGACAAACGCACTAATTAATGCTTCAGGCGGGTCGGTGTAACCGAGCACAGGATGCTCTAATCTCGCTTGGATCGCGTCAAGGATGAAACCTGGCGTCTGAAAATCCATATCCGCGACCCAAAAAGGCAGCACATCGCGATCGCCGTATTTGAGCCATTTCGAGCTTGCGCTAGCCCGACGTTCGTGAACTTTGTCGAAATCGACGATTGCCATCTGGTGTGCAACGACCAAACAAATTTGGCCGTTCTATTCAAACGTCTCTTGAGGGGATTGAGTTAATGCGGCGAATTAGACAAACATAGACGCGAGTCGTTTAGATGGATGATGAACATTCGCATGGAGTTCCGATTCTGCGTTGGCTTGGCTACAAAACAGTTCAAGCCGGCGCTAAGGATTGCGAGAAATTGAGCGATATATTCGACGCGCCGTCCCTCTTTCCAGTGGATTTTTCAAGTAATAGATGAGCTGTCGAAGGTACCGTGCTTCATAGCAAGCCATGAGGCATCGAGTGTAGCGGCGTTCGGTTTTGCGGTGCTATGGCGAGGGCGTATTCGCAAGATGAAAGCAGTAGACCTTGCAGGAGCAACTTTCAAAACCTTTCTTGACGCGATTTGTGCAAAACGCGATGAGGAGTATTTCGCCTTTATCTTTATGTACTAAACGTTCGTCTAGAAATAAATCGCAATACTGGTCTCACCGGGTGCTAGATACGTGACAGTCGTTAGCACTCCTGGTTTCTTAAACACAAGCGTGCACCTATACCGGTCACTCGTAACGACTAGCATTGGTCTTTTGCGCTATCGTGCTCGCGATAGCGACGCCAGCTGCGAAATTTGGTTATATCGGTTGCTGCAGCCGTTGCGCTCGAATCACCCACGAAACCGTGCACCCATTGTCCATCTGCTAGCTCGACAGAACCAATCGCCAGTGGTCGATCGACGCTCGTTAGAAACCCGCCAAGCTCGCGCTTTGGCATTGACCATATTTCTAGCTCAATTGCTTCGCCATGCTTTTCATTTCGAATTAGCGCTGGCCGCTTGCCGTCTGGCAGGGCGTAAAACCGATAGTTAGCCGCTGTATGCGTCTTAGTTACGTGAGTCGCGTGGCGTTTGGTGAGCTCTTTGTTTAGCGGCTGACCTTGCATATGTGCGCCGCAAACAGCGATATGTAGGACGTCTGAACTCTCCACGCTAGTCGAATTTAAGGTCTCGCCGGTCAATTTAGACGCTGCGCTTAACAAAGCCAAATCGTGGCCTGCCGGAGCGAGCAATGAAATACCGAAAGGTAATCCCTGCGCAGTAATGCCAGCTGGTACGGCTATTGCACAGAGATCTAGCAAGTTAGCGCAATGTGTGAATACGCCAAGTTGCGAATTGGTGTTAATTGGGTCTTGCTGCACTTCGTTTTGCGTGAAGTGTGTCGGCACGGTTGGTGAAACGACAATATCAACTGAGGCAAAAATTGCTTCAACCTCGCGACAAAGTTCGGCCAACCGATATTGCGCTTTGAAGCATTCCTCCGCTGTTAACGTGTTACCTGAGTTCAGCACAGAAGCGGTAACTGGATGGATCGCCTGCGGGTTTGTCCGGGCAAAATCACCTATCGCAGCAAGTCTCTCAGCCAACCAAGGACCTTCGTACAAAAGCTTCCCAGCCTCAAGAAAAGGAGTCGCGTCCACCGGTATTGCTTGGAATGGCAGAGCATTGATCGATCGTTGGTATGGCTCTTCGTAGCTGTTATCAGGACGCCATGCCAATTGCGCGGGCTCTAGAACACCGACGCGTAGAGGTTTATGTCTAAATGACCGTTGTTCGATTTGTCGAGCGTAGGGGTCTGTTTCGTCAAAGATGCCAACGATTTCTGCGATGGTGTAGGCATCTGCGATTGAATTTGTGAACACTGATACGCAATCAAGCGTTCGGCACGCTGGCACCACACCACGAGTTGACCACCACCCGCGGGTCGGTTTGAATCCGATAACGTCGTTCAATGCTGCTGGGACTCGACCAGAGCCGGCGGTATCTGTACCTAGTGCGAAAGGCACAATGCCATGCTTAACCGCAACGGCAGAACCGCTACTGCTCCCGCCAGAGATGTAGGTTGATTTGACGGCGTTGGGTACACTGCCAAAAGGCGATCTTGCGCCGGTAAGACCGGTCGCAAACTGATCTAAATTGGTCTTCCCGATCGGCACTGCGCCACTGGCAGTTAATAGTTCAACTACACGGGCCGAGACGCTTGGTGTATAGGTAAACTCAGGGCATGCCGCGGTGGTAGGACAGCCTGCGACATCCATGTTGTCTTTAACGGCGAATGGCGTCCCCCACAACGGACTCTGTTCAAAATCAAGTTGCTCTACGCGCTCTCGTTCTTTTATCAATGCGTCTAGTGACTCTCGATGAATCCAGATAGCACTATCAGATCGAGCCGCTCGTTCATGCGATTCGCGCAAAACGGCATCTATTCGAACGTCGCGTGTTGCGTAGGCGTGTCGAAGCGACGCGAGGCTGTGCAAATGGGTCAATTGCGTGAGCTAGCGAGTGGTTGGCCAGCCCGCACACTTTGGCCTTGCGAAACTAGCACGTCTCCGACAACGCCGGTCGATGGTGCGGTAACTTCGAACTCCGTCTTCATTGATTCCACGACGAACAGCACATCACCTTTAGCTACGTGTTGGCCTTGATGCGCATGAACTGACCATACAGAACCTGCTAGTGGACTAGAAACGAGCACATCATCATTTGAGTTGATTTGAGGTGGTTCAAGAGATGGAGGTTCATCGATCTCGAAAGTCAATAAACCGCGTGCTTTCCAGTCATCGAGTTCAGCCGCAAATGCAGCTTGACGCGTCGTTTCAAACGCTTGGATTGAATCACTCTCGGCATCAAGAAGATCTTGATAGCAATCGACTTCAAACACCCCATCTTCGATATCTAATGCCAGTCCGCCTTGTGGGAAGGCTTCTCGCATTGCAGTAAGTTCCTGAGCATCTACCTCGAAAAAACGAATGCGATCAAACGGTCGTAGTAGCCAGTATTCGTCAAAATGACGGCCGTGGCGGTGTGTATCCCAAACCTGCAGGGTGCGACCTACGAACTGATAACCGCCTGGTCCTTCCATGCCGTAGATGCAAAGGTACGCACCCCCAATACCCACCGAATTCTCGGCCGTCCATATACGAGCGGGGTTGTATTTAGTTGTCACGAGACGATGTCGCGGATCTACAGCTGTAGCTACGGGCGCACCTAGATAAACGTCACCAAGACCCATGACCAGGTAGTCCGCGTTGAACACGATGTCCTTCACGGCGTCCCGGTTGGCAAGTCCATTGATTCGTCGGATAAACTCGATGTTATCTGGACACCACGGTGCATCGGCACGCACGCTTTGCACATAGCGATCAATCGCTTCACGGCAGGCGGGGTCATCCCACGACAGCGGTAAATAGACGATACGTGACGAGCGTTTGGGCTCGGCATTGCGAGCGATCTTGAAATACGGATCGAGTTGTGCTGTGAGTTCCTTCGCCGCGACCCGTTTTGAATCGAATCGAATCAAAAGCGAACGAATCCCGGCAGTCGTCTCTAGCACCGTATCGACGCGATCAGTCAAGAGCGCGTTCTCCAACCGATCGACCCGTAGCCTGACTTCGATATCTAGCGCCGCAGGCCCGAATTCCACCAGCAGTGAATCCTGCGACGCGCGCCGTACGACGATGTCTTCGACAGCGCTCAATATGGGATCTTCTCTAATTTGATGCACGATTGCCGGTGCTGTGTATGCGACAGCATTAGCAACAGCGATCTGCTGGTTTTGTTCGCGCAAGATGCTGTTCGCCGCATCTTCAGAAACAGGCGCTAAACGAATTTCGTCACCTGCGCCGAGTTGACCAAGTTTCCAGCGATCGGCTTCAATGACAGCCGCGGGACACACGAAACCGCCAAGGCTTGGACCATCAGGTCCAAGAATCACAGGCATGTCACCGGTGAAATCGATCGCACCAATCGCATACGCGTTGTCGTGTACGTTTGAAGGATGCAAGCCCGCCTCGCCGCCATCTGGGCGAGCCCATACGGGTCTTGGGCCGATTAGGCGTATGCCGGTACGGCTCGAGTGGTAATGCACAACCCACTTTGCATTTAGGAATGCATCCAAATCGTCAGACGTAAGAAAATCACTCGTGGAATGAGGGCCAAGCGTTACCCGCAACTTATGGCGAGCGCTCAGGGCAGGTCGCGAAATTTCACGAAACGAACGACACATCGAAGAATCTTGCTGCCTATGCACGCGCAGCAAGTCACCTATCTCTAACGTACGCCCGTTAAGACCGCCCATGCAGCCAAGGTCAAACGTCGCTGCTGAACCCATGACGTTCGGGACGGCTAGCCCACCTTCGAACAGCACGTAAGCACGCATACCTTCAACTACGGCACCTACTTCTAAACGATCACCTCTTGCAATCTGAATACACTGCCACGCCTTCATCGTTTTCGCTGCTTCGGCACGTGTGAGTTTGATGTCTTCGACCCCACCCGCAATCAGAACGGTGGTTGCGCAGTGAAATTCGAGTGTTGGACCATTGAGCGCGAGTTCTAATCCCGTCGCGCCTTCGTCATTGCCTAGCACGCGATTGCCGATTCGAAAAGAAAGGTCGTCCATGGGACCTGACGGCGGCACCCCAACATGCCAATAACCCATACGTCCAGGCCACTGTTGCACGGACGTTTGAGCGCCAGCAGCGATTACCTCGACGGTAGTAGGTTGGTAATCGAATGTGCTGAGTGTCGTCGTGTCATGATGGTTTTGCGCGAACGCGTTTGTTTCAAGAGCTTGAACCAAGTATTCGCGATTGGTTTCTGTGCCGTGGAGCACAGTAGCTTCTAGCGCGTCGATCAAGATCTGGCGCGCTTCTTCGCGACAGCTTGAATACGACATGACCTTTGCGACGAGGGAGTCATATTTAGGAGATATTTCCGCACCTGGTCGTAACCAGGTGTCTATCCTGACATTTGGCTCGCTTGGGAACTCGACGCTTGCCAGCGTACCGGGCGTGGGACGAAACTGATGATTCGGGTCTTCCGTACAGACGCGAGCTTGCATCGCATGGCCAGTGGGATTTAGTTTCGCCGTAATCTCGGCCAAAGGTGCTAGTTCACCCGCGGCTAGTTCAATCATCAATTGCACCAAATCCAGGTCATAGACGAGTTCTGTGACGCCATGCTCCACTTGCAGGCGAGTATTGACCTCAAGGAAAGTTGCCTCTTCCCGCGCCGCGTCGTACAAAAACTCGACGGTTCCTGCGCTCCGATATTCGACGCTTGCGAGTAATGAGCTAGCGTCGGCATGCATACGTTCGCGAACTGAATCCGGCAACCCATATGCGGGACACTCTTCGACCACCTTTTGATGACGGCGCTGCAATGAACAATCGCGGTCCCCAAATATCGCGATGCCACCCATCCCATCACCGAACGCCTGTACTTCGACATGGCGCGGCGTGGTTACGCATCGCTCGACAAACAGTCTTGAGTCACCGAACGCATTACTGGCAAGTCGTTCAACCATCTTGAAGCGCGCTTTCAGTTCGGCTGCGTCGTCACACCGTTGCATCCCGATGCCACCACCTCCTGCTGAGCTTTTGAGCATGATGGGGTAACCGATAGCGTCTGCTTCTTGCAACGCTTCTTTCACATTTGCAATGACGCCACTGCCTGGGAGCTGCAAGACGCCAGCAGCGCTTGCAAGTCGACGCGCTTCATGCTTTAAACCGAAATTGGCGAGATGCTCTGGACGAGGACCGATAAAAGTGACGCCGCGTGCTTCAAGCGCTGTCGCGAAATTAGCGTTCTCACTTAGAAACCCATAACCAGGGTGAACTGCATCCGCTCCTGATCGCTCTACAGCGGCAAGCACCTTGTCAATTGCAAGATAAGTGTCTGCGAGTGTGCCGTGGCCAAGTGACCTAGCTTCGTTCGCCATACTGACGTGGCTTGAGCGTTGATCATCGTCCGTGTAAACGGCAACGCTTGCGATGCCCATTTTTTCAAGCGTGCGATAAATTCGCACGGCGATTTCGCCCCGATTTGCGACCAGAACTTTTTTGAACACAGCTTCAGCCGATGCGTTGCTCGAATGCTCTTAGGCCGTACATGACCATGTGGCGAGTTCAATGGGGGTAGGGTTGTAGCCGTTGCATGGGTTGTTTAGCTGTGGACAGTTCGAGATCAATACGAGAATATCCATCTCCGCGCGCAACTCCACATATTTGCCAGGTGCGCTTATGCCATCCTCAAATGTCAGGCCGCCCTCAGGTGTCACAGGCACATTCATGAAGAAATTGATGTTGTGCGAGAGGTCGCGTTTGGTCAGACCCATATCCGGATGCGTATTCACGGCGAGCAACCAGCTATCGCGACAGGAGTGCATGGTCTTCTTGTCGAGCGAATAGCGCACGGTATTGCTTTCCCCCGCACACGCACCACCTAGCGTGTCGTGGCGACCACACGTATCGGCCACGATGGTCAGCATAGGGTTTAGTTCGTCTGAAAGCAAAGTTGTGCCGGTCGTTAGATATAGATTGCCTTGCTCACGGATCGTGTCAAAAGCGCTGTAGCGTTCGTGTGGTTGATTGGCATTGAAAAAGAGCGTGTCTACAGCTTGATTACCCTTCAAATCGGTGATTCGAAACGTTTCACCTCGAGCAATTCGGCCCAGCCAGTAATTGCCAGCCGCGACGGTTTCGGACCATGCAGCGTTAGCTTGATTTAGTGAACTTGCTTGCAACACTTGGTTAACCTCTCAAGTTACTTACCTAGGGAATAGAGGTAGTTGTTCATGAACCCGCGCGCGTTTTCCTCGCGCGACAACTTGCATGCATCGTCTTCTGCAGCCGGTTCACCGACACTAAGGCGGTAGACGATGGGGCGGCGCGGATATTCGCTAGCTGGGTTTAGTGGGTGAGGGCATGTGTGAAGCACGACGAGCGTCGGCATTTCGAAGCGCAACGTGACCGATTGGCCCGCACTTGTATGGTTGACGACGTAGTGCATGCCACCATCGCCGCCTACATTGACGCGGGAGAACCAATTCACGTTCGCGGCGAAGTCCCGCTTGCCTAAGCCGTATTTGCCCAACTCGACAAGAAACGAGTCGCGACCATTGCGAAAGTAGTCATTCCGAGCGTCTTGATACGTTCGCGAACCCCATTTGCTTCGAACAATTCCCGCATTGCAGGTGCCACAAGACGCATCATGCCAGCCCACATCGTCAGCGACGATCGAACAAAAAATCCGCCCCATATCAGAGTACAAGCAGTGACCTTGGGTAAGCCGAAAGGTGTGTTGGCATTTGAGCGAATCGGGGAGATTTAGCCGTTCTAAAGGATTTGCTGGGTTGTAGGCGAGCATTGCGACGTTACCCCCGCCTGCCATGTCGACCAACTGCAATTGGACGTTCTGATTGGCGACAAAAGACCAATGACTGCCGCCTGGGAGGATGTCTTCATACAGAACTTCTGGATTAGCGGTCATGCTGCTACGTTCTCTGGTTTTACGTTTATGTTGTCGACGATCGAAGCCAAAGTTGGGCGCGGGCCGACTGGCAAGTCGAACGTAATGGTCGCGCCGTAGAGTTCCGGGTCATGTGGGTCTACACGCGGTTTATCAAAAACCAATAGTCGTGAACCCAAGCTGAACCCTTCCGAGATATCGTGCGTGATCATGAAAACGGTGAGATCGAGTTCCTTAAATAAGTCGAGCAGCAATTCATGCATATCGGCTCGATAGCCTGGGTCTAATGCACCGAAAGGTTCGTCGAGAAGCAATACCCGAGGCGTCATGATGAGCGTTTGCGCCAATGCGAGGCGTTGCTGCATGCCACCTGAAAGTTCTGCGGGGTAGTTGTCCTGGTTACGTTGCAACCCAACTCGCGCCAACATGTCGCCGGCTAGCTTGCTGCTGTCCTCACGCGCACGCTTAAATGACCTGCCGAGAAAACGCGAGTGTTTAAGGTCTAACCCAAAGCGAACGTTTTCCAGAACCGTCATGTGAGGGAATACAGAGTAGCGTTGGAATACCACGCCTCGGTCCCCGTCCGGCTCGTTTCTCATGCGATCTCCTTCGATCAGGATTTCGCCTTCAGACGGCTCGATTTCTCCTAGCAGCATGCGCAGAAACGTGGTTTTGCCGCATCCTGACGCGCCAACGATTGTGATAAATTCATGCTTGGCGACATGCAGGGAAACCTTCTCTAGGACGGTTTTGTCGAGGTAGCGTTTCCATACGTTTTTAATTTCGATCATCGTTCGGTCCCATACCAAGGGAAGAAGCGGCGATTCAATTGCCGCAAGCCGAAATCGAGCATGAACGCCAAAAACGTGATCCATGCGACGTAGGGAAGAATTACGTCCATCGCCAAATATCTGCGCACTAGAAAGATTCGATAGCCCAGCCCATCGGTCGACGCGATAGCTTCGGCCGCAATAAGAAACAACCACGCAGCGCCGAGCGTCAAACGTATGCCATCGACTATACGCGGCAGAATCTGAGGAAGCACAACGCGCAAGGCAATTTGCCATGTCGAAGCGTTCAACGTCTGCGCCTTTATGAGTTGTTCGCGCGGCAACTCACGAACCCTTTGTTCCACATCTCGCATGAGAAATGGTGCCGTCCCGAAAAGAATGAGCATCACTTTGGCGAATTCACCGACGCCAAACATGATGAAGAGAATGGGCAGGATCGCGAGCGGCGGAATCATTGACAACGCACGGACCGCAGGTGACCAAAACGCGCCAAACCAGGGTATCAGGCCATTTGGAACGCCGATGGTTAAGCCAACCAACGCGCCGAGCGCAACGCCTGTTAGTAGTCGCTTAAGACTGGCAGCTGTGTCTTGCCAAAAAACATATTCCCCAGTGCGTCGATCAGGTTCAAATGCGACACGTTGGATGGCGGCGCTGATTGTCGACAAATCTGGTAGCAGCTTGTCGTTGGGATTTTCAGCAAGGCGAATGCTGGACGCAGACACATAGATTAAGAGTGCGACGAAGAATGGCAACGCCGCACCCATGACGAACCCGAGTTTGCCGGGCTGCTTGTTCAGTAGGCGCATGTTCCGCACGCAGCCTCAACCACGGCACGCGGCGTCTTCGCGCTTGTTCTTTAGATCGCTTCGTCCGCGGCCATTTGCATGTACTTAGCCGTGAAGCGGAGTTTGACATTCGAGGCCGAACCGAGGATTTCGCCATTAGGCAGCTCGATGCCGATAAAACTTGCGTCGGCCGCTCCTTCACCGAGCAAACCGTGCTCGAATGAGAACTCGGCGACGTGCGACATGGTTGCGCGTAAAGCGTCAGAACTTACGAACTGAACGGCAGGCGGAGCTTGATAGAACATTTCCGTCGCAGCCAACTGCGCTTCATAACCAGCCAAGTCCGTCCCTGATGCTTCGGCCATAAAGGATTTTGCGGCAATGGCAGTTTCGTTTTCAGCTGCCATCACAGCCATCGTTTCGTACCACGCACCGGCGAGAGCTTTGCCTAAACGCTCGTCTTCGAGAGCTTCGCTGTTCACCACGAGCATGTCGATTATTTCACCGGGAATCATCGAACTATCAAATATTGGGGACACATCTGGCATGCCTTTCACTTCCGCCAATAGAGGGTTCCAAGTAACAACAGAGGACACGTCCTCGGTGGCAAACGCTGCGACGATATCAGCGTCTGAAGTATTGACGACGGTCAAATCTCGTTCGGACATACCAACGCTACTCAATGCTCGAGCTAGCAAGTAGTGGGACACGGAAAGTTCGACCAGATTGACTTTCTGGCCTTTCAAATCGGCAATCGATTTACCCGTGCCCTTGAGAACGATGCCGTCGTTTCCGTTCGAAAAATCGCCGACGATAAGCGCAGTGGAATCTACACCGCCAGCTGCAGGAATAGTCAATGCGTCCATATTGGTCATGGTGCAACCATCAAATGCCCCCACCGTGTACTGGTTAATAGATTCGATGTAGTCGTTGAACTGAACGACTTCGATGGTGATGCCGTATTTGTCGGCCCATTTGTCGACAATCCCAGATTTCGCTGCGTAGTCCCACGGCATCCAACCAACGTAGATGCTCCATGCGATTCGATAGTCATCCTTTGCCAATGACGGCAATGCGACTAAACACAATGTCACAGTTAATGCAGTAGCGATTAGATTGCGCAATTTCAACGGGAACACGGAAGCCTCTTTTAGTTCAACAGAGCAGAAGATCTTGAATTCAAGACCGTCTAGGTAATGAGTGGCAATAACCGTGCCAAAAGCCTTTTCTTAGGCAAATGCGCGTTTTTAAAGCATCTATTTGACCTCTAGCTCAAATACTGAGCATCATTTGCACAAAATATGTGCAATCTTCGCTCAATTATGTAGAACGCTTACCGATTCTTTTTCGTGATTGACACCTGAATTGATAGCAGATTCAGGGAGTTATTCAATGTAGCCGACCGACGACTTTTGAGGTACGAAATTGCTTCTGAATGTCGGTTTCGTTGCGTTGCAGGATTCGATTAGCGATAGGCATTGCTATTGCTATGGTCTGGTAACGAGCGTGATTTCTATGCTTTGGCGACCTCTCCGCACCACTATTTTGGCATCACGTGTGTGACATGCTCGCTTCGCTTTAGGTCATTAACGATCGTTCGTCGAGCGTTCCCGTCAACCTTTCCAATACCAAAGCTTGATATGACTCTGCATTCAAATTCAGCTCTCGCTTTAGTACTTCCTCGGTATGTTGGCCGACGCACGGTGCCGGTTTAATCGGTGGAGTACCGAGTGAGGAAAATCGAAATGGCCTGCCAGGCATCCAGTTTGCGCCGGCCTCTGGGTGCTCGATCTGCTGAATGAAACCCGCGTCGTAAAGCAACTGGTCAGGTTTGCTGTAAAGCTCCACAAGTGGCACCACGCGTGACGCACAAATCCCAACATTGCGCAAGCGAGCTGCTAGTTCCTCAGCATCATGTTCAAGTACAAACGAGCATAGAACCTCATCGATCAAGGACTCTTGTCGCTTGCGCTCGGTTGCTAGTTTTAAATCCTCAGATCTAAGCCTTTCGTCATCGATAAGCTCGACAAGTGCTTCCCACATGACGGACGACTCTACCGCTACCGCCAACCAGTCAGTGCCAGTAGCCTTGTACATATTGTGCGGGGCATGTACGTGGTGGCTATTGCCACGCGGTAAGGGAATCGTGCCACGAGCATCCATTTCAATGATGGCATCACCAATCACGGAGGACACGGCTTCCATCATCGACAGGTCCACTCGTTGTGGCTCGCCGGTGAGATCACGGTGGCTCAATGCTGCCATGATCGTGGCGACCAGGAAATAACCGCTTATTGGGTCCGGATAGAGACCGCCAGTGTTCATGCCTTGGTCGTCGCAATAACCATGGACCGATGAAAAACCAGCCATAGGTTCAGTGGTAGCACCGTTCGCTGGGTAGTGGCTATATGGACCCGACTCACCGTAGCCGGAAATCGAAGCCCAAATCATGCCGGGTCGCACTTCGTGCAAACGTTCAAGGGTTACACCCCATTTTGGCAGAACGGTAGGTCGAAAGTTGTCGACGAGCATATCGAAGCGCGGGATAAGGTCCCAAAGAATCTCTTGACCACGTGGATGCGTGAGATCGAGATCGATTTCGCGCTTATGTAAATTGACGGAGTTGTAATGTCCTTGCGTATTGGCGGGGTGTTGAGTTCTTGAATCGTCTCGGACACCTGGTGGCACGACCCCGCTGATGCGCCGGAAGGCATCTGGGTGTTTTACGGAGGCGATTTGAACAACGTCCGCACCTAACAGTGCGAGCAGTTCCGTGCCGAATGTTCCTGACCAAGCTTGACCGAAACTTAAAACGCGCAAGCCTGTCAGAGGGCCGTCGGCGAAATCCCGATCGGATTGTCCAGCAAGTGTTGGTTTGGGATGTCTTGCAACGCTGCTAGGAGAACTACTACCCAGTTTTGGTGCCGGCATCGCGATTCGCCATGGCGAAGGCGAGAGCTTTGCGGGCGCACCAGATGTGCGTACAACATCGCCTTCTAACGCGGTGTCGACAAAGTACTCCCGGGCCAATAAATGCTCGTTTTGGACTAAATCGCTGCTGTTTTGCACGACACCAATCACGCAACGTAGTTCCGCAAGCGCATGAAATACCGGCCAGCGCTCTAGTTTCGGCAAGCTCTCAGCAAGGCCTTTGACGACATCGCGCATGTCTTTGGAATGGCGACCGATGTCGGGAATCAGATCTTCACGCTTGCCAAGTTCTGGCGCGCCACAGACATTCATCGCCTCCGTCCAGTTGTGAAAATCTGCCAACCCAAAATTCATGCGCCCGTCGGCTAGTTCCCAAAGTGGACCGGGCGTGCCGCGTGGGCGGCCACCCCCAGGGCCTCTCGTCGTGGTCAAGCCGTTGTAAGCTCCAGCGACTCCCCACGGATTTACGGTGATTGCGTAGGCTTCAAGTTCACTTACATCGACGCGTTCGACCGCACTCTGGGACTCGCGACAGCGCAATGCAGCCGCCGCCGCGATATAGCCCATGACGCCACCCGCAATGCCATGCTGATTTCTAGGCATAGCTAAAGGCGGCTCGTCTCGATAGCCATTGATGGATGCCCAACCGCAATGAGCGCTCAAGGTCAGGTTGTTGCCCTCTTTACCTTGCAAAGGACCATGTAAGCCATACGCAGTTACTACTAAGTGAACGGCGTCGGCCCGCATCTCCGCTTCTACGCCAGCGAGGTATTCAGAGTCAAACGAATTCGTTATGACAATATCTGCAGTTCGAGTCAGTTCGTCTCTTTCTGCGGTCGTAGCGACCACGACGGATTGTTTGTTCCAGTTGACGAAAGCATGGATGACGCTGCCATCGTCGCTGGGTTCATTCTTGAATGGCGGTTCGTGCCGACACGGGTGGCCTTCTGGGGGTTCGGCAAGGATGACTTCCGCACCAAAATCACCAAACAGGCGGGCTGCAAACGCACCGGAGAAACGCGACGAAAGATCGACAACCCGAATGGTCTCAAACGGTCGTCGCTGCTTCGAATCTACCAAACGCTTGCTCCGTTGCGCACTTCATTGATTATCGCAATCGTTTCCGCACATACCGGTGTTGCTCGGCGCGTGAGTTTGCGAATTCAGCCATGCCTTCGCTAAACTTCCCCCTCGATTCGGTCAAGCTATTGACAAGAGGGACCCGTGAGCGAAACCACAATAGAAGAGACGATTCGCAATCAAATTAGCGATAACGCCATACTTTTGTACATGAAGGGTTCGCCTTCGGCACCTCAATGCGGATTCTCGCTGCGAACGGTGCAATGTTTGATCGCTTGCGGTCAACGGTTTGCTTACGTAGATATTCTTAGTAATCCTGACATTCGTGCGACGCTGCCGCAAATTGCCGATTGGCCAACCTTCCCCCAGCTTTATGTTGAAGGCGAGCTCATTGGTGGTTGTGATATCGTCAGTGAAATGCACGAAAACGGTGAACTCAAGCCACTGCTTGAGGAAGCCTCAGCGCGCTCAACCGCCGACTGAATAGTTCGCGCGATTCACGATCGCGCAAAACACTCGCGCGGTGATTTCCGCGTCGTAACGCGCGGAGTGGGCTTCGGATTTATCGTACTCAATATCTAATCTGTGCGCGATTTCGTGCAGTACCGTGTGCCCAACGGCAACAGCACCCATAGAGGCTGTATCCAATACCGTAAAAGGGTGAAATGGGTTCGCGCTACGACCGATGCCATTGCGTGCAATTGCCGCGCGAATGAATCCATAGTCGAAATGAGCATTGTGACCGGTTAATACACCTCGTCGACATTCCGCCTCCTTTACACGTCGCTGCACAATTCGAAAACACTCGCGTACTGCCGTTTCTTCATCGACGGTGCTTCGTTCCGTGTCTGCTGGATCTATATGGGTTAGTTCGATGGACTTTTCGGTGATGTTGGTGTCAGGGTGAGGCTCTATATTCCACGTATAGGCCACATCGGGGTGCAGCGCATCGTTTTCCCAACGAAGCAACACGATCGCCATTTCCAACAACGCATGCTTAGTTGCATCAACCCCACCGGTCTCGATATCAACCACAACGGGTAAAAAAGCGCGAAAGCGCTCGTTGAGGTTCACGCCTCTATTAGTACTGGATGTCGCATAACGTTCTTTATTTCGATAGGCTAGAGCTGACGCTACCGCAAGGCAGCGGCGAACACAGTAAACGAGACCTTACAAAACTATAAGCAAAGCTATAAGCGGGCCGCTAGGATTCAATCACAGTAAGGGATGTCAAGGGGTCGCGGTCGCACTTTGCACACAGTCACACACCCGTGATTTGCGTCCTATGAGATACCGGCGCAGGCGACCAAGGATGCACGAGGAGCTCGTCCTATAGATTGAATTTGGTGATATTGCCAACGTCGATTAGGGGTTGCTGACTGTTGCCTTTAGGATTTCGAGTAGGCATAGGACCATTTTCCTTCGCGCCGTGAGTTAGGCGGTGGCGACCGAGCGAACCATTTTTGTTTGAACCTCGCGAGCGCGGGCTGTTTTTATTAGGTGATGCTAGGGCAAGTTGTTAGCGCAGTGACATATATCATGCCGAGTAAACGTTTTTGGATGTTGTTGGCCAGTGGCGCGAATGATCGAACGTGAAGACGAGGCGCGGTTAGTGGAGCGGTTCATTAATGGTGAATCCATACCACAACTGGCGCGGGAGTACGGGACGACTGAGCAAATCGTTCGTAACACATTGCTAGAAATCGGTGACCGCATGTTTAACCCGACTGATCAGCATCGACCGGATGTACAAGTTGACAACGAGGTCGAGCTAATCGACCGCTTCGTCAACGGTGAGTCGATTAGGGATTTGGCACTTGCTTACCACACCCGCGAAGACCAGGTTAACGCCGTATTGAATCGAGCCAGTGAACACATGCAGACTTCGCCCGAGTTTTTGGATGAAACGTCCACCGATGAAGATATTGAGCGAGTGAATGCACAAATTCGTCACATGAATCGTTACGCGGACCGACTTGAAGAAGAAGCCGCACAAATTGCCGCTCGTACGGATTACATGAATCGTTTCACGGACCGACTAAATGAAGAGACAGACCGATTGAATGCGAAAGCAGAACCTCCCGGTAAGATCATTGCGTTCTTGGTGTTTGCTGTGCTGATCGGTTTTTGCATTTTTGCACTAGCAACAAACTGATTTCCGGCCTGCCTCTCCTGTGGGGTCCTAACACGTCCGCCGCGCCCATTTTGGATGTCCGCTGAAAGCCCTCCTACTTATTTAACATAATGCGGGATTTCACGAAGTTCACGCGTTTTTGACCCTTCTCGGCGCGATCGCGTCGACGAATTGAATATCGCGCTAACAGGTCTATTGCCACATGCAGAGACGTTTGCGCAGGCTGCGAGCGATGGCGTTCGACAAGGAACGGACCCGAACGCGCCTCGCAATTACAAAGGGTTGGCCGTTCGATTCAACGGGTATGAATGGAATCTACTCGAGCAAGCATGCCGGGCAGCAGGCTCCTCGAAACTCAATCTAGTGCGAAAGGCCGTCATTGAGTAGGTTACGACCGGCAAAGACCCCCAGAAGCGTCTTCGTGACCAATTACCGCTGAAAATCGAGATTCGGAGCGCTGTAGTGCTTCTCCCAACCACGCGGAACGCTGAAAACGCCGTTTTTAGCGTGTTTTCTGCAATGGGTCTATTGGGTCGTGGTCGTCGCGAGTGTGCAACCAGGGCGTTTCTAGCCGAATAACTTAATGAGTGCGAAGACCAACCCAGCTCCTGCGATCTGTGCGAGAACGATACGAAAAAGCATGTAGTTTTTGAGTGAATCCAGCTCAGCTTTTATTTCGCGGATGTGCCCTTTTGTTGCTCTTTCGTCTTGGGTTTCTGCAAACGTGTGTACAACCGCTTCTGCCTGTGCTTCAGGCATCCCTGAACCAATCAATTTTTTGATCGCGGCCGAAGTGTCAATCGTGTAAGCAGCCATATAGTAATGCTAATACTTAATGTCCGAGATAAACCGTGGTGATCTCCTCACGCCCGTGGTAGAGATCGCCATTCGCGCTTCGAAGTCTGTCTTGAGTGCGTCTGGATCCAGCTCGCGGAGATGCGCCGTACGAGCCAAAGCCCCGCGGCGTTAGGCTATTGAAGTGGCACGCCTCGAAGTCGAAGGACGGCTTGACAGTCGGCATACCTAAGTGGTAGGGGTGGGTGCGAGCCGGGGCAAAGAATCTGGAATAGGGGCATTGGCACGGAAGGCCGCGTAGTCATGAACCAAAAAATTTCTCGACACTGAAAGATGTGCACTATTTTTGATAGCAAGACAGATTGTTCTAACACCCACGGGCAAATCTGCTGCCTCGTTTTATGGCCACAACTCGAAACCGCGCCAGAACTGCACAAAACCGAAAAGCAAGTTTTGGCCGTTCTTCAGCTTAAGAGTTGTCGCCAAGGTCTCGCTTGCACCATATCGCGCCTTCTTCTATGCAATTTGATAATTCTGTTTTCGCGCGACCTTAGCACACGATGGAAAAGGTAGTACTCGCTTACTCTGGAGGCTTGGACACATCGGTGATTTGCCGATGGTTACAGGAGGAACGGCAGGCCGAAGTGGTTACGTTCACCGCGGATATTGGGCAAGGCGAAGAACTAGAACCTGCACGTGCTAAAGCACAAGCCATGGGTGTAAAAGAGATTCATATAGAGGATCTGCAAGAGACTTTCGTCAAAGATTACGTGTTTCCAATGTTCCGTGCGAATACTGTGTACGAAGGTGCGTATTTATTAGGTACGAGTATCGCGCGACCTCTTATTGCCAAAAGACTTGTCGAAATCGCCAAAGAGAGCGGTGCAACCAGTATCGCACATGGTGCGACTGGCAAAGGCAATGATCAAGTTCGCTTCGAATTGGGAGCGTTGGCGTTAGCACCAGAGATCAAAGTGATTGCGCCGCATCGAGAGTGGGACTTGAACACGCGCACCGCGATGATGGATTATTGCGAAAAACACCAAATCCCTGTCGAATTCACCCGTGGTGCCGAATCGCCGTATTCCATGGACGCGAACCTACTTCATATTTCCTACGAAGGTGGTGAATTAGAGGATCCAGGAGCTGAACCGAGCGAGTCGATGTGGCGTCGCACTGCATCAATTCTCGATGCGTCAGAAGAGCCTGAATACATTGAAATCGACTTTCGTTCAGGCGATCCGGAAGAGTTAAACGGCACGCCTTTATCACCTGCAGCCATGCTTGCGAACTTGAATGAGATTGGCGGCAGAAATGGGATAGGTCGCTTGGATATGGTGGAAAATCGATTCGTCGGCATGAAATCGCGCGGATGTTACGAAACACCGGGCGGCACGATTCTCCTAGCGGCGCACCGCGCCATGGAATCCATCACGCTGGATCGGGAAGTCACGCATTTACGCGATGAGATCATGCCAAAGTACGCAAAGATCATCTACAACGGTTATTGGTGGTCCCCTGAACGATTGGCGTTACAAGCGTTCATTGACGAAACGCAAAAACCAGTCAGCGGCCGGGTGCGCTTGAAACTGCACAAAGGCAACGTAGCCGCGGTCGGTCGCTGGTCCGAATTAACGAGCCTATACGATGCAGCGACTGTTACCTTCGATGAAGACGAAGGCGCGTACGATCAAGCTGACGCCACTGGTTTCATCAAACTCAATGCGCTACGGTTGCGAACGGCCGCTCGCAATGGCCGGAGTAATGAAACGGGCTCGGTTGCTTGGCCGTAGGCGAGATTTCGCCTAACTAGCGGGGCTCGTCCGAGCTGAAAACCAACTCACTCTGTGTCTTGATTCTTGCGGCGATATTCGCACAAATCGTGTATGAGACAGTTGCCACATAACGGGCGCCGCGCCTTACATACGTACCGACCGTGAAGAATCAACCAATGGTGTGCGCCTTGTTGGAACTCTTCGGGTACTAAGCGAACCAATCTATCTTCAACTTCTCGCGGTGTTTTGCCGTGGGCGATTTTGGTACGGTTGCCTACCCGAAAGATATGCGTGTCGACCGCAATCGTAGGCATACCGAATGCTGTGTTTAGGACGACATTCGCTGTTTTGCGACCGACGCCGGGTAGCGATTCGAGCTGCTCTCGATCTCGCGGTATCTCGCCGTCGTATTGCTCGATTAGCATGCGGCTCGTGGCCATGATGTTCTTCGCTTTGGCGCGGAACAGACCTATGGTGCGAATAAAGTCTTGAAGTTTTGCCTCGCCGAGCAGAAGCATTTTGTCAGGCGAGTTGGCGACTTTGAAAAGATTTTTGGTCGCTGCATTGACTGAGACATCGGTAGCCTGAGCGGACAAGATCACTGAGACAAGCAGCTGGTATGGCGAGTCGTAGCTCAGTTCTGTCGTTGGGTTTGGATCTGCAGCTCGCATTCGCTCAAAAATCTCGGTGCGTTTTTCGCGATTCACGCCTCTTCCCGAACTACGACTGGTGCCAATCGTTCTGCTGGTGACGATTCACGTCGCACACCTTGAAATGCCGCAATTAACAAACCGAAAATCAAAAACGCCCCAGTAGGATGAGCGGCTAACGGCATCGCGATAGCAGCTAATTCACGAATCGCACCCATTCCTATCAGAATGATCGCAAAGGCGATACTCGTCGTCACCGCGTCTAAGACTGAAACACCAAAGTTCTCCCGACTAGCGACTTGGTTTATACGACCGAGAATCATGCAATTAGTTACGATGATTTGCATGAACAATGCAATCTGCATATAGAGCTCCCACGCAAATGCTTGCATGAGCATGACGGCAATAGTTGTATAGGTTGCGATTACCAGCACGAACATCGGCAATCGCACAACCGTTGGGATCCAGTGGCGCAATAGCGAGACGAGCGCAGCAGAACCAACTAATACAAGGCAGCTTGCGGCGGCTAAACCGGCGGCAGGTTCAATCGCGTGACTGACTGCTAGTAATGGGCATAACCCGAGCAACTGCACGGTGGCAACGTTTTCAGACCACAGATTGCGTCTTATGAGCTGTTTGAACATGCTTTAAAAGCCGCCTCACGTAATTGCGCTGATTTCTTTATCGCCTCGAGAACGGCTCGTGTCGTAATGGTTGCTCGACTCACCGTGTCAATTTCGTCGAGCGGTTCTTCACCAAACCTTCCAAGCCAATCGGCCGAATCTAGGACATCGGCGAAACCAGGGGTTTCTTGATGTGCGGCCACGCGCGCGCCAATGAGTTCGCGATCGAACCATGCG
Source organism: Gammaproteobacteria bacterium (assembly GCA_009841635.1). Classification (GTDB taxonomy): domain Bacteria; phylum Pseudomonadota; class Gammaproteobacteria; order Pseudomonadales; family Azotimanducaceae; genus Bin55. Next base: position 52,393 of record VXLJ01000023.1, read on the forward strand.
ACGATGAGTTCCATTTCGCCGCCATATCCGACTACAGCTTGCGTTTCTACTGCACCGCCAAATTTGCATGATTGGATTGGTTCGTCGCTAGCCAATGATTCGGCAATGCGTTTTTGAACGAGTTGCAGCAATTCTTGGGTTTCCTTGTTCTTGGCAGCGGCACGATTGCTTTCTATCACTGGTGCCGTGAACTCAGCGACGACGGCTAAGGCTGCCCCAAAGACGGCAGCTGCCGCACTAAGTACCAGGATAGGGGCGAGCCACTTCATGTCGAGGGCATCGGTTTTCTCGGCAATTGCTCCAATAACGGTACAAAGCAGTTGAGGATAAGCACCGCAAACGCCAAGCCATCCGGCCAGCTCGAGTATTTTCGAATGAGCATTGCAATCGCGCCGAGACTAAGCGCGTAAATCACCATACCATTGCGATTTGAAGGAGAAGTAACTGGGTCCGTTGCGATAAAGAACGCGGCGAGCATCGTGCCACCTGCAAACCAATTGAAGAGCGGGGAACCGTGGCTAGCAGAACTGCCGCCGTCATCTAACACAAATGAGACTACGCCCATGCCGACCAATACACAGGTAGGTAAGAGCCATGGAATTAGTCGCATCGCGATTAGATACAAGCCGCCAATAAGGAAGACTACGTTGAGCCACTCATGCTTCGCAGCACCAAAATGACCAAAGGCAGTACTTTTGTGTAACTCGTCAATGGTCGTCGCACCGCGGTGTGCTAGTTGATCAAGCGCTGTTGCACCACTTACCGTATCGAATTCGACAACCAAGGCTGGATAGGCTAGGAGCACCGCGCAGTAACCGGCCATCGCGGGATTGAATACATTGTGTCCGAGACCGCCGAACGCATGCTTTGCTAAAGCGATTGCAATCAATACCGCTATCGCCGCGACATACCAAGGCGTGGAAGCGGGTAAACACAAAGCGATTAGTAACCCAGTTACGACAGCACTGCCGTCGGTTATCTCACGCCATGACCGAGTACATGCTAGTTCTGTGACAACAGCTGCTACGAGCGAGGTTGTTAACACGATCAGACTGAACCACCCGCCTAGCCAGGCGTGGATGACGGTACCAGGTATCAAAGCGCCAATCACATGCAGCATCACACGAGAAGTGGGCAGCTGCTTGCGAGCATTCACCATTGCCGCCGTGTTTCGATTCGTGTTGACCGCGTAATCGATTCTTGTTTGATCGTTTCCGCTGCACGGACTGTGTGTTGCTGAAAGCGCAAATCAGCGACTTGTTTGCGCCGTTCGTTTTCAACTTCTCGTTTAGCAGACCTCAGGAGATCAAGCAACGGAATGGCACTAGGGCATTGCACCACACAGGCCCCGCATTCGAAACAAGCGTTCACTTCTGAACTGAGTGTGATTGGGCGGGTAGCGGATTGAATTTGGCGTAGCATGGCTTCGACCGGCAAGTGGCGTGGGCAAACGGCATCGCACCAACCACAATGGATACATGCCCGTTGCTGGTCGTCTATCCCATGCTCAACTGCGTTCGTCGTCAGCGAAACCACGTCGTCATTAGAGGCCATACGACCTGTCGCGGTACTACCTAGTCTGAGGGTCGCTCCTGTTTGGCCAATGTCGCCTAATTTCGTGTCCAGTTCGACCCAAGTCTCCTCGCCAAATAAGGTAACCAACCTATCTCGAGGTCGAGAGCCATCGCGGACGGCTTCGCATATGGCAAACAGCGTTGCCACGTTAAAAACGATGTAACCACACTGAGACGGATATCGAGTGGTTGGAATTTCATCGCTAAAAAGTGAACCAATTAACGTTCTTTCCTCACCATTCGAGGGCGCATCTGCGACCAGTCGGCAAGTTATTCCCAACTCCCCTTTGTCGACAAACGCTTGATAAATCGACTGATCGCTAACCGCGAGGATTAACGCGGGTTTTGCAAGACAAGCACCAGCGATGCGCAAGCCTTCTAACACATCGGGCAGGTAATGGCGCAACAACGCACGATCGGCGTTTACACCTGGCTCACACTCAACACCATTAGCGATGATGGTGCTAGCCGCGTATTGGATACCAGAACGCAATTTCGCCACCACCGGAAAACCAGCACCACCCATGCCGATAAGTCCTGCGGCTGCAATCCGCGCCATGATGTCATCACGATCGCTTCGCCGCCAATCAAGAGGTTGGAAATCAGTTTTATTTCTAGGTTGCCGTTCAAGCATGGACGGCGCGTTTATGCAAATCGATGCAATCGACTGGACAAACTGGGATGCATAACTCACAACCTGTGCAATGCTCTTGCAAGATGGTGTGCGTATAGCGTTCGGCCCCTACGATTGCGTCCACTGGACAGGCTGGGATGCATCTGGCGCACCCAACGCAAGTGTTTTCGTCGATAAATGCCACCTGGTCCGAATCCATGGTTTCAGCAGGCACATCGACGGGTCGGTTGAGCAAATGGCCTAACGCCTGTACTGTATCGCTACCGCCCGGCGGACAAAGATCAATTCGTTCACCAGCAATGACCGCCTCTGCATAAGGCCGACAGCCTGGAAACCCGCACTTGGCGCATTGAATTTGAGGTAACAAGCCATTGACCCGTTCTACGAGGCTGTCAATCGGCTGGCGCGATTCAGTCCATTTCGCCAACGCAGCGATGCCACCACTTAAGGTGATGCCTATGCCTGCCATTGTGAGCGAGACGAGAACTACCTCTTCGAACATTGCGGGATTAAGCCATCCCTAGAAAGCCTGCAAATGCCAATGCCATGAAACCGGCGCAGAGCAAAGCGACAGGTGCGCCTCGGAATGCTGCCGGCACGGCGGCCGACTGCAATCGTTCCCGTAGACTCGCGAACACGACCAGCACCAAGCCAAATCCGAATGCGCCGCCGACCGCATAAACCATCGCTTGCGGCAGTGATAAATCAGCAACCGTTAACACCAGTCCCAAAATTGCGCAATTGCTCGTGATAAGCGGCAAGTAGATACCAAGCAACTGATGCAGTACTGGACTTATTTGTCTGACGTACAGTTCAGTCATCTGCACAACAGCGGCGATGGCAAAGATGAACGCAATGATGCGTAGATATTCAAGATCTAGAGGTATTAGGACAAGCGTGTACAGGATGTGAGTTAGGACAGTCGCAAGCAACATGACAAAGGCTGTCGCCAAACTCATTGGGATTGCGGTTTCAAGTCGCTTCGACGTGCCGACGTAAGGACATAAGCCGAGAAACTGCACGAGCACGAAGTTATTCACCAGTGCCGCACCGACGAATAGCGCGAATAGCTCGGCCATCACACCTACGTAAGTTAGGTGACGCGCATTCCAGGTTGCGCACCGTCATCTGGTGCCAGCAAGAAGATTTCGCTGCCGCCTGGACCCGCAGCCAACACCATACCTTCGCTGAGACCGAATTTCATCTTTCTAGGCGCAAGGTTTGCAACCACCACGGTGCTTCTGCCGATTAATTCGTCAGGTGTATATGCAGAGCGAATGCCCGATAGGACCGTGCGTTCATGATCACCGACATTGAGTCGCAGTTTCAGTAGCTTGTCTGCGCCTTCCACGATTTCAGCGTGCTTTATTTGTGCCACTCGCAAGTCGACTTTCATGAAATCATCGATTTGAATGTACTCGTTCTGTTCAGCTTCTGGCTCAGGATCCGGTGGCGTTTTGTCGGCACCTGCTTCGATCATGGCATTGAAAGTCTTCAGCTCGATTCGGTTAAGAAGATGGCCAAATTCATTTAGCTGGTGCGAAACCAAAGGCTGCGTGGTGTTATCCCAAGTCAATGCGTCGGCATTCAGGAAATTCTCAGAACGTTCCGCCAATGCTGGCACAATGGGTTTTAGGTAGCCAATCAAGACTCGATAGAGGTTGATCGCCATTGAACATGCCGCTTGGACGTCGTCACGACCATCGGGATCTTTGATTCGCTGCCACGGAGCTTGGGCGGCAACGTATTGATTGCACTTGTCTGCGAGTTCCATAACACGGCGCACGACTCGACCCGTATCGCCGTCCTCGTACCACGCTGCGATGTCGGTTTGGGCGTTCACGAATTCCTCCCACAACTCGGGATCCGCAAGCTCGTCGGCAAGCGTACTGTCAAAGTTTTTAGCAAGAAATCCCACACTGCGCGAAGCGATGTTTACCAATTTACCAACGAGATCGCTATTGACTCTTGCAACGAAATCTTCCCGCCCGAAATCCAGATCGCTTGAATTTGAGGCCAAACGAGCCGCGAGATAGTAGCGTAGGTAGTCGGGGTCAAAATGATCAAGATAAGTCTTGGCGAGCACGAAGGTGCCGCGAGATTTCGACATTTTCTCGCCATCCATGGTGAGCATCCCGTGCACGTGAACCTTCGTAGGCGTACGAAAGTCCGAGTGGGCTAACACCGCTGGCCAGAACATGCAATGAAAGTTGATGATGTCTTTACCAATAAAGTGGTGCACTTCGCAGGAGCTATCAGCGCGCCAGAAATCGTCGAACTCTTCGTTATTCGCGGTACACCAGTTTTTGAAGCTAGCTAGATAACCGATGGGCGCATCCATCCAAACATAGAAGAATTTATCGACGGTATCAGGAATCGCGAAACCGAAATATGGTGCATCGCGACTGATGTCCCAACCACGCAAACCGCCGTCAATCCATTCGGTCAGTTTATTTGCGATTTCTGGTTGCTGGGAGCCGTTATGGATGTGTTCGCGTAGAAAGTCGGCGAATTTAGGAAGATCGACGAAGTAATGTTTGGATGTGCGAAGTTCCGGCGTCGCGTTGGATATGACCGAGACGGGGTTTTTCAATTCGCGCGCGTCGTAGGTCGCTCCGCAACTATCGCAGTTGTCACCGGGCTGGTTAGGCGCGCCACAACGGGGACACTCACCTCTTACATTGCGATCCGCAAGAAACAGCTTGCGTTCAGGATCAAACAACTGCTCCACGTCTTCTGTATACACGTAACCTCGATCGCGGAGTTTCGTGTAAATCAGATTTAAGAAATGCTGATTCTCGTCTGAATGAGTTGTGTAGTAGTTGTCATAGCTGATACCGAACCGGCCAAAATCTGTTACGTGGTCAGCGTGAAGTCGTTCGATGAGCTCCTCTTCAGACACGCCTTCCTGCTCAGCCAGTAGCATCGTTGCAGTGCCATGGGTATCGTCGGCGCACACGTATATGCATTGATTTCCGCGCATACGCTGAAAACGCACCCAAATGTCGGTTTGGATATGTTCGAGCAAATGACCTAAGTGGATCGAACCGTTTGCATACGGCAATGCACTTGTGACGAGGATTCGTCGCATGAATGAACTGGATTTAGTTAGCGAAAAAGCGCCAGGGCGACGCTTGAGAAATCAAACTATACAATAGAAATTCGCTTCATCGCGACATATTTCCTTGCCGCGTCCTCTCGAAGAATTCCCGGATCCGTTACTAGACACCCCTTGGGGCGAGCTAGGTGCTATTCGGCATGCCGCCAAACTAGATGGTGAATGGCATGCGGATGTTGAATTGGGGTATCCAGTGTTGGGTCTTGAGGATCACTATCGGCAACGGATTGCAGAGTGGTTGGGTGAACCCAACGTCGTACTTGATCTGTCATTTAAGCCCCCTGGCCGCAAAGCGATGCCCGGCGCGAATAGCGTGATTGCCGTCGCGTCAGGCAAAGGTGGTGTTGGCAAGTCGACTACGGCGGTGAATCTCGCGCTTGGTTTAGCGAGCATTGGCGCGAAGGTTGGCATATTGGATGCAGACATTTACGGACCGAGTCTAGGTCTTATGCTCGGCGTACCGTCAAATCGCCGCCCTGAAGTTCGTGATGGCAAATACTTCGTGCCGATTCGTACCCATGGGATTGAAACGATTTCGATGAGCATGTTGGTCACGGACCGCACGCCGATGGTTTGGCGAGGTCCTATGGCATCAGGTGCGCTACAGCAGTTGCTGGGGCAGACGTTGTGGTCAGACGTTGATTACTTGATTGTGGACATGCCGCCTGGGACGGGCGATATTCAATTGACCTTATCGCAGCAGGTATCGGTGAGTGGTGCGGTCATCGTCACAACGCCGCAGAACATTGCGCTGGCCGATGCGATCAAAGGCATTGAAATGTTCCAGAAAGTCAATATTCCAATTCTTGGCATCATTGAAAACATGAGCTTTTTTTCGTGCGACGAATGTGGCAAACGCCATGAGATCTTCGACACTGCTGGTGGCAGGTCGGTCGCCGCCGACTATTCGACTCGATTGTTAGGTGAATTTCCGCTTCACCCAATGATTCGAACGCAAACCGATTCGGGACATCCACCCGTCGTGGCCCAACCGGATAGCGAAGTATCTCAGCTCTATCGCAAGGCGGCCCAACTTACTGCGGCATCGTTATGGGAAGTGTCTTCACAACAAGCCGCCGCTCCTACGATTCAGGTGGACGATTCATGAGCATCATGCCTGATCATTGGATCCGAGACATGGCGCTGAATCATCGAATGATTGATCCCTTCGAGCCGAATCAAATCAAACGTTCGGGAACCGGTGAAAAGTTGATCAGTTTTGGAACCTCGTCGTACGGTTACGACGTTCGGTGTGGTCGGAACTTCAAGGTGTTCACGAACATCAATTCAACGATCGTCGACCCGAAAGCATTCGATTCGGACAGTTTTCAAGATGTGATTGATGTCGATAGTTGCATCATCCCACCAAATTCGTTCGCGTTGGCGAGCACGGTAGAAACGTTCGATATTCCGAAGAGCGTACTGGCGATATGCGTTGGCAAATCCACGTATGCTCGGTGTGGCATCATCGTGAATGTGACGCCATTAGAACCTGAGTGGGTAGGGCAAGTGACGCTCGAGTTTTCCAATACAACAACCCTACCCGCAAAAATCTACGCCGGTGAAGGGGTCGCGCAACTACTGTTCTTTGAAGCGGATGAACCATGCGAGACGACGTACAGAGATCGCAATGGCAAATATCAGCACCAACGTGGCGTCACGTTACCTAAAACCTGAGCTAAACCAACGTAAATTCATCTTGTGCGACGATTAGCGTGCCTGGCTTGCGCGGCGCCGCTCGTGGTTGAACAGAACCCAGTCGAACGCAAACTTCACCTTCAGTTTGAAATGTGCTCAGGACTTCGTCTGCCAAGTCTTGATCGACGAACAAAATCATCGCAATACCACAGTTGAAGGTGGTGAGCATGTCGACTTCTGATACGTTGCCGTGCCTCTGTAACCATTCGAATATCGCGGGTCTTTGCCAGCTGGTCATGTCGACCTGTGCCTCTAAATGCGCTGAGAATGCGCGTGGCAGGTTGTCCTTGAAGCCACCCCCGGTGATATGTGCCATGGCATGCACTTTGGCAACATGCGGCAAAACGCTGCGCGCGTAGATGCGGGTCGGCGCGACCAATGCGTCAATGATGTTTCGATCAGGCGGCGATGGCAGGTTCCGCAATATCGCGCGAATCAATGAATAGCCATTGCTATGTGGACCACTGGAAGGCAACCCAATCATGACATCGCCGGCTTGCACGTGCTCAGGTTTTAGGATGTCGGCTTCTTCTGCCCAACCTACACAGAAACCGGCAAGGTCGAATTTACCACCGGGGTAGAAACCAGGCATTTCGGCCGTCTCACCCCCTACCAATGCGCATCCAGCGAGATCGCAGGCCCCAGCGATACTTTTTATGACGACCTCCGCTTGATTCACATCTAGTTTTTCAGTCGCGTAATAGTCGAGAAACAGCGCAGGTTGAGCGCCGTATACGATCAAATCATTAACGCACATCGCAACCAGGTCTTGTCCAACCGTGTCCAAACGATCGTATTGCAAAAGAAGATCTAATTTGGTGCCAACGCCATCTGTGGCAAGCGCAAGGACGGGGTTTTGGTAATGCTCCGGGACTCTGGCAAGTGCAGCGAAACCGCCCAAATTTGGTAGCAAACCAACGGCTCGGTTCGTCGCCAAAACTGGTTTTATGCGGTCAACGAGCGCATTGCCAGCCTCGATATCAACGCCAGCTTTTTGGTACGCATCTGACATGCTTATATTGCGTTGTCGATAAGGAATTTCGGGTTAACTAAAAAATTATCAGATGATTGGCTCTTAATGTTTGAGCAAAGGGGCACGTTTAGCCCATGAGTGGCGTATTGCTTGCTTTCTAGAATGCAAGTGGCGAACAAACAGGTTGATATTGTTAGTGTTAAGCATGACGAACCATGCCACGGCGAAATCATGGCGACTAGCAGACCACTGATTCAAACCGTTCGGCTATTTCGTCGTGTATGTCTCATCGTGGCAGCGACGTTCGCAGTTAGTACGCCAGCCGAAAGCGTGGACTGGCTTTACGACGTTGAGCTGGCAGTCGAAAGTCAAGGCGACACTGAACGAATCCGCGCCATGCGTCGCGGACTTGAAACCGTATTAGTGCGCGTAACCGGGTTGCGGGAACTACCTGAATCGGCAGAGCTCGCTGACGCCATGAGGCAAGTAGATGCGTACCAGCTGCAGTTTCGATATGAAAACGTCATATCACAAAGCAATTCAGCGGCGTCGATGCGATTGATTGTCAATTACGATGCGGTTGCAATTCACAGGCTGATTAGTCTGACGGAATTACCAGTTTGGTCTGCCCAACGACCTCATGTTCTATTCTTAATTTCGAACGATTTTCAAGGCAAGCGCAGGGTGTTGAATGCCATCGATGACCTCGGATCGCAAGAAGCGCTTCGCAAGACGGCGTCGCTTCGTGGCTTGGCTTTTAACTTGCCGCTAATGGATTTACAGGACAGGACGCTTTTACCCGAAGGTGCAATCGCATTCCAGTTCGCGGAAGCTACTAGGCCACTCAGACTAAGGATGCGTGCAGATGCCGTTGTCACGGCGCGCATCGATTCGCTGAGGTTAGGCGTTCATCGCATTTGGCTGTCGATTCGTGAAGAGTCGTTGCAAGCAATGATGGTATTTGATACGAGCGAAGCTGAAGACGCGCTCGCTGAGGTGGTTCATCGCACCGCAGACCACCTTTCGCGCCGTTACGCGATTGCGTCGCGAGAGACGACCGCATTGCGGCTCGTGGTTGTCGACATTTCAAAAATTGAAGAGTACACGAGCGTTTTGGATTATCTTGAGCGATGGGAGTTCATCGATCGAGTCTTGGTTAGCGAAGTTGTCGGAACTCGGTTTGAATTTGAATTGATTACCGCATCAACTTGGGCTCAGTTTGCGGTATATCTTGCGGAAGATGGCTTGCTCGTTCAAAATCAAGCACGTGAAAGTTTGCTAGATCAGGCTCCTGAATTTCGTTGGTTTGGTTCTCGCTAATACACTCGCCGTCATATGGTTAATGCGTGTTCATAGCCACTGTGGCTAAGTCAAAATACAATTTTTTGGTTTTCAATAAAGCGTTTCATAGAAAGTTCGACCGTCTAGCCAAGCGACGGGTAAGAGAACGATTTCTGTCATCACTGATTTTTGCCTAGCACCATGAGCTCGTTGCCGAATCTATTGACCGGCTTACGGATACTCTTATTAGTGCCCATCGCATGGACTATGTGGAGTGGGCACTATCTACCATGCCTGATCATGCTGATAGTGGCGGGCGTATCAGATGCGCTCGATGGGTTTCTAGCGCGTCGGTTAGATTCGATATCGCGCTTCGGTGAATTGGCGGACCCAATTGCGGACAAATTGCTCGCCTTTGTGGTTGTTGTCATGATGCTGGCCACCGGCTTACTGCCACTCTGGCTTGGCGTCATCGTGATTGCCAGGGAAGTCGTGATTGTGAGCGGCGCACTTGCCTTTCGTTCGGTCGTTAAGCGGCTTGACATCGAACCACTGTTAATTAGTCGCATCAATACGGTGGTGCAGGTGTTTGTGTTGTGCACCATCATCGCTGCACAAACAGAGATTGCTTATTTGGCGGTGATCACTTCTGGATTTGTCAATCTGGTAGGTTACTACTTGATGGCAATATTCGCCGTCGCTTCAGGCGTGGCCTACGTATATGGTTGGACCGTCAGGCTTCAATCGCACCTCGCTCAGCTTGATGAGCGAACTGAAGCCGCAGACCCTTGAGCGAGAAAGTCGGCCTCGGATTGTCGACAGTTTCTGAACCTACTTTTGCTTCGTACTTTTTCGGTGTTAACGCACGCACGATTGAACGCTTGCGAGTTGGTGAACAGATTTGGTTGTGCGGCGATCGTGCTGTGGGGAAATCTCACGTCATGCATGCACTAGCCAGCGAAGTCGCAAATTCGATTCTGTTTCATGGGCAGCTACCACAAGAAATGTCGACCTTTGACAACCAACTAGTTCTGTTCGATGACATTGATGCGATGTGTGGCGACGAACGACAAGAATATGCGTTGTTCGCGGCCTATGAAGCGGCGGATTTCACAAGCACACGCTGGATAGTCAGTTCCCGCGGTAGCCCCCAGGAAACCACTTTTCGTTATCCAGACGTCGCCTCGCGCATGGGGCAATTCGAGCTTCTTGAACTGCTACCTGTACCTGAATCAGAACGCGGCGCACTTTTAAGGTTTTGGGCAAATGATCGTGAATTCGAGATGCCTCAAGAGGTTACGAGTTTTCTGTTGGATCGCATCCCACGGACACAAGCCAGCCTATGGGAAACGTTATTGCAACTCGAACAAGCTACACTGCTTGCTACTCGACCTTTGACCATTCCATTTGTTCGAGAAGTGCTAGGTTTTGATGCAGCCTAAGCACGTCGTTGTCACCGGCGGCGGCACGGCTGGTCACGTCATTCCGTCGCTACCAATCATTGAGCGTCTATTAGAAGACGGTCTGGGTGTGTCCTTCATTGGCTCCACGAGTGGGCTAGAAGAGCAGCTTGTCAGTCATCTGAATATCGACTTTTACGGTATTACGACGGGAAAGTTGCGCCGCTATCTCTCGTTGGAGAACATTTCCGATATGTTTCGAGTCGTGATTGGGATCAAACAAGCATTCATTTTGCTTTGGCGGTTGCGACCGGTGGTGGTGTTCTCAAAAGGTGGCTACGTCGCATTTCCCGTGGTGTTTGCTGCTTGGTTGAATCGCATTCCTGTGGTCGCGCATGAGTCGGATTTGACGCCGGGTCTTGCGAATCGCCTGTGTTTGCCTTTTATTAAGTCGCTGTGTTTGAACTTTGCCGAAACTAAAGTGCGTACTAAGCACACCTTGCTTACTGGCACCGCCGTGCGGTCGGATCTCATGCAGGGTGATCCGCAAAAAGGTCGCGATTGGGTAGCTGCGCCAGAAGGCACTCGTTTACTCGTTGCGGTCGGAGGGAGTTTAGGGGCGACGGCACTGAACACGTTAGTGCGAGGCGCACTGGATACGCTAACTGAATCTTTTTATGTGGTTCATGTATGCGGAGCAGGGCAAGTTGTCGAATCGCTTAAGCGACCCAACTATGCGCAGTATGAGTTTATTGCTGATGCATGGGGGGACGTTCTCGCAGCTGCGGACTTGGTTGTGTCGCGGTCTGGGGCGAATGCACTGTACGAGTTGCTCACGCTACGAAAGATCAATATCCTGATTCCTTTGTCACGGCGCGCAAGTCGCGGTGATCAGATTGAAAATGCAGAAATGGCTGAACGCCACCGTTGGAGCTTTGTGTTGCCTGAAGAAACAGCTACTCCCGCATCCCTGGTTAATGCGGTGCAATTCGTAGAACGTGATCGCGACTATTGGAAGCAAAACCTAAAGACGTTTACGCCACGCGATAGCGTGACGCTAATTTATGAAGAACTTGCCCGCGTGGCGAAACGGTAACGAGTACGAGTCGACGGGAGCTCAAAACACAGAGCAATGCGCACTTCACTCTGCATTTGGTCTAGCCTGAAAGCCGCGTGTGAGTGGGTTGGGTCTACGAGCTTGCCGCGATCGAAAACGCTCGGGCGCAAGCAATCGACCTGCTGCATCGGAACTAATAGGGATTTCTTGCAGAATCGCGCTCGCAAGTAGCTCGGCGGCGAAAGGTGTTGAAATCGTGCCACTACTCCCATGCGCCAAACTTACCCACGAGTGTTCGCCGACCTGCCCCACGATAGGCAATCGATCTGACGATACCACGCGTCGCTCGCGAAAGCTTTCGACATGATTCAGCCGTTGCTTCGGGAATAGGTGCGTGATCCGCGCCCGATTTGTTTTTGTTGCGACACCAGGTGCCCATCTTGTGTATTCGTAGGTAGACCCTGCGTACAGCCTCGATTCGCTAGAAGCGACGTAGCCGTTATGCGCAACGATGCAAGCAGTTAATGGCTTGGGCTCGGTAGGAACGAAGGCGTCGACTTGTCCAGGAATGACCATGGTCTCGAGAGAAACCTGCTCACTTGAACCAAGTAGCTCACACCCAGTCGCAAATATCGTGGGGACGTCGCAGGCTGTCACGAACACATGTGCTTGATCAGTGATGATTCTTATACGCCTGTGCTGGCTAAGTTTGGCGCAGATGTCTGGCCCCTTCACGATGGCCGAAACGGGATGCCAAGCGCCAGCACGCCGAATCAATCCTTGGGTAACTTCCGCCACCGCATCGGCATCAAGCCATTCACACCAGCCAGACCCTAGCAACTCTGCGATTTTGTGCAATCGTTCCGGTGGCATGCCATCGTCTGGCAGATGCAAGCCACCAACTCGTGTGCTGCCAAACTGCGATAACAGCGCGCTGGCATGTGCGTAGGCGTGAACCCGATATTGGGCGAGAGGCGTGTTCGCAGCAGAGTAGCGAGGATGTTGAATTGCTGCGGGAATGGCTGAAGTAGCTGAGCCGAGATACGCTTGTTTCTCGATCAACTCGACGTCCAAACCTTTCATCGCCAGTGTTCGCGCGGCGATAGAACCCGCCAGCCCGCCTCCTACAACCCGAACGTTTTTAGTAAGCGGTGGTGGCCGATAACTTGTGTCGGCAATCAAACCTAGTGTCGTGTGGCGCTTTGTACCTGGCTTGCCTTCTATGCGGCGCACTTGAAAACCATTGGCTTGCAGCGCTCGTCGTACCTCGCCAGCTGCGGAAAACGTGGTTACGGTGCCGTTTGTTTTTGTGACGTCGCGCATTTGCGCGAGGATTGCCGGATCCCACATCCCTGGGTTTCGGCTGGGTGCGAAGCCATCCAAAAACCATGCGTCGACGCCGGCCTTGTCTCGGCCAGTTAGCTCCTTCATGCCCAGTGCAACATCCCCGTAAAACAAGGTGAGTTCTAAATCGCCGCTGTTGAAATAGCGTCGATGCCACCCGGGGACTCGAGGTGGGAGTTGCGCGGCCAGGGCTTGCACATCGTGACTGGGGATGCCAAATGAACCTAGAGCACGCATAAGGTCATGCGATTCAAGAGGATATCGTTCAATAGCGATGTAACGAACACGCGTTGTGCTGCAGCAATCGCGCAGTTTGAGAGCTAGGGTTAGAAAGTTGAGACCTGTGCCAAAACCAAGTTCGACCACCGTGAATTGACGTGCTGCGGCAATTCGATCCAGCAATCTCGCTGGTTCAATGAAAACGCGTTGAGTCTCTGCTGGTCCATCAGACGCGCAGTAAATGTCCCGAAATCTCTTTGAATACGGGAGGCCGTCGACCCAGTCAAGCTCAGGGTCCGGTAAGCGAGCGAGGAATGCGTTCACAATAGAATAAATCGAAATCGATTTAGAAGATTGCGCATGACCATCGTCGTTGACTGTGACTCACACGTCATGGAGCCGCCGGATTTGTGGCAAAACTATCTTGAAGCCAAGTATCAATCGCGTGCAATCCGAATTGAAGAAAACGATGGCGTAGAGCAATTGATTATCGGGGAGCAGGTCGTCCTGCAAGGGGTCCTGGCCGGACTTGGCGGCGCAAACCTAAATCCAGCGACCTTGTTTACCCAAGGTGCTAAGTACATGGAAGGTTGTCCACCCGCTAGTTACGATCCTAACGCTCGCGCCGCTATGTTAGATGAGTGGGGTGTGGATCGCGGGGTGCTTTTCCCCACGATCGGCATTTTGCCTTTTCCTACCGACGACGTCGATTTGGCTTCTGCTTATTGTCGCGCGTACAACCGATGGCAAGCAGATTTTTTTCAAACAGTACCTGATAGGGTGGTTCCGATCGCAGCCTTGAATTGGTTGGATGTCGATGAGGCGGTCCGTGAACTGCAGACATGTATTGACGCAGGATTCCATGGTTTGTTCGTCCCGCCAGAAGTCTGCGGCGAGCATCGACCTGGCGAAGCGCATTTCGATCCGATTTGGCAGCTTTGTGACGAGGCCAACATTCCGGGGTGTTTTCACGTGATCGTGAGGTTCGGTGGTGCGGCCGTCGCATTTGGCGATTGGTCCAAAGGAGGCCGCAGCCTTGGTGGCGTATTCACCTTTGGGCTAGGCGCTACGGGGCAGTTGATTCCAGCGATGGCGAGCGTCGTGCTTGATGGCTTATTCGACCGTTTTCCAACACTCAAAATCGCCAGTGTTGAAGCGGGTTGCGGCTACGCAGCGTATCTCATGGATCGCTTGGACGAAAAACACCACTTTTTCGGTTTTGCCAGTGGTCTACAAATGAAGCCAAGCGATTACATCAGACGCAATTGCTACTTTGTTGCAGAACCAGAAGAGCGTACGATCGACGCGATGTGCGACCTGGTTGGTGAGGACCATATCCTGTGGGGAAGCGACTATCCGCA
>VXLJ01000028.1 GCA_009841635.1 Gammaproteobacteria bacterium
TTATATTTGTTTGGTGAGAAACGTTCTCGATTGTAAGAGAAATCTAAAAACATAGATTTTCTAGCAGGTTAATTCAAATATTATTCAAAATCTTCTTTTAATCATCGTTCCTAAACCCTTCACAGACGCATGAAATACTCCAGCAATTTATGAATTTATTCATTTATGGCGCGCGATTCTGTCAAGATAGATTCAGATTTGTGAGCGGGTAGTAGTGCGCAATCTGCTGTATTCTGCCATATCAGATTGAAACTTTCACTACCTATGGTTTGTCTAAAATTGCCCGCCAGCGAATCTACGTTTCGTTTTTAGCTGGTGAGTTCAGAACGCGTTATTTCAATTTCACTGTGCTATGATTGAAGGTTACATGCTACATTTTTATTGGTCAGTTCGATGAGCAGTATGACGAAAAACTTGCTATTGTGGGTGGTTATCGGGCTCGTCGCACTTACGTTATTCACGAACTTCACCAGTTCGACCGATCCTATTGAAATCAGCTATACCGCGTTCGTTGCCGAAGTAGAAAACGATAAAGTCAAATCGGTCGTAGAGGACAAGAAAGTTCTTTATGGAACGCGTAAAGATGGTAGTACGTTTAAGGTTGTAAAGACTGATATACCAGACTATCAGATCCTTGAAGATTTATTGAAAAACGGCGTCGAATTCCGCAGCGTCGAGGACAGTGGCAATTCGTTCTGGATGAATTTGCTATTGGCCATGCTTCCTGTGTTGTTCATAGTCGGTCTATTTGCCTTGATGATGCGGAACATGCAAGGCTTAGGCGGGCGGGGCGGTCCGCTTCAATTTGCTAAGAGCAAAGCTCGAAAACTCACAGAAGAAGAAGTACACACGACGTTCGAAGACGTCGCAGGCGTCGATGAAGCGAAAGAGGAAGTTCAAGAACTCGTCGAGTTTCTTCGCGACGGCGCGAAATTTCAAAAACTTGGTGCACGTATTCCTCGCGGCACGCTTATGGTTGGTGCGCCTGGAACGGGCAAGACGCTATTGGCTAAAGCGATTGCCGGTGAGGCTAAAGTGGCGTTTTTCAGTATCTCTGGTTCGGATTTCGTTGAGATGTTCGTCGGCGTTGGCGCATCGCGAGTGCGAGATATGTTCGCGGAGGCGAAAAACAACGCGCCCTGCATTGTTTTTATCGACGAGATCGATGCGGTCGGCAGGCATCGTGGTGCTGGGCTAGGCAATGGGCACGATGAGCGTGAACAAACACTAAACCAGCTCCTCGTTGAAATGGACGGTTTTCAACCGAACGACGGGGTCATCGTTATCGCCGCGACCAACCGTCCGGATGTGCTGGACCCAGCATTGATGCGGCCTGGTCGATTTGATCGTCAGGTGGTGGTGCCATTGCCGGATATACGCGGTCGCGAGCAAATTTTGAAAGTTCACATGCGACGCGTGATCGTGGCGGATGACGTGCAACCCGAACTCATTGCAAGAGGCACCCCTGGTTTTTCCGGCGCTGATTTAGAGAACATCGTCAACGAAGCTGCCTTATTTGCAGCACGCGGCGGTCGTGCTGAAGTTTCAATGGCCGAGTTCGAAAAGGCCAAAGACAAGATCATGATGGGAGCCGAACGCCGCTCGATGGTCATGTCGGAGAAAGAAAAGCGCAATACCGCGTATCACGAGGCTGGCCATGCGATTGTTGGATACTCGCTCCCAGATCATGACACGCTATACAAGATAACCGTCGTTCCACGAGGTCGTGCTTTGGGTGTGACGACGTTCCTACCCGAAGAGGATCGCTATAGCCTTAGCCGGTCGGCCGTGCAATCGCAGATTTGTTCATTATTTGGCGGACGCATTGCTGAAGAGCTGATTAACGGCCCAGAGGCGGTCACCACAGGTGCGTCGAACGATATTGAGCGCGCCACGCAGCTTGCGCGCAACATGGTCACGAAATGGGGTTTTTCTGAACGGATGGGTCCACTGCAATATGCAGAAAACGAAGGTGAAGTCTTCTTAGGCATGTCGGCAGGTACCCAGTCAAATACAGTTTCGAATGACACCGCGCGAGAAATTGATGAAGAAATACGTGACATCATCGATCGTAATTACGCACGGGCTAAAGAGATCGTTGAAAACAACATGGACAAACTCCATGCGATGGCGAAATGGTTGATTGAGTACGAGACTTTGAGTCCAGAACAGGTTGAGGACATCATGGCAGGGAATGATCCGAGACCTCCGGAGACTCCGCCTGAACCAGAAGTAGGACCTGTGGACGATCCAACGCCAGAAACCGACCCAGGTTTTCAAGGTAACTCGCCTAACTCACCACCGATTGGCCCGCCAGCAACGACGCCTTAATATAAAACACGTCGTTTTGGCGCACCTCTAGGTGGGCAATCCAGGCCAATTTTTTGGCACAGACGGCATTCGCGGTCGTTTTGGCGAAGAACCAGTTACCGCTGAGACGGCATATCGTTTAGGTCGCGTTCTAGCTGACACTACTGGCAACTCGAATGCACGAATCTGTGTCGGTCAGGATACGCGCGAATCATCCGAAGTGCTCGCTCGTTATTTTGCGAGGGGCGTGCGCGATGGCAATTGCCAGGTTGAGCGCTTAGGTGTTTTGTCGACACCCGGCGTCGCGTATCACACTAAACACTCCGATGTGAGTTTCGGTGTCGCCATTACCGCCTCCCACAATCCATATGAATACAACGGCTTCAAGGTTTTTTCAAAGCACGGTACAAAACTAGATAGGGTAGCAGAAAATCGCTTAGAGCGACGATTGTTGACGTCCCGCTACAAGCCTGAGGACTTTAAAAATCTGCACGCCATTGATTCAACGTCTGACGCAATTGAAGGAACTTACTTCAAGTTTCTACGGGACCGTGCGGCGCGATTAGGTGAACTTAGCCTGTCGGCGGTCGTCGATTGCGCCCACGGGGCGACCACAGAGATTGCGCCGCAAGTGCTTGGTGTGCTGATTCCTCAGCTGCAGGTGATTGGTAATCAACCGAATGGTCGCAACATCAATCTAGGGTGCGGCTCAACCGCTATAGAAGCCCTTCGTCAAGCTGTACTAGCTACGAAGGCAGATATTGGCATCGCATTTGACGGCGATGGCGATCGAGCACTTTTCGTGGACGCTTTAGGTCAAGTCGTCAATGGCGATCAAGTTCTTTACTTGTTAGCAAGTTTTTATCAGGCTGAGTTAGGCCAGCAATCGGGCGTGGTTGGGACGGTCATGAGCAATCTGGGCTTAAGTGACGCATTGCAAGTGCTGGATATCCCATTCGCTCGAACAGACGTCGGCGATCGGCAAGTAGCCAATGAGCTTGATCGACGTGGGTGGCAATTGGGTGGTGAGCCATCGGGACACGTCATATGGAAGCGCGAGGGCCATATTGGCGATGGCGTGCTGTTAGCTATTTGTGTATTAGAGGTGATGAAAAGTAGCACCATGCCTTTGCATGATTTAGTTGCACCAGTGCGGATGGCGCCACAAGTGCAGTGCGACGTTGCGGTAGAGAACGCGAGCGTTTTGTTTGCACAACCAAGTGTTAGCCACGCTATTGCCGAGGTGAGCGAGTTGATTGGTTGCCAGGGTCGCTTGTTAGTAAGGCCATCGGGAACGGAGCCAGTTCTTCGCGTGATGGTGGAACATCGATCTCAAGCGAAAGCGGAAGAATTGGTGCGTATAGCTGTAGACAGGCTCGCTACAGCCATGAAGTCATCGTAGTTCTTAGTCAGAAGGGTTTTCGACCATTAGAATTGCACGTTATTCGCATGTTGCGCCAAGGTTTAGGTAGTGCGGAAACCCGTTATCGCGGCCAATTGGAAGATGAACGGGTCCGCGGAACTTTGCGAACGTTTCGCCTCAACCATGGTTCGACCTGAATATGCGGATGTGTGGCTATTTCCATCGTCGTTGCACTTAGCGAAGCTCACAGAGTTGTTTCGGGGTAGCGATGTGGCAACAGGTGCGCAGAACGTGTGGACGGACGTCAGTGGCGCGTATACAGGCGAAATTTCAGCGTCGATGGTGGCACGTATTCATGCTGAACTCGCGTTGGTAGGCCATTCAGAACGAAGGGCCACATTTGGCGATTCGGATGCAATCGTCGCTAAAAAATTTAAGATCATCATGGAGGCCGAGTTGATTCCAGTGTTATGCGTCGGTGAAACGCTGGAGGAGAGAGAGTCAGAAATGGCTCATTTGGCGGTGCAACGTCAGTTGCATGCGGTCGAAGCAGCTTGGGATCGCTCGGTCTACTCCCACTCCGTCATTGCCTACGAACCTGTTTGGGCCATTGGTACTGGCAAGGCGGCTACGGCCGCCATAGCGCAAGAAATGCATGCTTTAATCCGTGAGCATGTGCGCATGCAAGGCTCTGGGGATGCAGACGCGTTGCGAATCCTTTATGGCGGTAGCGTGAAGCCTGAAAATGCTCGAGAACTGATTGCCGAAAGCGACATCGATGGGTTCTTGGTAGGTGGCGCGTCCCTGGATGTCGACGATTTCAATCGGATATGTGAGTCTGTGAAGAACTAACTATGACCACGCTCGAAACTGTGCTGCTGATTCTCTTAATTGTGGATGCGATCGCGTTAGTTGGCTTGGTGCTTATTCAACAAAGCAAAGGAGCAGACGTGGGTGCAGCATTTGGCAGCGGAAGTGCTGGCACGGTATTCGGCGCTTCAGGCGGTGCTTCGTTCCTGGTCAAGGTCACATCCGTGCTTGCGATTTTGTTTTTTGTGATCACCTTCGCGCTCGCCTATACCGCGAAGCAGCGTGCGGATTTGGTCAGCGGCTTTGATTTGGATGAAGTTGTACCTACTTCGACAGTTGATGAAGGCATTCCTGATATTGGCGCGGAAACCGCTGTCGACATGGAAGGCGATGAGCTTCCTATACTTGATGCGCCTACTGCCGATGACCTTGCGGAACCCATGTTAGAAACCGTTGAAGAGACCTTAGATTCGGCTCAATAACTAGCAAAACAAGCTTGCCGAAGTGGTGGAACTGGTAGACACGCTGTCTTGAGGGGGCAGTGGGCTATGCCCGTGGAGGTTCAAATCCTCTCTTCGGCACCATTTTTCTGCGTTTACACCATGTAGTCTAGCGCTGGGATTCTCATTACATAGTGCTAGTGATTTGGGTGGCGTGTGTTGTAGCAGAGCATGATCCAACTTCTGCACTACGTCATGCTTTTTGCCAGCTGTTTTAGTGGCTCTGTACCGGCGAAAATTCGTACACCTTCCTGCAATCTATCTTGCAGACTCTCCTTAGTTGCACCATCTAGAAAAAAGATGCCTGCAGCTTGGCATGCATCCAATACCCGTTGACGGGCAGCGCGTAGTTCTGGGCGCGCGAGACCAGCTGAAGTAGTTCGGAAGCCATGCGACATAGACATGTCAGCTGGCCCCCACTCGGCGAATGCAACCCCTGGCA
Organism: Gammaproteobacteria bacterium; assembly: GCA_009841635.1. GTDB lineage: Bacteria > Pseudomonadota > Gammaproteobacteria > Pseudomonadales > Azotimanducaceae > Bin55. Next base: position 5,426 of record VXLJ01000028.1, read on the forward strand.
CACGAGTTGTTTCATAGGCATTTGCGAGGGCACGCATGTTCTCGATCTTTAGACCAATGAGCAGCTCGCCATCAGGATTCAATGGCCATGGGTCCGCTAATTCCATGTAGTCTGCTGGTGATACACCCCAGATTTGTGAGGCGGCATCTTGACCACCCGCACCACGTGTGCCGCCTCGGAATGTGTAGCGAACGGTTCTCACAAGCGCTTCAACTGCTCCCGGCGTCTCGGCGTGACAGAGCAGAAACCCATGGACGCCAATAGTTAGCAGCTGTCGGACCTGCCATGCGTTGTATTCGACAAACGCTGCGCTACGACCTTCAAACGGCAATTCCACAAGGACAGTGGGTGGGGGTGTGCGTACTGACGCCATGCCCTGCATGAACTGATTCAACCCAGGCAAATCGAGCGGTCCGTGCTCGAAACCAACATTGATGTAGTCGGCCCAGGTTTCGGCCATTCGTACACCAGTTTCAAAAGTCAGTTCCGCCCCCGTGTGCCCGCCTGTATAGAACGCAGGTTTGTCTACAGCGAGCTTTGCGATGGCGCGATTGATTCGTCCTGCCATGAGCACTACCTACTGACGATCGCCGTTTAAGGGAAACTCGAAGCCGTTGCTTTCGCCGAAGCCTTCGAGCCGATTGCCTAAGACTTTACCTACGTAATCGATTTCGGTTTGGGTCTCGCCTTTATTCAGTAGGAAGGTGAAGTGAACTCGATTACCGGTTACGCGAACATTCTTTAGCGCTGAAGTTTCGTTATGCGCAACGTTCTGCATGACTCCGGATAAATCGTCGTGTACCAACATCGTGAAATCGCCATGTTGGAAATCCATTTTCCAGGAACCGACGAGCGAGTCAGATTCTGCGGAGCTTGGTGCATGCTCCTCGACATCCGGTTCCGCAGCGAACTGCTCTGCTAACTGAAACGTGCGATCTGCGAGATCCGAAATCTGGTTGTCATTGAAGTCTCGAACGACGGACTTCAAGCGATTGCTAAGGACGCCGATCCACTTGTCGGGCAGTGTTTTTGCGCCCATTTTGACACCAAGAATCGAACCAACGGTCGCACCGTTGCAGTCGGTATCCCAGCCGCCCCGAACGGTATTTACGATACCTTGCTCGTAGTTAGTTTTGCCGAACATCAAACCCATAACGACCAAAGCCGCGTTATTGATGGTATGAACCCCATGGTAGTGACCGTATTTCTCATAGATGTGGTCCCATACAACTTCCCAATCGTCCGATGCCCTGCACCAAGCAACGGTGTCGAGAACTGCTTCGGCCAATCTACAGTTTTGGGGGATTTCAGATAGTCCAATTGCAATGATTTGTTCGACGTCGTCGGTCGCAAATGACGCAGCGAGCATCGCGGCCATGAGCATTTCGCCGTAAATGCCGTTTTTTACATGGGAGATACTGGCATCCTGGTATGCAAATGCGGCTGCTTTTTCTGGCCATCCCGGCATCACATAACCGAAAATATCGGCGCGAATTTGTGCACCAATCCATTCGCGATAGGGATTGCGCCAGCTTGCGGATTCAGGTGGCTGGCGTCGATTGACTAGATTGCGATAAGCGACATTTTCAGCGGTATACAGCATATTGAAAGGCATGTAGTTCAACCAAGTATTGGCCATATCGCGTTGCGACAAATCGGTGCCTTTACGCTCTAGCGCAATCAAGCCTAGAATGGGATAGTCCATGTCGTCGTCGCGCGCCATGAACTCTATGTTGCCCCGTGTACTCGTTTTTAGATATTTGCTAATAGCACCTTCACGGTATGGAATGTAGTCATCTAACGGCAATGCATGCTCATCTGCTAGGTAATCATCGATACGCTTGCGGGGCCAACCTTCTACAGGTTTACCCAACGAACAACCTGCGGCACGGCCTAGCCAGCCGCCGTATATACGGTCGCGGAGCGTCTGACTTGAAACGGTGATTTCCATGCGCCTAGGCCCGTCTGGGCGCAACGCCTGAATGGCAGCTAATTCACTTGGTTCTTCGTATGGAAACGACGAATCTGGTTCTAGCGCTATGAGTTCATCGTAGAGACCGACGAAATCCGCATCCTCTGCATCGTCATTGTCAAGTGCGGCCTGTATGCGAGGCTCAATTTGAGAGACGTCGCATCCTTCTTCACGTCTTTGTACTAATTCGAGCTTAATGAGCTGGCGTTCAAGCGCTGGCATGCGAAATTAACCTTCTAATCGGTTTGCACAAGTGTATTCGCGGCCTTAATCCGATCTAATGTTCGGACCTGTTTTAAACGTCAATGTCAAGTTAGCCTAAGTTGACTTGAAACGAATAGACGTTTTACACTGTTAAGAACGTGATAACAAGCTTGAACGCTGATCAGGCACTGTTTCAAGCTCGTGCATATGGCTCCGCTAAATCTATAATTTTTGCCGCGATTGCGGGGTGGAGCAGTCTGGTAGCTTGTTGGGCTCATAACCCAAAGGTCGTAGGTTCAAATCCTACCCCCGCAACCACCGAGA
>VXLJ01000037.1 GCA_009841635.1 Gammaproteobacteria bacterium
AGCAGCAATATCTGCATTAGGAACAGAATATACGATAGTATGTTTTCAAAGTATGTAGTAACCCTGAGAATTAATAATTAATCTATCTGTCGTTATCACATAAGATCTGAATTTAACCTTTGGTCTGCAAACTGAAAGTACTCTTTGACGATTTCAAAACCCAGGTACTTTCGGGAACATAACTTTGCTACGACGGCCACTTGACCGGATCCGATAAAGGGATCCAAGACCAAATCATTTTCTTTCGAAGCGTACTCTATGATTTTCTTTACCAATTCAGAAGGTAGTTTAGTCGGTGTTTTGAATTCACCGGTCCAGTACTCTCGTTTGATTTCCCATACGTCCTCCATGTCCCGATAGCGCTTGCTTCGACCCTCCGCAGTTCGTTCGTCTGGCTTGAATCGGGCATTGGCATAAAAGTTTCGTACCGAATCGTCTTTGGCGACGAACAGGCAGTGATAGTGCGACGTGACAAACTTTCGTTTGGTTGCAACGCCAAACTGGTATTTCCAAATGATGTGATTGATCGTCTCAAATCCAATGTCATCCAATGCGATGAGGATGTCCTTGAGATTGTTCCAACCTGAAAATACGAAAGCGGACCCGCTTGGCTTAAGGGTGCGGTGGACTTCCCCTAGCCAGCTTTTTGAAAATGCAAGGTAATCCTCAACGGCGACCTCCTGATAACCCTCAAGCACGCGAGCGGCCGTGCGGTTGTAGTTTGGCCGCTTTGCCTTGAATTCGATACCAAAGGGTGGATCGGTAATAACGAGATCGACAATCTCATCAGGGAGTTTCTGCATCCCAGCGATGCAATCTTCATTGAAGATGACGTTGGTGGGGATTGACTGATCTACTTTGCTACCAGCTTCATTGCTCATGAGCGGAGCTCTCGCAAGCGTTCCAAGCGTTTCTTTCGTAACGAGCGTCCGTAATCTGGACCAGGTTGACCATCAATAGTCACGTTTCGAAGCACTTCACGAAGCTGGTATAACGAGGACGTATCAATATCAATGACGCATGCGAGTGCTTCGAGAAAGGTTGCAAAACGTGTATCACCGTGCATAGCGCCTGTGTTCTCGAGCAAATCTAGCAATGCGGTATCGCTTAGCTGTAACACATTGAGAAAAGCTCTACCGTAACGATGGACGTTTAGAGACATGACTAGTGCTTTATTAGGTGCTTTAAGACGAGCAAATAACGTCTCAATCGCTCGTTCACTGTGAAGCCAGCCAACTACGGCGAATGCACCTTGCAACGTGACTTTTCTTTCTCGATGTTGATCTGCAAGCGCATTCAAATCCAGCTCTTTGAACCACGCTGCGCCTAATTCAGCTGCCTGACATACCTCATAAAAACGATATGGCGCTACCCCTTGTAGTGCTTTGACCCATTCATTCCACACGCGCTCAGCCGAGAGTTCCGAAAGCTGTTCTGCCATCGAGCGCATGAGTGCAACAGTGGTTTCATGCACTGTGAAATCAGGCAGTGTCGCGGCAAATCTTGCTACCCGATAGCACCGTAACGGATCTTCATTGAACGCTTTAGAGACATGGCGAAGAATCTTGGCCCGAAGATCGGCTTGACCACCGAATGGATCGATGATCTCATGAGTTTCAGATTTCGCGAGCGCGTTTATGGTTAAATCGCGACGACCAAGGTCTTCCTCAAGCGTAACGCGGATCCCAGTGGCAAACGTAAAACCACCATGACCCGGTCCAACTTTGGTTTCAGTCCGTGCGAGTGCGTATTCCTCATGAGTTTCTGGATGTAGGAACACTGGATAGGCCTTGCCGACTTGTAGAAAACCTGCTTCCAGCATGGCTTCGGCTGTGGTCCCGGTGACCACCCAATCTCGTTCTTTAATCGGGATACCGAGCAATTCATCCCGAACCGCGCCACCAACTAAAAAACGCGTGCCTGGAATGGTTACTGAAGGCAATTCACCTTACCGTCTAGCCACTGAAAACGACAACCATCCTCCAGACGGGCGGCCGTTAAGCCTCGCCCCCAGACGCAACCGGTGTCGGTTGCAACATATCCTGCATTGGGCACCTCACCTTCCAGGGCAGCCCAATGACCGAAAACGATCGTCTCCGCTCGTGGCAGTGTATATTCAAACCAGCCTTTGAACCCTGGCGGTGCTGTGTCTAAGGTGGTCTTGTGCGCGAACTCAAGCTGACCATCCGCAGCAATGAAGCGCATCCGGGTCAAATAGTTGGTAATGATGCGCCAACGGTCCATACCTTCAAGAGAGTCATCCCAGACGGCTGGATATTTCCCATACATGCGTTCGAAATAATCGACGTAACGTGGGCCAGCAATCACGTCCTCCACTTCCTGCGCGTAGGCGAACGCTTGTGGCACGGTCCAAATATGTGGAATCCCAGCGTGAACCATGACCCAGGCTTCATGTTGGCTAAGCAGCGGCAGCGAGCGCAACCAGTGCGCTAGTTCCTCGCATCGTGCCGACTCAAGCACATCTTGAAATGTGTCGCCGTGTTGCAATGACTTGCCACCGAAGACGATGGCGAGCATGTGTAAATCATGATTGCCTAAGACGGTCGTAGCGCGAGGTCCAAGAGCTTTTACAAAGCTCAAAGTTTCGAGGTTTTGCGGTCCGCGATTGACTAAGTCACCGACAAACCACAGACGATCAACGCTTGCGTCGTAGGGGATACCGGCCAGTAGCTCTCGCAACGGCTCGTAGCAGCCCTGCACATCGCCAATCGCATACGTGAAGCTCATTGTTGGTATACGTGATTAGCGATGTTGACGTAATCTCGCACGCTTATATGGTCTGCGCGCATGCGCGAATCCAAATCCAACGAGTCCCAAGCTATCCGAAACTCTCGTAGGCTGTTTTCGAGAGTCTTACGTCGTTGCGAGAATGCAGTTTTGACGATATTTTTGAATAGTTCGGTGTCGGCGGCTTCAAATTCATTGACGTTTGGACGCAGGCGTATGAACATAGATTCAACCTTTGGTACGGGATGAAAGGATTCTGCTACCACCGGGAACAAGGCTTCAACGTGATAGCGATATTGGACGATGACAGACAAGCGACCCCATGCTTTTTCACCAGGCACGGCAGCTAGTCGCAACGCAACTTCACGCTGCAACATCAGGTGCATGTCAACTATCGATTCGGCATCGAACATACGCACTAGCAGCGGCGTAGAGATGTTGTACGGGAGATTGCCGACGATTCTTCGATGGGTGAATTCTTCCAAGCTAACGGTAAGCACATCATGAGTTAGCAGATTTGCTTGTGGGAATCGGTTGGCAAGTTGCGCGCCAAGGTCTCGATCGATTTCTATGAGGGTGAGCTGTTCAGGCGATGCCTCGACCAAACCTGCGGTTAGAGCACCCCGACCTGGACCAATTTCTACGACTTTGTCGTCAGCTTGGATCGCTAATGTTGCGTGAATGCGCTCGACGATGTCTCGATCGACTAGAAAATGCTGTCCGAAACGCTTTCTTGCTCTGATGCCGACTTTCCTGCCACGACTTGTACAAATGCTTCGTCGCGAACTTCTTTAATCCAACCTTGCAGCAACTCGTCGAAGCGACGCTCGTAAATCGCCCGTAACGCCAATTCGTTTAAGGCATCCTCACTTAAATCGTCAATGCGTCGTTCTTGGACCTCAAGCACATGCCAACCGTATTCGGTCTCGAACGGCTCGGTAACGACGCCGATTTCAGCTTCGGCCATGGCGGTCTGAAATTCAGCGACGAAGTTTTCACCGCTGTTCCAACCTAAATCGCCACCTGCTAACGCGGACGAGGGATCGTCCGAATACTGCTCGGCCAATTCGGCGAATTCATCGCCTTCATCCAAGCGGCGCTTGATGTCATGGATCAACTCTTCAACCTCTTCGTCAGTGCGAATCGCCGAAGGTGACACTAGGATATGACGCACTAAGGAACTCTCGCCCGTGGTGGTGGATGCGCCGCGCTTTTCGAGTAGCTGCACGATGTGAATGCCGAGCGAGTTTTGAATTGGTTCAGCGACGTCGCCGACTTCCATTTCGAGAATCTGGTCGCTAAACAAACTTGGTATCTGCGACGCTTTGCGCCAACCCAGATCACCACCTTCTAGAGCGGTATTTGATGCAGAGTAATTCACGGCCAGGCCTGACAGATCCGAACCCTCGCGCAATTGCGAAACGAGCATTTGGGCGGTGTCCTTCGCGCGTGCCTCTGCGTCGCCACCGGCATTAGAGTCAATTTCTAACAAGATGTGACCAATGCGATACTCTTCTGAAGCAAGCTCTTGAAAGTATGGCGATTTCCGGAAATCCTCAATATCGCGTTGCGAAACATATAACCGCCGATTGACCATGATTTGCTGCACGCGAGCCAATGTCAATTGCCGCCGGATCTCGCCTAGAAACTGTTCGTAGGTGACTTCTTCTTGCTCAAGCGCGGCTTGGAGTTGCTCGAGCGTCATGTTTTGCTCGGATGCGTACTGCCTTGCTGTTTGGTTCACTTCCTCATCATCAATCACGATGCCACGCCGTTCAGCTTCCTGCAGCTGAATCGACTCGACGATCAAGCGTTCCAAGATTTGATTGATGATGGCGTTTTGATCAGGGACCTGCCTTAGTTGCTCTGGGGTTAGCTGCGCCCGGAAGCTATCGAAACGTTCGTTGAGCTCGGAAAGCAATACGACATCGTCATTGACAACAGCAGCGATGCCGTCAAGACGTTCAACTTCGGCTGATGTCACCCACGGCACTGCCAAGACGAATACGACGAGCGTGCGAAAATGAAGCAGCAAGGATTTCAACTTTGCAACAACCTGTGATTTAAAAAAGAGAGCTTAACGAAAGCCAAAGCGTTTGCGCTCGACAAGCGATTCTATGCGATTGCGTCCAATCGCGCCGAGCCCACCAAGCTGAAAACTCAACATAACACGGTTATCCAGGTCGATGCGATACTGCCCTAGATCGTAATCCCAATCGATTGCGCGTTGCACAAACAACATCGTGCGATAACAGCAACCGGTAAACCCTAAACCTAAATGGGTATCGGTTATTTCTTTGCTTTCTGGATTAAAACCGTATGCGCCGATCATTTCCCAGCGTGCGGACATCGGCCAACGGAACCCGACTTCGGCTTGATGCATGAAATCTCGTGAGCGTTTGCCAATGGATGCATAGACCGCTTTAGTGGCGGTAGGTTCATAGAGAAGCAAGGTGGCGAATTCGTTGGCGTCCGGTGCTTCTTCGCTTCGGAACTGGCGGTGTGCGATGGTCAATCCGCGCGTGGTTTGCACGCCTAGGGACGCGGCCCACCCTCGGTCCCTCTCCCCGTGACCTTGAATCCCGTCGAAGTGAACGACCCGAGCGAATTCTGATTTGACCTTGTGAGAAGGCTGGGTTCTCGACGTGCTGGCAAAGCGAAAGCCAGTCGACAAGCGGTGTTCGCCTGGAATGTTGTCCAAGCCGCTAATCCGATTTTCGCCAAAAATGTGTGGAGTTTGAAGCACTCGTTCTGCTTGATCAAAAGGTGTTGTTAACGGCGCATCTGTGAATGTGCGATCGATGTAGAACAGTCGCGGCTCAATGGTCAGCCGTTGCGAAGACGTGAACTTGTCGAAGTATGTGCCGGCGGCGATATGAAACGTGTCGATAGCCCGCGTATGGGTACGCGAAATATCGCCGTCATCGATGTCGAACCGTGTCGACGCTCGCGCTAGACCGATACCGAGGTCACCCCAAGCAGCCCGCAAGTCGGTCTGAATCGCCTGTTCCACATGATGCCGGTGCGACTTTAACGCTGGGTCGCGATAGCTCGCGAAGTTGACGTTGGTGGTTGCACTAAATGCGCGCCACCGCGGGTGCCAACGCATGTCAAATTCTGGAAAGCGCTCACCCAACAAGCGATCAGCTGAGGTGGAATTGAAGCGTTGGCTCGTAAGTGCAAGGTCCCAATCTCTGGAGGTATGGCGCAAGGCAGCTGTGTTGTTGGTGGCATATTGGGGTTGCGTCAGCGAATCGAACTCAAAATCATGCTGGTAAGCGAAATCGCTCGTTTGCGTGAAGTCAATCTCTGTGTCGATATGGCGCCACTGCCGTTGGTGATTTACTAAGACGCGCCAGCGCTCAGGGTCGATGGTGGCTTCTGGCACGTCGTCAAAACGTCTGTCCTCCGGCAACCAATCCACCATCGCCGTGATGGTTGGCAACTTAGCCTGAGCGCGAAGTTGCAAGCCATTTTTAAGTAAATAGCGGGGTGAGAGCTCAAGCTCATTTTTTGCACCGAAGAAGGTGAATGGTTGTGAGATGATGAGACCATTGTCTGAGCGGTATGACACACGGGTTGTTGAAAGGCCGTCGGTCTCGGTGGGAGGCTTGAAGGCAAAAAACGGCAAGTAGAACACAGGCAGTTTGCCCACATAGAAGGCGACGCCGCGCACGGTCACCCAATCCGATTCGCGGTTGATTTTGATACGCTTGATTCGAAAACCCCACCGTTCGTAACGGGGGTCACAACCACTGAGCTTGAGCCTGGATGCCAAAAATTTCGTGTTGTCAGCTTCCAAGCTTTCAAGCGATGCTTGCAACGGGAAGTCGAATAGAACCAGCGAAAAGTCTTGCAGTTTCGCCGATTGTTTAGTTGATTCGAGATCGATCGTCGCTGATTCGATTCCCAGCGCGGCTAAATCGTGATACAGGGCGAGTCCTTCGTCGAATTGCAAAGGACCTTCTTCAAGCCATTCGAGCGACGGTGCGGTCAATAGGAGATCGTCTCGTTGTACTTTGACATTCCCGGTGAAGAAACGACCACCTGTCGCAGTCTCACGATAAGCGTCGCTACGGACTACCGATTTGCCTTTTGGATCCGTTGTCGGGACAAAGCGAGGTGCTGCAAGTGGCGTGAATTGGGTGGGGCAAGTTGCATGAGCAGGACTAGGTTGCCAGTATTCCGCCGTAAAATCACTGGCAGTCGCATGGTGGCTCCAACTTAAACAAAAACACAGTAAAACGCCACCTATTACGCCATACTGCGTCATGCCTGATGATTCTCTACTCGCCTTGCAAGCGTGGCTCACGACCACGTTGCCGTTCGACAATTTCCAAGTCGATCCGTTGCAGCCTGAAGCTAGCACGCGACGGTTCTACCGAGTAACGGCTGACACTGGCTCATCATGGATGGCGATACATTCGCCTCCAGAAACTGAGAAAAACGAGCTGTTCGTTGCGATGGCAGAGATATTTAGTCGTAACCATGTGCCCGTCCCGAAGATTCATGCGTACGAACCGAAACGCGGATTCCTATTGGTGCAGGATTTTGGTACGGTTGAATTTCTGCACATTTACAACGACCCTGATTCACTTGGCCAGGCAATCGATTTGGCACTCGAAGGACTAATAGCCGTTCAAAGAACGCGCGATCCGAGCATTGAGGTATACACGCGCGAAAGACTAATCGATGAGTTGGGAATCTTCACGGAATGGGTATGTGGCGAGATGCTTGGCTGCGCCGCGACACCGTTGAACGACATAGCTGATGTGCTAACTTCGGAAATAGACAGTCACCCCAAGGTCACTGTACATCGTGACTATCACAGTCGCAACCTACTCTTGCATGGCGAGCATCTTGGGATTGTAGATTTTCAGGATGCGCTGGTGGGATCTTGCGTTTACGACATCGCGTCATTGTTGTACGACTGTTATTTTGAACATAACAATAAGCACATCGATACCTGGATCGACGCTTATCGAGACAAGATAGGGGGTATCAGCTTGCCTCTGATTGAACCTAGATCTAAGTTCGTTCGTGCCATGGAGATTACGGCGATGCAACGCATGATGAAGGCGATTGGTATTTTTTGTCGCTTGTGGTTCAAACAGCGCAAAGGTACCCACCTTGCTTATGCGATGCCTGTGCTAGGTCGGGTCATAACCATTGCGAACCGCAATGAATTCACCACGCTTGCGAATTGGCTTGAGCAAACAGTTGGTCCTCGTCTGCAACAAGCATTGGCGCGCTTGACTCCATGAAAGCGATGATTTTGGCGGCGGGTCGCGGCACGCGTTTACGGCCATTGACCGAAAAAATCCCCAAACCGATGATTCCGATCTCGAGCGAACCTTTAATCGTGCATCAGTTGCGTTGGTTGAAACGTGCCGGCATTGTCGACGTGGTGATCAATCTGCACCACTTCGCTGACCAAATTCGTGGACATTTGGGGAGCGGTAGACAGTTTGGCGTGCGCATCTCCTATAGCGAAGAAGAGGCATTGCTAGAGACCGGTGGAGGCATCGTCAATGCTTTGGAGCTACTTGGCGATGAGGAGTTCGTGGTCCTGAATGGCGATATTTGGACCGCCTATCGCTTCCAACGTACCGTTCAAGATTTAGCCGCAACCATGCATTTGATTCTGGTGCCAAAACCGCCGCATCGCGACCACGGCGACTTCGCGCTAGCGGGTGTACATGCGCTACGTCATGAAGACCCGCTCGAGCGCCCGTACGTATACAGCGGCATTGCGTTTGTCAAGCCAGAGGTATTGCGCGACGAACCGCTCCGCGCCTTTTCGTTGAACGAGGTCATGTTTAGAGAGAGTGCCGCGCGGCGTGTGACTGGTGAGCTTTTTGATGGCATCTGGCATGACATTGGTACCCATGAACAGCTAAAAGTCGTTCGCCGACTCATGTTGTGATCGTTTCCCTAAACTTCGCGCCGTGAACGTCAAGATAGCCCCCTCCATCCTCGCCGCTGACTTCACGCAGCTTGGCGACGAGGTGCAATCCGTGCTGGATGCTGGCGCCGATCTCATCCATTTCGACGTTATGGACAATCACTTTGTGCCGAATTTGACATTCGGACCTCCGGTGTTGAAAGCACTGCGAAAACGTTTTCCGGAAACGGCGTTTGATGTTCATTTGATGGTTGAACCCGCGGAACGGTTAGTTGAAGAATTCGGCGATGTGGGTGCGTCCATGATCTCGGTGCATCCCGAGACTTGTGAGGACGTGCACGCTACACTGGCTAGCGTTCGCGCACGAGGTATCCAAGCTGGCATCGTGCTTAATCCTGATGTCAGCGATGACGTCGTAAGTACCTTATGGGACGAATTGGATTACGTACTCGTCATGTCCGTCAAACCAGGTTTTGGCGGTCAAGCCTTTATGCCAGAAGTGTTACCTAAATTAACGCGTCTTCGTGACCGGATACGCAGCGATGCGCGTGATGTCATGCTTGAAATTGACGGCGGCATAGGTGCCACGACCATACGCCAGGCTGCGCAAGCTGGTGCCGAGGTATTCGTGGCTGGCTCAGCCATCTTCAATGCAACGGACTACGGTGCGACCATAGCTGAATTACGGTCATTGGCAGCTTAACGGTGGTTGCGATCCCGCCATACGAGGCGTATTTGTTCGATCTTGATGGCACGCTCATTGATACTGCGCCAGATTTGATGCATGCGCTCAATGCAACTTTAAGTCATGCAGGCTATGAGCAAGTTGATCTTGCACTGACGCGACATTGGGTTGGCCACGGCGCAAAGGTCATGTTGGCTCAAGCACTCGATCATCAGAATGCGCAAGCTCTCGCCGATGCCGAGCTCGAGATTCTTTTTCAGTTTTTCCTGGAACGGTATGGCGAGCGAATTGCCGACGCTAGCGTGCCTTATGCAGGGGTTGTCGAATCTCTACAAGCCTTACGGGCCCGGACATGGAAACTAGGCGTTGTGACCAATAAACGGCAAGATTTGTCCATGCAGCTGTTGCGCGAGCTGGATCTCTACCAGTATTTCAATATTGTGGTAGGTGGCGACACGCTGCAGGTTCGAAAGCCTGAACCACAACCAGTTCTTTATGCCTGCAATGAACTAGAGGCTGCTGCTGAGGAGACCTTGTTCGTCGGTGATTCGACGACCGATGTTGCCGCCGCTCGAGCGGCAGGCTGCCCTGTTGTTTGCGTACGGGATGGCTATAACCAAGGTGCGCCTGCAAGCTCGCTAGGAGCTGACCACGTCATCGATTCATTTTGTCAATTGGTGTGAGCTACATACGTCCACGCCCACGTTGGCGACAGTCATTCTGAGCACTTAAACCATTTAGTTTGGCGACGTCAGTCGAACAAAACGCACGCGAGCACATCATGAATCGGCAGGACTTTCAAGCCTTAGTAGAGCAGGGATACAACCGCATTCCGCTCACGAAAACGGTTTTCGGCGATATGGATACGCCGTTATCTGTGTATCGAAAACTAGCGGACAAACCGTTCTCTTACTTGCTGGAGTCCGCCGCGCGCGGCGGCGATCGATGGTCCCGCTACTCGATCATTGGTTTGCCATCCGAGAAAGTGCTACGCGTTGTGGGTCACACGTTGACTGTTGAATTGAATGGCGTGGTTGTGGATCGCGTCGTGTGCGACGACCCTTTGACGTTTGTCGAGGAGTTTCAGACGAAATTCAAAGTGCCGGATATACCTGACATGCCGCGTTTTTATGGTGGTTTGGTGGGCTACTTTGGCTACGACACGATTCGCTATATAGAGAAACGGCTGGCTGACTCAACGCCCCCAGACATCGTGCATACACCTGATGTGCTTCTGATGGTCTCGACTGAAGTCGTGGTCTTTGATAACTTGACTAGCAAATTAACAGTGGTTGTGCTTGTGGACCCGAGCGAAGTCGACGCGCTGGAGCGTGGCCTGCGCCGACTCGACGAAATCTCTGCAGCCATGCACGAACCCATCGAACCCATTGTGCCGTCGCGAGTTCAGCAACCCATAACCGAAGAAGCTTTCGCATCAGAATTTGGACGCGAGCCATATATGGCAGCCGTCGAGCGAACTAGAGAGTACATACGAGCAGGTGATGTCATGCAAGTTGTCTTGGCGCAACGCATGGCCATTGAATTTCACGTTCCGCCGCTTCAGATGTACCGCGCCTTGCGTAGTCTGAATCCTTCCCCTTACATGTATTTCATGCGCTTGGACGATTTTCATATCGTAGGTTCTTCACCGGAAATCCTGGCGCAAGTCGAGTATGGCAAGGTTGTGAATCGACCATTGGCGGGAACCAGGCGCCGGGGCCGAGACGAAGCAGAAGATCTCGCGATGGAGCAAGAGTTGCTTGCGGATCCCAAAGAGCTAGCAGAACATTTGATGCTTATCGATCTCGGCCGTAATGACATCGGCCGGGTATGCAAGATAGGCTCGGTGCAGGTCACTGAGCAATTTCAAATCGAGCGATACGCTCATGTTCTACATATTGCATCTCACGTCGAAGGCGAACTAGCGGACGATAAAACGGCCATCGATGTGCTGCGCGCAACCTTGCCAGTCGGTACGTTAAGTGGTGCACCAAAAATTAGAGCGATGGAAATCATTGATGAGCTCGAACCCGTAAAGCGCGGCGTTTACGGCGGGTCGGTTGGTTATCTTGCTTGGAACGGCAATATGGATATGGCTATCGCCATTCGCACTTGCGTCATTAAGGACGACATGCTTTACATAGAAACAGGCGCAGGAATTGTCGCGGACTCGATTCCAGAACTTGAATGGAAGGAGTGCATGAACAAGGCTAGGTCAATATTTCAAGCGGCGATCATCGCGCAACAAGGCATGCAATGAAATCCCGACTCATTGAGTTCGCGCAGCGAATCGTTGCTTCGAGGTGGTTTTTGAATGGCATCACCACGGTCATTCTTGTCAATGGCGTGATCATAGGACTAGAGACCGTGGACACCTTGAACGATGCGTTTGGGTTCTGGTTTTTGTTGTTCAATCAAGTCGCGGTAGGCATTTTTGTCGTGGAGGCGATCATAAAAATCGTTGCGCACCACCCTCGCATGCTCAACTACTTCAAAGACGGTTGGAACGTGTTTGACTTTACGGTGGTCGTCCTATGCCTGATTCCCTCGTCGGGATATTTGCCTATGTTGGCGCGCGTATTGCGATTGCTTCGTATTCTCTCGGTCATTCCGTCGTTGAAGGTGCTCGTGACCGTGCTAGTGCGTTCATTGCCTGGCATGTTCAACATCGTTTTACTGACGGTGGTGATTTTTTATGTGTATGCCGTCGCCGGTCACCACTTGTTCGCCGATATCGACCCAACACATTGGCGTTCGCTAGGCATTTCTTTGTTGTCGCTCTTCCGAATCGTCACGCTAGAGGATTGGACTGACATCATGTACGCGGCCATGGAAGCCCATTGGTGGGCGTGGATGTTTTTTGTTTCACTGGTCTTGGTGGGAACGTTTGTGGTGTTCAACTTGATTATTGCAGTGGTCATTTCAAACCATGACCGAGCGACGCAAGAGACACTGCTCGACCGCTATGAGAAGCTTCACGACTCATTGGATCAAGCATCTCGTGAGGAGGTGCTGTTAATGGAGATACAGCAAATCCGTGAAGCGCTGAACCGCGTGGAACAGCAAGTTAGCGCGAATAAAGCCTCGCCATGACGAATGATGCTGCGAGGCGCAGGATATGGACCCGATGCTTGGCGATTGCCTTCGTGTTTCTAGCCACCTTGTGTGCGCAAGCCGAATTGCCGCTCAAGCGCAACGCCTCATTTGAACTAAACGTATCGACCGTCACCTGGCTTAGTTTTGACATTGCCCCGAACGGTCGTTATTTCGTGCTTGAGGTGCTCGGGGATCTTTACACGCTACCTGTTGAAGGTGGAACTGCGGAACGTTTGACGAGCGGCTTGGGATTCGATTCTCAACCTGTGTATTCCCCTGACGGTTCGATGATCGCGTTTATTTCTGACCGATCTGGTTCAGAAAATGTTTGGGTTATGCATTCTGACGGCTCAGGTGCGCGCGAGTTGTCAGATGCTGCGAAAGATGCCGAACTGATGTCACCTTCGTGGTCGCCAGATGGCTCGCATGTGATTGCATCGGTTGGCGACTGGAAATCGCGGGTCTACCGGGTTTGGGCGTACCACTTGGCAGGTGGTAAAGGCGTGCGACTGGCGCCACGGCGAGTTAGTTCATCGACGGAATCCCACAACTACACGGGCGCGACGTACTCACCAGACGGGCGCTATCTCTATCACGCCTTTAAAACGGGTGGCTTTGGTTACAACCAGCAATTGCCGCTGTGGCAGGTTCGCCGTTTAGAGCTTGTTTCGAATGAGCATGTGACGCTAACGACGGCGGTTGGTAGTGCTTTTAGGCCTGTGCTATCGCCAGACGGCTCTAAATTGGTGTACGGCACTCGCTTCGACACTCAAACTGGCTTGCGCATGCGGGATCTGCCGTCTGGCAAGGATGAATGGCTGGTGTACCCAGTACAGCGCGACGATCAGGAATCCCGCTACACGCGGGATCTGCTGCCAAAACCAGTGTTTTCGCCAGAAGGCGACGTCATCTTTTACACAGTGGATGGCAAATTGTTCGGGATGACGCTAGCTAGCCGCGACACGTTCAACATTCCTTTCGAGGTACCACTTAATGTGGATCGAGTTGAGCGAATCGAGTTCCCTTATCGCGTCGGCTTAGGACCGGTTAAAGCGCAGCTTGTGCGTGGTTTGGAACCTTCGCCAGATGGCTCTCGGGTCGCGTTTGCAGCACTTGCGCAGATTTATGTCTACGACTTCGAAACCACTGAACTCATTGAACTGACGAGCCCATCGAGGTTCGCCGCGCACCCAACTTGGTCACCCGATGGGCGTGAGCTAGCCTTTGTAGATTGGCGTGCAAAAGGCGGTCACATTTGGCGCATTCGAGCGCGCGCCAACGCGAAACCAGAACGCGTCTCGAAAGAAGCAGGTTTTTACTTTGATCCGCTTTGGCGTCGCGATGGCGAAGCGGTTATTGCGCTACGGGCATCTGCCCATGAGCGCGCAGTTCGAGCGTCAGATTTTTACGTTGGCGTCGCAACCGATTTGGTGCAGGTGCCATTGAACACCGGTATTCCGCGCTTGATAACACATGCGCCCAAGCTGTACGATCCACATTACGGTCCGGAGTCTGATCGCATATACGTGTACGAGTGGCCTGGCATGTTCGCCGCAGGCGATTCAGGCTTGTTTTCGCTGCGCTTGGACGGTACGGATCGCCGTAAACATCTAGAGATGACAGGGCCAGGCATCTACAACAGCGTAGATGGCTTACCTGCGTTTCGGGCGCGGATTTCACCCGATGGTCGGCATACCTTGCTTAGACAAGCGAGCCAGCTTTATGTCGTGAAGATGCTTGGGTCTGGTGCCGCGTCAGTTGAAATCAAAGTTACTGATTGTTCGTTACCCTGTGAGCGGCTGACCGATGTTGGCGTCGACGACTTTGCATGGGATGCGAGTGGGAAGCGCGCGCTTTGGTCCATCGGTCACACGGTATTCGTTCGCGATGTTGAGTCGGCCTTTGTGACTGCCGCCAGCAATGACGAACCTAAGGAATCGAAGCGACTCGCCGAGGAACATGAAAGCGTTAGGCGCTACGAAATAGCCGTATACGCGCCGCGACATGAGCCATCCGGCAGTGTTGTGCTTCGCAACGCAACCGTGTTACCTGTAGCCGCCGACTATGCAGAACCACTCGCTGCTACTGATGTCTTGATTTTGGGTGATCGGATCGAAACCATTGGACCTGCTTTGCAAGTACCTGACGGTAGCCATGAAATCGACCTTACTGGGAAGTTCCTCGTGCCAGGTTTTGTCGATACCCATGCACACGTGCCGATTTATCGAGGCGTGGTAAGTGGTGAAGCTTGGTCTTTGCTTGCGAACCTTGCGTACGGCATGACGACCATCATTGATGTGCAACCGAGCACCGTAGACGTCATCGAGTACGAAAATCTCGTCGAGGCGGGTCGCATGATTGGTCCGCGCGTGCTTTCGACCGGACCTGGCATTTTCAGTGACACCACATTCAAATCAGAAGAAGATGCGCTGGGTGTTTTGCAGCGCTACAAAGACCACTACGGCGTACGCAATTTAAAGTCATATCTGCCTGGCAATCGAAAACAACGTCAATGGTTGTTGAACGCTGCACGTGAACTGCAACTTAACCCCACCACCGAAGGTGCGCTTGACTTAAAAGTCGATCTCACCCATGCGTTAGATGGCTTCACCGGGCAGGAACACAATCTGCCAATCATTGGCATTTACGATGATGTGATCGGGTTAATGGCCCGCACTCGCATGGCGTATACCCCGACGTTGCTGGTTTCGTATGGTGGTCCTTTTGGCGAGAGTCACTTTTACACCCATGAGAACCCGCGCGGCGATCAAAAACTAGCGCGCTTCACACCGCCAGCGATGTTGGAAGCGAGGTTATTGCGGCACCCTTGGTTTCATCCGGATACGCACGTGTTTACACGGCACGCAGAAACTGCTCA
This sequence comes from Gammaproteobacteria bacterium, assembly GCA_009841635.1. Taxonomy (GTDB): domain Bacteria; phylum Pseudomonadota; class Gammaproteobacteria; order Pseudomonadales; family Azotimanducaceae; genus Bin55. The sequence goes on from VXLJ01000037.1 coordinate 15,313, forward strand.
TGACATTCTGCAAGCAGGCGGTCGAGTTGGCGTAGGTTCACACGGTCAGTTACAAGGCTTAGGGTTCCACTGGGAGCTATGGGCTCTTAGCACCGGTGGTTTTAGCGGCTTTGAAGCATTGCGAGCGGCGACCCGACATGGCGCGGAAATGATTGGTATCGCGCAAGACGTCGGCTCCATTGAAGTTGGCAAACTCGCGGATTTAGTGGTTCTAAACACCAACCCATACGAAGATATTCGTGCGACGAACGACATCGCCATGGTAATCGCCAATGGGTTTGTGCGACGCGGTGACGATTTAGCGGAGCTCTGGCCGCAACAAAGGGCAGCCAACCTACCAGTATGGGAAACGACCTCAGCCAAGAATTAATGCTTCGTAGCGTTGTTTCCCTGCTGGCATGACATTTTTCACGCATTGCGCTACACATAATCCCCTCAATCTAATGCTTTTAGGATCGTACCGTGTCTTTTCGCGCTGAAATCCGTGATTGGCTAGATTCGAATTGTCCTGCTAGTTGTCGTGGACCGGGTGAGGTTCCCGGCGGTGGTACTAAAGCACCCATGAATGATGACCAGCGGTTATGGCTGGACCGCTGTGCTGCAGAAGGGCTGACGGTGCCTAATTGGGACACGAAATATGGCGGCGCTGGCTTTTCTAAAGATCAATGGGTCGTCATGCTGGAAGAAATGCGTGACCTTGGCATTCGGTCGCCCGTATCTGGCATGGGAGTATCCATGCTGGGCCCAACGCTGCTGGAATTTGGCACCGAAGACCAAAAATTGCGACACCTGCCGCGGATTGCGCGTGGCGAGGTTTGGTGGTGTCAAGGCTATTCTGAACCAGGTTCGGGTTCGGATCTCGCATCGCTGCAAACCAGAGCTGAGCAACAAGGCGACCACTATGTCATAAACGGGCAGAAGATCTGGACCTCCGGCGCAAATTTCGCGGACTGGATTTTTTGCTTGGTTCGAACGAATCCAGATGCACCCAAACACGAAGGTATCAGTTTCGTGTTATTCAGTATGAATCAACCAGGCGTTAGCGTTCGGCCCATTCGCTTGATTTCTGGCGCATCCCCGTTTTGTGAGACGTTTTTTGATAACGCCATCGCGGACCGTGATGATCTGGTTAGCAACGAAAACGAAGGCTGGACGGTTGCCAAACGCTTGTTGCAGCACGAACGTTCAGGGATGTTGTCCCTGGCGTCAGGCGGCAATCGGGAAGTGGGTATTGATTTGCCTGATCTGGCAACGAGCTATGCAAGCCAAAGCGATCCAGCTTTGCATCAGAGAATGCTGAAGAATCTCATCGACACGGAAAGCATGAACCTGACTCAGCGCCGGACGGTCGAAGAATCGGAAGGCAATACGCCCGGTCCCGCCACATCGATCTTCAAGTACTACGGTGCCAATCTTGCAAAAGAGCGCTCAGAACTTCAAATCGCGATGCTCGGCACGCAAGGCTTGGGTGAATCTGGCAAGGAGTTTTCGCCAGTAGAACACGCGATGACGCGCACATGGCTTGCTGGCAAAGCTCGTTCGATTGCAGGCGGTAGCAATGAAGTGCAATTGAACATCATTGCTAAACGTGTGCTAGGTCTGCCAGACTGACCATGAAGAAATTCAGCCTGGCGATCGTCTTAGTTTTCGGCTGGTGTAGTGTCACTAACGCCGACGATTTTCCCTGGCTGGCTTCGCTAGACGCAAATGACGGCGTTCAAGCGTCCGGAGCGCGGCTTGTTGCACTGTCGGAGGGCTTGTATGCGTTAGAACGGGTGAGTCCTCAAACCACTGAACTGCTAGTGGCCGTGCATGGTTGGCGATCGCGTGGCTATGAATGGGTTTATCCATTGCAAACCATGAACACGGACCAGCGGCATGTCTTGTTTTTCAGTTGGGACACCGAGATCGAGCGATGTTTGCTTGAAGTTAAGACTTTGTTGCTGGATGCCATTAAGGTCCAGTTGTCGAACCACGCTGAGATCGAAGCAGTGACAGTAGTCGGTCACTCGCTTGGCGGCTTGCTCGTTGCGTTGCTTGCAGACGCATGGGATGCCGACGTGCCGTTAACGATCCATACCATCGCAGCGCCGCTTGCACATTTAGCGAGCGAAGCCCACGATTGTCCTCGTAGCTTGCCCGAACGATCGCGTCATGATGTGCGTTTCATTCAATGGCGCACGCGCTTTGAGCTCGACAACGCATTCAATCAGTTAGACCATAACCCAATGATCGTGGACGTGCCAGACAGCATTGTCGTTGACCTGCCAGAGAGCTATCGTGATCGACGTTTAGGTCACAATTGGTCGGTCAGCTATGTAAGTGAACGAATCGCAGCCGGAGCAGCAAGCGCGATCCCTTAGCTGCTAGTCGCGGCGATACGTGCCTACCAGACGATTCATGCCGAGACAATGGGGTTCGATCTTCTCAAACAACTCAAGCATGCTCAAGCCGCTTGGTAGATCGAGCTCGCTATCTAGCGCAAGCACCCAAAAGAAATAGTTGTGAATGCCGTGTCCTTCTGGTGGCATTGGACCACCATAGCCAGCGTTGCCAAAATCGTTATTACCTTGCGTATGAGCGCTTGAGTCTTCGTCTATGCTGCGTGCATCGCCTGGGATGCCGTACAAAACCCAATGCACAAACCCGTAACCTTTTGGCGTAAGCAACGGTGCATCAGGGTCATGGCAGACTATTGCGAACGACTTTGTACCCGCAGGCGCGTTTGACCATGCCAGTGCGGGTGAAGTGTCTTCGCCTTCGCCAGTATGTTTTTGCGGAATCGCGCCTCCCGCAGAAAAGGCCGTGCTCGTGAGTTGCATTTCGGATAGTGCAAAGCCCATACGGTGTTTTCAACCTCAAACTAGAATTTCAGAAAAATCCGGTTTATCTTAGTCGTGCGGCTAGAGGTTCCTTTGCCTAGTCGCAGGTGTCGCTTCGCCGCTCAGGTTCATTCATGCTCTTGATGATCGATAACTACGACTCGTTTACGTACAACCTCGTGCAGTACCTAGGTGAATTGGGAGAGGAGGTTGTTGTACATAGAAACGATGAAATTACGTTGGCCGAAATCGACGCTATGGAACCCGAGCGCATTGTCCTGTCACCGGGGCCATGCACGCCAGATCAAGCAGGCGTTTCTGTCGATGTAGTTCGTCGTTTTGGTCCTCGAACGCCGTTGCTTGGCGTTTGTTTAGGCCACCAGTGCATAGGGCAAGCGTTCGGCGGCGTCATCGACCGCGCTCACGAGGTTATGCATGGCAAACTTTCTTCGATTCATCATCAATGCGATGGCTTGTTCGCCGGGTTAGACGATGGCTTTACGGCAACGCGGTATCACTCGCTTGTGATAACCCGAGAATCATTGCCCGACGAATTAATGATGACGGCGTGGAGTGCGACAGAGGATGGAGAGTTCGATGAAATCATGGCGGTACAACATAAGGAATACCCCATCGTAGGCCTGCAATTCCACCCTGAATCCATCAAAACCGAACCTGGCCATGCGCTTTTGCAGAACTTTTTAAGGATCCCGACGACGTGAATATCACGGAAGCGTTGACTGCGCTCACGAATGGCGAGGACCTTTCGCGCCATCAAACCAAAGCGGTTTTCGATTTGATCATGACAGGCGAGGCAACGCCTGCGCAAATCGGTGGGGTCTTAATGGCGCTTCGTACGAAAGGTGAATCGGTTGCGGAGATTGCGGGCGCAGCGATGGCGATGCGCGAAGCATCGTTGAAGGTTTCCGTGGAGGTAGAGCATCTAGTCGACACCTGTGGAACGGGAGGATCTGGCGCGCACAAATTGTTCAATGTTTCAACGGCTGCCGCTTTTGTTGCCGCTGCGGGTGGTGCCCACGTTGCCAAGCACGGCAATCGCGCTGCAACAAGTAAGAGCGGTAGTGCAGACGTGCTTGAAGAAGCGGGTGTGAACTTAGATTTGAGCGCAGCGCAAGTGGGTAGATGCATTGAAGAAGTGGGTATCGGCTTCTTATTTGCGATGGCGCACCATCCGGCGATGCGATTCGCAGGGCCGGTGCGGCGCGAACTTGGCGTGCGAACCGTATTCAATGTACTTGGTCCTTTGACGAATCCAGCATCAGCTAAACGTCAAGTGCTCGGCGTGTTCACAACCGAATTGCAGCGACCGCTTGCACAGGTGCTGGCACAACTGGGCGCGGAGCACGTGTTAGTCGTTCACGCGAACGGTTTGGATGAGCTAACGATCGGTGGTACGAGCCATATCGTAGAGCTGCGCGATGACCGAATCGAAGAGTACACCGTGGTGCCTGCGGACTTCGGTATGGACGAACAGGACGTAACTGCATTAAAGTGCGATTCGCCCGAAGCAAGTCTCCGGTTAATTCGAAGTGCGCTTGCTGGCGATGACAATCAAGCGGCCTCAGATTTGGTTGCAATGAACGCTGGCGCTGCGCTCTATGCTGCGGGTGTGGCTGGCAGCCTGGCGAACGGCGTGGCCATGGCGCAAGATTTGATCATAACTGGCCAAGCCGCTGAGAAATTCAAAGAGTTTGTTGCGCTAACGAAAGCCATGGCCGCAACATGAAAGCGAGTGAATCAACGATTCTTGACGAAATCGTTGCGCACAAGCGGTTGGAGATCGAATCTCTAAAACGAACCACCCCCATGCATGAGTTGAAATCGCTGAGTTCAGTGATGGCACCATTGCGTGGCTTCGGTGCCGCATTGGCGAACAAACAACCTGCGGTCATTGCTGAAATAAAAAAGGCCTCGCCAAGCAAAGGCGTTATACGCGATGTTTTTGAGCCGCGGGAGATTGCGCAAAGTTATGCAAAACATGGTGCAGCATGCATGTCGGTCTTGACCGATGAACGTTTCTTCCAAGGAAGTACGGCAGCTCTGCGTGATGCCCGTAACGCGACACATTTACCTGTTCTTCGTAAGGACTTTATTGTCGACGAGTATCAGATATATGAAACGCGCATCTTGCCCGCCGATTGCCTTTTACTGATTCTGGCCATCCTTGACGCTGAGGAGTTGCGTGGTTTTTATGACTTAGCCGTTGCAGTCGGTTTAGATGTGGTTGTTGAAGTTCATAACGAGGTGGAACTTGACCGGGCACTAGCGCTAGACGCGCAGATCATCGGCATTAACAACCGAAATTTGAAGACATTTGAGACCGATCTAGCCAATACAGAACGCTTAGCTGCCAAGATACCGTCCTCAACGTTGGTCGTATCGGAAAGCGGTATTCACTCAAGGGGCGACGTCGAACGTTTACGAGCGTGCGGCGTGCACACATATCTAGTCGGTGAGGCTTTTATGAAAGCGCCAGATCCGGGTGCGGCGATGGCTGAGATTTTTAAACCGCCTGCGCCGACTCCAGCCAGACAGGCAGGATTGAATACGCATGCGAGTTGACATCGCTTGGAAAAATGCCGTGCATTTCTCTGCGCAAGCGGACAGTGGTCACGATGTAGCAATCGATGGTCCGCCTGACCTAGGCGGCGAAAACCGAGGCACACGACCTATGGAAATGTTGCTCATGGGGATTGGCGGGTGCGCGGCGACCGATGTTGTTCACATCTTGCGCAAAGGCAGGATCAACGTGCAGCAGTGTGATGTCAGTGTAGACGCGGAACGCGCGCCGGAGCACCCGCAGGTGTTCACCGACATACATCTTCAGTTTCGCGTTGCGGGTGAATCCCTAACAGAGAAACGGCTCGCTCGGGCAGTTGCGCTGAGCGCGGAAAAGTACTGTTCGGCTTCCATCCTGATGCATCGCGCGGGTGTTAATGTCACGCATGATTACGAACTAATAGAGATTTGAGCAGCGTCGCAAACAGACCAAACTACCTTGGTCTTCATCATGTTGCCATTCAAACCATGCATTACGAGGCAACTCGCAGCTTCTATGTCGATGTGTTCGGCATGGCCGTTGAATGGGAGCCCGACCAAGACAATGTATACCTCACCTCTGGATCGGACAACTTAGCGATACACCGTTGCCAGGCGCAGGCTGATGCAAGGCAGACCGTCGATCACATCGGTTTTATCGTAGCTCAACCGGCCGAAGTTGACGCCTGGCATGAGTATCTGTTAGCTCACGACGTTGTGGTGGTGGCAGAACCACGCACTCATCGCGATGGCGCAAGAAGTTTGTACTGTCGCGATCCTGCTGGTTTGCAGGTGCAGGTTATTTACCACCCACCGTTAAGCGATTCCAAAACGGACTAGATTTGCGCTGTCGAGCGTGTCATGACTTTTGCAGCTAAAGCCATGATGGACTTGATGGGCGATGCAAATATTCGGCCACCACGATCCACTGCGGTCGCTTGGTGTTGCGCTTCGTCATCACGGATAGATTCGAGCATCGCAAGCGTGCGCGTGTCGCTAGGATCGAGTTCATGGATGTGCCGTTCAAGATGATTGCAAACCTCATCTTCTGTCGCTTCGACAAAACCTAGACTGGTGCGGTCGCCTAAGCCACCGACTAGCGCACCCATGGTGACCGATGCTGCATAGAACAACGGTTCAAGCAGGCTCGGCCGCGCATCTAGTTCTTTCAATCTCGTTTCGCAAATGGCTAAGTGCTGTCGCTCTTCGGTAGCCGCAGCTTTTAGTTGCTTGCGCACAGCGTCTGATCGAGCGGTTAAAGCTTGTCCTTCATACAGCGCTTGAGCGCATATTTCTCCGCAATGATTGATGCGCATCAATTTGGCTGCAGTCCGTCGGTTTTTTTCCGTTAGCTTGGTCGCTTGTGGAAATTTGTTCGTGTCGATTTGGCGTTCATGATTGCCTGACAACACCCTCAAGCCGTTGTCCGCTACCAAAATGACTTCGTCTAAAAAATCGCGCAACATAGGGGTTTAGATCAATTGAGGATCGTCAATAGCGACTTGAGCTCATCGGCATTTTGAATCGAACCACCTAGGCTGGTACGAGTCACCACACCGCCGAACCGTCGTTTCATTTCACTCACGACTTCTTTCGGCTTCCCGACGACACCAATGGTATGAAGAATCTCATCGTCAATGAGACTGACCATGTCTGCGCGACGATGTGCTCGATTAAGCGGTATCAGTTCGTCCTGTAGAGCACCCCAACCGTGCAAATCAAGCACGGGTCGATATGCGACCGTGCATCCATAGAACGCAATGCGATCCTTGACGGCAGCGATTGCGCGCGCCAGCTGTTCATCGTTCGAACCCATCGCTAGCATGGGCGCGTAGTCGATTTGAAACGATTCGAGCGATTGACCGCGTTTTTCCAAGCCTTGTTGAACCGCGGGAACTGTCACTTCCTTTAAGTAGCGCTCTGTCGAAAATGGGTGCGTTATCAGGCCGTCAGCGACCTCTCCCGCCACTTGCGTCATCAAGGGACCAGTCGCCGATAGCAAAATGGCCGGTCGAAAAGCGGGGTCGCGGTCCGGTGGCGTGAATGTCGTTGGCATCAAGTTGTGCCGGTAGTACTCGCCGTCGAATTCCAGCCTTTCGCCTTCGTACCAACATGCGAAAATCGCTTGCATTGCACCAATGAACTCACGCATTTGCCGCGCTGGTTTATGCCATGGCATGCTGAATCGGCGCTCGATGTGTGGTTTTACTTGCGAACCAACGCCAAGCACGAAGCGACCGTTCGCAAGCCGATTGAGCTCGTGAGCTTGGTAGGCCAACGACAGAGGATTCCGCGCGAAAGCAACAACCACGGATGTCAGGAGTTGGATGGTTTTGGTATTAGCGGCCGCCAAGGTAAGAGGAATAAAAGGATCGCGGTTGGTTTCAGACACGCGAATACCGTCATAGCCTAGCTGTTCCATGGCTTGGCTGCTTGCTGCGATGGTGAGTGGGTCGCTATTGATGCCGACGTCGACTTTCATGTGGCTTGCGATTTGTTATGCACCTAGTCGTTCAAGGGCGCGATAACCAATATCAGTTCGGTAATGGCGATCTTTGAATTCGATGCCTTCAACAACGCTATATACCGTTTGACGCGCTTGTACGAAATCTCCGTCCGCACCAACCACACAAAGCACGCGGCCGCCTGCAGTTTCAACTTGGCTTTCGCGTTGGCTGGTGCCAGCGTGAAAGATTTTTGACCCCGGCAAGGATCGATCAAGTCCGGAGATGGCATACCCCGTTTCGTACGCATTTGGATAACCGCCGGATGCCAATACCACACCAATGGCCTTTCGGTCGTCGAACTTGAGCTCTTTGCCTGTTAGGTCGATGTTTATTGCCGCCAAACAGAGTCGCGCCAAATCTGATTGCATGCGAAAAAGCACGGGTTGTGCTTCGGGATCGCCAAAGCGACAGTTGAACTCGACAACCTTTACGGCTTGGTCCCTTCCAACCATCAAACCAGCGTATAAAAATCCTTGAAATGGCATGCCCTCGGCACGCATACCAGCGATCGTCGGATTGATCACTTGCGTCATGATTTTTTCTTGCACAGCATCGCTAACGACCGGTGCAGGTGAATACGCCCCCATGCCTCCTGTATTGGGTCCTCGTCCGCCATCGAATACAGGTTTATGGTCTTGTGAGCTGGCAAACGGCAATGCGGTCTTACCGTCTGCGATGACGATAAAGCTTGCTTCTTCGCCTTCAAGAAAGTCTTCGATTACGATCTCATGCCCAGCCGCCCCAAACCGTTCCTCCGACAACATGGCAGTGGCAGCTTCAATGGCTTCTGATTTAGTTTGCGCGACAATGACGCCCTTGCCTGCCGCAAGTCCATTTGCTTTTACAACAATAGGCGCACCGTGGGATTCGATGTGAGCAACTGCCTCGTCGAGTTCCGTCGTTGCGATGAATTCAGCAGTAGGTATGCCGTGGCGCTGCATGAACTTTTTGGCGAATTGCTTTGAACCTTCTAACTGTGCGGCCAAGCTTGTAGGTGCGAAACACTTGAGGCCCGCATTGTCGAAGTGTTCGCGAACACCGTTAACCAGAGGATCCTCAGGACCCACCACAGTTAGTTCAATGCCGTGTTTCTTGCATAAATTGATTTGATCGTCGAAATCACCAACGCCTATAGCCACATTGGTGCACTTAGCTTCACTTAGCGTACCGGCGTTGCCTGGCGCAACAAAGACCTGCTCGACGTCGTCTGAACGCGCCAAAGCCCACGCTAACGCATGTTCTCGTCCACCAGAACCGATGACTAGGACTTTCATGGGAGTTTCAATGCAAGAAGTGCCGAATCCCGGTTGCGACCATGGCCATACCATGTTCGTCACAAGCCTGAATGACTTCACCGTCGCGGATGGATCCACCCGGTTGGATCACGGCCGTAATGCCAGCTTCTGCAGCACGGTCAATGCCGTCACGAAATGGAAAGAAAGCATCTGATGCCAAGACGCAAGGATGCGAATCCAAACCTTCTTCCTGCATGCGCATAGCAGCAATTCGCACGCTAATCATGCGATTAGGCTGCCCAGCACCAATACCAGTCGTCGCGCCGTCTCTTGCAAATACGATTGCGTTAGATTTGACGTGCTTTACAACATGCCACGCGAATCGCAGATCCGCTTCTTCTTGTCGCGTCGGAGTTCGTTTAGTTTTCACGTCCCATGAACCCTCGCTCAAAGCGGCGAGATCGCTCTCTTGTACGAGTGCGCCATTTGCAACGCTTGAGATTCTGAGACCGGGCGCGCTGTTTGTATCGCTGATTGTCAATAATCGCAGCGATTTTTTGCGTTTAGCGCTTGCTAGAGCACCATCACCAAGCTTTGGCGCGACGATCACCTCAGCGAATTGGTTCGCCAGTACGTGCTCAAGTGTTTCACCGTCAAGCTCACGATTGAATGCGATGATGCCGCCAAAAGCTGAGGTTGGATCGGTCCGAAATGCTTTGTCGTAAGCGGCTTGGATATGGTCGGCGATGCCGAAGCCACAAGGATTCGCGTGTTTTACGATCGCGCATGCCGGCTCTACTACACCAATCAATGAACGCCACGCTGCATGCGTGTCGGCAATGTTGTTGAATGAGAGCGTTTTGCCTTGAATTTGGTGAAAGCTGACGGCTTTTTGGGTTGGATCAAGGTAAAAGGCTGCTTCCTGATGAGGGTTTTCGCCGTAACGCATAGCCTGTTCGTGCTTGTACGAGACCGTTAAACGCTCAGGAAACTTCTCATCTTTACTGAGGTAGTTTGCGATAGCCGCGTCATATGCCGCCGTATGTCGGAATGCCTTTGCCGCCATGCGGTGGCGGAACTCAAGATCAAGGTCGTTGCGCTGGATGCGCGAGCGAACTTCTGCGTAATCTGCCGGGTCTACAACCACGAGGACATGCTCGCTGTTTTTGGCGGCGGCTCGAATCAAGGCAACGCCGCCGATATCAATAGCTTCAATGGCGGCATCGTGTGTCACATTGGGCATGCCGATAGTCTCTTCAAACGCGTAAAGATTCACGACGACCAATGCGATCGGGTCCAGGTTGTGGGTTTGTAATGCTTGGGCGTCTTGGTCGGGTCGTCCCAGAATGCCGCCAAACACGCGTGGATGTAGGGTCTTAACCCGGCCGTTGAGCATTTCGGGCGAGCCGGTGAAGCTTGAAATATCGGTCACCTCGATGGCGTTGGCGCGCATGAGCGAAGCGGTGCCACCGGTACTCAGAATCTCGAAGTTGTGGCTAATCAGTTCGCGCGCGAGAGCGGCGATGCCACTTTTGTTTGTAACGCTGATTAGCGCTTTGCGCACTTAGAAATGGTTGTCTAGCTGAAGCACATCAGGGCCCGCCAAAACGAAGCGAATGCCCACAGCAGGACAGGTACGAACACGAGAGCGCGGCAATTATCTTTGTTAGTTAGGTGCTCGCGTACCGGTTAGCAATGCCCACTCATCGCAAATCTCTGGTGGTTCGAAGCGAATGCGCGAATATGCCTTAGCGACTTCGGTGCATTGTCCTGCCAAAATCCCAGATAGAGCAAGTCGCCCGTTAGGACGCATGACCCTTTCGATTTGCGCCGCGAAGTCAATCAAGGTACCGGCGAATATGTTGGCACAAATAACATCAAACCTTCGTTCGATGGGAATGTCCGCGTGGATATTTATGTCAACCTGATTGCGTTTGGCATTCGCCTTAGAAGCCTGTTGAGCTTCGTTGTCGTTATCGACTGCATCGACCGTTCGTGCGCCACGTTTTTTGGCGGCAATCGCCAGTATGCCGCTGCCGCAACCCACGTCCAACACATCTCGCTCGTGCAGGTCAAGGTTGCCAAGCCACGTAAGGCACATTGCCGTAGTAGGGTGTTCACCAGTCCCAAACGCCATCGCGGGGGAGATCAGCAACGGAATACCATCATGGGGTGCCGATTCGGCGTTTGCGCTTATGCTGAACGGTCCAATCGTCAATAACGGTTGGGGTTGCGTCACGTTACGCATTTTTGATGCTGATTCAACGAAATCGATACGCAAGTCGTCGTACGCAAAGTCAGCAAGGTGTCGCCTAAGGTCTTGCATCTTTGCATTCAATGGCAGCCACGCCGTTATTCGTGTGCTGGGCCAATTCCCCTCATGGGACAACAACTCATAGACGGTGTCGCCATTTCGACGCATCACCGCTTGCGCCCCTGTTTTGATTAGCAAGTTCTCGATAGGTGCGACGTTCTTTAAAACGCATCGCAGAGAAAGTTCTAAATAGTGCGTCATATACCGAAACGCGCCATCCGACTCAGTTCAGTCCGTATCTCGTGGTTCAGGCTCTGGGCAAGTTTGTGGTTGCAAAACCTCAGGACAACTAAAGTCGTAAATACGCGCGCTTAAATAGAAGTTACGCCTAACCACGACGAATTTCACGTCGGCATTCATATCAAGCTCGGTCAGAATCACCTCGCCAACTTCAGGTACGAACGAGTAATTAAGCGACTGCTTGAAGGCGTACACCTTCATGAACGCATTCGGCCTCACTTCGCTGTCAAGCGCTGTGCTTACCTGCTCTAAACGACGCGTGTCGCTGTTTATGACGATGCGGGTCACGACGTGCTCGTCTAACTGTTTTGCTCGATTCTCTTCAAGAAATTGACTGAGCGGCTTCGTTTGGAAGATCACGCGATGCGGCTCTCGTTCAATGACTTTTAACGCGCTAAAGTCGACCAACTCATCCAACGTAGATTCTGGATATAGCGTGCCGCCGCGGTGTTCATAGCGGGACAACTCTCTCGCTTTTGGCTCGCGCCCTTCGATGCTCAGCAAGCGCCAACCAACTTGATCTTGATCTTTCGGGTCAGGTGCGATTTCATCGGACGGAATGTACTGTTCAATCCAATCCTTGTTGCGGTTCGAGTTGCTGTGTGCGTAAAAGGCGCATACTGGAAACAGCTGCGTAGCGTCTAGATTGAGAGCTTCGCGGACGAGCGCTTGATCGGCTGCGTCCAGCAATGGCATGTCGACTTCGAACGGCAGAACCGATGGGCAGCCTCGAGGTGCTGACGCTTGCACGGTCTCGTTATTTAGGTCATTGGATTGCTCTTGTGCGCCAAGAGTGACGGACGCGACCAGCAAAGTCGCGATAACTGCGTGTCGAATAACGTTCAAGATCGGAGAATTAGGACGAGGTGAGCGAGCTCAATGCATGGACATGAATTTGCGCCCAAGGTTCGCGCGTCGCGCTCGAAATTGATTTTAATGCGACTTCGACGACGCAGGTGTCCCGTAAACTTGCGATTTTCTCGTCGCCACCCGCATTTGGTCGACGGATAGAGTGGTCTACGCAAGGTCTTCAATGGCAATGAAACGGATAGCAGTGATTGAAGGAGACGACGCCGCACCCGAGGCGATGCGACCGGTGCTAGAGCTTTTGCACAATCTTAATTTACCTTTGACCTTTGAATATCCGATCGTCGGACAACCAGCCATTGACACGGTTGGGAGTCCTTTTCCTGACGCGGCACGGGACATGATCGATGCTGCGGACGCAACTTTTTTCGGATCCACCAGTGGCCCCTCAGGTGCAAGTTTGATGTATTTGCGATGGGGCAAACAGACCTATGCGAATATTCGGCCTTGTCGATATTTTCAAGGTATTGCGAGCCCCTTAGCCAACCCAGTAGGCATTGACTTCGTAATTGTTCGCGAGAATCTAGAAGATCTCTATGTCGCTGTCGAAGGCGATTTGGCCGAGTTGGCATTCCTGGATCGACCGGGTCGCACGACGCGCAAACCATTACGTGAGTTGGGTCAAGGTCGTTATGCGATAAAAGCTATCACTCGTGAAGGTACGGAACGCATCGTGCGGTTTGCGTTTGAACTTGCTAAGAAACGAGCGAAGCAAAACAAAGTGACCTGCGTTACGAAGTACAACATGCTGCGTGAGAGCGATGGTTACTTTCTCGAAGTGGCACGCGAAGTCGCGGAGGCCAATCCAGAAATAGAGTTCGACTCGTTTATTGTGGATGATTTTGCCTGTCGTCTGATCCGCGAACCTCAACGGTTTGATGTGGTTGTCATGCCGAACTTGTATGGGGATCTGCTATCGGATGCCGCGGGCGGCTTGTTGGGCAGTTTAGGTCTGGCGGCAAGTGGTTGCTATGGCGACGACTATGCCTATTTCGAACCTGCGCATGGCACTGCACCGGATATTGCTGGACAGAACATCATCAATCCCACGGCCACGTTGCTCACGGCAAGCATGATGCTTGAATACATCGGCTTCGACGAGCAAGCGAAGCGTTTAGAGTCCGCCATTGAACAAATTTACGCCGATGGCAAGGTGCTGACGCCTGACCAAGGTGGCGACGCAACCACGCCTGCGATGGTTCAGGCTATCGCGGCAGCGATGTGAAAAGTGAATTGAACGTCGTCGTGCATGACGGCGACGGTCCACCCATGTTGCTGGTGCACGGCATGTTGGCGAGTCGTTCACAGTGGCTTCTCAATCTTCCCGTGTTGGCGGAATTTGTCCAGCCGGTCACCATCGAGTTATTCGGACATCATCTCTCACCTTCACCCACCGACCCCGCCAATTACCTGCCCGATAACTATGTCAGTTTGTTCGAAGGTATACGCGAAGGGTTAGAAATTGACCAATGGTTTGTAGGTGGCTGTTCATTAGGCGCAGCACTCAGTATGCGCTATGCGCTAACGCACCCGACTCGCGTACTCGGTCAGTTTTTCACCAACAGCTCTTCAGCATTTGCGGATGCGCAAACCGTTTCAATGTGGCAAGCCAACAGCAAGCGGTCTTACGAGCGCGTCCTACAAGGTGGGAGACAAGCCATTGACCGCATTCCAGTGCATCCTCGACATGGAAAACACTTACCTGCGCGCATAAAAGCTGCACTCATCGAAGACAGCGTTAGCCACGATGTGCAAGGCATCGCGGCAACGATGCGATGGACCAGCCCAGGTGCGTCGGTTCGAGACCGCCTTCACGAGTTATCGATGCCATCCATGCTGCTGTGTGGTGTATATGAACGCCGTTTTAAACCATTGCGAGAGGTCGCGCGGACCCGTATTGCGCAATTGACAATCCATGATCTCCCGGCGGGCCATGCAGTCAATATGGAAGCGGCGGACGAATTCAACGAACATGTGCGAACCTTCGTTGCCAAGCATGCGAAAGCCAGTTCATATGCCGCTTGATGGCAGCGTCGCTCCTAATGACGACCAGCACATTGTCGACGTTCTGATTGAAGAGCGCGCCGAACACCTACGTCATCGGCCATATCTGTGGCCAGTCGTGCGCTTCCTTTGCAAAGGGGTGCTGGGTTACACCAAAGCAGTCGCCATGGTTGATTCAGTTCAAGGCATGAACGGCCGTGAAATTTTTGATCACATGTCCAAAGTGCTGCACTTAAATGTACAAACCCACGGTATTGAGCACATACCGAATTCAGGTCCAGCGCTGGTTACGCCAAACCACCCGGCGGGTATTGCAGACGGTATTGCCGTCTATGACGCCCTTAAAGCGAAACGGGGAGATATGTGTTTCGTTGCGAATCGCGACGCGATTCGAGCCGCTGAGGGTCTCGCCGACGTCATCATTCCGGTTGAGTGGCGCGTCCACGAGCGTACACCACAGAAAACTCGCGAAACCGTGCGTGCAATTAATCACGCATTTGCGGAAGATCGATTGGTTGTGATTTTTCCTTCAGGCCGACTCGCTGAGCCGACCGTGCGTGGTTTAAAGGAACGACCTTGGCAAACTACCGCGCTGAGTTTTGCACGGCGCAATGACGTGCCAGTGATACCCATGCACATCAAAGGTGAAAACACCATCTTTTACTACGCCACGTGGTATATCAATGACGAACTGAAGGACATGACGCTTTTTCGCGAGATCCTTAAAAAAGCCGGCCGACCTTACACCATGAGGCTCGGTGAGCCGTTTGCGATCCAAGATCGACGTGATATGAGCGAGTTAACTGAACGCCTACGATCGTTTGTGCTCAACGATTTGCGTAACGGCACCACACGATTTGAGCCTTGATTGACCGCCAATCTAGGCATAGCGTGCTAGATTTCGTCAAATACTGAAGATCATGCGCTGCTCGGTCCAAGGTTTCGGCGAATCCCCCACTGAGCTTGATTGGCGAACAAACCACGATTCAAGATTGTCTGTGATTTCATAGTTGAGCAATGAAGACGAATCAGGTGTGTATTTCGAACATTGGCGCCACCGATGTGCTTATGGCTAGCGGCAATCACGATGAGTGGCGATGAGTACTGAAAAACTGTTAAATTTCGTAGACTGAAAAGGGTGGCTAACAGGTCATACTTAGCTCAGGTTGCTAAATTCAGCTAAGTCGGAGATACGCAGTTAAATTGGTAGAAACACGGCCAACAACGTTCGGTGAACTCAAAGCGTCGGGTTACGAACCGACGCCGGTTAAACAAGAACTCAGACGCAACCTTATTCGCAAACTGCAAGTCGGCGACGTGCTTTTTCCTGGTGTGATCGGCTATGACGACTCCGTTGTACCGCAGTTAGTCAATGCACTGCTTAGTTGCCAAGATGTCATTCTTTTAGGGGAGCGCGGACAAGCTAAATCAAAGATTGTTCGAAGCTTGACATCGTTGTTGGATGACGAGTTACCGGTACTTGCAGAGGCGGAAATTCCCGAATCACCATTCGCCCCAATCACGGGTATCGGCAAATCCATACTCGCGGAACAAGGTGATGACGCGACGATTGGTTGGCTTGCGCGAGATGATCGCTATGCAGAAAAACTAGCCACGCCAGATATCACTATTGCAGATTTAATCGGCGAGATAGATCCTGTAAAAATCGCTGAAGGTCGCTACTTAGCGGACGAGTCGACGTTGCACTTCGGTCTCATTCCCCGTGTAAATCACGGGATTTTTGCGATTAACGAGTTGCCGGATTTGGCCGAACGCATTCAAGTCGGTCTGCTGAACGTATTGGAAGAACGCGACGTGCAAATTCGAGGTCACAAGATCCGTCTTCCGCTTGACGTTTTCCTCGTTGTAACCGCGAATCCAGAAGACTACACCAATCGCGGTCGCTTGATTACTCCGCTCAAGGACCGTTTTGGTGCGCAAGTGAGAACGCATTACCCGCAAACCATCGCGGAAGAACTAGATATTGTTCACCAAGAAGCAACCTCTCTTGGGCTTGATGACGTTAGCCTCGACGTGCCAGATTACATGGCGTCGATCGCAGTAGAAATCACCCATCTTGCGAGAGCTTCAGCGGACATTAATCAGCGATCGGGTGTGTCGGTTCGCACCTCGATAACTGTTTACGAAACAATGCTCGCGAATGCATACCGGCGTGCCCTCCTACTATCGGAAAAGACGGTTGTGCCGCGGATATCGGACTTGCAGTTCATCATGCCTGCGCTTTACGGCAAACTTGAGTTTGAAGTCTTCGATGAAAGTGAAGAGGATAGTGTCGTCACCAAGCTCTTGAATGGCGCGGTAAAGAATGTTTGGAACCGATATTACGACGTCGACGAGCTAGAAGGCCTGATTGAATATTTCGAAAACACCGAAGGTCTTGAAGTCGGCTCGGATGTGACGCTCGAAACCTATGCCGCCTGCATTGCCAGCTCCGACGTGCTTCGTGGGATGCTCAAGAGTGAGTCCCTTGAATCGGCTTCACTGGCCTCCGATCTTGAGTTTTTGCTTGAAGGCATGTATTTGCATGACTTGCTTAGCAAAGAGTCCATAGGTAAGCGCGAGCGATACGCATCGCTCAATTAGGTATCCATCATGCGTCAAATCCCGACTCGACATCGTTACTTTAATTGGGATGGCTCACGCGCATCGCGCTTCGATATCGACGAAGTATTGCAGCAACTTGCAGACGATGTCGCTGAATATGGCGATCTAGGCGATGCCTTGCGACGGCTCATGTCGCGAGGGCTGCGCCCTCCCATGGGTGGGCAACGCCGTGGTTTGAACCAAATGTTGCGTTCGCTGCGCGACAAGCAGAACGAACAATTGCGTCGGTTTGATCTCACCGGTGTGATGCGCGACATTGAGCGCCAGCTTGCTGAAATCATCGATATGGAACGCGAAGCCGTTCAAAAGATGCGCGAACAGATGTCTGACGAGGGCGATGACTTCACGCAAGACACCTTGCGGAATATCGCCGATAAACGCGAAAGTGAACTTCAGCAGCTGCCACCCGACGCGCCGGGGCGCGTCGATGCGCTTCAAAAGCATGACTTTCTAGATCCAGCTGCGCAACGCAAATTTCAAGATTTGCTGGAGAAACTCCGCAACGCTGTCACGGACTCGTTCTTCAAGAATCTTTCAGATCGACTAAACAACATGTCGCCCGAAGACCTTCAGCGCATGAAAGACATGATGAAGGCGTTAAACGACATGTTGGTCAAAAAGATTGCCGGTGAAGAAGACACCGGATTCGACGAATTCATGAAGGAATTTGGCGATATGTTCGGTGACCAGCCCCCTGAATCCCTTGATGAACTGTTGCAGCAAATGCAACAACAAATGGCGGCGGCTCAGTCGTTGCTTTGGTCCATGTCCAAATCGCAGCGCGACCAACTTGCCGACTTGCTCAATGATCGGTTCGACGATCCGGAATTGAACGCCGAAATGAATAAATTGCGCAAGGAGCTCGATTACTTGATGCCGCCGGGCAAATCGTTTGGATTTCGCGGCCAAGAGGAGTTGGATTTAGAAGCGGCACAGCGCTTGATGGAGCAAATGCATGAGTACGAGCAACTCAAAGAGCAAATCCTCAAGGCGGAACGCTCAGGTGAACTAGAAAAGATCGATCGCGAGTTAATCAAAGAAATCCTTGGTGACGAAGCTGCCGACGAATTGATTGATTTGAAGCGCATTCGACAGATGCTTGAAGATTCAGGCTTGATCCGACAGGTCAACGGCAAAGACTGGGAGCTCACGCCAAATGGTGCACGCAAGTTAGGCTTCAAAGCGCTCGCTGAGATCTATGCACGCCTCCGCCAAGCTCGACTTGGGTCTCATGCGATGCCTGAAGAAGGTCGCTTCGGCGATCGGCAAGCAGAAACTAAACAATACGAGTACGGCGATCCGCTCCATCTAGACCTACCCAAAACCATCTATAACGCCATCGTCCGGAACGGTCCTGGCACACCGGTGGCTTTAAGCGCTGATGATTTTGAGATTCATCGATCGGAGCTAAAAACCTCTACCCACACTGTGATGTGTCTTGATTTGTCGACTTCGATGGCGATGCGGGGTGCGTTTCAACCAGCGAAAAAAGTTGCGTTAGCCTTGCAACACTTGATCACTTCGCAGTATCCACACGACTCGTTTTACGTTATCGGATTTGACGTATTGGCGCGCGAGGTAAAACCACACGAATTGCTCTATTTGCAGTGGGACGAATACATGACCGGCACCAATATGGAACATGCCTTGTTGTTGTCCGAAAAACTGCTAGCTGAGCACAAAGGCGGGACTAAGCAGGTGATTCTCATTTCAGATGGCGAGCCTACCGTGCACTTCGCCAACGGGCGAACGCAATTCAACTATCCACCAACGCGAGCGACTTTGCGCGCCACCTATCGCGCGGTGCAACGCTGCACAAAACGCAATATATCTATTAACACGTTCATGCTTGATTCCGATGGGTACTTCGCGAACTTCATTGACGAAGTCACGAAGATCAACGGTGGTCGCGTGTTTTACACAAATCCGCGTCGCTTAGGCGAATACGTGCTAGTCGACTACATAAACGGTAAACGCAGCAAGATACGTTAACTCAGTTAGTATGAACGTGGCAATTCGAGCACGTGTTCGGTGATGTAGTTCAGCACCATTTCCTGTGAAATCGGTGCAATCCGCATCAATCTAGCTTCACGCCAGTAGCGTTCAACATGAAACTCCTTGGCATAGCCAAACCCACCGTGAGTCTGCATGGCTTGATCGGCCGTTTGGAAACAGGCGTCCGCGGCGAGCCACTTGGCCATGTTTGCCTCGGCACCGCAAGGTTGACCCTGATCGATCAACCAGGACGCTTTGCGAATCATGAGCTCAGCACTATCTAGCCGCATGCGAGCTTCTCCAAGAGGGAACGAAACACCTTGGTTTTGACCAATGGGTCGACCGAATACGACCCGATCTTTGGCGTAATTCACGGCCCGCCGCAAAGCAGCACGACCAATGCCGAGAGCTTCGGCCGCGACTAGGACGCGCTCCGCATTGAGGCCGTCAAGAATGTGCCGAAATCCCTTGCCTTCGTCACCAACTCGATCCGTGACATGCACTGGCAGATCGTCGTATACGACTTCACAGGTTGCAACGGCGTTGCGGCCGACTTTGGGGATAGGCGAAATCGTGACTTCTGGTCGTTGTAGTTCGGCGAGCAGCAGGGTCATACCTTCAGAGCGACGCTGGGCTTTATCCTTCGATTGGGTGCGCGTCAGTAGAAGGACCCGTTCAGAATCCAGCGCTTTGGTCGTCCACACTTTGCGACCTTTTACGATGTAGTAGTCGCCGTCACGCGTGGCAGTGGTGGTTATCGATGTTGTATCCGTGCCGGCATTCGGTTCGGTGACCCCGAAGGCAACGTGCAGGTCCCCGTTCGCTACGCGTGGCAGATATTTCTGTTTCATCGCTTCGCTGCCGTGCTTGACGACAGGGTGCATACCGAAGATAGATAGATGAATGCCACTCGCGCCATTCATTGCAGCGCCTGACGCAGAAATTTCTTCAAGAATGATGGAAGCTTCAGTAATACCTTTGCCGCTACCGCCGTACTCCTCGGGTATGGCAATGCCTATCCAACCACCTTCAGCCAGTGCGTTGTAGAAGTCCCACGGAAACTGATGTTCTTCATCACATTTCGCCCAGTATTCGTCTGGAAAATCCTTGCAAATACGCCGAATGGCGTCGCGGATCAGGTCTTGTTCTTCAGTTAGCGCAAAGTCCATCAATCAAAATACGACTCGTCGGAAGGTGCGAAGGGTAAGCCAAAGGTGGCGGGAAAGTACTTTGAAGAGCTGGAGGTTGGTTTTGAAATCCAACACGAACCCAGTCGAACGGTTACTGAAACGGACAATCTTCTATTTACGACACTCACTTTGAATCCACAGCCACTTCATCTTGATGCCGAGTTTGCGAAGAAATCCATTCACGGTCAGATTCTGGTCAATAGCATCTTTACGTTAGGTTTAGTCGTAGGTTTGTCCGTTGGTGACACGACGCTTGGCACCACGTTGGGAAATCTAGGGTTTGACAAAACGACGTTTCCTAGTCCGGTTTTTATAGGTGACACGATCACGGTTTCAACGAAAGTACTCGCGAAACGAGAGAGTCGCACCAAACCGGATCGCGGGATTGTGACGTTTGAACATCGAGGTGTCAATCAGCGTGGCGAGATTGTTTGCTCGTGCGAGCGCGGCGCGATGATGCAGCGAAAGACGTGATAGCGCGGAATCCGATCCGGTTGCGACGGTCCATTCACTTTGTGCCGGGACCAAATGAAAAGATGCTTCGCAAATCACTCGAAAGCGCAGCAGATTCGATCGTTTTGGATTTGGAAGACGCCGTTGCACCACATGACAAAGCCGATGCCCGCAAAGTAATCGCGGCTTGGTTGCGAGAGGTAGATTTCGGTGCTAAAGAGGTCGTCGTCCGCCTCAATCCCCTCAATACGCCATGGGGATTGGCTGATCTCGAAATGACGCTGGCAGCACCGCCGCATCTGTACATGATTCCTAAAGCCGAACGATTAAGCGAACTTCAAGTGCTTAACACTGAAATTAGCAAGCATGAAATGCGCGGTCAAGAACAACCTTTTTCTATTGGCTTGCTTCTCATTGGTTCCGAAACCGCTCTTGGCGTGGCGAATCTAAATCTTCTTGCTAATGAACCTCGGGTTGTGGCTCTAACCTGGGGTGCAGAGGATCTAGCAGCGGATTTAGGCGCGGAAGAAAACCGCACGGCAAATGGCAGGTATGTGAGCATGTTCGCAACCTGCAGAGATCGAACGGTTTTAGCGGCAAGCGTGGGTGGTGTGCAAGCCGTCGATACAGTGTATGTGGGTTTGAACGATGATGAAGGCTTGCGAGCTGATTGTGAAAGCGCGACGAACATTGGCTTTACGGGAAAATTGACCATTCATCCAAACCAAATTCCCATCGTTAACGAAGCGTTCACACCAAGTGAGGAGGCGGTTGCGCGCGCCAAACGATTGGTGGAAGCTTTTGCAACCGCGCGTAACGAAGGTCGCAATGCGTTCCGGTTTGAGGGACAGATGGTGGACGCGCCGCATTTGAGCCGTGCGCAAGAATTACTTAACCGTGTCGGAGAGCGTGTAACGCAATGAACTTAAATCTCAACACAGATCGAATGCTCGCCCACATTGACGGGCCGGTAGGTTACATGACATTCAACAATCCGCCGCGCCACAATGCGTTGTCGTTAGAGATGTGGGGTGGCATTGCCGACATTCTCGATCACTTCGAAGGAAATGACCAAGTTCGCGTAGTCGTCATGAGCGGTGCCGGCGGCAAGGCGTTCATATCTGGTGCGGACATCACCGAATTCAACAAGACACGCGACAATGCCGCGCAGGCTGAGACTTACGGACAAGCTTCGGCACGTGGATCGCGCGCGCTCACCTCGTTAACTAAACCACTCATCGCAAAGGTCACCGGCTACTGTATCGGCGGTGGTCTCGCGACTGCGCTACAGGCCGACGTGCGTTTTGCAACACCGGACAGCACCTTTGGCATTCCAGCCGCGAAGTTGGGCCTGGGGTATGACTATGAGGGCCTGGCGAAACTCTCTCGAATTTGCGGTCCTGCGCGTGCACGGGATATTTTGTTTTCGGCACGATTCCTGACGGCCGCCGAAGCATTTGATGCAGGCATCGTGCAATTTGTCGTAGAACGAGACGCGATCGATGCCGAGGTTGAAAGTTATTGCGACCGCATAAGCCACAATGCGCCGCTTACGATCAAGGCAGCTAAAGCAGCGGTCAATGCGTTCGAACGTGACGGTCAAGCTGAAGAAATTCAAGCCGTGCGTGAGATGGTGCGTGCGTGCTTCGATTCCGCGGATTACAAAGAAGGCCGCACGGCATTTGCTGAAAAACGGCGCCCCAACTTTACCGGCTCGTAGTTGCAGCAATCATGGCATCTCAAAACATTGTTTCGGCATGTGTGCTCATCATTGGCAATGAAATTCTGTCAGGCCGAACTCAGGACTTAAATCTTCAGTACATCGCTCAAACACTCGGCGAGCAGGGTGTCTCTGTGCAAGAAGCACGAGTGATTCCAGATGTCGCTGAGGTGATCGTGGATGCAGTCAATTACGCTAGAAAGACGTATGACTATGTCCTTACGACCGGCGGCATAGGCCCGACCCACGATGACATCACCGCGGAATGCATCGCTACAGCTTTTGGGGTTGAATTGGTCATGCATCCAGCAATAGAACAACGTATTCGTGGCCGAGAAGCGCCCGCAGACGTCATGGCCAGTCGCCTTCTTATGGCACGTGTGCCGGAAGGTGCTTCTTTGATTGACAACTTGACGGGAGGGCCGCAGGGCTTCACTATCGAGAACGTCTACGTCATGGCTGGCATACCAGCGGTTTTACAAGCTATGCTGCCAACGATTAAATTTCAAGGCGGGGCTACGGTTAAATCTCGTTCGGTTCGTGCTCACATGGGTGAAAGCGAGATCGCAACGCAGCTGCGCGAGTTGCAGGATAAGTCACCAGGCGTCGATATCGGTAGTTACCCCTTTCATCGGGAGGGCATTTACGGCACTACCTTGGTCGTGCGCGGCACAGCTTTAGCTGAGGTTGAAGCAACAGTTGACGCAATTCGCAACATCATTCGTGCCCGTGGATCAGACCCAGTCGAAGTAGCCGAATAATCATGCTAGCCCTTATAGCATCTGAAATCTACTAGGAGAAAGTGTGCATTTCGAAGGTAAGAAAGCAATCGTGCTTGGTGGTACATCTGGCATTGGTCTCGCGACCACGCAGCAGCTCGACAAAGCTGGAGCTACGGTCGTGGCAGGCAGTCGTAGTTCGACGCATATCGAAACCGCCGCTGCAACGACTTCTGAGCGTGTCTCGTATCGAGAAATTGATGTGCTCGATCGAGATGGCTTGACAGCGCTTTTTGAAGAAGAGGCCCCGTACGACTTCTTAGTTAACTGCGCAACTGGTGGCGCTCGCGCATCGGGACCCTTTTTACAAATGGATTTAGATGGATTCCAAGGGTCATTCCGCAAACTATGGGGTTACACGAATTCCGTGCGTCTTGGCACGCAGTATCTGCCTGACGACGGTGCGATCGTGTTAGTAAGTGGTTTCCCGGCACGCAAATCGAATCCCGGTTCTTCGGCGATTTCGACGGTTGGCAATGCCGTAGAAGGCTTTGTGAGGGCGATTGCGCCAGAAATAGCGCCTCGTCGGATCAATGTTGTATGTCCCGGGGTCATAGACACACCCATGTTTGCACAAACGGGCGAAGTGCGAGAGCGAATGCTGGCTCAGTCCACTAGTCGAATGCTCATTCCTCGCGCGGGCACGGCAGACGAAGTCGCTTCTGCAATACTTTTTTGTCTCGAAAACGGGTACATGACAGGTGGCACGATCGACGTTGAAGGTGGCGCGCTATTACCCTAAATGCGTTCACGTGGAAGAATGGCCGGCAGCTGTTCATATAACAGTGTGCGAAAATCCAAAAGATTGCGACCTAAGGTGAGGTAACCAAGCGTGGCAGAAATTGCGGAACCCACCCGTATTCGGCAAACAGGCATTAGTCCTTCCGGACCACCGGCTATCGACTGGACGCTGTTCACTATTGCAGTTGGCACCATTCTTGTCGCATGCATACCGATGCTTCTATATCGCGATGCGGCTATTCAAGTTACATCCGACTTATTTAGCTGGCTTACCAGCGAGCTAGGCCTGCTCTATCAATGGGCTGCGATCGGTTGCGTCGTGGTGCTCGCAGTCATCGCGTTCGGTAAATACGGCAAGCTCCGTCTAGGTGGTCAAGATACGCCACGCGAGTACTCGTTGTTGGCGTGGATGGGCATGTTGTTCTGTAGTGGCATAGGCGCTGGTTTGCTCTATTGGACGCCTATTGAATGGGCGTATTACTTGGCTACACCACCACTCGGGGCGGCCACTGACAGTCCGATGGCCGTTGAGTTAGCAGCAACCTATGGCATATTTCATTGGGGGTTTTCAGCCTGGGCGATTTATGCGTTGCCTGCGGTCGCGATAGCGGTTCCGTACTACCAGCGCAAAATCCCTTACTTGCGTTTGTCCACGGCGCTTTGCGGCATCGCTGGCGACGACATCGCGATTCGCCCTATGGGCCGTGTTGTGGATTTGTGCTTTATCGTCGCGATGGTTGCTGGCACCGGCACTTCACTCGGTCTTGCGACGCCGGCCATCGCAGCATGCATCGGTGCACTGTTCAACTTAGAACTGAGCATGGCATTGGATGCCGCAGTTGCCATGATCGCGATGTCCTTATTTGCGTTGAGCGTGTACCTTGGCTTGGATGCAGGAATCAAACGGTTAAGCATGATCAATTTAGCGATTGGCATGATGTTTTTGCTTTTCATTCTTGCAGTCGGCCCTACCGTTTTCATTCTTGAGACCGGTAGCAATAGCATTGGTCTGCTCGTGCAAGATTTCATTCGCATGAACACCTGGACGGACCCAGCAGCCAACGCTGGATTTGTTGAAGATTGGACGATCTTCTACTGGGCTTGGTGGTTGGCGTACGCGCCGTTCATGGGCATATTCGTATCGCGCATTTCGCGAGGCCGAACGTTGCGCGAAGTCATATTCGGCATGCTCGGTTTAGGCACTGCTGGTTGTGCGGTGTTCTTCATCATCATCGGCAACACGGCGATGTGGTTCGATCTCAATGACGTGGTCGCCCTGAAAGACATGATCGTAGGTGGCGATGGCGCTAATGCGATTGCAACATTCGTCGGCACGCTGTCGTATCACCCGATTCCAATGATCATGTATTTAGTGCTTGCTTTCATTTTTACCGCGACAACATACGACTCCGCGAGCTATGTGATTGCTGGCATGGCGACTCAACGATTAAGAGCGGGAGAGCACCCCGTTAGATGGCATCGCGTCTTTTGGGCGTTCATGCTGATCGTGCTCCCGATTACGCTAATGTATATGGACGATTTGACAGCTGTGAAGAACGCGTCGATCATCGCGTCACTGCCATTGTTGGTGATTTTCGTACTGATCACGATCGCTTTATTCAAAGAACTCAAGGAAGATGAGGCGAAGCGTGTGGGCGTTGCAAGTCCTGCGCGAGTGTAAACTATTTCGGTTGCGTCAACTAGCGGTAAGCACGGTGCAAAAACTAACAGCTGAACAACGCGAACAGTGGGAAAACGAAGGTTATCTCATCATTCGCGGTGCACTCGCTGCCGATGAAGTCGAGTTCTTTAGTGAAGAACTTGATCGAATCAGAAAGGTGCCTGGGTACGAGCCGATTCGTGGGGAAAACATGCCGATCGGCCACTATGGCTGGCTACCGCATGCTTCTAGTCTAGCCGACGATGATTTCATGGACCGGCGTGATTTGTTGCCGTACGGCAAACATTTCGTGGAGCTCATTGACCGGCCCAACATATTCGATCTCGTGGTCGACATCATGGGACCATACATATCGCTGAGCATGTCGCAAGCGATCGTCCGCGCTGCGTCGGACAAATTTCCGGGTTACACGCACACAGATGGCGGTGAAGCGCTCCGGCGTATCAGAGTCTCTGACAACTGCCCACCGCTGGCCATGAAAGCTCTTTATTTTCTAACCGATACACCTGACCGGGAGATGGGTAATCTGACGATTTTCCCTGGTAGCCATAAGCGGCAAATCCCATATAGCGCAGAAGCGCCGGTGAATCCGTACTCAGACGGTTCGATGCAGATCATTGCGGAAGCAGGCGACTGCGTGCTATTTCCGCATGCCATGTGGCATGGCCCGTGTCGCAATACATCGCCGCAAGCGCGCAAGACATTGCTGTACAACTATTGCCAGTTGTTCATGCGTCAGTATGACTTTCAAGTGACATCGAACATCGCTGAGTGGTGCACGCCTCGCCAACGCCGTTTGCTTGGTGACTTAGGTTATGACTTCAGGCCAGGCTCTTACTTTTACGTACCGGTCGACCAAGAAGCAGTCGTGTTAGAACAGGAAGCAGCGAACTAACGGGAAGCAGCCATTGCGGCGGCATGTGGTGAAGGTACGTAGCACCCGCCCTCAAATTGCCCGTCAGGTAGTGCCGCGACGATTTGCGGCACGGCAAACTGATTGCCACCTAAACCATTGGGGCGAATTTTGAGTGTATCGTATTTGGCACCTAAAGCGTCAAGCACATCGCTATCGAAATGAGCCATCGCCCATACATTGTCGTTACCTGAAACATCAACTCGTGCTTGATGTACTGCATCGTCCACGGACATGCCAAAATCCAACACGAACGATGTGAGCTGAAGCACCGACGGAAATATCTTGCGGCCGCCGCACGCGCCGAGGGCGAATCTAGTGCCATCGTCGCGAAAAATGACCGTCGGACACATATTGCACAGCGGATGGCGGCCACCAACAAGTGAATTTGGTCGGTCCGGCATAGGATCGAACCACATCATGCCGTTATTCATGGTAAGACCAGTTTGCGGCAGCACCACATGCGAACCGAACGGCGACATAACGGTTTGAGTAAGTGCTACGAGATTGCCGAAGCGGTCCGCAACGGAAAGGTGAGACGTATGCGAATCCGCGCCTTGTCCTTTGCCTTCACCAAGGTGCTCAAGGCGATACTCGTAAGTTTCTCGTAGCGCTTCTACGTAGGCAATGGCATCTTGAGGGTTCGGCTTAGCGTTTGAAAACGAGTGCCGATACAAGATATGCAGTGCTTGTTGCATGCTTGGTCCGGCCGTCATATTGCCTGGCGTTTGGACCATTGCCCCGCGGTATTGACTGCTGATCGGTTGCCGAATGAATGGCTCGTATTCATGCAGGTCTTTCAAACTGATTTTGCTGCCAAACTCATTCAAATCAGCGACGATGCGGTGTGCCAACGAGCCGGTGTAATACGCTTCCGCACCCTCGTGTTGCAGGGTGCGATAGGTCTCAGCGAGCTGTTTAAGAGGTAGGTGGCCTACAAATCCTTCCCCCGCACCAAGAGGAGGATAACCATCAGGCAGATAAACCGCTCGCGAACTTTTAAAGCGAGCGAGGCTCCGCGCGAAGTAAGTGATGTGCTGTGTAGCGAACCAGTCGATCGGTAATCCTTCTTCTGCAAGTTGGCAAGCCGGCTCAATGGAACTTTCCCAAGACTTTGTGCCGAATGTCTCAAGTGCCAATGCGGCTCCGCGGATATAGCCTGGTACGGCGATGGATAAAGGACCACTTACGTTCACGTGATCCTTCACGGCCGGCCAGTTGAACGATCCTGCACCAGTACGACCTTGGTCGGGGTCTAGGGGATAGTCATCGCGCGAGGCTTCAAACGGCGCGCGCATCCCGAACTCCACTACGTTGGTTTGCTGGTTATCTGCTTTGTGTATGACCATGTAGCCGCCACCGCCGATGCCACTAGACCAAGGTTCAACGACGCCGATTGCGAGGCCAGCTGCCACGGCGGCATCGACAGCGTTACCGCCATCGCGCAGTACGTTTGCGCCTACTTCAGAAGCAAGATAGTGTTGGGTTGAAATCATGCCGTCGCGTCCAACGATTGCTGGCTTGCGAATGGTCCAGTGTTCTTGAGCTAGTTTTTGGGGCATATCCGGATCAGTTTCAAAAATGGTTGCTTGTAAGTCGTTTGGACGGGATTACGCACTAAATCGAGAGCTCGCTTGTGGCTACTGCTCAGCACTTACAGCACTGTAGTACATAAAAACGCAGAAAATTTCGAGCACAAGTATTTCGCATTCAGCGCCTCAACGGTTTAGACTGTCTAACTCATTTAAAAGATTAGCACGATGAGCGATTCATGATGACTCGCCTTGCCAGTTTCTTAGCTCACTCTACCACAAGACTTTTCAATTTTTGCTTCTGCTCGTGGCTGTCAAGCGGTCGTTGCTTGCTAGCTTGGGTAACCCGTTAAAGACCAATATCCTGCCAAGCAGATCGGCATCGGGCCATTTCAGTGGCAAGTGAGATCACGGAAAAGTATGGATTGTGTTACACCTTTCGCCACAGTGACTGAAACCGGTTTGCAGTTAGAAGCAATAGAAGGATGGTTAGGTACATTACGCCGATCGCACTTGTTCCAAGTAGGCTTTGCTTACCTATTTTGGTCTCGGCCAATATTCTGGTCGTGTTTTTGATACGCCTTCTGATTGAGCGTCCAACGTGTCACGCGCGATAGAGTTAGCAAATCAAGCTTGGCGAGTTCGAGCAAGCGCCATAGGGCGGAAATTAACGCAGAGCGAAGAGCACAAGTCTGCTCGCCAAGTGCTGACTTTGCTAGAGCAAGCGGCACAGACTGGTGAAGACGATTCAGATCACTACGGACGTGCTTACGCGCTAAGCAAACTTGCGCAGATTCGCGGTTATATAGAGGGCAACGCTATCGCGATTGAGTTACTAAAAGAGGCGATAGACTGTGCAAAAAAGGCATCTAGCGCGTTGCTTGAAGGCGAAGCTCTGCGGCGTTGGGCGGATTACCTGCGTCACGACGGTAAACTCAGTGAGGCAGAGCCTCTATATTGGGAAGCCCTACATTGCCTTCAGGCCGATGAGGCCACAACCGCGCTATCAATTGGTAACGCATACCGTCCTATTGCGATACTGTATGAAGAACTCGGGGATAAAACAAAAGCAACGACCTACTGGCGTCAATCTCGAACCTATTACCAGAAAGCAGACATTCAAGCAGGCATCGACGAATGTGATGCCCACTTAAAGAAATTACAGGCGAGCTAGTGCTCGATGAGCGATGCTGCGCGATTTGAGAGAGACACGCCACGCGCGCCCATGCGTATAGGGTTGCGGTCGTGACAATTGGTCAAATAACAAAATGACAAACCTGTCGCTGGGTCAGCCCAAGCGACTTGTCCACCGGCACCCCCGTGACCAAACGCCTGTGGCGAATTAGTGTGGCCAAAACCGCGAAGATTGCGTTTTTCATCGCCGGCGATGACAACGCCTAACGCACGATTTATCGGGTGACCCATGAGAGGGTCGACGTAGTCGCCACTGATTACATTAAGCGCGTAGTCCAAAGTATCGCGTGTCCAAACTGTCTCGCCGCCTTTGGCGGATCCATGCAATAGACCTTGATAGAACAGCGTCATGGCGGCCGCTGTCATGATGCCACCCCCTCCTGGGACGCCCACGGCTCGAACCGCTGGATGGTTGAAGGCGAGAATCGCTTCTTCGGTAACTTCGGTCACAGGGGGTTCAGGCATGCCGAGTCGTGCATAGTCTTCGCTAGTCAATCCTTCCCCAACGTGCTCGAGTTGTGTAACACGATGGTTTTCTTTATCGGGCAAACCTACATAAAAGTCTTTTAGACCAAGAGGTTCACTTATCCGCTGCCGAATAAAGTCACGGAAGTCCATGCCTGTCTTACGTTCAACGATTTCCGCGATAACCCACATGCTCGAAGTAGGGTGGTACTCGAATTTAGAACCTGGTTCCCAATTCAATCGCCACTTTGCAAAGCGACCTAGTCGTGAAGGACGATCGTTCCATTCAATCGGCCTAAATGGCGCCATAGGGAATCCGGAAGTGTGTAGAAATAGCTGAACGACTTTAATCGTCTCTTTATCGTTCGTCGCAAATTCCGGCACAATGTCCGCGACAACTTCCTCTATATCAAGTTGGCCGTCTTGGATGACCAACCATGCAGCAGCTGACATGATGGCTTTTGTCGAAGAAAAAACGGGAAACAGCGAATTGTTAGTCGCATCACCGAAGCTCTCATGCCAAATAACTTCACCATCTTTTGCGACGGCACATTGAGCAGCACGCAACAGTCCTTCGTCGACTTCCTTGTGCGCTCGTTCTCGTAGGGCACGAAACTTCTCGACGCTTACGTTTGCTTTTTCTATCTTTTTAAAGTCCATCGCCAAATCTACAGTATTTCAAAGCACGGTGCATTATCCAAGTGAGATTGTTGGTGGTAATGAATACCAATCGACTGAATTCAAGGACAGGTGAAAACTACCACTTCTCACGTTCAGCCATATTCAAAAGCCCCATCGATCGAGATTGTTGTAAAACACACTTGTTATTAGTGGCATACAAACCGGTTAGCGTCGATTGTCTAGGCCATGCTTCGGACTGGCCAGCCGCTGGAGCCGAGTCTAGTCGCGCGTTAATACTTCTAACAAATGACCATCGACGTCTCGCCAGTAAAACCCTCGACCGCCATTGCGCCGATTAATTTCACCATTCTCGGTCGAAAACGGACCAGAGCCATAAACGATCTCCTTCGCCTGTATGCGTTCGAAGATGCCATCAAATTCGTCGTCGCTAACCTTGAAAGCATAGTGATGACTTTGAAAGCTATCTGCGTTATCGAAATCCATCGTCAGAGCATCGTTGACAACCACTGGCGCAAAGTGACCGACGCTGCCTTCATAAGTTAAACCCATGATTTCCGCAAAAAATTCTGCCGCTTTTACTTTGTCCTTGGACGGTACGATCGTGTGATTTAGTTCCATGGTAAGTGACCCGATTCGCAGAGTAGAGCCTGTGACTGGCTCTTCAAATTGTAATTGGAACAGACACTATTTTCTCGCATTTCGCGAACGTTAGCTAAATCTATGAACAGTGATTCATACCAATCTTCGTCTCTTTGTTTTATTGATGTTGCGCTTTTGAGCAAATCCCACTGTTGGCAAAGACCAGGTTGGTGATGAATTTAAAATTTAACTTCGATAGCTCCCTTTCCTCAACCTCTGGCAGGATGCCCACGTGGTCAATATGGGTTATTTTCCAATTAAGTATGAATAATTTCGCATCATAAGTACTCAATCTGAAAGTGAAATTGACACATTTGGGAGTTTACTTCATACGGTCGAACCTTATGTTGCTTCAGATGACGATGGTTCGGATATAGAAATTATCTTATTAAGAGAGAAATATCACCAGGAAGCACGTTTACAGAAATATTTGCTGCGATGGAAGAAAAACCAAGTTATACAACGAAATTAGAGGATTTAACGGCGATGGTTTTGACGAACTCCTAATACGTATTCTTGATGGTCGTTGATTTTATTGCCCTATGGAAGGTCAAGAGTTATTCGGACGCATGATGTTTTGTCGTGATCACACAAGTTTTAAAACTATGGGTTAGTTGCGATTTGGAATTTAGACTAAGAAATAAAAGACGAACTTCTTAGGCGTCAACTAGGTGGGTTATTTGTTTATATTTTATGTCCACAAGAGAGTTGTCGATCGTTTAGTCGCCAAATGATCTAGGGTAGAAATTTCGACCTTTCTATAAAAAAGAGAGGTAAGGTTCGCTACAAGTATATCGTTGGCGCACAGACGACTTCATATGTAAAGTCGCGGTTATGAGTGATTTTGATAGTAGCGGTGTAGATGATATATTTATTGAACGTTAATTTCGATACTGAAGAATAAACCAATTCGTGGGAAGTTTAGACGAATCAGCGACCTCATATGACGCATTACCGGCACGACTGCGCAGTGATGTTCGTACGCTAGGCGTCATTCTCGGTGAAGTAATAGCAGCAGATCGCGGAGCGAAATTCGTATCGACCATTGAAGAGATTCGATCAGTCGCTAAACAGGCTCGAGACCCCAGTAGGGGTTCATTACGAGAACTTGGCGACCTCGTTAGATCGCTTAAGGATGATGAGCTCGTAGACATAACTCGAGCATTTAACCAATTCTTAAATCTGGCGAATCTTGCCGAGCAAAGGTATCAAACGAAGGACCTGCAACGTAATTTCAAGGAGGAATTTCGGTCGGTTCGTTCGAAATTCGGTAATCCTTTCCGCCAGATGCTTGATCAGATCAAAATTGAGTTGGTGCTTACTGCGCATCCCACGGAAGTCCTACGTAGAACTTTGATTCAAAAATATGATGAGCTTGCGCGTGAACTAGACTCTTTTGAGATCTCTCAAGACGACCAAAAACTTCGTGAATTAATTACCGAAGCTTGGCACACTGACGAGATCCGACACCATCGTCCTTCCCCACGCGACGAAGCAACGTGGGGATTCGCAGTTGTCGAGAATTCGCTTTGGCATGCGGTGCCTGCGATCTATCGATTCATCGACGATGAACTAGAAGCAGTAGGCGAAGAGCCTCTTTCGCTTGAACACCGTATATTCACGTTTTCATCGTGGATGGGTGGTGATCGTGACGGCAATCCAAATGTAACTGCTACAACAAGCACAGCTGTATTGCGCTTGGCGCGACGGGCGGCTATTGACCTATTTTTAGGTGATGTCAATGAATTGATTCGCTCGCTGTCGATGGGTAAGTGCAACGCGAATTTGCGCCAGCTTGTTGGCGAATCTACCGAACCATACCGCGAAATCTTGCGCGAACTTAGAGATCGACTAGAAGCAACGCGTGACCAGACCGCCACGGCGCAAATTTCTAGCGATCCATTGGCGATACAGCATGCTGGCGAGCTGATAGAACCATTGACGACTTGCTATGAGTCGTTGCTGGAGTGCAATCTTGAGGTCATCGCACGTGGCAGACTGCTTGACACGATTCGCCGCGCTTTCTGCTTTGGCACCAACTTGCTTACCCTTGATATTCGCCAAGCTGCAGCACAGCATGCGCGATTTTTCAATGCGTTGATCGCACATTACGATCAGGACGAGGAACCATTTGAGAGCTGGTCGGAAGCGAAGAAGATGGGCTTTTTACGTCGTGAACTTAATTCCAGACGGCCTCTGTTACCGCAAGGCTGGCGACCAGACGACGCGGTTGCTGAGGTTCTAGCGACGTTTCAAATGATCGGTTCGGAGGACGCAGCAGGTTTTGGGAATTACGTGATTTCCATGGCGTCGAATCCCAGCGATATCTTGCAAGTATGTCTTCTGATGAAAGAAATTGCAGGCTATCAAAAGATGCCTGTGGTGCCACTGTTTGAAACCCAACAAGATCTAAACCGCGCCCCGCAAATGCTAGAAGCGTTATTAGATGAGCCTTGGTATCGTCGCTGCTTAGAAAGTCAAAGCAATCGACTTCAAATCATGATTGGTTATTCAGATTCTGCAAAGGATGCGGGGCAGTTCTCGGCCGCGTGGGCTCAATATCGAGCGCAAGCAGAACTGGCAAGCATTGCGCAAGCTCGCGGTATTGAGTTGACCTTCTTCCATGGTCGTGGCGGTGCGATAGGTAGAGGAGGAGGACCTACTCACGAAGCGATTATGTCGCAACCGGCGGGAAGCGTTAACGGTCGGCTCCGTGCAACTGAACAAGGGGAAATGATTCGTTTCAAGTTAGGCAACCCCAAAATCGCATTCAGCACGTTAATGCGTTATCTACTTTCAACTATTGAAGCTAGCTCGTTGCGGTCTGATACATTAGTCGCTGAAGACATTGCAGATATAGAGCGACTTGCATCTCTATCTCGCGATACCTATCGAGCACAAGTAGGGTCGCCAAATTTCGTTAAAACATTTAACGATCTGACGCCTGAAAAAGAACTTGCTGAACTAGCTATTGGGAGCCGTCCCAATCGTCGTAAAACCGCCTCAGACGTATTCGCACTTCGTGCGATTCCTTGGGTTTTTGCTTGGTCGCAGGTCCGCTTGATGCTGCCTGCCTGGCTGGGTTTTACCGCGGTCGTCGATGACTTACTCGAGCGGCCGGCACGATTCCAAGCGTTACAAAAGGTGCCGTTCTTCAAGACACAGCTCGAGTTGCTTGAGATGATGCTGGCCAAGGCTGAACCCGATTTAACCAAGCAGTACGCAACTCGATTGGTTCAGGGAGAACAGCGACAGCTAGCCGATCATTTGATGGCTGAACTTAAGAAATTACAAGCTGCTTTCTTGCAACTTACGGGTAAAGGCGAACTGCTTGAGGATGAGCATGAACTCCGTGAGTCGCTGCAGGTTCGAAATACCTACGTAGACCCGTTGCACCTGTTACAAGCCGAGCTTTTGTATCGTCGACGCATTCAGAACGATGAATCTGAGACCATTAATCGAAGCTTGAAAGTCACTATGGCAGGCATAGCAAGTGGATTACGAAACACTGGGTGAGTACCAACCGGTCGAAATAACCGTAGGCCTTCAATCAAGCAGTTTGCCGGTCTGATCGACCCGGAGTTAGCCAATTTCGCATCGTTAGACCTCCATATAGAAAAAGGCCTACCCGACTTAGCGTCTGTCTAGCGTTTCTAAAATCCGTCGCCTATTCGTTTCCGCAGAAGAAGTGTCCGAATTCAAGGCAGGCTTCGTCGAGTCGATCGGCAATACCCCACTCATTCGACTAAATGCCGCATCGGCCAGTACCGGATGCGAGATTTTCGGGAAAGCTGAATTTCTAAACCCAGGCGGTTCGGTAAAGGATCGCGCAGCTTGGTGGATGATCCGCGAGGCTGAAAAAAAAGGCGAGCTGCGACCCGGTGGCACGGTGGTCGAAGGTACGGCGGGTAATACGGGTATTGGGTTAGCCCACATATGCAATGCGCGTGGCTATCAATGCGTCATCTACATGCCGGACAATCAATCGCGCGAAAAGGTCGACATACTGCGTACGCTCGGTGCGGAAGTGCGCGTGGTTCCAACCGTGCCTTACAAGGACGACAACAACTATCAAAAGCAAGCGGGTCGTTATGCAGCAACGCTAGATCATGCGATTTGGGCAAACCAATTCGACAACACTGCTAATCTGCTCGCTCACTACCAATCGACAGGGCCAGAGATATGGCGCGATACGGATCAGACGATTTCTGCGTTTGTCACTTCGGTTGGCACCGGCGGCACGCTCGCTGGGGTGTCGCAGTATTTGAAAGAACAAAACCAAGATGTGCAGATTGTGCTCGCAGACTGCATGGGTAGCGCTTTGTATAGCTATGTTTCTACTGGCGAAGCAATCATGAGCGAAGGCCCTTCGATTACTGAGGGGATTGGCAATAGTCGCGTCACCGATAACTTTGCGGAGGCACAAGTGGACTGGGCGGTGCAAGTACCGGATCAGGCGATGGTAGATGTCATTTACCATCTGCTCCGAGACGAAGGATGGTTTTTAGGATCGAGTAGCGGGATCAATGTCTGCGGAGCCATCCAAGTTGCCAACAGGTTAGGGCCTGGACACACCATCGTGACGATCTTGAGCGATACGGGTAGCAAGTACCAATCGCGACTATTCAATCGCGAGTGGATGGCCGCACAGAATTTGTCGATTCCGAGCTAATTTAGGCGTGGTTGCACGGCGGCTGGTGTCAATTTAAGTCCGCTTATCGGTGCTTCATAGCGGTATACGCCGCCGCGGCGATCGCCATCGACGCCATTCGAACCTGAAACAATATAAAGCGTTCGCAAACCAGCTCCACCAAAACATACGCTCGTACACATCGGCACTGGAATCTCTATGGCAGTGCGTTCAGATCCGTTTGGGTTTATCACCAACACGCGACCTGGGAGAAATTGCGATGCTGTTTCATCGTGCGGTGAATCACCATTCACGCGTTCGCGCATCACATTGGCAACCCATAGCGAACCATCTTCGGCGATCGCCAAACCGTCAGGTGAGCCGCTGTCAAACTCGAAGAAAACTTCGCGCGGTTTCAACTCCCCTGCTTTGTCAATTTCATAGCGATAAATCTGCCTGCGTCTAGAGTCGGCGTGGTATAGCGCTTTGCCATCTGGCGAGAATCCCAAGCCATTGGTCAGTTGGATATCCTCGGCAACGATCCGACTGGAACCATCGAGATCGATGACATACAGATCGCCAGCGCGAGGTTCTAACCCGTCATCAAATACTGGACTTGAGCCAAGCGACCCGGCGTAGATTCGACCATGTACGTCCGTCGTTATGTCGTTGTACCCAACGTTGCCATTGTCGGGATCGCGATCTAGCAATAGCACGCTTTCAGTTTCACCGAAGCGCTTCAAAGAGACGTTCTTGCCACTGACAACCAAGCCGCCATCGACATGGTCGACCATGCCGCCAATGCCCCGTCGATGCTCGAATACTGGTGTAACTTGCCGGGCGTTGTCCACAGCGTATACGCCGCCATAAAGCACATCGCTAAACAGCAGTCCGTAATCGTCATGCCATACAGGCCCTTCTACAAGACCATAACCTTCTACCACAGGTTCAGCGTGATCCAGAATAGAGCGTTCCGCGGGTTGCATACGAATGTCGGGGTCTGGCGACGGGATCGCAGAAAGCAACAGCTTGGTGTAGTTCCGTTGCGGTTTGTCGAATACATCGTCTACGTCACCACGCTCAACAACTACGCCGTTGTGCATGACTAATACATTGTTGCAGATGTGGCGCACAACTGCGAGATCATGCGCGACAAAGATGTACGTCAGGTGCAACGTTTTCTGAAGATCTTCAAGCAAATTGATGATTTGTGCCTGTACAGAGACGTCCAATGCGGATACGGTCTCGTCACAAACGACTAGATTAGGGCGGAGAATCAATGCCCTGGCAATGCCGATTCGTTGTCGTTGCCCACCGGAAAACGCATGTGGGTATCGAGTCAGCGAGTCTTGGCTGAGTTGCACTAAATCAAGCATTTCACGCACGCGTTCTAAGCGTTCGTCACGGTCGCGTTCACCATGCACGATCAATGGTTCTTCGATGATCTGCCGAACGGTCATGCGAGGATTTAGTGATGAATAAGGATCCTGAAAGACCATCTGCATCTCTTTTCGCAAAGGCACCAGTTCACGGTGCTTCAACGTCGAAAGCGTGACCCAGTCGCCGGTCTCCTCACTCATAAATTCGACGCTGCCGCCTAGGTCCGGATCAATCGCGCGTAGGATGCAACGCGCTAGCGTTGTTTTACCTGAACCTGACTCACCCACGACGCCTAGTGTGTCGGCACGTGCAAGATCGAAAGAGACATCCTGCAATGCGACATGTCCGTCAAAGGTCTTGCTTAGATGCCGAACTTTGAGGATGCGCCCGTCGTCGCCAGCCTTTGTGTTCATTTATGGTTGACTCACCATACGCCCGTCGCCAACGTCTTTCAGTGGATACGGGGTGGTAATGTCTGCATCGCCGACAGAGGTTGCGATGGTTGCCAAACGCTGATTCTTGGGAACAATGCCTGGTATGGCAGCTAGCAGGCCTTTCGTGTAAGGGTGCAATGGATCTTTTAGCACTTGACGCACAGTGCCGATTTCGAGCACCCGACCCTGGTACATGACAACGACATAGTCGGCAATCTGGGCAACAATGCCGATATCGTGTGTGATGAAGATGATGGAGTTGTGCAGTTCTGCTTGCAGGTCCTTGATCAATGTCAAGATCTCAGCTTGAATCGTGACATCCAAGGCGGTCGTTGGCTCGTCACAGATCAATACCTCAGGATGGCAGACGAGCGCCATCGCGATCACCACGCGTTGGCGCATGCCACCAGAGAACTCGAAGGGATACATGTTTATTCGCGTGTCGACATCCGGGATGCCTACGCGTTGCAGCATGTCATGTGCTTCCGCTAAAGCTGCTTCTTTGCTTACCTGGCGGTGGCACAAAATGGCTTCAGCCACTTGATTCCCTACTCGATACACTGGCGATAACGCTGTCATGGGTTCTTGAAACACCATGCTAATCAAACCGCCATGCAATTCATAGATGCGGGGATCGCGATCTGCTACTTGCACTACGTCGAACGCTTCCCGTTCTGACGGTTCGAACATAATCGAGCCGCTCACGATTTCGCCTGGAGGCTGTAATAAACGCATGATGCAATTAGCAGTCACAGACTTGCCAGAGCCCGATTCGCCAACGATGGCGGTCACTTTGCCTCGCGGTACGTCGAAATTCACGTCATTCAACGCGTTCGTTATGCCCGTATCGGTGCGGAAGCGCACGCCTAAATTTCGAATTTCGAGGATGTTGTCGGTCATCACAGACCGCCTGTGTTGTACGGATCTGCCGCGTCGCGCAGACCATCGCCGAGCACGTTGAATGCCATGACCGCGATGACCACGAACAAGCCAGGGTAGAGGATCCAAGGGGTCATCGAGATCACTTGATAGTTTTGCGCTTGTTCCATCAATACGCCCCAGCTAACAATCGGCGGCCGAATACCGATGCCCAGGAAGCTCAACGCTGTCTCACCCAATATCACCCCAGGTACAGCTAGCGTAGCCGTTGTGATCGTGTGACTCATGAAACTAGGCATCATGTGCTTGAAAATGATGCGATTCTGACCACTGCCGATCAGACGCGCCGCAATCACGAAGTCCTCATTGCGTAACGCTAGAAAGCGACCGCGCACCTGGCGTGCCAACGCTGTCCAGCCGAATAGCGACAGAATGATCGTGACCCCGAAGTAAATGCGCAATGAACTCCAGTGAGCCGGCAATGCTGCGGTTAATGCCATCCACAGTGGCAAGGTCGGCAATGATTGCAGCACCTCGATCATGCGTTGCACGATGCGGTCCACCCAGCCGCCTAAATAACCTGCAAACCCACCGAAAAAGACCCCAAGAATCAACGTCAAACCGATACCGAGCATGCCAATCGACAGCGAAATCCGCCCGCCATAAATGACGCGTGAGAGGACGTCGCGGCCTAGTTGGTCGGTACCAAGAAAATGGATATAGCCGGCACCAGTTTCGTCTTCCGCGATGAATAGGTGGAGATTGCCATCGAACAGATTCCATAGTTCATATGGATCGCCGCGCGCGAAAAAGCGAAGCGGATATAGCTTCTCGGGATTCTCGCTGTATTCGCGCGCCCAGGTTTCTTCATTGATGTGCAGGTCGTAGCCGTACACGAATGGGCGGAAATGAAAGGTCCCGTCGTGCTCAAAGAAGCGCACATCCATTGGCGGCGCATTGATTGCTGTTACGTTCCGATAGGTCGTGGCGTAGGGCGCAAAGAACTCGGCGAAACCTGCCACAAAATACATAAAAATCAGCACGCCGCCACTGACCAAGGCTAGTCGATGTCGTTTAAATCGCCGCCAAGCTAGCTGTTTAGGCGTGAGTAAATCGAGTTCTTCTGGCGCGACCTGCGCGATGGGATCTTGACTGTCTGGTGGTCTTTCGAGAACTGCTTCACTCATAGCGAATCCTCGGGTCTGACCACGCTAAAACGAGGTCTGAAATAAGCATCCCAACAACTGTGAGGATGGCGAGCAGCATCAAGAAGCTACCCGCTAGGTACATATCCTGAGCAAGCAGTGCTTGCAATAGCATCCGCCCGGTCGTGGGCAAGTTCAAAACCATGGATACGATCGCTTCGCCCGATATCAAGGTTGGCAGGAGCAAACCGAGCGTACTGATGAACGGATTGATGGCGATGCGTAATGGGTATTTAAAAATCAACTTGACGGGTCGTACACCCTTGGCGCGAGCGGTGACCACATAAGGTTTATTGAGCTCGTCCAGGAGGTTCGCGCGCAATATGCGCATCGTCACCGCCGTACCACCCATGCCGACGACGCTAGCTGGAATAGTCAGGCGGGTTAGCAAATCAAGCAACTTTGGCAACGACATCGCTTGATCTCGAAACTCAACGGAATACAGTCCACCAATCGATACGCCAAACCACTCCCAGGCGAAGAACATCACCAGCAATGCGAGCAGGAAGTTTGGCGTTGCTAAACCAATGAGAGCGACAACGGTGATCGAGTAGTCGCCAATGGAATATTGACGAACGGCGGAGTAAATGCCGAAAGGCACTGCAACGATCCATGTGAATAGCACCGCCGAGACGGTTATGAGCAATGTATAGCCCAACCGCTCCCATACTAATTCGTTGACTGGTTTTGAAAAGATGTAGGAATACCCTAAATCTCCCTGCACAAAGTTGTAAATCCAACTCAGGTATTGCAAATACGGCGGTTTGTCCAGGTTGTAACGCGCGCGCAGGTTTTGGACGTACTCATCTGACGCCTGCATCCCTGACGCTTCCATCCGTTCGAGCGTGGAGGTGACGATATCGCCAGGCGGCAACTGAATGACGACGAACACGATAACGGATATGAACGCGAGGGTCAGCACCATGCCGCCTAAACGTTTTATGACGTAACGAAGCATCTATTAGTGTTGCTAATTAACGGCGTGCGCCTAGCGTGCTCCCTCGTCGATATACCAAGTTGCGGGATGGTTGGCGAGCGTCCATCGATTGTCCCACCCCCAAATACCTTTTTCGGGTACGCCTTTCAAGCGCGATGAAACAACCACTGGGTGTGGGGCCAGACCTACTGTGCCGATCACCCATAAATTCTCAGAGCCGATCGCGAGCATTTTTTGACCAATCCGGTGCCGCTCGGCTTCATCCATCGCAACCCACATGTTGTCGACCGATTGTTGCAGGTCGCGCATAACCGGTGGCGGTTCAACACCTGCTTCACCTTCCTTCATGTACCACCGAGACCAATCGTTCCACATACCCCGGTCCCAGCTAATGGACCTTGCCACCCACCAGTCAGGGAACAACGGGAATAGGATGTCAGTGACTCGATCGGCATGCCAGAGGGTCATCTGCATTTCACCAGCGACGGCACGTTCACGCTGCAGATTACCGTCCACCAGTTTCAACCTCAAATCGATGCCAATTTGTCGCCAGTATTCCTGCACCAGTTCCATCGTGATGCCTTTGGGCGTTTCAAAGTCGTAAAACTCCAAAGTGATGGTGAGTCGTGAACCGTCTGGGAATTCCCGATAGCCATCGCCATCCAAATCCACCGCGCCAATCTCGTCTAGCAATTCCTTCGAATATTCAGGCTTGTATTCAAGATATCGTTTTTCCCACTCTTCTTTGAAGAATGAGCTAGAAGGATGGACGGTTACCTGACGTGGGAATCCTCGCCCGAAATAGATGATTTCATTCAACTCGTCGCGGTTGATCGCATGCGATAGTGCGGCGCGAAAACGAATATCCCAGTAGAGCTCTCGGTAGCGTTCGTCTTCGTAGTTGTAATTTGGTTGGATGGCGACATCACTAGAGTGCAAACGTTGCCATATATGCACTTTGATTGCACCGTTGCGCTCACCTAATTTGAGTAGCGGAATATCCTGTGTACGCAATGCGAACGCCGCGAAATCCACCTGGGCAGTGGAAGCCATTGCGGCCATGATTTCGGCATTTTCGACCGTTTCCATATTGATTTGATCAATGTAAGGTAGCTGCCGCCCCTCAGGATCAACTTTTGGGTAATACGGATTGCGGAGGTACTTGCGCTTCATCGAGGAGCGCTCAACGAGCTTGAAGGCCCGCAGTGTTGGCACTTCAACGCTATCGTCTGAACCTTCACGCCGAATGTCATTGACTAGCTGCGTCCAATTCAGCGCCTCGTAGTCCTTGATCCGTTGGTCGAGCTCATCTTTATCGGTGTAGTACGGGTGAAAATCTTTCATGAAGTGCTTCGCATCGATCATGAAATCCCCGTACTGTGCGACGAAATTGATGAATAGAGGTCGTGGGGTTGGGAATTCATAGCGGAACAGCAAGTCGTCGACGACAACGACTTTAGATCCTTCGACGATGCGATAGGTCTCCGGGCTGTACTCGTCGTTATTCCATAAATCATTGAAGGTGAAGGCGAAATCGTGACTTGTCAGTGGCACGCCATCGGACCATTTAATACCGTCGCGCAACTTGATGGTGAGCGTCAAGCCGTCTTCACTTAACTCGAACCATTCAGCTAGGTTCGGAAAGAACGTC
This sequence comes from Gammaproteobacteria bacterium, assembly GCA_009841635.1. Lineage (GTDB taxonomy): Bacteria > Pseudomonadota > Gammaproteobacteria > Pseudomonadales > Azotimanducaceae > Bin55. The sequence continues at coordinate 57,546 of VXLJ01000037.1, forward strand.
CGCATATCGGCCGAGATCGTAAACGCGGCTTCCCATTGAAAAAACTGCCAAAGATCGTGTTGCGTTAGCCGCGCGATGCCCCCGTGATGGCCTGTTTCACGCAAGGGGTATACAACGATCGGGTCTTTAGGCAGGCGTTCCTCTAGCGGTGGTAGATTTTGGAAATTTGGATGATCGATATCGCCCACGTAAAGTCGCGGGCTGTCACTGAATGTGGTGAGCCCGATTTCGCTCGCAGTGCGAAAAGGCGCGTACCACTCCTCAGGCCACTCTTGCTCTTCAGCACTGATGTTGTGCACGAGCAATGTTGCTAACAGGACGGCATTGAGTAAGGAATGCGGATAGCGTTTGTGACCGCGCACCGTTATGCCCCTAGCCTTCCATTTTGATATACATGGTCATATTAACTACGCCTTTGCGTACTGCGGTCGTCGATGGTTGCCTAACAAGCAGCGCATACCGCACCAAGACATTAATAAGCTCACCATAATTCGCGCCGATTTTTTCACGAGCTCGACGCATGCAACTTGCGGCCAGCCAATTAGAGGCGTTTGTTACCGAGATCTTCGTTGCCGCAGGTGCGGTGGAAAACGTCGCCCGACAGACGGCTGGGCATCTTGCGCTCGCGAATCTCAAAGGGCATGACTCCCACGGTGTTGTCATGGCGCCGTCTTATGTGACAAACATCAAGCGCGGTTTTTTAAACCCACATGCTCATATGAGCGTTGTCAAAGATTCAGGCGGCGTGGTGTTAATTGACGGCGGGACTGGTTTTGGACAAGTTGTTGGTGCGGAATCGACTGCTTTTGCGATCGACCGTGCTCGCGACAACGGAATCGCTTGCGTGGGTCTGCGTAACGCTCATCATCTTGGGCGCATTGGAACGTACGGTGAAATGTGCGCGGACGCAGGGATGGTGTCGGTACATTTTGTCAATGTGGTTGGTCACGAACCACTCGTTGCACCCTTCGGCGGCGCCGAAGCTCGCCTGCAAACAAATCCTTTTTGCACCGTCGTGCCTCGTGTGAACGGACCACCGATCGTATTGGATATGGCGACTAGCTTTATTGCATTTGGGAAAGTCAAGGTTGCATATAACGCTGGTAAGACCATTCGCAACGGCGCGCTGGTTGACCACGAAGGGGTTCCAACCAATGATCCGAATGTGATGTTCACTCGTCCTGGCGGTTCTGTACAACCATTTGGACTTTACAAGGGATATGGCCTCGCATTGATGTGCGAATTGTTAGGCGGCGCACTAGTAGGCGAATGGACGATGCAACCGGCGCACGAGCGAACTGGCACGGTCATAAACAACATGCTCATGCTGGTTTTGAATCCAGAGGCGTTTGGTGGTACTGAACGTTTTCAGCAAGAAATCGACGGGATGGTCGACTATCTCTATGCCACGAAGCCAGCCAAAGGCGTCGACAAGGTGCGCATACCCGGTGAACCGGAGCGTGAGACGTTCGCTGACCGCTCTGTTAATGGCGTGCCAGTCGACGAGCGGTCCTGGCAGGAACTAGCAGGCGCGGCGAAATTAGCGGGTTTGGCCGAGGATGCGGTGGCGAAATACGCCGCCTGAGTGCGTATAGCCCACGAGTTACTGACGCACGACCACTTCGTCGGCTTTCATATCTAAGGCAGCATCCAATAGGGCTTGGGTGTACTCAGTTTCAGGCGCTTCGAAAATCTTTTTCGAGTCACCTTGTTCCAAGATCACGCCGTCCCGCATGACAATAACCCAGTTCGCCAACGCGCGCACAACTTTTAAATCGTGACTGACGAATAAGTAAGCGAGATCGTGGTCTCGTTGCAATTTGCGCAGCAGATCGACGATTTGTGCTTGCACAGACATGTCCAACGCGGAGGTGGGTTCGTCGAGCACCACGAATTTCGGCTTTAACACCATCGCTCGTGCGATGGATATCCGTTGCCTTTGTCCACCTGAAAACTCGTGCGGATAGCGAATCATCATGTCCGGATCGAGATCCACCTCGCGCATCACTTCGGCCACGCTTGCACGGCGCTCTGTTTTTGACATATGTGGATGATGGACGCCAAGGCCTTCTTCAATAATGTTTTGCACCGACATACGCGGCGATAGACTGCCATAGGGATCTTGGAAGACAATCTGCATGTCCCGCCGCAGTTTCGTCAAATCTTTGCGCTTCAAGCCCTGAAGATTGGTGCCGTTAAAGGTCAATTCCCCTTCACTGGGGAGCATCCGCAGCATGGCGAGTCCTAGGGTCGTTTTACCTGAACCTGATTCACCGACGACGCCAACGGTTTGGCCTGCGCGGACAACGACGTCCACGTTGTCGACCGCGGTCAGAAAGTCGCTCTTCCCAAACCATCCTTTGCCGAGCTGATAGCGCACGGTGAAGTTTGTTGCGGACGCCGTAACAGGTGCTTCTTGATTGGATTCGACTGGATCGCCAGAGGGTTCGGCTGCCAGCAGTGCTTGGGTGTATGCGTGCTTTGGCGCACCGAAGATTTGTTGGTTTTCACCATGTTCGACGATTTCGCCATTGTTCATCACGCAAACTCGATTTGCAGTGTGGCGGACGATGCCAAGATCATGCGTAATTAATAGGATCGCCATGTTGAGCTGATCTTGCAGATCTTGAAGGAGTTTCAGAATTTGCGCTTGAATCGTCACATCTAAAGCGGTGGTAGGTTCATCCGCAATGAGCAGCTGTGGTTCGTTAGCCAACGCCATGGCGATCATCACGCGTTGCCGTTGTCCGCCAGATAGTTCATGGGGGTAAGCGTTCAGGCGTTCTTCTGCGTTTTGCAAACCGACGAGTTCGAGCAATTCAAGCGTTCGTTCCCGTGCATCCCGTTTGGTCATACCTCGATGGACGATGAGCGATTCCCCGACTTGCTTGGAAATCTTGTGCAGAGGGTTCAATGAGGTCATCGGCTCTTGGAAAATCATGCTGACCTTGACCCCGCGAATGTCCAAAAGCGCGTGGTTGGGTGCGCCCATGACCTCCGTGCCATCGACTTTAATACTGCCGGATGGATGTGAAGCTTGGGGGTACGGTAGTAGCTGCAATACCGATAGAGCGGTTACAGACTTGCCGGAGCCTGATTCGCCTACCAAGGCTACGGTTTCGCCCTGCTGAATGTCGAAGGAGACGCCGCGCACGGCTTCGTTCTCGCCGAAATTTACGCGCAGATCGTCGACTTCAAGGATTGCTCCCAACCTATCTCTCCTTCAGCGACCGGATGGTCGCGAATAGCGTGCGAATCGCTACAAACTAGCGTCGTTAGCGAAGCCGCAATTTTGCATTAACGAACGTTGCGCTCGAACATTGCGAACAATCGTGACCAGTGTCGTTCAGCAGACTCCTTAGAGAACATGCCGTCACGTTGCGGAAATACAAATCCGTGCTGGGCTGCTGGGTACCACTCAATCCGGTAATTGATCCCTGTTTCTTTCAAGTGAGCATCTAAAGGATCTATCATCGATGGTGGCGCAAGTTGATCCAGTTCAGCGCACGCGAAATACATCTCACCCTGTATCTTGTCCGCGTTCAGATGTGGGGAATCAGCTGCGTCGGTGTACAACTTGACGCCATGCACGGACGCGGCAGCCTTGATGCGATCAGGAAATGCTGCTGCCGCAGCGAATACGAAGGGTCCGCTCATGCAGTAGCCAGTGATGCCGACGGGTCCACCACGAGCGTCCGGTTCCTGCGCCATGTGGTCGAACATCGCTTGCGTATCCTCGCACACCATTGCATTCGATAGGTGATCCATGAGCTCGAACATGCGTTCCCGAGTCGCATCCGCCATCCCGAGATGGAACTCACGCACGTCCCGGTAGTAGAGATTCGGCAACATGACGTAATAGCCGGCGGTCGCGATACGCCGCGCCATGTCGTGCAATTCTTCGCGCTTGCCTGGTGCGTCCATATAGAACAACACGGCTGGAAAAGGCCCACCTTCATCGGGTCGTGTGATAAAGGTGTTCATTGCACCGTCTTGGGTTTGAATGTCGATATGCTCTTCTTTCACGAGTCGTTCCTTTGCAAAGCGACGCCAAGCATATTCACGCGAGAAATGACATGAAAAGCAGGAGGTGCTAAGTCGTGCCGAATTATTGATTTAAACGGGGCTTAGTGGTCTAACTGAGTAGAAGGCGTGCTTGGTGTTTGGGTCATGCCAAATACTCTTTGGCTGAGCTGTGTTTTCGTTCTACTCGCGGCGGGGTGTGCAAATTTTGAGCACCCGCTACCTTGGAAGGAAAGCGCGGATTCGAAACAGTTAGTTGGAAATTGGCGTTCAATCGACGATGCGGTGACACCTTATGACGTGAGCATCGAACAGAGCCCTAATGGTTCTTTGGTCTTTGACATTGATCTGAGAATGCACGATGCTGCAGAAATCGAAAGACCGTCATTTGTGCGATCCGACGATGCTCAACGAGTTTCATTTGAAGGTCGTTTATTAGCCATGGATGACGTTCATCTATTAGAGGTGGCCATGGATACCTATCAAGAGATGGATGCTATGGACGACAGTATTAGCAGTGCATCAGAGCGAGGCTTTCAATTTGTACAGGTCATCAGTGATGGCGCGATCGCAGAGTTTCGCATGCTTGACATTTCATCGCTCGGATTCGTTGCTGAGGCGGACCTTGCCGAGGCAATGATTCAGCTTGCAGCGCCTAAGTATGTGGCTTGCCTTAACGACGAAGTGATTAACGGTCATATCGCGTCGGTGTTTAAGGCCTTGATAGCAGACGGCGAGATGCCGGATACAGCGTTTTCAGATACCAGTTTAGCTGAGCTTGAGCAAGCAGTTGCGGACTACCAATCGCTGCAAGTCGACCCCTTCGAGGAATTGGCATCGTTACGAACATGCGTTACGTTGAAGCTTCCGGGTGAACGTGTCGGTGAACTCTTTTATGATCACTCACAAGCGGTGTTTACAGGTCCGGTCGAGCGGATTGTCAGAGTGCCGGCGTTAGATTGACTTGTTTTAGCGCCAAGCAACTTTAGGATCGAATACAACTATTTTTAATATGATTTGGTGAATATTTACACTAGAAATACTATTTTTTATCAAGAAAACACACTTTTTCAGTCATTTTCTACTGTTTTCTAGGTATCGAATCACTTTTTTATTGTCTTTAGGGCAGCGCGCCGATCGGTGCGAAGAAGGCAATTGGTTATACATTGGCTTGCCGCGATGTGCTACACTTCAACTTGGACGAATTCGGTGCGCCATGGGCCAAAAAGATATCCGAAATGCGGGTCTTCGCGTTACATTACCAAGGCTGCTTGTATTGCAGGTTTTAGAGGAAGCCGAGCCGCATCACCTGTCAGCGGAAGCGATATACAAGAAGCTCCTTGAACTGGATGAGTCCATAGGTCATGCGACCGTTTATCGCGTGCTTATGCAGTTTGAAAACGCCCAAATCGTCAAGCGGCACAACTTTGAGGAAGGTCATGCCGTCTATGAACTTGCAAGCGGCGAACATCACGATCATATGGTGGACGTGGTAACAGGTGAGATTACCGAATTTGTCAATGACAGGCTTGAAGAGATTCAATTAGAAATCGCAAAAGAACACGGTGTCGAATTAGTCGACCACGAGCTCGTACTGTACGTTAAAGCCGCGTCGTAGCGACCTGGTATCTCAGGAAGTCGCAACTTGCGAACTTTGGTTAAGGACCGCCGAAGTCTCTGACTTTTTGCTTAAAACGCGGCGGCCAGTGT
>VXLJ01000042.1 GCA_009841635.1 Gammaproteobacteria bacterium
AGTGCATTCGGGAATCCCGCACGAGTAACGAACCTCCTGCCTTTACGAACGTTTTCGATTAATTTGCTGCTTTTTTGGTCGTTTTAATAGGTTTCGTGGTAGACGGAGCTTTGGATCTACCCTACTCGTTGTTGTCCTAAATTTCTGTGGCACCCTGATAACCAAGGCCGCCAAGCCTCACAATTTGATTGTCTCTAGCATTTCTTGGTGAATTTCCTGCCACGCTTGATTTAGATTCAAGGTTCGCGCTTGTATCCGAAATCCCTCTAGCTCAACGTCTGCCCTTAAAGGACTATCCACTTCAGGATACAACAGGATGCCTTCATGCTTTGGTCCATGTGGATTCGTCGCCTGTCGATTACGAAGATAAGCTAGCAGCTGATAAAGATTGACCGAGTGCAGTTTTCGAGCGTACTGGTCTGATCCTCTCGTAACCGCATGTCGGTAGTACTTTGTGTCAAGAATAATTCGCCTCTCCTCGGATTCGAGTATCACATCTGCAAACATAGAAGGGATTAAGGCATTACTTGCTTCATCCTTCGATGCCTTCTGACCCCACTCGATCTCTGTTTGTCCTTTAATTGCAAATTCTTGTTGTTCACGCTTAAAAAACTCGATTACAAAACGCTCAAATAGCCGCCACATTTGGATGTCGTTCTGTCGAAAATCATAAAAAGGTGTAGAGCCAGCATCCTCATCTACTAGTGAGTTTTCATACAACATTTGACAAATTGCAATCAAAAATCTGTAAAGCCGAGAATTTCCACTAATTTGAATATGACTGAACGTATTACCTATCAGCCGAATATCTGAAACATCTCGTAGCCGCAGCAGTGCCCAATGTACGTCCTTCTTTATCCTACCATCTAAGTTTGAGTCACCATCAACTAAAAGTTTCAACGTTGCTCGAAGAATCTGGTTAGGCAAGACGTCAGCGGACAATTCGTCGTATTCACATACGGTTCTACCGTGTATTTGGATTGAACGCTTGATCGTCTCACTGAGCTTAAGCTTGCCTCGAATCCCAACGTATTCCTCCTCAGAAAAAATATAGCCACGCTCAAGGCCTCGCCTGACTAAATGATTGACACCACTGGAAAGTAGCTTGCCTAAAAGATCTTTTGTATGAGTTAATTCTTTAAGCGACTCTAATTTCGAGACAGTCTGCTCTTGTATGAACCCCCATGCGTAACAGAGCAAGTAATAGACATTTAGAATTGGAATATCTTTCAAGATTATTCTCTTATTCTTAACTTATTCACTTCCGCTTCCGCTTTAACGGGATCATCAAACCAATATTCACGCAGCAAGGGTGCGATCTGGGATTTCACAATACCTTCATACCATGTCTCATCAGGATTTTCGATAGATGGCACAAAAAAGCTGTGTCCGATTTCATAACCTTCTCCAAGTTCTTTGTCATCGCTAATTGTCTTGTTGAGATCTTGCATGCAATCGCAAATCTTTTCAATCAGAGCTTGACTGACTTTCTTATTCAACAAAAAATCTTGAAGTCTCTTGCAGCTTGACTTTACACTAAAGGCTGGCCTTAGAGTCTCAAATGCAAAGCGTCGCCTTAGTGCATAGTCGACGACCGCCAAGGAACGATCCGCAGTATTCATCATGCCAAGAATGTGAACATTATCAGGTACATAGAATTGTTTATCCGAATAGGTTAACGCTACAGCATATTCACTGCTTCTTTTATCTGATTCAATGAGCATTAGGAGTTCGCCGAATATTCTAGACAGGTTTCCTCTATTGATCTCATCGATAATAAAGACAAAAGGACTCGCGCTATCTCGCGCACGTTCGCAAAACTTATAAAACACACCGTCGTTCAATCTAAATCCATCTTCGCCTGGTTTATATCCTTGCACAAAATCCTCATAGGCATAGGATTGGTGGAACTGTACCATCGCAATTTGGTCCGAATCACCTGCCACCGTAATCGATTTAGCAATCCTATTGGCAATAAAAGTTTTTCCCGTTCCAGGCGCGCCTTGCAGAATTAGATTTTTACTCGTCTTCAGCACTTCGACTAGTCGTTCAAACTCATTAACTGGGAGAAACAAATCCTGGTGCAGATCATCCACTCGACCAGGTCCGTGGACATTTTTCCACATGTTTATGATAGGTTGATCGTAGAATGAAAGGTCATCGAATTGAGGTGTAAGCCCTTCGCGAACCTCACATATCGCTCTATCAACTTCGATGGCATTTTTTAAATCTATTGGTTCTTTGCCATAGAGTTTTTCAACTATGTTTCGTTTATTACTTGTCGATGCTATCGGCTCAAAGTCGTCGGGAAATAGCAAGTACAAAAGCACATGCCTAAACATGCGATTCTTCGCAATTTCGTGCCCGTCCACCCACTTAGCGAACTCCCATGGTTTACAGATTAAGCTTTCTTGATGTGAAGTTTCAAATTCGTACCAAGATTTCATGATAGTTACGAAAAATTGATATTCCTTCCACGCCAAATTGGCGTACGCAGTCCCGGTATTAGCTATCCCTGCACTTAAAACAGAATCACTCAATCGCTCATGATCGCTTTCTAGTTCTTCCCCAGACCAACGCCAAATCTCACAAATGCGCTCTTTTTTGGATTCCGCTTTCATCGATCCCTTAGCTTGAATAAGGTGGTACAACCACGCCATTTCTGCCCACAGTTGACTAATCTCTGGGCTACCCCCCTCGAGTTGTCGACGCAACTTATTTAGAAAGGAATCACTCCCCGTATCTGGTCTACTCACATAACATTCATATAACTCGTCGAAGAATTTACTGTTCCATAAAAAAGAACCGGAAAACAAAGATTTTTGACCAAGTAGGCACGTTTGTTTCCAATATTCAGCTTGCTGTAAAACTATCGTTTGTATGTTTTCTTCGGTCATAGATACCAGTACCCTAGATAAATGAAACTGACGGAATTATGATGATCTCGTCAAGCCTAGTGGCGTAGTTAATTTAGAGTCTTAGGCTCGCACCGCACCGAACTCGAAATATAACGTGTGAAAACTCGGTTTCGATAAAGTCTCAGATTCCGATCGAAAAAAACTCTTACAGTGATTGCCGTATGCTATTGTGGCATCCCTTCAAGTTGAGCGCGTTCCCAAGCTCTGATTTTTGGGACTGCCGAATCAAAAATTCGTTCGTAATTCGCGAAATTCACCTGGTTATACGTCTCTTCATCTAAGCGTTGCCACAACGGTTTATAGACTTCAAACGTATTGACATATGCTTGCCAATCCCGTGGTGCTACTGAGTCTGTCCCGAACAAGAATCGAGTTGGGTGCTTTTCAATGAGCGCCGCCCAAGCGTCGATCGATTTATCGTCTTGTACGACGTAAAGAGCAACTTCATCCCACGAAATATCGAGCATAACATTATCAAAGCGATTGTCACTGAGTAATGAGTCTAGCAACGCTAGGTGCTTAGCTGCCGGTGCGACAAAACGGCCTAGACCTGTATGCGCCCAAATGATTGAGGCGTCCTGGTGTTTGACGAGTAGACGTACGAGATCGTCATAGTGAACGGGGTGTTCAGCTTCGCGCACCATGTCAATATCACAATGCAATATCGCAACTAGACCTATCTCAGCAACCGCTTCAAAAATGCGATCCAATGCCGGATTGGTCAAGCTAGCAGTGTGACCCGCAACCTTGGCGGACACAAATTCCTTGTGCACGCTGAACTCACCAATGCCTGAGAAAACGCCTGGGTACGTGAGCAGCACTCTACGAATATGGTCCGCCGCATACATGTCTGTCGGGTTGAACCCAGTGATCATGGGGTCGACGCGAGCCTGAAGTTCATCGTTTAGAGACAAATACTCTTGGGCGATCATCGCGTCGACGAACGAGTAGTAATAGAGCGCTGCGTCGGATAGCAAGTAGTAATTTGGCGCTCGTTCACCTGAGACGAAATAGTCCCATTTCTGCTGCAGAGGAATGCCGAACATCGCGACTCTCCCAACGCGGCCGCCCACCATTTGAAAGAACTCTTTCGCTGAAATTCCTCGCTGAATGTAGTTCGTCAAATGGAAGTGAACGTCGTGAAAGTGTGGGTGATCTTGGATACTAGGTTGACGCTCGGCTCCGGCTAGCTCTGCCGCGTGCAAAGTTGCGCAGTATTGCCAAATAACGAGCAAAAGAAGAACAACTAACGTGCGCCGAAGTCGTGGTATTCGGCTACTCGATTTCAAAGCCAGAATGAGTGAATTCCAATGCTGTATTGTCGAAGCTGACACGAGGCTGCGAAAATTTGTATGCAATGCCTGAAATTATTGGCATGCAAATCTTTTAGCAGCGAGCACGCTGAGCATTTCCATATCAAATCACATTCAGCTGCCCTTCACTGCTGTTCTCACTGGACGGGCCTTTCGATGCAGAACTACCAACGAACTGACGGATTATTTAACTGCTTGGTAACTATGCACTGGGGCACATAAGGTGAGCAACTTTAGATTGAGTAAGGGTTAGAGAACATGTACGTAAATTTACCGCCACTAGCAATTCATACTGAATACGCCTGAGAAATGGAGTTACAGACGGATAAGGAATTAAAGCCGATTCCTATATGGTCAAAGATTGTGTGCTGGCCGTTCGGGGTCTTTTTCGCTTCGGCAGGTATTCTCGCTACATTAGCTGATCCACGCAATGTGGGCGTGAGTCTTGCGGCGCTAGCCATCGGCTGCATGTTGATTCCACCAATTCGGTTATTCACGGCCGAAAAAACTGGTATCGAGATCCCAACGTGGGGACGCTGTCTACTCTTTTTTACACTTTTATCCTTGATGTTAACTTTGATGCCAGCGCCAGAAGAGAACAGCCTTACTACTCAAATCGACGCAACTGATCCAGAAGCGGCAATCAGCATGCCAAATGTAGCGGATTTGATCGAAAAAACAAAAGAAGAAGAACCGGCTTGTATACCACAAGCACTTTCTCTTCATGCACGCCATACGAAGAAGCTATACGACGAGCTTCAGTCCTTTAAAGATGAAACCCAGTTTCTCGATCGCGGCTTTGTGATAGGCGGGCCGTATAACGACTGGCAAACTCGCACACGATCACTTGACGACACATTGACCATAAGTGATGAACTCACCGTACAGGATGAATTCGGTATTACACCAACTGATCTGCTCATGTTGGGTCTTTCTTACGTCGCCAATTCTGAATCCGAAATCTATCGGTACGAAAAAGCGATTGCGGATGCAACGACGCGTTTGCAATGTACCGCTAGCGAATCGAATACAGCTCGCATGGTGAAAGCTAGCACAGAAGCGCGAGATAGATGGGTTTCGCCAGTAAATCGTGCCCCAGCCGATGCCGACGACTTCGATGAAAAGGTCATCAATCCTTGCCTTCAAGTAGCAATAGATGCGAATCCAGCACTACGCGGTCAAATATTCCCATGGGCACTGCGAAATACCTACCCAGAGACATTCGAGACCATGGAATCACTACTTCGCGAAGCGTGGGAAATAGAAGCGAAGCCAATCTGGGACGAATCTAATCGTTCCGAGCGAGCTAAAGCGATACTCTTCAAATACATCCTGAACAATTGCATAGCCGGTGTAAAAGGCGGCTCGCGAACAGAATTGCCAGATGCGGAACTGCTGGAATTGCTATCGACTCCTCAATGACGATACTCTGAGAGGATTAAGTGGCCTAAGATTGAGTAAAACCAAACCATTGCCAGTTGATTGGCGAGTCGAACAGTTGAATGGGGAAGCCAAAATTTAGCGTACCGTTTAGGTCGATTCTCCGCTGAAACAGCACCAACAACCTAGTCGGTATTTCGTATAGCAGGTGCGATGAGCCTGACTATGTTCACTTTCAGGAGGAGGCGCACTTTGGAGCTAAAGCAGGCGACAAGCTCAGCTCACAGCAAGTTGACCGTTTTACTCAATTTGGGCGAAACCTCGTCGTCAAGCGGCGTATGTGAAACAGCCAGAAGGCTCCTGAGGCGGCTGGTCACGAGGTTTCGCCACCGCGTCACCTCGCGAGAAGGATCAGCGGGACAGATCGATGTCAATCGCGATGCGGCATTGGTCGCTTGGACCCCACTCTTCTGGACTGTTCAGTGCTCGAGCGGAAACTGACTCGTGGAATCCGTGGGACGCAAACACATAGTCGAGCTGGTTCGCCGCCGACTCGGGGCGCTGTCGCGAGGTGTAGTAGGTTGGAACATTCTCGCTGTCTGCAGGAAGACCCGAAGGAGCGGGATTGGCTTTTCTACCGTGGGGGTATCTAGGGCCAATGAACTGCAAGCCGAGGGCTTCGAGCCGATCGAACACGCTTCGATCGCGTGCTGGTAGCGCGAGTCGGTTTGAGTCCAAGGCACCGTGGAAGAGGTTGAAATCGCCGGCGACGAGGATGCGATGGACCGTAAGATCGGGGTAGCCGATGAATGTGCTCAGGTCCGAAATGGCGCGGTGCGCCATGGCATCGGCATAACCTACTCGCCAGTTGGTGCGAGTTCGCGGATGCGGACGCTCCCAACGAGCGTAGACCGAGACCGCGACAAAAGGCTCGCCGCCGCGAGGTAGGACATGCGCCGCTGCGACGGTTCCTGGTGCGCTGACGGAGATTTCGTCTCGAGTAGGTGGACGGCCTTGAGGGATGCGAGCAAGGTTGCGGACTTCAGCCCGTTCGGATAGCTTGACGACGTCCGCACCGCGAGAGTAGCTGCTTAGCTCCCAACCATTGGACGGCAAGTGAGCCTCCTGCAACAGTGCGATGTCGTAGTGAGACTCTCCGAGCAAATCGATTGCAACTCATCGGAGTCCGATATTCCAGCTCACGATGTGGAGAACGGTCACACGAGCCCCGGAGTGTGAGTAAAACGACATTGTCGCTTAGTCAAGATGCGGAATGTGCCCCCCGTTAGAGGTACTCGCGTCATGAGGAAGCAAAGCGAGTCATGTGGAATAGACAATCCATGCGAACCGCACTCCCGCTGAGTGTGCAGCCTCGGCGTACCAGATGCGGCTGTGCCACACTGTCCTGTCTAGATCCTGCAGGAGACTTTCTGCAGCCACGCTTCGTATTCCGACTCCTCACCCGTCGAACTGAGCACGAATCCTCCAGTACGGGCATCGTTCCCAATGGCCGCATTGCCGGTCGTGTCTCTCGAACCGTCATTAACGAACGCAGCCACGGGCTTTCTCTGTTCGCGAGCGAAGCGGTACGCGTTCATCGCACCCCCGTCCACCTCCGATTGAACTACGACTACGCCCTGAACGAAGGCCACGATCAGCTTGTTGCGTTTGCGGAGCAGCAGCGACGATGCGCGTTGCCCGAAACTGAACTCGGTGACGAACACCGCGTTTTTCTCCGCTAGTAGCTTCTGCCACAGCACTCGGTTCTCAGGCGGAAACACGTTGTCCAGTCCACAGGGCATCACGCAGACGGTCTTACCACCGGGCGCCAAAGCTCCCTGATGCCCAATGGAATCGGCGCCCATCGCGAATCCCGAGACCACCAACACCCGTTGCTGCGCCGCAACCGCCGCGAATGCCCTGGCCGCGCTTGCGTAAGGCTCACGCGTGTTCCGTGAGCCGACCACGGCGACCGCAGACTCGCTCTCCCAGGCCGACGGATCGCCGCGCACATACAACACCGGCACTGGATTGTTGCTGGCGTACACGCGCTTCGGATACTCCAGGTCGCCATGCGTCAGAATCGAAGCGCCGATCGCCCGCGCACGCGCCATTTGATCCTCGGCCCGTGCCCGGACCGCCGCGAGGTCGGTGGCCGACAACGCCTCAATACCCCGCCGGAGCTTGTCGCCAGTTCGCCCTTTGAAGGGCAGTATCTCAGGGCGTGCCAAAACCGCCGATGGTTCGATGCCCGCCTCGTGGAGCGTCCGAAACTTAACCGGCCCGAAACCCGAGACCCGCTCAAGCGCATATAGCGCTCCGAGTCGTGCGGCATCCGGAAGTACGCCACACTCGGCGTCCCAGCCCTCGGTTGCCCGGTCTCCGCCAAGCCTTTCCTCCAGCAGCAAGCGAATTGCCTCTGATCGTGACAGCCGCGGCATCCGACCCGCGCGCCAATCATCCAGTGCCCTCACGATTGCCTCATCCAGTCGTGTATCGATCCGTTGCGTCGTCACTCGCTTCTCTAGTGCTCACCTGTCCAGGTCGCTTCTTTCGATTGCCACCCATAGCCATACAACTTACTGCGACGCCTTTCCTTTGTTCTATTGCACCCGACCGGGATCCAGCTTCCAACCTGCCTGTCCAACTCGCCTGCAATCGGCTCGACTGAAGCGAGCTTTCGGACTGGGCAAGTACCAGTAAAACTACCCTCGCTCACCCGAACTCTCGTAATAGGGACGCGCATACCCCTGTCGTCTGTCCGTTGTTCATCACGCCGTCCGGCAGCATCACGGTTCGTCCGCTAATGTCCGCTGCGTTCTTCTCGTTGAACCGGTTCTGCGAAGCGAGTTCCGTTTTCTGACGAACCTGAACCGCGCCGATCCCTCCTTTCTCTTCAGGAAGTCTGTCCTTATCGGAATTCCAAGCCGCCAACTCAGATGCCCGCCGGTTCGGGGTCAGTCAGCCTTTCATCGGCGTCACCGCGAATCCGTGATCATGCCTCGGAAATTCTCGGGCCCTAAACAATGTCCCAAGACGGCAATACGGCACCTGCGTACGGGCAGTCGACCACCGAGTTACGAACCAAAGTTACGATAAGTAAAGTAATAGCTAGCTTCGACATGCCGAATTAAGCTCAAATATAACAAAGGACTACACGAGCTGGGTGGCGGAGAGGGAGGGATTCGAACCCTCGATAGGGATTGCCTATACTCCCTTAGCAGGGGAGCGCCTTCGACCACTCGGCCACCTCTCCGTGGCGCACCAGACAGGATTCGAACCTGTAGTCGCTAGTTTCGTAGACTAGTGCCTTATCCAATTTGGCCACTGGTGCGAACGAATGCACGCATACATCGGCGTCGCACACGAATGATAGTGTTTAGTTTGTGGACGAGGTGGTTAAAAGTACGCTAGGAAGCTTCTTCGAATTCCGCGTCGTCATCTGGACCCTGTTTTTTTACCCAGATTTCTTCACGATACACCGGATGATCCGCCGGTGCTTCGAACCCTATCCGTACTTGGTTCTTTCGTACATTCAGTACCGAAATCTTGATGTCATTCCCGATTCGCACAGATTCGCCGACTCGTCGGGTCAAAATGAGCATATGAATCCTTCCCTTGATTCAGTTTTCTGCTCTAAATCGAAATGTCTATTACTCCGACATAGCTGCACTATCTTATGAAAATACTGCTAAAACTCAATTTGTTAGTGAATTTTCCAATTTATCTATAAATATGCACAGTTGTGTTTTCATTCATATCTGTTGGCTTGCCATGCTGTTTTACGTATCCAATTCGAATGCATCGTGCAAGCTGCGCACGGCTAATTCGACATAGCGTTCATCAATGACCACCGAAATTTTGATTTCTGAGGTCGAGATCATTTGAATGTTTATGTTCTCGTTTGCGAGTGTTTCAAACATCGTCGTCGCTACCCCGGCGTGGGAACGCATGCCAACCCCAACGATGGTTACTTTAGCTATCGAATCATCACCTGTGACCGTGCATTCGTTAAACCCATTGTCACGCACAGATTGCTCTAACAGATCTTTCGCGCGAAGATAGTCAGCCCGTTTCACCGTAAAAGAAAAGTCCGTATGCCCTTCAACACTCACGTTCTGGACGATCATGTCCACCATGATGTCGGCGTCGCCAATCGGACCCAAAATCTTCCAGGCAATACCCGGGACATCGTTCACTCGTAACAACGTCAGCTTTGCTTCGTCACGCTCATGCGTGACCGCAGACACGAGTGGTTTTTCCATATGTTCCATTTCTGATGTCACCAGCGTTCCCTCTCCGTCTTCAAAACTTGACAATACCCGCATTGGCACATTGTTTTTGTGAGCGTACTCGACGGCACGAGTGTGCAGCACTTTAGCGCCGAGGCTAGCCATTTCAAGCATTTCTTCAAAATCCACGTAAGCCAACCGCGCTGCTTTGTCCACGATCCGTGGATCTGCTGTATAGACGCCAGCCACATCCGTGTAAATCAAACATTCTGCCGCATCTACGGCATGCGCGATCGCGACTGCTGACGTATCTGAACCGCCACGACCGATGGTGGTCACGTCGCCAACGTCATCGACGCCTTGAAATCCGGCAACAACCGGCACTGCACCACGACCCACAACTTCGAGTAATTTGTTGGGTGCTACAAACTCAATCCGAGCGCGTTCGTGACTGCTGTCGGTCTTAAACGGTATTTGATCGCCTAGAAATGACTGCGAGTCGATGCCACGCTTTTGCAAAGCCATGGCGAGCAAAGCTATCGAAACCTGTTCGCCCGACGCCAGCAGCACGTCCATTTCGCGTGACGATGGTCGCTCGGTGATCTCGTGCGCTAACGACGTCAAACGGTTTGTTTCACCGCTCATCGCCGATACAACGACAACGATTTGATGCCCGGCTGCCAACGTGCCGGCCACACGATCCGCTACCGCTTCAATGCGTTCGATGGACCCAACCGATGTGCCACCGTACTTATGTACTAGCAGGCTCATAGTTAACTACGTTGCGCTAACCACTGTTCTAACGAAGACAACGCTAACGTGAGCTGTTCTGACGTGGCCGACCCACCAGCTCGAGCCATGGACGGTTTGCCGCCACCGCGTATGGGCACCAATGTGCCAATATGCTCGAGAATGTCCCGAGCCGAAATGTCTTCGGTCAGTATATTCGCCACACCACAAACGAGCTGGCATTTTTCGCCGTCCAATGTAGCAAGGACGATCACGTAATCTTGCAGTCGAGCACGCAGATCATCAAAACTCGCCATCATGGCCGCTGCATCCCCTTCGACGATAGCTGCGACTAGCGTCGCGCGACCAACATGTTTGGTTTGTGCAGCCAAATCCGAACCGCGCTCACGGAGATTAAGTGACAGGGCATCGTCAAGTTTTTTGGTGAGCTCTTTGCGTTCAACTAGCAATTGCTCGATTCGTTTTAACAGCTGCGCATCGGTTGCCGCGACTCGTTCGCCGATTTGCGACAGCAAAGCCTCTTGGCGTTGGACATCGGCCAATGCGCATCGGCCGGTCACCGCCTCCACTCGGCGTACGCCTGCGGCGATGCCGCTTTCGGCAACGATTTTGAACAGTCCAATCTCGCCAAGTCGTGCAACGTGGGTACCACCACAAAGTTCGATTGAGAACGAGTCGGCCATGTTCAGGACTCTTACTTCGTCCCCGTATTTCTCGCCAAATAATGCGACTGCGCCACTAGCGATGGCTTCATCGTAAGCCAAAGTCTGCGTGACTACCTTGGCATTCGCCTGAATTTGCTCATTGACAAGATTCGTGATGGCTAAACGCTCTTCAACAGTAAGCGGTTGATCGTGCGAGAAATCAAAGCGCAGGCGCGTAGCTTCAACTAATGACCCACGCTGTTGGACGTGATCGCCTAACGTCTGCTTGAGAGCTGCGTGCAGCAGATGTGTCGCAGAATGATTGCGAGCGACGTCTTGTCGATGACGGACATCAACTTGGTATTGAATGGCGTCCGTCGTCTTGAACTCACCGCTTTGAGCTTCACCATGGTGTACGAACTGCTCGTTGGCTCGAGTGACGTTGGTTACACTGAATGTTGCACCTTCGGTCGAGATGGTGCCAATGTCACCGACTTGGCCTCCCGCTTCACCATAAAAAGCTGTGGCATTAAGCACAATCGCACCAGCTTCTCCCGGCTTCAATAAATCCGCTTTTTCAAGCTGGCCCTCGCGGCGGACAAACAACTGTGCAATTTCGGAACGACCGTCAAGAGGTTCGTCGTAGCCGACAAAATCAACGACCCCGTCTACGGCAACATCGCCATTGGTAGCGGACTGGAATTGGCCAGCACCGCGTGCGCGCGCTTGTTGTTCGCGCATGAGTTCGTCAAACCGAGCTTGATCTATGTTTTTACCGTGTTCGCGAGCGATATCCGCGGTTAAATCAAGCGGAAAACCAAAGGTGTCGTAAAGCTTGAACACCGCATCGCCATTCAAGGTGGATCCTGTTGTTTCAGCTATTGTCGTGTCCAGCAACTCCATGCCTCGACTTAGCGTTTCACCGAATCTCGCTTCTTCATCAGCTAAAGCCTTGCGAATGCGATCTTGATTAGTACTAAGTTCCGGATACACAGCACCCATAGACTCTAGCAAGGGGTCGATCAGGGTGTGGAAAAAAGCGCTTTTGATGTCAAGCTTGTGGCCATGACGAAGCGCGCGTCGAATAATTCGGCGCAAGACGTATCCGCGCCCTTCACGATCTGGTAATACGCCATCGGCCATCAAAAAAGCAGCGGAACGAACATGATCTGCGATCACGCGACACGAAGGATTCCCCAAAGTGGTTGCTAAATCGTTGGTGCCAGTGATACCAGCAAGTGACCTAAAAATCGGCGTGAAAGCGTCTATTTCGTAATTGCTCGATACACCTTGCATGACTGCAGCGAGACGTTCTAATCCTGCGCCAGTATCGACGCCAGGTCTTGCAAGCGGTTCTAGTTCACCATCTTGCTGGCGATCGAATTGAGGAAACACCAAGTTCCAAATTTCTAGAAAACGGTCGCCATCCTCGTCCTTCGATCCCGGTGGACCGCCCGCAATGGCAGGACCTTGGTCAAAAAATATCTCGCTACAAGGACCGCACGGACCCGTATCGCCCATCGCCCAAAAATTGTCTTCAATGGCAACGACCCGCGCCGCATCAATGCCAATCTTGTCGACCCAGAGTTTGCGAGCCTCATCGTCGCTAGGATGAACCGTGAACCAGAGTCGGTCCTGCTCTAGTCGCAAAACGTCCTGTACATATTCCCACGCCCACGCGATCGCTTCCTCTTTGAAATAGTCGCCAAAACTAAAGTTGCCTAGCATTTCAAAGAATGTATGGTGGCGCGCGGTATATCCGACGTTTTCTAAATCGTTGTGCTTACCACCAGCGCGCACGCACCTCTGGCATGACGTTGCACGACTATATGGCAATGTCTCGACACCAGTGAGCGCATCTTTGAATTGCACCATACCAGCAACCGTAAACAGGATTGTCGGATCATCGCCTGGGATTAGCGGTGCAGAAGGAACCACCCGATGTCCACGATTGGCGAAATGCGCCAAATAGGTCGAGCGTATCTCGGCCGTAAGCATGGCTTGGGGGGTTTGAGAGGCGCGGAATTATAGAAATGCGCCGCTATTTCTCAGACGAACCTCTGGTTTTAATGAAAATTGGTGCGGCGCAACGCACATCAATCCGATATTTTGGCGTTGTGCAAGCTAAATATCTGCCATGGCCTGTCTGGCGATGTGCGATGGAAAACCACGACCTTCTAAAAACCGCAGACATTTCGACCATTCACTCGAAAATATCTCAGGATCGTCACGTATGCTGCGCAGACGCCTTTTTAGAACGCCTTGGGCTTTTTCTAGCCAAAAAAGCTCATCGCGAGCAATCATTCGCTCAGCCAGCGACCGGTCAATACGACGTTGTAAAAGGTTGGCGCGAATCTTGAGCGGTCCTTCGCCTTTGCGAATGCGCTCCGCTGTATAGGCTTCGGCAAATCGCTCGTCTGATAGATAGTTCAGCTCAATAAGGTGAGCGAGAATGTGCTCGATCTTCTCGGGGGCAACGTTTCGCTGAATGAGCTTATTTTGAAGTTCGTAAACGGAATGTTCACGCAACGTCAGAATGCGAATCGCCGTATCCAACTCAGGCGTATTGCGTACGTCCACTAGCTATCGGTTTCGATTGCAGTACCGTTCAAGAACCGTAGATTACACAACAAGCAATGCGAAGCGCCTTGATGCTGACGCTTCACATGCAGTGTCGAATGCTGAGCTTTAGTTTGCGCCGTTCGCGGTTGCTTTTTCGGCTGATTCAGATGCGTCATCGGCAGCAGCCGCCGTTTTCTTCTTCGGTAACAGGCGTTCTCGAATTTGTACTTCTAACTCACTTCGCACCGGATCGTTTTGTTGCAGCCAGTCAGACGCGTTCTTACGTCCTTGACCTATGCGTTCACCGTTATATGAGAACCACGTACCGGATTTTTCAATCAGGCCTTCCTGAACACCGAGATCCAGAATCTCGCCATTTTTATGGATACCTTCGCCATAGAGTATTTCGAACTCGGCTTGACGGAATGGTGGCGCGACCTTGTTCTTCTGTACCTTCACACGCGTTTGGTTGCCAACCACCTCGTCCCCACGCTTAATTTGGCTAATACGCCGAATGTCCAAGCGTACGGAGGAGAAGAATTTCAAGGCTTGACCGCCGGAAGTTGTTTCTGGTGAACCAAACATGACGCCAATCTTCATACGAATTTGATTGATGAAGATAACCAGCGTATTGCTTTGTTTAATGTTGCTTGTCATCTTGCGCAATGCTTGACTCATGAGTCGTGCTTGCAGGCCGACATGCGTGTCGCCCATCTCACCTTCGATTTCCGCTTTCGGCGTCAATGCCGCTACAGAATCGATCACGACGACATCGACGGCCCCAGAGCGAACGATGTTGTCGCAAATTTCCAAGGCTTGCTCACCCGTATCGGGTTGTGAAACCAGCAAATCGTCAATGTTTACGCCTAATGTTTCAGCGAATATCGGATCCAATGCATGCTCTGCATCGATGAAGGCACATGTGCCGCCCGTCTTCTGAGCTTGCGCAATCACGTGAAGCGTCAGCGACGTCTTACCGGATGATTCTGGACCATAAATTTCTACAACGCGCCCGCGTGGCAAACCGCCAACACCTAAAGCGATGTCCAGTCCAAGCGAACCAGTGGGAATAACTGGAATGGCTTCAGTCTCGTGGTCACCCATGCGCATGACCGCGTTTTTGCCGAATTGGCGTTCAATTTGTTCAAGTGCAACTTTAAGAGCTCGATCTTTAGCAGTATCAGTCATTTCAACCTCCTATTGATTCGTACATTATATACAAATTAACAGAGAAATTGTTAGAAAATTAAAATCCAAGCTGTCGAAGTTTTTAGTAGCCGTGCATATTAGTCTGTAATCGTGTCCACCACTGAAGACACTCCGCTCATGCGCCAGTATCTTGACATCAAGGCGCAGCATCCGAACACGCTTTTGTTTTTTCGGCTGGGCGATTTCTATGAACTGTTCTTCGACGATGCTGCTCGCGCTGCTGAACTGCTCAATATCACGTTGACGGCACGAGGCAAAAATCGTGGCGAACCCATACCCATGTGCGGTGTGCCAATACACGCCGCGGATCGCTATTTACGCAATCTTGTTGAGCTAGGTGAATCAGTCGCAATCTGCGAGCAAGTTGGCGAGATAACACCCACGACCAAGTTAGTTGACCGCGAAGTCACGCGAATCGTAACCCCCGGCACGCTGACTGAAGAAGCGCTTGTCACAGATACTCAAGATAGCGCGTTGTTGGCCATTAACGCCATCGATGCGAGCCTAACGAGATTTGCCGTGGCATGGCTCAATCTGTCTAGCAGTGAATTCAGCGTCGCCACAGCCCGTTCACATGAAGCCCTGCGCGCCCTCGTCGAACGCGTGCAACCCGCAGAAATCATCGTGCCTGAATCTCAAAAGCTGCCGCTCGAACGGTTCCGCACAACGCCTTATGACCAGTTCAAGTTTCTTCCTGATCTGGCGGGCCGTGCATTGCGTGATCATTTTCAAACGCACGATCTGACCGGCTTCGGTCTAGCCGACAAACCACATGAAATCGGCGCAGCCGGTGCGGTCCTTGCCTATGCGAAACGTGCGACGCAGCAAGATTTGGCGTTCTTAACGCAACTTCGTTGGGATTTCGATGAAGACCGCATTCGCATTGACGCGCAAAGCTTGCGCGATCTGGAAATCACGCGGCGCCTAGCGGACGGCAGCGACGACGGCACGCTCGCAGCTTGCGTGGACCTCACTACAACCGCCATGGGTGCGAGGTTACTTCGGACCTGGTTGTGCGCACCGCAACGCGACTTAGGAGAAATTAAGCGGCGCCACGACGTCGTGCACGAGCTGTCTGCGAACCATGTAACTGAAGCTGTGACAGACGCTCTGAAACCCGTGGGCGATATGCAGAGAATGGTTTCGCGACTTGCCTTAGGTCAAGCATCGCCGCGGGACTTGGCGCGTCTCGCACTCGGCCTCAAAGCGTTCGAATCCATTCAAGCCTTGTGTGCCGACTTGCCACGAACTGCTGAATTTGACTCGCTTAGTTCGATCGATGCACTGCATTCGACTCGCGAACTCATCGATGGCGCACTCGTAGCAACACCGCCTGCCAATGGGCAAGCAGGTGGCATGATCGCCGACGACTACAGCGTCGAACTTAAAGAACTGCGCGACATACGAAAGAACGCTAGTGCAATCCTGCATTCGTACGAAGCGCTGCAGCGCGAAACCACTGGCGTCTCAAATTTACGTGTGGGCTACAACCGTGTCCACGGCTACTACATTGAAGTACCGAAATCGGCCTCATTCGATATACCAGTGGATTTCGTGCGCCGGCAAACCTTGAAAAACACCGAGCGCTACATTTCAGACGAATTGAGGAGTATCGAGGAACGCATCCTCAATAGCGAAGAACAAGAACGCGCGCTAGAGCGTCAATTGTGGGAGCAACTCACGGCGACGCTTCAGGAGCGAGTCGCAGACCTGCGTACCATCGCGGATGCTCTCAGCCGTATTGATGTGCTCAATGCATTCGCTGAAGGGTGTCAGCGACATCAGCTCGTCCGCCCTACATTTACGCACGCCTCGGTATTGCGAATCGTCAACGGTCGCCACCCAGTGCTCGACTTCGAACCTACAACGACGTTCGTGCCGAATTCCATTGAACTGAATTCTTTGCGTCGCATGTTGATCGTCACCGGCCCGAACATGGGTGGTAAATCCACCTACATGCGGCAGGTGGCACTTATCGTGATCATGGCACATGCAGGTGCATTCGTCCCTGCCGATAGCGCGGAACTAGGTCCCATCGACCAGATTTTCACCCGCATTGGTGCCTCCGACGATTTAGCCGGCGGGCGTAGCACATTTTTTGTCGAAATGAGCGAAACTGCAAACATTCTGCACAACGCCACCGCAAATAGTCTTGTTCTGCTGGACGAAATCGGACGTGGGACGAGCACCTACGATGGCCTGGCACTCGCGTTATCGATCGCAGAAGATCTGCTGGAACGCGTCAGCGCTTTCACGTTATTCGCGACGCACTATTTTGAACTGACAGCCCTCGCAGACGGTCCCAACGCCGCCGCAAACGTTCACATGGAAGCCGTTCAGCATCGTGGCAAAGTTGTGTTTCTCTATGCCGTCAAAGAGGGTGCGACCTCGCATAGTTACGGCATTGACGTAGCGAAATTAGCTGGTGTGTTACCGCAAGTGATACAGAAAGCGCGGCGTCGCTTAGCGGAACTAGAGAAAACGGCGATCAAACCTGAAAATGACGCCTTGGGGCTATACGAAGATAACGACGGCAAGGGTGCGGAGCACCACCGAGCTATCGTGTCGGAATTGGCTGAACTTGACGTCGACGAAATGACCCCTCGCGAAGCGCTCGATGTGCTCTATCGACTCGTGCGGTCGGCCCGACAGGTCGAATAGTCAAAACAATGCAACCTAGCTATAGGCTCAACATGGCAGATGATCTTCTTGAGCGACGCCAAGCGATATTTGGTCGTGGCGCGCATCTTTTCTATCAGGAACCACTCACCATCGTCAAAGGTGATGGCGTCCATCTATTTGACGTTAGCGGCAAGTCTTACATTGACATGTACAACAATGTGCCATGCATTGGTCACTGTCATCCGCATTTAGTAGCGGCTATTCACGACCAAGTCCGTACCCTAAACGTACACAACCGATATCTCCACGACGGCATTCTGCGTTACGCCGAGCGATTGGTAGCAACGCATCATGACGGTATCGAAGCCGTCGTCATGTCCTGCACGGGTACGGAAGCGAACGAGGTGGCCATGCTCATGGCGCGAACCGTTACGCAAGGTGAAGGCTTTATTTGCACCGACGCCGCCTATCACGGGAATTCAGCCGCCGTGCGTCAACTAACCCGTGCGCGCAATTCGAAACTCATCAAGCCAATTCCCTTCCCCGAATCGTATCGATGTAATGAAGAGGACAAAGCCGCGTATTTCATTGAGCAGCTAGAGGCGCAAATCGCTGCGTTCAAACGCGATAACGTGAAATTCGCAGGCCTATTGATCTGCTCACTCTGCGCAAACGAAGGCTTGCCGGACATACCAGATGGTTTTATGGCGGCAGCCGTTGAATGCGTCCACCAAGCCGGTGGCGTTGTCATTGCAGACGAAGTTCAAGCAGGACTTGGACGGAGCGGTCGCTGGTGGGGTTACGAACTTAGTCATTTCCGCCCCGATATCGTGGTCATGGGTAAACCTCTAGGCTCTGGGGTGCCATTAGCGGCCACCGCATCCTCGCGGCAATTCGTCGAGGAGTTTCGCACCAAGAGCGGGTACTTCAACACCTTCGCATCATCGCCTCTGCAGGCGGCTGCAGGCAACGCCGTGCTGAATGTTTTTGAACAGGAAAATCTTGTCGACAATGCCGCGCGCATAGGCGCTTATCTCGCCGAGCAACTTCAAGCAATCAATGTAGACGTTGCAGAGGTAGGCGATACACGTCAAAAAGGTCTATTTGTCGCTATCGAATGGGTCGAATCAAAAGCAACCAAACAACCTGACCGCACTGGGGCAGTAAAAGTCGTGAACGCATTGAAGGAGCGTGGATTCCTCATTGGCAATGCCGGCGCTTTTGGCAATGTCTTGAAATTGCGTCCACCACTGGTATTCGCGCAAGAGCATGCGGACGCGTTCCTCGATGCGTATCGAGACATTGTGAGTGCTTAATGCAAATATAGATTGGCTGGCCATAGCGAAGGAAGCCCTCACGCACTTCCCAGTCGTGCCAACCCAGATCGAACTCATTTCGAAAGCGGAAAACGTCAGCTTTTGCGTCACTGACGCGCATGCCACGAAATGGGTGCTGCGCATTCATCGTCCGGAATATCACTCGCACGATGAATTGGTTTCGGAGCAGTTGTGGACCGAATCGTTACTAGCGAATGGGTTAGACGTACCAATCGTTG
Source organism: Gammaproteobacteria bacterium (assembly GCA_009841635.1). Classification (GTDB taxonomy): domain Bacteria; phylum Pseudomonadota; class Gammaproteobacteria; order Pseudomonadales; family Azotimanducaceae; genus Bin55. Next base: position 19,186 of record VXLJ01000042.1, read on the forward strand.
TCAAGTCAAGCTCCGGCGCACGTTACGTCGAGGTCGGGTTAAACGGTGGCGTACGCAATGCCGGATTGCTCGAATGGGTCGATGGCAAGTCTTTGCGTGATCAAGATGAAAGCGGCAACGATTCAATCTCGCGCAAACATACGTTTGAAGCAATCGGTCGAATGCTAGCTCAACTACACCAACAAGCGAGCACTTGGCATCCGCCTGCGGGTTTCGTAAGACACAAGTTTGACGCCGATGGCTTAATGGGTGAGGAGCCATTTTGGGGGCGTTTTTGGGAAGCTGAGGTTTTCAATGCGCAGGAACGGGCAAGGTTAGACGAAATGCGGAAAGCGTTGCATGCAGTGCTCTGTTGCCTACCGAAGACGCCTAACTGCTACTCGCTCATACACGCGGACTTGCACATGGGAAACCTCATCGCGCATGATGGGGACTATCACATCATTGATTTCGATGATGCAGGGTTTGGATGGCATACCTATGACTTTGCCGTGACGCTGAGCGAATTCCATGACGCAGATTTGAGCAAGCAACTAATAAATTCACTATTTAGCGGTTATGAACGCGTGCGCCCACTGCAAACCTGGGTAAAAGAGTTGCTACCACTGTTTAGCATGATTAGGACTTTAGCTTCAATTGGCTGGATTGAAGCACGCGCGGACTTGAACCCTAACAAGCAATGGCAGCGCAGTTCTTTTGAAGCTGCTGCTAGTCAGTTTGAACAGGTGGTAGCCAGCGCCAAACGCACGATCGCGTCACTGAACCCATCTAACTAGCACCAGCTACGTCGTTCGTCTCGATTTCAGCCCAATGCCTTCATTTCAAAATCGCATAAACTACATAAACGTACTTCCTACGCGTGTTTGAGGTTCTGGGCTTACGCCTATCACACCGTGAAACTACTCAGTCTGCGACCAAATACGATACATAGGCCCCATCGTCGATGGCAATGGCGGCTGTTAGCTGTGACAGGCGCAGCTTTGGTCTGGCTAGGCATGACCTCGCCCTCATACGCGCAGATCAATGAATCCTCGGGTATCCGCGCCACCTACACACCGACACCAATCTATACGTTATTGGCTTATAAACCAGCGCAATCCATGCACCTCATCGACCTCAACGAAGATCTCATTCTTGCACAGATTGCGACGTTCGACGATTTAGAACAGGCCGAGTTGTTCATGAATTTTCATTCGCGCATCAAGCTCAATGGCGTTAGACTGAAGTACGACGGGACCATTCACTACATGGTGTTTTTGGGTCTCTATGAAGATGAAGACACGGCACGTTGGGCCCATGAGAGCTTCCAGGAACAGAACCCCCACTTTCAAGCTGAGAACTTCAAACGTATACGCCTTGGTGATTTAAAGCAATTCATAACAACCGAGACGGCCGACCCACGACCGGTTGTTCGTACATCCATTCGAGTACCCATCCAGGATGCTAGTGTGAATGCGCGACGGGCGGCCAACCAAGACAGTTAAAACACCTATAAGCACAAAAAACTGGTATTTGGGCGTGGCACGCCACTTGGGTTCATCTTCGTAAAATTCCGAGCCTTTTGCGCCGAGCGATGCGGCCTACAGCTATATGACCTTCGTAATCGGCGAAGCGTGCATTAAATGTAAATTGACGGATTGCGTGGAAGTTTGTCCAGTGGACTGCTTTTATGAAGGTCCAAACATGCTCGTAATCCATCCAGATGAGTGCATCGACTGCGCACTCTGCGAACCTGAGTGCCCAATTGACGCGATCTTCTCAGAAGACGAACTACCGGCCGACCAAATTGAGTATCTTGAACTGAATGCTGAACTTGCGGATATTTGGCCGAATATCACTGAGAAGAAAGATGCATTGCCGGATGAAGCTGAGTGGCGCGAAGTGACGGGAAAACGTCAGTATTTAGAACGCTAAACCTCGATTCAGCCAAAGTCGTCATTAGCCAAGCACCTAGCTTGCTCATCGCAGCACAAATTCAGCGAACCAAACACTGGCGTGGTTTTAACGCGCGGCCGCTTTTCGTTGGTCTAGCCGTATTGATGGGTATTGCTGCCACCCCCGCAACCCAATCGGAATCGTCCATGCCTAAACCTCCTATCGCCGATCGTCGTGACCATGTCATTTCACATCATGAAATCAGCATAAACGATCCATATTACTGGTTGAAAGACCAGTCTTATCCTGCCATTGACGATGAGGATGTGCTTGCGTACTTGCACGCGGAGAACGATTATTTCAACGCAATCATGGAACCTCTGCAACCACAAGTTGAGGAACTCTTCGAAGAAATAAAAGCACGGCAGGTTCAAGACGAATCGTCGGTCCCCTACCGAGACGGTCGCTTTATGTACCAGGCACGCTTCATACCTGGTAAGCAGTATCGTCAGTTTGTCCGATGGCGAGCCGGCATACAGGACGACAAACAGAGTCTGCAGCCACCAGCAGAAGGTGTGCAAGTTGTCTTAGATGAAAACGTACTCGCGGAAGGCTTGGATTACTTCAGGCGTAGTGGTTTCGCACTAGACCCAACGCAGACGCTCTTGGCATTTGGCATCGACGACGATGGCAGCGAGCAATTCACGTTGCGCGTGCTCAATGTCGAAACTGGCGTATATCTGTCAGAAGCCATGACAAACACAACTGGTGAGGTCGTGTGGAGCAGCGACAGCAAATCACTGTTCTATGTCGTGAATACAGACAACTGGCGACCTTATCGAGTCTTGCGCCATGTACTCGGCACCGATGTGAGACTAGATGAGGTCGTTTATGAAGAAGACGATGACGGATTCTTTGTAGGTATCGATCAATCGACATCTCGCGAGTATCTCCTCCTGTCGACAGCTTCTAACGTCACAAGCGAAGTCCGCGTACTTTCGCTGGCGACTCCTACAGAAGTGCCAACATTAATAGCGGAACGCCGTGATCAGCACGAATATGACCTTGATCACCATCGCAATCGCTTCATCGTTCGAACGAATGATCGCCACAAGAATTTCCGCATGGCGTTCGCTGACGATCAAACGCCAACCGAAGCACATTGGCAACCACTTATAGAGCCATCCGACGCGCGCTACATCACGGGCATGCGTAGCTTTGATTCGCAGCTTGTCATCGCGGCACGCGAAAATGGCTTGGAGCAGATTCTCATCGCTGACGCCGATGGCGCAGTTCAGTCCATCCCATTTGATGAAGCCGCATACAGCTTGAATTTGGGTTCCAATCACGAACCGGATCCCGACTATTTACGCATCGAATACTCGTCGCTAGCAACCCCAGAAACGACTTTCGACTTCGACTTTGAAACTGGCGAACTGCGGTCCCGCAAGGTTCAGGTCGTGCCAAGCGGCCACAACCCCAAAGACTACGTCACGGAACGCATCTTCGTAGAGGCGCGCGATGGGGCGCGTGTACCAGTGTCCATCATTTACGCGAAGAACACGCAGATCGACGGGTCTGCGCCTCTCTACCTATATGGATATGGCGCGTATGGTGCATCCATGGACCCGTATTTCCGCACGACGATACTGTCCTTGATAAACCGAGGATTCATCTTCGCCATCGCACATATTCGTGGTGGCGCTGAACTAGGTTTTAGCTGGTACGAAGACGGCAAGTTAGCTAAGCGCACGAATACATTCAATGATTTCGTCGCTGTTGCGAGGGACATGATTGAGCGAAACTACACTGCGAAGGGACGCATCGCCATCATGGGCGGCAGCGCTGGTGGATCGCTCATGGGTGCAGCTGTGAATCAAGCGCCTGAGTTGTGGGGTGCCGTCGCCGCACACGTGCCGTTTGTGGATATCCTCAATACGATGGTCGATACCTCTTTACCGCTCACGCCACTTGAATGGCCTGAGTGGGGTAACCCAATCGAAGACAAGACGGTATTCGAGTACATTCGGTCCTATTCGCCATATGATCAAACGCAAGCCATGCGTTACCCTCCCATGCTAGTGACAGCAGGACTTAACGATCCTCGTGTGACCTATTGGGAGCCGGCCAAATGGGTGGCGAAAATTCGGCACCTGAAAGAAGATGACAACATCTTGCTGTTAAAAACCGAAATGAGCGCCGGTCACGGCGGCAAATCTGGTCGCTACGACTCGTTACGAGAGGTTGCTGAAGAGTACGCGTTCATTTTGGACGTCATGAACCTAAGCAAGTAGCCGCACCTTTACGCAACAGGCAGAGTTGTCGCGCATGCACGGCCTTCGACATGCTTACGCCCAAAGATCCTGCTGCGGAAATCGTGGTGATCGACAAGATTTAGAAGTCACCTCACATCCTCAATGAAGTCCATCGACTCATAGCAACTCGTGGGATGCGCTCCTTACTGATTGCGCCAACCGCGACGTGTAGAGAACGTAGACGTTTTACCGTAAAAGGTTTTCTTGGCTCAATTGTGGGTCGCAAAATCTCTTAACGTCTAGGCTTAAGCTAGCGCATTCGGGCCCTCAAAATGCTTAGTTAGTTTTGCGCGACCGAAGCTATGACAGAATTTGGATTGAGTGGTTTGCCATTCGCCCATATCTCGAAATGAAACTGTTGGTGACGGCCTGCTTCTGCAGAAGCAGCATTGGTTGTTGGCTCAATGCGCGTAATCAGTTCACCACGCTTCAATTGTTGGCCTTCAGAAATCGCATGGTTCGTGTTGAACTCGTAGGCCACAAGATGGGCTGAATTTGTGTCCACGATGATCAAGTGACGAAATTTGTTCAAACCCGCACCAGCGTAGATCACTTTGCCAGCAATGGCTGCAACAACCTCGACCCCGTCGGCCAATACGTAGTCCAACCCGCTTTTCGAACTGCCTTTCTGCGGTTCGAAGGGTACTGGCCACTGCCATCCTGACTTGGTGCTTGTCGTGCGTAGTTGCATGCGAGGTTTCGGCGAATTAACGCTCATAGCCCCGCCGCGATTGCTAGAGGTGGTTGCACGACTGCTAGGGGTTGTCGCATTTTGCGTAGTGGTTTGTGGTGCCTTTTGAGGGGCCGACGAAGCGTTATCTGCCGCCCGACGCGCCGGGGTGCTCTCAACAGGTTGTGAGGACGTAGTCCGTGCAGGGGTCGTTCTAGCAGGTGCAGTCTGTCGAGGCTGAGGGATGTTGGTAACCAGATCCTCGGATTGCACTTGTGCGACTGTAACAGCGGTGCCTACAAAGTCACGACTACCGTCACGCACCACCAACATTTCATCGGGACGAATGATGAAAGGGGCAGAGATGTTGTTGCGCGACGCGATTTCTACTACTTTCAAGTCATAGCGTCTCGATATGGAATACAAGGTGTCGCCACGTTCCACGACATGACAAAACTCTTCTGCCGTACGGACTTTGCAAGCGGGTTCCGATTCGCTGTAGGCGTGTTCGCTTTGGCGCGATTTATCTATGACCGGCGCGGGATTTTCAGCTACGCAACCCAGCAGCAGGACTACAAAGCCACCTGCGACAAGCGCTCTACAACGCACGAACTTCAACCATCCGAATCAAGACAATCAATGCACCACAACTAATCGTCGCACACACCACAACCCACAATGTTTGCCAATCTAGTAGATTCGCGGGCAAGTCAGGCACACCCCCATCGCGCCATGGCCAGGTTTTGTATAGCGTGCTAGTGACCAGGCCGATGAAAAACCCTTGCAACTCACCACGATATTGCTTGACCCCGCGCGCGATGAGTTTTGGAAAAATCACAAGTGCAATCACGAGACCCGCAGCGAACAATGCGATTTTCAAGATTTCTATCGATTGCACGGCTTCGAGCATGGGAATCCATAATCCTGTTAGTAGCAGCACCATCGATCCTGAAATGCCGGGCAACAACCAGGCAACAAATGCACAAAAGCCACCAATGACAAAGAGCCAAAGCGGCGGTTCTGACGACCACTCAGGCAAGACAACCAAAAGCAAGCCAACCGCGAGACCTAATGGGCCGAAGCGGATCAGTTCGCGCCTGCTTGCATCTTGACTAAGGTGCACGATCGCACCTATCACCAAGCCGAATATCGCTCCCCAAAACAGCAACGGCCGCGATTGCACAAACCCAAGCACAACAAACAGGGCGGTCGCGAACCCGACGAGCATACCTAAGGCAAGCCAGCATATGAATATGACGGCATGGCGGGTTTTGGCGGGTTCCCGTCGCAACTTGCCTAGTGAGCCGATGTCAGCAAGGGCATTGACAAGACGATCATAAATTCGCGTGAGCAAGGCAACCGTACCACCCGATATGCCAGGCAATACCTCAACAATGCCTATAAAAAAGCCGCGCCAAATGATGCTGATTGGGTTCATGAGCCGGCCGCAACCCCTTCTAGCATCGGCACGAAACGTACTGCGCACAGTTCGCGTTCTTCGATTCGATCATGGCGACGCTCCCATTGAATGAGCGATTGCCCAAAAGATTGTCTATCGGCTATCGGCATCACGAGTCTACCGTGCAAAGCAAGCTGTGAACTAAGCGATGCCGGCACCGTTTCTGCACCAGCCGTCCCAATGATTGCGTCAAAAGGAGCGCGTTCGCACCACCCCTCAAAGCCATCGCCGAATCGGAAATTCACGTTATCGATGCCCAGTTCTTGAATCACATCGCGGGCTCGGAGCTGCAAACGTTCTATCCGTTCTATGGTGTACACCTCGTGGAATAAGTACGCCAGAATCGCGGTTTGATAGCCACTGCCAGTGCCGATTTCCAAGACCCGATCGCGACGAGCTGAACCAGTCACCGCGGTGGACATCATCGCGACCACGGACGGTTGCGATATGGTTTGCTGGTAGCCGATCGGCAAGACCGTGTCGTCGTAGGCGCGATGTGCCATGGCGGGATCTACGAATTTATGACGCGGTACGTAATCAATGACGTCCAGCACTTCGTCTGACACAAACTGTTGCTGTTTGAGTCTGGCAATCAAACGCTGCCGCGCGCGCGCCGAAGTGTTCATCCCAATCGTGTCCATGGGCTAATCCTCCCCGCTCGTGTAAGCAAAGCACTCGCGTAGGACACTTGTGGCGTAACAGCCACTTGGTAACGCGAACTGCACACGTGCTTCGTCACGTTCTACCTGCACTTTTAGATCGACCGCACAAACAACAAGCGAACGCCTCTCTTGCTGTAAACCAACCCACTCGAGCGCATCCGCCAGCAATGGATGTGCGTCGATGATCTGTTGTTCGATCGCATATGCCTCGCCAATCGCCAATGACCGACCTCTTCCCCACAACGGCCCAGTCGGTGTGGTGTCTGTCACAACGTCGCCTTCAATGGGGTTGCACCAATTGCCATCTCGCACACGCTTTGCGAGAATTTGATTGAATAAAGCACTGCGCATGGCAGAGATATAGAGGGATTTAAGAAACCTGGAAATCGGTGGTTTGCCATTCTTCACCCATTTCAGCGCTTGGTTTACATTGGTGCCGTCCCGACCAAAGCGTTGCTCGCCAAAATAGTTGGGAACCACCCGCATCGACTCTGCATGCACTCGCTGCGGATCGACATTGCGCAAGACGATGGTAAAGCGATTAGTGCAACCAAAGGACGGGCGCAGTTTGCGACTATGGCGACATTGGCGCAAGATCTTCATCGGCAGCTCGCGAGGCAATTCGACGGATTGTCCGTGCCGAACGCTCAACCATTGGCTGGCGATGCTTCGTTTGTCTTTAAGACCTAGATACCCGATATCGTTTGTGCGTACGCCAAGTGCTCTGGCCAAAGATCGTCTGACGTCTGCGGTCGTCTGATTGATCTTCCGAATTTGCAGTAGCACATGTTCACCGTCGCCAGTAGGTTCCAAGGGCAATATTTCTTCGACCATGAAGTCTTCCACGGTTCGACGAAGCACCCCAGGCGAGCACTCCTGCGATGATGCTCGCGGCAGGTCTTCTTGTTGCGTTACCGACATGTCAACTGGCATAGCCGGAACTCACGAATCACCGACGTAGAGATAAAACGTCTCGTTCGGCTTGATCATGCCCAGATCGTGACGTGCGATCGATTCGATCACCGAATCGTCATGCTTGATACGCTCAATCTCAACCCGCAACATTTCATTGCGTTCATAGAGCTGTTGGTTGAATTCAGCCTGCGCTTTGACGTCTTGAACGAGCAGTTGCGTTGCAAAGAAACCTGTTTCGCCGAACCAATACATGTACTGCATGACGACGAATACCACAAAGAACGTGGTGAGCAGCAATTTCATCAGTTCAAATCCGTTTGAACCTCATTTCAACGTAGGTCTGGGTGACCTACCTTGTTTCGATCAAATCCTCACTTTGAAGGAGCTGTTGGCGCATCACAAATGAAACGCGAACAAGCTGCGGCTAATCGTTAGCAAGCTCTGATCAGTACAGCGCATCGCTACGGTGATGAAGGCGACATCCATGTCGTCTCATCAAATGAGAACCGCAGAACATATTTTGGTCATACTGAACCAGCATGCCAAATCGTTAACAACTAACTGTACTTATCGAACATGCCTAAATCAATCATAGAAATTCTGCCGGATCTGCTTATGGGGCTTGTTTCAAGCCTGCTGCGCAAATCTTTCGAATTCAGACCTCCCGTGATATGGCACACCGTCAAACTGTTCCTCAATTCGCAGCAGGCGGTTGTACTTAGCTACACGTTCTGAACGCGAGGCCGATCCTGTCTTGATTTGACCGGCCGCGGCCCCTACTGCAATGTCCGCCACTTTGGTGTCTTCGGTATCACCTGAGCGATGTGAAACAACCGTCGAATAACCTGCCCCTTGCGCGATTTTGATCACCTCAAGGGTTTCGGTAACCGTCCCGACTTGATTCAATTTCACGAGTATTGAATTGGCGATGCCATGCTGAATGCCTTGCTGAAGACGGTCTTTGTTAGTCACAAATATGTCGTCGCCAACTAGCTGCGTGGATTGGGCCAGCTGCTGAGTCAGCGATTGCCAGTCGCCCCAGCGTGATTCATCGCACCCGTCTTCAATCGAAATGATGTGCGGATGCTTGGTTCGCAACGCAATGAGGTCATCGACATACTCTTCAGGTGAACGCGGGGGTTTGCCAACTTCCTCAAGATAGCCAGTACCATCGAAGTATTCGGTTGCCGCGCAATCAAGTCCGAGCAAACAATCGCTACCAAGTGAATAGCCGGCCAAACCAACCGCTTCTTCAAGCACGTGGAGCGCTTCATCGTTGGATTGCAAGGCGGGTGCAAATCCACCTTCATCGCCGACCGCCGTGGACTGTCGTGGCTGTGCGTCATGGAGACGCTGCTTGAGCGCATGAAAAACTTCGATGCCAACGCGCAACGCATCGCGAAAGGAGTCTCCCCTCGCTGGAATCACCATAAACTCTTGAAAAGTAATGTCATTGTTCGCGTGCGCCCCACCATTTAAGACGTTCAACATCGGTACTGGCATCCGCATGACCCCGTCATCGACGAGTTCGTGGACATGCTGGTACAAAGGCAAGCGTTTTGCGTGTGAGGCCGCTTCGAGCACAGCTAGCGATACGCCGAGAATTGCATTCGCGCCGAGATTCGCTTTGTTGGGCGTGCCGTCCAGCTCAATTAATCGCGCATCAACTTGAGCTTGGTTCGAGGCGTCCATGCCATGCAAGGCTTCAGCGATCATGCCATTGACATTCGCGATAGCGCTCAGCACGCCACGCCCGTTGAATCGTTTAGGGTCACCATCGCGTTTTTCCACCGCTTCAAACGATCCAACCGACGCACCAGATGGCACAATCGCAGAACCAAATGAGCCGTTGCTTAGATGAGCGTCTACTTCAACGGTTGGATTGCCGCGTGAATCAAAAACCTCGCGACCTTTGAGTCCGACGATACGACTCAAGCGACGGCGTCTTCGAGATAGTCGAGTTTTTTAACGTGAGCGTCAATCTGTGTTAACTGTTCCAGCAGCGGTTGCATCAAGCCAAGGGGCCACGAATTGGGTCCGTCGGACTTGGCGTCTTCTGGTCGCGGATGGGTCTCCGTGAACAAGCCATCAATTCCGACGGCCGTCGCTGCTCGAGCTAGCACTGGCACCATGGAACGCTGGCCGCCGGATACGGATCCCTGACCGCCGGGGAGCTGCACAGAATGGGTGGCATCAAACACCACCGGGCAACCCGTTTCGCGCAGGATTGCCAGTGAACGCATGTCCGATACGAGATTGTTGTAGCCAAAGCTCGCACCTCTCTCGCAAACCATGATCTGGTTATTGCCTGTCGATTTTGCTTTGGCAACGACGTGCGCCATGTCGCCAGGCGCAAGAAACTGCCCTTTCTTGATGTTGACCGGCAAGCCTTGTTCGCAAACATTCACGATAAAGTCCGTTTGTCGACATAAAAACGCCGGTGTTTGCAAGACTGAAACAACTTCGGCGACGTCAGCGAGAGGCGTGTACTCATGCACGTCCGTGAGCACTGGCACACCAACTTCGTCTTTCACCGCCTGCAGAATCGCTAGGCCAGCGTCAATACCTCGCCCGCGATAGCTGTCGAGTGACGACCGATTGGCCTTGTCGAAGGAACTCTTGAAGATGAATGGGACGCCGAGCTTCTCAGTCACTTGCTTAAGGTGCGAAGCGACATCGATCGCCAGCTCGCGGCTTTCAATGACACACGGGCCAGCAATCAAGAAAAACGGTTGCTTGTCCCCAACCTCAAAATCGCAGAGTTTCATGCGCTAGCGGTCGCGAAGGCGTGCGAGGCACGCACGAAATCACTAAAAAGCGGATGCCCCGCTGTCGGTGTGGAGGTGAATTCTGGGTGAAATTGGCACGCCACAAACCATTGGCCGTTCGCAAGTTCTAACGTCTCTACCAATCGCTCGTTTTTGCTGCGACCTGAGAAACACATACCCGCTTCCTCAAGACGCTCAATGTATGTCTCATTCACTTCATAGCGATGACGATGGCGTTCCCGAATCGAATCTTGGTTGTAAATCGAGCTCACACGTGAGTTCTCTAGCAAGGTGCATTCCTGCTCGCCGAGGCGCATCGTGCCACCTAGATCATCACCTTGTTCGTAGCTCTTCAGCTCGCCACTTTCGTCTTGCCATTCACTAACAAGCGCAATAACGGGATGTTCCGTATGAGGGGTCAACTCAGTACTGTTGGCGGCTTGCAAGCCAACTTGATTGCGAGCGAACTCCACAACAGCCGCATGCAAGCCATAGCAAATGCCAAGATACGGCACTTTATGCACTCGTGCAAAACCTGCTGCTTTGATCTTGCCCTCAAATCCACGTGGACCAAACCCACCAGGGATCAAAACACCATGCACGTTTTCTAAAGCTGCGACGCCGCTTTCCTCTAGCGTCTCCGAATCAACCGTCTGAATGTCAACGCGTACACCAGTATGAATGCCCGCATGAATCAATGCCTCAATTAAAGACATATAGGCATCGGTGAAATCGACGTACTTACCAACCAAGGCGATGCGCGTTGATTCATGTGCAAGTTGTCGCTTTTCTTCAACCGTCTCCCAATGCGTCAAATCTGCCTGCGCACAGTCGATACCAAAATGGCGCAAGACGATTTCGTCCATGCGCTGCTGATTCAGCACTAACGGCACTTGATAAATAGATTCGACGTTCGCTAGTGAAATGACCGCGTCTTCTGGCACATTCGTGAACAGAGCTATCTTCTTGCGTGGCCCAGCATCGAGCTCTTGGCCTTTGCAGCGACAAATCAAGATGTCAGGTTGGAGACCGATGGATCGCAGTTCTTTGACGGAGTGCTGTGTAGGTTTCGTCTTGTCTTCGCCATCGCTAAGTTGCGGTACCAGCGTCAAGTGAATGAACAGCGTGTTGCGAGTGCCTTCCTCGAGCCGCATTTGGCGAATCGCTTCGAGGAATGGTTGAGATTCAATATCGCCTACGGTGCCGCCCGTTTCTACGATGACGACGTCATTGTCTTTCGAAACTGCGCGTATGCGCGCTTTGATTTCATCGGTGATGTGCGGAATGACTTGCACGGTCACGCCATCGTAATCACCTGCGCGTTCGCGCTTGAGTACGGTGTCGTACACGGAGCCGGTGGTGAAGTTGTTAGCACGTCCCATTGGATTTTGAATGAAACGTTCGTAGTGCCCTAAATCTAAATCGGTTTCGGCACCGTCAGCTGTGACGAAAACTTCACCGTGTTGATTCGGACTCATCGTGCCAGGATCGACGTTTATGTACGGATCCATCTTGACGACGTCAACCTTGAGGCCTCGAGCCTTCAGTAATGCGCCAAGCGACGCAGTCGTTACGCCTTTGCCGAGACCGGATACGACGCCACCGGTCACGAACACGTAGTGTGTCAGCTCTTCACCTTTGTTGAGTCGACTTCTAACAGGAAGCTTCCGCTCGCAGATTTTAAGGAAGGCAAAGCAAAGTCAGCCACCGGTGATTTTGTGCACAACGTCAATGCATGGTAATGCATGAACTCTCAGACCCTAGCTGTTAATGGCCGCCAATCGGGAAACAAGCCCTTATCAAGTTCATCACCGGTTTGAATGCCGAGCCCTGGGACTGCGACCAGTCGATTGTCGACGCACAATAGTGGCCAGTCGTCGCGCTCCCACGGTGGAACCTTTTCGCGCTGAAACCAATGAGAAATTTTGATGTTTTTCTCATGGATTCTGATGGTTTCGCCACCTTCTCGCTTGCGGACCGTCAATTTCTGACCCGGTTGTAATCCACCCGATCCCGGCAACCACGTGAGTTCACCAAATCGAAAAAATGTACGCCTACCCACCACGACATTGCTTGGCGGTGATTCCTCCGCATCCGATACAACGAAGAAATATCCTCGGAAGCGCCGCACCGTGGCATGAGAGGCGACGCGAATCTGAACTTTGGCATCGTTTCGCGCGTGCGCTTGCGCCAAAACTTGCGACACGACGGCATCGCGCGGCGTAATGTCATAAGCGAATAGCCAACTTCGAACGCAATACGCATCTTTGAGCGCTTTCACATCGATGGGGGCGCGTGGCATTTCCTGAAGCGCCGGGAATTTGCGTTCGAGCAGGCGTGCTTCGAAGTCAGGGAATGTCTTGCGCAACTGGGGCAGAATGTCCAGGCGGAGTGCATTCCGCGTCAGACTGGTGTCTCGATTCGACTCGTCCTCAATCCAAACCAGACGTTGAGTTTGCGCAATTTCACGCAGCGTGCGGCGCGAGTATGCGAGCAACGGTCGCCAAAGCAATCCATTTCCCAGTCTTCGCTTTGGCGCGATCCCAACCAGTGCTCTACCAGTCGCCAATTGCCACAGCAAGCTCTCTATCTCGTCGTCGTAATGATGCGCAGTTGCCACGACACCGCCGCCTACGATCAGTTCTTTAAAAACCTGCTGTCGTGCTAGGCGGCCTGCGACTTCGAGATTCGGTGCACTTGCAATATCAATGCGTTTTGCAATGAACTCCAAACCTGATGCCTGCGCAACCTTTTCACAGTGAGCTTGCCACGCATCCGCGTGCGGACTGATTTGGTGATTGACATGCACCACACCCAAGCGCGCAGCCGGATATGCACTCGCGGCTGCGCTCAACAATACCGATGAATCTAGCCCACCACTGTAAGCGATCCACAGTCGCTGGCGGGTGTGATTTTCAGCTGCTAAAAGACAGGCAACTAGGTCGTCAAAACGTGTGCGCTTACCCGGCTTTGCGTTGGAATTCGACATGGACCACGTTTGCGCCAAAGATCTCGCGGAGTTCGCCAAGCACGTCATCATTAAGCGGCAATTTCCGGTAGCCTTCGCCTAATTCCACGTGGCAGCGAGTCCGTCCTTTCTGCACCGTGATTTCTAACGGGCGTCCGCCTTTTCGCTTTGTTTGCTTGAACACGCCTTTTAGTTTGTCGAGATTGAGCGAAGTAAGTTTCGAGCGAGCTTGCTCATCAATGAAATGCAAAGCAATCGATGCGCGCCATTGCACACGTGCTTCAACAACGTCAAACAATGCGTCGGCATAAAGACGAAGTTCGTTGCGAAACTTGTCATACGCCATGCGACCGCGTATGACCACGAATTCGTCCGGTAGCACAAATCGAGAGAACTCTGCGTACTGTTCTGGCCACATCGTAACTTGGACTGAGCCATTGCGTCCTTGCAACTTGAAGTTGGCGATCTCGCCGCGATTCGATGAGTCGCGCACTTCAGGTTCTTTGATGACGCCAGCGACCACAAGTTGCTGTCGATTTGCCAAGGTCTGCACTTCGTCAAGCGAATGCGTGCAAACCGACGCAAACTCGCGATAGTAACGAAACGGGGATGCTCGACTGATCGCCACGCTCATCACTTGCTGTTCCATCGCCCAAAGTTCTTGATTCGTCAAAGGGTCGGGTGGTCGATAGTTCACGAAAACTTCATCTTCTTCAGGCCCACCGAACATGTCGCCTTGATTGCTGGTACCAGCCAACACGGTTGCTTCTAGTTTGTCCAACAGTGCCGCTCGAATCGCATTGGGTGTCTGCAATTCGGGCTCAAGCTGGTCGAAAGCGCCGATCTTGATCAGGTTTTGCAGTGCCGTTTTGCTGACTAGTCTCAAGTCCACCCGCATACAAAAATCAAACAGGCCGGTGAACTCCCCTTCTGCGCGCGCGGCTGCGATGGCTTTCACGTCACCATGGCCTACCCCTTTACAACATTGCAACCCTACGCGAAATCCAGTATCCGTCGCGCTGCAATCTGCGTTTGGCGCATTGATGTCAGGCGGCTCAATCGTCAGGCCTAAGCGCTGCGCCTCGTACAACAATGACTGTAGCCGGTCTGGGTTGTCGCGTTCTACCGAGACGATGGCAGCGAGGTATTCATTTGGATAGTGGGTTTTCAGATAAGCCGTTTGGTACGTAACGAGCGCATAAGCCGTAGCATGCGCTTTAGGGAATGCGTATTCGGAAAACCCGAGCATTTTGTCGTAGATGCTGGTGGCGACCGCGTCGGCAACATGGTTTTCTCGACAACCTTCAATAAACCGATCTTTGAGCTGGGTCAGTTTTTCAGCACGTTTCTTACCCATGGCTTCGCGCAAGATATCTGCCTCGCCACCACTGAATCCGGCTAATGTGCGCGCAACGCTCATTACGTCTTCTTGATAGATCATTAACCCGTAGTTGTCCTTTAATACAGGTTCCAACATCGGGTGATCAAACTCGATCCTTTCCTTGCCAAACTTCCGAAGCGCGTAACTCTTCTCAACACCGGCAGCTAGCGGGCCAGGACGATAAAGCGCTACCAAGGCGACGATGTCAGCGAAGTGATCTGGTTTTAAGAGTCTCACAACGCCTTTCATGCCGGTGGATTCCAGCTGGAAAACCCCTTCCGTATCAGCCGCTGCAATGACCCGAAACGTCTCCGGGTCGTCGAGTGGTATCTCGTTCATATCCAATGGATCAATTTGCGCGGTCCTTCGTGAATTGACCGCATGAACGGTTTGATCAATGACGGTCAAGTTCTTTAGATTGAGCAAATCAAACTTGACCATGCCAGCTTGTTCGACATCGTCTTTATCAAACTGCGAAACCAGCAGTTGCGATTCGCCATCCAGGTGACAAGGTACGAACTCTTCGAGTCGATCTGGCGCGATCACCAAACCAGCTGGGTGTACGCCGAACGTCGATACGATGCCTTCGAGTTTTTTAGCCCCATCAAAAATCTCTTCGCACCCGAGCGATCTGGCTGTTTGTTCGATGGCTTCGTCATCGTTCATCGCCTCGACCAATTTGGTACCCGGTTTGGTCGGTATCAATTTGGCGATGCGCGCCACGTCACTATGACTGTAGTCAAGCGCACGTGCCATACCGTGCAAAATCCCCTTCGCTGCGTGAGTGGCAGAGGTCGCGATGAGACCCACACATTCCTGCCCGAATTTTTCGACCACATAGCGCACAACCTCGCCGCGTCGCGCCGCACAAAAGTCAATGTCCAAATCAGGCATGGAACGACGATCGCGATTCAATAGCCTTTCGAAAAACAATTGATGCTTGAGCGGATCCAACCCAGTGATGCCCAACAACATCGCGACCAAGGATGCGGCGCCGGAGCCACGCCCGGGTCCGACGCGAATGCCAGCCTCGCGTGCCCAACCGACGATGTCCTGGACGATAAGAAAGTATGCTGCAAAACCCATGTCGATGATGACATCTAACTCCGTTGCAATCCGATCGCGGTACAACGCGTAGTCAGCTTCATCAATCTGCGATTTCGGGTCAGTGAGAAAGGTCGCGAGCGCTTGCTCAACTTTCTCCGTCAGGATCTTCGCATTCTCCGCGTCATCACTGGTTGGAAAAGCGCGTTGGTAATAAGTCCCGGTTTTAACTTCAGCATTGCAACGCTTCGCGATCTCAACGGTATTCGCGATGGCATCTGGCAAATCCTTAAACTGCTCGGCCATAGCGCTAGCAGATCGAATGTGCTGCGAAGGACTAAACCGACCTTTCCAGGAGTACAACTCATCCATGCGTTCGTGGTTTTGGATGCACAACTTTGCATCATGTAGAGAGAAATCCGCTTCCGCAATGCAGATCACATCGTTTATGGCGACAATCGGCACGCCCATGCGCTCCATTAACGGAACCACCGTTTCAATATAAGCGTTTTCCCCAACTCGTCCCGTTCTAGTTAAACCCACGTAAAACCGATCGCCGAATTGACGCCGAAACCACTCAACTCGTTGAATTGCGGCCGCTTCATCCCTAGCGGCTAGGCGCTGACCAATTTCGCTTGAAACCCCACCAGCGATCAGAATCAACCCCTCACCATGCTGCTCGAGCATGTCGTCGTTTAACGAGCGATGATGGCGTGGATTTCGCGACGCATCAGCGACCAATCGAATCAGGTTGTGATAGCCAACTTGATTCATGGCTAAGACAAGCAGCCGCGACGAACTGTCCACGGGACCCGCATGCGTCAGTTCACAACCTATGATCGGCTTGATGCCTGCCGCAAAACAAGAACTTTGAAATTTGACAAGCGCCATGAGGTTATTGCGGTCGGTCAAGGCGACTGCCGACATGCCTTGCTTGCGAATCGCAGGCGCGATTTGCTCTAAAAAGACGATACTGTCAGTGATTGAATATTCGCTATGCAGCGATAAATGCACAAAGTCCGTCATGTCGCAAGTCCACTCAAAGCATCCACGACTGTTCGCACTGGTTTAAAACTGTAACGATGTATAGAACAAGGTCCCAAGGCTGCTAGCTGAGCTAAGTGCGCGGCAGTCGGATAGCCTTTGTGCTGCGCAAAGCCGTAGCCAGGATACGTCTCGTCAAATCTCACCATCAAGCGGTCGCGTGTCACCTTCGCGATGACAGACGCAGCACTAATAGCTGGCACTAGTGCGTCTCCTTCGACAATCGTACGCGTGACCACTGGCAAGCCAGGATCCTGATTACCATCGACCCAAATTTCGGTGACTTCATAGTTCAACGCCGTGTATGCTCGGCGCATCGCCAAGAATGTCGCTTGCAGGATGTTGTGCTCGTCGATTTCATGCGAATTTGCCATGCCAATGCTTACTGCTGCGGCAGTCCTGGTGATTTCTTCAAACAATGCCTCGCGCAGCGACGGCGTCAGCCGCTTGCTGTCCGCTAAACCTTCTACACATGGTTGGGAATCGAAGGCCACCGCTGCTGCCACGACGGGTCCAGCAAGTGGTCCACGGCCCGCCTCGTCCATGCCGGCACGGACTTGCGTTAAATCTACTGAACTAATGAACAAAAGATATAGCTGGCAAAACCTAAGTTATCAAAGATAAAACGGTTTCGGCAGCGCGTGCAGCTGCGTTCGTACGTAAGGTCCTGTGCAAACCGCTGAATTCTTGCACTAACTCGGACTGATCTCGGTTTCGCTGCTTAATAAGTGCTGCCGCTAAGTTTTCCGCTGTAGCGTTTGTTTGAATAAATTCTGGCACCAAACTCTTGTTAGCAAGTATATTCGGTAGCGCGATATAGTCGCTATACATCATCGCACGCACGATTCGATACGTTAAGGCACCAATACGATAGGCAACAACCATCGGCGTTTTTACAAGCATCGCCTCCAACGTACCGGTGCCCGATTTCACAAGCGCGAGGTCGCTCGCCTGCAAGACTTGCGTAGCCGGCGCATCCGTTAGCTCGACATTCAAACTCGCAAAATCGTCCTTGAGTTGCGCCCATGATTCGTGCGCAACGGGATGTTTTGTAGGTACGAGAGCCGTTACGGGAATTCGTGCTTGTTCCTGAAACAATTTGGCGGCTTGCAGAAAAACTTCAAAATGAAATTTGATTTCTGAACTGCGACTGCCAGGCATGACACATAAAACGAACGACTCGTCCACTAGTCCTAAAGTTTGGCGCGCGGCCACTTGCAGTTGCTCTTTAGCTATATCCGGGTCGAAAAGATCAGCGGTTGGGTGACCGACGAACTCGGCCCGTAACCCGCGCTCTTCATAGACTGCTGTTTCAAAAGGAAACAGTGTCATGACCACATCAGATGCTTTCGCAATCCGTTTTAGACGACCGCGCCGCCACGCATAAACCGAAGGGCTAACGTAATGGGCCGTTGCGACGCCACGCTTTCGAACACCGGTTTCAAGTAGCAGGTTGAAAACATTGAAGTCCACACCTACCAGGACATCCACAGAGGCTAATTCGCGAATGAGCATACGCAACAAGCGAATCAACGGCCATGCGCGGAGCAGCGGATCGACGAGACCATTGACGGCAAAGTGGTCCATTGGCGCGAGGCTACGCAAGCCTTGCGCATGCATCGTGTCGCCACCAACGCCAACAAATTCAATGTCGTCGACGCGTTCCTGCAAGGCTGCCATTAAAGACGAGCCCAGCACATCGCCGGAAGGTTCGCCGGCGACAATCCCGACTTTAAGCCTACGCGAACTCAATAACTACTGGGATGCGGCGCAAGTCTAGCTATGGGCGATCATCAATTCAGTCGAACAAACGACGGTGTCTTCTACGAGCGCTTCGCACTCAAACTTGACAATCTCGCGACGTTCGCTCACGACCTTTGCGTCCAATAGCAGGCTATCGCCAGGCACGACAGGTTTTTTGAAGCGAGTCCTGTCCGTCCCAGCTAACACAAACATGACGCCGATATCTTTTAATACAAGATCGCGCACCCGCATCGCCAAGATGCCGCTCACCTGTGCGAGCGCTTCTACGATCAAAACACCTGGCAGAATTGGTCTGGTTGGGAAATGACCTTGGAAGAACGGTTCGTTTTGCGTGACGTTCTTTAGGCCTCGAATACTCTTTGCCTCTATATTGACGTCCAGAATGCGGTCGACCAAGAGGAATGGATAACGATGAGGTATGTAATCTCGAATATTGAAATCTACGCTCGAATCAGACATGCTTGCTTATTTATCTTTCGACGCCGCTTTGAGCATGGGTTGCGCATTATCAAGCAAATTTTCAACTTGCCGCAATCTTTTGGCGATTGAATCCAGTTCATTCAGGCGCAACACATTGCGGCGCCAGGTCCGATTGTCGGTATGCAATGTCGCGCCTGAATAGCGTCCAGGCTCCGTGATGTCGCGACTTACGTACGTCATCGCACCGATTTGGGCACCAGCTGCAATGGAAACTGGCCCTTCGCCGGCAATACCAACCCCACCTGCAACCACACAGTATTCACCTAGCGAAACACTACCACCAAGACCTGAACAACCACACAATATCGAATGTGCTCCCACAATACAGTTGTGGCCAATGTGCACTTGATCGTCGATCTTCACGTTGTCGTGAATTTCAGTATCGTCGATGGTGCCCCGATCCACCGTTGAATTCGGACCAATCAGGACATCGTCACCAATTAGCACCCGTCCTACTTGAGGTATTTCCTGCAAAATCCCTGCGTCGTCAGGAAAAATGCCAAAACCTTCGGCACCAAGTGTGGCATTGCTATGAATCGTGCAGTTTGCGCCGATATGCACATCGTGATATATCACGACATTTGCGCGCAACGCCGTGGCATTACCGATGGAACTATGTGCGCCGACATTCACGTTTGCACCTAGCTCGACGTCATCGCCTATCGTACTGTGTGCGCCAACTTCAACATTTGGTCCAATACGAACGCGTTCGCCGAGCGTTGCCGTTGCGTCAATCTGGGCTGTCGCATGAATGCCCATCGGCACACGACTGCGTTTATCGAAATCTCGGGCTAATTGCGCAAACGCCAACTGAGGATTGCCAACTACGACAGCTGCAACGGGACAGTCAGCTGCGACATCCTGCGTTAGCAACACCGCCGACGCCTTTGTATTCAGTAATTGTGGCTTGTAGCGCGTGTTTGCGTAATAAGCTAAATCGCCAGCCTTAGCATGCTGGAGAGAGCCTACGCCGGTGATGACAATTTCTTCATCACCGATGACCTGACCTTGCATGCGCAACGCGATCGCTGCGAGCGAGATCATGGCTAAGTTAATCGATCGCGTAAACCATCACCTATTCGGAGATGTTGTTCATCGCCTCCGTCACTTTCCGAGTGATATTGTGACGAGGGTTTACAAATAGAAGCACATTAGGGTTGTATTGGTACACCATATCGTAGTTTTCAAGTTCCACGAGGTCTTTGAGCGCTTTTTGAAACTTTGGATTAAGGGTGGCAAGCAGTTCATCGCGACTTTCGGTCAGTTCACGCTGCAGTTTTTGCGCACCCACTTCCAGATCGAACTGCATATCTTCCATTCGTTTCTGGATTTCGCGCCTTTCTTCCTCAGAAGCCACCGCTGACTCATTGATTAGCTTCTCGCGCAACTTGATCATGTCTTGCTGAAGCGCTTTCAATCGATCGCTTTCAGGTGCGAATTGCTCTTCGATTTGTAAAAGCGTTGCTTTGGCTTCTTCGGTATTCATAGCGGCTTCGTTTGAGTTAACGACAGCTACGCGCAGCTGTGCTTGTGCTGCGATACCCGCACTAAGCGCGAAGACCATACACAGTAGCTTAAACAACTTGGGAATCATGGGTGCCTCGAGAAGTAGCGATCGCGTAGACCGTGTGAATGTCACGGTGCGAATGCGCGAAAATTATATGAGCGGATTGCTCCTGTTCAGTTTGCGAACTAACGCCTGAAGATGCTGCGAACTCGCCGCTTCAACTAGAAAGTTTGACCAACTTCGAAACTGAAAATCTCCGTTTCGTCAAACTCGGTATCGTTGAATGGGACGCCCAATGAAAACGACATCGGCCCCATTCTGGTAAGCCAAGAAACCGCGACGCCGGTTGAACCGCGCAGCTCTGAAAAGCTAGGCGCAAAGCAGTTCACGCTGGTTTCTGAGCAATGGTCGCTAAAGACATTCCCCGCGTCTATGTAGTACAACGAGCGTACTTGGGCTTTGTTCTTCATAAAAGGCAACGGGAATATAAACTCTGCCGAAAGCTCGGTTAGGACATTTCCACCGAACGGTCGTCCAGGCACATTTGAGCCAAAGTTCTGCAAAGTCGTGCTGCGTGGTCCCAACGTGCTCCGCTTGTAGCCTCGAATAGAACCAAAGCCACCCGCGTAGAAGTGTTCATAAAACGGATACACCTCCGTTTCGCCATACGCGCCGCCAAACCCTAAATCAGCGTTCAAGCGTATCGCGTAGTTGCTGTCTAACCAAGGAACTGGAAAATACTGCTCTAACTGTACATTCGCACGATAAAACTCCAAATCGCTACCAGGCACCGACACCTCTAAAGCAGTCGTCTGCCGCGACCCGCGCGTAGCGAATACCGCGCGATTGCGCGTATCTCTTGACCACAAACCTTCCACCTTGTAGTTCAAGAAATCCGTGCCGGATGACGAAATGAAATCTTGGATTTCGGTAGCCTCTGCGCCGCTGTTCTCCACGTCGGTGAATTCAATTCGACCGGCAAATTGCAACCGCTTGGTTTCACCGATAGGAAAACCAAATCTTGCGCCAGCACCAATGGCCGACGTCGAAAAGGCATTGAGATTGAGCGTGCTGTAATCAGTGTCGCGCAAGAACACACTCAAACCTCGACTTACCCCTTCTTTCGTGAAATAAGGATTGATATACGTGTACGAAACCGATTTACGATAATCGCTCCAATTTAGCGAAAAACCAATATTTTTGCCGGTGCCAGCGATATTTGCCTTCTGAACAGATGCGCCAAGAATCACGCCAGAGAGTTTTTGATAGCCAAGCGAACCCGTGATAGCGCCGGTCGATTGCTCTTGGACTTGGATGTCCACATCGATCAGGCCGTCCTCCCCAGCCACTTCGGGAGTTTCGACAGTCACGTCGGAAAAGAACCCTAAGCGCTCAAGTCTGACCTTGGATAGATCGATCAAATCGATCGATGCCCACGCGCCTTCAAGCTGACGCATCTCCCGCCGCAGCACAGTATCTCGCGTCGTCGTATTACCTGTGAAATTCATGCGGCGAACGTAGGCTCGTTTACCTGTGTTCACCATGAACTTAATATCTACTAAGCCATCTTCCTGAACGTCAGTTACCGCCGTCGCGGTCGCGAAGGTATAGCCATACCGGCCGAGTTGACGGGTGACCAACTCTTCGGTAGCAGTGAGCAGCGCACTTGAATACAGTTGACCTTCGGATACCACAATCAATTCTTCGATCGCTTTCGGGTCGACGTCGCTAAGATCGCCGACGAGCTCAACTTTGTTAATGAGGTGTTTAGCGCCTTCCGAAATATTGATCGTAAGGTAGACCTGCTTGCGATCTGGCGTCATGCTGACTTGTGTCGAGTTGATCTTGAATTCGATATAACCACGATCCGTATAGAAAGCCTCAATGGACTCGAGATCGCCTTGCAACTTCTCGCGTGAATAGCGGTTTTCACCACTTATGAAACCAAACAACGTCGGTTGTTTCAATTCCATTTGTTCTAAGAGCGTTTTGGTACTAAATACTTCGTTGCCGACAAACGCAATTTGAACGATCGTCGCGCGTTTGCCTTCTTCGACTTCGATTTCGATTGACACGCGATTACGGGCAAGCACATCAATGTCAGTTTCGATATTTGCGGTGTACTGACCTTGTGCAACATACTGCCTAATCAGCTCGATACGCACGCGATCTAACGTCGCCTGTTTGAAAATCTCGCCTTCTTTTAAGCCCTCTGCGGCTAAACCTTCCAACAACGCTTCGGTTGGCACAGCTTTATTGCCGCTAATTTCGATGGACACGATGGACGGTCGTTCGGATACCTCGACCAGCAATATATCGCCATCTCGATTGATTGCGACATCCCTGAAATAGCCCGTTTTAAACAGCTCACGAATGGTGGCGCGGATACTCTGTGGTGTGGCCACATCGCCAATGTCGATGCTCATCGCATTGAAGACAGTGCCAGGTGTTACGCGCAATAAACCTTGAACACGAATGTCGGAAATCTCAAAACTGTAGTTGGCGGATGTATAGGTACTGACCCAGCAAAACGCTAGTAGCAGCACCAGTCTCAAACGCCGCATAGGCAATGCTTTAGACCACGAGAGTTCGGGAGATTTTCTTGATGCAGACGTGCATCGAGATTTCATTATAGGCTCGTTGCGCAAACTTCAGATGTCCTCAATGTTCATTGTTTTTACGTTTAAGAAAACTCTTTTACCTCAACTTGCAGACGTTGAGCTCAGAAACATACATCCGACTTTTCTCGTTTCGAATAAAACATACTTTCTGCTTACTGACTTACTAAGCGCGATATATCGTTATATAACGCAAAAAGCATGATAAAGCCAACAATAAACAAACCAACTCGCAAGCCGATAGCTTGTACTTTCATAGGAATAGGTTTGCGGGTAATACCTTCTATGATCCCGAACACCACATGCCCGCCGTCTAGCATAGGTATCGGCAACAAGTTGATCAAGCCTAACGCAATCGTGAGGGCGGCAAGCAACATTAAAAATGGCTCTAAACCAAGTGACGCGAGATCTCCCGCATACTCGGCGATTCGGATCGGTCCACCTAAGTTGCTTGAATGCACCTCACCTGTCACAATCTTGACAATCGAGTCCGCACTGATCACGATCAAGTTGACGGTCCGGTCGAACGCCGCCGGAATTGCTTCAAGCGGCCCATACCTTACAAATCGACCAATTTGAGGACGAATGCCTGCTTGACCATACGATTCGCCTTCGCTATCCGTAATCAGTCGCGGCACAAGGGACAACTGCACCGTCTCGTCCTCGCGATCGACCTGCAGCAGTAGCGCTCGTTCTGCATTGGCACGGATGGTTGCGACCACTTCTTGCCAATTGGCGACGGGAGAACCATCGATTTGCGAGATGTGATCCCCGACTCGCAGCCCCGCTTGCTCAGCAGCTGAGCCGTCGACAATCTCTGCGATATGCGCTCTAAACTGCGGCGCGATGCCTAACGCCGAGAGCATATCTGGTTCGCTCTCCTTCGACAACCACGCATGAATAGGAATCGAATAGGATGAACGATTCGTCAGAATGGCAATTTCGCCTGAGTCGCCAAGCCGTTCTGCAAGCGCAAGGTTGATGGCCTGCCACGAACTCACCTCAACCTGATCAACCTGCAGCACTTCCTCCCCTGTCCTGAGTCCCGCGACGTGCGCTGGCGAATCCGGACTTATCGTGCCAAGGAATGGATCAAGTTCGCGCGTGCCGGAAACGAGCACAATGTAAAAGATGATGAAACCAAGCAACAAGCTAGCGAAGGGACCTGCGGCCGCAATCGCGACTTTTCGACTTGGGTGAGCGTTGCAAAATGCAGCCGCCGCATCTTCAGAACGCGGTTGTTCCGCGAACTCGTCCTCGCCGAGCATGCGCACGTAGCCACCGATTGGGATTGCCGCGAGCTGGTATTCCGTGCCTAAACGGTCCTTGAACGAGCAGAGTTTCGGTCCGAAACCAATGGAAAACGTCAATACGCGTACGCCGGCCCAACGGGCGACCAGAAAGTGCCCGAGTTCGTGAAAAAACACGAGAATCAATATAGCGGCGATGAAGGCGACGATGTAAATCACAATATTCGAGCAACCAACAACGATGCGTAAATTAACGTCACAGGGGCAACCAGTAGCACTGAGTCAACGCGATCGAGCAAGCCACCGTGACCAGGCAGAATCGCGCCTGCGTCCTTAGCGTCCAAATTTCGTTTCAACTTGCTCTCCATCAAATCACCCAAGATAGCTAGCACGGGCGCAATAGCCGCAAATATGACAATATGAATGGTTGCCCAACCATAGGATGGTTTTAGCCAAATCAACCCAAATCCTAGTGCTGCTAGGAATCCAGCAACATACCCACCAATCGCTCCCTCGAGCGTTTTCGTCGGTGAGATTTTGTTCAAAAACGGTCGCTTGCCGATGGCCTTGCCTACAACATATGCGCCAGTATCTGTTACCCATGCGACGACTAGTGTCACAAGCAACATCAATATGCCAAAATGTGTGTCGAGAAGGTACAGTGAAAAACCCATAAAAACAATCGCGAGAAAACAGCCTATCGCATAACCTACTTGCGTTTTGATATCGGGTTCTTCTTGCCTTACCTCAGGTAAGGTGGACGCATCGCTAGCTGCGCGATGCGTGAACCCCAATACTGATATCGGGATAACGATGCACAAGAGCAGCAGCAAACTCATCAAGACTGGCTCTTGTACGAAAATGCTCAAGTCAACTGACATCGCATAAATCAGCACGAAAGCACCCAAAGCCGCATAACCTAACTGCCACAACTTTCGTTCAAGCCTAAACAGCTTGGTGCATTCCCACAGTAATAAGCTCACTAAAACAACCAGAATGGCTGGTACTGCAACGCCATCGTAAGCGAATAGCGCTAAGCCGAGGAACGGGATACCAACGATCGCGGTCGCGAGTCGTTTAATGAAATTCGACAATCGTGCTAATCGTGCTAGCTGTCATCGTCGCGTTGCGCGCACCAAACCGTCGTTGCCGTTTGCTGTAGTCCTCGAATGCGGCGCGCAGTTCTTTTAAGCTGAAACCAGGCCAAAAACTATCAGAGAAATAAAACTCCGTATACGCGAAATCCCATAACAGAAAATTGCTAATGCGACGTTCCCCGCCGGTACGAATACACAAATCCGGTGCTGGGTGGTCGCGCGTAGACAAGTGGGTTTGAATCAGATTTTCGTCGATTTCTTCGGGTGCTAGATAACCGAGTTTCACTGCTTCGGCTATTTCTCGCGTTGCAGCCGTGAGATCCCATCTGCCACCATAGTTCAGCGCGATAGTTAGAAAAAGTTTCTTGTGATGCGCGGTTCTAATCTCACTATCGTGCAGTTTCTGGCGTACATCAAGAGGAAAACGCGATCGATCGCCGATAAATCTAACTTGTGTTTCGCGCTCATCCAGCTCATCAAGTTCGTTTTCGAGCGTCTCACCAATGAGTTGAATCAAAAATTCAACTTCATCCGTAGGCCTTTGCCAGTTTTCGGTGCTGAAAGCAAATAAAGTAAGGTACCTGACCCCTAAATCTGCGCATGCTTCTGCGACAGTCCGTACATGCTGTGCGCCCGCACGATGACCTTCATCTCGCGACATGCCCTGCGTCTCGGCCCAACGCGAATTGCCGTCCATGATGATCGCAACATGATTCGGAGGATCAGCTAGAGGATCAGCTAACGGTTGCACGCGATCTTGGATCCGCTGAAATAGGCGTCATTTACGCGTAAGACCAATACAACAAGCAATTTAAAAGTGTCTAAACAAACCAGAAATGTTCTTATGTGCGTGTTGCGTACTAGACACGCATCGTCCTCAATAATTCAATGGCGACGCTCAAGCGCATCACGCGCACCCTTTACACAGCTAAAACGACAGCAAATCTGTTTCTTTGTCAGCGAGGTGCTGATCGACCTGTGCTACATGACGGTCTGTGATTTCCTGCGCTTCGTCTTCGCCTTCGTGGCCTTCATCCGAAGTCGCCATTTTCTCTTTAACCACTTCGCGGATATCGTGAATGGCGTCGCGCCGAATGTTTCGGACCGCTACCCGAGCCGTTTCAGCCACTGAGTGTGCCTGCTTAATCAAGTCGCGGCGGTTTTCTTCCGTCAAAGGAGGCAGTTCAAGGCGAATGACCTCGCCATTGTTATTCGGCGTCAAACCGATATCTGATGCGTAAATAGCCTTCTCTAGCGCTTTCAATATGCCAGAATCGAATGGTTTGACCACGAATGTCCGGCCACCTTCGATGGAAATGGCGGCCACGTGCTTCATCGGCGTTTGCGCGCCAAAATAGTCAATTTCAATGGAATCTAGGAATGCAGGATGGGCTCGGCCGCTACGTAAGCCAGCAAATTGGCTAACCAAGGCTTTAACCGACTTGTCCATGCGTGCGTCGGCATCGCTGAGAATTTCATCAATCACGGTCGCGCTCCTTGCTCACTATCCCAGGTACGCACCAAGTTGCGTTGATCGCTCAGCTTGGACGAATTACCGTGCCTTCGGCTGAACCTTCAATTATTCTAGATAAGGCACCCGCTTTTCTGAACGCATAAACGATGACCGGCATATCGTTATCGCGGCAAAGCGTGATGGCTGTGCCATCCATGACGCCAAGGCGCTTCTCAATAGCCTCATCAAGGGTCAACGCGTCGTAACGAACTGCATTTGAATCCTTTTGTGGATCGGCGCTATATACGCCATCAACCTGAGTAGCTTTCACGACGGCATCGACGCCGAGCTCAATGCCCCGCAAACAAGCGGCCGAATCGGTGGTAAAGAGTGGGTTACCCGTACCACCTGCACAAATCACCAACTTGCCGTTGGCCATGGCTTTGCGCGCGTCGTCTACCGAGTAAGGCGCTACGACGCTTTGAATGCCATGGGTTGCATAAAGCGCGGCCGGTATGCCCCGGTGGGTCAGCAAATCGCGTACCAACAAGCCGTTTTGGATGGTTCCGAGCATGCCCATCTGGTCTGCTGTAACTTGCCGCAGACCTGAACCGGTGAGCTGACTTTTAAGTACCGAGCCGCGAATCAGATTACCCGCGCCTATCACTAAGGCAAGCAAAATCTGGTTCTTTACGAGCGGTTCAAGTTCTGCCACTAGCCATGCAAGGGCAGCAAGCTCAAAACCTGAATCTTGATTCCCGGCTAACGCTTCACCCGATACTTTTAGCAGAATGCTTCGCAACACCATATCAGGCAGCCTCGGCAGGACTCATCGCGAGCTAGAGCAGCTTCTCTACCTCAGCCGCAAGGTTGTCTTCGCGTTTTTCAATGCCTTCGCCGACTTGATAGCGAACAAATCGCGCGCATTCCGCATCGCGAGCTTTGAGCATTGCGCCGACCTTTTGATCTGGATCTTTGACAAATGCTTGTTCTGTAAGGCACGACTGTGCGCGAAACTTACTGAGTTGACCTTCAACAATGCGATCGATGATCTGTTCGGGCTTGCCTGAGTCGCGCGCCTGCTGTTCAAAAATCTCTCTTTCTTTCGCAATAACGGACGCTGGCAGGTCATCTGAATTAACAACGAGAGGTTCGGAAGCTGTGACGTGCATTGCGACATCTTTCGCAGTTGCTTCATCCCCTTTTGTCATTTCGACCAATGTGCCAAGCACGAGAGTCGTGTGCAAATACATAGACACGCGTCCCTCGTCGGCATTTGCCACGAATCGTTCGGCACGACGTAAACTGACGTTCTCACCGATCGTTTGAACGAGTTCCTTGCGCAACGAATCCAGTCCATCCAAAGCCGTTGGACCATCGCGAAGTACGCTGTCGACCACCGTATCGCAAAACGCCACAAATCTCTCGTTGCGCGCCGCGAAGTCCGTTTCGACATTGACTTCTACAATCGCTCCCGACTTGCCGTCGGCAGCGATTTTCATCGCCACGCGGCCTTCGGCAGCCGTGCGGTCCGCTTTTTTTGCGGCCTTGATGGCGCTTTGCTGGCGTATGTGATCGATGGCTTTGTCGACGTCCCAATCACACGCTTCTAGCGCTTTTTTACAGTCACCGAAGCCAATGCCAGTTCGTTCGCGAATTTCTTTAATTTTGGCGATATCTGCCACTTAAGGTTGCTCTCCAAGCTCGTTGGTTTTAAAGGACATTGAGAGGGTAGTACTAGGTGGTGCTACGCAGCGTTATCGGCTTCAGTCGTTGCTTCCGAAGCATCCTCAGCAGGCTCGCTCGCGACGGCTTCGTCCTGAGCGGGAGCTTCTTCCGCTGTGAAATCTGCTTCGCTAACGCCACCTTGTTCTTCCATTTTGCGACCTTCAATGATCGCGTCGGCTACGGCCGTTACGTACAGACTTACTGCACGATAAGCGTCGTCATTGCCCGGAATGACCCAATCGATACCATCGGGGTCGCTGTTGGTGTCGACGACACCAATGATTGGAATGCCTAGTTTGTTGGCTTCGTCGACGGCAATCTTTTCATGCATGACGTCCACCACGAACAATGCATCCGGCAAGCCACCCATATCTTTGATGCCACCGAGACTGCGGGTCAACTTAGCCATCTGGCGGCGCTTCTGCAACGCCTCTTTCTTCGTCAGAAGATCGAATTGCGACATCGCGTCTTGCGCTTCAAGATCCGTAAGGCGACGAATGGACTGCCTGATCGTCTTGTAATTGGTGAGCATGCCTCCCAACCAACGACGGTCCACATACGGCATTTCAGCTCGTTGCGCTTGCTCGCGAATGGTCCGCGAGGCCGCTCGCTTGGTGCCAACGAACAAAATCTGCTTGTTGCGGCTAGCGAGCAGGCGAACCGCGCCGAGCGCTTCTTCGAGCAGTTCGAGCGTACGTTCTAGATGGACTATGTGGACTTTATTGCGCGAGCCAAAAATAAACGAACCCATCTTGGGGTTCCAGTAGCGCGTCTGGTGCCCAAAGTGGACACCTGCATCAAGCATATCGCGCAGACCAATGTCTGCCATAAGTCATTCTCCGGGTTGAAATGCGCCAAAGGCACGTTGCTGTACAAGTCGCGTTGTATACGCCAAAACTTGGCCACCCGCATCGCGAGCTAGGTTTGCACAGGAGTTTTTGACGGCGCGAACCGCCAATTGAGCGGCGGAATTATAAAAATCAGGCGTGCATAGGCGTGGTTCCTGACTGTTCATTCATAACATTCCCCTCCTCTGACGTCACGCGCAAAGTACGCCGATCTATTGAGCGTCCGCATTCTCAACGAGAACGAAATCGACAAGATGCGCATAGCGGGAAAGCTCGCCGCAAGCGTTCTCAACATGATTGGCGAGCACGTCAAAGCAGGTGTGAGCACAGAAACGCTCGATCAAATCTGCCATGCATTCATCGTGAACGATTTGAGCTGTATTCCAGCGCCTTTGAACTACCGCAACGGTAGTTCGCCGCCGTTTCCGAAATCCATCTGCACGTCCGTGAATCATGTCGTGTGCCATGGCATACCTTCGGACCGAAAAGTCCTAAAACGTGGCGACATCCTCAATATCGACATTACTGTCATAAAAGACGGTTTTCATGGCGACACGAGCAAGATGTTCGCCGTCGGTGAGCCGTCCGCGCTAGCACGTCGCCTCATAAACGTCACACAGGAATGTCTGTATCTGGGTATCCAGCAGGTAAGACCCGGCGCACGGTTAGGCGATATTGGCCACGCTATACAGACCTATGCAGAAAAGTCACGCTTTTCGGTAGTACGTGAGTTTTGCGGGCATGGCATCAATGATCGTTTTCACGACGAACCAATGGTGTTGCACTATGGCAACCCCGGTGAAGGTGTCGAACTCCAGCCAGGCATGACCTTCACCATCGAACCCATGATCAATGCGGGTAAGCGCCATATCCGGATGCTCGCCGACGAGTGGACCGTCGTGACACGCGACCACCGGTTGTCGGCCCAATGGGAGCATACGATATTGGTTACCGAGGATGGCTTTGAAATCTTGACGCTGCGTGAGGAGGAAACGATCCATTGACACTTCTCTAGCTTCGCTAACCGAGCTTAGAGACCGCATCCAAGTCGTCGAAAACGCGCTCGCTGAGAGGTTTTGGCAGGGCGGCGATGTCGATGCCCTTGTGCGCGAACGTGCGCAATTCATCGATGGTTTTCTATGCGAGCTGTGGCAGAGCTGGTTTGCCCAGACAGATGACATTGCGTTGTTTGCCGTTGGCGGCTACGGTCGTGGCGAACTCCACCCCAAGTCAGACATTGACTTGCTCATACTCATCAAGCCGCGCTTACGGCAAAACCAAGACATTGCAACGTTCGTGCGCGTGCTGTGGGATCTGAAATTAGAAATCGGTCACAGCGTGCGTACAGTCAGCGAGTGCAAAACCGAAGCCGCCACCGACCTGTCGGTCATGACAACGTTGCTGGAGCGTCGGTTGCTTGTCGGTTCGCCACGTCTAGCCCAACGATTAGACCGCGTTCTGGCGAGTCGCTCGTTGTGGCCAAGCAAAAAGTTCTTCAATGCGAAGCTTGCAGAACAGACGAATCGTCATGAGAACTTTTCGGATATCGAATATGGGCTTGAACCAAACCTCAAGAGTTCACCTGGTGGCTTGCGCGATATCCAAACAATCAGCTGGATCACGCAGAAACATTGCGGAACCAACAATTTAGCGGAATTAACAGAACGCGGTTTTCTCACCGAGAAAGAATGCCAGACGCTCTTGGCAGGACGGCAATTTCTATGGCGGGTGCGCTTTGCACTGCATTTAATCACACCGCGCCGAAGCGATCAGCTCTTTTTCGACCACCAGCGTGAAATCGCGATACGTTTGGGCTATGAAGATAGCGAAGGTCTGCTAGCCGTTGAAGCTTTCATGCGAGACTACTACCGGCGCGTTCTGGAACTGCGGGAAGTCAACGACATCCTCGTTCAACACTTCACTGAAGCCATCCTTGCGCCAAAGCGCAAAGCAAAGGTCGAACACATCGATGCCAACTTTCAGATTCGCAACGACTATATAGAAACAGCCAGCGATGATGTGTTTCGTAACAATCCGACTGCGTTATTGGAAATATTCGTCGTGATGGCAAATCGCACGGATATCCGCGGTGTGCGCGCCAATACGATCCGTCAAATACGACGCCACCTTCACCTAATCGATGAGGCTTTCCGACACAATAAAACCGTCAATGAACTATTCATAACGCTGCTCAAATCACCCTACACGGTCGTGAGTCAACTCACCAGAATGCGCCGTTACGGGATTCTTGGCGCTTATATCCCTGAATTTGGTCGCATCATTGGGCAGATGCAACATGACCTGTTTCACATCTATACGGTAGATGCCCATACCATGGCATTGTTGCGCAATTTAAGGCGCATGTTTCTACCTGACTACGAGAACGAATTTCCCTGTTTGCGCCATGTAGTCGACAAGATACCGCGTGTTGAACTGCTATTCATCGCTGGCTTGTTTCATGACCTTGGTAAAGGTCGTGGCGGCAATCACTCCGAATTGAGCGCTGCAGACGCTGGGCGTTTTTGCGAGCGGGTAGGTCTTGTCGACGAGGACAGCGATCTCGTCATTTGGCTAGTGCAACGGCATTTGCTCATGTCAAAGACATCGCAACGTGAAGACCTAAGCGACCCAGCCAGCATACGGAAGTTCGCTTCTGTCGTGCAATCGCCACGACGCTTGGCTTACCTTATGGCGCTCACGGTGGCGGATATTCATGCCACTAATCCGCGTGAATGGAACGCGTGGCGAGAAGCATTGCTCGTGCAGTTGTACAACGCGACCACGGCCATGCTCGAACGGGGTTCGTACGACACCGATACAGGCATGCATGAGATTGAAAACCGTCAACAAGAGACCGCCATTGCATTGGAGAAGCAAGGCATCCGGGACGTGAATCTAGAGCTGCTGTGGGACGATGTAACGCCA
Organism: Gammaproteobacteria bacterium; assembly: GCA_009841635.1. Classification (GTDB taxonomy): domain Bacteria; phylum Pseudomonadota; class Gammaproteobacteria; order Pseudomonadales; family Azotimanducaceae; genus Bin55. Next base: position 51,957 of record VXLJ01000042.1, read on the forward strand.
GGCTTTGTGCTTGCGCATGAACCATCGAAACTCGCTGCTATCGCAGTTGCGGCGCAAACAGGTCGCGAACAAAAAACCGATATCGTTGAGTTTTTGGAAACGAACAGTGCCGATCTATTCGAAGTATTCATCTATACCAAAGATCGACCACACCTCTTCGCTGATTGTGTCGCCGCATTGGATTCGCAACGTCTTAGCATCATGAACGCAAGCATCGTAACCGGTGCGACTGGTTTCTGCTACGACACCTTCATGGTGATGGACGAAAAAACGACCGGCGAGAACAGCGACCGGCGTCAACGCATCCAAACTTCGTTGCTCAACGTCATGAATGGCGCTTCCAAGCCCAAGCGCTTTGCAGGTCGACGAATTTCACGTCAGTTGAAACAATTCAATGTTGCTGCGCGCGTCAAATTAGAGACGCCGGACGAAAACGGTTTATGCCGTTTGGAACTCGTGACGGCCGATCGACCAGGCTTGATGGCGCTAATCAGCACCTTGTTCGTCGAGTTTGGTATTGAGCTGCATCAAGCTCGTATTGCTACGCTTGGCGAACGCGCCGAAGACATTTTTCTCGTGAGTGGCGTTAACGGCGGCACATTAACCGACCTGTACAACGTTGACGAACTAGCAACTCAATTAGCTGACCGGATCAACGCAGAAATGTCGCAACTGGCCGCGTAGTACAAGCCTCGTGAATCGCTACCTCGCGTCGTTGTTGCCTTACCCCTTTGAACGTCTCAATGCGCTTAAGGAAGGCATTCAACCAGAAACGAATGCACCTCATGTCTCGCTAGCTCTTGGTGAGCCAAAGCACGATCCACCCACTTTCGTGATGGATTGTTTAGTCGATGCTCGTGAATTGCACGCAGGCTTGACGACATATCCACCTACTCGAGGCGGATTGGCACTTCGTGAAGCCATCGCCCACTGGCTTCACAAGCGTTACGCGGTAGAAGTGGACCCCGCAACAAGCGTGTTACCTGTGAATGGCACTCGCGAAGGGTTATTTTCGTTCGGGCAAGCCATGCTGAATGGTGGTTCTGAATCCTTCGCTTTGATGCCTAATCCGTTTTATCAAATCTATGAAGGCGCTGCATTTCTGCGCGGTACACAACCCTACTACGTGCCATCGACAGAGCGACCTGAGTTCGAGGAAGTTCCAGAGTCCATTTGGGCGCAAACGGAATTGGTTTACGTTTGTTCCCCTGGCAACCCTACGGGCTACGTGGTTGATCGTGAACTCTTGACGTTGCTCCTAACGAAAGCGCAGGAACACGATTTCGTGGTGGCGGCCGACGAGTGCTATTCCGAAATCTATCTGAAAGAAAACGAACCACCCATTGGGCTGCTTGAAGTGGCAAACGATATGGGTTTGACCAGATTCAATCGATGCGTGGTATTCAACAGTTTGTCGAAGCGCTCAAACTGCCCCGGATTGCGTTCCGGCTTTGTGGCTGGCGATCCATTGGTCATCGAACAGTACTACCAATATCGAACCTATCATGGCTGCGCAATGCCGCTGCATGTCCAAGCGGCCAGCGCTAAAGCTTGGGCGGACGAAACGCACGTCATCGCCAATCGAGCAATTTATCGTAGCAAGTTTGAAGCCACAGAACTTTTGATGAGGCGAACATTTGGCACACAGCCACCTAGTGGTGCGTTTTACTACTGGCCAGATGTAGGCATCGATGATGAACTGTTTGCAACGGAACTGTTTCGTCGCGAAAACATCACCGTCTTGCCAGGGAAGTACCTTGGACGTACCGTCAATGAGCACAACCCAGGTGCTAACCACGTTCGCATTGCACTAGTAGCACCTGAACAAGAGTGCATCGACGCAATCCAACGATTGTGCGCGGCGGCGAAGGATCTCCGCCATTGAAGAACGCCGCCGTCGAACTCACGCGTGAATTGATCGCGAGACCATCTGTTTCACCTCAGGATTGCGGTTGCCAACCTGTCATTGCCACCAGGTTGCAACGCATAGGGTTTGCGATTGAACACATGCCGTTTGAAGACGTGCAGAACCTCTGGGCGCGACGCGGTGATTCACGTCCTTGTCTTGTCTTTGCCGGTCATACCGACGTGGTGCCAATAGGGTCTATCGAATCGTGGCATAGTGATCCGTTTCAACCTACTGAGCGTGACGGTCATTTATATGGGCGCGGTGCGGCGGATATGAAAGGTAGCCTCGCCGCCATGGTTGTCGCCGCCGAACGATTTGTCGCAGCTCATCCAAAACATGCCGGGTCGCTTGGCTTCCTAATAACGAGTGACGAAGAAGATGTGGCGTTGCACGGCACAAAACGCGTCGTCGAGACGCTGAAGGAACGCAATGACCTCATGGATTATTGCGTGGTTGGCGAACCTTCTTCAAGCGAATTGCTTGGCGACGCTATTCGTGTGGGTCGGCGCGGTTCATTAAATGGCACATTAGTCCTACGCGGACCTTTGGGCCACGTAGCTTATCCTGATGCGACGCCTAATTCCCTCCATGAAGCGCTGCGCTGCCTTACGCCTTTAACCCAGCGAATATGGGACGAAGGCAACGAATTTTTCCGGGCGACGACGTTTCAAATTTCCAACTTGAACGGCGGAACTGGCGCTGACAACGTGATTCCCGATCGCGTTGAAATCCGGTTCAACTTTCGTTACAGCACCGAACAAACCGAAGTCGCATTGAAGCAAGCCGTCGACGACGCATTACTAGATCTTGACGCCGATGTTAGCTACGACCTTACTTGGCGTACTTCAGGTTTTCCCTTTCTATCGAAGCAGGGCAAACTCACGGCGATTGTGGAGGACGCGATTGCGCAGGTCACGGGCCGAACAACCGAAAAATCAACGGCGGGCGGGACATCGGATGCGCGCTTTATCGTTCCCGCCGGCGTCGAGACCGTCGAATTAGGGCCGGTGAATGCGACGATTCACAAGATCAATGAACGCGTCGCCATAGCGGACCTTGAAGTTTTGACGCAAATTTATGAACGCATCATGCATCAAGTTTTAGTTGCATCCCCACATGAGAAGTAGACGATTGAAACAAACTAAATCCATCCTACTAGCAGTCACAAGTTGTGTGCTTGCAAGCATTGTTTTCGCGCAACCAGACCCAGCCATAGAACCCAACGCGATCGACCGATACGTCGATAAGCGCGATCGGGCGTTTGAGTGGCAAACGGTTCAGATCATCAAGCGTGTCGGCTATGACGTCATAGCTATCGATATGACCTCACAACGATGGCTGAATGAAGATATCGTCGATCGACCGCTTTGGCAACATCGCCTGATCTTGACCATCCCAGAGCGCATAAATCCGTCAGGCACGGCGTTTTTGTACATAAGTAGTGGTTCTAACAACGAGGAACCGCGTACTTCATCCAACGATCTCGTGACGCAAATTGCACTTGGCGCGAACATGGTCGTCGCAGAGTTGCGGCAAGTGCCCAATCAACCGCTGGTCTTTCAAGGTGACGGTCAACCTCGCTACGAAGACGACCTTATTGCGTATACCTGGGTACAGTACCTTGAAACTGGGGAACCGCTTTGGCTTGCTCGCAACCCAATGATTAAGAGCGCTGTGCGCGCTATGGACGTCATCTCAGCTTTCATGAAGCGGCATCTTGATGGTCAGTATCCGATCAAAGATTTCGTGGTAGGCGGCGGGTCCAAACGTGGTTGGACCACTTGGATGACAGGTGCAATGGATGAGCGCGTCGTTGGCATCGTCCCAATCGTCATCGACGTCTTGAACGTTGAGCGATCCATGCAACATCATTTTGACGCCTACGGGTTTTGGGCACCTTCGATCGGCGATTACGTCCGTCATGGCATTACGCAACGGATGGGATCCGCCGAGCTCAAACGCCTATACAACCTCACCGACCCGATGGCGTATGTGCATCGCTTGGCGATGCCCAAATTTGTGGTGAACGCCACTGGCGATCAGTTTTTCTTGCCAGATTCCTCGCAGTTTTATTGGAATGCCTTACCCGGCGGTAAGTGGTTGCGCTATGTCCCCAATGCGGATCACGGCTTAGGGAATAGCGACGCCGGTGAATCCATTGCCGCGTTCCTGTTCGCGCTTACGCACGATGTTGAGTTGCCAACTTTGACCTGGACATATCCAAACGACCACCAAATCGATATGACGTTCAGCTCAAAACCCATAGGCGTCGAAGTATGGCAAGCTACAAACCTGGAAACACGCGACTTTCGATTGGAAACATTTGGCGCGGGTTATGCCGCGACCGCATACGATTTGGCGGAAATTCAACCAAACGAGCCTACAAGGTTCTCCGTGGCCACGCCCAACAAGGGTTGGACCGCATGGTTCGTCTCAGCGAGTTTTGAAATTGGTTTTGCGCGACCGTTAACGCTCACGTCAGAAGTTCGAGTAACCCCAAACTCGTTGCCATTTGCTGGCAAAGATCGCACCTTACCGTTGAGTTTGACCTTTGTCCTCTACGATGTGGAAACCGACGCCAATTTCTACGAGGAAACAGTCCAAGCCGTGCAAACTTCGGGAGTAGGTGGGAACGTGTCCATTACGTCGCAAGCCAATCGCACCTATATCAACTTTACACCCATTCGTGAACCGCGCCTCGCGTTAGGTGCTTTCATGCAGTTTTTGCGGAGCAAATTCGGCGACGACTTTAAAGGTGCGTTACAGCTTGAATCAGGATTTAGCGCCACGATCGCGCCAGGACTGCGATAACCAGTAACGACACCCATGCCTGAGCGCACTACATCCGTCGCGCAAGATATGCGGCGGTTGGCGTTTTCGGTATATCTGCCTTCTTTTTTTAACGCCATAGCGCGTGGTGGCGCGCTTGTGTTGTTGCCGCTGTATGCCCTTGAAACAGATGGTGGGGCAGTCGTTGCCGGCGCCATTCTGAGCCTACGCGCGCTCGGTACGATGATCGCAGACGTGCCTGCTGGTCAACTGACAGCCAAGATTGGCGACAAAGCTGTCATGCTCGGCGGTCTCGCCATCGTGGGCACGACGGCCATATTAGCATCTTTCTCGGGGTCGCCGCTTTCGTTGGGTGTCGTCGCTGTCGGGTTTGGATTGGGCAGCGGCGCGTGGATATTGGGGCGGCTGTCCAATATCACCGAAAACGTGATCCTCGAACGGCGTGGCCGGGTGATTTCGGTGCTTGCAGGGCTCGAACGTGCAGGCCAAATGATCGGCCCTGTGTCTGCAGGACTTGCCGTCGAGCAATTCGGGTACGCCCCCGTCTTTGTCATGCTGGGTTGTTTGTCGCTAGGTGCGTTCGTGCTAGTTGCCACCTTTGCGCAGCGTACAAAGCTCCGAACAGTCAGCCATATAGAAATCGGCGCACGCAAGATCATCGGTAAACACGCCGGCACGTTTGCACGGTGTGGAAGCATCATGGTTTGTCTGTCGTTGTTACGCAATTCCAGAGCGCTGATCATCCCCGTTTGGGGCACGGCCATCGGGTTAGGGCCAGCTGAGATTGGGTTGGTCATGAGTTTGACCGCCACCGTTGACCTCATGATGTTCTACCCCGCTGGTTTGATTCTGGATCATATCGGTCGAAAAGCCGCATTAGTACCCGCCATGTCGATCATGAGCGTCGCATTGGTGCTATTGCCGTGGACCGATAGCTTCGCGACGTTTTTACTGGTGTCCTTGTTGGGTGGCTTAGGCAATGGCTTTGGTACGGGGATCTTTATGACCATCGGCGGCGATTTAGCGCCGCGTTTTGGACGCAGCCAATTCCTCGGGGTATGGCGACTTATCGGCGATAGTGGCGGCGCAGCTGGGCCAGGTTTTATAGGTACTCTAGCACAGACATTTACGATGGCGATTGCGTGCAGCGCGGCTGGCCTAATAGGCATTTTTGGCGCTATCGCCGCATTGCTCGTGATACCGGAAACCACGCGACGTTAGACTGCCGAAAGTCAAAAACAAGCAGACTAAACTTCAATTTGGGATTAAGTGGAACATAGCATGGCAGACGATTTGAGACCTGACGTTGCTGTTGGTCACATCCATCTAGATGTAAACGATGTAGCTGTTGAATACGAGTTTTTCCGCCAACACGGCATGCGGGAAATACTCAAACGAAATGACTTTGCCATTTTGGAGTTGCGCGGTGGCACCCATCTTGTCATTCGCACCACTGAAGAAGCACTAGAACCTGGTGCACGAGCGCCATTCGACCTGATGGTGGACGACATAGACGGTGCATTCGACGGATTCAATACAGCCGGTTGCGATCTAACGCCGATTGAGCGGGGCAGCATTCACGATTCATTCACGGTAATCACGCCTAATGGCTACATATTGCCTATCAACTCATCTCACGTCGCAGGTCCAGTCTAGCTACGCTAGATTCACGCTAATGCTGGGGTGATGCTAGCTCGATGATGCGGCGCAGTGAATCTGCTGTGCCAATACCGCCGCCTTTGCTTATAAGTGTTTGATTGCCAAAACTAGAAACTGGAATACCTGCTTCGACGGTGCCGCGCACAAACAAAGTTTCGTCGCCAACCAAAGCCGCGACCGTGTCGCCGCCGACTAGGACCAGCGTAGCTACTTTGTGGCTGCACGCTTTCACAGCTTTGGCGACCTGGGCTGCCATCGCTTCCGCGTCCGAATTGCTAATCGGGCCTTTTGGCACAGGCGTTGCGAGTACAGTTACGTCGCCAAATTCGCCTAAATCATCACCTAGTTGAAAGTGGTTTCCAACGACAAGATCTAGTTGCTCCCGACTGGTGGCATTGAGACTTCCGCACACGACCAACATAGGTAACTCAAGCTTGATCTGCGCTGGCGTTGGCTTACCGAACAGATGTGCGGCATAGGAACCAACCGCGCCAGCTGGACCGATCAATACACGATCTTCCTCCAAGCTTCGATACGTTGCTTGATTTAGCTCGTCGTTGTCGTTGGCATCCCAAATTTCGACTTCGTCGAATACACAACCCGCTTCTTCTAACACTTCAATGGGTTTACTACTACATGGCGCGGTGAGAGGATCTGCGCCAAACGGCGACTCAAGCACAGGCACGTCTTGAATGTAGACCACGCCATCTTTGCAACGTCGGCCTGCATCCGGAAAACTTGCCACTACAGCAACGCGATAGCCAAGTTCTACCAATGCATGGATTTCGTGCGGCCAATTGCCACGCAAACCTGCATCCATTTTGTGGCAACGATAGTCCGCTTGTCGCTGGTGCGCTTCCAATACGCATTCAAAAGCTTCTTCAGACTTAATATGCCGGGAAGCAAGATCAACGACACAACACGTCGCATCGTCTGCATGTGGACCAACGGGTATCTGCCAACCCTGCCTGGCAATGATTCCACCGATTTCTAGAGCACCAGTTCGATCATCTGCTGTGGTGAAGAGCCGCCGAGAAGAGATTGATTCTGTCATTACGCTACCAACCTACCCTGAACGCACGCATCATGGTCAACGAATGCTCATATCCTTGATAAATGAAGGCAATCTATAATCGCTTGGCGTCCCGATTTTTGTCGATTTTGTAGTACTTATGCACGCCGAGGCCTTGTCAGACCGTGAAAAAAGCCTGCTCAAGCGCGACGGTTTCGTCATCTTAAAAGACGTTATTCCAACATCAGTGGTCAAGCGCGCTAAAGAAGTCATCAATCGCGACCCTTCTCGCATTGTTCACGGCGATGAACATGCGATTAACAATCTCTACAACGAATCACCGCTAATCGCCATCATGCAAGAAGCCATGGGTCCACACACAGCGCCAATCAATGCGCAAGTCGCGGTAACCATGCCACATTTTGCGGATGCGGTGGTTAGACGTCCCGTAACTTCCGTTTTCCACCCTCAAGCACACGTGGATGGCGGCTGGGCAGGTCTCTGCCCGATGTCTCGAAGCGAAATAGAAGCAGCTGGTGAAACGCTTGAAACTTGGGGATCCAACGGCGATCCACAGTCGATGGGTCCTGCTGGTGGCGCACCTTTATGGCAGGATCGCGAGCGCACTGTCGCGATTGGCAGCTATACAGCGTTGGTAGGCGTGTGTCTCAATGATCAAACACAACCCGCCAAAGGTCAATTTTCTGTACGGCGAGGCGCGCACGAAGCTGTAGAAGCGTTCTTTAGACACCAGCGTGATTTAGGCGGTCCTATCGGAGGCGGCGGCCCTGATTGGCCACGTCTGCAGGCAATGAATGATGACAAAGCGTTTGCCGGCATCATGCCACCCAAAATGGTTGCTTCCTATCCGGAAACTAAATTTGAAATGGACGGCTGGCCTTGGCCAGAACTTACACCAACGATGATGGCTGAAGGCGATGCCGTCATCGCGTTGCATTCGTTGCCTCATACCGCAACGCCAAATTTGAGCGAAGATCCGCGCATGAACGTGTTCTTCCGTATTCGTCGCAGGCGCGACGCAAATCCTTATGAAGGCGATCCGTGCGTAGGCTGGGGCGTGTCAGACCATCCCGATCGCCAATTAGATGGCAGTTTTCTGGATTACCCTAGCAGCTACGATCCAATTCAAGTCTCGATCGCAAAAATGTGTGATCACTGGAGCGAGTGGGATGGCATGCAAGGCGTCGAAGCTGCTGCTGAATCGCAAGCCTAATGGGTCAAATTAAGTATGTCACAGCCTAGTGGCAGTGCGATTTACGCCCATTTCTGATTACTTCGCATCTACCTTTTCGCTATCTCATTCATCGAATTCTGACGCCAATGGTTCATAGCACCGATGAACGCTTACCGTTTTGCTTGTTTTTTGACTGGCCAGAGTAGGCGAACCAAGATGTCAGTTACCCACTCAAGCTAACCCACCCTGTTTCGTCTGAAGACGAACTGCTTCTCATAGCCACGCCACAACACCATACACAAAAGCCTCCGAATCGTGTACTAAAACACGTTGCATGGGGCTTGGTGATCGTGGCCTTCTTGATATTTTTATGCTTGATGGCACCAGCTGCGTTGCTCACGCAAAACGTGCAAATACCAAACCTCCACCTCGAAAATGCCACCGGCAGCGTTTGGCAAGGCCGCGCAGACGCGCTTGTTCAAAACAAGCCTATTGGCGCAGTGCACTGGCGGGTAGACGTTTTCGAGCTGCTTCGTAGCACGCTGGTGGTCGATTTTTCGATGCAAGGGGATGGTTTAGAGCTCAATGGGGCTCTTGCCGTAGATCCAAATGAGCGGAATCTGACGCTAGCGGGACTAATTGACTCTCAAGTGATAAATTTGTTTACCTTGGCTTACGACATTCGAATGTCAGAAACAATTCATCTGAATTCTGTCAAAATAGCTGTTACAAAAGAACAAAAACTAACTCAGGCACAAGGTTCGATGACCTGGCAAGGCGGACCTGTGCATTTCATATTGATGAACGAAATGCACAACGTGAAGGTTGCGCCAACAAGGGGCGTCGTGAGCAAAAATGAGGATTCGCTTATCCTAACAGTGCTACAACAAACGAAAGATGATCCTGTCTTGGAATTTCGACTTGAGCTAACATCAGGCTGGCTCAACGTGAGAGCGTTCCAACCATTCATCGAATATGCGGGTTTGCCTACGAACTATGTAAGGCGCAGTCCGGATTTTCTTTTCGAAGTTTCTCAGAAAATCTTCTAACGCCATGCGAAGAATCGATGTTGTGCTAACTGGTTCAGCGTGGCTGGTGCGAATCGGTTGCGTTCTTGTCGTTTTGTACGTCATCGCCGAAGCCGTATGGTATTTTGGTGTCGGGCCTTCAAGCTCCCAGCACACGACGAACTACCCGCTCGCACTGAGTCCGATAGAAGAAAAAATCGACATTGCGCGCATTAGCACGACTGCCTTGTTCGGCACGGTTGAGGAAGTTCAACCGACGAGCCTTATCGAAGATCTACAAGAAACAACACTTGATTTAACGTTGCACGGCACCATCATTGCGACCGATTCGAATGCGGCGTCCGTCGCATTGATTTCCCATCGCAATCGAGCAGCAGGCGTCAGTGAATACCAAGTCGGTGACACGATAGGCAGTCTCGCAGAAGTCACTGAAATTCACCCGCGGTTTATTGTCATTTCACGAAACGGCGAACATGAGCGTCTAACGTTCAATGCCAAGCGCTTGTTTTCAGTTCTCCCTCAGCAGAATCGTGAAGTACTCGCAAATGTCGATCAAGCGACCACAGGGATCGACAATGAAACAAAATCCAATAATCCAGCGCGCAGTCTCCAGATCGACTCTGTCGCTGATCTGACGGAGCTTGGCCTATCGGAAGTTCATCGAAATGGCGAAACAGTGCTTCAAATCAATAACGTCTCAGTGCCTTCGCAGCTCACCCGGCTAGGCATGCAGGCCGGCGACGTGGTTCTTTCGGTCAACGGTTTCTCGTTGGAAACCTTGCGCCAAAGCGAAAGTCTCGCGAATGAGATTCTCAATGCAGAGACAGCCCGACTAGAAGTGCAACGTGGTAGTCGCTTGTTCTACTTGACGGTCCCGACGCGCTAATGCAGCTCCGGACGTTTTACTGGCGCGGTTGGCTGCACATTGCCGCCCTTTTCGTTAGTTTTGGGGTATTTGCTCAGAACGGTCCGTGGACGATCAACGTAAAAAACGTTGAACTCGAGGACTTCATCGAGGAAGTTGCCACGATTACCGGTAGAACATTCGTCGTCGACCCGCGCGTGAAAGGCGCGGTCACGATCATAAGTGACACAAAACTAGACAGCGCTGGTGTCTATGACCTATTAATGACGGTGCTGAAGGTCCACGAGTTCAGCATGATTGAAAACGGCAATGTCGTGGAGGTCATTCAATCTGCACGAGCACGCACGGCCGGTGGTGCAAAGGCAGAAATAAACGCCAATACGTCCGGCGATACCTGGATCACACGCGTCATCGATGCGGGACATCTTGAACCATCCGAAATCGTCAAATCTCTGCGCCAACTGGCACCACAGCACGCTCAGTTTTCGGCCATTGCCGAAAGCAACGCAGTTTTGATTTCAGACCGAAAAAACAATGTCGAAGGCATGGTTCGAGTGGTCGAGCAACTTAAAAGCAGTGCCGCGCAGAAGACCGTGATCGTCGACCTCGAGCACTTAGCCAGTGCCGACGCAGCGAAGTTAATTCTTGAACTGCACAAAGACACCGGCCGCTTGCAGCTTATCGGCAATGACACAAACAACTCGCTTGTTTTGCGCGGCACTGAATCAGTCTTAATGGATACGCTACAAACGATTGAATTGATCGATAAGCCGTCACCTAACCAGACGAACACGCGCGTTTTCAGACTTGGCCACAGCACAGCCGCAGACGTGGCGGCGATTGTCGACAAAATCGTCAATTCAGGTCGAGATCAGTCCGGTGCGACGCTTTCTGAAGATCGACTTCAAATCGCTGCGGATGAATCGCTCAATGCCGTGGTGGTATTAGCTAACCCAAACCTAATGCGGCAAATCGCTAGCCTCATTAAAGATTTAGACCAACGCAGGCCGCTCGTATTGATAGAAGCGGCTATCGTCGAAGTGGATTTGGCCGATATAGCCACTTCGGGGGCGGAATTTGGTGCAGCTGACATCGATGGTGATGCATTACCGGCATTTTCAACCTCAATCAATGGTGTGTTATCGGCTTTACTGAATCGACTAGGCGAAAACGATCCGACTGCGAGTTTTGTCAATCCGATTGATGTCATTAGTTCGTTCAGCTCGCCGACGCTTGCGATTTCGCAACTCAATCCCGATGGCTTGTCCTATGGTGCCATCATCAACGCGCTTAGCAGCGCGTCCTACGCTAATCTGCTTTCGACGCCAAGCGTCATGGCATTAAACAATGAAGAGAGCAATATCCTGGTCGGTCAAAGCGTGCCATTTCGCTCTGGCAACCTGGTATTCCCTAATGAACAGAGTTTGACAGGCCTGCGACCGACAAACCGAGATGACATCGGCACACAACTCAAAGTCGTACCTTCCATTCATGACGATTTGTCCGTGCGCATGCAAATTGACGCATCGATTGAGGTCATTCAAGACACGGGTATTGGGATTGGCGATGCAGGCCTCGCAGACATCGTTACGAACAAGCGCGAAATCCAAACCGTTGTGGTTGCGGAAAATCAACAGACCATCGTGCTTGGTGGCTTGATTCGAAACGAGACACGGGCAAGCGATAAGCGTGTTCCGCTTATTGGCAGGATTCCGTTGCTTGGTAGGTTATTTAGTTCCTCAAGTGACACCAATACGCGGACAATGCTCTTGATCTTCCTTCGACCAACGGTTGTTTCCAATCGCGAAGCCGCCGATGCAATCACCGCAAGAAAGTACCAAGAATATTGGGAAGTCGTGGTGGGTGAAGATGACGTTGAACGACAACCCCTAAATGAACTGTTTAAGGGTAATTCCGACTGAATCCGTGGCAACTGTTAAAGCGCGTTAGCTACTCTGTACTTCGCGGCGCTTTTCGGTTTGCGCTAAAGCCAACGTTTACAGGTGCCGTAGACCACAACCAATCCGATCGCATCTACGTGCTCGAAAGCCGTTCGCTATTCGATTTGATCGTGTTGGATCTAGTTACCGAACAGCTTGAACTGAAGTCTCCGCTTGAAGCGTGTGCCTCGTTTAATGAAGCACGCAGCTTCTTTTTCCTGTTCCGTGCTGTAGGAACGCGCGGTAGAGTCACGATGTATCGCTTTTCGCATCGGATGGTTCGCATTCAAGCGCAACTTGCTATGCCCGACGCACCAGCGCTGACGATGATTCCGGTCAGTGTTCACTGGGGTCGTGCAAATGAGAAACACGGTTCACTAAGCCGACGCATGGTGTCCGAACGCTGGCGTGAAACAAAAGGACTGCGGCATTTTTTAGGTCTGCTGTTCACTCGCAAAGATATCTTGCTGAGTTTTGAACCAGGCATAGACTGGCAGGCCGAAACGGACGCACAGCAAACCGTCGCACGTAATTTGCGCCATATCGCGCGACTGCTGCGAACCGTATTTCGCCGCGGTCGAGTCGTTTCCTTGGGGCCTGCATTGATTGCACGCAAAGAGGTCATAAATCAGCTTGCGGAGATAGGACCCTCAGACGAAAAATCGACCAAAACACGCCGCCAACAAGCGAAACGCCTAGTCGCTAATCTCTCATATCCGTCAATGCGGGTACTTAAAGCCGCGCTGGACTTTTTTTGGTCCGGTGCGTATGACGAAGTTAAGTTGCTACACGTTGAGCGAGTACGGGATTTGGCAAAAACTCACACGATCGTCTACGTGCCAAATCATCGTTCGCATATTGACTACCTAATACTCAGTTACCTTCTGTTCATTGAAGGATTGGCGATCCCACATATCGCCGCGGGTGACAACATGAACTTGCCAGTCATTGGTGGTTTATTGCGTCGGTGTGGGGCTTTTTTCATGCGCCGCAGCTTTAGAGACGACCCAAGTTATGGTCGATTACTCGCCAACTATGTCGACATGCTGTTGAACGAAGGGCACTGCTTGGAGATATTCATTGAAGGGACGCGGAGCCGCACGGGCTGGATGCTTGAACCGCGGATCGGGTTGTTGCAGACGATCATGGCATTTCAAGCCCGCTCGACCAATCGCAATATCGCCTTCGTGCCAGTATTTATTAGTTACGAACGGCTCATAGAAAGTGATAGTTATCAAAGGGAGCTACTAGGCGCATCCAAACGCGAAGAACGCCTCCGCGACGCGTTCAACGGTGCATCCATGGCCGTCCATCGCAGGAAATTTGGGTCGATCCGTGTCGCGTTGGGCCAACCGATTGATGCACGCGTCGCAGTCGCAAAAGAGGCTCTCTCATCGAGCATGGTGCAAAAATTGGGTTCGCACGCGCTGGAATCCATCAATGCGAGCGCGATCTTAAGTTCGACGAACCTTATCGCCATGGCGCTGTTCGGGTTCAAATCAAGCATGATCGGCACGAACGAACTAGCGACTCGCATCAATTTCCTCCTTAGCCTGTTGCGCGTTGAGTCGCTCAAGCACAACTACGTCGTCGACGAGAAACCAGCCATGGACATGGTGCGTCACATCGAACGTCTGCAATTCATTGAAATCCACGAGGAACGAATAGAGATTTCACAACTGACCCTCGCAAGGCTGGCTTGGTTTAGAAACAACACACTGCACACATTAGCGACCCCAAGTCTGGTTGCCATCGTGATCTTGAATCAGGACGCAGGTATATCTAGGCTCGACGTCATCAGGCAAGTAGCAGGCTTGTTGCCTCATGTGGCTGCTATGCTGAAGTTTCGCATGGACTTGCGCGAAACAAAGCGATGGCTCACGCACTTTAAGAACGCGCAGCTCATTACCGAGAAGGACCAACACATCATCGAAGCGGTCGCGGAACAAAGGTCGCCAAACTCCGAAATGCATGGCTTGGTCAATCTCATCATGCCATTGCTTGAAAGCATGTATGCAACCACATCGATTTTGCTCGCGCAACCAAGCAGCAAATCGCGCTCAGACATAGCACAACATGCATATGAATTCATGCGCACCTTCATCCGTGACCACGAACATGATACAGCACTTTGGATAGACCAGCGCTTTTTCGCTAGTTTCCTCAATCACCTGTTCAATTTCGGTTTAGCGCATGAGGACGAGGCGAATGGTGTCGTTCCTGACGCGCGTCTACAGGTCATCCACCGACGGTCTGCGGCCGCAATGAGCGAAACACTGCGCGAACAACTCAATGCTCAGTTCGCTGCGGCTTGATACACATCGAACCGTATGGTTTTACCTTCGATGGTCCAGCTAGGTTTTGGAAGATTCGTGCCGTATTTGCGGCGTTGCTTTACCACGACGCGGTCGGTAGCAACTTGGCGAGCCTGCGCGAGCATCATTTCAAGGTCACACGTCACAGCGAGCTGCGCCAAAACCTGCATAGATTTCATTGGCAAAGCACCTTTAGGATGCGCGGGAAACATCGCATCTAAATAAACAACATCGAACTCACCCTCGCACGCTCTCATGTAATCCATTGCGTCGACGTGCTTGCAGTCGACGTCCACGTTCATTCGCAAAGCTCGAGCATGGTTCATCATCGCGACAAGAGGATGCAGCTCACAACACACAACCTTGCAGCCAAATGCAGCAAGCGCAAGACCATCGGTTCCCCACCCACTGAGTGCATCCAAGATTCGAGGCTTGCGTTGTGCAGCGCACGCTTTGACTAATGCACTTCGACTGAATCCCACTAAACGTTGCTCAATTTCGTCCTCTTCAAGCTTAAATAAGGCACCATCGGGTGCGACTAACTGCAATTCGTCGAGTTTGTAAACGACATGCCAAGAAGCCGGTGCTTGTGAACAAGGTCGGAGTTCTGCGTCGAGTTGCGAGGCCAACGTGCGGGCACGCGGATCGTTGACAGCGCCAAATACCGTTCTTGCTATGGCTGCTTCGCTGGTTGCCATGGACTATCGCCCTCGACGTATAACGGCAATGCTTGCGACGGTTCAAGCCAGTTTTGTCGATCTCGTTTTGCTAAGGCAAGTACAGCACTCGCACAGAGCGAAACGTCCTTTTCTGTATAGACTGGCACTTCCTGATTCGCTGCACCACTAGTGCTCTTCAAGATGTCATCGGCGAGCACGGAACCACCTGACGCATCGATATAGATACGTGCCTCGTAAACCAAATCGCGCCGCGATACACGTTGAACGATGATTTCACCTGGCTTTCGTTCGCTACGAAAAACTCGTTCAGCCATACAAAGACTTGTTGGTGCTCTATAGATCCGCGCACCAGTTCCGGCCGCAATACCTTGTGCAATCGCGGCACCTAGACGCACGCCAGTGAATGAACCTGGTCCTGCAGAAAATGCGACACAGTCTATCGTTCGTCGAGCAATGCCTAAACTTTCGCAAACGCTGTCGACCATCGGCAAAACGAGCCGATTGTGCCGTCGCGGAGCCTGTGTAGTCTCGATTACCACGTTCTCGCCTGCCGCCAATGCAACCGAACAGACAGCCGATGTGGTTTCAAGTGCGAGAATCACTGACATGCCTCCAATGCTAAGCATTGACGAAGCCAGCGCACGACTAACTGCGGCGTTGTCTCCTATTCGTGAAACTGAATCCCTGGCGTTAGCTGGTGCAAATCGACGCGTGCTGGTCGACGATGTTTACGCGCCCGTGTCATTGCCACCTTTCAATAGTTCCGCGATGGATGGTTACGCCGTTCGCACTGCCGACGTTGCGTCAGCCAAAACAGAACTAAAAGTCGTTGGCACAAGCTTTGCGGGGAAACCATTTGACGGCGCTGCGGCACCAGGTGAAACCGTTCGCATATTCACTGGCGCGGCGGTGCCAGCTTGGGCCGATGCGATTGTCATTCAAGAAGATGTCGAACGATCAGATGAGCGTGTCATCGTCAGTGAAGCTGTGCAAATTGGACAAAACATCCGCAGTGTCGGGCACGACATCTGCGCAAACGATCTGTTGCTTCCTCAAGGCACCAAGCTCGGCGCATTTGAGGTTGGTTGGTTAGCCGCGTGTGGCGTAGCAACCGTGAATGTTGTTCGACCTATTCAAGTTGCGCTCTTTTCAACGGGCGATGAGTTGCAAGATCCGGGGCAACCTTTGCAATATGGGCAAATCTACGATTCAAATCGAGCAACCCTGGTAGAACTGTTACGTTCACAAGCTGTAACAGTCATCGACCTTGGGCGCTTTCCCGATGATCCTGCGTCGATCGAGACAGCCTTAACAACAAACATAGGCAAAGTCGACCTCATCGTCACAAGTGGCGGGGTGTCCGTCGGTGACTCCGATTTTGTGCGGCCCGTGATTGAAAAATTAGGTGAGCTCTCGTTTTGGAACGTCGCGCTAAAGCCAGGCAAGCCTATTGCGTTCGCAAAACTCAATGAAACTTGGTTCTTGGGATTGCCAGGCAACCCAGTTTCGACAGTCGTCTGTTACTTGCTGTTCGTTAAACCAGCGCTAGATGCATTGTCTGGCGTGCCGTACGCTGAATCGCTGACTCTACCAGCCACGCTTACCGAGTCTGTTCGCCATACCGTGGGACGCCGTGAATATCAGCGCGGGCTGTTGTATCGAGGCGACGATTCGATGTGCGTGAAACCAACAGGCGATCAGAGTTCAAATCGACTCGCGTCTTTAGCGTATGCAAATTGCCTAATCTTGGTTCCTGAAGAACAGGCATCTATAGAAGCAGGACGCGTCGTCGATGTATTGCCCTTACCCCGCGAGGCTGACCACTTCATTCGAATGAGTGCAACCTAGCACTTCTATGAACTTAAGCGACCGCCGGCGACTAGCAAGTTTGGTTCCCTATGCGCGTTAAGGCCGGCACTTCAATTGCACAACCAAAGCGTTAGCCCGACGTAAGAGGTGAACCATCCTTGCGGGTGAAGATCCCACCGAACCCACGTGCTTTGACTTGCATATCGATATCCGAATACTCGACATCGTCCATATCGCGACGACTACCTACTTCAATATAAACAACAGATTTGTCCGTGTTGTTCACTAAGTGATGCCCGTTTGCATCGCCTGCACGAAATCCGGCACACATTCCCGGCGCTAGCTCAGTCTCACCATCGTCCGTAATCAACGTCGGTGCACCTTCTAGTACATAAATCAGTTCATCTTCAGCTGAGTGCCAGTGCCGTTGCGATGACCAAGTGCCAGCTGGCAACGTGACTAAATTGACGCCAAAATCACTGAGTTCAAATGCGTCGCCTAAAGGGCGTTTGCGACGTTCAGCACAAGGAACTGAATACGGGTGCGGATATCCACTACCGGTTCTGGCGTCAATGAATGATGCGTCTAAAGCTACGTTTGGTTTCGCTGGCATACTAACCTCAGCTCTCGCGTTTCGCGAATTGTTCAATATTTCGCATGGTGCTCAAACCCACGAACGGGTCGGCCATGGTCTGAAAAGATTTCCACGATCGTATCAGATTCACCACTGGTTGGCGCATCGCCTGGAAATAGCGCAATTGATTGGGATCGTTACTTCGATTTAGTCATGACGTCGCCACCAAGGCCGCCAAAATGACGCCTTCGCAAATAGGTCTTTCAAACGCTAACTTGCAAGTGGTAAGCCGTCAGAGTTTTTTCAATTGCCAGCAGAGATTCCTGCTAAAGATGCGCCGAGACATGTGCATGCAGTGAATCCGCCATTGCGAGTATGTCCTCTTTCATCGCGAGCCGCTCCCGCCAACTTTGAGGAATGCCTTCCGCACCATAAAAAGCGCCTCCAAGCTGACCGTAAATCGCACCAGTGGTATCCGCATCGTCACCAAGATTGACGGCTAGAAGAGCACCGTCTTTGAACGATGTTGAGTTGTGAAAGGCCCAAAGAGCGGCTTCAAGCGCTTCAATGACGTAACCCGTACCCCGAATCGAAGGTGGTTCTTTCTCTTTAAATGATCCTTCGGCAATCAGCGCAACTTTCTCAGCTAGTGGCGAGGTTTGCCAGTCGTCATCGGCAGGTGAATACGACGCTGAAAGCAAGTTCGATTTAGCATCGCCATGCAATGCGCCGACGATGAGGCCCGCGAAATAACGGCAGGCATCTACCGCTTCCTTTGCGCCATGCGTTGTTCGCGAGCTGCTTGCCGCGTATTCGATAGCTTTGCTTGGATTCGCCTCAAAAAACATTGGGATTGGCGCAAGTCGCATTAACGAACCATTGCCAGCTGCGTTCGGATCCTCGGAGCCGGAATATGGCTCACCAGTCCGTTGAAATGAATTCAGCGCGCCGCTAACCGTAATACCTATATCGAAACACGTGCCAGTTGAGGATAAATAACCATCTCGAGACCAGCGGACATAGCGTTGCATTTGATCGATGGGGTCGAAACCGCCGCATTCGATCAGGCTAGTCGCTAAACACAACGCCATCGAGGTGTCGTCAGTCCATTCCCCTGGTTGCAAGTTAAATGGACCGCCGCCAACCATGTCGACAATGGGCTCAAAAGTTCCAGGTGGGCTGAATTCCAAGGTCGTGCCCAACGCGTCGCCAGCTGCTAAACCCAGCAAGCAACCGCGAAAACGATCGAGAGATAACCGCTCAATTGGTTTGTCGTTCATCTCAGCCTTATGCAATGGTTGATTAATTTTCGCTCGTCGTTAGGCGAGGCATAACGAGCCAACGCCAAGCACAACTGTAAAAAAGAAGTACGGCCGTGTTGAATTTCAACGCGCAAGTTGCCGTAGCTTGACGCTAATCTGCTAGTCCGTCTAAAAACTCACGAATTGAAGCGCTGATCGCATCCGCTGCCAAGGTGCCATCCGTTCTAAAGTAACTCGAATCGCTCGATTCGTAATACTCAATGAGTGGTGAAGTTTGCCGATGGTAGACGGCTAACCGATCTCTAACTGTCTCTTCTCGATCATCGTCTCGCAGTACGAGCGCTTCACCCGTGACGTCGTCTTTGCCCGCATGCTTCGGTGGATTGAACGACAAGTTGTAAACCCGACCACTGGCTAAATGAACACGACGACCACCCAAACGTTCGACCACAACGTCGTCCGGCACGACCAACTCGACAACCGCAGCGACGCTGACGCCAATGTCCTTCATCCCTTCCGCCTGCGGCAAAGTTCGCGGAAAACCGTCGAATAGTGCACCGTTCGCACAATCCGATGCTTTAACCCTCTCGGCGACTAAACCAAGAATGATGTCATCGGAAACAAGATCACCCGCATCCATAATTGCTTTAGCCGCTAGACCAAGTTCAGTTTCCGCGGCTACCGCAGCACGAAGCATGTCACCAGTCGAGATTTGCGGAATCCCAAACAACTCCACAATGTACTGGGCTTGTGTGCCTTTGCCTGAACCAGGCGGACCTAATAAAACGACATTCATAGCTAAACTCGATATTGCCTCAAAGTCACCCAATTTGGGCTCGATCCATCGTTAAGGAAGGTTGTGCTCAACGCCTAATTCGGCGGTCGTCTTCTTGAACCACTCGACGACTTCAGGATGGTAGGGAATACCGTTCGCGCGACGTTCAATCTCGGTTTCATGCTCAGGCAAGCCTGGGTATACGACACGAGACTCACCTGGTGCAGGTTTGCAATCAAGAATAGATCGAAGATATGCATCCATATCCTCTTTGAATAAGGCCACCTCTGTAAATCGAGCGATATCGAAGGCCATGAAATAGTGGGCTGTGCCCTTGCGTCGATGCGGGCCACCGCCCGTACCCTGCAACATGCCACACAAGATTTCAATCATGAACGACAAGCCGAAACCCTTGTGCGAACCAATCTCCCGCGTGCCCCCAAGCGGCAACATCATGAAATCCTGCGGGACTTGCGTTTCTTCCATAACTGGCGCACCGTCCACATCAGTTACCCATCCCGGCAGCACATGCCCACCAACGCGTCTGAGTAGTTCGATCTTGTTGCCGGCGACAGAACTCATTGAGGCATCGAAAATGAATGGCGCTTCTTTGTCCGAAGGTGCACCAATACCCAGTGGATTTAAGCCGAGCAAGCGCTCCGCGCCTTGCGTTGGCGCTACAAGCAAACCACCGGCCGTCATGGAAATGCCGACCATGTCGTGATCAAGCCCTACATGAGCGTAATAGGCGCAGGCACCGTAATGGCGACCATTCATTGCCGTGACCACGGCGACACCGGTTTCCTTCGCCCGTTCTACAGCTGCCATCATCATCTCACGACTTTGCGCGAGACCTAGCCCACGGTCGCAGTCGTAATTGATCGCAGCCATGTGGTCTAACGTGCGATGGAGATTAGGCTTTGGATTCATTTGCCCAGCGCGAAACATGGCTACGTACGCCCGCATCATGTTCGAAACGCCATGCGAATCAATGCCGCGGATGTCTGCATACAACAAAACGTCAGCCGCAGCTTCTGCTTCCGCAGCAGGCATCTCTAGAGCTTTAAAGATGCCTTCTACCGCGTGCCGCATATCCTCTTGTTTTACACGGACGGCAATCTCGTCGGGGACTTTGAAGCGGTCAAGCATGACGCGGCTCTGATAAGAAAGCGGGGATTGTATTTTCGAGAATAACTGGCAACATCGCGTGCGCTAACGCAAAACTGCGAGATTTATGTGCACTCCGATTGCAACCAGTCCGCTAGCGCTTTGCCAATCTCATGGGGTGCATCTTCTGGCACGAAATGACTAGCAGTCACGGTGATTTCCTTAAGGCGGGGCCAAGCACGACATGCTTCGCGCTGTCGTCCCACCAATATCGCGCCAGGTTCTGCGTTAATAAACAGTTTTGGCAACTGCGCCGTCTGTAACCATGCTGCGTATCGCGTTACGACGTCAACTACCCCCTGAGGTTCGCCATCAATAGGGATCTCGCGTGGCCAGCTCAACGTGGGGCGACGGTCTTCGTTGGCGTTTTGATATGGCGTCCGATAAACGTCCAGTGTTTCCGCTGACATTTTGTTCACCACCGAACCGGGTAGCACACGTTCGACGAATAAGTTGCGCCCAATCGCCATGGATTCGCCATTTTCAGAGCGAAAACCTTGAAAGACCCCGGTTGCTGCTTCTGGCCAATCTTGCCAAGTTAATGGTTGTACGATGGCTTCGGTGAAGCAAATCCCTCTTACCACGTCCGAATGCTCACAAGCCCAGTGGAAACCAAGCGCGGAGCCCCAATCATGTATGACGAAAACAACATCTTCTGATATACCCACTTGATACAAGAACTCGCGCAGATATCGATAGTGTTCAAAGAAGCTATAGCGATGTGGTCCAGATTGGGCTAGTTTGTCCGACTCGCCCATCCCAATCAAATCAGGCGCAATGCACCTTCCCAACGCGGCAATATGGGGTATGACGTTGCGCCAAAGGTACTTAGAAGTTGGATTGCCGTGCAAAAGCACGATGGGTCGACCTTCACCTGTTTCAACGTAGGCCATGTCCGAGCCAAAAACGCGCGTCTTGCGCGTCTCGAGAACATCCTTCATCAGCGACCCGTCATTTCCGCTTCAATCAGGTATGGACCATCTACGTCAAGCGCGCGTTCAAGCGCAGCTGAAAACTCTTCGCTAGTCGTCGCCTTCTCAGCTTCTACCCCATGCCCGTTGGCGAGTGCTACCCAATTCAAAGCGGGTGAATTGAGATCGAACAGTGCAGCAGCTCGATCCCCAACCTGATTCACGCCCATGCGCAAATATTCCACCTCAAGTATGTTGTACTGTCGATTGGAGTAAATCACTGTTGTAATGTTCAGATTTTCACGAGCCGCCGTCCAGAGAAACTGCAACGTGTACATAGCACCACCGTCACCTAGCAACGCAAAAACTGGTCGGTCCGGACATGCAAGCGCAGCACCAACAGCAACAGGTCCGCCACCGCCGATTGAGCCGCCGGTCAAATTCAACCACGTATGAGGCACGCAGCCGCGCATGACGTCGTAAGCAGCACCCCCGCCACCCGAATCGACCGAAATGATTGAGTTGGCAGGTGCTAGCGCAGCAACTGCTTGAGCTGCAGTTCGAGCACTTAAGCGAGCATCCGGCAGCTCCGGACGTGTGCCGTCCTGCGGAGAAAAGTCAGCAGCGCCAAGCTCATACGCCAGCTGAGCCAATGCGTCGGCCACATCTTCATGACGATGCGCTAAATGGATCACCTGGCACCGTTCAGGTACAAGACTGCTTGGTTGATCTTGGTAGGCAAAGAAGCTCACTGGCTCCATGCCACCCGCAAGAACGAGCTGATCGACATTTGCTAACGTAGCGAGCACGTGCTCTGGAAAGTAAGGTAGCCGATTTACGGCTGGCAGCTCAGGACCTGCTTCTACTCTTGGTGGAAAAGTTGGCGTAAACAGCGCACAGCCAGTTTTTGCAGCGATTCGCCCCGCGGACTTAATACCTTCTGCTGTTAGCCCATTACCATCTAGCAATAGGATCGTTCGCGAATTGAGCTTAGACGCAACCGCCCGAACTACCTCGGTTTGCACCCTAGCTAGCGGGTCGAAAGGTTGAGACAGCGGCTGCGCCACACCATCGCCCCAGGCACAATCAGTCGGGACCACGAGCGTCGCGATGTTACCGCCGGAATCAGGTTGATGTCTTAGGGTTGCATGCACCGCAGCTGCCGCATCGATACCCACACCTTGTGACGTGCGCGATGTACGAATCCAACTTGATACTGGTTTTGCCACAGCTTCTACATCAGACGTTAACGGCGCGTCGTATGGTCCATGATGAACCGCATGATCCCCGATGATGTTGAGCAGTGGCGTCGCGGCACGACGACAGTTGTGCAAATTCGCAATGCCGTTACCAAGACCAGCACCTAAATGCAGCAACGTGGTGGCGGGTATGCCAGTCATGCGGCCAAAACCATCTGCCGCACCCGTACAGACGCCTTCAAATAGGCAGAGCGACGCGTTGAATCCCTCTACCCCGTCGATGGCTTGCACGAGATGCATCTCGGATGTGCCAGGATTGGCAAAACACTGCGTCACACCGTGGTTTACCAACGTTCTGATCAAACTCTCCGCACCGTTCATTTGCAATCGAGCATCCCTTCAAACAGCGCGGAATTTTCTACAAGTCGATTTCTTAACGATTGCGTGACACACCTCTTTTTAAAATCAGAAATCAGTGATTTTTAGTCCGGAGATGCAGGATGCCGCTTGATTTCGCCTATTCAAGGCTGAGTACCGAAGGTTCAAGCTATCGGCCGCTTTACGAGGCTGTGACAGCTACTAAACGCGAAGCGCTCGGTGATGCTGGTATATGGGGTGCGTTCTTTGGTCTATTTGGTTTAGCTTCGAACGAAATGATCCTGGTCACCACCGGTGACGTGTCCAACATGGACCAACGCCTCGCTGAGATATCGGAGGTACAGACATCCGAGACGCTCTATCTCCAACCAACGGTGCGGCCCGTGGACTACGAACCACGGACCAAGGAAGGCTTGTATGTATTTCGTTTCTTTGACGTACGCCACAAGGACGTCGACGAAATCGCGCAGCTTTCCAAGACGGCTTGGGTTCACTTTGAAACGTCGGATGAATATCAAGCCATACCACAAGCATTGTTCTGCCAACAAGATAGGTCTCAACCCATTGGCAAAATGCTGCTGTGCACGTGGTATGACGGTCTCAATTCGTGGCAAACATCTCGAACACCAACACCTGAAGCAAGCCAGAATTTCCGCGCTCGAGGTGCGATCACACTCAATACCAAACCCTATGCGACACGCCTCATCACAGCGTGAGAGAAAGAGTGCTTAGTGTCGCACGGATTTTTGGAACGCCTGAAGTTCGGGTACTAAATCAGCTGATTTGACGATCTGCGGTGCCCAATGCGACGGGAAGTAACGTGTAAATTCGCTACGCGTATAGCGCGGATCGATCAACACCACAACGCCGCGGTCCGTTTCACTCCGTACGACACGACCCGCTGCTTGAACAACGCGCGTCATAGCCGGCCTGCGATAGGCAATTTCATAGCCGAAAGGTGACAACGCCTTGAGCCGTTCGCGTTCCAATGATTGCGGAGGTAAACCTGGGCTCACCACGACGACGCCTTCAAGCGCGCTCTGCTCAATGTCGATCGATTCAGTAAACACGCCTCCCATGACGACGAAAGCTAGTGTGCGTTCGTCTAATGCAAGTCGGCTTAAAAACTCTTCCCGTTCTTCAAGATTCATTTGCGTCTTTTGAACCAGCACATCATTGCTTTCGGCGAGTTGCGCAGCAACAAGCTCTAAATAGGCAAACGACGGAAATGCAATCAACCAGCTCCCCTTCGCTGCATGCTGAATCTGCGTTATTAATTGGGCCAATGCTGGGGCGGTCTGTGCTCGGTCGCTCCAATAGGTCGAGATATTTGGCACGACAAATACACTCAAACGGCGCTTGTCTGGCGTTAGTTCGACCTGCTTGATGGGACCAGTCAAACCATGCTCTTCATTGAATAGCTCTCCTGGCGACATCGTCCCCGAGAATCTGATTGATCCGTGATACGAGGCTGTAGTTTCCCGAATCCATGCGTCCGGTAAAAGACATCTAAGCGTCAAAGTTCGAGACGATTCAGAACGATTCAGCAACCACACGAATTTCGCTGGGTTGTCATCGCGTATCGCATGAATAGTCCGCAAACGCATCAGCTCAAACAGGCACGCATTCACGGCATCATGGGCGGCGGCAGTTAGCAAGCGCACAGCATCGGCGTCGAACAATCGATCGACTGCAGTCTTCAAGTCGCTATCAAACTCGTCCACAGCTATTTCGCCAGGCGAAGCTAGCAATGCTTCGAAGTTTTGCGTGAAACTGTTTTGAATGGGTTGCAACAAACGCGCGAGCGATGGGTCGTCCACTTGTGCAACTGCTTCATCAAATACCTCAAGATCGAATGCACAACTGAGCATGTCTCGAACACGTTCAGTTAGACGATGCGCTTCGTCCACCAATAACCCGACGCGTTTGAATAACCTAGATTGCAATCGGCTTAGTTGAACGAGCGGGTCGAATACATAGTTGTAATCGCAGATAACCGCATCGGACCATTCCGCCACGTCTAGCGACAGCTCGAATGGACAAACCTTTTTCGTTTTTGCGATGGCATCGATGGCAGCGCGATCCACACTGCCTTTGCGCAGCAGCATTTTCGTTGCGTCCCTCACGCGATCGTAGTGCCCTTTTGCGTATTCACACTCATCGGGTCGACAAGCTGCACCTGGCGTGAGGCAGACGCGTTCTTTGGCAGATACTGTGACGTGAATCAAATCGGCATTCGCCTTTTGTAAAAGCGAAAACGCGCTCGCCGCTGCACGCTGTCCGGTGGTGCGAGCCGTCGCGTACACCACCCGGTCCAAATCACCTTCGCCGATCGCCTTGACCGCAGGAAAAGTCGCTGCAATGGTTTTGCCAGTGCCGGTGGGTGCTTCGAATAACAGATTAGTTTCATCGCGGAGGCTCACGTAACCGGCGCGAGCTAAAGGCAATTGGCTTTCGTTGTATGTTTCAAAGGGAAACATTTGCTTCGCCGCACTTGCATTACGACCTTCGATTCGCGTGCAGACGTCGTGCAGCCACTCGCAGTAATTACGCGCTGTCGCCTCAAAGTAACTATCTAGTTCTTCTATGCTCTCTTCAGTTTCTACGGTTGTGGTCGCATTCGTATCTGGGTGAACATAGGTCAAACGTGTTTCAACGCAATCGACGGTCTCTTCATGCTCAAACATGCCAGCATAAAGTCGCACTTGTGCCTCGTGCACTGAACGGTCACATAATGGGATTGAGTTCGGGTTCTTTCGAGTGGTTTTGATTTCTTCAATAACAAGCCGTTTTTCGTGCAACTCATCCAATATCGCCACACCATCGATTCGGCCGGATACCCGCAAATCGATCGTCTCGTAGGCAAAGTCGCGCGCAACTCGAACTTCCGCGTCATAACTCGGCATTTCGAGTTTTTGACGCTGCTGGTATGCACGTTGGGTTGCAATGCCTTCGCGGGCTGTGGCTTGCTCTTCAGATCGGTCGTCAATATCGCCACGGCGGTGCACAAACATGGCAAGATCACCAACGCCGATCTGAATTCGCATGCGTTACTTAAAGCGCCACACGTGAACTGGAATGGCTGCCGCCATCAATCGTTCAATCCATAACCGTTGATTCGGTCGCAGTTGATCGCCCGGGCCCTTCACCTCAACAAAACTCACGTTGCCTTGGGAATCAATGACCGTGAGATCCGGAAAACCAGCTCGAAATTGGCGTAAATCCTCCTGAACGATGCGGAGGATGCTGCAAAGCTGGCTGGTTGTTAGAGTAGTCATGAGTTTCCTCAAGAATTCAGGCGAGAACACCTGCCAAGCTATAAGGTGGCAGCTAAGGCCTGTTTTTTGTCTAGCAGTTTCGAGAATCCGTGCCTTTAACTCCTTCGGTTGTGCCAGCGGATCTTCACATTGCGTGCGACGTAGGTCGAAAAACTCTTTCGAGTAGAGATCTAAAGGTACAGATTGAAAGGGATTAACAAACGCACCTCTAACTGGCGCGTAGAACCAATCCCAGTACGCTAATGCAAATAACCCCATCGGTAAGAGATTTTCGATGTGCCAAGCTTCATGACCGTCATTGATCAATTGCTCGGCTGCGTAGCTTTCAATCGGTTGTTCCATAGCTTCGGGCACCGCACTTGTACGCTCCGGCAATTCAACTGGTACATGCTTAGCGCGCTTAAACCGCCGAGCAAAATGCAATTCGTCATGGCATTGTGGGTTCTCAAGGATCTGAGTACGTAACGTCTCTACTTTTTCTAGCTGTTGGTGCTTGTGCCAGATGCGCATCGTGCGCTCACGAGCTGGGTGGGTTGTTGAAGCGGCGTAGCAAGCCAACGCCAGTTGCAACTGATTACACCGCTCCAAATTGCGGCCTAGCGCATTGAGAATACTGGCGCGGCGCGATTCCAGCACGCGATCGTCCTCACGGTTTTCGAGCAACTCGTAAACTGCTTTCGCATGATCGATCGAAATCTGTTTTCCTTCAATTTCAACGAATTCAGCAATGGCATTCAATTCCAAGTAGCGATCGACCATGTAGCGTTCGCGAAACAACCGATACGTCGGATCGAGGCTGTATGCCTCGTACTTCGTTACACCTAGATCCCGAATGACGAACTCGTCAAGGCGTTGCGCGGAATTGCCGAAAAACAGCAGGCAAAACAGCTCAAATTCAGGTGATACTGCAATGACCAACCACGGACATCGTTCCTTGACCCGCTCATAAATAACGCTAGCTGAAAGTGTGTCACCTACGGCGAAAATCAACTCTTCCTTGCGGCCTTGCAGGTGGCATTCAGCAAACAGCTCACGAAGTTCTGGAATGGTCAGAAGGTTCAGCAACGCCGGCATGTCTATATGCCTCGAGTTGACGTCAATGAGTTCAGTAGCTTGTAACTCTCGCAATGCGCCTGCTAAATCACCAACATCCGCATAGTTCAACGAGTCTAATCGAATTAAGTCTCTCGTTCGAGAAAGCAACCGAGCAAACAAGCGCAACGCATCCGTTGATAAATTCAACGTGGATTGCGCAAACGATCGTTCCTTTTCGCTCAATAGGTCATCATATTGAGCGCATACCGTTTCAATTACAAGCCGCAAATTGCGGGCGTAATAACCTTGGGGTGGCGCTTGATTCGCAACTAGCTGCGGCATCTGCAGCTCGAAACTTCATGCGGTGTGTTTGGCTCTAGCTGATTGACTCTAAACACTTACTTCTATGGGTGTATGATTGTGAGTAGGTTTGAACTTAGATGCGAATCAAATGTCAAACCTACCAAGATGCTTCGGCATCGGTTAATTGCGGGACCTGGCACAGATGCCTCTGGTACAGTCGCTCGCGGAATAGTTGGTTTTGGATTATTGGGGAAAACATGTCCAAGCTTACAGTAAATCCCACTGTATTGGGAATTGGTGCACTTGTTGTTGCGATGACAGGTTCTTCTGCTCTTGCAGGTGGCCAAGATTGCGATTCGACTGCCAGCACTATGGATGATTCATTGTTGACCATTGCCGGTGCTCACGGTGACGGCGACGAAGGCGAGTGTGGCGAGAAAGACGAAGAAGGCAAGTGCGGCGAAGGCCAGTGCGGTGAAGAAGACGGCGATGGCGAAGACGAAGAGTCTGACGAAGAAGAAGCCTAAATCACTGGTTAGTAGCTAAGGGCCACAAGCTCTAAACTACAAGCACATCGCAAAGGACCGCGGGCATGTATGCCCGCGGTTTTTATTTGACGCGGTCATGGCGTTCATCAGGCCGTGGTCCGACGCGATTAGCCTGGAAATATCCACTCCTATCGGCGCGGAAACCCTATAATCCTGCCGTCAATACGGGATGTTGTCACAACGTCCAAGTCGTTCTGACGAAGTCAGTTTGACGTCAGGTGCAGAGCTAAAAAATCATGATTTCCGTGTTGCGCCACGATGGGTTTCTGACTTCGGCGCGTAGTCTATTGCGGCACGCCATGCAACTACTAGCATGCGCGTTAACGCTCAATGCACCATCCGCACTCGGCCACGAAAATAGCAACTCAAGCGATTTAGCGCCTACATTGATTGACGCCATCGCTGATCAAACGCTACACCTAAACCCTAAGGTTGCAAGCAACAACGGCTCGGTTGAACCACAACGTATTTATGTCCGCGATTTACGTTTGTCGTTTGGGCAGCTCCCGAGCAAGAGTTTCTCTGCCTATCCATACAACAAAGCCATTGCCGATGCCTGGGTAGTCGATAGCTACCTCATCGTCCTAGCTAAAGCACTCGGCACCGCGCAAATTGCCGTAACTGCAACCAATGAGCACGGGAGCATGATCGATTGGTTTCTCGTGAATGTAGAGGACCGTCGGCAAAACACTTCAGAAACGACAAAAGTCGTTGCATTTGAAAAGGATGTAGCGACCGTACCGTTAAACCTCCTCGCGACAAACACGTTCCAACTTCCTAAGTTAAACTCGAGCAACGTTTCCTATTTGCTAACGCCTGCTCTTCCCATCGATCTTTCCTACGATCGCGCTGGACACTTTATCCGTGGGCGCATAAACGTTGCGATGCCGAGTGAACCCTATTTCTGGATTGGCGTCACCGAGCAAGGCAATGTCGCAATTCAGCAATTCAAGTTCGAACCACGGCGCGCTTCCTTAACGAACGCCAATGACGCAAATTCGTTCGCTGATCTTGTAACCCTGAATGTCGTGAACTCGCTGACTAGCGTACCCAGTCGAAGCGTTCGCGAGGGCGATCTCTTTCTCTACCAATCACAGTCTGAAATTAGCCCAATTGCAGCATCGCGACCGATGTTTTCGCAGAGTTCAACGACGTTTGCTAGTCAGCATCATGTGCTCGACAATTTCGCTAGCGCACTGCGGTCGCGTTTCCGGGTTTCTTCGCCGCACGACAATCGCGCCATTGGCAATTCCCGTACGCTTTGGAATTACGCGAGTTCGCGTATAGGCGACCGCCACGATGGCAATGTTCAGGCTGGTTTTGAACCAGGTATCTATGTTGGCTTCGATACCCAAGTCGAAGGAAATTGGACCACTGGGCTGGCGTTTGGGTTTGACCGGCAATCTACCAATAACGTACTTGCTAGAGAAACCACAACGAATAGCGATGCGTTGGCCGCAAGTTTTTCGAGCGTTATGCCATATGCGCGCTGGGACGACCAAGCAGGTCGAGAAATCTGGGGCACGTTAGGCGTCGTTCGTGGTTTGAATCCGGTGCCGAACTACTTGGCAAATCCAATCACGAATCCGAATCAAGGCATGATCGTCGGGGCCGTAGGTTGGCGTCAGCTACTCAGGTCTTCTGGTAACGTCCATCTTTCAAGCACTGGCGATGCTGGTTTAACGATGCCCGTGCGGTTCAATGAACTCGAAGAGAATCACAACGCACTTGACCCTGTTGCCGGGAGACTGCGGACCGGGTTAGAAATGTCATACACCGGGCAAAAACTCCAACCCTACCTGGGTCTTTCTGGGCGACTGGACGACGATCCGTTCGCATTAATCTCTAGTGTTGAAGCACTTGGTGGCGTACGCTTCGCCTCGTTCCACGGTCTTACACTTGAGGCGGAAGGCCGCGCTTTGAGCGACGCGACGGCATCATCCTCGCCAGAACTGATTTTCAGTGTTGCGGCACATCTGGATCCAGGTTTGCGTGGTGAAGGATTAGCGCTTTCCCTCTCACCCACCTACGGACAAACGAATTACGCTGGCTCGCTACTGCCAATGCAACAATGGTCGATGCTGAATCCGCAAGGATTTGGATCGCCGTACGAGAACGAGTGGGCGATGAGCGGCACGCTTAGCTACGGCTTACCCGTGAACGCAAGTGGCGTTATCACGCCTTTCGGACAGATTTCCATTTCAACGCTCAGCCAAACGCGTATGGGTTTTCGCGTCGCGTTGAATTCCAATTTGGATCGCTTGTTTAATCTTGAAATCGCCACACGTCAGATGCGTTCAGCGCAGCAGCAGCTGGACCAAGGTGTCGACATCCAGTTACGTTTCGTTTTCTAGCTCCACGCAAAGCCACACTGCCTAAAAGCTTGGCGCGGAATGCTTTATGAATCCCGCTGCGTATTGCATCGTCACAGTCACTGATCAGAGAGCCCTGGATTCAGTACACGAAGCCGGATCGCAACGCGGTTCTTTTCGCGATCGTCATCCGTGGTTGGTGGCACTCGAACTGCTTGAGAAGGCGCAAAAAGCTGAGGAAGTGATGCCTTTGATCTTTGCGGTTGAACCAGAACTCCAGTTGAAAGACTGGGCACTCGTTACGGACATCGACGTCGCGACGTATTCCGGACAGGCTTATGAAACTCGATGCTCGTTCGAGCAATTACGGCCTGTAAACCCGATTTTTGAGTCGTTGGACAGCCTGATGTTGTTGCCGTCGCAAGAGCAGTTGCATCGTGAAGCGCTCGAGCCAATTCGCAAATACCGCGAACATCTCGATGACATTCACGTGCACCCTTACGCGATCTGCGAAACGCCTGCGTTCGTTTATGCGGACCTACACGCCAGTTTGCCTCACGCGATGTTCTAGTAGCCTGAGTTTTCGCGTTGGTTGCCGGCGGTTTCCTTAGCTTGGGCTAGTTGACCCGCGGCTGAAGCAGCTAAAAACGCACTATCAGTACCTAGATTCACTAAATTGAACCCCTGGCCGAGATACCGTTGCGTAGCTTCCAAACTGCCGGTATGGATCCCTGCGGCGATGCCGTGTTCCTTGCAAGTCAAACGTATTTTTTCCACGGTTTCAATGTGTTTTTCATCTTGACTGCCAGTAGTCGGACTCAATCCCAGCGCAAACCCTAAGTCTGAAGGACCAATATAGATGCCGTCTAAGCCCGGAGTAGACGCGATTTCATCGAGGTTTTCAATCCCATCGGCTGTTTCCACCATTACTACGCACGCGATGTGTTGGTTTGCTTCACGGGCATAACCTCGACCGCCATACATCGCGGCACGAATGGGACCAAATGATCGATGGCCATCCGGCGGATAGCGGCACGAATCTACGGCCAATTCAGCTTCCG
This sequence comes from Gammaproteobacteria bacterium, assembly GCA_009841635.1. Lineage (GTDB taxonomy): Bacteria > Pseudomonadota > Gammaproteobacteria > Pseudomonadales > Azotimanducaceae > Bin55. Next base: position 83,962 of record VXLJ01000042.1, read on the forward strand.
CGCGATTATTAACCATCGGCACGATCACGCCATACGCTCCTGCATCGAGCGCTTTCATGATTTCATAGGGCTCGTTCCACGGCACTCGCACCATAGGTACGGCATCGTAATTTGAAATGGCTGGCAGCATGTATTTCAAGTCGTCATAACTTAGCATGCCATGTTGTAGATCGACGCAGAGCCAGTCGAAACCAAGACTTGCCATTGTTTCCGCCGTGTACGCATTGCCGATGCTCAGCCAGCCTCCGACAGTTTGCCCACCAGCTCGCCACGTGGTAAGTGCTGCATTTTCTCTCATATTGGCTCACATTCCCGTTCGTAAATGGCGTAAATCATTGAGAAAGACACACGCCAAGAGCAGATTGGACGGCGATTTTAGCGACCATGTAAATATCATTCCACGCTTCCAATTCGGGTCTAACTTCACATGACAGGCTTGGCACGCACATCGTATTCGTGCTGAAATCATGGCGATGAATGAAGCACTAGAGCGTGCCATTGCTGCAGTCACTGCACCCGGAAAACCATTCGAGATCGAAACCATCCAGGTCAATGGGGTCGATTTCATCGGCTTCGTAAACGCACCCCAAAACCTGCGTGAACTGTATCGGTCCGGCTTGAGCCACGATAGCGAACTTTACGTCTACGAAGATGATCGTTACTCGTTTAACGAAGCATGGCAATTAGCCGCACGAGTTGCTAACAAGCTTCGCGAGGAAGGGATTCAAGAAGGCGATCGAGTCGGTATCTCGTTACGCAATTACCCAGAATGGATCTTCGCATTTATGGGGATCACGGCGATGGGCGGCGTTGCGGTCGCGATGAACGCGTGGTGGTCTACCGAAGAAATGATTTACGGTATTGAAGATAGTGGTCTCAAGCTGCTATTCGTCGATCGTGAACGACTTGAACGCATCAGCGATTCAGCAGAGGAGCTTGGCATCGAGCTAGTCACAGTTCGATGCAGCCACCCAGCCTACCCTGAGTGGCACGACTTTATCGCTGACGTTAGCGATGAAATGCCAGATTCAACCATTTTGCCTGAGGCGAACGCCACGCTCCTCTACACTTCTGGCTCGACGGCACATCCGAAAGGGGTGCTGTCTACACACCGTGCAATCTGTAACGCCCTACTGGGTTGGGAAGCCGCTGGCGCGGTTGGCTACCAAATGACGGTGAATCCAGATGAATCAGTACAGCAACCACCACCACAACCAGCACCGACGCAACCGCAGTTCAAACCGGCAACGATTTTGTCGGTGCCATTGTTTCACGTCACGGGCTTGGTCGTGCAATTGTTGTCGTCATTCCGACATGGTCGCAAATTGGTCGGCATGTACAAGTGGGATGTAGAACAAGCACTCCAACTCATCGAACAAGAGCACATAACGTCTTTCAATGGCGTTCCCAGCATGGCGTACGAACTTGCAAAATCGCCGTCGCTGAAGAAATACGACTTGAGTAGCCTCCAAAGCGCAGGCGGTGGTGGCGCTGCGATGGCACCTGAACAAGCGAAGGAAATCGACAACAAAATCGCCAAGGGGGCTTCTGGCACCGGCTGGGGAATGACAGAAACGCAAGGCTTGGCGACAAGTATTGGGGGACCAGCATTCGCCACTCGTCCTAGAAGCTGCGGTCGCGCACTGCCGCCCCTTGTGAAGGTCAAAGCGGTGGACGAGGAAGGGCGTGACTTAGCACCCCACGAAACCGGCGAGTTGTGCATTTGGGGCATTCAGAATTTCAGTGGCTACTGGAACAATCCAGATGCCACCAAGGATGCACTCGTGGATGGTTGGGTATACACCGGAGATATCGGTCATCTTGACGACGAAGGCTATGTTTACATCACAGATCGCAAAAAAGACATTGTGATTCGAGGTGGTGAGAACATCGGGTGTCAGGAAGTCGAAGCGGCGTTATACGAACACCCAAATGTGGCTGAAGTCAGTGTATTCGGAATTCCGGATCAACGCTTAGGTGAAACCGTCGCTGCGGTCGTCTGTTTGGAAGCGTCGACCCGTCTCAGCGAAGAAGAACTCAAGGAATTTGCCCGAGATCGACTCGCTCAGTTCAAAGTGCCAAGTCGAATTTGGCTAGGTTACGAGCGACTGCCACGAACCGCATCCGAAAAGATCTTCAAGCGTCAAATACGCGACGAAACCCTGCAAAAACTTGAATTGGAAAACTAACGCATGAGCAATAAGAAAAAAGTGGCAATGCAATTACCGCGCATTGCCGAAGTGACCAATCTTGATGAAAAATACTCGCTCGAGCTTGAAGCGCTTCGTCCCGTCGCGGACATTGTTGAAGTTGCGTCGCCGACGCCCATCGATTTTGCCGAAGGCGCAAAGAACTGTGATGCCATCATTACGTCGTGGGGCATTCACATCAATAAAGAGGTTATTGACCGTCTAGAAGATGTGGTTGTAATCGGGTTGGGAAGCGTCGGCGTGGACATGGTCGACGTGGAAGCTGCAACCGCTGCCGGCATCGTGGTGACAAACACACCCGACACCTTCATTGAGGAAGTGGCGGACCATGCCATGGCTTTGCTGCTAAATGCGATACGTCGCACCAAGGAGATGAATATCTTTGCAGCAGAAAACGAATGGCACCGCGGGCGACCGTTGTTAAACCATGTGCCACGTCTTATGGGAAGGACACTGGGTCTGGTTTCGTTTGGCAACGTTGCGCGTTGCACCGCACGCCGTGCACAAGCATTCGGCTTGCAGGTGATTGCCTACGATCCGTACGTCAGTGAATTGACGATGAGCGAGTTTGGTGTAGAGCCGGTTGCTTGGGGAGAATTGCTCGAGCGGTCCGACTACATTAGCGTGCATTCACCTCACAATGAAGAAACGCACCATTCGGTCAATGCTGATTCATTTGCGCGGATGAAAGACGGTGTGGTGTTCGTGAATACAGCACGCGGGCCAATCGTTAAAGAAACGGACTTGATCGATGCGCTGAACAGCGGCAAAGTCCAAGCGGCAGGCCTTGACGTACTGGAACAGGAACCACCGGATCCGCAGAATCCTTTGCTCAATATGCCGCAAGTCACCGTGACGCCACACGTGGCATCTGCAAGCACTAGGATGCGTCCCAATGCGCGTCGACGCGTAGGACATGAAGTTTCGTTAGTGCTACGCGGCAAATGGCCTATGAGTTGCGTTAATCCGACGGTGTTGCCTAAAACGCCGCTCGAGCGTTGGCAACCAGTACCGATGATGCGCGGTCCAAACCGCTAACGAGAAGCCTTAGGCGCCTATGACGTAGGTCGTGAGCCAATGCCCTTCGATACGATGGAAATAACCGCGACCCGACGCTAGCAAGCTCGCAGCTTTGTTTGAATCTTCAGTGCGAGCCGTGAATGACAGCGCTTCTTCGTCAATGGTTAGCGTCACGTCGCGAAAACCTAAAAACTCATCCGTGATGGGATTGGTTGCTTTGTAAATGGCTTCTTTAGCCGAAAACATCGCAGTTCGCCATTCAGGCAGTTCAAGTTCATCGATCCAACGTCGTTCATCGTCGTCAAGTACGCGACTTGCTACACGTTCATCGACTGCGCTGATTTTCTCAACGTCCACCCCGATACCGCGATATTGCATGGAGCTGGCTACCGCACTCGCCGCTAAATGATCGGTATGTGAAATGCTCCCGACCACAAATTCAGGCCACACTGGCCTACGTTCGTTGCGAAGAATTGGCCGGACGCTAATGCCTAAGTGCGTTAATGCAGTTCTGGCTAAACGGCGACCGGCGGCAAACGCTTGTTGTCGTGAGGCATGGGCGCCTTTGATTAGCTCATGTTCCTCAGCTGCTAAGTCGTCTATACGTGCAGACACCCGGCCTAGCACCATGTACATGCCTGGCACCTCGGCGGGGTCTGTATGTATCTCAGGTATGCCGTCCGAGCAAAAAAGATTCATGAACGCACGTTTGTCCTATGAGATTGGTGCCCAGAGAGGGACTTGAACCCTCACGCCACGAAGGCACTGGCTTCTAAGGCCAGCTTGTCTACCAATTCCAACATCTGGGCATTAAGACGCTCTAAATGGTGAGCGTAAGCGGATGAATTATGAGTAGCCTCCGAGCTTATCGACCGGACTAGCTACCGTAACTATTCAAATAAACTGCTTGGTCGAATGACTGGCTAGGCGCGATCTTTCGCGAATTAGTTACATTGCCATCTCTATAGTTTGCGGCTCCTTGTTATGGCGTGTGACAAATGGCGAAAAGACTCAATGGAAAAGTGGCATGGGTTACTGGCTCGTCTCGTGGCATCGGGCGTGTCGTTGCTACACATCTTGCCGATCTCGGTGCCAAAGTCGCCGTGCACGGTACAACCCCAACATCAACCCAAGCATTTCAAGAAGCGTCATCATTAGACGCCGTCGCTACTGAAATACGCGAGCAAACTCAAGCTGAAGTCATTGCTGTGCATGGCGACCTAACTGACCCAGCAACGGTTACGCAAAACCATGCCGACATCGTTGAACAGCTGGGTCCTGTGGACATATTGATCAATAACGCAGGCGGCGACATTGGTTCAACGGGCACTTCTGGTCCAAACGCCGGCAAACCGTTGGTCAATGACGCGATCGATGTGTCGCTTGAAGATGTAAAAATCATCTTGGATCGCAATTTGACGACCTGCATTTTGGTCTGCAAGGCGGCTGTGCCGTCGATGATGGAGCGCAACGCAGGGTGGGTCGTCACGATTGGCAGTATTGCAGGTCTTTCCGGGCACCGTTCAGAGGTGGTGTATGGCACCGCCAAAGCGGCCGTGCACGAATACACTCGGTGTCTGGCCGCCCAAATGCGACCGTACGGCGTTTACGCCAATGTGATTGCGCCAGGTGAAATCATTACCCCTCGATTTGTCGCAAGCCGACCGACGCGCGAAGAGCGTAAGGTCGAGAGCGGACCACTTACGCGCTATGGGTGGCCTATGGAAATCGCAAAAGCCGTCGAGTTTTTCGTGACCACTGATTCAAGTTACGTATCTGGGCAAGTATTGCGTGTGGACGGCGGTGCGCAGATATTTCCTAGTTAAGTGCCTATCTTGCACGTCTGTGTGGCATAGTCGCTCATCGCACGATAGTTATCCGCATAACTGGGTTCGTCTCGCAACACTGGGAGGACGTCTTCGAGCGTGGCGACGCTATAGATTTCCACATGCAATTGCGCCGCGAGTGCTTCACTAGCAGTTTGTGATTCATTGACATATTCCAGCCGGTCTATGCCAATGACGATGCCAGCCAAAATGCCGCCTTCGTTGCGGATCAATTCAGCAGACTCGATTTTTGTCGAGCCGTCCACGACGACATCATCAATCATGACGACGCGTCGATCCGCTAGTTCCGCCCCGACGAGCCAGCCACCTTCCCCATAACCTTTCGCTTCCTTCCGGTTGTGAGCTACCTCTACAAGCACGCCGCGTTCTGCGAAAGCAATCGCAGTGGCGACCACAAACGGGATGCCTTTGTATGCGGGTCCAAACAGCACCTCGGGCTGCAGGCCATTGGCCGAAATGCAATCTGCAAAGCTACGACCAAGTTCGAGCAACCCTGGACCGTTATCGACGTTGCCCAAATTAAAAAAGTACGGGCTCTGCTTGCCTGACTTCAACGTGAAATCACCAAATCGCAGCACGTCTTGCTCGATCATGCTGCGCACGAAATCTTGCGGCGCGGTCATTTCTCTGTTCTGCAATTAGCCGTGAAACCAATTTCAGTGGCGCTAATTAGCGATATTTCGACAACCGGGAATAGGCTTGCGTTTCTACTTGTTAGCTTGAACTTTCTATCGTGTGCGCTCATCATGTCGTTCCTAAAATTCCGCCCATGCTGACTGAAACACCCAGCTCCCATATCTACTTTTCACAGCGACTGCGCTTGCATTATGTAGATTGGGGCAATGAGGACGCACCGCCACTTTTACTCATTCATGGCGGCCGAGACCATTGTCGAAATTGGGATTGGGTAGCCTCCGAATTGCGCAATGACTACCACGTCATCGCCCCTGATTTACGAGGTCATGGGGACTCGCAGTGGATGGTTGGCGGTGGCTACCTTCACATCGATTACGTGTACGACATAGCTCAATTAGTGCAACAGAAGCACATGTCGCCCGTCACCGTGATGGGGCATTCTCTCGGCGGGTCGATTTCATTGATCTACGCGGGGCTTTATCCAGAGACGATTACCAAACTTATTTCTATCGAAGGTATGGGCACACCACCGCGCTGGTCCCACGCGGGAAACCAGCCGAAGGTTGAGTCGCGGCTGCAGAATTGGATAAACAGCCTGCGCCACCTTTCGAGCCGCTCGCCACGGAAATATGCGACATTGGAAGATGCATTTCATAGGATGCAGACGGAAAATCCACATCTTACGGAAGAACAAGCACGCCATTTGACCATTCATGGCAGCAATCAAAATGAAGATGGCACATTCAGCTGGAAGTTTGATAACTACGTCCGCACCTTCGCACCGATTGGGTTGTCCGACGAAGAAATACAGTCGCTCTATGCGCGCATAAACGCCCCCACGCTGCTTATATACGGGAAGGAATCGTGGGCGAGCGATCCTGGTCGCGATGGGCGTGCGCGTGCATTCAAGCATGTAGAAGTAGCAGGCATTGACGACGCAGGCCACTGGAGTCATCACGACCAATTCAACGATTTCATCTCGATCGTAAAAAACTTTCTGGCTAGTGACTAAATTCGCGCCACTTTTCGATTCGCCTTGGCAAGGAGTCTTTTACACAGCAGGCGGTTCACTACTCATTTCAGATCTCGGCACCACCCCGGGTGCTTCAAGTACGCTCCTGTATGCATCCATTCCCTATAGCGGTCATGCTTGGCGAGACGTTTTAGGCTACATGCCCGTTAAGCACGTGACAACGTATGGTGCCCGGCAATTGGCGATGCAAGCTATGTTGCGCGCTCGACGTATGGTCGCTGCGGAAGCCGCAGATCATGTGTTCGGCTTAGGCATTACAGCCGCACTTCGAACGTCGCGCGCCAAACGAGGCGATCACCGAGCTTGCGTGGCATTACAAACGCCGCGTAAGACAATGGCCTGGCACATTCCTTTTGAAAAAGAAGCGTTGTCTCGCCTTGAGGAAGAAAGAAAACTGGCCGATCTGGCATTCGAACTGCTGCTGGCCGGTCTTGAGCTTAGTTCGACACAACAACCCTTTGAGCCAACGGAAATCGGCGAGTGTTCCGAAGCTACATCTGTTCTGTTCGCGGACGCCCCTGCAATCATCGGCGAGCCTGGCTTGGCGGTCATGCCCGGTGCGTTCAACCCACTACACGATGGTCACCAAAAAATGCGGGCATTGGCCGAGCAACGACTAGGTCAACGTGTTGTGTACGAATTAAGTGTTCGCAATGTCGACAAACCGCATTTGGACTGCGTCGACCTGCAAGAACGCATGCCTCTGTTTTCGTCTGATGAGCTAATCCTCACGAACCAACCGCGTTTTGTTGAGAAGGCTGAGTTGCTATTCAAGAAAGCTGGCGGTACCTATGTGGTCGGGGCTGACACCATTCAGCGCATCGACGAATCACGCTATTACGGCTCGCATGCGGATCGCGACGTCGCTGTTGCGCGGCTCGCTGCGCTCGGTGTTCGCTTTCTTGTATTCGGCCGATCAATCGGCAATCAATTTATCACCTTAGAACGCTTGCATTTAGGTGACGATTTGCGCGCATTATGTGAAGGAATAAACGAAGAGGACTTTCGCATTGATATGTCTTCAACGCAAATAAGAGCGGCATCGCAACGCACCGATTCCTAAGTTTGCCGCGCTAAGTTGATCGAGTCTTGGCGGACGCTTGCTGGGTTTGGTCTTCGTTCTCCGAGTCCGCATGCGCCGTTTCGCGCAAAGCTTCCGGGTTCAGTTGCACAAGACTCTTCCATCGATCGGTTCTGAACCTGCCAATTAGCAATGCGCCTTTTACGAGATTTTCGACAACCATCGCGCCAAATAACCAAATCACATCGGCTTTGATTAGGACACAGACGAATGCGATAACACAACGAATACCAAGCAAGCCGATCAATGTCGCAATCATTGGGAAACGCGTGTCGCCTGCCCCGCGTAGCGCACCACCGATGGCGAACTCGATGGCCATCAAAGGATTGGTAAGCGCTAACATCCATGCTATCTGCACAGAATAGCGAACCGTTTGCGGATCTGGGTCTTCGAGGAAGAAATACACCAGTCGCTCAGCGTTGAAGACAACAAGCACCGAAAACGCACTCATCGAAGCAATCGCGTAACTCAGTGCACGCCATCCGCTACGAACCGCGCCATTCGGATCGTTCGCGCCTAAATGCTGACCTGACAGCGTCGATCCGGCGACCGAAAAACCATAACCAACAACCATGCAAACCATGAACATGGTCCCGGCGATGGAATATGCCGCAAAAGCCGAAGTCGGATAGTTGTTACCAAGCAGAATCAAGAATAAAAAGTAGCCGACTTGAAAGACCATCATTTCAATACCGGCTGGGTAGCCTACGTTCGCAAGTTGCTTGAACCGATGCATGGCGTACCACCCGACCCGAATATACGCTACTCGAAGCCACTGCGCCATCCACAACAGCATGCTTATGACGCCACCTACTAGACCCGCGACACCAATTGCGATGGCGGCGCCAGTCACTCCTAAGGCGGGAAAGCCCCAGTTCCCAAGCACCAACGCATAGAGCAGTGGGACATTGACCACATTCACGACAACGCTGATCCAAAACGGTGTCCATGCGTCGCCAGCGGCTCGCAACGCTGCGCCTATCGTGTAGTTCACAGCAAATCCGAGATTGAACACCGCCATCCAGGCGATGTTGTCCGCAGCCAAACGAGTGGTCTCCTCGTCAAGACCAAAAATGACCGCGATCTCATACGCAAACAAGATCACTGGTATCGCCGTCACGATGCTAGCCGCGCTTGCCAAGACGAGACTCGCCATGGTCATGTGACTCGCTTCACGAAACGCCTGGGCTCCCCAAGACCTGGCTACTAACGCTGTGGTACCGGCCGTGATCGCCATGAGCAATGCTTGCGTTGCGAAAAAGACCCGTTGCCCCATCCCGACCGCTGCGATCGCTTGCTCGCCTAATTCACCGACAAATTTCGTCTGCGCAATGGCAACAAACGAGAACAGCAAATTGGTTACGATGGCTGGGAATGCCAAGCTACCGAGTTTCGGTCGTTCTGCTGTCTGTTTTTTGCTAGGTAACATCTGCGCTTTCAATTTCTGAGTCGAAGTACGTGGCCAGTCAATATCCAGATATCGAAGTGTCGCAAGCCGGTGCGGTAGGGTTGGTTGAAATTCAACGCCCACCACACAATTTTTTTGATGTTACGCTGATTCATCAGATCGCCGATGCATTCAATAAGTTTGACGAAGATGCCAGCTGTCGAGCGATCGTCCTCGCATCGCAAGGCAAATCCTTTTGCGCTGGTGCGAATTTTGGCAACGACGCCGATGAACACTCGGCCAATGAAGAGTTTACCGAAGCAGGATTTCGCAACCAGACTGGTTCACTATACGAAGAAGGCGTCCGCTTGTTTCGGTCTAAAACACCGCTCGTAGCCGCGATTCAAGGTGCCGCCATTGGCGGAGGTTTAGGTCTCTCATTAGTGGCCGATTTTCGCGTGGCAGCCCCAGAGGCGCGCTTCGCAGCGAACTTCGTCAAGCTCGGCATCCATCCAGGATTTGGACTAACAGTCACCTTGCCGCGCTTAGTTGGTCAGCAATTCGCGAATTTGATGTTCTTCACCGGACGTCGAATCAAAGGTGAAGAAGCCTTAAGTCGTGGTTTGGTCGACGTGCTTGTACCGCTTGACGAATTGCGCGATACGGCACTTGCACTGGCCAAAGAAATTGCCGAAAACGCACCGCTAGCGGTCGCTTCCACTCGTGCTACCACGCGGCAAGGCTTGGCCGACGCGATCAAAGTAGCGACGGATCATGAATTGAAGGAACAACAGTGGCTGCGTGAAACGGCCGATGCAAAAGAAGGCATCCTAGCGGTCGCGGAGCGCCGTGCTGGGAACTTTCAAGGTCGCTAACCGACGCACGAGTAAAAAAGATGGAACTTGGACAACTTGGCGTTTGGTATTTCACCGACGGCATGAGCGCAACGGAAGCGGCGGATTGTGCGAAGCGTATCGAAGCCATGGGGTATGCGGCCCTATGGATTCCCGAAACAGTTGGGCGCAACCCATTCGTGCACGCTTCATGGTTGTTGGCTAATACGACATCTCTCGTCATCGCAACTGGGATTGCGAACATTTACCACCGAGAACCCGGTGTCACACTCGCTGCGCAGCATACCCTTGCAGAGCAAAGTAACGACCGTTTTCTACTCGGCTTAGGGGTCTCACACAAACCGCTCGTTGAGGGATTGCGTGGTCTAACCTATGGGAAACCTGTGGCGACGATGCGTACCTACCTGCAAAAAATGAAAGCCTCACCCTACGCCGCGCCTAAAGCGGCGCAAGACCCGAAAACAGTCATCGCAGCGCTCGGGCCCAAGATGCTGGAATTAGCTGCAACCGAAGTCGACGGTGCGCATCCTTATTTCACATCACCTGCTCACACCAAAATGGCGCGAGAAATCATGGGTCCCCATGCGTGGTTGTGCGTCGAGCAGAAAGTGATCATGGATACCGATCCGGAGCGTGCCCGTGCGACCGCGCGACGTTCAGCTTCAACGTATCAAGGTTTGCCAAACTATCGAAACAACTGGCTGCGTATGGGATTAACTGAGGACGACATCAATGAAGCAGGGTCGGACGCCTTCATAGACGCGACTTTTGCTTGGGGAGATCGAGATGCCATTCAAGAACGCATTGACGCACACCTAGCAGCTGGCGCAAGTCATGTCTGCATCCAACCAATCCGTTCTGATGGTCAAATCCAACAACCTGATTGGGACGCGCTTGAAGTTCTTTCGAGGTAACTAAAACGATGGGTAGATTTGACAATACCAACGTCACCGTAACAGGCGCTGCAGGTGCCCTAGGCTTAGCTGTAGCAAGCGCATTTGAAGCGGAAGGCGCAGTGGTTGCCGGGATTGACGTCATCCATGCAGAAACTTCGTTTGATTTACATCAAGCCGATTTGACGGACCCCGCAGACGCCAAACGAGTCGTACAGGACATCGGCAGGATCGATGTGCTTGCGAACATAGCAGGCGGTTTCACCATGGGCGATAGCGTTGCGAACACGAGCGACGAGACCTGGGATTTCATGTACAACCTGAATGCTCGCACGGTATTCAACATGATTCGTGCGGTAGTCCCGCAAATGTCCGAGCGGCGCGCCGGTAAGATCGTGAACATAGGTGCACGCAACGGTCTCGTGGGAATTCCCAACATGGCTGCCTATTCAGCATCGAAGAGCGTCGTGATTCGCTTGACCGAAAGTCTGGCCGAAGAGCTGAAAGCGCTAAACGTCAACGTCAATTGCATCTTACCAAGCATCATCGATACACCTCGTAATCGCGAAGATATGCCGAAAGCCGACTTTTCCGCATGGGTCACACCTGACGCGATGGCAAGAGTGGTGCTGTTTCTAGCCTCGCGTGAAGCAGACCCAATTCATGGGGCCGCTTTGCCAGTGACGGGGTTAGCGTAAGACTAGCTAGCCGGTTCGAAATGACCGTAGGTTCCTTGAAAAAATAGTAAGGGGCCAAGCTCTGGCCGGTCTACCTGCAAGCCGCCAACCTCAGCAACCACGATCGTGTGATCGCCTCCTTCATGTTCCACGCTCAGCGTGCAATCGATGGTCGCGATGACGCCATCTAGTGCGGGCGTACCGCTAGCTTTGTTGGGATGCCAAGCGATTTTCGCAACTTCACCTGAGACCGCAAATGCGTCGCTGATCTCACCTTGATGCTCCGAGAGCACATTAATGCAAAACTTGCCTAAGCGTCTTATACGCGGCCAGCTAGTCGAGCTGTTTTGTACGCAAAAAAGGACTAGCGGCGGCTCAAGGGAGAGCGACACGAACGATTGAGCTGCAAAGCCAACCAATTCCTCATCTTCATTGCCGGTGATTACGACCACACCAGTCGCGAAGTGGCTGACGACATGTCGAAAGTCCGCGAGGTCAAATGTTCTAGACACTTGTTTCTAGAGGTTTAGCGCGCAGGTGGGTTGCATATTGTGCGTAGTAGTCCCGCCTTCAAGCGTTACGCAGCTTGCACGTAGGGGTATAGCTCGTCCAGTGGCATGGAAGCGCCATCAGCTTGCACGATACGGCAATGTTCCCGCCGCAGTGCTCGCGGTTCGGATACGCCGCATGAATGTGCGATTGTCGCTAGTTCTTTACGAATACCCATGGCGTATTGATAGACTCGCTCCGCTTTGTCTGTGGGGTCAAGCCCACGCTGCAAACTCTTGTTATGTGTCGTTATGCCTGTCGGACACGTGTTTTTATTGCACTGCAATGCTTGAATGCATCCAAGCGCAAACATGAAGCCTCGTGCACTCACAACGAAATTTGCACCAGCACATACAGCCCAGGCTACGCCGGTTGGTGTGATCATCTTGCCACTTGCGATCACCCGGATTCGGTCGCGCAGGCCAAATCGCGAGAGCGTATCGACGACCTTCGGCAAGCTTTCACGAATCGGAATACCGACATTGTCGATTAAGCTCATCGGCGCGGCGCCGGTACCGCCATCCGCGCTATCGACCGTAATGAAATCTGGCGCACATTCGCTACCGCGCACATTGATCAGCTCACAAAGTTCCTCTAGCCAACCAAACGACCCCATGACGGTTTTAAACCCGGTAGGCTTCTTGGTAATCTCTCGAATGCGGTTTACAAAATCCAATATATCCGGCACTGAATTAATCTCGATGTGCCGATTCGGTGACATCGATGCTTGACCTACAGGAATCTTGCGTACGGCGGCAATTTCTTTTGTGACCTTAGCCGCTGGCAGAATCCCACCTTTACCGGGCTTTGCGCCTTGTGAGATTTTGATTTCGAACATCCGTACTTGCTCATGACTCGCCACTTCGCGTAGTCGCTCCTCCGATAGCAAACCAGCATCATCGCGCACGCCATACTTCGCCGTACCAATTTGAAAAACGATGTCACCACCTGCGTTCAAATGGTGTTCAGATAGTCCGCCTTCTCCCGTGTTGAGCCATATGCCTGCTCGCTTTGCGCCTTGCGTTAGTGCCTTAAGCGCTGGTACCGACACAGCGCCAAAACTCATGCCTGAGACATTGAAAATGTAGCGGTGCAAGAAAGGATGATCTGTGTGCGGACCAATGATTAACGGGGTGATTTCGCGGTTCTCTTCTTCTAGGGTTGGGAACATTGTGTTGGCGAACATCACCGTGCCAACTGGTCGCAAATCCCTCGTTGACCCGAACGCCGTCGTGTTATCGTTGTTTTTTGCGGCGCGGTAAACCCAAGTTCGCTCGGCTCGATTGAATGGCAGCTCTTCGCGGTCCATTGCAAAGAAATACTGGCGAAAGAACTCGCCTAGCGACTCGAAGAGATAACGAAATCGTCCAATGACCGGATAGTTACGGCGTATCGCATGCTTCGTCTGCGTTCGATCGATGACATACAGCACGACCACCACTAAGGCTATGGTGCCCAATAGGAACAGGAAAACCTGCACCATGATGTCCAGCAGATTAATCATCGTCGATCTCCTAGGATGACGCGGCGGCAACCCGCAACTAGCTAGTTTCTATAAAAGAGTCCATCTGCCAAATCGCGCTAGGCCTACATCTTGATTTAATGATGCCGAATATTAGGGGTGTAAATCAATGAGTTGAGCCAGTGCGAGCTAGCACGGCTAGTGTTTTCTTCCTTGCTAGTAAGTAAGGCGTTTACTTCGTTTCATATACAACAAGCTGCCGAACATTGGCTCGCGTAGCCGTTTTGGGATGTGCGATCGATATTGCTAAATACCAGCATGCGTGTTAACGGTCTCTGCTGCCTATCGCTAATTCAGCAGTAAATGCCATAGTTGCTCGAATAGATAATCGCGCATCCTTTGCTTTTTTGTGTGAGCCGTGCCGTTAATCGTTGAATACCAAGCACTACTCGATCAATTAGCGGAAGCTGCGGCACCTGCATTGACGCAAATGCCTGTCGAAGCCGGCCGCGAAATGTTTCGTGTTGCGCAACCTGAACGGCCCGATATCGAAGTCAAGTCAGTGGAAAATCGAACGATCGAAGGACGAAATGGCTCGATTCCGATTCGAATCTACTCGCCGACGGGTTCGGGTCCCTTCCCTGTGACCATGATGTTTCATGGCGGCGGTTGGGTCATTGGGGATTTGATGACGGTAGACGCCCAATCAAGGCAAGTCTGCAATCAGGTAGGATGTGTAGTCGTTGCTGTCGACTACCGACTTGCGCCTGAACATCGATTTCCGGCCGCGACCGAGGATTGTTTCGACGCGACAGCATGGGTGCATGCGAACTCATCTGCAATAAATGCCGACCCCAATCGGCTAGCCGTGTCAGGTGACAGTGCAGGAGGCAATTTAGCTGCGGTCGTCGCGCAAATGGCACGAGATGAAGCAGGACCACCCTTGGTATTTCAACTGCTTGTATACCCCGTCACAAACGGGCACGTCTTCGAAACGGCATCCTATCGCGAAAACGCGGAAGGTTATATGCTCACTGCAGAAGCAATGCACTGGTTTTGGGACCACTATGCAGATTCGAACGACCGAACCCACCCCTACGCGTCGCCATTGCTCTCGAAAGAACTGTCTAACCTTCCGGCTGCATACGTACAAGTGGCCGAATTCGATCCCTTGCGCGACGAAGGCCTACAGTACGCTGAAGCGTTAGCGAACGCAGGCGTTAGTGTTCGTTCTACGTGCTACGATGGCTTCATTCACGGCTTCTTTTCGCATTTCGACACCATTCCTCCGACGCGGGTTGCCATGGACGATGCATGCATCGCGTTACGCGAGGCGTTTAACTCGTAATTAACAAGAGGAGGAAGCCATGAAAACTGCCGTAGTCATCGGCGTTGGGCCATTGAACGGCTTGGGCGCACAGCTTTGCGTGCGTTTCGCGCAAAAGGGGTTGAGAACCTTTGTTGGCGGACGAACGCAGGAAAGCGTCGACGCAATTGCAGACCATATCAATTCACAAGGTCATACCGCGAAGGGTGTTGCAACGGATGCTCGTGATCCTGCATCCATGAAAGCACTGTTCGACACAATCGACTCAAGCGGCGGGGAATTAGCTGTTGCGATTTACAACGTAGGCAACAACACACCTGGCCGCATCGCCGACATGGAACCTAGCTACTTCGAGAACGCTTGGCGCACTTGCTGCTTTGGCGGGTTCTTATTTGCTCAGGAAGCTATCCGTCGCATGCCTAACGGTGGAACTCTGTTATTCACTGGCGCAAGTGCTTCGCTTCGCGGGCGCGCAAATTTTGGGGCGTTCAATTCCGGCAAAGGCGCACTGCGTATGCTCGCTCAAGCTCTCGCCAAGGAAGCTGCGGCGGACGGCGTGCATGTCGGGCATGTGGTCATCGATGGACCGATCGGTGGCGAAAAGATCATCCAAGGAATTCCTCAGCTAGTCGAGCGTATCGGCGAAGACGGACTGATCGACATTCAAGGCATAGTAGACGCTTACGAATACATGCACGAGCAACCTAGACGAGCATGGACTTTTGAAGTTGACGTAAGGACTTCCGTTGAATCTTGGTGATGTGAGACTGCCAGTCGAGCGCTTCAAAGGCTCGACGAGCTCTTTCACGACCGCAGCGCATATCTAATGCGATGCCACCGTTCCGTGCGACGCTTCTATGTGGAAACAATCGTGCAGCATCTATGCATAGCGTAGCACTTTGCTTTAAAACGACCTAAAAAACATAGCCAGCCGCACCATAGTGTGCGGCCAACTGATCTATGCGAGCACCCTTGCGCAGACTTGGGTCATCCAGCTATTACCCGAGCGCCACTTATATTGGTGCAGCAAGCAAGTCAAGCTTGAGCAAGGGCGTCATGTTTGGTAGCTCAGTCAGACTGGACTAACCCGAAATCTCTCAGTCGACGCGTGCTTGAGCGCTTCCTTTGGCTACTTCAACGCCATTTTGATTCGTTGTCGATACCGACAGATTAACTAGGCCGTCTTCAATCGAATCTACGGTGGCGGTTGATTGCAGCGTATCGCCTGGGAATACTTGACTGGTAAAACGCACACCAAATTCTGTTAAACGACCATCGCCAACGTAATTCGTGAGCATCCGCCCAGTAAGTCCCATGGTGAGCATCCCGTGCGCAAACACAGTCGGATACCCCGCTACTTTGGTGGCGAATGGTTCGTCCGTGTGCACAGGGTTGTAGTCTCCGGAAGCACCAGCGTACATCACGATTTGCGTACGCTTTAGGTCGTCAACGACCGTCTCTGTGTAGGTGTCGCCAACATTCAATTCACTTGCTTTTAATGCCATGATTCGGTCCTATTCCTGATCCACTGGTCGTTCAGTGCGAACCCCGACGCTGGTCGCGGTCACAACGAGTTCGCCATTTTGATCGCGATATTCGGTCACTGATTCCGAGAACACCAGTTTGCCCGAGCGGCGTCCTTCCTTTTCCCAAGTCTTACCAGGACGAGAGGTAGAGGTCAATACATCACCGACCTTAGGGTGACGGTGATACACGTAACGTTGTTCCGCATGCAGCCCACCGCCACCACCGCCGCTTTGCTTTTTCTCACCATCTTCCGATTTAGCAGCCTCCGAATCGGCTTTGGGCGCTGCTGGTCGAATGGCACTCGACGGATTCGCGCCAGAACCCATCCAACCAATCCCGTCGATTTTCGGTCGAAGGCCGTAATTCGGGTTGAACTGTGCACTCGCTTGAACGAACGTCGGCGGTGCAATGATGGCGCCTGGCTCGGTCGTTGCAGCGTGTTCTGCGTCGTAGTAGATTGGGTTCCCATCGCCCACAGAGCGTGCGAACATCATGATGTGACTAGCTTCAATGTTGAAGTTGTCGTCCGCCATAACTTCTCCTAATGAAATAAAGTGGTGAATTATCTGAGCGCCTGAGCGTCAGCTAAGATCCTTTGAATTGCGGTTCGCGTTTGTCAAGAAACGCCTTAATTCCCTCTTTCGCATCGTCGGTTTGAACTAATGCGCCTTGGGCATATTTCTCCAGCATTTGGGCAGCTGCGGTGCTAGCTTCCATGCCGAAATTAACCATCATTTTCATCGTGTGAGGCACAAACGGCGCGAATTTAGCAATGTGCGCCGCCATCCGCCGAGCTTCATCTAAAAGTTGGTCGTGAGCTACGATCCTAGTGATAAGACCAATGGTCAATGCTCGTTCGGCGTCGATAGGGTCGCCCATTAGCAGCATTTCCATTCCCCAGCCACGCCCAACGATCCTTGGCAAACGTGCGGTTGCCCCACCTCCCGGAATGATTCCAAGTTTGCCTTCAGGTGTCGCAAATCTAGATCTAGGTGTCGCGATACGAAGATCGCAACCAAGCGCGACCTCAAGTCCACCACCCATACAGATGCCGTCGATGGCCGCAATGGTCGGTTTAGAAAGGCGTTCGAGCTGATCTGCCAGACCTTGCACAATCGGTTCGAGCGCTTTCTTGAAATCGCGATCCTTGACTTCATTGAGATCAGACCCGCTTGCAAACGCGCGTCCCCCTGCTCCGGTAATCGTCAGGACACGTACAGCATCCTTTTGCTCTATCGCTTTAACCGCATCCTGCAATTCCGCCAGAGTTTCCAGCGAAATGGCATTGTGGCGTTCGGGACGATTAATCGTTATGAGCGCCATTGGTGCGTCAATTTCTAGACTGATCTGGTTGTAACTCATGATCGCCCCGGCAAAGCTCGAGGGATTTTATTGTGATTCATGCGAGTCTTATTTTGGTTTTATTCAGTGCGCGCCCGATTCACCGCTACACATGCATCAGTCCCGCCACCTTCGCTTTCACTGAGCGATATCGTCCAACCAAAGTTGTCGCACAGCTGCTTTACGATCGCCAACCCTAACCCGCTATGGCTTCGTTCACCGCCACGGGCGGCATCGATGCGATAAAACGGCCGAAACACCTTTTCGCGTTCGTCGAACGGAATACCGCGACCGTGGTCTTTAACATGAACGAGGACGCGCGCTGCTTCCACTTCGACAAGCAGTGAAACGTCATTGGCGTGTTCGACTGCGTTGGCGATGAGATTTGTGATGACTCGGCTGAATGCGCTCGCGGCTAATTCCAGGCTTAAGTTACGCTCGCCTTCCCAGTGAATGGGCATGTTCGCGGCAATGCCATCTACTAATGAACTTAGGAAAGAATCAAAAGGGACCGATTCCGGTGTTTCTTGCGTTCCGCTAGCGTATTCAAGAGCATTCTCCACTAGCTCATCCATTTGCGCAAGATCATTCGTCAATTGCTCTGTGACGTCCTCACCGAGTTCCTCCCGGTTCAATTCAAGTGCAAGTCGCATACGGGTCAACGGTGTGCGTATGTCATGGGAAATGCCGGCAAGCAAGGCCGTGCGGTTTTCAATTAACTCCGTAATTTCATGAGCCATTTGATTGAAGTTCGCAGCCAGCAATCGAAGCTCTTTAGGACCTTCAACTGGTAAATGCTCAATGGCGAAAGTCCCTCGAAACTGCTCTGTGGCATTCGATGCCCGTTCAAGTGGGCGGGCAATTCTTCTAACTGTTACGTACGACGCAAGCATGACGATGATCGCGGCTAACACCACCACCGCGATGCCAACGATTTGCTGGGTTAAGTAAGGCAGTTCGGAGGAAAAACCAATTTGCAACTCAAGCGTACTTTCATTGGGGTTGGGTAAATTCACCCAATAGTGGTCGTCATCTTCGAAAAACGACACCTTCGACCCAAATCTAGCGGTCAGCGCCTCACCGAGCAACGAGAAGTAGCGTGAATCCCAGACTGCCTCAGGCATGTCTTGTTTGATAGTGCTCACCAATAATCCATGATTGACCAGCACTTGTATTTCAAATTCAGCGCGACGATCCGCGGGTAGCTCGAAATAAGTATTCGCCGCTAATTCGATCACAGCCGCTTGATGGTTTGCGGCGCGTTCCATGAGCGGCCCGACCACGAGCGCGGTGAAAAAGATGATTGCAGACGCGACGATAGCGGTCGCCGCTAACGCAAAAACCAATGTGGTGCGGGTCAGAAGAGACCCGCGAAATTCGATCACGAGGCTAGTGATCGGGGCGGAACATGTACCCCTTGCCCCAAACGGTCTTTATCAATTGAGGATCGTTTGGGTCTTTTTCAATTTTGCTGCGCAGGCGCGTAACGCGAACGTCGACGTTGCGCCCCGTCGGCATTTGATGACATCCTGTTAGGCGCGTGTAAATGAATTCTCGATCAAGCACGCGAAACGGTTCGGTCACAAACAGTGCGAGCAATTCAATATCTGCGGACGTTAGGTTTTGCAGTTCACCATCTTTGTGAAGTTCTTTCGTACGCATGTTCAATTCAAATGGACCGAACCCATGAACTTGGTCTTCGTCTTGGAGAGATTTCCCAACACGAACGCGCCGCAACACCGCGCTCATGCGAGCCAGTAGTTCACGAGGGTTGAACGGCTTCGGCAAGTAATCGTCGGCACCAACTTCTAACCCTGTAATACGGTCATCGTCGCTACCTTTTGCCGATAACATGATGATGGGTACACCATCTACCTGCTTCAGTCGTCTTGCGATGGACAAGCCATCCTCACCCGGCAACATCAAATCCAGAATCAAAATGTCGAAGGAACGCTTGTATAGCTCGCGGTTCAAGCCGCGTGCACTTTCGACGGCGACGACTTCCATGCCTTCGCGCGAAAAAAGCGTTTTTAAGGATTCACGTATGAAGGCGTCGTCGTCAACGACTAGTACGCGTACGCCTTGAAAATCTCGCGGTTCGTTTGAAACCGCTGGGCGAACGTTACGGTTACTGAGAGGAATAGGCTCGGCCAGAGGAAACTCGTCGTACTGGTGGACGTGTTGGACGTGCTTCTCGCAAGCGCACCGCCTCCTCTTCCTCGGCCGCGGCATCGGCGCTCAGAATGACGAATTCTTCGAGTAGCGGTTCGTCTTGCTGAGCTTCCGGCTCAGCTCTCACGACTTGTCCGAAGCGCTGTTCATTCTCTTCAATCTTGAAGTGGCCATCGCGTTTGATACGCCGATTGACTTCAATCAGAATCGCACGTCGCTCCGAAGGCGAAATCTGAACAAATTTGTTTAGTTTCGCCGTAAGTTCGGCGTTTGTGTAAGTTTGATAAATCGACGTATTGGCTTCGATTTCGCCAATGCGAGCGGAATGAACAATGGTCTGGGTTAGAGAGTCACGCGACTCTGCGTCACTGTCTGTGTCTTTTGCGATCCGAATCTCTTGATCCGCCGCAACATGCATGCCCCAACCCAATGACAGCACTACGCCAATCAACGATAAGGACCGCACTGTAAAGAACATCTTTATCCCGGACATTCTCATGAAGCCGTACTCCATTACGGCATTAAAAAAGCAAATCGACGCAGCGTTGGAGCACCACGCCGACCTGCAAAGTTTACTACGGAATGTGCTATACCGCTTCGAATAAGCCAGCTGCACCTTGCCCGCCACCAATACACATGGTGACGACACCGTACTTCTTGTTACGACGCTTCAATTCACGCAGAATCGAACCAGTGAGTCGTGAACCAGTCATGCCAAATGGGTGACCAATCGCAATGCTACCGCCATTGACGTTGTATTTCTCGTTGTCGATGCCGAGTTCGTCGCGACAGTAAACGCATTGGCTCGCGAATGCTTCGTTGAGCTCCCACAGATCCACATCGTCTTGATGAATACCAGCGTTTTCCAGCATGCGCGGAATCGCAAAGACCGGACCAATGCCCATCTCGTCCGGTTCACATGCCGCGACCGAAAAGCCGCGATAAATGCCCATAGGCTCAACGCCAAGCTGCTCAGCGCGTTCCGCGCTCATGAGCATCGTCATAGAAGCCCCGTCGGAAAGCTGTGAAGCATTGCCCGCCGTGACTGTGCCGTCTTCTTCAAAGGCCGGTGGCAATGCGCTCAATCCGTCGATCGTCGTGTTCGGTCGGTTGCATTCGTCGCTAGCAACGGTGACCGTTTCACGACTTTCTTCTTTCGTTTCTTTGTCAACCTTCAGCATTTCGACCGTCATAGGCACGATTTCTTCCGCGATGCTGCCGTTAGTTTCAGCTTCGGCATAGCGCAGTTGGCTTTGCAATGCATAAACGTCCTGCATCTCGCGAGTCACTTGATAGCGACGCGCTACAACCTCGGCCGTATTACCCATCGCCATGAAAATCTCAGGCTTCTCTTCGATGAGTCGTTTGTTCTGCTCGGCCTTACCGCTGGTTTGGCGGTTCCGCATCGAAATCGAATCAACGCCACCCGCGATCGCTACTTGAGTTTGACCAGAGGCGATTTGATTGGCGGCAATCGCGATGGACTGCAGACCCGACGAACAAAAACGATTGATCGTCATACCGGCGGTGGTGATCGGCAGTTTTGACAGCACCACTGCGAGTCGCGCCAAGTTGCCATCCTGCTCGCCAGCATGGCTAGCCGCGCCAACCACAACGTCTTCAACCTCAGCGGCTGAGATCTTGGGGTTTCGGTCTAACAGGGCGTCGATCAAATGCGCAAGCATGTCGTCCGACCTGGTCAAGTTGAAGCTGCCCCGGAAAGACTTAGCTAAGCCGGTCCTAACGCTATCAACTACTACTACGTCACGCATTTCGATACCTCCACTGTATGCTGACGCCGCCAGTACTCTGGCGCCTGAGCGGTGATTCTACTTTTAACGTAATTAACGTAATTTGACGATCGAGCATGCCGCCTGATTTCACAATTTGCGAAACCGAATCGTTCTGGCCTAGGGATACATCAAGGAAAGCAGACCAGCGGGGCTTGGCGTCTTAGCGAGATTTGTTACCCGCAATCGTCAAAACCAAGCGCATAAACAGCTCTGCCGAATCAAGGCGAGTCACTTGTGGTTATGACACCGCAAGCCGCTCGAGCACCGCCTGCACAGCCTGCTTCCTCGCCCAGCGGACAATACGAATCCGCGTTCACATGGACGATGACAGCGCTGCCGTCTGCGTCAAAGATTGACAACGGTCCGGGGGACAACGTGATTCGCGTAGAAATCACATTGAGCTTACCTTGGCCCGCTTCGTCGATAGCGATATTCACCAAATCGCCCATATGAAAGGGATGGTTGCCGTCCGGACTGCTATTGGAATTTGGGCCAGGATCGAAATGTCCTTTCGCCGCGCCGCATGGCTTGCATGCGCCAGTCTCGTGGATGTGTACGCCATGCTGTCCTGCAGCGAGCTCCGGGTCGTCAATCGCCAAATCGAACGACACCACCTTCACGCCTTCTTTCGACTCTGCTTCTTGTAGAACGGCGACTCCTACTTCGCGTTCTGGATCGCTGCAACTATGTAAAACAGCGATAGCTTCGACACTTACTGAGTTATCCGCCGATTCGACTTCACCCGTTTCCGCAAGCACCGTCATAGATACGAATACCCATGCGACCAACAATGTGGCGCTGGTTGCGGCTGCACGTTGTCGATGCATGACCATCAATTCCCTATTTACACGACGATTCTAAGGCGACGGCGGACCAGCGTATGGTTCGAATTCGTACCGACACGGTTGTTCCATGAGCCGAGGATCGTTCTCAGCCTCTAACAGCGCAAGAAGTCGACCTGCCAACTCGCCTCGAACATTGTCGTATGCGGGGTTCGTCGCGACGTTTTCCATGTAATCAGGATCTCGATTCAAGTCGTACAACTCCTCGCGCGGTCGCTTGCCAAAGGCTAGTTCGAACAAAGGTTCCACGTCTAAATCTTCGCGGTGCTGAATCATGTATGCCTTAGTTGGACTAGCATCGATGTCAGGATACGTCGTGAATGTGTCATACGCTAGCTTTTCGTAGGATGGCAATGCCGCGCCAGGCTCGTCGACGCCTTTCGGGTCACCCATAGGCCATCGATCTGGTTCAAAATTCACTATGTAAATAAAGTCCTTCGTGCGAATTGCCCGTTGTGGATAAGGCAGGTATTTCTCACGCGCCAAAGCGACATGTCGTTCGCGACCGGTAACGACAAAGTCTCGTGACGCGTCGATTTGACCGCTTGCCTTACTAGTCAATAGTGGCATGAGTGACTTCGCTGTCATGGATGAAGGCGGTTCAATCTGGCCAGCTTCACAAAAGGTTGGCGCTAAATCCATCAAGTTAACGAAATCCTCGATGACGCGATTTGGCTCGATGTTGCCTGGCCAACGTGCGGCGAGCGTGACCTCGCAACCTATGTCGTATAGATTGCATTTCGCCCGTGGCATGCCTGGTATGCCGTGATCGCCGCTCACAACTAGCAACGTGTTCTCTAGTTCACCAATGCGTTCAAGTTCGGCTAGCAGAATGCCTAAGCCATGATCGACAGCAAGACACTCGCCTAGGTAATCCGCTGCGTCTTCGCGGATTTCAGGCACATCTGGCAAGAAGCGAGGCAAACGTCCCCTCAGGCTGTCCGGTTCGATGCCCCATAGCGCCTTCCCCGAGCCACGTTCCCACGTACGATGGGTATTCGTCGGACCCCACCAGTAGCAAAATGGCTGGTTGTCTGGTCGTGCGTCTAAGAAAGCTCGAAAGTTGTCGCGTGTTTCGTCGAACAAGACTTGCTTGGCGTTTGCCACGCCCAAGTCGTCTTTGTGTCGTGTGACCCAGTGCGAGAATTGATTGAAGTGAATACCTGCTGGCTGAAAGCGGGTGCGCATACCTCCGTATGGCGCATTGATCGCACGGCCCGGCGACCATACTTTGTATTGATACCCAATAAAGTAGCCACCTCGTTTTTCCAGCTCAAGTGGGAATGTCGGTATCGATTCGTCCCACTGTGCACCTTGCAGAATCGCCCCGAGGCCAGTTTGCCAGAAATACTGTCCCGCTAAAAGTGAACTGCGACAAGGCGTGCATGACGGTGCTGGCACAATCGCATTGCTAAATAAAACTCCCTCGCGTGCTATCCGATCGAAATTTGTTGTCTCGATTAAATGATTGAGCGACTGCTCACCTTCGAACTTGGCATAGGCACTTGCGTAACGTCCCCAATCGTCTGCGAACGCAAAAACAATATTCGGTTTGCTCATGATGAAGCAGCTATGCAAAGCAATGACGCGTTAGGAAGATTTTGCATTTACAAATGTGTGATTTGCCAGTCTTCAGCGATGCGCTGCACCGGGTCCTGAGCTTGATAACGGTGAACCACTCAACCCGATAAGAACGTACAAGGTGAACTGAGTGTGTATGTAAACACAGTATGAATCCACCTCACCAAAAACGCTTACACATACCTCATGTCAATCCAAACAGATGCGAAGTCCATTCAGCTCGCTTTTTTCGTAAAATTCCCCGCCATAAGCGACATTTACGATTTGTAAAGTGTCGCTAACTCAAAAAGATTGCATCGTTGGCAATCTTCGACATTTACCGATGAATGGGAATGAGATTTTCCCGCGTTGGCCAAACGAAACGTCGTCCTCAACTAGCGACGACCTCTTGCCTTAAAACCCTTGCCATCGACGTTTGAATGTGCAAGGATGTCGCGATTTGAAAATCTAGTACCGCACAGAACGGGGTGAATGCAAATGCGTTCAGTCACGTGTTCCATACATTAGAACTGGCATCGCTACCGGTATCGATCATCTGACACAAGTATCAGCTAATCAAACGCAAAAAAATGCGATTTAAATACCTCTCCCACGTTCAAAAGGCTTATCCATTCATCCCATCTATGCAGGAACTAGCTGGGCATGAAAAAAATACTAATCAATGCGGAACAACCCAATGAGATTCGCATTGCCTACGTAGAAGGCGGCAAACTAACCGACTTCGAAGTTGAATCTACCGTAGGCGAAAGTTCAAAGGGAAACATCTATATCGGCGTTGTCGTCGCCGTCAAAACTGATCTAGAGGGTGCTTTCGTCGACATAGGCGAAGAACGCCAAGGCTTGCTCGCCTTTGATCGTGCTGGCGGTCGCAGTTCTCGCGACCAACGTACTAAAGACGGCGAGGATTCGTCTGAGTCTGTAACCCCGGACTTGACGCCCGGTCAAAAAATCCTTGTCCAGGTCATTCGCGATGCGCGCGGAGACAAGGGTTCGGCTTTATCCATGGAACTCTCGTTACCCGGTCGTTTTGTCGTGCTGAAGCCAAACTCATCGACGCAAGCAGTGACGCGCAATGTGTCGGACGTCAACCGCACACGCTTGCGCGAACTTGGTAATAAGCTGCCGGTCGTTGAAAACGTCGGTTGGATTATGCGAACCACCGCGGTAAATCATTCCCTGGATGAAATCACCGGTGATTTTCATCGCTTGATGAATTTGTGGCGCAAGATCCAGAAAGCATTTGAAGAACATCAAGGTTCTGGACCAGAATTGATGTTCTCCGATAACGCGCTCATACATCGTGTGCTGCGCGACCGGCTGCGTCGCGATGGCACGACCGTCATTGTGGACAACCCGAGCATGTATCGAGAAGCTCGGTCGTACGCCTCTGACTTCATGCCAGAACTTAGGGATCAGATTGAGCAATTTCGTGGCGATCGGCCTATTTTTAACGCGTTTCGAGCCGATCGCGAGATTGCGCGGATTTACAGCCGCAAAGTGTCGTTGCCTTCTGGCGGCGAATTGGTGTTTGATCCCACCGAAGCGCTGCTATCCATTGACGTGAATTCGGCACGCAATACCGGCCGCGACAATCTCGAAGAAACTGCGCTCCACACGAATTTAGAAGCTGCGCGCGAAATCGCGCATCAAATGATGATTCGAAATATCGGTGGCTTAGTCGTCGTGGACTTCATCGACATGCTCACCGAAGGCAACAATGAACGAGTTGAGCAAGTGATGCGTCAGAGTTTGTCGCGCGATT
The DNA here is from genome assembly GCA_009841635.1 of Gammaproteobacteria bacterium. Taxonomy (GTDB): domain Bacteria; phylum Pseudomonadota; class Gammaproteobacteria; order Pseudomonadales; family Azotimanducaceae; genus Bin55. The sequence goes on from VXLJ01000042.1 coordinate 109,956, forward strand.
TGGCGAATTCCGCTTGCAGCACTATTTCCGAATTTGGCTTGATGCAACTCAACCGGCAGCGGCGGCGACCTTCTATATATGACACGCATTTCGAGGAGTGTGAAAACTGCAATGGCGCGCGCTTTATCAAAAAGACGGACACCAATGCCAACCACATTCTTCGCGAACTCTCATACCTTCTCCATGATCCCGCACGACAGGAGAACCAATATCTCTGTCGCGTGCCAAATGACGTTGCCGCATATGTGTTAAACAAAGAACGCCAATTCCTGCGCGATCTTGAAGTGAATACACACAAGCAAGTGGTCATCCTTGCTGATTCAACACTGAGCAACGACACGTATGACATCAAAGCACGCCGCGTCAAAGCTCTCGACTATGAGGGTGGTTCTAATCTACAAGAAGTCTTAGCCTCGGAACAACGTGAGATCGAAAACAATTCACGTGCCGAAATTCCGAGTGAACCGACGCAACGTGCCAAACCGCTCGTAACGCCGCTAGACGCCGCAAAACCGAAGAAAAAGAAGAGCCAAACGAAGGCGTCTAGTTCAGAAGCAAATAAGAAAAAACAGACCAAATCAAAGAAAAAGCAAAGTGGCTTTTCCCGCTTTTTCAGCACGCTATTTGGAAGCGGCTCAACGAAGCAGAAGCCACGCAAAGCGAGCGCAAAGAGCAAGCAGCGCAGCGCGACCACTGGTACGAAAGGCAAGGCGGCGGGAGATCAAAAGTCACGCCAACGCAATCCAAGGGCTCAAACGACGAATCGGCGAGGTTCAAATGCCAGAACCGGCACGGACAACAAGCGCGACATCAGACGCGACGAACAGCGTCGTAACACGCAAGTTGGCGAACCACGCCGCACAACGCGACGAACCGATTCCGCAAGTCGTGAACGCGGTACAGAGCGACGTGCTAGACAGGGAGATACAACGCCGCGACCGATTCGCAAGGGTTCTGAAAATGTACGACGTGCCACGGATCTGAAAAAAAGCGCGGAAAAAAGTGATGCCGAGGAACGCAAATCCTCAGACACCGCGCAACCCAATCGACGCGCGCCACGAAGAAGCGTTGCGCCCTCGCCAACACGAGCAGAAGAACCGACACAACAGACGGCAGATACGGAACGTGAATCAACTAACCGTTCCAACCGGACACCCGCGCCAGCCGGTTCTCAGCGACGTGAACCAAACCCCAGACGAGCAGCTATACGACAACGCGCAGATTCTGAACGGCCGAATGCAGAAGAAACACCGCAAGCGGACTTGAGTCAGCAAGCATCTCACGAACAGGCGGTGGCATCGACCGAGACGGTTGAAAGTGCTCGTGCAGAAACGCAGGCTAACAAAGCATCGTCGCCCCAACCGATTCAAGAATCACCAGAAGCCGTCCGCGAACCAGCACCGAAAGCAGCCAAGCAGGACGCAGACGTGAACGTCGAAGCCGCTACTGAAGAGATCGCAACAGCCACAGCACAAGCGAGCGAACAACCCCGGCAGTACGCGAGCAACGACCCACGTTCGCCAGCTTACAAGCGAGAATCAGCTCCGAGGCAAGCGGCTAGCCAGGCAAGTGGCGAAAGCGAATCAACTGATGCCCAGAACGAACAACCAAGCAATCCTGGTAACCGTGAAACGTCTGAAGTACCAGCTGCCCAAGCCATCGTAGACGAAGTACAGGAAACTACGGACCAAGCTGTCGAGGTGCAAACAAAGCCTGAAGCGCTAAGCGAAGAGAGTTCGAGTTCGCGAGCAGGCAATGATCCGCGCAGCCGTAACAAGCTGGGGAGTTAATCGGAACCAATAACTTCTGGTTCAAGCTCCAGCAACACGTCGTATCGCCGGTGTACTTCATCGGCGATGCGAGCTGCTAAAGCCAATACATCGCGAGCTTTAGCGCGGCCCCGGTTCACTAGAACTAGAGGTTGTCGAGGCCACACAGTGGCATCGCCGACGCTAGCCTTCTTGCCTCCCGCTGAATCAATTAGACGTGCCGCAGAAACTTTTACGCCGTCGCGTTCGCGAAAGCCGTCGATATTGATTTTTGCTCGCAATTCCGCAAACGATGCCTCACTCAAGCAGGGGTTTTTAAAGAAACTCCCGACGTTTGGCACACGTCGAATATCAGGCAGTTTGCGCCGCCGGATACGAATCACAGCTTCGGCAATCTGCGTCGCGGTCATTGATCTATGCGGTTTGGGGCCAACAGCTTCAGCGACATCTCGGTACGTCGTGTTGAGGCATCCACCACCTAGTCCCAAAGTTACGCCGCAAATGACGTATTTGCCACGTTTGGTCGATTTGAAAGAGCTATCGCGATAGCCAAAGTTGCATTCGTCTGCGCTAAGAACCTTAAATTCGTTGCTAACGCGATCGAACACGGAGACGCTTTCACATACCTCGTGCAGCTCCATGCCATACGCGCCGATATTTTGAAATGGCGCAGCACCTACTGAACCTGGAATCAGGGCGAGGTTCTCCAACCCACTAATACCTTGCGCCAACGTATAGCGCACCAGTTCATGCCAGTTCACACCCGCGTCCACATACACTCGTGCCCGTTCATTGCACTGTCGTTCGACCTTAATAGACTTAAAAAGCAACCGCACAACTCGACCTTCGACGTGGGGTTTTAGTACCACGTTGGTACCATCGCCGAGAATGGTGCAAGGAGCGCTGGTAGCTAGCGCCGCAGCCAAATCAGTAGGTTGCTCGACATGAATTAGCTCATCGGCATAACTTTCTAAGCGTAGCCCATTGAAATCTCGCAATGATGCATGCGATTCGATTTTCATGCTTGAACTTGACGAAAGGACAAGACAACACGAACGCCAACCGACTGCCGCGTCTTGACGAGTGTGTGCTTGGAATTACGATGGATGTCACCGTGCATCACGAGCAATGAACCGTGCTCCGTGTATACGCGCTCGTCCCAGGTGCCATCACGGCTTTTGATGCGAAATTCACGCGTCGCGCCTAAACTGATATTCGCAATAGCTTGGTCAGGCATGAGATCGCGTTCATCGTCAGCGTGCCACCCTACGTAATCACTTCCGTTGCGATACTGCGTGACCAATGCGTAGTTGAACGGCACATCTAAGTACTCACACAAGCTTTCGCGCAACGTGTTTAAATGTTTCGAAAATCGAACCGATTCCATCTGGCTGCCACGATAGCGATATGAGCAGCCAGGGTCGGCAACGGCGCATGAGATTCGCGGCGCAACAAAAGTACGGCCAAACATTTGGACAAGCTCCTCGCGCCACGGTAAGCTCAGGAGACAATGCGCAAGCAGTTGATCAGCCCAAGCTTCATGCAGAAACGCTGGCTCGTATTGCAAGCCCTGCAATGCCTTCGCACGCCTGGAGCTAGAACGCATGGGTATGTTGCTTAGTGGTTCACGCTGATGAACTAGCGTCCAAGCCTGGTTGAAACCGGCCTTTCACCATGAAATGACCCGTGGATTCAGCAATGAGCGTGTCATCTGACGCACGCACGATTCGACCCTCAATGATGGCTAGCGGACCGCGTTGTCGCACCATCTCACCATAAAGTTCCACTGCTTCGCCAATTCCAAGCGGATTGCGGAAACGTACATCCGCTTTCGCAGTGACACACGTAAAACCGCGCAAATACAACAGATTCGCCATCACATCGTCTAGGAGACAAAACTGGATGCCGCCATGTGTAACGCCTTCATACCCCATGTAAGCGTCCGTTGAACACCAAGAGGCTCGACAAGTGCCGTTTTCGATGCGAAATCTGATGTTAAGACCGTGCGCATTGCCCGGCCCACACACAAAACATCGATTTGCGGGGACGTCTAAACGCATGAACTAATGTGCAAGTGAACTCACAGAATTATCGAAGCGGTCGCTCTCACGCCAGGTGATTTGAATCATCATGCAAATGCATGCGTACGCGATCGACGTCTGCTTGCGTATCGACACCAGCAGGTATCGCTGTTCGACTTTCGTCAATTGCAATAGCGACGTTGCTTTCTAGCAAGCGTAGTTGCTCCAAAGATTCAAGTTTCTCCAAGCGACTAGGTGGTAACGCGACAAACCTCGCCAACGCCCATAGTTTGAAGGCATAAATACCAATGTGACGTTTCCATTGTTGCGCACTCCCTGTGACACGGTGGTCATCAAAGCGACCCCGTTCCCAAGGAATCGGTGCACGCGAGAAATACATGGCACGATTTCCAACACTCACAACAACCTTGACGATGTTTGGGTTGAAAACATCTTCTATTTCCTGCATTGGTTCGTATAGCGTCGCAACGCCAAAGTTCGGGTCAGACATGACTAATTCAGCCGCCTGATCGATGACTACTGGCGGGATGAGTGGTTCATCGCCTTGCACGTTCACCACCACGTCTTCCTCCGTCAAATCGAGCTGCGCCACCGCCTCTGCGATACGATCGGTGCCGGACGCATGCTCGGGTGAGGTCAGTACAACGTCAATACCTGAGTCCTCTAACGCGGCAACAATGCGCGAGGAGTCCGTCGCAACGATGACGCGAGAAGCTTGCGAGGCGAGCGCACGTTCAACGACCCGTTGAATCATCGGTTTGCCATTCAAATCAATGAGTGGTTTACCTGGCAACCGGGTCGAACCGAATCGTGCTGGAATGACGACGGTGAAACCTTTGGTTTCGTTCATGCTGCGAGCGCAGCCTGCTTGGAAGCGAACAATTTGTGCAAGCGAGCATCGACATCTCGCTCAAACATCACGGTGACTTCCATGTACCAAACGTTTTCAGATTGAAAGCGCAAAGGCAACACCTTGCGCCAGTCTTTTTCGGTCACGACGATGACGTCGTCGACGTGGTGCTGAATGTCGGCTTCTCGAAACAGCGAGTGATCTGGAAACTCGTGGGAAATCGGTGAAAAACCAAGTTTCCGCAATGAATTGATAAATCGACTTGGATTGCCTATGGCTGCGTAGGCATGGATGACGTTGTCGGTCTGCTCCCTAAACGACTCCACCGCCAGGCGCTCGCCCGTATACACGTTGACGAATTCAGTCGGCACGACGTGCATGATGTCGTCTACGAATGGCACACCATGCGCATTCGCACCATTCGAGATCACCCAGTCAACTTCATTCAACCTCGCTTCGGGTTCGCGCAGCGGTCCTGCGGGCAGCAACAAGCCATTGCCTAGCCCACGCGCGCCGTCGATAACCGCAAGTTCGAAGTGGCGTCCTAGACCATAGTGTTGCATGCCATCATCACTTATGACGACATCTATGTCGATCGACTCAAGGACACTCTGCACACCACGCACGCGATCCGGATCGACGACCATGACACACTTCGTGCGCTCAGCTATAACTGGGGCCTCATCGCCTACCATGACGATGTCAGAATCTGGTTGTACAAACGCAGGAAACGGGCCTTTGCCTTTGTAACCGCGACTGACGATACCAACGCGTTTACCAATACTCTTCAACCACTCAGCTAGCCAGATCACCAAAGGTGTCTTGCCTGTCCCACCAACCGAAATGTTCCCAACGACGATCAATGGCACAGGTGGGATCCAAGCGTTGGCTACTAAGCGCCGACGACGACTTCTAGCCAGTGCGTAATGCAAGGACGCCATCGGCTTGAGTGCTTTAACCCAGCGATTTTCACCGTACCACGCATTGACGAGCTTGTTGGTAGCTGGATCAGGTTGCATCGTCGTTGGCGATATGAAGCGCTCCGTCGTCACAGGTCGCGGTGTTTGGCTCTCACTCTCCCCATCCGCTGTCTCAAACAGCTTGGCGTAACGACCTTTTTGGCTAAGCAACTCTAGGTGGGTGCCCGATTCCGCGATATGGCCGTCCGCCACAACAAGAATCTGATCGGCATGCACGATCGTTGAAAGACGATGTGCGACCACAATGGTGGTGCGTCCTTGCACCGCCTCATTTAAAGCAGTCTGTACTAAGGCTTCTGATTCTGGATCGAGTGCAGACGTCGCCTCATCCAATATCAAAATAGGCGCGTCTTTGAGCAACGCTCGCGCAATCGCAATGCGCTGCCGCTGACCGCGCGACAACGTGGTCCCTCGGTCACCGACTGCGGTGTCTAAGCCATGTGGCAAGGAATCGACAAAGCGACGTACATTTGCACGAGCTAGCGCGTCATTGATTTGCTCACGCGAAACGTCGCGCAAATCGCCGTACGCGATATTTGCATACAAGGAATCGTTGAACAGGAAAATGTCCTGGCTTACGAGTGCAAGATGCTTCCGTAAGTTACGCTTGGTGTAGTCTTTGGTTGGGACGCCGTCCACCAATATCTCGCCATCGTGCGGTTCGTAGAACCCCATGAGGAGCTCGACCAGCGTCGATTTGCCGCTCCCTGACGCACCGACGATAGCTAGTGTTTGGCCAGGTTCAACACGAAACGAAAATTGACTGAGGACGTCTTCGTCACTGCGGTCGTATCCGAACGATACGTTGCGGAATTCAACTTCGCCGCGGACCGTGTTGACTTCGTAGGACCCGGCGTCGCGTTCTTCAGGTTGGTCAATCTGGGCAAATATTTCATCGGCCGCTGCTAGCCCGGATTGGATTCGTGCATTCAAGTCCGACAACCGTTTCACCGGCTGCACCAGCACACCGGCCATCGCAATGTATGCGACTAAATCACCCGTTGTCATACCTGCGCTTATCTCCGGCAAGAAAAGCAAGCCCATGAGCACGCCTAATACGATGCCAACGATCATTTGAATGGTCTGGCTGCTAATGGCTTTCGTCGCCACCATTCTGATGTTCTGGCGTCGATTCGCATCGCTCGCGACACGAAATCGCTCACGTTCGTGTCCTTGCGCACCGAAGCTGCGAATCAGCTTGTGTCCCGCTACCACTTCGTTGCCAACCTGAGTGACCTCACCCATGGATGTTTGAATGTTCTCACTCGTCGTGCGAAAGCGTTTCGATGCGATACGAACGATTAACCAAACGAAGGGCAACGTGATCGCAAACAACAAGGTCAGACGGCCACTTAAATCAATGAGCATCACCACGAGCACAATGAGCTTGAAACCGTCTTGCAACAAGATGCGCAATACTTCGGTCGCGGTGTCCCTTAATTTCTGCGTTGTATCTGTAAGCCGATTGGAAATAGATCCTAGCGAGTTGCGGTCGAAATAGCTCACCGGCAAGGCAAGCAAGCGATTGAATAGATCGCAACGCACGCGGTGAATGAGATTCAAAGACACATTGGCAAGCAGATACTCGCCAACGATGCTGCCAAACGCCCGCACCAGCGCAGCACTGCCGATTAGCACTGGAAAGATCAACCAAAACGGCCATTCGAGTTTTAGCGCGATGACCGGTAATGGCGGCAATAAATCGCCACCACTCATTGCACTCGAGTTCGCGGCGGCGGGATTGAAAACATCAACAATCACACCTAGCGTTTGCGCAAACACCACCTCGGAATACGCCGCCAATATATAGCCAATGATGGCGGCAACGAAGTACCACTGTCGACCACGAAGATAGCCGAGTAGTCGTCCGTACGTCGAGAAATCTTGGCGAGACGGCTCAGCCATCGCTATGCATGGTGATTAAGTTAACTTGACTAAGACCCAGCAGATTCGCTGCGTCCAAGGCGCGCACCACAGTTTGATGTTGCGCCGCAGCGTCGGCGCGCACTATCACACGGCGATTGGTGGTGACATCGGTGAACGCTCGCAGTTGAGCGGCAACCGCCTCAACGGTTGGCTCGGTGACCACTGCTCCCCCAATGCGAATATCGTTCGATGCGGATATATTGATCTCAATTGAATCTTCAAACCCTGACGCGCTCGCGCTCACTGTTGTTGGCAGCTCTATCTCAAGCTCGCTTTCGCGTATGAAGGTCGACGTCACCACAAAAAAGATGAGCAAAATGAAGACGATATCGATCAACGGTGCAATTTCGATGCCAACAACGTCCGAACGTTTTGCGCGATGCTTCATGTCTCTGGCGGGAACAATTCGCCAATTAGTAAATTGCCTTCTTGTTCGAGCTGCTGTGCGAATTCATCGACACGACGCTGGAAGTGACGATGGCAGAATAATGAGGGTATTGCCACGCACAACCCTACCGCCGTGGTGATCAATGCTTCACCTATACCACCTGAAAACGCGGCCGGATCGCGTGCACCGTGTTGGTTCAGCGCTTGAAAGACATCGATCATGCCAAGCACAGTACCTAGCAACCCAAGTAATGGCGCGACCGAAGCAATCGTTCCTAACGAAGTCAAATATCGTTCTAAGCGATGTGTCTCGGACATGAGCGCGTCATCTAAAGCCGCGATCGCCATCTCGATGCCAGCTTCCCGACGCGCGATCACCGCCGATGCGATGAATGCCAACGAACTCGAATCCGGTTCGTATTCAAAGTTGATCTCTAATGGGTCGGTCGCGAGATCGTCCTGCAATTGAGGAGGCAGCACGCGCCAAATCGTCAGTTCCCAGAACCGATTGACGCAAATCGCGAGCGCAAGAATGCTAAAAAAGACTAATGGCACCATAACCCAGCCGCCACTGGTCAACTGTTCAAGCATGCTTAGTTGGACCTCTCACAACAGCGCACGTACAGCGTCCTACACCTCGACTCGAGGCAAATGTCCGAATCGTTGCAAGTAGCAATAGTTTGTTGCAGCGACGAATCCATCCAACGACCCACAATCAAACCGCTTGCCTTTGAAGCGACAGGCGATGACCCGACGTTCCTTCGCCAGCAGATCGATCGCGTCCGTTAATTGATACTCACCACTTACACCTGGCTCAATGCGATCTAGCTGCGGATAGATTTCCGGTGTCAGGATATACCTACCAACGACAGCTAGATTGGAAGGCGCGTCAGCAACTGCTGGTTTTTCAATCAGGGAATCCACTTCTAATACGTCTTCTTCAATCCAGCTCCCAGCCGCAATACCGTAGCGGTCGGTTAGCTCGGGCGGCACTTCTTGAACCGCAACGATTGAACACGCATATCTCTCATACAGTCGTAACAGTTGCGCCAGTACATTCTCGTCTGTACCGAAACAAAGGTCGTCCGCTAGCACTACGCCAAATGGCTGATCACCGGTGAGTATGGCGCCTAATTTGACCGCATGGCCAGGACCTCGCAGCCGCGATTGCCGCGTATATGAAAACTTGCAGCTAGTCATCAATGCCCGGATCTCATTCAAAGCATCTTGCCGAACCGTGCCGTCAAGGTGTGCATCTAGTTCGAGATGATCATCAAAGTGATCTTCGATCGCGCGTTTGTGCCGACCGGTCACGAAGCAAATCTCCGACATGCCGGCCGCTACAGCTTCCTCAACGCCATACTGGACTAGTGGTTTGTCCAGTATTGGCATCATTTCTTTGGGCATCGCCTTCGTCGCGGGCAAGAAACGGGTCCCGAAACCAGCCACGAGAAACAAGCACTTCTTAATCACGATATCCGTTAAAGGAACCAAAGCGATAAGGAAGGAATATACGTGACAAGCAACAGCACAAACAAGAGCACGAGCATGAATGGCAAGCATGCTCGATACAGTTCTATGACAGACCGCTCGAAGCGATAGCTCGCGATGAACAAGTTCATCCCGATAGGCGGCGTGAAATAGCCAATCTGTAGATTCGCAATGAATATGACCCCGAGATGCAATGGGTGGATGCCATACTGTACCGCGATCGGCAGGATCAATGGCACCATGATCACGGTTGCCGAAAAAACGTCTAGAAATGCGCCAAGCACCAACAACAGGACATTTAGCAGAATCAAGAACATCAACGGACTGTCCACCGTGCCGTGGATGAATTCGAACAATTGCTGCGGAATTTGCTGGTCGACGAAATAGTTCGTTAAGGCGAGCGCAGCACCTAAGATCAAAATAATGCTGCCCACCATCACCATCGACTCGCGAACGACACTTGGCAATTGCCGTACCTTCACTTCTTTATAGAGCAAAACCTCAGCGACCAAAACGTACAACGCGGTAATAGCCGCGGCTTCCGATATCGCGAAGTAGCCTGAGTAAATCGCACCGAGAATGACGAACGGTAACGGTAATTCGTAACGTGCGTCCCACAACGCACGCTTAACCGTGGTCGCCTCAAACCTAGTCCGCTCAAATCCTTGCTGGCTCCACATCGTGTAAGCGGACAACGCAACAAGCATTAATAAAACCGGCACGGCACCGGCAAGGAATAGTTGCGGAATCGTGAATTGCGCGCCTACATCGATTTGTTGCGCGATGACACCAAAAAGGATCAGCGGCACCGACGGCACGATCAAGACACCCAAACTTCCTGACGTTGTAACCATGCCGAGACTGAAGCGTTCGCTGTAACCCGCTTTCAAGAGCATAGGTAGCAACAGCGCACCGATTGCGACGATGGTCACCCCCGACGCACCCGTGAGCGCGGTGAAAATCGCGCAAGCCACAAAGCCAACGATCGCCAACCCGGCAGGCATCCAACCAAAAAACGCACTCGCCAATGCCATTAGACGTTGCGCGGAATTGCTCGCGGTCATGACATAACCTGCGAACGTGAAGAGTGGCAACGCAACAAGTAGAGGTGTGTCTGCGATTCGATACACCTCGAGAGCGACAACGCCAAGATCGACACCCGCCGCGATAAAACCAAGCATCGCACCAGCGAGCACCACAGCAAATAATGGCACGCCAATCAGTGCCAACAGGACTAACAGCGCAAGCGAAAACCAAATCATGGTTCAGCTGGGATAAATGCTCGTAAGGTGAACCGAATCGCCATCACAAACGCGGCGATCGGAATGATGGTTTGAAAGATCCAAGCAGGTATGAGTCCTACCCCTGGTGAACCGAGGGCATAGTCCCATGAGACCATGTCGATTGAGTAGTAGCCAAAAGCACCGCAAATGAACGCTGTCACTAAAAAAGCGCAAGACTGAACCCAGCGCAATGTAGCCGGCGAAAGGACTTTATCGACTAGATCAATGCGAATGTGTTTGTTGTCATCGATGGCTACGATCGCGCCAACCATGGTGACCCAGAGTACGGACATTCGCACTAGATCGTCGCCCCAATAGAGGCCGAGTCCAACCTCGCGGGCGAAAACTTGCACCACCGCCATGCCCAGCATGGTGAAAAATAATCCAACCAGCAGCGCATTGCCCACCCAACGCAAGGCGTGGATTAGGCTATGGAGCAATCTCACGGCGATGTGCCGCCACAGTTCGCTCTAACAGCGCGACGTGCTCTGATTTAATGATGCCGCTATTAATCCAATCGCTAGATGTTTCGCTTGCCGCCGCGCGCCAAGCAGCAATTTCATCATCAGACGGTTCAAGCACCGTCAAACCATGTGCTTGTAAGGCAAGCAACGCCTGACGGTTATCTTGATAGTTTTGTACTTCAATGCGTCCCAACAGTGAACCGATAGATGTTCGCACGATCGCTTGATCAGATGGCGAAAGCCGCTCAAATCGTCCTTTATCAAGTACGAACACGCTATAGATGTACATGAACGGCAAATCGAGGATGTATTTCAACTGCGTATGCCACTGCAACACAATGGCCGCGGTAGGTGGCACGGCAACGGTGTCGACGAGTCCGGTCTGCAAGCCCGCAAGCACATCGACAATCGAAAGAGGAATCGGTACGATGCCGAATGCTTCTAATAGACGAATCGAACCGCGGTCACCTTTAGGTGCCCATACTTTTAACTTGCGCGCATCTTTAATCGACGTCCCAGGTTTAGCGCTCATGGCATTGGCAAAACCAAGACCGACGAATCCAATTGCTTCGAACCCTCTTTCATTCAGATCCGCTACGAGAATCGGATCCATGGTTTCCCTAACGACCGAAATTTCATCGAAATCGCGGAAGTACATGGGCAAGTTGTACAGTGGCACGGTCGAGCTTACAGCGTCAAGCGCGCCCGTTTGCAATATGCCGCCGTGCAATTGCCGTGCACGCATCTTTCGCAGAACCGCGCGGTCATCGCCCATGACGCCGCCAGGATAAAGACGGAATGTCACCCGTTTCTCGGTTTGAGCCTCTACCATGCTCAACGTTCGTCGCAAGTCACGCATCCAACTAGAGCCATCTGGTGAGACGGTTGCAAGCTTGAATTCGGTTTGTGCGGCTATCGATGGTCCGCAGACCAGAAAAGCTGCAATCAATAACAGCGTTGCCAACGCGGATTTAGAAGAATTCATCGGCCGACTCTTTTAGCTCGCGCGCAAGTTCTTGCGCAATGACATTTTGCAAAGTTAACTCGCTTGCGTGCGGATTGGCGGCGATCACCTCGTCCACGAGTCTATCGTGCAAATCGCGATCGAACATCGCTCGTGCGTACATCTCAGCCATGAGCGTTTTGGCATATAGATTCTTGCCTTGACTGATTTCAAGGGCACGCTCGAAATTCTCTCGCCCCACTTCTGGTTGGCCGCCTAATGCCGCAGGTAGAAACGTCGCGAATACACCCATGTAAATAAACGGCGAACCCTCCGCATGCGTCGGATCGAGCTCAATGACGCGTTCCATCAGGAGGCGCGCTTTCGGTAATTCAGCAACAGCGTTGAAGTCATCGGCGTGCACTTGCACCCACGTAGCCCAGCTGCTCGCAAGCGTGTAGATAAAGTCGATATCGTCATGAGCTGTCGCGGCAAGCGCGGCTTCGAATTCATCGAATCGCAACCTAACCAAGTCACATAACGAACCATTGTGCAAGCAAGTCGCACGTAACGCAAGAGCCTTTGCTTTGTCAGCGAAGCGCTTCACACGAGCTTCGTCTTGCACAAAACCAGTTGCATAGGCGCTATTGAGCGTCGCTGCCGCGTTCAAGATCGCCGGGTCGTTCGGATTGCTTTCAAGTAGAGCGTCCACTAGCAACAGGTATGCTGGCAAGCCATCGGCAACCACCGCAACATCCGGGTTGGTTAATACGGCTGCCGATAGATCGTCCGCTAGTTTGTTGGTGAAACCCGTAACAATCGAGGCGCACGCTGTCGTAGCAAACACAGCAACGACGAGGAAAGCCAGTTTGGCATAAACCAATACGCAACTACGCATACATGCGTTGCTAGGTGTGTGCATCGCTGCGCCACATGACTATGACGCTAGGAAGATGCAACCGCGTCACGAACGGCGTTGAGCAATTCCCCAAATTCTGGTCGCTCTTTGTAATCAGGTACCGCCCGTTTGAGACCAATCTTTCCGTCAGGCGTTACGAGAATCACACCCGGATGAGGAATGCCGTAAGCAGGATGGCCTTCTTCGTACTCCTCGTTCAGGATACCAAGTGCTTTTACAGTGCTTGCTTTCTGGTCCGAAAGGAGCGGGTACTGCAGTGCTTGTTCATAAGAAAACGCTGCGTTTTGGGTGGTTGAGTCATAAGACATGGCCGCCACATTGACACTTAAATCTTTAAAAGCCTCCGTGTTTTCGTTCAGCTGCACGAGCTGAGATTTGCAGTACGGTCACCAGTTCGAGGAGCGCACGAAAAAGATCACCAGCCCCTTCTCACCCGTTAAATCGTCGAACGTTCGAACCGCACCTTCGATGTCTTTTACATCAAGGGTTGGCAAAGCGGCGCCGATGGCGGGACCCCAGTTCGTTGCGTAGTCTTGACCTGAATTCACTTCGCCTCCTTCACCGCCACAGCCTGCCGACCAAGCGACAAAGCACGTTAGGAGTGCGAATTTCGCCCATCGCATATGGAAGTCCTCTAGATTGGTGTGGCTTGAACTGCGAAATTTAACGTTAGGCCAAACTTTTGATCCTGAAAGCTCGTCAAATTCCGGACGGAAAGCTCAACTTTTTATATCATTTCGCACGTCAACGACGGCTGTTGAGGCCAGTGTCTAGCCTGACGACACACATTGCGCCTAAGGTCGTTTTCCAACAAGCTCTTTTCTTAAATGTCTCGTAACATCTGGTTCGCGCTTGCGATACTCGTACTAGCTATTAGCTGGTTCGCATTCGACTTTCTCGTGTCGGATGAAGTGGTCGCTTCGAACAAAACCATCGCTCAAATACAGGCTGAGACCGATGCGTTAATTGAGGATTTGCCGGCGACCAAGGTGCGCGGTCGCATAAGCACTGCAAAAGAGATGCAGCGCACGACGCAACTGTCAGGTCGCACCGAAAATAAGCGAACCGTGCAAGTGCGAGCTGAAGTTGGCGGGCTCGTTGTTCAGCGTGCGGTAGAACTTGGTGTGCAAGTCAGCAAAGGCGACGCATTGTGTGTGCTTGAGCAAGAAGAGCGCGAAGCGCGAGTCCGTGAAGCCAAGGACATGTTCCGCGAAGCCCAGTTGGAATACGCTGGACAGACATCGTTGCGGGCGAGTGGCCTGCAAATTGAACGCCAAATCGCAGCGGCCAAGGCCCGCGTGACACAGGCGGAAACGATGAAGTTGCAACGCGAAAAAGAGTTGGCACGAGCCACGATCAAAGCGCCTTTTGACGGCTTTATCGAGGAAGTTCATGCAGAAATAGGTGACCTTCTGCAACCTGGCGCGGCTTGTGTCACCCTTATCGATCTCGACCCCATGAAGGTTGTGGCGAAGGCGAGCGAAAAGGAAATCCATAACTTCACGCTCGATGCAGAAGCGCAAGCCCGCTTGCCGTCCGGCGACATCATTGCCGGAACCATCTCTTTCATTGGCCAGCAATCCGATCAAAAAACGCGCTCGTTCACCATCGAAATGTTGGTCGACAATCCAGACTTTGCCATTCGCTCGGGTTTGACGGCCGAGCTGCTCATTCCTCTAGATAGCTATGAAGCACACAAAATTCCCGTCGCTCTACTCGGGCTCATGGATAACGGTGACATAGGCGTCCGCATCGTGGGTGATCGTGACCGCGTTGAGTTTCTACCAATAAACATCGTTACTGAAGATACCGATGGCGTGTGGGTAACGGGCCTGCCAGAGGTATCTACGCTAATCACCGTTGGGCAAGAATTTGTCGTGGTCGGCGAAACGGTGGAAGTCACATTTGAAGAAGACAGCTAAAGAGCTGAACCGATGCGTGACGCCCTAATCGATCAAACGCTTGGTCGCAAGCGGACCACTATGTTGCTCATGGTGGTGTTGGTGGCATTTGGGTTGGTCGCGCGTTTTTCAATTTCGATCGAAGCCAATCCACAAATCGATGTGCCGGTTTTCGTCATCTCGGTAGTTCACGAAGGCATATCGCCAGAAGACGCGACCCAACTTCTTATCCTGCCTTTGGAGAGCGAACTTTCATCGATTGAAGGCATTGATGAGATTCACGCCTATGGCAGCGAGGGCGCTGCCACTGTGATGGCTGAGTTCGATGTCGACGCGAATCTAAATGAGGCGTTGTTAGATGTTCGCGAAGCTGTAGACCGGGCAAAAGTGAAGTTCCCCGCGACAGCAGAAGAACCGATCGTATCCGAACAAAGCACCAGCGACTTCCCAATACTGCAAATCAATATCACGGCGAAAGGCGCGTCTGAGCGCATGCTCTATTCACTTGCCAAGGATCTCCAATCCCAGTTAGAACCCATCCCGTTGATTCTCGAAGCAGAAATTAGAGGTAATCGGGAAGACCTGCTAGAAATCACGATTGATCCGTCTGAACTGGATGCTTATGAGATCACATTGGATCAACTGATGGGTACGTTGCAGCGCAACACCCGTTTGATTCCGGCAGGGTCGTTGGAATCTGGCGAAGGTCGCATATCGGTCAAAATCCCCTCCGTCATTGAGGAAGCGCAAGATCTCTGGGAACTGCCGGTCAAAGTAGATGGTGACGTTGTTGTCACCCTGAAAGACGTGGCCAAAGTCGCGCGAGCGTTCAAAGATCGCGACAACATCGCGCGCGTCAATGGCGTCGATTCAATCACGCTCAATATATACAAACGACTGACTGCAAATGAAATCGATACCGCCAATGCAGCAAAGGCGGTCGTCGACGAATGGCGAGTGACTGCGCCTAAGCAGGTCAATGTCTTCTATAGCCAAGACCAAGCGCCCTACGCGTTAAGGCAAGTCCGCGAGCTCGAAGGCAACGTGCTCACCGCGCTCGTGATCGTCATGGTGTTGGTCGTCGGCAGCATGGGCTTGCGCAGCGGCATCATTGTCGGCGCAGCGATTCCAGTCTCGTTTTTGTTCTCGCTGATCATCGTCTGGCTCATGGGTTTGACGTTCAACTTCATGGTGCTATTCGGCATGCTGCTTGGGTTAGGCATGCTCATCGACGGCGCTATCGTGATCACCGAATATGCCGATCGCAAAATGGTCGAAGGACACAGTCGCGACGAAGCCTATGCCCTGGCGGCGAAACGCATGTTCTGGCCCGTGACAGCTTCGGTTGCAACGACGCTTGCAGCGTTCTTCCCATTGATGTTCTGGCCTGGCGTTTCAGGCAAGTTCATGAGCTATCTACCGATTACGGTGTTTGCGGTTTTAAGCGGTAGCTTGCTATATGCGCTCTGCTTTGGACCGGTGCTTGGCTCCATATTTGGCAAGGCTGGGACGCTCACCGAAAGGTCAAAAGAACGCATGTATGTGCTGGAGTACAGTGATCCGACCAAACTTAAATCGATCACGGGTTGGTACGCCCGCCTGGTGCGCATTTCAACGAAGTACGCCTGGTTGACCGTCGCCCTGACGGTATTTGCACTAGTAGTTTCCTTTGCGATGTACAACGCCAAGCAACTCGGCATGATTTTCTTCGACTCGGATCCCACGTTCGCGCGCGTCTTAATTCATGCACGCGGCAACCTAACCATCGAGCAGTCGTCAGATTTAGTTCGAGAGATCGAATCTCGCATCGTGCACGTCCCCGGCGTGGAGAGCATGAACTCCTACTCTAACGTAGGCTATGTTGGTTTCTTTGGTCCGTCAACCACTGCGCAAGACGTCATTGGAACCATATTTGTGGAGCTCGCAGATCAAGCTGAACGCAAGCTTACAGGCAGCGAAACTCTCGAGGTCATTCGCGAGCGGACCGCCGATGTCGTCGGGGTCGTCATCGAAGTGAACGAAATGGAGCAAGGACCACCCGTCGGGAAGCCGGTTCAGCTCGAGTTTTCATCAAGTTATCGCGAGCTTATTCCACCTGTGCTCAATGTAGTTCGTGCATACATAGACACCGAAATGAATGGTCTTCGGGACGTGGAAGATTCGCGCGCAATTCGAGGCGTACAGTGGAAGATCGCGGTCGACCGCGCACAAGCGGCCATATTCAACGCAGACGTCACGCTCGTCGGGATGGCTGTGCAGCTCGTGACCAACGGCATTTTCATGGGTGAATATCGACCTGATGACGTCGACGAAGCGGTAGACATCCGAGTACGTTATCCCGCGGAGAAGCGCGGCTTGAATCGCCTCGATGAGATGCGTATTCCAACGTCGCAAGGTCTGGTGCCGATGTCAAATTTCGTCAGGCGCGAACCTGTCGACAACGTGCCACAGATTCAACGACGCGATCGTAAGCATGTGTTTGAGATTCAGGCCAATGTCGAAGAAGGCGTCCTGGCCGACGCGAAAGTACGCGAACTCAGCGCGTGGCTAGCGACGCAACAATTCGATCCGCGCGTCGACATTCGTTTTCGCGGCGCTAATGAGGAACAACAAAACTCGATCGCTTTCGTGATTCAAGCATTTCTTTTCGCGCTGTGCTTGATGTTCGTGCTGTTGGTTACTCAGTTCAACAGTCTGTATCAGAGTTTCTTGATTCTGTTCAGCGTCGTCATGTCCACGGCTGGTGTGCTGCTCGGTCTCGTCATAACTAATGAACCGTTCAGCGCTATTTTGACTGGTATCGGCATCGTCGCGCTTGCCGGTATTGTGGTCAATAACAACATCGTGCTAATCGATACGTACAACCAGCTACGCAGAGATCACCCTGAACTCGACTATTTATCGCTCATCGTGCGTACAGGTGCACAAAGGTTCAGACCTGTGATGCTCACAACATGCACCACCGTGATGGGATTGCTGCCTCTCGCGACCAACATATCGATGGATTTTGTAAATGGTGAGGTGATCGTAAATAGCACAGTATCGAGTTTTTGGGTGCCGTTGGCCCAAGCTATCGTATTTGGCTTGACGTTCGCGACATTGCTAACACTGGTCTGTACGCCAGCGATGCTCGCATTCCCTCATCAGTTCAAAAATCTCGGCCGCCTGATCGCGGCGCGTTGGCGTGCGCGCTCAGCAAGGGAACCGGAAGTCGCACCCACGTAATCGAACGATTTTGCGGCGACCAATCAAGGTAGATTCTTAGTCCCTCAAGGTCAGCCCATCGTACGCAGGTAATCACTAGCAGCCGCTTAAGTGTTACCGGCTTGTCTCAAGAACTCAGCGATTGGTGCGTTCCCGTCGTACGTACTGGATGAATCAGGCTGTCTCTAAGTAGGCCGGCGTGATACAGCAGTTCTTTATCGAGCCAGCGCAGCGGATCAGGAACTAACTCAAGTCCGCGATTCGTCTAGACGCAACGTCGGCCGCGTCTACATCTGACACAGCCTGGAAAATATCGGTGAATGCTCTTTTTCCAGCGTTTTCGAGCCGCGTCTTGCTGAATCTGACGTAAAAAAAACCGCCGCGAAAGCGACGGTTTGCGATCAAGGCTAAGTTCAGAAACTTCTCGGTGCCTGTTATATAGTTAGTGTTAATGACAGCGACGGGTTGACCCCCTCGTCACTCGCGGCTTTCGCGCAAGGTCTGGGAACACCAATTCCCTATCTGAACGGTCGCAGTTGGGACAGCACGTCGCACTCCTGTTGGAGGGCTCGCATGCAGTTTTCACCTGATGCAACCGACATTCGTCAAATTGCACCGCAGGCTACACAGACTGTTGTCGTATCGAGCTATAGAGCGTCAGTGAAGTAGCAATGCTGAATCGACATCGCGGCGAAAAAGATGAATTCACGCTCCTGCGCGACAACCTCAGGAATTCCTAGTTGTCCTCTCCGCAATTTACCGTGCGGCGCGGTTTGTCAAATGAAATTGAAATTTAGCGGATTTTGCTTTTCTCGTTGCAGAAAACCAATGCAACGGATGGATAAGTTATGGCGTCAATCCAGTCGTCGCGTTGAACGGAATGAGCTAGACTAAATCCATGCTCCCGCAAGTGAGAGAAGCGGCGCGTACAGGTCCTTTGGCCTAACCAGGCATCCGTAGAAAACGTACAACGCTACAGCGTATGTATGGCGCTAGGAGTGCAATGCCAATGAAGGCCCGAGCCAAGGCGAGTGCCCAGCTTTTGTTCGCCCATCAAGTGATAACCGGGTTATCACTTAGCCTGCTTTACGCTAGAACGAAGCAAATCTTAGGTAATCACGCGTGAATCCCTGCAAAAACTACAACAACCCATGACTTGGTTTTCGGCCACAAATGTCCAACTCATATGCTAGTAAAGTACCTACAACGCACCCTAGTAATTTCCTCATCAAAACCTTTCGTGATTCGTGTGCGAATGGCTAGGGTTAGCTTCTAAAATCCGCGTCCGAATTTGGCTCAGTTAGCGATCGTAGGCTAAAACCCGCTTAAGCATGCCTGTGTTACGCGCGCCGGAAGGCGATATCTATTTTGAACAGCGTGGTTCACGCGCAGCCCCGCCGGTCTTGCTCATTCATGGCGTTGGGTGCCAACTAATTCACTGGCCAGAGTCATTCCTGAATCGCTTGGTCGACGCAGATCTGCGCGTCATCTATTTCGATAACCGCGATTGCGGCTTGTCGTTCGAATTCGCTGCGACATCCCCGTCAATCATCGAGCTTATTGCAGCGCGAGAAAACCCAAGTGAGCTCACGCCACCATACTCGTTATCTGATATGGCAACTGATGCCGTGCACCTCTTGAATCACATTGGCCAGTCTGGCGCACATGTCATCGGGGTCTCGATGGGAGGCATGATCGCACAACGCATGCTATGCGAGCATCCCGAACGTGTATTCAGTCTCACCTCAATCATGAGCACGACGGGCAACCCCGAAGTTGGCCAGCCACAACCAGAAGCAATCGCAGGCTTAGCGAGCAACTTTGTAGAAATGGATCGCGACGCGGCCTTAGCAAATTCGCGAACGGTTCACAATCTTTTAGGTGGTACCCACTTCGTTAGTACCGAAGTTGGCATGGGACGTATAGCAGAACTCGCCTATGATCGTGCATTGCGTCCCACAGGCACGCTACGTCAATTCGCAGCCATCGTGACAGATGGCGATCGGCGCGAAGAGCTAAGTAAAACCCGAACGCCAGTGCTTGCCATTCACGGCAATATGGATCCACTAGTCGATCTGGACGGTAGTGAAGACCTAGTCAATACTGTGCCAAATGGCAAGCTGTTGGTGATGGACCAAATGGGTCACGATGTGCCGGAACCGTTAATTCCGGAAATGGCCGATGCCATCATTGAGCATATTCGCCGTTGCGAGGCGAAACGCTAAGTCATTAACCCGTTAGGCGGACGCTAGCGAATGAATCAGGTCCATGGTACGCCCGAGCGTAGTCAGCTGCTCCTCTAGCGTACCACCAGCAGGCGACGCACGAAACGTCGTAACCCCGGCATCGCGGTAAATTTTTAAGCGCTCTAGGACTTTCGCTTCGTCACCAATCAAGTTGGATTGCTCGACCATGGTGTCCGGCACACGGGCTCGCGCCTCATCACGTCGACCAGCAACCCATAAACGTTGCACTTCGCGTGCGTCTTCGTCAAATCCGCCGCGCTTGTATGCGTCGTTGTAAAAATTGGTTTTCGCTGAACCCATCGCGCCAAGCGTGAAGGCTAAGCCGGACTTTAACTGGTCGATCACGCGCTGTGGTTCGTCCGTGAAAATCACTGAACCCCCAGCTTGAATGTCAATATCTTGAACGGATCGGTCTGCGCGTCGAGCGCCAGCTGCGATGTGGTCCATATGCGCAACGGCGTGATCCGGCGTGTACGAAGTTGCCAACCAACCATCTGCCGCCTCCCCTGTGTATTCCAACGCTCGCGGTCCAAGCGTAGCGAGATAGATTGGAATCGAATCAACAGGTGGTTGCGACAGTCGAAGCGCTTTACCTTCACCGCCTGGCAACGGCAACACGTGATGTTTTCCTTCGTATTGGATTTTCTCACCTCGAAAAGCCATCCTTACTATTTCTACCGTCTCTCTGAGTCGGGTCAAAGGCGCGGCGAAACGTTGCCCCTGCAATCCTTCGACTACTTGTGGCCCTGAGACCCCCAATCCCAACATAAATCGATCGTTCGAAATCGCAGCCATGGTCATAGCGGTCATCGCCGTCATCGAAGGCGTGCGCGCGCTAATTTGCGCGATACCGGTACCGAGTCTTATGCGGCTGGTTCGAGCGGCAAGAAACGCAAGTGGCGCAATGGCGTCTTGCCCCCACGCTTCCGCCGACCAAACGTCGGACACACCTAGCTTTTCCGCCTCGACCACAAAATCTGCGACGGGTTCAAAATTGCGTGAACCGCCAGAAGCTGGACCGCCAATGCCTATGCTGACCTTCATAGTTGCCCCTGTGTGTCCTAAGTTAGTTTGAGCGCAACATTAAACTTCAACGCTGTCGCGTTAAACCCTCAGCTCGAATGAGCTTCGCCGATCGCCTTTTTCAAGATCGCATTAAAAATGGCGCACTTTGCCTAGTCGATCATCTAGGAAATCGATCGTGCTACGGCGACGGCGACCAGCCTATTGTGGTCAAGCTCCATAAAAAGCGGACGTTGCTTCACATCCTTCGCAACCCTATGTTGCATCTCGGCGAGTGCTACATGGATGGCGAGCTTGATGTTCAAGAAGGCTCGCTAACCGATCTGTTGCGTCTATTGCGTAGCAATTTGACGGAATACGCCACGTCGAAGCAGTCCCCTTTATTGCCTTGGCTCACAAAGCTCACGCAATCGTGGAACACGGTGCAAGCCAGTCTGCGCAACGTTTCGTTTCATTACAACCTCGATGATTTGCTATATCGCGGTTTTCTCGACGATGACATGCACTACTCGTGTGCATATTTCGAGCGCGCCCACGATACGCTCGAAAGCGCGCAACAGGCAAAGTGTCGGCATTTGATGAAAAAATTGTGCCTGAAACCCGGGCAGCGCGTGTTGGATATTGGGTCTGGTTGGGGTTCGCTAGCCATGTATTTGGCCGAGCACGCCGAGGTAGAAGTAACCGGCGTCACGCTTTCGTCCTCGCAATTACGCGTCGCTAACGAACGAGCCGCTGAGCGCAATCTAGGCAATCAGGTGCGTTTCCTGCTCGAGGACTATCGCGAACATAAAGGGCAGTACGATGCCGTGGTTTCTGTTGGCATGTTCGAACACGTGGGTCGACGCAACTACCCTGTCTATTTTGAGCGCGTCCGTGACATGCTCAACGACGATGGAATCGCCGTGATTCACACCATCGGCAGTGCGGTGGAACCAACCCCCACCAATCCTTGGATTAAACGGTATATCTTTCCTGGTGGTTACATCCCTTCCTTGTCAGAAGTAGCACAAGCCATCGAATCCAAAGATTTGTTCATTTGTGATCTTGAAGTGTGGCGCCGCCATTACGCGAAAACTCTGAGTGCTTGGAATGAGCGTTTTCAAGCAATTCGCAACGATGTCAAGGAAAAGCAAGGCGAACGATTCTGCCGTCTGTGGGAGTTTTATCTCTGTGCATGCCAGACTGCTTTCGAAGCTGATTCACTCGTTGTGTTTCAGCTGCAATTGGCCCACAAGAACGATGTCGCACCACTAACTCGCGATTACTTGTACGCTTCTTGAAACGTTTTTGCCACCGGCTCGCGGTTGGTTCTGTCTTTGCTTTAGCAGGTATTTGTAGCGCAGGTCCCGATACCGCAGTGCTCAACATCGGCAACTCTGCAGAACCAGGCACACTCGACCCCCACCGCTATTTCTCTAACGCCGAAGAGCACATTCTC
Source organism: Gammaproteobacteria bacterium (assembly GCA_009841635.1). GTDB lineage: Bacteria > Pseudomonadota > Gammaproteobacteria > Pseudomonadales > Azotimanducaceae > Bin55. The sequence continues at coordinate 132,822 of VXLJ01000042.1, forward strand.
AAAGATTTATTCATGGGTCTCACAACCATGGGGCCAGGCGCGGAAGTTTTGCCAGGCGTCGCCAAAAGTTGGGAAGTCTCAGAAGACGGCTTGCAGTGGCGATTCAAGCTTGACCCAACTGCAACCTGGAGCGACGGCCATCCTCTCACTGCTCATGATTTCGTGTTCGGTTTGCAACGCCATCAGGACCCGACAACAGCCGCGCCTCTCGCCAGTTTTCTGTACTGCATAAAGAACGCTCGCGCAGTTAACGATGGCTCGCTACCGCCGTCCGAACTTGGCGTTGGTGCAGTAGACGATCACACGCTATTAATCGAGTTGGCACACCCGTTTCCATTTCTGCCTGAACGTCTTTTGTATCCAATTGGCTATCCCATCCCTAAGCACGTCGTCGATGAACACGCCGATCAATGGGTAAAGGCGCAAAACTGGGTTTCCAATGGCGCATACGTGCTTGACGAGTGGCGTCCGCGCGAATATGTCGCGCTGAAACGCAATGAGCATTTCAAGCGCGAACCTGCAGCAGCAATTGGCAAGGTTCGCTACTACCCACTATCCGAACCAGCCACCGCCTACAACCGTTTTGTCGCGGGTGACATGGACATCGTGCATGGGTACCCACACAATCTAATCGACAAAGTACGACGTGAACGACCACACGAAGTTCACAATGTCCCACTTCAATCCATCATGTACCTTGTCTTCAATACGAAGAAAGCGCCGTTTGATCGCGTACGTGTGCGCAAAGCTCTCAGCTTGGCAATTGACAAGCGGCGGTTAGTCGAGTCCATCCTCGGGGCTGGTGAACAAGCAAGCGCATCCTTTGCGCCACCGATCGTCGCACATTACGCGACGCGCATCGCCCCGCATGTGCCTTCGACAAAGGAAGCACTGACGTTGCTTGAAAGTGCTGGATTTAACGAGGCCAATCCATTGAAACTCACGCTTCGATACATTTCAAGTGAAGAAAACAAGCGGGTCTACGTTGCCATCGCTGCCATGTGGAAGGCTGCAGGCATTGCAACAACGCTGCACCAAGCAAATCTCGCCACGCACTTCAGCGATTTGCAGAGTGGCGACTTTGAAGTCGCCCAAGCGGGGTGGTTCGGTGAAAATAACCCTGAGCATTACCTTGAGTTACTCTGGTCCAAAATCGGACCAGCTAATTACGGCTCCTATGCATCGAAGGAATTCGACAGCCTGTTCGAAAAAGCGCGGGCCACTGCAAACGTACACGCAAGAGTTGCGACCCTAGCCGAAGCAGAGCGAATCGCATTGCAGGAACATCCAGTGATTCCGTTATACGTGAACGTAACTTTGAACCTCGTCAAAGCCCACGTCGCTGGGTGGACACCTAATGGGCGTAACCTGCACCCAGTCCGCTTTTTGCACTGGCAATAACAACAAAAGCCGAGTACTACCCTCACCGACATGCCGCAGACTGAGCTCCCTTAGCATGGTGAGTTAGCGCGATGCTCCGTTACGTCATCAGACGTACGCTCTTCATGGTCTCAACCATTTGGGTCGTCGTTACGCTCACGTTTTTTCTATTGCGCGCGGCGCCAGGTGGTCCATTCGACACCGAACGCGCGGTTTCGGCCGCCGTCGAAGCGAATCTTCGGGCGGCATATAACCTAGATGCTCCGCTCCTAGAGCAGTACGGCAGTTACTTGGCAGATCTGTTGCGCGGCGATCTCGGTCCGTCGTACAAACAGAAAGATTTCAATGTTGCGGAACTGTTGTTGCATGGCTTGCCCATCAGTTTGCTCATCGGCGGTTTAGCACTAGCCATAGCCGTTGTGCTCGGTTTAGCGTTCGGCGCGACGATGGCGCGCTATCGAAATCGTATTATCGATTCAGCGCTTGAAAGCTTTGTGACCTGCGGTCTTGCGCTACCACCTTTGGTGGCCGCGCCATTGTTGGTGCTGCTATTTGCGGTGGTCTTGCAGTGGTTGCCGGCCGGCGGCTTGGATTCAGGTTGGCATTTCATACTGCCGGTTATCTCACTTTGTATCCCGTATATTGCGGCATTTGCGAGGTTGAGCCGAAGTAGTTGCCTCGAAGCTCTTAACCAACCGTTTACCACGGCCGCGCAGGCGAAAGGCGTCAATACATGGCGACTGCTCTGGCACCATGTGTTACCTTCCGCGTTCGTACCGGTTCTCTCTTTCGTTGGTCCTGCGGCCGCCACGTTGCTCGCAGGATCCATGGTTGTAGAAGTGTTCTTCGCAATTCCCGGTATCGGACACTATTTCGTGCAAGGCGCGCTCGACCGGGACTACACGCTCGTCCTAGGAGCGGTACTGGTCTATACCAGTTCTATTTTGGTGCTGAACTTCATCATCGATCTTGCACTGCTGCGACTTGATCCGCGGATTCGCTTGACATGAGCGAATCCATCAAAACCTCGGCGTGGCAAGCGTTTTTCGCCCCACTGCAGATCAAGATCAGTTGCAGTCTATTGGTGGTCGTGCTGCTTGCAGTGCTCATTGGTCCGCACCTAGCAGCGTGGGAATACGACGTCATTCATTGGGACGCCATTGGCGGTGCGCCATCGAAAGAGCATTGGTTTGGCACCGACAACGTCGGCCGCGATATATTCGCAAGAACGATGATGGGTGGGCGGGTGAGTTTGCTCATCGCCATTTTGGCCACGACCGTGAGTTTTTGCATTGGTGTGCCGTGGGGCGCAGTTTCTGGCTATGTCGGCGGGTCCACTGATCAATTCATGATGCGCGTCGTCGACGGCATGTACGCGATTCCTTACGTTCTGATCGTCATCGTGCTAGTCGTTATCTTGGGTCGCAATATCTATTTGCTTTTTATTGCGATTGGGGCAGTGTCTTGGCTAGATGTCTCGCGCATCGTACGCGGTCAAGCGCTGGTCTTGAAAGCCGCGCCGTTCATAGCGTCGGCGCGAGCCATGGGTCTATCCGAATTTCGGATCGTGACCCGGCATGTTGTGCCCAACGTACTCGGCACATCCATCGTGTTCGCAACGCTAATGATTCCCGGGGTCATCATTTCGGAGAGCTTCATCAGCTTTCTTGGTTTAGGCGTTCAAGAACCCATGACGAGCCTTGGCGTCCTGATCGCCGACGGCAGTAAAAATATCCATAGTTCGCCTTGGCAGCTAGGGTTTCCTACGGGATTTTTGACGATTCTGTTGTTATTGATGACTACCTTGGGTGAACGCTTACGACGCTTGGTTGTTGGTGCTGAACGTTCGCTCCTATGAGTCCAACATTCAGCTCGCCTCCCTATTCAATCAAAAGCGTACGTAACTAGCCGTGCCGATAATTGCCCACTTCTTGCGCCGATGGTTTCGCATGAGCGAATCGGAAAAAATCGCTATTTTGGGTGGTACCGGAGATTTAGGTACCGGTCTTGCTATACGCTGGGCAAAGGCGGGACACGAAATCATCATCGGATCCAGAACCCTTGCGAAAGCGCAAAACGCCGTCGCCAATCTTCACAAAATCAGCCCGGAAACGCCTGCCCAAGCGATGGAGAACCCGGCCGCGGCGGCGGCTGGCACCATTGTGGTGCTCACGGTACCAGCAGAACATCAGATTTCAACACTCGATTCGGTCAAGGACGGTTTAGCTGGTAAGATTTTGATCGACGTGACGGTACCTCTCGTACCCCCTCGCGTCGGCACTGTGCAGCTACCTTCCGAGGGGAGTGCTGGGAAACGTGCGCAAGATTTCTTAGGGAACAGCGTGTCGGTCGTTACGGCGTTCCAAAACGTCGCCGCGCACTTGCTACAGACGGACGTACAGATTGAGTGCGACGTGCTGGTGTGCGGTAACAAGCGGGCGGCGCGCCAAAAGGTCATCGCTTTGGCTGAGCAAGCCGGCATGCGGGCGTGGCACGCGGGTCCGGTTGAAAATTCTGCTGCGGCCGAGAGCTTAACCAGTGCGCTCATCCAAATAAATCGCCGTCACGATATATCGCATTCAGGCATAAAAATCGTCGGACAAGACGACCACTAAACCCGTGACCTTCGAGATTCTGCCCATCGAAGGCTTACCCCTATTCCAGAAGGATGATGATCTCGCGGGAATGCTTCTGGCCCACCTGCACACTAGTCAATTCGAACTCGCCGACGGCGATATCGTCGCGATCGCGCAAAAAGTTATTTCTAAGGTTGAAGGTCGCTTAGTTGATCTTGACACAGTAGAACCAAGTGCAAAGGCAGAGACTCTTGCCGCCGAAGTAGATAAAGATCCTCGAATCGTTGAATTGATCTTGCAAGAATCGACCGATATCGTGCGCCAAAAAGAAGGTGTGCTAATCGTTCGACATCGTCTCGGTCACGTTGGCGCGAACGCAGGCATCGATCAATCCAACATCCACCACAGCAAAGATGGTTCTGCGTTGCTGTTGCCGGTAGATCCCGACAAGAGCGCGGCGGATATTCAACAACGCATCGCAAGCGCGACAGGCAAACGCATCGGCGTGCTCATTACGGACTCAGCCAATCGACCTTGGCGGTTAGGTACGGTGGGGATCGCTATTGGCGCCAGTCATATGACCGTTCTTGATGATCGACGTGGTGGCTTTGACCTGCACGGTCGCGAACTAAAAATCACCATAATCAATCGGGCCGACAGCATTGCCGCGATGGCGACACTAGCGATGGGCGAGACCGATGAGAAGATTCCCATAGTTATCGTCCGTGGTGCACAAGCAGGCTACACGGATCAAAAAACAGCCGACATGATTCGTCCGCTTGAAGACGACTTATTTCGATGAAAATCCTCGCACTTACCGGTGGAATCGGTGGCGCTAAGTTATGTCTTGGACTTGCGAACGTGCTTGCGCCCGATCGCGTCATTTTCGCCGTCAATGTCGGCGATGATTTTGAACATTTGGGTCTATACATATCACCCGATCTTGACACTCTAACCTATACGCTGGCTAATGAAGTCAACCCCGAAACCGGTTGGGGTAGAAGTGAAGAATCATGGCAGTGCATCACCGAACTGGAACGGTTTGGCGCACCTACTTGGTTTCGTTTAGGTGATCGAGATTTAGCGTTGCACCTCGTTCGATCGCAAAAGTTACGAGGCGGGGCGACGCTATCGGAAGTTACGCAATCGCTCTGTGAAGGCTTAGGCGTTCAACATGCCGTTGTACCAATCAGCGATGATCCTATCCGTACCCATGTCGACACGGAACAGGGGTTGCTGAGCTTTCAAGACTATTTCGTACGGCGCCGCTGCGAGCCTAAGGTTCGAGCAGTTGAATTTCGCCAACCCCAACGCGCAAGACTAAATCCACGCATTGACTTGAACGCTATCGATGCGGTATTGATTTGCCCATCCAACCCCTTCTTATCGATTGACCCGTTATTGGCCGTCGATGACCTGACTGACTTTTTGAAAATGGGTCGGGTGCCCGTCGTTGCGGTGTCGCCAATCGTTGGCAACCGTGCCATTAAAGGTCCTACGGCAAAAATGATGCAAGAGCTGGATATGCCTTCGACATCGCTGCGGGTCGCGAAGTACTATGAAGAAATCGTGAACGGTTTCGTAGTCGATTCCTGTGATGCGGCGAGCAAGCAAGCACTTGAAGGACTCGGCATGCAAGTCGTCGTAACGCCAACGATCATGAATTCATTGCACGACAAGATAGCCTTGGCCAAAGCGTGTTGCGAATTCTTGTCTGAGCTCAGCTAACTAAATGAGCATATGGGCCATCGTGCCCTTCAAAGGGGCGCAAAACGCCAAGCGACGCTTAGCGCCAAAGCTGCAAGCCGACGCACGTTCGCGTTTGGCTATGGCGATGCTGAATGACGTGCTAGAAGCACTGGTGCACGCCAAGTCAGTCGACGGCATTTTGCTGGTTTCAAGAGCAGAAGAAGCCCGCCGCCTTGCACAGGAGTGGCATATCACCCTCTACCGCGATACGGCCCATACACTGGTGGATGCTCTAATTGAGGCCGGTGACAAGGTTAAACACGATCACCATGCCACCACCGCGGTCATCGTTCCGGGTGATGTGCCATTGATTTCGAGCGACGACGTCGACTATGTGCTCCACTATCACGCAGATGTAACGATCGTGCCAGATGCCCACAAAATCGGCACCAATGCGCTGGTTTGCACGCCACCCAACGCGTTCCCGCTCGTATTCGATGGTCGCAGTTACCAGCCACACATTGACGCAGCTATTCGCAAGGGTCTGCAAGTGCGAGCGGTGCAATCGGATTCTTTTGCGGTGGATGTGGACACCGTCGAAGACCTCAAACACGTGGAGGCCAGCGCGAAAGTATCGCGCACGCGAACGCTGCTTCGCACGGATCCTGCATTCAGCGAACTGATTGACCGCAAGACTACCAACTCACTAGATTGTGCTGAAGGCTGCTAGGCAGGACCTTAGGTGGGTCTACGGAAGTACGATCGCATTCGACAAAATTCAATCCGAATCACGATCTAGGCGAACCAAAGCTAGACAACGATTACCTCAGAATTTACTATTCAAGTGCTAATTAGTTGGGAAAGTTGATGTGCTCAGTGCCGCAGACAATGAGAAGCTAACGCGCACGGGCCCCAACTCGCCAATGGGGCGTACATTTAGACAATACTGGATGCCTGCGTTGCTTTCGCGTGAGTTGCCAGAACCAGACGGTCCGCCGATACGGTTGAAGCTGCTGGGTGAAGAATTCGTGGCATTTCGTGATACCGAAGGTAAAGTCGGCATCGTAGAACCGAGATGTCCGCATCGCGGCGCGCATCTCTTTTTCGGTCGCAACGAGCAATGCGGATTGCGCTGCATTTACCACGGTTGGAAATTCGATCGTCATGGCAATTGCACAGACATTCCTAACGCAACGCCCGATGTAGCGGCCAATTTGAGGCCACGTGCGGGCATCAAGGCCTTGAGCATCGCAGAACAAGGCGACGTGATTTGGGCGAACTTCTCGGCGACACCGCCGCCATTACCCGAATTTGAGTACTTGTGCGTACCTGACGCGCAACGATTTGTTTCGAAGAAATTTCAACAGTGCAATTGGGCACAAGCGGTTGAAGGCGGTCTAGACACCGCTCACTTCTCATACCTACACGCTGGCGTATTTGAAGGCCAGAAAGCCAGTATGTTGGACGGTGGCAAGCAAGCTACAGTCAGAGGTCAAAACGAACCTCAAAGTCAGGCTCGAATGCGGTGGTTGATCGAAGACGGTGCGCCGCGATTCACAGTTTTAGAACATGACGCGGGATTGTTGCTATGTGCAGCACGGACCGCAGACGACGATTGCACTTACTGGCGCATGACGCAATATCTACTGCCAAATCACTCGCTAACACCTGGCAATTTCCCAGAAAACACCAGTTTGATGAATACGTGGGTCCCCTACGATGATGAATCTTGCTGGATTTTCTGCTATGCGTGGCACCCTGAGCGTGAGATTTCGCAGAGCGAGCGCGAGCGTTACCTGCGTGGCGTTGGACTGTTTGCGGCGGTGGACGATGACTTCGTGCCACTGCGCCGCCGCGAAAACGACTATTTGCTTGACCGCGAACAGCAACGCACAACCAGCTACACGGGGATTCCTAACATATCGGAACAAGATCAGGCCGTTGCCGATAGTCAAGGCTTGATTGCGGATAGAACTCACGAGAAGCTTGTGCAAACGGACCTTGGCGTTGTGCGATTTCGAGCTACGATTCTCCAAGCGTGCAAGGATGTTGAGGCTGGCAAACGGCCGAAAGCGCTGGGCAATGCCGAGGCATTTCACGTTCGATCTGGCGACTATGTCGCCGAGCCAGGTGAAAGCTTGCTTGACGTAGTTCAAGCACGATTTGGTGAATTTAGCGGCAGCAACATCGTCTTTCCTTAGCTGCAACTCAACATTTAGTAACGAACTGCGTTAGACGTGTGATACGACAACAACTCAGGACTTACACACAATCGCTATGGCTGGCAATGACAGCCTTCCTGTTCGTAGGATGTGGCGGGGGAGGTGGGGATTCAACGCCTGCACCGCCGCCACCAACGGTACAACCACCAACGGCACCACCACCGTCGACCGGTTGTTCAATAGACGTCGCAGACGGACCTTTCGAATTAGCTTGGCCCGGTGAAGATTGGGAAACACGAACGGCCGAATCTCAAGGCTTGTGCTCGGACGAGCTCGAGGACGCGTCGGAATATGCATTTGCTGCCGGAAACGGGACCGGTGCGGTGTTAATCATTAAAAACGGCTACATCGTATTTGAACGGTACGTCGAAGATCGCGGTATAGGCGACATGGCAACCAGTTGGTCCGTTGCCAAAAGCATCACAAGCGCACTACTTGGCATTGCGCTTGAAGAAGAACGTATGTCTAGCTTAGATCAAAGCGTAGGGCAATTCGTGGCCGGCTGGGACGAAGGGCCAAAGTCAGAAATCAGCATCGATCACATGATGACGCTGCGGACCGCACTCACAGAACCAGACGCTGGCTTGCTGTATATCGCGTCAGACCAGCTTGAGCTTTCGGTGGAACGCGATTTAGTCGGCACACCGGGAGAGCAGCATGTTGGTTATTCAAACGCTGACGTTATGGTCGCAGCAGAAGTCATTCGAAACGCCACCGGTATGGATGCGCAGGAATACTTCGACTTGCGTATCGGCCGAAGCATTGGATTATTTGGCGAATGGTGGCGCGACGAGAACGACAACGTATTAACCTATTGTTGCATGGATGCGACGCCCAGGGACTTCGCACGCTTCGGCCTGCTATTTGCTCGGGACGGCATGTGGCAGGAAGAATCCATCGTACCTAGTTCCTGGGTTCAGTTCAGCACGGCCCCAGCACGCGAGGCATCTGAATACAGGTATTACTGGTGGCCTGTCGCGCGGGGAGGGTATGGCGCATTCGGCTTGCAAGGGCAGATGATCGTGGTCTACCCTGAATTCGACCTAGTGGTTCTCCGCTTTACCCGCTATATTCGGCAAGGAGACGGTCGCGCCGTCAAAACAACCACCAACTACCACGACACACCAGCACCGCAAAACTTCGATAACGGAACTTTCCTTTCCCTCGCACGGGACTCAGTACCTTAAAACTGCTTGGCGCAAGCAACAGTGGTGCCTCAAAGTTCTGGTTGCGTCTCTAGCTGAAAGCTTGATCGTAGGTCGCGTACGCCTCGACATAACGCTCACTGCCTAATCGTCCCGCTTGATCGGCACATGAGAAAGCCACCTTAACTTCGTGAGCGAAGTCCATGCGAAGGGGGCGTGGCTGTGCATTTGGGCTAAAGTTCGGTGCACCGACAGCAAGATACGTAGCGGCTAGACCGGCGTTCATGAGACCATCTACGTTTGCACCGATGGCATCTGCGCATATCCCCATGGCGTGGGTTCCCGTGACCATGTGCAAGGCGAAAAAGTTCTGGGTGTGGTTGAACAAGCTGAGAACATCTTCCGCCACTTGACGTTCGTTGTCCGGCAAAACGTGGGTATGAATCGCAAACGTATCTGCGACCATTGCTTCCTCGTACTGTGAATCGAAGCGTGAAGTCGTAATGTCAATGGCCGGCGGCCAGACAAATCGCTGCGCAGGTGTGGCATGGCGGGCGATGTGCGCTAAGCGATCATCTGAACCTGCACAGGTTTGATAAGCGAGCCCCGCACTGATTTCCGAGGCTACGTTGAAACGAATGCCGTAAGCAAGCCGAATAGTGCCGTGAAAGGCGTGACGCACCCAGCCACTATGAATTTTTGGTAGATATGTTTTAAGTGTTTGTTCGACACCTTTCTCGGCCACCTCAGCGTCGAAAAACCGCACTAGCGATCGATACGCCGAATCGTCGCCTAAGACGCTCTCGACATCGCTGATTGCCACAATCTCCGCGCGCACAGCAGGAGTCAATCGACGAATATAGTTGGTGTGAACCTTTTCAATGCTATCGCGTGATGCACCAAGTCCATGCATCGCCAACAACATCATCGGTAAGTGGTCAGTTAGTGAGCGCGCGTAAGTTGGTTCAAATGCGTCTCGATGGCTCTGCAATAGCTGTTGAAGCCAGGTGGGGGCGGTTAGGCGCAATCTCGGTTTCTTCAACCCAATTTCCTCCCTTTCATGCAACCGTTACAACCCTGCTTATTGCTGAGCGATGCAATCTCGGCTAGCCAGCGCCTTCCTTAATCGTGACTATCTGATTCGCTTGGAGCTCAGCAAGTTGCCGCTCCTCCCCACTGATCCAGCGAACCCGAACATTCGTGACTTTATCGTCAGACCCAAGTCCGAAGTGAATTCTGGGGTCTCTCGCTGATAAATAGCTGCTGGCAGATTGCACGACTCTGGTTTGGGTGCGCTCGTTCACATCCACTGACACCGTCGCACCAAGTGCCGGTCGATCCAGTGCGTCACGAATATCCAATAACAACCAACCGCTATTGCCAGGCGATTGATTCATTAACAGTCTTATAGGCTGATCACGATCTACTACAACCATGTCCAGCTTGCCGTCGTCGTCAAGATCGCCTATTGCAGTGCCGCGACTGGTAAACACAGCTTCCGTGTATTCAAGCAGTTCAAATCGACCGTCCGGCGTACCTTTGTAAAACGCGTTCGGCGTTGCAAATTTGTCACCGTCGATCGGTGACGAGTCGCGTGTTACACGACCATTGGCTTCGAAGATATCTAACCAGCCATCGTTGTCCAAATCATCGACAGCAAGCCCAAACCGCGTGTAACGTTGACTGTGAATATTGAGTCCAACCGATGCGGTGATATCACGAAAGTAATCACCTTCATTGCTAAACACGTAGTTTGGCTCAGTCTCTATGTGTACGATGACTAAATCCTGGTCCGCGTCGTCGTCCAAATCCGTTGCGACGATGCCCATACCGGCGCGTGCTACACCGTGCTGGTCCACCGCGCTATTCCAAATCGCAGCTTTGTTCTTAAACCGAAAGTTACCCTGATTGAGCCACAGGTGATTTGGCGACGAATCGTTGGCGACGTACACGTCAATCAAGTTGTCATCGTTGAAATCCGAAATAACGATGCCTAACCCGTTGCCTCGCGTACCCATAACGCCCGCTTGTGGCGTAACGTCCTCAAATCTCCCCGAACCATCATTTCGAAACACACGATCTTGAGCAGGCGCTTTGTAATGTGACGGTGAACAGTAATCACGGCTGCCAAGCATGTTTTGATAACACTCAGGCTCCATCGATTCACTCCAATCGATGTAGTTAACAACCCATAGGTCCAGGTCACCATCTAAATCAAAATCTGCAAATGCGGTTGCGGTAGACCAATCTTCCAAGCGAAATCCAGCGTCTTTAGTGACATTGACAAATCTGTTATCGCCAGCGTTACGCAAGAGCACATTTGCGCCTAACTGAGTGATAAATAGGTCCGGCAATGCGTCGTTATCAATGTCGCCTACCGCCACCCCCATGCCAAATCCGAGATTCGCCGAAGCATCACCAGCGGGTGTAAGGACAAACTGTGCTGAACCGTCATTCACGAATAACGCGTTGCCATGCTCGGTTGGTTGTTCATCAAGCGAACCGCTCTGTACGATGTAAACATCCAAATCGCCATCGCGATCGGAATCGAAGAACGCTACACCACCACCCATGATTTCTGGCAAGCGATGTTTCTCGGTGCCACCAGAGAGATAGGTGAAGGTCAGGCCGCGCTCTTCGCTTTCATCGACAAACCGAATGGACTTGGCGCTGTCTTCGAGCCATGTACACGATGTGACCAACGCGACCACCAGTGTCGAGGCAAGATACCTCATTGGCGCACGGTGTTGATCTGCATGCGTTTGATTTGATCGCGTTGGCGCTCGACTGAGGCAATCATGGCTTGCGACGCGCCGTAGTTCTGTGCAGCCGTAAGCGCTTTCACGGCTTCGTCTTCATTTTGCAGAATGGTCTCCGCGCGAGCGAGATTGATGTAACTCGGCACATGCGCGACATCGATCGAAATCGCCACACGATACAGATTGGCAGCCTCGGGCCAACGATCCATAAATCCCAAACAAATGCCTAAATAGGTGTACAAGTCTGGATCATCGTCCTTCAAACCGATCGCCTGATCAAGTAGATGGCTAGCTGACAACCACTGTTTCTGTTCCATCAGTATCTGGGCTTTTTGCGAATACGCCCAATGGAGTTTTGGATCAATCTCAATAGCAGCGTCAAGATGCTTTATGGCCGCAGAAACATCACCAAATTCCTTAAAAATACTCGCGGCCGCCGTGCGAAAAACGTAAAACCCTGGATGATGTGACATGCCTTCGACGTACACGTTGAGCGCTTGCTGCTTGTCACCACGGCCTTCATACACGGTGCCCAAGAGATGCATCACGTGCTTGTTGGTGGGGGATTCGACCCGCAAATCGGCGAGTATCTGCAACGCAGACTCGTATGCCTGAGCACGAACCAAGCGAACCACCTTCATCAATCTGGTTCCAAAGTGATCGACTGAATGCTCCTGCTTGGCTTGAGCAACCGGATCATCCCAACGAATCGAGGTCGCCGAACCTAGTCCCTCAAGCAGTTTTGACCCCTCCTCTCTGCGGCCCATTCGCAATAACGCGGTCCCTCGCAAGCGTTGCACGTTTTCGTGATTGGCAAGGGAAGCCATTTGATTTAGCGAAGCTAACGCATCCTCAGGCCGATTCAACTCCAATAAAGCCAGTGCTTGACCGAGATGCGCATAGGGATCCGCTGTGAGTGATTGCGCGTGTACGAATGTTTCAAGCGCTTTTTCAAATTCGCTGTTATCTAAAAGATACTCGCCTTTCTGTAGCCACGCCGGTGCGTAGTCGGAATCTCGCGCAAGCGCGATATCAATCTTCTCTAGCGCTATATCAAGATCGAATCGTGCCGCCAATAAGATCGCGTGATAGTAAGGCCAGCGCATTTCATCAGGTTGCAGTTCGGTGGCAAGTTCATACGCTTCTAATGCTTCTTCCGAATAGCCGTGAATTTCGTAGGTTATCCCCAAATTGCCAATGTGCTCGCCGTTTAACGGGTCTTCTTTCACTCGCCGTTGGTAGTCAGCGAGGCGCGCTTGAACTTCCTCACTCGCTTCAGCCGTATCGACGCTGACGAGCGCATTAATGCGAGATTCCGGACTCTCTGCACAACCAACAAGTAACAATCCCACGGCCAGCGCTAAACTCACACCGAGCGTTGGTAGCGCAACGAACTTGATCGTGATTTCGCGGCATTCGTTGCCTACTGACCGTCCACCACCCAACCAGTGAACGCAACAACGCGGGATAGTTTTGTGGTGACTCACTGAGATTGAAGAGCGCAAGATAGGGACCCGGTATACCACTCACCTGTCATGGACGTAATTGCTAAACCGACAAATGGCGGGAAAGGGAATTAAATCTAAAAAGATGAGATTGCTGATTCCAAAATCTTCGCCTAAAACGCCTCTAGCACGTCATTCGCAACAAGCGTCTCAACGGCACGTTGAACCGTTGGATCGTTAGGTGCAAGCTTTCGAGCACTTTGAATCGCTGCAAATGCATCCTCAATTCGACCCATTTCACTCAAACTCAACGCAAGGCTTGCGTGAGCGCTCGCACTATCAGGTCGTAACTCAATTGCTTGCGTGAAATGATCGATGGATTGGAGCCATTCACCTTCACCGCCAAACAATACGCCGAGCAAGTAGTGCGTCTCTGCATCTGGTGAACGCAACTTCAACGAGGCTTCGAGGGTTTCTCGCGCCGCTTGGTTTGCATTCTGATTGATAAGCAAAGTCGCTTTCGCGTCATAGGCTTGAACAAAACTGGGTTCGATCGCCAACGTTCTGTCAAATTGGCGAAGCGCTTCATCCGTGCGTTGGGCTGTTACATACAACAATCCCAGATTGAAGTGCAGTAGATGCTCGCCTTTGAACTCACCGATGCCAGTCTCCAGCACCTCGATCGCTTCTGCGTGACGGTCTAGTTCTACTAAAGCGGCGCTATGTAGTTCAAGCAGATGCGCTTCGGCGGGGTACTGCGATCGCAATGAGCGGATCAGCGGTAGGCCATCCGCTGCGCGGCTACCATCGATCAACTTTTGTGCTAGCAACGATTCACCGCTCAGGCCACGCGTGAATTCGACGACCGCGCCTGCTACCGGATCTGACCAACTTAACGGTTTACTGTTTGTTTGGTTCAACATGGGTATTTCTACACGCTCGTTTTGTCGAGTCCTTAGGACCCTGTCACGAACTTGCAAGGCATACGGCGGTAAATCTGAGTTAGGCAGCTCGGCCAATAGCTGGCGAGCCTGCTCGTCATCCCCGAGTTCGAAATGACACTGAATTAGCCCAAGTACGAGAGGCAGTTTGAATTGTGATGTGCTCTTTACTGTTTCAGATGTTCTGAAATTCTCACAGGCTTCCTGATGCCGACCTAAATCAAGCAACCAATAGCCTTTTGCGAGGTAACTAGGTAAATAGGTTGGATCTAAGCGTATGGCTTGTTCCATTAGTTGAACGGCGCTTTCTATATTGCCTTGCTGCGAGTTTGCAAGCGCTTGCAAATAAGGCCAGCGCATCTCACGTGGGTCAAGCGAGGCTGCTTGCGCATAGGTAGCAACTGCAGCCTCGCTAAACCCATTTGCGTCATAGGCCATCGCCAACCGACCACGATTTGTCGCTGATGAAGGATCTGCCTTCGCCTGCGAATCAAGCCGCGCCAAAAATCTGCGCAAATCCGCATCGTCCGTTGCTGGTATGGATACCACGCTTAGGTCTAGCTTCGAAGCGGGATCCTTCCCGCAGCTAACAAGCAGCGCGACTAGAGCAACAACAGAACATATACATGCATATAGCTGTTGCTTGGCGGACATTTTGATAACTCGAAAAAAGTGATCTAAAGCGCTGATCAGCGAGAACTCATTGTGATAAAGCACTAGAGAGTATTTTGAGCAAGACAATCTAGACGCTTCACGTTAAGGCCTACAAGGCACCTTAAGTTTGTTTTGTAGCACCGAGCTAGGTTTATGCAGTCACTTTCTATGCGTATACGTTCGACCTTTTGAAGTCAGGCGATAGCGACCGCTTTTGCTTTCTTCACCGTACTGGCGTTCGAATACCTTCAATCCGTCTTTACCTAGCGTGTTTCTATTTAGCACTTTTCGAATCGAATGCGGCCAATTAGCTCTGACGAACTGAAGCCCCGCTGCAACTGCCACGCGCCAGGCTTCCGCTTCGATCTCTCGTAAAGAAAAAAAGCCGTCGGTTGCATTCGAACTTAATAATTGCAGCGCTCGAATGACGCATTCAACTTGCGTGGCGACTTGCCAGTTCGCAGCCTGGGTCGGCTGCCTGAGTTCAACAAAGAGAGCTTGCAAATCATTGCTTACCTTCGGTGAACGTTCACGTGTTAGATGAACGGCTCGCTCGTATTTGGCGATCCATTCCCCGTCCGGTTTGATCAATGCATCATCGTTCTCGATACGCCTAAACGATTCAAAACATGCTTGAATCAACGGCGAACTCGTTCTGTCGTCAATGATGCAGTTGCACTCAGTGTTTTTCTCTAACCCTGCGTTCGTAAGGTTCGAAGAACCCACTATGGCATAACTTTTACCGATTGAGTTAGACATCAAATACAACTTGCTATGGAATCTACCCGACGCTAAGAACTCTTCATCAAAAAACACACCGTAGGACATCGCACTACCATGATTCATTTGTAGAGCAGCGAGCCTCTTCATCGCACCTGCGTCCGTAATGTGGAGATCTGCGCCATGCACAAGCCTCACGTTGCCGCCAGTCTCAAGAATCCGATTCAACGGCTCGTCGACAAATTGGAGACCGCTGGAGTTTAAGAAAGCAGAGGCAATGGATGCCGAATTCGATTTCTGCAGCGTGTCGCTCAGAATTGGCCCAAGTGGTTGGGTTTGATTGTCAATCACTCTAACGCCCACGCTCGGCCACTCTCTGCTGGAAATTACTGGCTAGATATCAGGTCGTAAACGATTCTATTACATAAATAAAAAGGTATGAGAATAGCCAAGCGGATACCCAATGAAATTTGGCTAAATATTCAAATATCACGTGTTTCGACGTTTATATACCGAAACAAGTGACATAAAAAAGCCGGTGATGGCAAACCATCACCGGCCCTTGTGTTAGAAAGAAGGAACTAGAAGGAGAACGTCACCGACGTGTATCCCTGCCGGCCCATGATGTTGTCAAGATAGGCCTCGTGTCCTTGCTGCCGTAGCGCAAGGTCAGGATAGGTGTCAAAGAGGTTCCGCACTGCGACGTTCACTTGCATTTCGCTGAATCCTAGGGTGTCAGGTCGACGATATGTGTAGCTCATGTCCCAATAGTGCCGCGAATCGATCTTGCACTGTGGCCAGATCCATCGGTGTGCACATGCGTCCTTTTCAGGAATTGGTCCTAATCCTTCATCAGGGTTAGCTCGACCCGAAATTACACCGGCTTCCACCGCTTCATCCCAACCAGCATTGACCGTCGTCACACTGTCGTGCCATCGGCCGCTGAACTGCAGGATGTGGTCGTTGTAAAACCAACGTAGTCCGAGATTCACGCGAAACTCTGGTGCAGGTGCAAGTGTCTCCATCATGGCGGCGGAGCCACCATCGTTGTAACCACCAATCGTGAACGAGCCGCCACCTTGGTTGTGGTTACCAACACCTTCGATTTCCACCCCTGCCAACGGATGTTGGAGGTCATCAGGAATATCAGGCTCTTTCTGATAGAGCTCATTTCGCATGCTTAACAACTGCGTTGCGCTCATGTTCAAACCGAACGAGCCATAGTCACCACCGATAAACGGAATATCTTCGGCATCGAAGCTATATCGCATAGCGTAAATAACGGTCTCAGTCGTTTGTTCTCCAAGCTGTAGCCATGGACGGTCTACGTCAGTCAGACCCAAGCCCGTCGCGCCGCGATTTCGAATAACACGTGCGTTGCCGATACCTTTGCCTTGCTCACCTTGGCCACCTTTCGCTCCGGTGTGTACCCAGTCGATTGCAGCTTGCACTTTACAGGATGCTTCTTCTGGATATAGCTCAACGTAGGTTCGCGGTGAAATCAAGCGTTGCGCACCCGGTCGAGATGGATCATCTTCAAACAACCAAGGATGCTCTTCTGGCGTTACGTTGGTCGGATCAAACCACTTAAGCGGCGTCCCAGGTCCTGGACAAGCCCTCGACCGATACCACTCTTCAAGTCCGATCTCGTTTACGTTCACGTTACGTTCCGCGGTCGCTTGCTCTGACTTACCAGAGAAGACCACGTTGGTGTAGTCAACGTCAATAACCATTTGACCGTCAAGCAGCTTGAACGAGAATCCTGCGTTCCAAAGGTCTGAGAACTCCGCCCCAAGATCCGAGTTCGGTCCCGCAAACGTGTTCACGTTCGGCGCAGTGACAGACATGCCTTCTAATTGACATGTTGGGTCGTCACCCGTGCCAAGCTCTGGGAAGTTGTAGCACAAGTAGTCGCCAACGGTAGCCGGTGCTGGTGTGCCAATGGCGCGCTGACCACCATACTGACCTGGTTCGCCAAATAGTGCATAGAGACCAGGTGTTACGAAACCTTCAGTCAAGCTGGCACGTACCGCCAACCAGTCGGTCGGTGAATAGCGCATAGCAACCTTTGGGATCGTCGTAGTAAATGTCACGCTGCCGGGCTGACCAATCACACCATAGGTGTAAATTTCGGCATAACGACCGGCAATCTGCACTTCCATATCACCTAAGACGTCGTCTTGGATCAGCGGCAATTGCAATTCCGCATAGAAGGCCGAAGAGCGTTGACCACTTACTCGAAAACCACGCTTACCACCACCAAGTGCCGATTGGTTGATCACACTAGAGCGGTACTCTTCTGTTTCCTCACGCCAGTGCGTACCAATCGCAAAGCCGACCGGTGCGTCGTTGTAGGGTAGTGAGAACAAGTTCGAGTTCGAAGCGGTTAGGTCAAATAAGTCCATACCCAACGTCTGCAAGTTGTATTCAATGTGAATACCAGCATTCCGGTTTTCAAACTCGGTGTTGGTCGCTGGATGATCAGCCGGAGTCCAACCTGGATCGTCATTGTCTGGGAACTTATTGGTCGGGTCGCCAGTGAATTGACCATCAGGCGTATGCGCCAAATATGAGGTGCTGAATGGGTTCCAGCACGCCTGCAAGTTCTGGTCGTCACCGCCACCTTGGCAACGTAGCGAATCAACCATTAGCCACCATTGTGGTTCTGGATACTGTCGCTCTCGCTTACCACGTGCATAGACGTAATCTGAGTTGACAATCCAAGTCGTATCAGGAATTTGAACTTCCGTGCCAAGACGGAATCGGATGTTGTCGCGTTGCGCACGACGTTGGTACCAACCTGTGCCTTGTTCGTCAAGGTCAACCCATTCGATATTTAGACCGTGAATTTGCTTTGGATGAACATTGAGGTCACCGTCGGGCATGCGAACGTCTTCGAACAAACGAATACCGCCACTTCCCATTTCTGCAAAGTCACCATCAAATCGGTCTGGAATACCGTCTTGGTCAGAATCTGTCTCGGTACTTAGCAGAATGACTCGGGCCTCAGGCATGCGCTGCGCATTGTGATCTGCATCCGGAATACCATCTGGCAGTGGGTCGCCGTTTTCATCGACGCTACCGTCAAGGCTTGTTTCATCGGACATGTCCCAAGTTCGATCTGGAATGCCGTCGCCATTTTCGTCTTGCGCGAAGACATACAGCTCGCCAGGCTCTTCTAGATAGTCATAGACGCCGTTGCCGTTTAGGTCAACCCAGCTAAGACCTTTAAGGTCCGTTGTAAACGCTGGGTGAGCTCGAGCTTCGGCCGGAATCGAAGCTCCAGAACCGTAGCTAGCACCCGTTGCAGGGTCATACCAAGTGTTTTGAGCAACTGCACGGAATGGATTGCCGGGGTTTGAACCAATGGCGACCGGAACACGGCGTCCGAACCAAACACCAGACGGCGTTTCGTCGAATGCACCCGTGACGTCACGTGTGTAGTAGTCCAGTACGGTTAACCCAATTTCACCATGGATGCTCACATAGTCATTGAATTCATGCTCGAAGAACGCATACCCTTTGTACTGGTCCGTCTCCGCTTGCATATCTTGTGCATCTGAAATGATGTTTCGACAGTTGCCCGTGCCGCCCCAAGGGGTCACGATGCCGTTTAAGAAACTGCCTTGCTTGTCGTAATCATTCTTGACCCAACTCCAGTTCTGCGGCACGCGCTCACCGGTTCGAGAGTCAATCACTTCAACGTCCGCACCATCAAGAACGACGCGTTCGCCGACGGTACCGTTATCGTCATAGCCTGCACCAAAGCCATAGCCACAACCTGGGTCTGGGAACAAGTTTGACCATTCGCCAGAATCAAGTTGACGCCAATCATCACCTAGTGATCCCATCGAGTCCGCTAATCTATTGCCTGCGCCGTAGAGCGGATCGGCTGGCGGTGGGTTGAAGTTCCGTTCACCAAGACTGTTGCGTTGGGGAACACGCCAGTCAGACGGATTACTACGACTGCCAGAATCGGACCATCCAGGAGCAATGCGTCGGTTCCATGGGTTTTCCAAGCCGACGATGTATTCGGGTCGCTGGGTGTGCGCCATTTGTCCAACATCTCGCAGTTCGAGCGAGAAGACCGCTTTGGTTCGCTCGCCTTGTGCACCAGCGATCATCGAAATGCCTTGGTTTGGCGCGCCACCACGTAGTGCCATCAGGTTGTTGTAGTTAATGCGCAAGCCATCGAAGTCTTTGTTCGGGATGATGTTGATTACCCCGGCGACAGCTTCTGCACCATACAACGCCGATGCACCATCAAGGATGGTTTCGACTCGACCGATTGCAATCTGCGGATACGTGTTGGTGACGTCAACGCCCGTTCGTCGTCCCCACGTGTTGGTATCTGCAGGAAGTCGATGCGAATCCATCATCGTCATCGTTGCACGAGCGCCCAAGCCACGGATGTTGGCCCAAACCTCCGAGCCTTGGTTCCATTGCTGGTCGTCTGCAGCGTCTCCTTCAAACGGTGCCGCGTTGGCATTCACGCCAAATTGGAACGTTTGGTCGAAGATGATGTCTCCCATATCGGGTGTGCCGGCGAGCTCGATATCAAGCTCGTCTGTCACGTGCATAGGCGACGGTAGGTCGAAGTTATCGCGACGGATAAATGAGCCCGTTACGATGAGTTCTTCAACGTCTTCCGCTTCCTCGTCTTCCTCCTCGTCTGCATCATCGGCAGCTTGTTGCCCGAAGGCAGCCGACGACCAGAAGAGGCACGCAACAGCAACAAGCGACACCCACTTGTTGAAGTGTTTATGCATGGGTTCCTCCCCTCATTTCAGCCCTCACAGACGCAAGGGCATACACCAAATACGTACGACCTTCCCAGCTCGTCCACGTATTTAGGGTTTTGCAGTGGTGTTTCTAAATGTTTCACCCTCATTTGTCAAGTGAAAAATTGATTTTTTTTCATTATTCAAATGGCCTGCAGCCTAGGAATAAGACGTATTGCACGCCAATCTGCGCGATCCTTCGTGCGTTCCTACACCTTTGCTAGACACAACACCGAATTTCTAACCAAGCATTGGCGCGCAATACTTGTCCTTGTTAATACGTGAATCCATCCTAAAACGGCTACAGAATCGTGCTTTTCTACAATGCCGTGCGCTTTTGTCCTATCGCTTTCAAAACTTCATTGACTAAGTCATGTTGAAGCAATTGTCACGGACGACCCATCATGCAATCGCCGCGTTGGCGTCGCTCATGTTGGTTGCCAACGGCTGCGCCAAAGACGCGACCAACGCCATTGGCAATGCAGATGTTCATGAATCTAGAAGCGCGACGCTTGCCGTTATCTCGCAGATTCGAGACACAGAGCTACGCGACTTCATTCAAACGCTAGCAACTGCAGCCGAACCCGGTGATCCTAACGACTTGGGTCGCCTCGCCATGGCGTTTGACGCTAACGGCTTCGACACAGCCGCTGAATTAATCTATCGGCAAACCAGCACCGCTGCGCCCGCCAATGCGAGATGGCGTTATTTATTGGCAAATCGATTGCACAAGAATGGCAAGCTCGATGAGGCGATCGCCCAAGCGCAGGAAGCAGCGGCGCACAACCCAGGCTACGCGCCAATCCACATGCGCTTAGGCGACTGGCAGCTTGAGCGCCACGATATTGCTGAAGCTCGTGTCGCATATGAAATGGCAAAAACGCTTGGTGCTGGTCCCGCGGCCGAACTTGGGATTGCTCAAGCCGCTTTGAAATCCAATGACTTTCGTGACGTGGTCGAACGATTGAATGGGCTCGTTACGAATACGCAGCACCCCGTCGCGTTGCGGCTGCTAAGCGATGCATGGCGCGCATTAGGCGACGAATCGAAAGCTCGGCAGCTGCTCACGAATGCCGCGCAATCAAGGGGCGTTTGGTTTGACGATCCGTGGCTCACGCAGGTTCGCGAATACGCCCGCGGAAAAGGTGCGCGCCTTCACGATGTTGAGCTCATGCTTGGCAGTGGTTTGACCGAAGATGCGCTACTCGTATTAGAAAAGCTAGCAACCGGTGCAGCGCCAGACTTCAACGTTGAATATCACTTCGCCCTCGCATACTTCCAAGCGCAGAAATTTGTGCTCGCAAAAAGACATCTCGAGGCCGCTATTCAGCTCGAACCCATCCACTATCCGTCGCATCTGTTGCTAGCCTCGCTATACCAACGAGACGACGACAACGGTGGCGCCGTGGCGCACCTCCAACACGTAGTGCGTATTTACCCAACATTGCAGATTGCCCACCAAGAGCTAGGGTTTGTGCAATTACGTCTTGGCGATACGAGTGGCGCGTTTGAGAGTTTCAAAACCGCGATTGCGCTAGATTCCGTCGCGCCCAACGTTCACTATTACAGCGGGGTCATTCTTGGCGAACGCGGCATGTGCCGCGAAGCTATAGAGCATTTTGAGACAACTCTGACACTAGACCCGGCGCATGAACGAGCTAGGCTCGGCCTGCAGACTTGCGAACAATTTCTGCTTAACCGAACGAGCCGTTGAGACACAGGATCTTTCGAACCGCCGTACTGGCCTGGTGTCTGTGGCTGGTCGCGTGTGAACGCCCTCCTGAACGGAATGAAACGTCCGAGTCGGTCTGGTTTGAAGAAGCCGCGGTTGCTCGTGGCCTAACTTTCACGCATGTAAGCGGCGCAAGCGGCGAGTTCGAATTGCCTGAGATAACTGGCGGCGGAGTCGCGCTACTCGACGTGGAGAACGACGGTGATCTCGATGTCTATTTCATTCAAAGCGGTATACGTCTCGCACAAGTGGACGATTCGCGTCGCAACGAGCTCTTTCTCAACCATGGCGACGGTACGTTCATCAAGTCGACTCAAGATGGCGACCATGCCGCGGCTGGCTATGGCATGGGAGTTGCAACTGCGGATTACGACAACGACGGCGATGTCGACATATACGTAACCAATATCGGCCCAAATGCCTTACTTCGCAACGATGGTTCAGGACGTTTTACCAACGTTGCGATTGCTGCTGGTGTCGCTGACGATAGCTGGGGCACGGCGGCTTCCTTTGCCGATTTTGATCGCGATGGTGATTTGGATCTATATGTTGTGAATTACTTGCATTGGGACCCGTCAACCGCACTCGATTGTTACGCCACGAACGTTCAAACGTACTGCGTGCCATTGCACAACTATGCGGCTATGGACCGTATTTACGAAAACCAAGGTGATGGCACTTTTCGCAACCGAACACTTGAGGCTGGATTAGCTTCCGCATTTGGTAACGGTCTCGGCGTTGTGAGCGTGGACGTCAATGACGATGGCTGGGTCGATGTTTTTGTCGCCAATGACTCCATGGTCAATCAACTGTGGATGAACCAAGGCAATTTCACGTTCATCGATGACGCCTGGTACTGGAGCGCGGCAATGGATGATCACGGCATTGAAAAAGCAGGTATGGGCATCGTCACGCAGGATTTTGACGAGGATGGCGATTTCGATGTGTTGGTCGTGAACATCGAAGAACAGACGGATTCCTATTTCCGCAATGAAGGCAATTACTTCGTTGACGCTACAGGAGGCGTGGGACTCCGTTCACATAGTCGGCGATTCACGCGTTTCGGTTTGCTTGCGACGGACTTTAACCACGACGCTTGCATGGATATTTATCAAGCAAACGGCAGTGTTTATCACGACGAAGAAGATCTCGGTAAACCAGACTATTTCGCAGAACCCAATACGCTGTACGCGGGTGACTGTTTGGGTGGTTACACGCTCGTGCAACCTGAAGGCGGCACCATGCCAATGGAAGAACGTACGAGCCGTGCTGCAGCCGTAGGAGACCTAAACGGCGACGGCTTTCAAGACGTGGTCGTTGTAAACAAGGATGGACCTGCTTCACTTTTTATCAATCAAACAGCCACCAATAGCAAGGGTGGCTTCATTCGATTTAGAGTCATCGATCAAAACGGTCGTGACGCTTACAACGCGCGTTTGGCAGTCAAACTAGGTGAACGTTCATTGACTTTTCGAGTGCAAACAGACGGTAGTTATCTTGCGGCGCACGACCCGCATGTTCATGTCGGTATGAACAACCATTCAACGCTAACTGACGTCGTGGTTCAGTGGCTTGGCGGGGAACGGGAGGCCTTTGGTGAGTTCGAAGCAAATGCAACCTATACCTTGCGGCAAGGTGAAGGCGATCAAGTTCACTAACGGCTTAGGATCTTTACCGTGCTCAGGCCGACCAATAGATTCGTGAACGCGAAGTTGATCCGCCTACGCAACGAACCGTTGAACGCAATCGACCGAGCTGGATGGGTTAGTTAATCAACTCAGGCGGAATCCACCAACTAGAACCTTCTGCAAAAAGTCGATCTGGCGAGGTTTCGGTGGCGATCGCATCCATAACCATCTGCGCGTCTGGATCCGGCAACAACGGTTCAGCCAGCAGCTGTGCGTTTTGCGCATCGCCCATTAGTAGCGACACGTAGGCTTGCGCTGCTTGGATATCGCGGTCTGCCGCCGCTTTAGCCAAAGCATCAAGTCGCGTCGCCGCCGCATCGACATCGCCGCAATATGCATCGGCGCGAGCTAATGCGACGTGAGCTTCTCCCCAATCTCGCCTTAACGAGATGGCTCTCTGCAAGGCTTCACGACCATCGCAGTGTTTTTCAGCTAAGCGGGCCAGCGCAAACCAGTAGTAAAAGTAGGGATTAGAAGGATTGCGTTCTACCAGCTGCATGTAGTACTCCTGCGCGTGGCCATAGAGTGAGACATGCAACGACATGGCAGCGGCTAAGGTACGGTAAAGATCCTCATCGTTGTCGAGCTCAATCGCTTTTTGAGCGGCGACTAGTCCTTGTAGGTATTTCTCGCCGGCATCTGAAACCCTGAGCAAACGAGCAAGAAAATACCATGCGTTTGCCGCATCTTCACGCAATGCAAGGACGCGTTTGATCTCTGACTCAGCCGCGTCTAATTCGCCTACAAGCTCGAGAAACGCTGCATATTTCGTTGCGAATTCCACGTTTTCAGGTTCGAGCTGAGTCGCCTGCTGCAAAGCTTCCCGAGCTGCGTCGCGGTCGCCGCGTTCGAATGCCCAATCAGCCGCTCGCATAAAGAATCGGCCATTACGGCTCAGTCCGGCAAGCTCCACCATGAGTGGGTCAGTAAGCGGTGGCGGCTGTGCTGCAGCGTTCGCATATGGTAATAATGCGTCTACTTTCTCTTCGTTGCCGACTTCCCGATAGGCTGTGACGAGTTTATAGGCGATCTGCCCATTGCCTGGCTCAAACACCGCGGCTTTTTCGAGAATCTGAATAGCATCTTCCCACTGTTCTCTTGCGATAAATACATCCCCAATGCCCACCATGATCGCAGCCGAATCTGCATAAATCGTTTGCGCGTTTTGAAAAGCAGATTCAGCGCCATCGATATCACCTCGTAGCAACTTTAGCTGACCGAGTCGGTACCAAGCAGGAACGTAGTCATGCTTAGAGACCACCACCTGATCTAG
This sequence comes from Gammaproteobacteria bacterium, assembly GCA_009841635.1. Lineage (GTDB taxonomy): Bacteria > Pseudomonadota > Gammaproteobacteria > Pseudomonadales > Azotimanducaceae > Bin55. The sequence continues at coordinate 157,827 of VXLJ01000042.1, forward strand.
GTGGGCTATCGCTTCTTCACTATCGCCTCGTTGCAGGACAATGATCGCAAGCAAATAGCGAAAGGCATAGACCTCATAGTTATCTAAAGCTTGCTTGTACGCTGCTTCCGCGGCTTGCAGCATTTGCTGGGCGTGGTAGATGAACGCAAGCTGGCCGATGATTTCTGCACGCTTAACCGGGTCAGCCTCTGTTTCGAGTTGCGCGTTCGAATGTTCCTGCAGGCGGCGAATGTCATCCGCCAGCTCCGGCGGTAGCGCTTGCAGATCGAGTTCGATATCTGCCAATACAACACTCGCCGCAAAGCAAGAAACACCTAATAAAGCGGCGATCATATGACGTGCCAAAATTCGTCTCAAATTGCTTCTATCGCTCCAATAGGTGATAACGGTCTATCGCCAACGGTCCATACGTGCTCGTTGTCCCATCAGGCCAGGTGACGCTTAATTTTTGTTTGGCGCCATTTTTGCCAAGTCCGAACACGACTCGATGGTCGTTTGCCGACGCGTAGCTGCCGTCCGTGCGAACGATCCTGCTCGTACAAGGTCGGGAAGTTAGGTTAACTACGGCATGGTGTGCTACCACGCCTTTAGCCAATACCGTCGCGCCAATCCAGTGATTTTTAGCCATGGACATGTTTTCATAAACGCGCAGTGGCCCGTCGTTGTTCGCCACAAGCAGGTCTACGGCGCCATCGTTGTCTAGATCAGCAATAGCTGCACCTCGACTGGTTTCTGACACTGTCACGAGCTCTTCGTTCATGTGCTCAACGAATGATCCCGCACCGTCATTGAGCCAAAGCTGATTGCGCTGACTCAACCTGTGTAAGTCGCTACCCCGCGATTCATTTGCGACCAGTGAAACTGCGCCGTTGGCAACGAATATATCCAAGTCACCATCATGGTCTATGTCAATCCAACCTGTACCGAAACCAGTAAATGGCAAACTCGATGCACCGAGACCGGCACGATTCGTCACATCTGTAAACCAACCTTTACCCGAATTTCGTAGCAAGGTGTTGGTTTCCGCTGTCAGGTTTGTCATGAATAAATCGACGTCACAATCTTGATCGTAATCCGCCGCAACCAATCCCATGCTCGCTTCCGTTTTACCATCGCCATTCGCGGCCGCAGCAGTACTCATAGCGACGTCGTGAAATATCGACTCACCTTCGTTACGCCACAAGAAGTTCGCTGTCGGGTCATTTGCGACATACAAATCCAATAAGCCGTCGTCATCAAGATCCGCGCTGATTGAACCCAACCCACCGCCAGCTATGGACTGGACACCTGCCACTTTTGATACATCGTCAAACGTGCCGTCGCCTTGATTTAAATATAGGCGATCTTTCGAAGCTTGATATGCCGTTGGTGCGCAGTAATCGGCTAGGTGCGAAATCCCAAGGCATTCTTTGTGAGTTTCTACTGAGAAATCTACGTAGTTCACAACATAGAGGTCTAGTGCGCCATCGCGATTGACGTCCACAAACGACGCCGCCACGGACCATTCATGCGATTGGAAACGAGCAAAAGACTGATCCAGCTCAAATGTCCCGTTACCTCTATTCATCCACAGTTGATTTGGGCCAAAGTTTGCGAGAAAGACATCCATATAGCCGTCGGCATTTACGTCCCCTGTGGCAACACCCATGCCATACTCAGTCGCGCTTACAAGCATCGCTTCGGTGACGCGTTCAAAGCGCAATCGGCCGTTCTTTGACACATTCCTGTATAGTTCATCTGACGGCAGGTCACCCGTGCGATTGACAAGCGGTCCACCCTGTACAAGCCAAATGTCAAGCAAACCGTCGTTATCGAAATCCAGCGTACCCACACCCGCACCAAGAATTTCGGCTAGATGCAATTGACCGGTGGCACCATTGACATGAATGAAAGACACACCGGCAGAGTTCGTTCTATCTTGAAAGTGCGCTGTTTGGGCAATCACCATGTGAGGAAGAATTACTGCGACAAGCAGTATTGACCGCAACCCAGCCAGACTCGACATGCTTGCCTTCTATGTAGGCCCTTGAGAGTCTTGATTTAGTGAGTGCGTCAAGCGACGCAAATACAACGCGAAACTAATTTACGATTAGTTGTAGGTTAGTTGCCACCACCACCGCCTGTCACTGGCGCTGGAATCGGTATGCGTGCGCTCATGTTGTCGAGCCCAGAGAACGACGACAGTTGGTCAGGTGGGATGATTTGATCTCGATAGAAATCTTGCATGTCCGCAATCTCTAAAGCTGAAAGCACTGCGAATTCGTATTCAAAATAACAGCGGTTTTTTGAAATGAACGTGCTTGCGTGCTTCGCAATTTCGCAAACAACCGTTTGTTCAAAACTGCCATACTTTTCGACGTACTGCTCAACAACCTTCTTCAGTGCTGCCATGTGGTGAGGTGGCACCGCCGACATGAGTTCGTCATAGCGACGTTGAATGATTGGCGTCGTTTCCCCGTGGGCTGCTACGCCCATCCACGCTACGCCTACCACATCATTGCGACGCACGCCACCTAAGCCGTGTAGATACAAATGCGCAAGACGCGCTTGTGCTTCCTTGTAACCGTGTTTGGCCGACGAAATTAGATATGGGAGTGCTTCATCAAATTTACTCTGGCCATATAGATACATACCGCGCCGATGATCTAGATACGCGCGCCTTTCAGCTTCAGCGGAATCGTCCACTTCGCCGGTCACGATCATGTGTTCCATGCCATCGTCGGCGCGCGCATCATGAGGCAAATCAAACTCGGTATGACGTTCTACTGCACTCACTGCGCAGAAGGCGAAAATGGCGCAAAAAAACGCAGGCGTTTTCAAGTGCGCCACGTGGCGTCGATAGCTTTTGACAAGCACGGCTAGATCACACCAAACAACAGGTTTATCTTATCACCGTGACGTTGCGTTGGATAGGGTTGTAACGGGCGTCAAAAACCGCCACCACCTCCGCCGCCGCCGAAGCCTCCGCCGCCACCGCCACCACCAGTGCCGCCAAAACCAGAGCTGCGGTAGTTTTCAGCATAGTCGGTGATTTGCCCGTCGGCACTGAGCGCGCTATAGGTGTCCGCGTTCATTTCATCACGAAACTTATGAAGATCGTCGAATGTGCAAATAAGGCGTGACATGCGTGTGCCCGCTCGTCGAGTTTGTTCACAGGACACCTTTGTCGCTTCCGGTCCATACTGCTTGATGTAGCCGTCGACCAGACGGTCAATCATGGGTTGTTGCGCCGATGAAATTGCGTCATATACCTGTTGGTATGTCTTGCGATATGCAGGTTCTGTTTCGCCATGAGCCGCTACACCCAGCCAGCCTACGCCACGCTTTGTGTCTCGTGGAACGCCACTGTCGGGGCCAATCATGCCAAGAAAAATTGCACCAAGCTGCGCCTGGGAACGTTTCATGCCGCCCTTCGCTGCAACCTCGAGGTGCTCGACAGCTTCGTCGTATTTCTTTTTACGATAAAGCTGGCCGCCCGTCACATGCGCGTCCATGATTTTGACCATTTCCGTTGGTCCGGGACCGGCAGCGACGTCGTTAGTACTTTCAGTCACAGCGAGCACACCAGGTGCAACGCAAAGACCAAAGCAAAGCACGGCAACTTGCGCAAACCATGTTGGTAGTTTTTTCATGTGGAATTTACCTCAATAGAGATGGGTCACGCAATCTTGCGTTCTTTGAATGTGATGAACAAATAAGCGAAAAGCAAAGTCGTTAAAACGGCGTGCCACCGCCACCACCGCCAACGCTGGTATCAATTTCCACCGAGGGTATGCCGAGACTGTCACCGGGATCTCGATACAAGATCTCATCATCGTAGATGCAACGCATATGCGCGATATGCGTCCCCGCAGCACGATTGATATCACAGGTTACACCAGTCGCTTCACTACCGTATTTAGACACATACTCGTCAATGATGTCCTCAACTACCGGCATGTTATGTTCAGGAATTTTCGCTTTCAGATCTTTCCAGTAGTTCATGATTTCTGGGTGCGAGTGCCTTGACGCAGCAACCCCCAGCCAGCCTACTGCTTTAACCCAATCGCGGTCGACACCACCTAATCCTTTTTGATATATGTAACCTAGGCGAGCTTGCGACATTTTGAAGCCTTCCTGCGCCGCTTCCAGCAGATACGGGTACGCCTTTTCATACATGCGCAGCTTGTAGTAGTAGCCACCCATATTGCGTGCGTCGTACCCGCGTAGGATTCGAGTAGCGCTCTTGATCGTGTCGCGCTCCCCTTGCACGATCAATTCTTCTTCAATCCGATACTCGCCGCTTTGGCGTTCTGTTCTGATTGATTCTTCTCTGAGTTGATCATCCGACTGAGCTAACAAGGTGTTACCGACCACAAAACCGAGTAACACTAGTACAGACTGCAAGCAAGCTGGTGAAAATATGGCCCGACGCAAAGCGACTCGTCGTCAATTGACCGTGACGTTGAACTTCTGCGGATTTTAGTTTAAGAGCATAACCCACTCTGCTGTCACGCAAGGCGTGGTCTGCAACTTTTTGTCAATGACAGACTAAATCTAAATACACTAGCTGGTTGCAAATTTGCATCGGGCGGTGACGTGAAGTTTAAAAGTAATACTCAACCAGTCGTTACCTAAGTCGGCGAAATTGCGCAACTAATCGATTACAGTTTTTGAGGCTAGTTGCGATAGGATCTAAATATTGAATCAATGTCAATGTGATTATTTAATGATGGTTTTCTTTTGCTCCGGCTCTATGTCAAATCAGGAAATCCAAATTGTCAGTTACCTAAAGTTGACGTGCATTCTCTAGTAAAAAGTTTGGGTGTAGCGTGATAGATCCAATATTCATTCCTCACTCCGATTCATCTATCCGTCGAAAATACTTCTATCCTATCTTTCGATGGACACATTGACGACTAAACGGCTACGAGGGTTAATAACGAATTGGTCACTTCGCTTCTCATACCCAATCTCCATACATTCCGGCGTATTCAAATCATTGGTATTATCGGAGCATACGTAATTGAAGGAATTTACTGTACGCTCACACGCTACATACTAAAATAACTTCTACGCTGGCTAATTTCGTTTAATAGATACGTATCAGATCCGAGAATGCTATAAGCAACGATGATCTAAAAATATCATGTGCATCATAGTAACGCAATCGTTCTTGTTTTGTGATGGTCGGAATTGGCAAGACGTGTCACATGAGCGACGAATTCACTAGCAATCTCGCAACATTGATATTTCTTTCAATAAATAGGTGCGTTTTAATAATCCATGTAAAGGCGGTCAGCGCTAGCTTGGAAACATAATAATTCGATTTGATTTATAAGAGTTACTTTTGCAATTGCGTACCATATTTACGAAACCGAGGAACAGACATGATTTTTACATGATAGCAGGTAATTTACTATTCAGCCGTGGATTTCACGCTGGATTTCAATACACGATCTCTGTAAGCCTTGATGTCGTTGGCTAGAGCTATCTTCTCGGGTGTGCTCTCGATAGCAAGTGATTTCTGTATGGCTTCATACGCCGCTACATACTTTTCTTGGCGGGCCAGAAGGGTGGCTTGACGTTCCCAAACGCCACTAGACTCAGGTGCGTCTCTTATCAGTTCTTTTAGTATGTTCTCAGCTTCCTCATCCCGGTCTAGTAAGAGCAAAAAACTCGCGAAAGTGGTACGAAAATTGATATTCTTCGGCTCAAGTTCAATAGCGCGACGCATCGCTGCTAATGCTGTCATATTGTCACCACGTTGATACGCTCGGCGGGCCGCCGATTCGAAAAAAAGGCCGTTCAAGCTTCGCTCGGCTACCATCATAAGTATGGGATCATCGATTGGCGGCGCAAATTGATTCGTTCGCAATTCCAGCCAGCGTTTGCTCGCCGCTAGATTGCCTAGTTCGCGTTCTACGACTGCGAGACGATATATGACCTGACCTGCATCAGGTGCTAGTTCATGTGCTTTCACGAGCGACTTCTTGGCTTTCTTGAGTTCATTTCGTGACTTTTCAATGTCAGCTCGAATGACGTAAGCACTTGGAAGGTTCTCATCGAGTGCAATAGCTTGGGTTGCCGCAACGTGGCTTGCTGCTATATCGCTCTGCTTGTACAGCAACTCTGCCAAACGAAACCAAATGATCGCTGCGCCTGGTCTTCGAAGCGACACCGATCTCATGTCTAGAGTGGCGTCGTCAATATTCCCTACCTCGTTATGCGAAATACCGCGTAAATAGCGCAGAATGTCGTCTTCTCGGTGTTGAAGTGCGCGAGAATAGGCTTCGATTGCTTGTTCATAAAGGTTGTGCGATTGCACGAGCATGCCTAGCTCACCCCATGCGTGTGACGCTACTTCGCCACCTAATGCATCGACCTTGTTGGCCTGCAACAACGCTTCTTCAATAGCAGATTTAAGCGGTTGTTGAATTCCTACGACGTTGATTTCCACTGCGTGCGTCAGGTAGGCGACATAAACCACACCGACGACGGCGAAAGCACGAAGCTGGCGGCGCATGTTGAAAACTACGGTGACCTTTGCAACGTGTGGTATTGATTCACCTTCAAATTGCTAAATTCTTCGTTCTTACCGTCAGACCAGCGCACGTAGACACGTTGTGGTACTTCTTCAACGCCTAAGCCAAACAACAAGCGTGGGTCACTTGCGGACAAATAACTGCCGTCGGTTCGAACAACCTTGCGTTCGCCCGTTTGATTTGCCAATGAAACCACCGCGCCAATGGCGTCGCGCGCACCGTCTAGTACGCGCAACCCGAGCCAGTTATTGCGCTGGCCGTTTGCGTTTCTCGAATCATTTACGTGTATCCGCAGAGGCCCTTCGTTATTGGAAACAAGCAGATCAATGTCACCGTCATTGTCCAGATCCCCCATCGCCGCGCCACGACTAACTTCTTCGAATTGCGATAGCGAAGTAGAAGCAATTTCATTGAATTTGCCGTCACCGTTATTGACGAACAACTGATTCGTTTGACGCAAAGGTGGCTCAACTCTGCGGGATATTTGCGCGTCGATCATTGACACTGAGCCATTGGCAACGAAGAGGTCTAAATCCCCGTCGTTTTCGACGTCGAAGAACACAGTGCCAAAACCGGTCTTCGACAGACTGGGCGCGGCTAAACCAGTCAACACTGACTGATCGGAAAACCACCCAGGATGCTCATACACGTACAGCGTGTTGCTCTCTTTTACGTCGTGTGTGAGAAATAGGTCCGGATCGAAGTCCCGGTCCCAATCCGCGACAGCAACACCCATGCTTGCTTCGCGCATACCATGCCCATTTACAGCGACACCACTGAATAGTGCATCGTTCTTAAACGTCGAGCTTGCTTCATTTAGCCATAAAAAATTCATCGCCATATCGTTTGCGACGTAGATGTCAGGTCGTCCGTCCGCATTCAAATCGTCTATAACGACACCCATCGCACGTTCCTTTTCGCTTTGAATGCCGAATTCAGCCGACACATCTATGAATGAACCATTTCCATCATTTAAGTAGAGTCGGTCCGCCGTTGGCTCAAAGTTGCTAGGCGCGCAGTACCCAACCCGCATAGACATACGTCGACAAACCTTGTATTTCCTTATTGGCGGGAACGCCATGTAGTTGGCGACGTACAGATCCAGCCACCCGTCGTTGTTTAAGTCAGCCATGGAACCGGATAACGACCATTCGGTCGGCTTCCCGACTTCGGAATCTTCAACCCATTGAAATTTGGCACCTTCATTTCGAAACAGCTGATTTCTGCCGAAATTCAATGCCACTGCATCGACATCGCCGTCATTGTCGATGTCACCGGTCACGATTCCCATCCCATATTCCGTCGCAACCTGCCCAATGGCAACCGTTGCATCTTCGAAGCGCAATTGGCCATCTTCCGAAACATTACGAAACAAGCGATCGCTCGGTAGCGTTCCAGACCGATCTTTTAGCGGTCCACCTTGGATTACCCAAATGTCCAAACGACCATCCGCATCGTAATCGAGCAAACCAACACCTGCACCAGTGATTTCCAGTGTCCAACGTTTTCCAATTGCCCCACTTTCATGCGAAAACGGCGCGCCTGCTTCTTCTGCGATTTCTCTAAACTCAAGATCGGCAAAACTTGCCATCGTCGTAAACGACATGGCAACAACGCTCGTGCCAATGCGCCAATTCATAACGCTCGTGCCAATGCGCCAATTCATGAGGTCGTCGGTGCGCCGCGGTGCCTGGAATACATGCTTGAATTATTGAGTCGAAAATCACCGTAGTTGATTTGTGCATTCGATGTACCACAAACGGGTGTGAATCAGTGCTAAAATCTTCTCTACCGATTGGTGCTTCTGGCACTACACCGCAGCAACCGTTGTTCCGACGGTTGTCATTTCCTCCTCAACTTCTAAACTCGCGTGGTTTTCCACTGCGCAATCACTTTTCATATCACTTCTAACATGTTGAATTTATCCGATCTCAAACAGAAACCTATCGACGAATTGCTTACGATCGCCGAAGACGTTGGCGTTGAACATTTACATAGAGCTAAACAACCCGAGATCATTCTTGGCATACTCCGCAAACTCACGAAACAAGGCGAGGACGTGCGGGGTGAAGGCACACTAGAAATTCATGCTGACGGCTATGGGTTTCTGCGTTCACCATTCACCAGCTATCAATCCGGCCCAGACGACATTTACGTCTCACACACTCAGATACGCCGGTTAGGTCTTCGTACGGGCGACTCTATTTCAGGCAAGATACGTGCACCTCGCAACGGCAATGGTGAGCGTTACTTCGCGCTCATGCGAATCGACAACATCAATCAAGAGCCAGTCGATACCAAGCAACGCAGGCGCCAGATTCTTTTTGAGAACTTAACACCACTCTTTCCAACGGAACGCTTGACCTTAGAGCGTGGTAACGGCAGCACGGAAGACCTTTCCGGACGCATTGTCGATTTCATCGCGCCGATCGGCAAAGGGCAACGCGGTTTGATCGTTTCGCCGCCCAAAGCAGGGAAAACGCTCATGTTGCAGGCCATTGCACAGTCGATCACTGCCAACGACCCGGAGGTAACTCTCATCGTACTGCTCATTGACGAACGACCTGAAGAAGTGACTGAAATGATGAATCTTGTCAATGCCGAGGTCGTTGCCAGTACATTTGATGAATCGCACAAGCGGCATATTCAAGTCGCGGAGATGGTGATTGAGAAAGCCAAGCGGCTAGTTGAGCAAAAACGCGATGTGGTGATTTTGCTTGACTCTATAACCCGCCTTGCACGCGCGTACAACACTGACATGCCGACAACGGGTCGTGTTTTGACTGGTGGTGTAGATGCGAATGCCCTTGAGCGACCAAAACGCTTTTTCGGGGCAGCGAGAAATATCGAGGAAGGCGGCAGCTTGACGATCGTCGCGACGGCGTTGGTCGAAACGGGCTCACGTATGGATGAGGTGATTTACGAAGAGTTCAAAGGTACCGGCAACCAAGAGCTGCACCTAGAGCGTCGCATGGCAGAAAGTCGCGTTTATCCCGCGATCAATATTCGGCGCTCCGGTACAAGGCGAGAGGAGTTGCTCCTCAGCGACGATGACCGGCAACGTGTTTGGATTCTGCGCAAACTCGTAGACGAAATGGATGACCTCGACGCGCTCGAGTGGGTCATTAGCAAACTAAAGGAAACGCAGACGAACGAACAGTTCTTCGCGTCTATGCAGATTCAATAGACATAGTTAGCGACTGGCAAGTTTTTCTTTAACGTTTGCCATTGCATGCAAGGCGAGTTCACTCGCGCCTGTCTGCACGTGTAATTCAGCCATTTCAAGTTCTGCATCGATTCCCGCACCATATTGCACGGCTCGTTCTAACTGTTGTGCTGCGACCTCATTGTTTCCTTGTCGTTTCTGCAAACGACCTAAAGTCAGCGCGAGAACTGCATCGTTTGGATGTTTTGCGAGCCATTTTTCGACTTGCTTGATCTGATGGGTTGAGTCAAACTCAATTCGACCATAGGTTCCAACCCAAGCACTCCGCCAACTGTGCTTCAGCTGATTCTCAAGTTCACGGCACGCGACGCTTGCTTGATCACTTGCAATGAGTGCATCTACGTAGACCTCTACCAGTTGAGACTCGTGCCTGAATTCCTTGGGTAGGTTCCGCCATAGGGCCGCTAAACCCTCGGGAGAAGCCGCTTTCAGCCGACCAATCCAACTACGTAGCGCTAAGTCCTGTGTTTCGTCAGCGGTCACGTATGTAAGACGTTCTAAGATGGCAATGTAATCCTGAGCAGCAACCCAATCGCCAGAGGCCAGGCAATATTCGATGAGTCGAGCGAGTGCTGGCGCGCAGTGCGGGTGCTGTTCAAGTAATCGCCGCAACTTTCGAATGCCAACCTGCTTGTCGTCACTATCGAGCGCACTTAGGGCGTTCTGGTACGAGTGGTACACCGGTGCTTTATCGGCACTGAATTCGACAACTTTTGCGCGTAATTCCGAAGCTTTTTCGTTCGCACCGATGCGCTCAGCGAGGTCGCATGCGCGCAAGTAGTAAACGATTGGGTTCGGACTTTGCGCACCGGCGGCCATAAGCAATCGAATCGCTTCAATGACATTGCCGTTGGCTTCCTCATCCAATGCACGCAAAACTTGCTGATTCGCACTCGCCGCCCTCTTTGCCTGAAACCAAGCTGCAACTTTCGAGTTGCGCGGCAGCATGATCTTGATCAGTTTGATGACGTACAAGACTGCCACTGTAACCACGACTATCGCCAGAAGAGCCACCCAAATAGAGGTGCGAAGTTCCCAAGGTCCTACTACGATCGTTAGGTAACCAGGACCGAATGCGATGACGGTGCCTAGCAATGTCGCAATCACAAAAACCAACAGGAGCAAAGCCACGCGTATCGTGCTCATGGCTGGACATCCGTAGGTGGGTTTGCATCCGCAGCATAGCTGTGTTCGAGCTGTTGCATTGCGTCAAGAATGAGATGATCCGTAGGCTCAAAAGGTATGGCACGAAGCGAGTCCAGTTTGGTTTTCATGTCGAGCGCGGTTCGATTCTCAGTTGCATAACTAGCGCTTAGGAACTCCTGTGCACGATCCAATGCACTATGAAATCCTGGCAAGTTATGGATTTGTAGGCTCTGCGCAGCTCGCTCTAAATGCAGCAGCAAATGAATCCTTGAATCATTCGTTTGCGGCTGGCTTGTGTTAGAAGTAGACGGGTCTTCTACACGCCGGATTGACACGACGTTGTCGAAACTCTGCTTGACCGTATTCAAAAAGCCTTCTTCTTCGGTAACCACGCCGACATATACGGTGTCGTTTGGTGAATCTACCGCTTGCTCGTCGCGTTGCGGTAACGGCGATGCGATAACGGCACTTGAAAGCCGTTCGATGCTAAAGAGCGCTTCGTCAACCAGCGCGGCATTTTGCTTCGCGCTGGCCAATGCCGTAACGATGGCGTCTATGGTGCTTGAAGCTCTACCCTGCGACATCGCATCCTCGTGTGCACGTTCTAAGCTCGCGATGGTGTGTGCTGAACCTAACCTGCTCTGTGAGTGGATAAGCGCAATCAGAAGGTCTCTATCTGTCGTTTGTATGCGCTCGTATATCGGCTGCCTGTCAAAAGCGATAGCCGCTTCTGAACCTACGCTAATGTCGTCATATTTAGGCGGCCAAGCCTCCGTTTCGATTTCCGCCACTTGCGGCGTACCAACGTCAATGATTGGCGGTAAGACTTCGTCCGCACGCTGACTAAACGCGGGAGCTTCTAGAAGCTTTTCCTCCCCGCCGATGATTCCGCGGATCGCCTCCTCCCACATTAGCGCAACGTAGGTCACGAGCATAAACAAACCAAGAATCACTAACGTCACAATCCAACGCAGTCCCGCTTTGTGTTTAGTTTGTGTGTGAACTGTTTGCGTTGAGTCGTCAGGCATGAGCATTGAGTCGCGTGAGGGTTCTTGCGAATGACCTTGGCGTCGCGTCTTTCGCTTCAATCACATGGTCATCACCGAATTTAAGGACATGCGAAGCAATGCGATGACTTGGTACAACCAGTGTCTTGCGCTCGGCATTAAATGATTGGGATGTTTCGCAAAGGCGGTGGTATGCATCGAATGCCGAGATACTGCTGAGCTCTATGGCATCGCAAAGTTTTGCCACATGCGGCAAACATCGTGTGACGCGGCGGCGATACACACAGCATTCCATGACGGTGAAACCTAGATTCCGCAGGCGTCTTGGCAGAAAGTCACGCCCGCCTTCACCGCAAAGCACGGCGATCGAAGCACCCGGTTGCAATGCGCTTTGGATGTTTGCCAATAATCCTTCCGAACTCGCAAGTCGGGGTATTTCACTTGCGATTGCCCGTTCGGCCAAAGTTCGTCGGGTTGCCTCGCCAATGGCAAACGACCGTTTCGCGCAAAGTTGGTCCAATGGCGCACATCGAACGGCATGTTGCGATAGATACACGGCCAAATCAACGGAAACTTTCGGCAATTGAACGGGCGTTTGCTGTATTTCAATGAGTGGTGAGATACTGCACGAAATGCTGTGCATGCGCAAATAGCGCGCGAACCTCGACGCACCTGGTTCCGTACGCGTAATCCATACTCTATTCATGCTTGCCCAAGCAGATCTTTCGCGCCGAGCCTAAGGAGACGGGCAGCTATGGTTTCCGCAGCTTCGAGCGCATCCTTGCCTTCTGTACGAGCAGCTATCGCATGTTCACCGGAAGCAGTGAGCACAATCGCATTCAATACGAACGCACCGTTCAAGTATTCACAATGCGCGCCAAACGCTGCAGCGCAATCAGCCCCAATGCGCGCGGCGACCAATCGCTCAGCTTCGACAGCTCGCTCCACCCATTCAACCTGCTGACCCACTAAAAGCTCAACAATAGGGTCTCGCTCGCGCATGAACTCGACCGCTAACACCCCCTGCCCCACCGCGGGAATGAACAGATCTCGAGGCAAACGCATTTGAATTCGCGAAGCAAGCTCGAGTCTCTCTAAACCCGCGGCCGCAAGAATCAAGCCATCCACCGTCCCATCATCAAGTTTGCGCAAGCGTGTTTGAACATTGCCGCGAACCGCGACCGTATGCGATCGATTGAATAAATGGCGAAACAATGCGGCGCGACGCGTGCTAGAAGTGCCAAACTTCGCTTCATTAGGCATGTCGTGCAAACTATGAGCACATACAAGCGCGTCTTCTACAGAACCGCGGGTTCCAATGCTCTGAACCGCGAACTCTCTACCGAGGTGAATGGGCACGTCCTTCATGCTGTGCACCGCAATGTCCGCTTGCCCTTCTACAAGCGCAGCTTCGAGCTCCTTTAGAAAGACGCCTTTGCCACCTTGATCACGAATCGGCTGATTCTGTGCGATATCGCCAGTGGTTGTCATCGGCACCAGCTCGCAAGCTAGCTCCGCTTGCTGCGACTCAAGCAGCTGCTTCACGTGTTCTGCCTGCCAAACCGCCAATGGACTGCTTCGCGTCGCGATGCGAATGATTTGTTGAGCCAAGCGCAAGTACAGGAAGTTAAACCGTGCCAATTCAAAGATCGGCGTAGCTAAATTATTTAAGGCGTAGTGCCCACACCTAACTCAATACCTCATTTCGAAGCTTGAGAAACAACTCAATATGTCACAATCACGTCCTACGACTCTACACTTACGCCGCTAAAAACCTAGCGAATCGACGTCGCTCAGAACCATGAACACGAAGAAGCCCTGGGGCGGCCGATTTACCGGCACCACTGATGAGTTTGTCGAATCTTTCACCGCATCGGTGCAATTCGATGCAAGGCTTGGCGAAATCGACGCAAGATGTTCGCAAGCGCATGCGAAAACTCTTCTTCACGCAGAAATCCTGAATCAAGCTGAATACGATGCCATTGTTACCGGGCTGAATCAGATCATCGTCGATATTCAAGCAGATCGCTTTCCATGGGATCCTGCGTTAGAAGATGTTCACATGAACATCGAAGCGCGCCTCACCCAAATGATTGGTGAGCCAGGCAGGAAATTACATACCGCACGTTCACGCAACGACCAGGTTGCGAGCGCGTTCAGAGTGTATTTGTTAGAGCATGGCGACGCATTGCAACGAGCACTAGTCACCTTGCAAAAAGCGCTGTTGGCCCAAGCCGAGGCGAATATAGATACCATCATGCCTGGATTTACCCATCTTCAGAACGCACAGCCGATAACGTTCGGACACCATCTCATGGCCTGGTTTGAGATGGTTGAGCGTGATGTGTCGAGACTCAAAGACTGGCAGCACCGCACTAATGTGTCACCAATGGGCAGCGCTGCTCTAGCTGGCACCAGTTTTCCGATAGACCGACAGATATTCAAGGACGCCATGAAGTTCCGCGAGATTTCTCGCAACTCACTCGACAGCGTTAGCGACAGAGATTTCGTGATTGAACTAGCATCGATTCTCAGTCTGATCATGGTGCATTTGTCGCGCTGGTGCGAGGAAGTGATACTGTGGATTTCACCTGCGTTCAAGTTCGTAGACCTGCCAGATGAGCTATGCACAGGTTCGAGCATCATGCCGCAAAAGAAGAATCCGGACGTCGCTGAACTGGTGCGTGGGAAAAGCGGTCGCGTTCTAGGGCATTTGCAGAGTTTGCTTCTACTCATGAAGGGGCAGCCACTCGCTTACAACCGTGACAATCAAGAAGACAAAGAAGCGGTCTTCGACGCGCTCGACACGACGGCGCAATGTGTGGCAGCGATGCAGCTTTTGATTGAAGGACTCGAGCCTAACCGTGAGAAGATGCTGGAACTAGCAGCACAAGGACATCCCACAGCGACAGATATGGCCGACTGGTTGGTTAGGCACGACGTGCCTTTCAGGACCGCTCACGAAAGCTGTGGCAACGCCGTCGCACTAGCAGATTCACGCGGTATTGAGCTTCACGATTTGAAGCTCGCTGAACTCCAAGAAATTAACCCAGCTTTTGACGAATCTATCTATGAATGTCTGACGTTGGACGGATCGGTGCGCTCCCGTAGACATCCGGGCGGTACGGCCCCGGAAGCAGTAAAACAAGCGATAGCGCAGGCCAAGCTGCGGCTGTCCCAGTGACTGCGCACTAGCTTTCTTTGCGGTTATTGGGTGAGTTTTTAGGCGACCCGAACCAATGAATCGATCGCCTCTATGGTGATTTAGCTAGGTCTTCGGCGATCGTTTTAGCAAAGTAGGTCAATACAGCGTCTGCGCCTGCGCGCTTTAAGCAAAGAAGCGATTCCAGAATGACTTCGCGGTCGAGCCAGCCTGCCCGTATTGCAGCCATATGCATCGCATATTCCCCACTCACCTGATAAGCGAATGTCGGTACACCGAACTCATCTTTAACTCTACGAATGACGTCAAGATACGGCAAACCCGGTTTAACCATGACGATGTCCGCGCCTTCCTCTAAATCCAACGCAATCTCACGTAGTGCTTCATCGCTATTCGCAACGTCCATTTGGTACGTTTTCTTGTTGCTGGGGCCCAACATAGACGCAGAACCAACGGCATCGCGAAATGGACCGTAATACTTCGATGCGTACTTCGCAGCGTACGCGAGAATTTTGGTGTTCTCGAAACCATTCCTATCCAGTTCATCTCGAATCGTGCCAACGCGACCGTCCATCATGTCCGACGGCGCGATCATGTCCGAACCGGCGCGAGCGCACACCACGGCTTGCTCATTGAGGATCTCTAACGTTTCGTCATTGAGAACATATCCAGTGTCATTGATCACGCCATCTTGACCATGCGTCGTATAGGGATCTAGTGCGGCATCAGTTACAACGCCTAGTTCCGGGGCTGCATGTTTTGCAGCTGCGACTGCTCGAGGGATCAAACCTTTTGGATTGACCGCCTCTCTGCCGTCAGGTGTCTTGAGATCTGACTCAATATACGGGAACAATGCGATGGCAGGAATTCCCAATGCTTCGATTTCTATAACTTCCTGCGCAAGTAAATCCACTGACAATCGCTCAATACCGGGCATCGATTGAACCGGCAAGCGCTTCTGTGAGCCTTCGACGACAAAGATTGGGTAAATCAAATCATCGACATGCACACGGTGCTCGGCAACCAACCGCCGTACGAACTCATCGGTTCGATTGCGCCGCATACGAGTGCGGGGAAATCTAGGTGACACGCTAACGGCTATCGCTGCGCCTTGGACCCAAATAGTCCCTCGGCAATACAAGCCATCATAGCTTTGAAAGAGAACTTGAACGCATTCAATCTAGCGGCGATAGAACCATGACAAACTCCGGTGCAGATTTCGTCGTTACGGCAATCTCAAAGGTGGCTTCATCCCTACGTCGATAGGTCAACTGCTGAATTTCAGCACCTTCTGACGCTTTGAACGTGACGGAGTTTTCAGTGAGTTCAACGAGCTTCATTTTGGTGGCAGGACCTAAAGGGGCGTAACCTGGCGCCCATTGTTGGAGCGCGAGCTCCAAACTGTCTTCGACTTTTGAGATAACGATAAATTCATGAATGACTGCGGCTTCGTTAGCGATGATCCGAACTGAGGCTTGTATGGAGTTTGAACTAGGCTTACTCCAGGTTTCTTCAATGATGTTGGGGCCCATCTTACCGCGCCAAGAACCTGTCATCCAATCGAGGTCGGTTACGCTTGCCTCACCGGCTGCGGACATGCTCACGAGCACGCTCGCAACGAGTAGTAAATAGTGAAATCGCTTGCGCATCTAACCCCTTTCATTAGCAGTGTGCTTCGGCTATGTTAGACAACAAGGTAGCGTTGTGAAAGAAGCCATCACGTATTTGCCGCAAACCTTGCTGGCGACAACTCGTCCCTAGATACTAGATCCAAATTGGCGAGTTGGTTGTCCTTCAATATGCTCGCTGCGATCTTCGCATAGGCAGGCGCGGTTTGAATGCCGAATCCGCCCAAAGCGGCTAGCCAAAAAAACTGATCATCAGCTCGATCGAATCCAATGACGGGCTGCGCATCGGCCGCGAACGTCCGCAACCCTGCCCACGTACTCACCGGTCGCTGGATATTCAATGTCGTACACTCATTTAGCGTTTCCAGCACCACCGCCACATCGATGTCTTCAGGTTGTGCGTCACATGGCGCAGAATCAGTCGCGTCAGCAGGTGAAACCATGAGATTAGCGCCTTCAGGTTTGAAATAGATGCCACCCGATGCGCGATAGCACATAGGATGTTCGCTGCAATCTACCGCCGGCTCGACGATAACCCCCGTGCGTCGACGTGGCTGCAAGCCAAGTCGTGGGATGCCAGCCAATGTAGCGACATCATCTGCCCACGCACCTGCAGCATTAATGAGCATGTCCGCTTCGATACTCTCATCGTCCTGGAACACGACTTGCCAAGCCGATGGTAATCGTTCGATCTGAATTACCCGCTTCGACCCAACCAGCTTGCCGTTTCGAGCGTTCAACAAACCTCGAAACCCCTGAACGATGGCGTCCACATGAAGTCGCAATGACCGCGTATCCACCGAACCTACAACGAATTGCTCGCTCAGTAGTGGCGCATGGGCGCGAAGCTCACCAACATCAAGCAAGCGAAGCCACGGACACCGATCAATCCAATCGGCAACGAAAGATTCAACTAAGTCGCGATTCTCGGCTGTATCGAACGCGATGTGGACGATTTCTTCAGCTAATTGACCAAATCCTGTTGGCGGATTGCGGTAAAACGGCTCCGCCATGCTTGTTAAGCGATGAACGAGGTCGTTTTCAAAGGCAAGATGCAGAACTGCTGCTGAACGCCCGGTGCTGTGATAGCTAGGTTGAAATTCCTGCTCAACTACGACAACGTCATAACTATCAGCCAATTGCGCGGCAACCGAAATCCCAGCAATCCCGCCACCTATGACGACCACTCTTGTAGCACTAGCCATGGATGGTTTCAGGTAAATACTTTGAAATGACGGGTTAGGTTCGCACGAATAATCGCATACACGACGTATTTAGAGCTAATTGAATATGGTAAGTTCAAGGTTAGTCAAGCGCTAGGCAAACGTACCCATGCATGAGAGTTCGTCGCGCAAACACTTGCACGTTTTGTCATTTACAACAAGACTTTGCCTGTTTCGCCGACAATCGTGATCGTTTGGCCATCCTGAATTAGTTCAGTGGCATTCTTGACCCCTAGCACGGCCGGAATGCCAAATTCTCGAGAGACTATGGATCCGTGCGCGAGTATGCCGCCAATGTCAGTAACCAGCCCGATCACATGCGGAAATAGCACTGTCCACGCAGGCGTCGTCATTGGACAAACGAGAATGGTGCCTGGTCGGAATGCAGCAAACTCCTCGACAGCGCGAATGACGCAGGCTTCACCAGTGACTCGTCCTGGGCTGACTGGCGAACCTTGAAGACCATCGCCGAATTCCTCGTCACTTGTTTTATCCTGCAGCGGCGACCACGGGGGCGGACCAGGGATCAGAAAAGGCGGCGTTAGTTTTTTGCGTCGATTTCTCAGCTTGCGCCGATCATTTGCCAACGCAGCGAGTTCGGGGAGCGCGGCACCATCTGGGTAATGTGCTTGTCGATGCGTCGCCGGTAATCGATCAATCGCAATCACGCTACGGATCGCACGGCCAAGTTCTTCCGTCGTCAGATAGAACACATCATTGGGTTTAGCTAACGAACCGCAGTCGGTGAGTCGTTGACCCAGTTCCAATGCGAGCGGTCGCAATACTGTCCAAGCTCGGCCTAAATGAAACATGGCCGCTTCTCGATAGGGGTAATACCGACGAGCGATCCAAAGTCGCCACCAAAATCTCAGTTTGAGTTTGCCACGGAAGCAGCGCGAAGCACGTCTTTGCAAATGGCGCTGATTCTGAATAAGGCGTTCGCGTTTGATTTGCGGATTGAGAGATGGATCGCACAGATAACCGTGAAGACTGCGAAGCGTGTTCAAACGATCTTCACACTCCGTTGGCTCGACAAAGTCCATCGAACGTAATTGATGCCCGAATTGGTCAAAGTAGCTGTCGATGTTGTCTTTTATAGGTTTGACTGCTGGATCTGCATCCAGGAGCTCGAGCACAGATTGCGGTGGGTGTTTCGCCAGTCTATCTAAAAGCGCCGGTACTCCCCGTATCCGTTCCGCAATGTGAAATAGCGCAACTTGACTTTCGAATGCAGGTGATTTAAGTCCACTTAAAAACTGACCGCTGCTGTACTGAGCAGCGCTATGTGCTTGTAGAAAGTTCTGCAATTGCGCTTCTGTGCCACGGCTCATTGCAAACACATGCCAAACGCCGCCGTTGAACCAGTATGAAGCGTCAGCTTGCGACAACACGCGGATGCCTTTCCATAGTTGCTCGAGCGTAGCGGTTGTGGGGTTTAGCTGCTGCCAATACTGGATAACTTTCATATAACGAGGCAATGCAATAAATCGCCACTTCAGCGTCGAAGCAAGGTAGGCTTGAAGTTTTGCTTGGTATCGAGCCCATATCGATGGACGTTTCGGGGACTTCGGATCAACCGTGCCAGTTCTAGGCGGTTCCCCTACTTGACGATACGCAAACCCATTAACCGTTGTGGTTAAGCAAAAACTAGCTGGCTGTTGCGTGTCCTCGAAATCGTGATTGCCGCGACGCGTCAAATTGCGTCCCCATGCTTGCTGCAATGAACGACGCATGTGCAGATCTTCGAATAGCGTGCTCACAGGTTCAGGCACATGCTCAACCCATTGAGTACGTTGTAAATACGCACCAGGCTCCGGTGACTGCCATCGTACATTTACAAGTGGTTCAGCGGGCAAACGTGTGATTGCGCGTGATTGCAGAAGCCAGAGTTCACCATCGCTAAGGGCCCACTCTACGTCCTGCGGAACACCATTGAACGACGCCTCAATAGCTAACGCCTGGCGACCGATTGCCACGCATTGCGCCGAGGAGAGGCTAGTCCGACCAACGGATTCTTCACTTGCATTGCGATCGGATTCAGCCGCTGATCCAAGTGGCGTGGCAAGATTCTGTTGGCTAGCGAGACGAGAGGACGTGATCGCAAGTGTCGCTCGGTCAAGCCGGAATTCGTCTGGTGTTATCGAGCCGTCGACCAACGAATCGCCCATGCCTAGGTTTGCATTGATCACAAGCTCGCCTCTTGCACCCGACACAGGGTTCGCCGTGAATGCAACGCCGGCGACATCCGCGGAAACAAGGTGTTGAACAACGACGGCCATCGCGACAGCATCGTTTGTCATACCGATCTGGAATCGATAACTTAGAGCTCGCTCTGACCACAGCGATACCCAGCAGTTCTTCACGGCAAATAGCAGACTATCAAAATCATCGATACTTAGGTGAGTTTCGTGCTGGCCAGCGAACGACTGGCTTGGCTGGTCTTCGGAGATTGCCGATGATCGAACTGCCAGCATGCGCTCTTGGCCACCCAAGTCTCGATAAACGCCGTCTATTGTTTCGATAAGTTTGTCGCTCATTTGGCATGCTTCGAACAGTGCGTTTACGCGCTCTGCCGCGCCGTTGAACTGAAGCTGTCCCGCCTCAATATCGGGCATGGCGGCTGCCAACAATTTCTGCTTTATGCCGTGGTGATGGACAAACAAGCGATATGCGTTAGTTGTCAGTATTCGGCTTTGCGGGACGCGATAACCCGCGGCATGCAACCGAGCGAGGGCCTGGCCTTTACCACCCGCAGCTTCCACCGTGGCTGATCGCGCAAGCGGCAGAACCAAGTCTTCAGTCATATGCGTGTGTCAATGAATGATGAGCGATTGCTATATACCCTTTTACCGAAGGGTTTTTACGGACTAGTCGTCAGCTCATCACAGTTGGAGAAATCGTGCTACTAGATGCACAGTCGCAAACGTGCCTTGGCGTTATCAGCGACTGGATTGCCACTAGGCTCTAATCACGATCAAATAACGTGAATCTAAGCTACCTATTTAAAATTTCCGACAAGGCGAAATCGAAGTCAACTGCGTCAATCGCTCCGAGCCTGGCTTCGAATAGCTCAACCTTGAACGATCTGTTCTACAAACGGCTTGATAGTTGCAATCATCTCTTCAAACACATCGTCCGTTCGTTGCCTTGTCCGTTTTAGCACCTTATAACCGTGATCTGCGGTGTCCAACCAATGCAACTGCGCGCCAATGCGCTTGACCACGCTTTCCATCAGGTCATGTTGCGCCATACCGTCGCGTGTTCCAGACAAGAACAGCATTGGTGCTTGAATTGCATCCATGTGCTCAGCACGAGCGATGCCAGGCTTAGTAGGCGTATGCAACGGAAACGAGCAAAAAATCAAGCCGGCTACATCCAAGTTGTGATCCACAACTGCATGTGATGCCATCCTACCGCCAAAACTGTGTCCGCCAACGAATAGCGGTCCAGTGAGTTTTTTTGCCGCTAATTGCAATGCAGCCTTGATTGCAAGCGTCGCAATAGGTTGTGAATCTGTGCGGTTCTTACCCGCTTCCATGTACGGAAAATTGAACCGTAACACCGATATATGCGCTTCGACACACTTCGCCGAAATGGCTTCCAATGTGGCGTGGTGCATCGGTGCGCCTGCGCCATGCGCAAGAACAAGCGATGCTATCGCGTCAGGCGCTTTGTCTATGCGTGCGCTAACGTCATAGTCGTCGAATTTGAGTCGAAGATCAGGCACTATTTGCCGTTTGCAATGTCGTCGATCGAATTGATGATCTGACCAACGAGACCATACTCGAGCGACTCTTCCGCGCTCATCCAGTAATCACGATCGGTGTCTTTTGCAACTCGTTCGAGCGGCTGGCCAGTACGATCGGCGATGATGTGATTGATGCGTTCTCGTGTCTTCACGATTTCTCGCGCATGGATTTCAATGTCCACCGCATCACCGCCAAAGCCGGCCGAAGGTTGGTGAATCAAGAATCTGGTATTTGGTAGACAAAGCCGATCCTCACGTTCCGCCGCAAGATAGATATGCGTCGCAATGCTCCCAACCCAGCCGGTACCGATGATTCGGACTTTTGGCTTAATGAACTGAATCACGTCGAATACCGTGTCACCGGATTCGACGTGACCACCAGGCGAACCCAGAAAGAGCGTGATTGGCTCCTCGTTTTCATAGGCTAATGCCAATAAATCCTCGGCCGTGTTCTGCGCCGAGACGGCATCAATCTCACCAAAAAGAGCCACCGTTCGATTTTCAAAGAGAATCTTGAAAATATTGCTTGAAGAAGATCTGCGATCCTCGCTCGATTCAGCTTCTTCTTCTTGGCTTAAGCGATTGCGAATACTCAACGTAAGTCCTATTTCAAGAGTTGATGATTAGTCGTACGAAAACATGATGTCAGAATAGATGTACCGACCATAGTCGCGATGTGCGTCTGCGAAAAATCCGAAGTAACGATCGGCTAAAGGCGCACGTTCGTCAAAGAGATTTTTGATGCCAATTCGAACTCGCGTCGGAGTGTCTTGCAGATCGAAGCGATAGTCAAGCCGAACATTCCAGGTCGACATGGCTCCGAGCCAGTATTTCGTGCCATCGCTAAGGGTGAGCGAATTTTGATACATGTCACCGATGGTGGTCTGGGATAGCGCGCCGCCCCATTGATCCTTGCGCCAGGTGGCCAACAGTGTGCCTTTGAACTTCGGATTGCCGTTGCGTTCAACCAGGTCGTCGAAGCCTACCACCGGTATATCGCCGGGCAACAAGCCTGAGTTTTTTGCCTCGATCAATGTAGCCGCGTCGCCACCTGCTTCCTGTTCGAAGGTGTTCATGAACGTCGCAAGATATCGAACGCTTACATCGCCAAAGTCAGTGGCTGCTTCCCAGTACACACCCAGATCAAATCCTTTCAATGTCCTGGTGTCAAGGTTGGCATAGCGATCGTCAACGCGAACTGCTTGACCTGCCGGACATATGCCCGCTGCTTCATATACCGCTATCTCGTCAGCGTTGGTAATGGGATTGCGGACGACCGCGGGGTTGCCCACCAATGCGTCACAGTTCGAACCACCATGCTGTAGGCGGTAAATGAGATCAAGGACCGTGTGATTTGCTTCACCAAATAAGCCAATCGTGTCTTCTTTGACGATGGACCAATAGTCTGTGGTTACCGTCAATGAGTCCATGACATCAAAAACGAGACCGATCGAGATGTTGTCGGACCGTTCAGGCACTAACTCTTCGCTGCCGCGAGCCGTGCGTTGAGTCGAATTGACGCAGTCCACAATGTCTTGGCCCGGATCGCCACCCTGATTTGCCGCATAGATGCAAGCGTAGTCCGTACGGGTGTTCTGACGGGCTACGATGCTCTCATTAATCGTTACGAGATTAGGCACTCGAAACGATTCTGACCATGATGCCCGCAAGGTAATTGGGTCTGCAATCTGCCACCCCATCGCGAGTTTGCCGACGACTGCGTGATCGACATCCGAAAAGTTCTCAAAACGCACAGCAGCTTGCGCTTCAACATTGCTCGCTACTGGAATCGCTAACTCGGCAAACAACGAATCGACCCTGCGCGAACCATCGTTATCCGGGGTCGGACTGCTGTTAACCACGTCAGAAACGAATGGAAATGTATCACCCTCGAAATCCGTGAACACAATCGTGCCATCCAAACGCGGGTCGCGATCGTCTTTGAACCACTCGCGGCGATGCTCGTACCCTATGAGAGCACCCAACGGACCAGCAGGTAGCGTCATCACCTCTGGATTTGAGAATTTCAGATCCATCAGCAACAAACCAGCGTCGTTTTCACGATAAACGTCGATCAACGCGCGTTCAATGTTGTTGTCGACGCCTCCTGCAAATGGGTTATAGGCCGCAGGCGTTGGATCGCTAAGCGCTTCCGCCATGAGCAAATTTGAAACTCGATTGCCTGTCAAGTCGTAACGTTGGGCAATCGACCACACTGCCGCAGTCTCCCAATCCCACTCGCCTCGAACCCCTCGAAGTCCTTGTACAAAGCGGAAAACTGAACCATCGTTACTCACCGAACGCGGCAGCTCGGCGAATCGGTAGTTATCAACGATTAGCTCTAAGCCTGAGCAAGGCACATCACCTATAACGTTCTCCGGAAGTCGATTTGGTGAATCACAAGGGCCGAACGGGTTGTAGTAGTGATCCGGCGAAATGCGTAGCTTGATAGAACTGAAAGAGGCCGATGGATGCCGATTCATATGCGATTCAGACTTGTAATACAAAACTTCAGTAAAACTCTGAGTCGTGTCGGAAATGTCGTGATTGATAAAGGCGAAAACATTGTTGCGCATCAACTCTGCAGAGAGATCGCGAAACTCGTTTAAGTTGTATCGATAGGTGCCTTGTCCATCGGGTGCGCCGCATACAGTTGTGCTAATCGCATAAGCACAGCGTGAGTCGCCTGTTGGATAGGTTTCGAATTCGCCGCTTCTATCCGTCACAGGACCTCGAATGTCTAATCCGCTGACACTACGCACAACGTCGAACTGACCATACAGACTGTTCGCGCTCGTATTACGAAAACGTAGATCCCCAGCCCAAGGTGAGTCGTCTGGCACTCGACTTCGGAAGTCGGCATGTGCCCAGCGATCGCTCTCTGAAGCGCTAATCCGATCCCGACTTTGGGTATCGAACATAAGGCCTACATGCGTTGCACCGTCGTTGAAATAACGTCCCCATTCAACATTGACCTCATAGGATTGCCGCGAAACATGCTCGTACAACCCACCACGCATTTTGACGCGCAAGCCTTCGATATCGTTTTTTAAGACCGTATTGACAACGCCAGCTACAGCATCTGCGCCATAGATAGCTGACGCACCGTCCTTAAGCAGCTCGACGCGCTCGATACCAAAAACGGGTAGCGTGTTTGAGTTAACGGTATTGACTGGGACAAAACTACCGCCTATTTCTTCTGTTTGAAAGCTAGCAGCATTCACCATGCGGCGACCATTGAGCAACACTAAGGTGTTACCGGTGCCGAGATTGCGTAGATTGAATGCGCCGATATCACCACGAGCAGAGTTAACGCCACCACTGATGTTTTCTTCCTCGTTAAAGAAGTTTTGCCCTTGTTCTGGCAGCATCTCCATCAATGCATCACCAGAATCGACGCCCATAGCGTCCACATCGTCGCCATCAATGACCGTTACTGGCAAAAGCCCTGATACGTCGGCACCGCGTATTTGCGTGCCAGTGACCACGACTTCCTCAATAACTTCTTCTTCAGTTACTTCTTCTTCCTGAGCAAATACGGATAAACTCAAAAATGACGCCATAAGCGCACCAGAGAGCACTGACGACAGAATGCTCGTTAGAGTTGATGGCTTGTTCATTGATTTCCCCTATCGCGCTTGGTATGACTCTACTTGCGCAGTGAAAAAGTCGGGCACGATAACTACACAAGTTTGAATTATCCAACTTGGTGTCAAAGTTAGCTTCAGTCTGACGCGTGCTTTGCGAGTTCGTTCAAACGCACCTCTAAGCGGTATGCCGCGTCATACATACGAGCTCGTTGGGATTGCAGCCACATTAAGTCACTTGCCAATATTTCACGCTGCTTCACGATCGCATCGCCTACAGCGTCGAAGCCGGGTTCACCGGGATCTGAACGAATTGCGACAAAATGGCGCGGGTTAATGGCATGGCGAAGCGTTAGCACTGGTATTGCCAATGCATCATCTAGCGTCTCTTCATATATCGAGTGGAACTCCGCGTCTGTGAGCTCGTTCAACTGTTTCCCGTCATCACGCGCTTGTTCAACAAGCCGTTTTGCATAAGCGTGCGCAGACCTGAAAGGTATACCGACCTCTCGATGCAGCAAGTCAGCAATCTCCGTTGAGGTCGAGAAACCCCGCGCCAATTCCGCCAATGCTCGTTCTTGATCGACGCGAACACTTCGCACAAGCACACCAAATCGTTCATACACGGATGTTGCGTCTGCCAACATGTCCACAAGTGGATCGACGGTACGATAGTCATGCATCCCGATGTCCACGTTGTGGTTCAAAAGCTGCTGTTCGAACGCCATAGCCGTTACATGCGCGGCTAATGTGCGTATGCGGTCAAGCTCACGTGGATTACGCTTTTGCGGCATGATGCTGCTACCGCTGGTCAGGTCTTCAGCTAAATAGATCCAAGGTCGCGGATTGCGTTGCTGAGCGTGGACGTTCGAAATGAATTTGGTTACGGATGCAATACTTTGGGCGATGACACTCGCGATTTCAAGTTTGTAGTCTGCAGTAGACAAAAAGTTTGCGTCATAGGAATTCTCGATGGGTCGATCAAAAGCCAGCAAACTCGCCATATGCTCACGATCCAGCGAAAACCCAGACCCAGAGCCTGCAGCAACTCCGAGCTGACTTTGATTGAGTCGATTGAATGCTGCTTGAATTCTCTCGCTATCGCGGCTCAACGCTGCGTCGAAAGCCGACAACACATGTGCGTAATTCGTGGGTTGCGATGGCACACCGTGCGTGTAAGCTGGAATGACGACCTCGATGTTCAACTCGGCAGATTCCAACAACGCCTTTCGAGTAGCCAGTAACGCGTCATAAAAACCAAGCACGTTTGCTCGCGCGTACATGCGTCGAGCTACACCGTGCAAATCTTGGCGCGATCGACCGATGTGCACGTTAGATGCTTCAGGACCTAGCTTGTCGATTAAGTGCGCTTCTAACGTGAGATAGTTCTGCCCACCTGGCCATCCTTCTTGTTCTGCTTGTCGCTTAAACGTCAACTGTTCTCGTGCTATGTGTGCGCCCAACTTCCGCTCAAGTGCCACATCTTTCACCAAGCTAAGCAATGAAGCACCATTGGCGTCCACCATAAAACAGAACAATTCAGCGCAAGGTTGCACGTATGGCACTTCGTCGACAAGCTCAAGCGAGCCATAAATCTCTGCTGTAGCGAGGGCGAACTCTTCAGCGGTTTTTACGACCTCGGCAAGGTCCGATTCGTCGCCAACTTCATAAGTGATTGAAGGAATCCCATAGGTTTTAAAGAAAAAACCTTTGGCGGTGCCTTGTTCAGTCAAAGGCCTTGGTGCATATTCAGGTAATTTCGCCACACCACGCTGTTCAACGAAGTCAAGCCACTGCACCGCAAAATTTGGCGGATTCGTGACGTCGTCCGGCATTTGTGTATACAGAACATCGCGATTGGTGGAATGAAAGTCCAAATGTAAAACAACCTGCTTGCCGTTGCTGACCACTTCGCTTAGGTAACGCTGCACAGATTGAATTTCAGGTTGGCTCGCATCGAACCAATCACGGTTCAAATCCTTACCCTGCAGGTTATGTCGCCAATGACCGGCTTGGACGCCATCCGGGTTCAATAGTGGAACGAACAATATCGCGTGATGCCTAAAAAAGCGGTCAACGGCTTCGCTGCTTGACTCATCACGTGAGACCTTCATCCTAAGCAGCGCTTCAACGAATGCCATGAATGCGACCGAACCTGAGACTTCCGGAGGGTGCTGACGACCCAGCAAAACAACGAACCGATCAGCCTCCGGATTTATGATCAATGCTTCAATTGGGCGTTTAGCGACAGAAAAACCTATTGTCTTTTGTTGTATAAAAGGAAAGTTTGAACGCAAATTGGCGATCCAATCTACATACATACTTTCGTCTAATATTTTCTGTGCCGATATATATCCTTTCGATAATGCCGAAGGTATCGTCATAGTAAGTGTGTAGTCGTCTATTTCTTTTATGTGATTTGCAGAAAGTTCTTTCCATACTTTTTTATCTTTGCTGAATTTAGGTACATATCGATGCGGCGCTTCATCATATTTCAATATAACTTCGACGTCGGACGAATCAGCATTTAAGCGTTCAAACCTAAACCCATACCAGGGACTCGGATTGATCGGCGTATCTTCCGGCAAAACATCAAGTTCAAATCGATATTCATCTAATACTCGACAAGCGTGGTAATTAGCCGTCGGAAAGTCCTTGGCTATCACCATTGTGTTCGAATGGCACGTTTCGTTGGCAGCGTGTATCGAAGCGGTCGCTACCGCAGCTAATATGACAACTGACCAAATGCCGGCACGCATACCCTTCGCAAACCCTGAAATAAACGCTCAATTTTGCATGTAAGAACCTCGGGTTCACTACGTATGATTCCGCCTCTCGTTTGCGAATCTGCTTAATTTGTCGGAGCATTCTCTTGCCGCCATATCGGAACGGCTAATCGAGCATAAACCTGACCTCATACGGCCAACACAGCGCACAAGGCAAGCAGCGGTAGCTGTCGTGCTACACGAATGCGCACAACCCGAGGTGCTGTTCATCAAGCGCGCCACCGTGGCAGGCGATCCTTGGTCGGGCCATATGGCGTTTCCTGGCGGTCATAAGGACGATACTGACGACAATCTCGTTGAAGCAGCAATGCGTGAAACAAAAGAAGAAATCGGCTTGGATCTGACCAATTCACGCTTCATTAGCGCACTATCGCACCAACGCGCTGCACCTCGTGGCAAAACCGTCGATATGCTCGTCGCACCGTATGTGTTCGCGATCGATTCCATCCCAAATTTAGATCTAAATCATGAAGTCGATGAAGTCGTGTGGGGTTCCTTCAATGCCATGTATAGCGGCGCAAACCATGACGTGGAATATCGACCTGTCGCCGCGTCTCAAGTCCCCTTTAATGGCTATCGCTTAGCGCAACAACACTTTGTTTGGGGATTAACTTACCGCGCGCTCCAAACGCTCTTTAAAGCAGTCGATCCCAACTATCAAGTACCCGCAGAACCTGCTTAACCAGCGGCTTCGGCTTCTCGAAGTACAGCTGCTTTTTTACTGAGATGCTTCTTGATTCGCACCGCGTCAAAATCCAATTGCGCCAATGCCATGCCCGTATTGAACTGCTCCTCGTAGCGACCAATTAGGTCATGGCTAAACGTGAAGTGCCCTATGCCGTCAAACACCACTTGCTTGCCGTTGGCCTCCGGCAAGACGGAGTTGTAACTAAATAGGTACGTCACATACCCTTGATCGTTTGTGAGCGCATGGTTGGACATACGCCAACGAAAGTCCTTTGCATGCCCCCAAAAGTGATCTTTCAGCATCATTGCGATAGCTTCGCGACCAACAAATGCCCCATAAAAACCGTCCACGTACACACCGTCTGGCATAAACAATGCAGCGAGCGCTTCACCATCATTCGCTTCGACGGCTCGCGTGAAACTTAACGTCACCGCATGAAATTGCTCTAAGTTCTTCACGTTTAATCCAAGTTCCTGCAGCTACATTTTTCAGCTTAAGCATTGCCATTACCACCGATCTATTGTGATCTTCGATCGGCCTTAACCGATTGAACCTCATCAGTCGTTATCCTGCGCTTAGAGAACGTGCGTATGCGCTGTTCTTTGTAGGCTCGTTAGCCGCGGTAGGCGCGACGCAGTTATTGACGTTTGGCCAGCTATGGCTTGTCTATGAATTGACTGAATCTGCACTCATGCTGGGTTGGCTTGGCGCGGCGATGTCGCTGCCAAATCTCGCCGTCACCTTGCTCGGCGGTGTGATCGCCGATCGCTACGACAAACGCACGATCCTGCAAGTGACTTCCAGCGGGAACATGTTGCTGAGCGGTATATTGGTGGTGCTCGTTTTGAGTGGGGATATCGCCGTTTGGCACATACTTCTAATCGCTGGCATATCGTCATTGCTCAACGGTTTCGACTGGCCGACACGGGTAGCCATTTTTCCGCAATTGGTCGAGCGCGCTGCCTTACCAAGTGCTGTCGCGCTCCACTCGTTCATCTGGCAACTCATGCGCATGACCATTCCCGCCCTCACAGGTTTCCTGCTGTTCGCCGCAGGCGTTGGCGTTGTATTTGCGGCAGCAGGTATCGGCTATCTCATGATGTGCGTGACCTTGCTGTATTTACCGCTTCGTCCCGCCCTTAGCGCAAGCAGCTCGGTTGGCGCAGGTGCGCAAATTCTCGAAGGCATCGGCTTCATTCTGCGCAATGACATCTTTAAGTACCTGCTCTTACTAACGTTTGTAGGCATGTTTTTTGTGAACTCGCACACCCAGCTCATGCCAATGTTTGCGAGCTTGAATCTAACTGATGAAGTTGGACTTGGCTTTCTGTTGGCCGCAGGTGGGGTTGGATCGATCGTAGGCACATTGGTGATCGGCGGCATGCGCCAAGACGGCGATTTGACCTACGCCATGTTGCTTAGTGGCGTGCTCGCTGGCGTGGCGACCGTTGGCTTTACGGTCGCGTCGATGTTTGCTTGGTTTTACGTCGCATTAGCGTTGCAGTTTTTCGCAGCATGCGTTGGGTCGATGTTTCTTATCACCTCCATGACCGCCATGCAGCTATGCGTACCGGACGAATTGCGCGGACGGGTCATGGGTATTCACACGATGTGCTACAGCTTGCTACCACTCGGCGGCTTGTTCCTCGGCGGCGTCACCGACTTGACGAACATATTCATAGCAGTGCTAGTCGGCGCTAGCGTCTATATCGTTCTGCTAGTTGGATCGCTAACGCTTAAATCCAGCTTAAGGCATTTGCGCTATGCGACGCTGCAACAAATTCCTCGGTCTGTAGACCTCTCTATCGATCAATCAGCCGCAACCAGCGCTTCAATATCGCACGAAACGCCAGTGCCGCCTAGGCCACAATAGCCGTTCGGCACTTTCGCGAGGTATTGCTGGTGATAGTGTTCAGCGTAATAAAACGGACCCGCGTCATGTATTTCGGTTGTAATTCCACTGTAACCAGCATCCATTAGCTTTTTCTCGTAGCGAGCTTTGGACAGTTCGGCAAGTTCCCGTTGTTCGTCAGAATGGACATAAATAGCGGACCGATATTGCGTACCAATGTCATTACCTTGGCGCATACCCTGGGTTGGATCATGGCTTTCCCAGAATGCACGCAGCATGTCTTCAAACGAAACAAGCTTCGGATCGTATACCGCTAAAACCACCTCTGCATGACCGGTAGCGCCCGAACACACTTCTTCATAGGTCGGATTAGGCGTAATGCCACCTGCGTAACCAACCGCGGTCGTGAATACGCCGTCCATTTGCCAGAACACTCGTTCCGCACCCCAAAAGCAGCCAAGCGCACCCACGAAGCGCGCCATGTCAGCTGGAAATGGCTCCTGTAGCGGGTTGCCATTCACAAAATGGTTGGTGGGAACTGGCATCGTCGCAGTCCGACCCGGAAGTGCCGTTGCCTCAGTTGGGAGACCAAGTTTCCTAAGCAAATTCATCAAAAAACCAATAATGCGGCGGCCAAAGCTCAACCTATAATTTTAGGCGCGAACAGATATTTTCATGCGCCGTTTTACTAGCTTATTTGCGCCTTTTTTAGCTTGTTTTTTATGTGGTTGCGCTAGTTATGCTCTCAACGAGCTTGCTCCCATTGAACACAGTGCGCAAATTCAAGATTTCGAACTCGTTCAAGAGCACATCGACGCATTCTTGACGCTTCCTGACGCCGTAACGCGCCTAGAAGCCATGCGCGGCTACGCAATTGAAGCAGCGATGCTTTTCAAAACCGAGTCGTTCCGTGTTGCGCCGTTGGGAACGGCCCTGGTAACCAACTTCGATGCGAGTCTAGCTGGCCATTTAGCGCTAAGCAAAATCTACACGACGCTTGAGCCCGATGCAGCATTAACCCATGCAGCATGGGTTGAACGCCTTAAAAATCATGCTACGTTTGGTCGCGACGGTTCGTTGCAAAAACCATATCGCGCGTTCACTTTAGCGGATGCACACGCTTTTACAGTTGAACGGGGTCAAACGGTCATCGGTTCCATGTATGGTGAGGCCGATCCATATCCAATGGTCGCCTATGTGATCAGCCGGAACGACGAAGGCCACATTAGCAAGGTTTACTTTGAAATCATGGCGTTCGAGCGCTGGCGCGACTTGACGGCAGACCCACAAAATGCCATCGCCGGCGATGTGATTCGTGAAATGGCAAAAAAAGGTGACAACTCAGCCCAAGTTGCATACGGTCTCAATTTGATTGAGCTCGCGGCCAAGCACGAAGGCCGCGGTGACGATTTGGTCGCAACGGGCAAACAATGGCTACGGCGTGCATCCAGCTCGGAAAACGCACTGCCACCATATTTGCTTGCCAACTATGAGGTCGCGCAACGAAGTGACGGCATTTCGTGGGAGCGCGTCAAGCAACGTTACGAACGTGCCATGAAACTCGGTCTCACCGACGCGAACTATCAGTTAGCACGACTCTATATAGAAGGCGTATTCGGCCAAAATGCACAGGCTCAAGGCGTCACCCTGCTACAGCAAGCTGCAGAAAAAAACGACATCAATTCGGCGACAACGCTCGGTCGAATCTTCTTGCGAGACGATCCCGAACGCGCGCTAGGTTACTTTCGCCAAGCGGCTGAACTCGGCAAAGAGCAACAAAGACTTCGGTATATCCGCACCATCGCCCGTGCCCGCGAAAGTCATCGACTTGCACCTAACGAATTTCAGTGGGCGCTTGATTTAGCCGAAACCGGTAACCAAGAAGCCATGCTCCTGCTCGGTACGGTGTATGCGCGTGGCCTGTTCGAAGACGAAATAAACCTGCGTAAAGCCAGAAAGTGGTATCGAAAAAGCGTGCAAGTAGAACCCAGCAATGGCTTGACCGTCAATGAAATCTCGTGGATATTGGCAACGACCAACATCAAACGATTACGTGATCCTTCGTTGGCCATCAAATACATGGACAATCTAATGGCGATCAACGACGAAGCGCGCGGAAGCGCTCAATTCGTCGACACGTGGGCAGCGGCCTATGCTTCGGCAGGTGATTTCCAACGCGCAATCGAACTGATGGAAGAGGCTGTCGAACTCGCATCAAGGTCACAAGAAGATTACGAATATCTCCTCCGAGCGCACCTAAAGCACTATCAAGACAAAAAGGCGATCATCGAAGAGGTCCCGTAGGTGACTGCGTCTCGCTCGGATTACGCAGCGATATTGCTTCGGAACGACCCAATTCTTGATGTACGATCGCCACGCGAGTTTGAGCGTGGCGCTATCCCAAATTCACGCAACATCCCAATCCTCACGGACGATGAGCGTCATGATGTCGGCCTCACCTACAAACAGGACGGCAAAGCGGCGGCCATCGCTCGAGGACACGAGTTAGTTGAGAGCGACACCAAGGCTGACCGTGTGTCCGCCTGGCTCAAGTACATACACGCTGCGAACCCCACCGCGTTGACTTGCTGGCGTGGCGGTAAACGATCGCAAATCGCCCAGCAATGGCTGGCGGAGGCTGGCTGTGATATCCCAAGACTGGACGGGGGTTTTAAGGCTCTACGCCAAACGAGCCTGGACGTTATCGCGCAATCAAGCAAGCGCGATTGGTTGGTCGTGGCTGGATCTACAGGCGTAGGTAAGACGAGGTTCCTAAGAAACTACCAACCGTCTATCGATCTCGAGGCGATCGCAAACCATCGCGGGTCCGCATTCGGCAGCATGGCGACACCCCAACCAACACCTGTGACGTTCGAAATCGCCACCGCTCAAGCTTTGTTGCAAATCGCCGACTTTAAGTGTTGCTTGATCGAAGACGAAAGCCGCACGATTGGCCGGTTGGCGGTCCCTAATGCGCTGTATAAAGCAACCCAAAATGCACCCCTAGTCGTGCTAGAAGCACCACTGTCGGAACGAATTCGGTTCACCTATGAAGAGTATGTGATCGGAGCAATCCCAACACAACTTATCGAAGCGGTGGATCGCATTCAAAAGCGATTAGGCCGTGAACGGCACAGGATCGTGCGCGGCAAGTTAGTTGAAGCTTTGCGTCAATCAAATGCCGAACTACATCAAGAATGGATCGGCTGCTTGTTCGACTGGTATTACGATCCGATGTACGAATTCCAACTCAGCCGCAAGCAAGAACGCATTGTTTTCAAAGGCAATGCAGCCGAACTACGTGAGCATCTGGCCACCGCATATCAGCTGCCATGTAACGCGTGAACGTTTAGGCCGAGTCCGTCGCAAGCACTCGTGGCGATACACCTTCGATGAATCTAGCGCGCAAAACCTTTAATCGTTCGCTTACATGTTGCCAGTTTTCTTCTCGCACGTAGCCAAATCCTTTTACATCTTGGTAAGCCCCCAACAACGCAACGGAATGCGTATAGGATTCTTCCGTCACATGGTTTAAGACAAACTCGAGATCATCACGAAAAGTATCGAGTAATAGGCGATCTAGTTCACGTTCACGACTAGTGCGAAAAGGATCGAACCAACCACCGCGCAACGCGCGCAAACCGGCAATTACCCTTAGGACAGGCCTGAACCACGATCCAAATCGAAGTTTGCCTTTAGTTAAGTCCTTTCGCAACCAAGTTGGTGCGAATGCATAGCCGATTTTTGCATCGTCAAATCGACGTCTGATATCTCGCTCAAAATCATATTGCGTTAGTAGTCGAGCAACTTCATACTCGTCCTTAACGGCAAGAAATCGATAGAGTTCTCCCGCCGCGACCCATGTTAGCTTGAACTCGCCATACTGGAATTGAGAGTCGATTCGCTGAACAAGCTGAAGCTCATCGCTGTATCGCCGACCCAGTGCCGCATCTTGATAAGCTGCAAGTCGCTTTTCGCGGGTTCCAATAAATGTCTTAAGTGATTCTGCAGCAGCTTGATTCGAATCATCTGATGTTTCATGGCCTTTTGATTCAGTAGCAGCAAACCTACCGGCATCAAACGCTTTGAGATTTTTCTCAACCGCGACATCGTTGAGTTCGATCGCTCGTCGCAGACTCGCCAAGCTCACGGGTACCAGACCTTGTTGGTACGCAAACCCCAGCATTGCAATATTCGCGTAGGTGCCAGATCCAGTATGGTGTTCCGCCGCAGCCACCGCGTCGAACGTTGTCACCTGCCCAACCCAATGACGCAATTCCGCCACTACATTTGTGACCACGTGGTCCTCATCGTGATCAACAACTGATCGATAAGATGGCGTGAGTTTGTCGTTTACCACTGCACAGGTTCGATCCCGCGCGAGCAGCGGAACGACTTCTCGACTGGTAGCTGTAACCGCATCCCCCGCTATCAATGTGTCCGCTTCACATTCAGCTATGCGAGTTCGCCAAACATGCTCCGGTGCTATACGAATGTGAGAAATGACCGCTCCGCCTTTTTGTGCCAAGCCGGTCATATCTAGCGAGCTGGCCTGTTTCCCATCGAGATGCGCCGCAATTGCGAGTATTTGACTAACCGTGATAACGCCTGTTCCGCCAACACCAGCGATCAGCAGGTTCGCAGCGTCAGGTACGCTGACCTCAGGTGGATCTTTGGGTGCAATCCAACCCACATCCATCTCGTGTAGCGGCGGAGGGTTCCCTTGAACTTCTACCAAGGCTGGGCAATAACCATCCACGCACGCGCCGTCTTGAATACAGTGCGCTTGCTCAATCTGACGTTTTTCACCAAATGCGGTTTGGACTGTTTTGATGGCCGAACAACCTGAGGTTACAACGCAATCGCCACAGCCTTCACAAACCTCTTCATTAATCACCACATAACGACTAGGTGGCGGTGCTAAGCCACGCTTACGTTTACGTCGCTTCTCGGTGGCGCATGCATGGTCCACGATCAGCACCGTGCAACCTTCTATCGACCTTAAGCGGCGTTGCACCGCATCTAGGCTAGCACGGCCAGAAACCTTGTAATTCACCTTGCGGTGAAGCGATAAATCATCTGCCACCACATGCACATCACCTACGCCTTCAGCACGAACCTGCGCCACCACGTTCGCCACCGTCAAGTCGCCTTCAACAGGTTGACCACCCGTCATCGCAACGGCATCGTTGAACAAAATCTTGTACGTCACGTTTACACCGGCAGCGACTGCAGCACGAATGGCAAGCAAGCCGGAATGGGAATAAGTGCCGTCGCCGAGGTTTACGAAGACGTGATTCGTATCAGTGAACGGCGCTTGACCTATCCAGTTCGCGCCTTCGCCACCCATATGTGTAAACAGATACGTCTCGCGGTGCATCCATTGCGCCATGTAGTGGCAGCCAATGCCAGCGAACGCGCGACTGCCTTCTGGCAATTTGGTCGATCCGCTGTGCGGACAGCCTGGACAAAACAACGGCTTGCGATTGACGTTCATCGACGCGAGCGCTTGCGCATCGCCTGATGGTCGGTTCGCGTAGTGGTCCAAACGCGGCAACTCTAGCTTGAGTTTTGGTCCGATAGTGGCCAGTGCTTGGATCATCGCGTCAACTTGCAGCTCGCCAAACGGCGATAGCAACGGTGACCCATCGAGATCGCGCTTGCCGAGAATGGGTAGCGCTTCATGCCCATAGAGGGCAGCTTTCAATTCTGTTTCGAGAAAAGCGCCTTTCGATTCAATCACCAATATGGATCGAGCGCCATGTACATGCGTGCGTAACCAGCCGTGATCTATAGGCCAGAGCAAGCCTAACTTGATGAGGCGAATCGAAGCGCGCTCGATATCCGTATCTGACGACAAGCCAAGAAGATGGAGTGCTTGCCGTACGTTGGTGTAGCTCTTCCCCGTTGTGATGATCGCCAGTTTGGGATCCGGCGCTTCGACCGCAACGTTGTTAAGCGGATTCGCCTCCTGAAACATTCGCACCAGTGCGAGCTTTTGCGTAATCCGTTCCTCCTGCTCATATGGGGTGTCGCCAAGTCGAATGTGCGGATCAAACTCAAAGTGCGGGAACTCAAACTGTGCGGCCGGCGACCTTTTAATCGTCGCCGAGCTATCCATGACAGATGTTTGCGCCAACAACGCTGTCCATAGGCCAGTAAACCGCGACAAAGCCCAGCCATATAACCCGAAATCGATGAGTTCGTTTATGTCAGTGGGGTCGAGAATCGGCAGTTGCAGATCTCTGAGCAACCCAGCACTATCACTAGGTAAGGTCGAGGATTTGCAATCGGGATCATCGCCGACGACTGCGAGCACGCCGCCTAAAGGTGCAGTACCCGCCATATTGGCATGTCGAATGGCATCGGCCGACCGATCCAGGCCGGGCGATTTGCCATACCAAAGGCCGTAAACGCCGTCGTAACGTTTTCCGTGAAATAGACCCACTTGCTGCGATCCCCAAATCGCGGTGGCAGCAAGGTCTTCATTTATCGCTGGCTGAAAACGGACGTTTGCGGCGCGCAACTCTGCTGCACCTCGACCAAATTCGAGATCGACGCCAGCAAGTGGGGAACCTCGATAGCCTGACACGAAACCCGCGGTATGCCGCCCTGCCAATGTGTCGGCACGACTTTGCTCAAGCACCATGCGCACCAATCCTTGGGTGCCGGTGAGCCACACTTCGTGCTCGTCGAGCGCATATTTCTGCGCTAACGTGATCTCTCGCAAACGATTAGGAACTTCAATCATTCGAGCATGAAAGATAACAGAATGTCATTTAAATCTTAGAGCGTATTGTGTAAATTAAGTTAATCAATTTATTGACATTTCGAGCTTTTATAGTATTTTTATCTCATACCGAATTTTTCTTTAGGAATTTTTAATATGAAAGACCTAGACAAAACGGATGAACGCTTGTTGGAGATTCTGCAACGCAATGCAACAATCACCATGCAGGAACTTGGCTCCATGGTGGGTCTTTCACATACGCCGTGTTGGCGCCGTGTACGACGTCTTGAGGAGCGAGGTTATATCAGTCGGCGCGTTACGCTGTTAGACCCTGAAAAACTTGAACTGAATGTCAATGTCTTTGTTTTTGTCACGTTAAGCCGCCATCAATCCAATGCGCTTACGCGCTTTGAAAACGCTGTCAAGGATATTCCAGAGATTGTCGAATGCTATTCAGTGTCGGGTCAAGCCGATTTCTTGCTACGCGTCATTGTGCATGACGTGAGCGCATACGACTTGCTGTTGAAGAGAACCCTCATTCATCTTCCTGAAATTGGCAACCTCAATTCCACGATCGCGTTGCAGCAGGTCAAGTACTCAACGGAATTGCCCTTGGAATCCCGCTGATTCAGGCTACATCCTGAATATGCCGAACTGGTTGTTATTGCGTTGTAGCTTGCGAGTCGCGACAGCCAATGCCATCGTCAAGGTGGTTCGCGTTTCACATGGATCGATGATGCCGTCATCCCATAGACGCGCGCTAGCAAAGTAAGGGTGCCCTTCGTCCTCATACTGCTCGCGAATGCCATTCATAAACTCAGTCTTGTCTGCTTCAGGCCACGCGGTATCGCGCGCTGCAAGACTATCTTCCCGCACCGTCGCCAACACATGGGCTGCTTGTTCACCGCCCATGACTGAGACGCGTGCATTAGGCCAAGTCCACAACATCCGCGCACCATAGGCTCTTCCGCACATCGCATAGTTTCCGGCACCGAAAGAACCGCCAATGATCACGGTGAATTTCGGCACACTGGCACACGCGACCGCCGTGACCATCTTCGCGCCGTCCTTGGCAATGCCTTCGTTTTCATATTTTTGCCCGACCATGAAGCCACTGATGTTCTGTAAAAACAACAACGGCGTACCGCGACGATCGGCCAGTTGTATGAAGTGGGCAGCTTTCAGCGCCGATTCAGAAAACAAGATGCCGTTGTTCGCGAGAATCGCCACGGGAAATCCGCCAAGTCGCGCAAATCCGCATACCAATGTTTCGCCGTAAAGAGGTTTGAATGCACTGAATTCAGAGCCATCGACGAGGCGAGCAATCAACTCGTGCACGTCATAAGGCGTTCGTGTGTTCTGCGGCACGATGCCGTAGATTTCCGATGGATCGTATAGTGGGTCTCGCGCTGAAACCCAATCTACCTGATGTTCGTAGCGTAGATTTGCGTCCGTAATCGCTGCGCGAGCCAATGCCAGCGCATGCTCATCATCGTTGGCCAGGTAGTCTGTGACCCCCGATTGTCGGGAGTGTACATCACCGCCACCTAATGATTCCGCATCGATCTCTTCGCCGGTGGCGGCTTTAACGAGAGGTGGACCACCAAGAAATATCGTTCCTTGACCTTTTACGATGATTGCTTGGTCACACATCGCGGGAACATAGGCACCACCAGCCGTGCAAGATCCCATGACAACGGCGATTTGCGGAATGCCCGCAGCCGACATGGTTGCCTGGTTATAAAAAATGCGACCGAAATGTTGCTTGTCAGGAAATACATCAGACTGCATCGGTAAGAATGCGCCGCCGGAATCGACAAGATAAATGCACGGCAACTCATTTTCGAGCGCGATCTCCTGGGCTCTCAGGTGCTTTTTGACGGTGAGTGGATAGTAGGTGCCGCCTTTAACGGTTGCATCGTTCGCAACGATGACGCATTCATGGCCTTCGACTAGTCCTATCCCAGTGATAAGACTTGCGGCCGGCACGATGTCGTCGTAGGTGCCGTGTGCTGCGAACGCCGAAAACTCCATAAACGGTGTATCAGGATCAAGCAAGTGCTTGACCCGATCCCTTGGCAGTAATTTGCCTCGGTTGGTATGGCGTGTGCGCGACCGTTCATCGCCGCCAAGCGCGATGATCGCTTGCTGTTCTTCTAAATCATGTAACGCATGGAGATACGCCTCACGATTCGCTTGATAGTCAACAGCAGTCGTGCGTACAGCAGACTTTAGGATCATGGGACTAGCCTACGTCGTTAGCGCTATTTTCTACCGTACGCATGCGGGCGGCGTGATTTGTTCTCAATTGGCCGTGGCAGTAGCTGGGCCTAAGACGTTCATACGAACTGTGCTAAGCGTAAAAATACGCTAAATTAAAGTCGACGGATTCTCATGTCACATTCGCTTCAAACACCGATTTTGGTAGGTGTTGGGCAAATTTTGAATCGCATCCAAGATTTACAGGAAGCGCTAGAACCACTTGAAATGATGTGGCAAGCGACCTGTATCGCTGAAGCTGACGCGGCATGTGGCTCGTTCCTAAAAGACGTGCAGTCCATACGAGTCGTACGAGGCATGTGGCGCTATCAGAATCCCGCTAAAGTGCTAGGTGAACGTCTCGGCGCGACAAACTTCGAGACCGTCGGCACGTTAATCGGCGGTAATCAGAATCAAGCTGTTATCAATACCACTGCGTGCGAAATACGCGACGGTAAGGTTGAGCTCGTGTTAATCACAGGTGCTGAAAACGGCAACAGTTCAACGAAGGCAAGACGACAGGGTGTTGACTTGCCTCAAACCCCCGCGCCAGGTACCTACGATCGCATCATCGGTGCGGAACAACAACCCGAACACCATGATTATGAAATCGCGAAAGGTATTCAGCGTGCGGTTCAGGTCTACCCAATGTACGACAATCGGATTCGCTATAGCCGGGGTGAATCCATTGACGAGCACCTGACCCGCGTATCCGGTCTATGGTCGCGCTTTAACGACGTCGGGCTGCGCAATCCAAATGCGTGGGTCCAAACAGACATGAGTCCAGAAGAAATCCGGACGCCTAGCGCAAACAACCGACCCGTCAGTTTTCCATATACGAAATTCATGAATGCGAACATGTCGGTGAATATGGGCGCAGCGTTGATCATGACCTCGGTCGCAAAGGCGAAGCAACTCGGCATACCTGAGTCGAAGTGGGTTTACCCGCTTGCTGGCGTCAAAGGTTACGACCACTTTTCGGCAACTGTTAGACCGGAGTTCGACGCCTCACCGGGCATCCGTCGGGTTGCCGAACGCTTGCTCGAACACTCTAATGTGACGGCCGACGAGCTAGATTACGTCGATCTATACAGCTGTTTTCCTTCGGCTGTGCAAGTAGCTGCAAAGGAATACGGTTTGTCTGAAGAACGCGATTTGACGGTGACTGGTGGTTTAACCTTTGGCGGTGGACCACTCAACAACTATGTGATGCACAGTATCGCCCGTACCGTCGAGCTGTTGCGTGAAAATCCTGGCAGCAAAGGTCTGGTAACCGCAAACGGTGGCAACATTTACAAACAGGTGCATGGCACTTACGGCGCGGAACCACCCCACAAACCGTTTGTAGCTGACGATGTTCAAGCGCAAATTGATGCGTTGCCTGAAAGACCCTGCTTAGCAAGTCATGATGGCGCAGCCACCATTGAATCGTATACGGTCATGTTCGACGGGTTTGATCCGACGATAGGCCATGTTGCGTGTCGAACCACTGGCGACGAACGCACTTGGGTCAACACCACCGACGTGGAAATCGTCACAGCCATGACGAAAGAAGAGTTCTGCGGTCGCGAAATCTACATTAAGAACGGCACGGAACTAGCACTACTGAACTAACTGTCCAGTGCGTTCACGAATTTGAGAGTGTCTGCCAATGCTAGGTCAAACTTTGAGAAGATTTCATCGATCTGATCGGCGGTGATGATTAGAGGTGGGCAAAACGCTAACGAATCACCCGCCACAGCTCGGCTGATTAGGCCGTGTTCGCGACACCGAGCCATGCAGTGGGCACCGATGCCAAGACTTGGTTCGAAAGGTTCACGAGTCTCTTTGTTTTTCACCAATTCAACCGCCCCGAGAAGACCACGACCGCGTGTATTGCCAACTAACGGGTGATCCTCGTAGCTAGCTAAACGTTCTTGAAATAGAGGTGTCATCTTTGCAACGTTTGTAGCGATGTCCCACTCCTTCATCAGTTCTAGATTGCGAACCGCCACCGCCGCTGCAACGGGGTGACCTGAGTACGTGAAACCGTGTCCGAACATGCGAGTTTCTTCGGTCGCGCGCTCAAATACGTCAAACATAAAGTCTGGAATAACGACTGCGCTGATTGGCAAATATGCGCTAGACAATGCTTTGGCGATACTCATCGTGGTCGGTTCTATGCCCATCGTTTGGCAGCCAAATGTCTCGCCGGTACGCCAAAAGCCATTGATCACTTCATCCGCAATGAAATGAATCCGATGCTTTTTTAAAACGCGTTGCAACTTTTCGTAATACCCATCAGGTGGGACGATGACGCCACCCGCGCCGAGAATCGGTTCCGCTATGAAAGCCGCAATGGTCTCTGGCCCTTCCTCTTGAATCAACTCTTCGAGATTGTTGGCAAGCCGCGTGGTGAATTCTTCCTCAGTTTCCCCTTCCTGCGCCTCGCGATAGTAGAAGGGTGAATTCGTGTGCTTGACTTGAGCGATCGGCAAATCGAAGTTCTTGTGAAACGGCGGTAGACCTGTTAGGCTGCCGCTCACCACTGTAACACCGTGATAAGCCTGCCAGCGTGAAATGATTTTTTTACGTGCAGGCGCACCAATCAGGTTCGAGTAGTGCCACTGTAGCTTGACCTGGGTGTCATTCGCGTCCGAACCGGACAAGCCAAAGAACACTTTACCTGAATCAATCGGTACGAGCTCCATGAGCATTTCCGCGAGACGCACGCTCGGCTCGTTGGTGATACCTGTAAAAAGTTGCGAGTACGCCATCTCCTCCATTTGGGATTTCGCAGTCTGCGCGAGTTCTTCAACGCCATAGCCGAGCGCAGTACACCAAAGCCCTGCTAAGCCTTCGATGTACTGTTTGCCATGGTTGTCCCAAATGTATACGCCTTTGGCGCGTACGTGAACTTTGGGTCCCTGACGCTTGACATCCGCAAGATTCGAATTTGGGTTAATGAGATGCCGAAGCGAACGTGCCTCAATCGAATCAGGCGCAAACTCGTTATGCAGAGGATCACTCATCGTGCCATACGACTATACAGAATGTGGACGCTGAAATGTTAGAAAGAATGCCGGCGCGGCACCCTGTTTAAATCAGATCTGCAGGTTCTAATTTGAACTCGTCGATAACTTGATCCGCGTAATCGATACGACCTGTAATCTCGTTGGCGTCCCCATGGCACAAACGTAAACACGCTTCCGCCATGTGCTCAACTGGCGTGACGCGGTTTTTATTCGCTTCATTGATCAATTTATGGTGAACTACCCCTGGTGTTGCGACCAAACCAGGTGAAATCACATTCACCCCAACACCACGGCCAAAGGTCTCTTGCGCTAATCCGGTGGTAAACCTTTCAAGCGCGGCCTTGCACATGCCATAGACCGTGCCGCCATGTCCACCAGGTGTCTTTGCGACGGGATGGATCGCAGCATGTGATGAGATATTCAGAATCCAACCCTGCCCACGCTCTAGCATGCCACTCAAACACAGCTGTGTCATTTCAAAAGGTGCCCAAACTTGCACGTCCATCATCGTCCGAAAACGCTTTTCACTGAAATCGGTAACTGGCACAAACCAAGTTACTGCAGCATTGTTCACCAAAATGTCCACCTGACCGTATTGGTCAATAGCTTGCTCGATCAATCCTTGGCGATCAGCTGCGTCAGCCAGATTTGAACGAATGGCGCATGCTTCGCCGCCTGCATCCGTGATGGTCTTGACGGTCTGCTTGATGGTTCCTTCGAGAAAATGGTCTGATTCCTCGACGGTGCGCGCCGACACGACGACTTTCGCGCCTTCCATTGCAAACCGCCGGGCGATCGCTTCACCGATTCCGCGACTCGCGCCTGTGACAACGGCAACTTGACCTGCCAATACACCATTCGAATTTACTACCGCCATTGGATTCTCGAGTTCTGAGTAAGTCTTTTTTAGTTATACGTATAGCCTCTCGACGCGCTTGCCTAACCCTGTAAGAAACTCGTAGCCGAATGAATTTGCCGTCTTCGCAACCTCATCGCAATCGATCGTCTTGCCGAAAAACTCAACCCAGTCCCCGACTTTTAGCTCTGGACAGTTGGTGACCTCAATCTGCGTCATGTCCATCGAAATGTAGCCACGAATCGGCAACAGTGTTTCGCCGAATGCGAACTTGCCAATATTTGAGAGCACCCGCGGCAAACCATCTGCATAACCAAAACCGACGATTGCGATACGAGCTGTTTCCGGCGCGATGTAAGTGCGGCCGTAACCAATCCCGGATCCAGCCGCGACGGCTCGAATGTCAAGCACTTGTGCTTCGCAAGTGACTACGGTGGCGGTGGGATTCTCCAATGTTGTAAAGGGATTAGCGCCATATAGACCTATACCAGGCCGCGCAAGATCACCTTGAAATTGCGGACCGTTCAGCGTCCCAGCCGAATTGCCAATACTTGTGCGAATGTCCGGAAACTGTGCGGTAATCGTCGCAAAGCGCTCAATTTGCGTGACATTGAATGGGTCGTCGGGTCGATCTGCGCACGCTAAGTGCGTCAATAACAAGGTCACATTAGCCGCTTGCAGCGCTTCAGCATTGATCGCTTGATAGGGAATGCCTAGCCGCTCCATCCCGGTGTCGACGTGTAAGGCGATGCGTATATTGGGCATTTCTTGCGCACGCGCTAACTGTGCTTGGCTATTCACCACGGGGATGCATCCTGTCGCGCTGGTAAGCGCTAGCCCCTCTTCATCAAGTGGTGGCTCAAACACATAAATCGTCCCGTTCACGTGGGGTCTTAGTTCGAGAGCTTCTGGCAATGTCGCTACGAAAAATGCTTGGCAACCTTCGGCTTGAAGGCTCTTGGCGATGGGGATCGACCCTAGACCATAGCCGTTCGCTTTAACGACTGCGCCTACTTCGCCAATAGCTTGCTCGGTGAATAGACGATAGTTTTTAGCAAGCGCGGCTTGATCGACCCGCATCCGAACGAAGCTCATATGGTTTTC
The DNA here is from genome assembly GCA_009841635.1 of Gammaproteobacteria bacterium. Lineage (GTDB taxonomy): Bacteria > Pseudomonadota > Gammaproteobacteria > Pseudomonadales > Azotimanducaceae > Bin55. The sequence goes on from VXLJ01000042.1 coordinate 202,368, forward strand.
AAATCAATGATCGTTGAGTAGTAGCAATAATCGCGAACGCAAATCCATTCGGACAATGACTTTGTCAAGACTTATCTGCCTCCTTGCTTGTGTGGTATCCATGAACGTAATGGCTGATCTATACGAAATCGTAGAACACAACACGACTTCGAATGAAGGCGTGGACCTTCACTATGTTGCGGCAGGTCCGGCTGACGCACCCATGGTGGTGATGGTTCACGGTTTTCCCGACTACTGGTATACATGGCGTTCCCAAATGGATGCCTTGCGGGACGCTTATCGCGTCGTCGCCGTCGACAATCGCGGATACAACCTATCTGGCAAGCCTAGGGGCGTTGAAAAATACACGCTCACGCTGTTAGCGAGCGACATCGTTCAGGTCATCAAAGCAGAAGGTCGCAATTCGGCCACTGTCGTAGGACACGATTGGGGTGGCGCCATCGCTTGGAATGTTGCTATGACGTCACCTGCGATGGTCGACAATCTGATTATTTTGAACCTACCGCACCCTCGCGGACTTTCGCGAGAATTGGCGAACTCCACCGAGCAGCAACAAGCGAGCCAGTATGCGTTCAATTTCCAGCAAGAGAACGCCCATACATTTCTAACGCCAGAGATTTTGGTCGGCATCAGTCAAAGCAACTCAAACGAACAGACACAGGCACGTTATTTAGAAGCTTTTCAACGCTCTGATGCTGAAGCGATGCTCAACTACTACAAGGCTAACTATCCAAAGCCAGGTTCTGAATTCATGCCCGAGTATCCGCAAGTTACGATGCCAGTTCTCATGTTTCATGGACTGCAAGATCGCGCCTTACTCCCAGGCGCGTTGAACGAAACTTGGAACTGGATCGACAACACCTTGACATTGGTGACGATTCCCGATGCGAATCACTGGGTGCAAAACGACGCTGCCGAACAAGTGAACAACATGATGAGGGATTGGCTGGCACGTCGGTACACAGCAAATTAGTCGAAATGCTATCGCGTATATGACTAGCAGCTGTCGATTAGCACGCCTGGGTTCAAGTTATTGCGTGGATCGAGCGATTGTTTTAGCGAACGCAGCATAGCGCCGAATAACTCGGGGCGTTGTTGTTCCCACGCCTCTTTATGCATGCGACCAACGGCATGATGGTGCGTTATCGTGCCACCCGCGGCAACCACTGTTTGATTAGCGATGTCTTTAATGTGCTGCCACGCTTCCTGTTCTTGTCCCAACGCCACTGGCCCTGAAAAGGAGTAGTAGGGCGCGGGGCCATCTGGATAGACATGCGTGAAGCGGCAGCTGAGCGCTGCAGCATCACCTAAGGCTTCTTGCAGTGCTTTGCCGACCTCGTGGCGAATGGTTGCGTCAAACGTTGGCCACCGATCCCAAGTAATCGCGGTCTCAAACGTATCTGACAGGACGCCAAGACCGAGTTGCACGCCAGCGTTCACACCGATGAACGCATTGCGCCATGCACCTACCGAACCCCCACGGCCAGTGGCCTGGCCTGTTCCGTCGTCTACGACGACATCGTCGTCATGAACCACACCACCGTGAACGCGCGCAACCGCAACCGCTTGCTCAATCTGCAGCCTTTGCGGCAAATCTGCAGACTCAAATCCAATGATCAATAGCGCTTGATTGCCCCGCACGCCAGCTGCGTTACGCGCCTCCACAGGATCCAAAATGCGAAGATTCGCCGGATAGAGTTTGGTTTGAACGATTGCCCGAACTGCTTCAGTACCACGCATCCAATCGTCAAACAGCACACCAGCGGACGCGCGAAAAACGGGTCGTTTTTGCAATCGCAGCCACACCGACGAAATGATGCCGAGAGTGCCCTCAGACCCAATCACCATACGGTCTGGACTCGGACCTGCACCGCTGCCGGGCAGCCGTCGACTCTCGTACCACCCTGCTGGCGACAACATGCGAATCGATTCAACAAAATCGTCTATGTGGGTGTGATTCGTGGCATAGTGACCGCCAGAACGCGTCGCGACCCAGCCGCCAACTGTCGACCATGGGAACGATTGTGGATAGTGCCGGAGCGTTAAACCGCGCGCTTTGAGTTGTGCTTCTAAAGAAGGCCCAAGGATGCCCGCTTGAAAGTTCGCCGCCCGCGACACCTCGTCGACCTCGAGAATCTGGTTCATCCTTTCTAGGTCGATCGATACCGCCCGAGTTGCGTCTTGCGGCACGTTCAATCCCCACACAACGCTAGTGCCGCCACCGTAAGGAATCGTGGTGAAATCGTTCGACACGCACCATTCAAGCACCTGCTCAAGCTGAGACTCCGTTTCGGGATAAGCCACGGCGTCGGGTGGTTCGTCAAACGTGCCTCGGATCGCACGCAGCAATTCAAGCGAATGCCCACCATAAGTGTGCGTGATGCGATCCACTTTTTCTGAAGTAACGAATTGGCTTAAAAAACTCGGTACCGCAAGTCTTGGTTTGCGGAGTTTGATGTCTGCAATCGCTGGTATTGGGGGTGGTTCGACCGCAATGCCCGTTCGTTCATACGCTGCTTTTGCTGCCGCCTGTCGTTGAACTTCTGACGGTTCATCGGCAACATAACCCCACGTCCAGAAACTTCGACGTGATTTTTCCATGGCATCTAATCTGTGACGCTAGCGTTACGGCTAGTTTAATTCGGCGAACTCTAGAGAAGAGACGCTATGTCCAACGCTGACCATGCGCAAGCGGCGGTGCAATTCTTTATTGATACGTTCAACGCCCAAGATCATGCCGAGCACGCCAAAGCACTGAATTACCCCCATATTCGTCTGGCAAATGGTTCGTTTGCCCACATTGATTCACCAGCGCAATTTGAACGTCAATGCCGTCTTAACGAGCCTCGGTTACGAGCCGAAGGTTGGGACCATACCGTCGTCCGCTCCTTTGAGATCATTCACGACAGCGATGACAAAGTGCACATTGCGATCACCAACGATCGATGCCAAGCCGATGGCAAGGTATACAACAGTTTTGACACATTCTGGATTGCCACCTGTGTAGACGGTCACTGGGGAATCCAATTTCGCAGCAGCTATCTACGCTGAGCTCTACTCTACGCCTGGCAAAACATTCGCTTCAATTTTGTGGCCGTCAAGGTCGAAGACGAAAGCGCCGTAATAACCTTCGCCATACTCCGGTCGTAAGCCAGGTTCGCCATCCGAACTACCGCCGTTGCGAACCGCTACGTCGTAAAACTCTTGTACGGCTGCTCGGTTCGGCGCTAAAAAAGCGAAATGCGTGCCATTCGCCACCGTGGCGGGTTCGCCGTTGAGCGGCTTTTGAACCCAAAATTCCGGAAATAGCTTGCCATAGGCGACTGCGACGCCGGGAATCTCATGCTGGCGTGTAGCACCAATCGTCGCAAGCACGGCATCGTAGAAAACCACCGCTTCATCAAAACGGTTAGTCCCAATGGAAATGTGATTGACAATGCTTGGAATGTCGTCCATCAAGTTTCGTTCTTGCTCAATTTGGCTTCAAGTTCTTCACAGGCCGCCGTTTCAGTGCGACGGTCTGTGATCAACGCATCCCATTTTGGTATGACGCAGGCATATACGGATTCGATGATTGGGTCTGCGTGCTCGGCACGTATGAGGGTCGGCAATTGGTCTGCCATGGCAGCCCGACACGCACCCAACATTGAACGAAGGGACTCCGAGCACTCGTCAAACGGTACGTCAAAACAAGCCTTAAATTCTGGTGCATCGCAAACCGCACTCACCATTTGATTCCCCATCACTTCGAACATAACGTCAGTCTTGATGGCAGCTGTATCTTCGGCTTGCTGCGCCCATACGGCACATGCGATGAGAACCACTGCAACTGTCGTGACAATGGTCGGAAGCGTTTTCAAGAGTCGTTTCACGAAGCTGGGTAAACGTTCATTTCTAAACTGATTTAGCAAGTTCAGCAGCCAAATTGTTATGGCGATGGGCTCATGCGCCTAATTAAAGCTACGTAGAATCGCCTTTTCAAACGCTCAGAGCCATGGCGAAGAAACCAGCGCCGGACGTTTCTAGAATTGCGACTGAGAACTTTGCCACCACACTGGGCATTGAACTCGTTTCGGCAACCATAGACCATGTCGTCGTCAAAATGCCTTACGATCAGAAGTTTGGCATTGGACGAATTCATGGTGGCGCGATAAGTGCGCTCATCGACGTTGCTGCGACTGCCGCGTTTTGGTCAACGAGTGAAGTTAACCAGAACTCGAATGGTGCAACAGTTGGCTTTACTGTGAATTTCTTAAAGTTAGCGGTTAAATCTGATCTATGGGCTGAAGCAACCATCCGACGTCGAGGCGGCACGTTATGTACGGCAAATGTCGTAGTAACCAATGACCGTCAAGACGAAATTGCGATCGCCGTGGTGACTTACAAATTGACTCACGATTGAATTCAACCATCTGCTTAGTTGCAATGGTTCACTAGTCCTAGCAAAGCCAGGCTCATTTCTTAATCCCAAAACTCATCTTTATCTCTCTCAAACACACTAGATGTAAAAGGATCTCCTGATATGTCGAAACTACGAAAGTCGCGACCCCATTGGTCGCCGTTTAAACACGCGATGTCAATCGCTGGTTATTTGCTTTTCTTCGTTAGCACAGCCATTGCGCAAGACAATGAAGCCGACGAAACAGACCAACACGAATCAACGCAAGCGCTAGAGGAGGTCGTCGTGAAAGCGCAACCTCTTCCAGGTGACGGTATTGCGCAAAGCTATGAAGCACTTTCTGGTGACGAACTCGCGCGTTTGCTCGAAACGTCAATCAGCGAAACGTTGAGCTCACTGCCTGGCATTCGAAGTGCGGGATTTGGACCGGTGGTAGGGCGTCCAGTCATACATGGTCTGAGTGGCGTTCGTGTAAAACCTCTCGCCGACCGCACGAGCACGATGGATTTAAGCCTTCTCGGACTCGACCACCCGGTCATCATTAACCCCCACATGGCAAACGTGGTCGAAGTTATCAAGGGACCACGGGCACTCATATACGGTAGCGAAGCCATTGGCGGCATCATAAACGTTGACACAGGCCGTGTTCCCAAAGCACGTCGAGATGATGTATTTGCTGGTCGTATGAGCGCTAGCACAGCCGACAATGGGGGACGCGAAATATTTTCAGGTCGTGCGGACTTCGGCGCTGGCAACCTTGCGTTTCATGCCGACGTTCATGCCAACCGAAGCGGCGATTTCGAAATTCCAGGGTGTGCGGCACTGCACGGTGATGAAGAGGCGCATCATGACGAAGAAGAGCACCATGACGAAGAAGAGGAGCACCACGACGAGGACGAACATCACGAAGCAGTTGAGTGCGGCGTAGTTCACAACAGTTTCTATGAAATCGTCAGTGGTGCATTCGGGTCTTCGTATGTAAGCGATGACGGTTATGTAGGCATTTCTTTTACATCTAACACCGGCGAATTCGGCTCACCCGTTGCGCACAGTCATGGTCATGACGAGCACGACGAGGACGAACATGGCGATGACGATCATGACGACGACCATGACGATCATGGTGATGATGACCACGATGAGCATAGCGACGAACATGAAGACGAACATGGCCATGAAAGTGAATTACCCATGGGAGGCATCGTCTTTGAACAATCCCGGTTCGATTTCGATATGCAACGCAACAATGTCAGCGAACTGATATCCCAACTCCAAGTACGAGTCGCTGTCAGTGAATACGAACATGAAGAAGGTGAAGAATTTGGCGGCGAACCCGAATCTATATGGTCCAACGATGGATATGAAGTTCGTGTCGATGCGACGCTGAGTCGGGCAAATCAATCCATCATCGGCGCACAGCTGTCTGGCCGAGACTACGAAGTCGTAGCCGCGCACGAAGAAGATGGGATTCCGCTGGTGTCGGAAACCCGCGCTGGTTTATCGTGGTTGCACGAACGACCTCTAGGTTCATCAACCTTAAATTTCGGCTCGCGTGTAGAGGTAAAGAAAGTAGATTCCGATGACTTTGGGAGCCGCAATTTCACCAACTATGCGCTTTCGTTAGGGTTGCTTTCGAACATCTCTCGTGATTGGGTGGTCAATCTAGAGTTGAGCAATACCAGCCGGTCACCAACACTTGAAGAACTAGCAAGTCGTGGTGTCCACTTAGCAACTAACTCTATTGAGCTCGGTAATCCTGATCTTGAGAATGAACGGTTAACCGGAGCGACGCTTGGTCTAACGCGCCAGAAACGCAATCTTGAACTTGATTTGACGGCCTATCACCGCCGCTTTCAGGACTTCATTTACTTAACGCGAACTAACGAGGTTGACCATGACACACCGATTTTCCTGTATGAACACAACGATGCAACGTTCACAGGATTAGATACAAAGGCGACCTACCACTGGCCCATCTCCGATACCTCGGAGATAGATATCCGCGTTCAACACGATGTGCTGGCCACCACCGTTGAGCGCAACTCCAATACCAGATTACCGCAAATGCCCCCGAGTCGAACCACGCTAGGCTTTGACCTGTTTCGTCCTGCGTTCTTTGCGAATCTTGATTTCTCGCACACCGCAGCCGTAGATGAAGTCGCGTTTCTTGAAACACCTACCGCTTCGTTTTTCGATTTGTCCGGTAATATCGAGTACACCTTCGAAGGTGTTGGTGGCGGTACCGATATAACGGTCTACCTAAAAGGTAAAAACCTTACGGACGAAGAGCAACGCAATCACGTTTCAATTATCAAAGACCAAGTGCCGCTGCCAGGCCGGCTGTTAGAGCTCGGTTTTCGCCTAAATAAATAACTAGCTTAAGACAAGAGCAACAAACTATGGCGATATCGCGCGAAGTGCATCTGCTTGCACGACCAGATGGCTTGCCGTCAAGCGATCAGTTTCACATTGTCGAAACAGAAGTAGGCGATCCAGGAGATGGTGAAGTTCTTGTCAAGAATAGCTGGATGTCGGTCGACCCAGCAATGCGCCCTCGCTTGTCAAATGGTCAGCAATCGCAACATCAGGTGATTTCCGGTGGTGCGTTAGGTACGGTCATAGCTTCTCGACATGAATCCTTTAAGGAAGGCGATATAGTTCAGCATGGCGCGGGTTGGCGCGAGCTTCATCTGTCAGACGGCGGCGATTTAGAAGCGTTGGACCCAGCCGGTTTTCCAGAAACGCTATACATGCACGTGCTTGGCACGACAGGCTTCACGGCATGGGGTGGCATCTTGATCACAGGCCGTCTCCAAGACGGCGAAAACGTGTTTGTGTCCGCGGCCGCGGGCGCAGTCGGCTCCGTTGCCGCACAAATCGCCAAGTTGAAAGGTTGCTACGTCATTGGATCAGCCGGCTCCGCTGCTAAGTGTGCTTGGTTACAAGACACGCTCGGCCTCGATGTGGCGATCAACTATCGAGAGGGCGTGCTACGCAAGAGTCTGAAGGCCGCCGCGCCAAACGGGATAGACGTTTATTTTGACAATGTCGGTGGCGAACATCTCGACGCCGCCCTGCCCCGAATGAATGTATTTGGTCGAATTCCGATTTGCGGGATGATTTCGGCATACAACAACTTTGGCGCAATCTCCAGCGGTGTTACGACGTTGTCCAACATGGTTTACCAGAGGATCACGATGCAAGGATTCGTCGTCTGGGATTTCAATGATCGCAAAGCTGAGTTTCTTGACGATATGCGTGCTTGGCTTCGTGCAGGTCAAATGCACTACGAGGAAACCGTGTACGATGGTATCGAATCCGCAGCCGATGCCTTGATCGGGTTGTTCACCGGCCAAAATACCGGCAAAATGCTTGTGAAACTCAGTTAATCTGAGCGCATCTAATCCAACACCGCCGAGCAATGCTTGCTCGGCGGTTTTTTACGCAGCTAGACCGCCGCTAATGCTTGATCGAGATCCTCGAGTATGTCATCGATATGCTCGATGCCTACCGAGAGGCGAATCATTTCCGGTGATACGCCAACGCTGCGTTGTTCTTCTTCGGTGAGCTGGCGATGTGTTGTGGATGCTGGGTGGCACGACAGGGACTTAGCATCACCGATGTTCACTAAGCGCTTAAACAGTTTGAGCGCGTCATAAAACTTCACACCTGCATCGAATCCGCCACTCACCCCAAATGTCAGAATCCCGGACGCGCGACCATCCATGTAGCGTTGCGCGAGGGCGTGATAACGATCCCCTTCAAGTCCGGCGTAGCTGACCCAGTCAACTTTGGCATGACCTTGCAAATGCTTAGCAACAGCTAAGGCGTTCTCGCAATGTTTGTCCATGCGAAGATTGAGCGTCTCGATGCCTTGCATCAATAGAAATGCATTGAATGGGGAAATGGCCGAACCTGTATTCCGCAATGGCACGGTACGTGCCCGGCCGATATAAGCGGCAGGACCTAATGCATCGGTGTAAACAACACCGTGATAACTAGGCTCTGGCGTCGTAAACATCGGATAGCGTGAGGCATGAGCAGCCCAATCGAATTGGCCGCCATCTGTAATCACGCCACCTAGTGAATTGCCGTGTCCACCCATGTATTTGGTCATTGAATGAACTACGATATCGAAGCCGTGCTCGATTGGTTTCAACAACGCCGGCGTTGCGACGGTATTGTCGACAATAGTCGCGATCCCATGGGAATGTGCCATGTCAGCAAGCGCTTTGAGATCCACAATATTGCCTGCTGGATTGCCAATGCTCTCGCAAAAAATCGCTTTCGTTTTATCGTCTACGAGTTTCTCGAGATCGTCTGCGCTGTCGCCTTCTGCAAACCGTACTTCGATTCCTTGTTTCGGCAACATATGCGCAAACAACGTGTACGTACCACCGTACAGTTGCGGCACTGAGACGATGTTGTCTCCTACTTCCGCGAGATTCAAGATCGAATAGTTGACGCCTGCGGAACCAGCCGACAGCACAAGCGAACCAACGCCTTTTTCCAACGCTGTAACCCGCTCTTCCAGAACCGCTTGGGTTGGATTCATGATCCGCGTATAGATATTGCCTGGTACCGCAAGGTTGAAAAGGTCAGCACCGTGCTGAGCGTTATCGAACTCGTATGCGATGGTTTGATAAATCGGCACTGCTACTGCATGCGTAGTAGGTTCAGATTCGTAGCCGCCATGGATGGCGATCGTTTCGTCTTTCAAAATTTAGCTCCGGCTGAATATGACGCCTTGCCACGCGGCAAAAACCGCGAAAATGATAGGTATAAGGAATGGCCTTAAGCTAGGCGATGGTAGTCGTGTATCAGAATGTCATAGAGATTGCACAACGCATCGTAAGACCAGTTACGCTTTGTTTCGCGGAAGAGATCTTGCAGGGTATCTGTACCGGTGTGCCAACCCGCTAAGACACCTTGCCAGTGGGTGCCAATGCCACCGGGTTGATCACGTTCTAAATCGTCAGGGTGGCGTCGAATTTCGTCAGCTACGACGTAATCAGGCGCCATGTAGTCACGCAGCATAAATTCCGTCTGCCTGTCATCGATGGGTTTCAAGCTAAACCAAGTCCACCCACCCGCTACTGCGTCGAATCGAATCTCGCGGCCACGTTCAAACACGCCGATCTTGCCGTGCCAACCCTCTGGGTAAAAATTGAAGTTTGCACCCGGTTTTGCCTCAAATTCGGCCGGGAACATCCACGTTTCGAGTTTTGCTGAATCAGCTAAAAATTCCCAGGCAGTTTCAATGTCCGCATCGAGCAATCGTGTGTATTGCGCAGTCCGCGCATCACGCAAGTTTGCTGCATTGTGAATGAACTCTTCAAGTTCAACCCAGCTTTCGAATTTAAACGACTTCGCGAACCGCGCTAGCCCTTCTTCATCATTGCCTTCAAAACGACTCACCGCAACCTTGGCAAGGCAAGCGATCGAAGCTTGTGCGGACGTGAGCGCTTTGTCACGCATGCGAGAAATTTCGCTGATCCGTCTGCATTGGTACCACGTCGCAGGTTTGCATATACCATTGAAGCATCAAATCTTGATGCTCGCGTAAAGCTTCCGCGTAATTAGGATTCACAATCTCATTGCACGTCTCACCCGGGTCATTGCGCAGATCGTAAAACTCGTCGAGTTCGTACGCCCGACGAACGTACTTGAAATTACGTGTACGACACATCGTCGCCTTGGTGTGCTTTAAGCGGTCCGCTTCTTCTACCTGAAGCGAAACACGAGGTGCGTACAAACCAAGTGAAGTGTTTGCCGCCATGCTCTCACGTTCGCTTGCCTGAGATTCGCCCCGCAATCGACCTCCTTCGGTAAAAACGACGTCGCGATGCGCCATCTTCGGGTCTCTGAATAGTGGTACCAGCGACTGTCCAAAATGCCAATAGCCGCACTCGATATTTGCTAGGTCATAAACCGTCGCAGCAAAATCAACCAGCTCGACTAGCTGATCACGTACTCCTTGAACTGCTTGCACTTTAGCAGGCGGTTTAACGATGAAAGGTACGTTGGCGAGACAATCTTGAAAGGTGTTCTGGGTCTTCTCGACCAGACCATAGTCGCCTGTAAAGTCACCATGATCAGAGAAAAGAAAAACCGCAGCTTCGTCGTAGCGATTGGCTTGCTTGAGCGCATCCAACACCAGTCCAAACTGGTGATCCACCCGCGAGCACATCCCGTAATACGTGCCTCGCAATTCCTGCCAGCGTGATTCGGACCATTTCGTTAACCGCTGCCCATCGCGAATACCTTTAAGCAAGGATGGTTTATCGTCCCATCTTGTGTATTCGTGTCGACGAGGAATCGCGTCACGATCAGTTATTGAAAACCAAGGTTCTTCTACGCAATACGGAGGGTGTGGGTAACCAATAGGCAGGAATAAACATAAAGGTTGATCACCATCGTAGGATCGTAAAAAGTCGATCGCCCCATATACCATCGCCCAATCGCCGTCAAAGTACTTGCCACCATCCTCACGACTCAACTTGCCTTTATAGAAACTAAAAAAATTGTCTCCTTGCGGGTCGCCACGCCATGCCAAATTGCCGCCGTGACTGCCTTCTGACGGTTCCACACCCCATCTCTCATAGTCGGCTCTAGTTGGCCGGAACTTCTGATCGCAATGGTCACCATAGCCAAGCTGACCCGGCACCATATCGTTTTTGCCACCCCACCATACGAAATAACCGTTGTCGCGAAGCACCTTTAATAGATTCGGTTCGTCAAAATTTGGGTTGAGCATGTGATGCATCGTGCGATGACCGCGCACGTGTGGATACCAGCCAGTCATGAAAGAACACCGACTTGGCGTGCACACTGTCGCCTGGACAAATGCATGTCGAAATGAGACGGCATCCTTATCAACCAAATCGTCAAGCACAGGCGTATGAACCGCGGGATTGCCTAGGTGCCCTACAACGTCGCCACGCCATTGATCTGGATTGAAGATGATGATGTCAGGTCGATTCATAGTGTGAGACAACTCAGCAACGATGCACCCGAAAAAACGTGACGAACCGAAATTTTTCTCTAAGTAAAAAGTGCGCCGACCTACGCTCTGCGTCATCCATGAATCAATGCCTGGTCGTTTTGTGCTCGGCCTATTCTTGTGAACTCGTCCTGAAGAGCATGATCAGCTTGTACTGATTGAGATGACAGCTACCGGTACAAATCATCCTTGAGCGTATCTTGTACCGCGCCGCATGTGCCAATAGCTTGGATAACTAATCTGGAGGTAAATAGCTAGTGCGCCCTTACAAATACTATGAACTCAGGTCATCGTTAACGAACGTCGCGCATATTCACTAGCGGCAAATTCAATGCTCATGCCGCTCGCAACGAGAGCTTCTAGTGAGTAAATGGGTGTCTTTGCGAAAACACCCTTGATTAATTGCTGCAAGTGTTGGACTTTCACATCGCGGTTATTCGTGTGGATGCTCGCTAGTCGCTCGAGTACATCCATCGCCAGTCCGACGCTAAACACATTTTTGTCTTGTTCAATCACATGTTGCATGGCCAGTACAACATGGTTTAGCTCGTCACCGAATTTGTCCGCGCCGTGTGAAGCCAATATCACCATTGCCCACAGCGCGTTTTCTCGGACCACCGAACGCACGGGTTCATAACGAGCCTGCCCGTAGTCGAATCCTATGCCTTCGCATACATCGCAATCGTCATGTGGACGTACCATCTTGATACTACGCTGTTGGGCCCGATCCATACTCAGCCGATTCACCTCTTGTGTAAGGCTTTGAAGCAAAAGATCGGCACATTTAGACATCAAAGCTTGCGGGTTCGAACTGTATGCCACGATACGCCGTCCTAAACATCCTAGTGCATCAGCCGCAACCGACCGTACGTACGTTGAGTCGTCGTTGAGTAAGCGTTCGCCTAGAGCTTTAACAACCTGAATGGTCATCGCGCCTGCGGAACCGAGGCCGAACGCTGCGGCTTTACGAACCCAGCGCGCAGGTGAATCAACGGCATCGAGCAACACCGGTGAAGCGTCCACGCCGACCGAAATAAGCCCGTACAAGGCGGCTCGTCGAACATTCTCGCGATCATCATGCAAAGCCCTCGCTAATTCGCTGATAGCTTGGCGGCGCGCAGTATGTCTCGCGAGGCGATATGCTGCACCGATGCGAGCGGGTTCGTTTGAATCGCCTTTCAAGCGCAGTTGCAGTGCCAGGTCAGCAACGTTCTTAGTTTCGTCTGAGCTCGAAGCGCCTGCTACTTGCTGCTCGCCTTGACGCATCCAGCGGAATTGGTAATCCCACACAGCAGTCGTGTCCGCATGGATGCTTTCGAGCGACTGTCGTGTGAGCACGTCTTCCTGAGAGCCTTGCCATTTCGTCGGTAGAAACGTCTCTGAGCGCTTCGGTTCAGTCGTTCGAAAGAGCCAGAATCGCCACATAAAACGTGGATTCTCTTTCCAGGTGCGCCAGTCATCACGGCGGTGGTTGCCTCGATGCAGTAGATTGTGAGAATACAACACAACGCTGCCCGCCGCGAGCGGTCCGACTTCAAATGGCTGGCAATGTGGCCAATCCAGATCGCTAACTGCTTTGCGCATCCTTTTGTCGTGCGCAGTTTCTTGGTTTACGATGTCCTCAAGTGAATACTCTGAGTTTTTACCACTAATTGGCACCCGTTCCATGCCATTGATCTGGTAGCCGAAATCTAAATGATCCGCACCAGCGAAGTTATCGTGGTTCTCCTCGTGATTGAACGTCCAATACTGCGAATATGGCACCGTCGCAGTTGGACCCATGTCGGCTTTTACGGCTTGCGGGTAGTACAGCATCTCTAACTGTACGGCTTGGTGATGCCGTTGCTTGCGCATGTTGTAAGGACCGTTATCGTCTTTGTGCCAGTGCTGGTCGTTCGAACCACTCATGAACGGTGTGTTGTGAGTGAATGGCACAATGGCATAGTTTTCACCAAGCAACGTCTCACATGCCTCGCGCACGCCTGGCGCGTTCGTAATCTGCAGAATGTCCGGAATTACTTCAGCCGTGATTCGCTCTTTTGCACGGTAAGCCTCAACTTCTTGTCTGAATATCGATTCGTGCAATTTGGGCGGCACCCCCAACGTCTCAGGGCCTAGGAGAATCAAGCCACGCGAGGTGTATTCCTTGACGATGTTCTC
>VXLJ01000021.1 GCA_009841635.1 Gammaproteobacteria bacterium
GAATTGACTCAATTTCAAACCAAAACCAGCTGCAATCCATTGAGCAATATCACCTTGAATCATCGACGCAAATCGCTGAAATTCGCGCTGCGGAATCCGCCACAGCCCTTGAAAACACCCAAGGCTGGCAGTTTGAAAACGTGACGATCAATGCGTTTCACAACGATTACGTGCAACTTGAGACCCAAGCGCAAGGCTTTTGGAATACACCGCGTTCTGCCGAAGCGCTCACCGTTGCGTTCTCAACTGAGCCACGAAAAATGTCACTGATCGAGTTGGCCGAACAAATCGAAGATCTAAAAGTTGTCAAACGCGATCCAACGCCTTATCAAGTTGAATTCTGGTCTAAGCTCACGAAACCGCTAAGCGTCTTTGGTCTTGTGCTGATTGCACTTGGGTTTGTCATCGGCTCAACGAGAGAAATGGGCATGGGCGCACGTTTGACCTTTGGTATCGGGGTTGGGTTTGCGTTCCATTACTTTCAGACACTGGTCGCTCCCATGACCATCGTGTTCGCGCTTCCGCCTGCGGTTGCGATTAGTGTGCCGATCATGCTTGTGTGGGTGGTCGGCATGTTGGTGGTGCGTCGTGTGGCGTAGGACCATCTTGAAATCTCATTTCGAATTCAGGAAAACTCGACCGAAGCTCTAAGCTTTTAGGTTCGACGAATGAGTATTCCCAGACAGCAGCATTTGGTATGACGGTTAGAACTCGCATCGCGCCATCGCCAACGGGCACGCCACACCTAGGGACGGCGTATATCGCGCTTTTCAACAAGGCGTTTGCCGAACAGCAGCAAGGTCAATTCATCCTACGCATTGAGGATTCCGACGCTGCGCGAAGTACCAAAAAGTCCGAAATCGACATTTGCGAATCGTTGCAATGGTTGAACTTGCGTTGGGATGAAGGTCCTGACGTAGGTGGCCCACGCGGCCCCTATCGCGTGAGTGAACGATTGCCCATTTATCGTGAGCATGCACAACAACTGCTCCACAACGGCTGCGCATTTCGTTGTTTCTGCTCACCTGAACGCCTCGTCGAGGTTCGTCAAGCACAACAAAAACGTAAAGAAACACCGAAATACGACGGTCATTGTTTAGGACTCAGCCCACAAGAATCGAAGCGGCGCGCCGATGCCGGTGAACCTTTTGTGGTTCGACTGCGTGTGCCGCCGGATGGCGAATGCACGTTCACAGATCAGATTCGCGGTGAGATCACGATTCCTTGGCAGCAAGTCGATATGCAAGTTTTGGTCAAGTCGGATGGTTTTCCAACCTATCACCTTTGTGCAACCGTCGACGACCATTTGATGGGCATCACCCATATATTGCGAGGTGAGGAATGGTTGTCATCTTGTCCCAAACATGTGCTGCTCTATGACTATTTCGGTTGGGACTTTCAAAAACTCTATCACTTGCCGCTATTGCGAAATAAAGATCAGTCGAAGATGTCCAAGCGCAAGAATCCGACTGGCATTCACTACTATCGTGATCGCGGCTATATACCTGAAGCGTTGCTCAATTACCTCGGGACCATGGGTTGGTCAATGCCCGATGGACGCGAGCAATTCAGCTACGACGAATTTGTCGAAAAGCTTGATTTAAAGCGGATTACGCCACGCGGGCCCGTTTTCGATAGCGAAAAACTAGACTGGCTGAATGGCGTGTATTTACGAGATTTGGATGATGCCGACTTTCAAAATCGCTACCTGGCGTGGGCACAGCGTGCAGATCTCGGCAAGTTATCTTCGATGCTAAAAGAGCGCGCCGAGAGGTTCGATCAAGTCTTGCCACAAGTTGCTTACTTAGTCGGCGAACCAGCACCATTCGATGCTGATTCATTCGTGCACAAATCGCTTGTAAACGAAGACATCGTGAAGATTCTTGACTTCGCCGAACGTACGCTTGACACAGTCGCAGATTGGCAATCCGAAGCGATTGCAGCTGCGCTACGCTCGACTGCAGAGAAGTGTTCATTTAAACCGCGTGAATTTCTAGCTCCGTTATTTGTCGCGATTTCCGGTAAAAAAGTCGCATTGCCGCTATTCGATTCAATCGAAACGCTCGGGGAAGAACTCACGCGCGCTCGCTTACGTACCGCGATCGACTTTCTCGGCGGCATCTCGAATAAAAGCCGAAAGAAACTCGATAAAGAGTGGGAGGCTCTTTTCAGCTCCGACGCTTAGCTCACCATCGTCAGCTGGCGGCTATAGCAAAGGCAGCAACTCGCGTAGTTTTGCTACGGCCAGCGTTTCCGCTTCTTCTGCTTGGCGCACCGCTTGCTTTTTCTTTTCGCGTTCTAACTGCAGGTCTGAAGCAGTGAACATCGCTTGCGCGCTCTCTCGATAGGCTGCAGCAATCTGTTTGGTGAGGTCCGTTGCACCGTTCATGTCGCCATTCAATCCCTCAAAATAGCGTGAGGTCATCATCTTGCATTCACCCCACACAACGCCATTCCACCAAGCACCGTGTTGTTCACCTTGTCCGTCATCGAGTGCTTGTTGCCATTTCGGATAAGCAGCTGGTCCCATGCCGTAGCGCTCGTCATACGAGTGAGAGGCATGTTCGTCCCACACCGTCAAGCCGTACGTGATTGCTTGTCGCAAGATGTCACGTGTAGCGTGTGTGTCACTGTTCGTCGTAACGGCAAACGCACCGATTGGTGGCCCGTCACTAAATCCCTGCCACGAGCCGTAGTCCAATCTTGGTGGTGTGGATTCGACCGTTGGTGCCCAAGGTTGCGCTAGTACGAATCCTTCATCGTCGAAGCCTTGCACGACTTGATGGTCCAGGCATAGGATCGTGCAAACATTCCCCTCCACCAAAGCTTGCTTGAGAATCGATTCAAATTCAGCGCGCTCGGCTTCTGATGAGCGTGCTGGGAATGTCATCCCAATCATCTCGACATCAAGATTCAGATTGCTGAACAACTCAAGCATGGGTGATGTTTGCCAAACGTAAGGACCGCTAGGACATAGATCAAAACTCACATTGGTAACGAACCCGTGACCGGAACCAACAAATAACTCCGGCGTTGTCCAACTCAACCCGTAGTAGGTGCTCGCGGCTTGCATGACGCCGAGTTGCGACGTGTCAAGGGGTGGTTGGGTGATGTCGATCGAAAAATGTGACGGCGTACTCATAGTGAAGGCCTGATTATTTGCATGCTCATGTGGTTTCGATTTTATAATCGATTCCGAACCGCACGTGGGGCCATAGCTCAGCTGGGAGAGCGCAACAATGGCATTGTTGAGGTCGGCGGTTCGATCCCGCCTGGCTCCACCAAGCTGCTTTTTCTGAGCGGTTATTTCCCTTCGACGATCTCAATGCTCACACCATCTGGCGCAGCCAGATAACAGATTAGATTGCCTGGGTTGAATTCCCAAGGCTCAACCGCAAACTCAGCCCCTTTACCTCGCAAACTCTCGCAGTAAGCTTTTAAATCGCCGCGGTAGGTATACCCGAAATGATCGGTCCCCCACTCGTTGTGGCTCGAGTAATCCGCATAGTCCCGCATGGGCGTTGGTTCAGCAGGTTCTTCGCCTTCGCGCTGCCCCCGAATCAGTAAAGTCATGCCGCCTACATGCACATTGATTTGCGGCGCATTTCTAGTTTCATAGCTGCCCCTGATCGTGCCGCCAAGCACATCCTCATACCACTTCGCCGTCGCATGAGGATCCTTCGCCAAGAGGTGAATGTGATCGAATGTCAGTTTACCGTCGTCCATGCTTCTCTCAATTGCAAGCCATGCGTCTCAGTATTGTGCCTTATCCGCTCGATCGAGTTAACTGCGAAGCGCCCTTTTAAAATCGCTAAGCCTGTCTAGCACGCGTTGCCATGTCTGAAAATCCCAAGTCGAAAGTACCTTTCACCGTATTCCCAACGGACTTGTTCGAGCAGCGCGAAGCGCTCGCATCGAATCCGCTGCTGAATCGCATGAAGGAGGTCCGCAAGAACCAAACGGACCCACACCGACCGCATTACCACTATGTGAATCCCGAAGGCGTGCTCAACGATCCGAATGGTCTGTGTTACTGGAAGGATCAATGGCATCTGTTTTATCAAGGCTACCCGCCTGATGACGAGCGCCAACATTGGGGGCATGCCATCTCAAGAGATCTCATGCATTGGGAAGATTTGCCATACTGCATCTATCCGTATCCGGAAGATCGCTGTTACAGCGGTTCGACATTCGTTGAAGACGACCGGGTGATTGCGATGTACCACGGCACGCGTTGCGGCAACATGATTGCCGTGTCATCTGATCCCTTGTTGCTAAATTGGGAAAAAGTAGGCGGTGACGAGCCGGTGATACCCATCCCAGCAGACGGGGAGAATGTGGCATACAACGTGTTCGATCCCTGTATTTGGCGGTCGAACGGCAAGTATTACGCATTGTCGGCCGGCCAACGCGCCGATGGGCCAGGCGGTCAGAACGTTGCGACGGATTACCTCTTTGAGTCAGACAATCTCAAGGACTGGACCTACTTGCACCCATTCCTCGAGGGCGATCGCTATTCTCGCGTTGGTGACGACGGTGCTTGTCCGTATTTCTGGCCGCTAGGCGACAAGCACATTCTGTGTTTCTTCAGCCATTCGAGCGGCGGCCAATATCTGCTCGGCGACTACGATGAAGAACGGCAGAAGTTCACCGTCACTTACGGCGAGAAATTCAATTTCGGTCCGCCTGGTCCGGGTGGCGTGCACGCTCCTTCGGCGACACCACTTGGCGACGGCTCCGTGATCGTCATCTTCAATATGAACCCAGGCAAGAAAACCGTAGGCTGGGACCAAATCATGTCCTTGCCGCGCCGCTTGACGCTCGCCGAGAGCGGCAATGATGTGCATATGGAACCCGTTGGCGACGTCGAGTCGATGCGTGGCGAGCTGACTGAGTTGAAGCCGTTCAATCTACAAGCAAACACCGACGTTGCGCTTCGTGACTTGGAAGATGTTGCAGACGAAGCGCTTCGCGGTAACGTCTACGAACTGCAAGTTGAATTGCAACCGAGTCGCGCATCGATGGTCGAACTCAAGGTTCTGCAGTCGCCAAACCAAGAGGAGTTCACGCGCATATCGGTTTATCGCGAACGCGGTTACCCAGATCGAGCAACTTTCACACGCCAGAGACGCACGACATTCGTGACGCTCGACAATGCGTACGCTTCACTAGACCCTGGAGTTCACTGTCGTGCACCTGAGACCTTAAATGTTTACATTGAACCAGAAGAACCGATTCAATTACGGGTGTTTGTCGATCGTTCGATCGTTGAAGTATTTGTGAACAATCGCAAGGCTGCCGCACTTCGTGTGTACCCATCACGCGACGATAGCATTGAAATATCCATGCGTTCGCAGGGTTCGAGTACGCAAGTAAGCGAGCTAAAATTTTGGCCGCTCGGCTCCATCTATTAGGGTTTATTCAGGCCGAGTTAGATAGCTATGGTTGAGTCTTCTCGAACATTCGACGCGGTCGTCGTCGGTGCCGGTTTTGCAGGCATGTACATGTTGCATCGCTTGCGCGAACTTGGTTTTCAAGCAGTGAGTTTTGAACGTGCCGACGGTGTCGGTGGCACCTGGTATTGGAATCGCTATCCCGGTGCGCGTTGCGATGTAGAGAGCTTGGAATATTCGTACTCGTTCTCGGCCGAATTGCAACAGCAATGGGAATGGAGTGAACGCTATTCCGGCCAGCCTGAAATCCTCAAGTACGCCAACCACGTCGCAGATCGCTTCGATTTACGTAAAGACATTGAATTTGAGACGTCTGTCGTCTCGGCCAAATTCAACGAAGCCGCGAAACACTGGGTTGTCTCGACAGATCGTGATGAAACGGTGATTAGTCGCTTTCTCATCATGGCGACTGGTTGCCTCTCGTCGACCAATATGCCCCAAATCGACGGTATTGATACGTTTGAAGGCGAGACCTACCACACAGGCGAGTGGCCGCATGAACCGGTCGATTTAAACGGCAAACGAGTAGGCGTGATCGGTACCGGCTCGTCCGCCATCCAAGCGATCCCTTACCTTGCGAATGAAGCAGCTGAGCTCGTCGTGTTTCAGCGTACGCCGAATTTCTCCATCCCGGCTCGCAATCGATCTGCAGATCCAGCTGAAGTGGATGCGGTGAAAGCCGATTATGAAACGTTCCGTGCAGTCAATCGCATGGCCCCAGCAGCCATTCGAGGCACCATGCCAGGTCGCGATCAATCTGCACTCGACGTGGCAGAACCGGAACGCACTGAGGAATTGTTGAAACGTTGGGAGCATGGCGGCTTTGCTTTTATGGGGGCGTTCAACGATCTCGGCTTGAATAAAGCATCGAACGACATCGCGGCAGAATTTGTGCGCGAACGCATTCGCGATATCGTCGATGATCCTGAAGTTGCTGAAACGCTTGCGCCACACAACGTCATTGGTTGCAAGCGGATCTGTTTAGATACGAACTACTTCGAGACTTACAACCTCCCGCACGTCAAACTAGTCGACATTAATAAGGACCCAATCGAACGCCTAAATGCCAACGGCGTGAAAACCGCAGCGTCTCAGTATGACTTTGACGTGGTGGTGTTCGCAACGGGTTTCGATGCGATGACAGGCACCTTATTGCGGATCGATATTCAAGGTTTGAACGGCCAAAGTTTGCAAGACAAATGGGCTGAGGGACCGAAGACATACCTAGGTCTCACCACCGCGAACTTCCCCAACCTGTTCATGATTTCCGGTCCCGGCAGCCCATCCGTGTTGACCAATATGATCGTGTCGATTGAGCAGCATGTCGATTGGATCGCTGCATGCTTAGAACACATGCGGGCAAATCAACATCAATTGATCAATGCCGATGCCAACGCGGAGACAGAGTGGGTTGCGTACGTGAACGCGATCGCTGACATGACGCTCTACCCAACCTGCAACTCATGGTATCTCGGTGCCAATATTCCAGGCAAGCCGCGCGTGTTCATGCCGCACGTCGGTTTTCCAAATTACGTGCAACGGTGTGAAGAAGTCGTTAACAACAACTACCAAGGATTTGAACTAGCGTGAGCGAAGAGGCCATTCATACAGAACAACACCTCATTGAATCGCAGCATGACCACCTCACGGTGCTGACCATGAACCGACCAGAATCCTTGAACGCGTTCAGTGATGCAATGACGTCAGGCCTGCACGAAGCCATACCGCGACTTGCACAGGACTCAAACTGTCGTGCATTGATGCTTACCGGAGCGGGTCGTGCGTTTTCTGCCGGCGGCGACGTGAAAGGTATGGCTGGTGGCGCCGCAACCAGCGGCTCGAATGGTGAAACCACTCAACCTGTTGAAACGCCCACCGTAGAGCAACGCGCGGCAAACTTGCGCAAGTCCACGGAAATATGCGAACTGTTGCATACGATGCCAAAACCAACCATCGCAGCCATCCCAGGCGTTGCGGCCGGTGGCGGTTTATCCGTTGCCTTAAGTTGCGACATTCGCTTAGCCTCATCAAAAGCTCGTTTCACAACCGCATTCAACAAGATAGGGTTATCTGGTGACTACGGCGGTACGTACTTTTTGACGCAGCTCGTAGGACCAGCTAAAGCGCGAGAACTGTACCTTGCATCTGACATCATCGATGCCGAGGAAGCGTACCGCATCGGTATGGTGAATCACGTATTTGATGCGGTTGCGTACGATGATGAAGTCATGAACTTCGCCCAGCGGCTCGCAGCTATGCCGCCGATTTCATCGGGACTCATGAAGGAGAATCTCAATTTGGCACTGCGTGGTTCGTTGAGCGATGTGCTAGATCTTGAATCGAGCAACATCATGACTTGCTTCGATTCGAATGACCACAAGGCTGGTGCTCGCGCTTTCGTAACGAAACGGCCCGCCACGTTTACCGGGACGTAGCGCAACGCGGCAACGGCGTTAGTGCTCTAAAGCCCACTCATTGTCAGGGGCGTCACCGGCAACCGTCGAGCGCATCATCTTGCGTGGCTGATCATCTGGGCAAGCCCGAGCGCGATGTAGTACGCAGCGATTGTCCCATATCACCAGGTCACCTACGTCCCATTTATGCCCGAATGTTCGGGGTGGTTGCGCCGCTTCGAATGTCAATTCACGGAGCAACTTTCGGCTTGCCGCAAAGTCTTCGCCAACGATATGGCTGGCATGGCGACCCGCAAACAAGATGTGTCGTTTGGAATCTGGATGCGTTTGCACCAGCGGATGTTCGACGGGTGGTAATTGCTTTAAGGCTTCGGCGGACATGATTTCGCGGCCGTAATGCCAAGCGTGGCTATACGCATAGTTGTGCACAGCGATCTTGTCCGCAAGGTAGTCCTTCATGGACTTGCTTAGTGCATCGTAGCCAGCGCGCATGTCCGCCCACTCGGTTTCGCCGCCTTCCGATGGCACAATGTGAGCTGCGAGCAGGGATGCCTTTGCAGCTACGCGTTTATAGGAGCTGTCTGTGTGCCAGGTGGAATTCCCAATATTGAATATGCGCCCAATATGGTCAGGGGGTAATACGTTGCCGTCGTGGTCTGTGTTGCCGATACCCGCTCGCATCGGTTTTTTGTCGACCGGTAGACCTTTTTCGAGCCGACCAAATCGTCGACTGAACTCGAAGTGTTCTTCGTTCGACAAATTTTGATGAGGAAACACAAGCACTGCATAGCGGTGCCAGGCAGATTCAATGGCTTGAAATTCACGTTCTGCTAGCGAGTTGAGTTTGACGTCGGTAACAATTGCCCCAAACTGGTCCGTAACCGGTTCGATTCTCATCTCAGCTCATGACCTATTTAATACTCGCCACTATAGATTGTGGATTTGATCCGCCAGGTTCTTTTTCCGGTCTGTCACGATGGTTTCTAGTGCCTGAACTCGCTCTTCTAGTGAGTCGTCGCCAACCAACGCCTCAAGTCGCTCAATGCGTTCGCGAAGTTCAGGGTTGGTCTTTCCTCTTGTTTTGAAATAACGCGATATGACTTCGGTTGCGCAACCGACACATACGATTACCACAACCATGGTAAATAAATCCATATGAAGGCACCTTTTACTGTGTTTTTGATTATAAGCAAGATGCGTGCCATTAATAAATCATTGATTTATTTACGTAAATACGCGGATATCACATTGGTTAGTAGTGAAACTCGTCAAATCGTGGTCTAATTTACCACTTACCCTGTAATTGCTATCGTTACTCCCTTATGACATCTTTCAAGATGTATTTTGGCAAGACTTTTTCTTTGTACGCACTAAAGTTGTGCGCAGTAGCGAGCATGGTTTTAACCTCCCAATTCCTCATGGCGGGAGTACCTGAAGCAGCTGCGAAGAGTCGCGCTGGCCATGATCTACCTGCACCAAACACACAAGTGCAGCCTAGTTCCGAATACACGCCAACGCAGCCGATGGAAGAAATCGTCGTTGAGGGCGAACTTCCCGACGTTGACGATATGAACAGTTTCGAAGTCATCCATTACTACAACGCCAACGCTCGCGGTGGGCAGCTCTACAAAATGCGGCGCTACGACGATGCGAAACCATTTCTGGAAGTAGGCGCGCAGCTTGGCTTCAAAATGAGTCAAGCTCGCTTAGGCGCGATATATGCTTACGGTCTAGGCACGACCGAACGCGACGCGGTTAAAGGGATTACGTGGATTGGTGTCGCGGCAGAACCGCGCACGGATCCAACAATTACCAAACACTATCGAGATTTGTTAAAGCAAATTCCGCCAGGTGAAATGCCCAAAATTGAGGCGATGGTTGCGGAAGGTCGTGCAAAGTATGGTTCCAGCGCAACCGGTACCAACTGTCAGATGATTCGAAGCGCTGGCTCACATATGTCATGGTTGAACTGTGAAGTGAAGGATATGTATCGATTCCGATCCGCGGCCGACGCTTATCACCTGTGTTTGATTCAGGGTATCGAGAGTATCCAAAGCGATGGCGAGATGGCGGCAATTTCGGTGACGCCTTGCTCATAAATGCAATCAAAAGAAATAATTAATTGAATAACTTTAAGGATTTTGCTCCATGAATGGATTGGATGTAGCTCAACTCAGAGCTGATTTTCGGCGGGATGGCTATGTGATTCTGCCGGGTTTTCTAAATGCAGAAGAATTGACCGAACTTGATACCCGGATTGAAGCCTTTTTAGATACAGGCAATATTCGTGAGGCGATGAAGTCGAAAGCGAAGTTTGCGGGCACCATCAAGGGGCTTGATCGTAAGGATGAGTGGTTTTCCGCACTGCTAAACCAAGGGAAGCCTGCTCAAATGGTTTCCCAGTTGTTGGAAGACGATCTAGACACTGGGACTGCAGCGCTGTTCGATCGGATCCCTGGTGAAGATGAAGGGATTCAGCCACACTTCGATTCGCTCGGACATCGTCGCGACGGCGCGACGTTGTGGATTGCACTTGACCACACATCCACCGAAAACGGCTGCCTGTATTACGCCAAAGGATCGCACAAGCAGAAGTATGAGTCGGTCGTCGGCTTACCTAATTTTGACGAATCCACGCCAGGTGCGATGCCAGTTCAGCTGAAACCAGGGGACGCGGCCGTCCACAGTTCGCTCACGGTCCATTGGTCGAACCCCAATCAGTCTGAGCGGAGTCGGCGAGGCGTTACTTTCTTTTATTGGGCTGCGTCCTCAAAAGGCGAAAAAGGCTGGCTGGACTACAAAAAGCAAGCTAGCATGGCAAAAAAGCAAGCTAGTTTCGCTAAAAAAACGGCACGCAATTCCGAGTCACCATAGGTCTGTGGCGCGCATCAAATGAGCACGTGCATCGTTTGAGGCGTTGCTCGATTTAGCTCCTGCGAACAACCTAATGACTTCGCGCCTAACCCTTGACAATGTAAGTAAGTAATAAGAATAAATTATTGATATATTAATATATATATTCAAGTGCCTTAGTTCGTCCTTACGGATACCGCTGATTTACGCCGCTTGACTTGGCTAGGCGTGCGACCTAATCGGTTGCGCATTTCAATGTCAGCGCCGTTTTGAAGTAATAGATCGATAACCTGCTGTAGCCGTGTCTGGTCTTTAATCGAAGACTTGAGTGCCGTGTGCAATGGCGTGTCGCCGTCGCGATCTTGCGCATTCACGTGAGCGCCGTGATCGAGCAGAATCCTTACGGGTTCTACGAAGCCTGCTTTCGCGGCACAATGGAGCGCGGTTTGTCCTTTGTAATTAGTGATATTGACGTTTGCCCCTTGAGCGATTAACTCGCGTACGGCATGGGGATTCCCGCCGCGATCGCCCCGGCACACATAAACCAACGATGGCCAACCATTCTCGCTTGCATCTATCTCGATTTTCGCACCATATCGTTGCAACAACGTTACGATCGCCGTATCTGCAATATCACCTTTCAATAGTGTGCGCTCGGTCACGTCCATACCGGCGTCGAGAAGCATTTCCACCATTGCGAAGCTATTGCGATTTAAGGAAAAATCGAGCAGATGATTGCTGTAACGTGTGACATCTGCACCTCGCTCAATAAGCAACTTAACGATTGGGGGGTGCGCACCGGCGACCGCGTAATGCAGCAATGTGCCGTCGAAATGTGGGTCATGTTGGACAATCTCGCGGGCAATCAGTGATGGGTCTTCACGAGTCATTTGCTCGACGTCATCGAATACACCTAGATAGGTTTGGGTGACAACGTCGCGCTTAGCGCCAGCTGCTTCTAGGCGTGTCACCACATCCGTTCGCTTCTTCAATATTGCAGCGCAAACTGGACTGATTTCGACTAGCAGTGGTGTGTAATGGCAGCCTCTTGCTTCGATGTCGATGTCGTCATAGGTATCTAGCAAGTACGACACAACGTTTAGTCGACCTCGATACGCTGCTTCCCACAACATCGTGCGGCCATGGGAGCCAATGCGCGATCGCCACGCTGGTCGAAGATGCAAAACAGCCTTGAGTGTTTCAAGATCGCCACGCGCGGCCGCGCCAACGCCAATCTTTAAAAAGTCGCTCGCATTGCCAGTGAGCAACCCGCTTTGCTTCACCACGTAGCTACGAATGTCGTCAAACTAATCGGGTAATTTTCGTGCGCTTTTTATAATTTTTTAGCGCTGATTGGTACAAATTTGCCGATTCTGTGACACCTCAGAATTGGCCATGATTCGTCAAAAGTCGCGTTCTATCTGCATAACCTTCGCCTAATCGACCGTATGGGATTCTTCCGCAAAATCCTAGAAAAACCTTGGTTACCTCCTGAAGGTAACGTCGTTGAGTTTCAGACGAGCTATTTTTCCGCCACCAATCGAAAAGTAGCCCTCGTGCTGTTTCTCTGCGTGGTCGGGATTTTGTTCTTTCTGCTTTTTTCTGCATATCACATGCGGAAAGCCTATAGCACGGATTGGGTTGCCACGCCAGAACCAACGCTGATTTGGTTTAACACGTTGGTGCTCTTTATCGTGAGTGGCGCATTCGAGTGGACCCGAGCCGCACTAGCTAAGGAACAAATAGATGCGGTGCGCATGCGGTTCTATGCCGCTGGTTGGCTAACCGTGCTTTTTCTCGTGTTGCAATTGGTCGCATGGAAGCAACTGATTGATATGGGATACATTGCCCAGAGCAATCCAGCGAATGCGTTTTTCTACACCATTACAGGCATCCACGGTCTGCATCTCGTCGGCGGTCTCATCGCGTGGTACCGAGCGCTACGCTACATAAAAATGGACGAATCGTTTACGCGCATGAAGAATGCCATTGATCAGTGTGCGCTTTACTGGCACTTCCTACTTTTTGTGTGGGTTGCCATGATCGGGTTGTTCATAACCTCCTAAAGCATGGTCGCCACGGCCGTCGCGCACAAGCGCATCTCTCTAGATATTCAAGGCATGACATGTAGCGCGTGTGTTACGCGCCTTGAAAAGGCTTTTAGTCGAGCCGCCGGCGTCGAGAAAGCAAACGTCAATTTGCCACTCGAGAAAGCAACGCTTGTGGTCGATCCGACGATCGCGCCGATTGAAGAATTAAAGGCCATCGTTGAGCGCACTGGTTTTGGCGTCGGCATGCAGACACGCATGTTCTTCGTTGAAGGCATGCATGAACCAAGTCATGCCAGTGAGGTGGAAAAATCGCTGTACAACATGCCTGGCGTCGTGTCGGCGGATATCAGTTTTGCTGAAGAACGCGCGAATGTCACCTTCATAGCCCATAGTGTGGTGGAAGCGACGTTACGCGAGTCGATCGCCAAGCTCGGCTTCACATTGCATGCGTTGGACGAAGAAGATTCATTAGCTCAGGAAGCTGAACGTGCGGATGACCGCGAGCGACGCATCCTCATTGTCGCGTGTTTGATCTGCGTGCCTTTCTTAGTACAGATGTTTGCGCAGTTCTTCGGCTGGGAAGAAATCCACATGATGCCGGCAGCGGAAGTCGTGCTAGCAACGCCGCTCCAGCTTGTGCTTGGCATGAGGTTTTATCGCGCTGCCTACAACGCGTTACGAGGTGGCAGTGCGAATATGGATGTGCTCGTCGTATTAGGGACAACCGCGGCGTACTTTTACAGCTGGTATGTCATGTTGCAACTTGGCGAAGCCGCTGAAGGCGAGCTCTACTTTGAAGCATCTGCACTGATTCTTACGTTCATCCTGCTTGGCAAGCGACTTGAGTCTCGTGCCAAGCGAGCCACGACAGCCGCCGTGCGCGAACTGATGGACCTACGTCCTCGAAGCGCGCGTATTCGCAACAGCGCGGGTGCTTGGGAAGAGCAGCCGCTCGCTGCGCTGGAGCTTGGCAGCGTGTTTGAAGTACGTCCAGGCGACCGTGTCCCAGCCGACGGCCTCATACTCGCTGGCACCACTTCGATTGACGAAGCATTGCTTACAGGTGAAAGTAGTGCCATTGCAAAAGCGCAAGGCGACGTGGTGTTTGAAGGCTCTATCAATATCGACGGTAGGGTTGAAGTTGAAACGACCGCCCTCGGTGAAGATGGCACCTTGCAGCGAATCGTCGAAGCGATCGAGAGCGCGCAGACTGGCAAAATCGGTGTGCAGCGCTTGGTGGATCGGGTCTCGGCGGTGTTCGTGCCTATTGTCATAGGCCTTGCAATATTGGTGCTTGTTGCTTGGTTGGTCGCCGGCCAAGAGTTTGAGCCGTCACTCATAAACGCCGTGACGGTGCTGATCATTGCGTGCCCTTGTGCGCTTGGTCTTGCGACGCCGACAGCCATCATCACGGGCACAGGTGCAGCCGCGCGAGCAGGCATCCTTTACAAGGACATTCAATGCATCGAAGAGGCGCAGCGCATCACCGTCGTTGCATTTGATAAAACGGGCACATTGACGACTGCTGCACCTCAATTGGCCGAAACGCAGCTAGTCGCCGCCACCGATGAAAACGATGTGCTCCGCCTAGCGATGTCATTGCAGGCGAATAGCACACACCCAATTGCACAAGCATTTGCTGACCTCGCGGCAGCTCGTCACATCGATCCATTGACAGTCACAAATTTTGTGAACCATGTTGGCTTTGGCATCGAAGGCGAAATTGAGGGGCGTCGCTACTACATCGGCGGCGAACGCTTGCTACATCAGGTCGGCGTTGAGGTTGAGGAAATCGACGCAATCGAGGCGATCTACCTTTTCGATCAAGAAAAAATCCTAGCGAGTTTTCAAATCGTCGATACCTTGCGCGCGGAAGCGCGAGAAGCTATTGACGAGATCAATGACTTGGGTATTCGGACCTGTATGTTGTCAGGTGATAACGAAGTAAAGTCAAAGCGAATCGCAGACGCGTTGCAATTGACGGAATACTTGGCGGGCTTAACTCCCGAACAAAAGGTTCTAGCCATTGAGCAAATGAGTAGTACCGAGGATGTGGTTGCCATGGTTGGCGATGGCATCAATGATGCACCTGCATTAGCGCGAGCCAACGTTGGGATTGCAATGAGTTCTGGCACGGATATCTCGTTAGAAGTTGCGCCGATCACCCTGATGCGCAACGACTTGACGCTAGTCGCCGGTGCGATTCTGGCTAGTCGCGCAACATTCCGCAAGATCAAGCAAAATCTCTTTTGGGCGTTTATTTACAACGTGGTCATGCTGCCACTTGCTGGCTTAGGCGTGCTGACCCCCACGCTAGCTGGTGCGGCCATGGCACTGTCTAGCGTCAGTGTAGTGTGTAATTCACTTTGGTTGCGTAGGTGGAAACCGGAAACGAGCGGCAATGAATCAAGTCACTGAAATAGCTGTAGAAGGGATGCAGTGCAGCGCATGTGCAGAAAGTGTCGAGCGTGTGGTCGGCCAGCTGGTCGGCGTCGAGAGCGTTTCTGTGAATCTTGACGCAGCCATCGCGACGGTTACTTATGACGAAGCTTGCGTGCAACTAGCGGACCTAAATGACGCAATCGAAGACGCAGGGTTTGACGTAGGACTTAGCTAGCGCTGGATTGTTAGGTGGCTAAATCAGGGTGACGCGGTTTTTTAGCTGTTAGCGCTGCGTTTTAAACCAATCATTTTGGTCTAGATTAGCACTGCACTACCCATCTAATGTGTGAGAACTTTCAGTATGCGCTGCTAGTACGCAACTAACCGGTCGCAGAACGTCGCGCGCACCAACCTCGCCAAAAAATATCTGCGTGCGCTAATCCCATCATGAACCACATAAGGTTATGAGCCGATAGATGCAAACCCCAAAGTGAGAAGTGCATATGGGGGTCGTTAAGTGCAATAAATCCCATGAGGATAAATGCAATGGGCCAAATGTACGGATAGACCTTACTTAAGAAAAAGGCGAGCTTGTTGGACATTGAGCTACCGTGAAATATGTGCTTTCGCGAGGCGATCTAGCGAAACGTCACGGCTTCGAATGCGTGGTCCTGCAACGCTTCAACTAGATCCTGTATGGAATGAATGCGACGGTCGAATCGCGTAGCACACCTACCGATGTGGCTCACGATATGGGCGTCGCTGCCGCCAATACCCGCATAGCCCTGGTCTGTTGCTAGTGCTTGGGCGATTTGGTCTTCGTTGTTGCGGCTTCCGCCGTTGTAGATTTCGACGATTTTGACACCTTGTGGTACGCCGAATTCGTCAAGATGCGCGGCCATACCGACACGAGGTCGGCCAGGATGACATGGGACTGGGACCGCGTTGTGCTTTTCGCATGCTGCGATAACGTCTGCGAGCGGCAAGCTGATACTGGCAAAATCGAATTCTTCCATCAATGGCGGCGTCACGCCAAAAACCAATACATGTCCATATTCGGTTTCGACTTCACTGCCTTTTAGGATGACTAGACCATATTGCTCGCCAATTGGCGCATAATCGGATTCATCGTCAAATTGGCGGTGCTCGGTTAAAACAAAGCCATCCAGTGGCAAGTCGCGGGTACGAATCCACTTGCAGTAGTTCTCGACTTTGGCGCGTCCGTCATCGGACTTAGTCGAATGAGCATGCAAATCTATGAGCATCTAAGCTGCGCTCCTAGCGCTGAGTTGGTCGAACGCTTCAGCCACGGTGTCATTCAAAGCTTGTTCTGTGCTGGAGTTGTCGATGACCACGTCCGCTTTGGTAATGCGCTCGGTATTCGTTATTTGTGCATCGATTCGACTTTGCACTGCTTCTCGATCTAAGCCGTCGCGCGCCATCGTGCGTGCTATCGCCACTTCTGGATCGACGGTCACAACCCACACTTCATCGACAAAGTCCTGCCAGCCAGCTTCGAGCAGCACAGCAGCTTCGAGTACGACGATTTGACGGGTGTTTGCACGCTTTATGCGGTCAATTTCGTCCTGTGCCATTCGTTTGATGGCGGGCCATACGATGTCAGTGAGACGTTCTAATGACGAACCTTCTGCGAACACTTTTGCGCCTAGTGCGCGGCGGTCGATGGCTCCGTCTGCTGCCAGCACGTCTTCGCCAAATTCTGCTACGACGGCGTCGAAGCAGTCTGTACCTGGTTCGTATGCTTGATGACCAAGCACATCGGCATCGATGACGTGCGCGCCATGCTGCTTCGCGTATGCGCTAATCGTGGACTTGCCGGACGCAATGCCGCCAGTCAAACCGATGACTGTCACAAGCTGCTCGAAAAAAATAGCTGCGAATGATAGAAATCGACGGACTGGACTGAGCTGCACCATAAAATGCGATGTTGCTGGTCCTAAGCCTTTTGTAACATCGCTCTAGATACGTCAGATACAGACGAAGTAACCGTTTTATTTATTGAACCAAACGGCGATTCGACAGCGGTGCGAGATCAGGTTGGGCGTTCTGTGATGGACTTTGCCGTAGATCATGGCGTCAACGGCATTTATTCACAGTGCGGGGGTGCATGCATCTGCACGATGTGCCATTGTTTCGTCGATCGGTATTGGTTTGACCAAGCCGGTCCCGTGTCTTTGGACGAAAGAGAAATGCTCGAATACATTCCAACCCGGCAACCGACCAGCCGTCTTGCATGTCAAGTGATCGTATCAAGGCAATTGGACGGCATGAAAATTTACGTAGAAGCTGAGTCAGGTATCACACCATGAAGGATTTCGCAAACAAAATCGCTGTCGTTACCGGTGGTGGCACTGGCATGGGTCGCGGTCTAGTGTTGCAGCTCGTTAAAGAAGGCTGTCATGTCGCTACTTGTGATGTGCTCATGGATAACCTAGACGAAACGCTGTCGCTCGCACGTGAGCTGAATACGGACAGCAAGGTAACGAGCCATCTTTGCGATGTCGGGGTGGAAGACGACATCAAGCGCTTCGCGCAAGAAGTGCGCGAGCAACACGAAACTGACCATATAAACCTGCTCTTCAATAATGCAGGCATTGGTGGTGGCGGTGGCTTTGTCAATGGTCCTCGTGACCAATGGGAGCGCACGTTCGCCGTTTGTTGGTATGGGGTTTACTGGTCCGCTCGAGAATTCATGCCAATGCTTGTGGCGAGCGACGAAGGCCACATGATCAATACCAGTAGCGTAAACGGCTTTTGGGCTAGTTTAGGGTCGGGCATTTCACACACGGCCTATTCAGCCGCTAAGTTTGCAGTTAAAGGCTTCAGTGAGTCGCTGATTACAGATCTGCGCTTGAATGCGCCGCACGTGAAGGTCAGTGTTGTCATGCCAGGCCATATCGGCACGTCGATTGCGATCAATAGTGCAAGGATTCTTGGCCAAGACTGGGAAGGTGGCATGGGCGAAGCACAGCTCGAACAAATCAAGAAAAACTGGATAGACCGAGGTCTGCCGGTGCACAACTTCACGCCTGACCAAATTCGCGAACGATTGTTAGAAGGTCGCAATCAATTTCGAGATAACGCACCTACGACGGCGGATCAAGCAGCGACAATCATTCTTAATGGCGTACGCGAAGATCGCTGGCGCATTTTGGTCGGCGACGATGCCCATCGCTTGGACGAAGCGGTGCGCGAAGCACCAGAAGAAGCGTATGAAGATGGCTTTACGCAGCGCCGTCAGCTGCTAGGCAGCATCGCTCAAGAATCGGACTAAAACGATGTCCGCGCGATTTATTCAGGGATTTGGGTAGTTAACGCTGGTTGGAATACCGCGAACAGACGAAATACTTGCGGTAAATAGCCATTGGTCCAAATCTCCTTGTCGAGGAATGCTGCCATCAGGTCGTACTCTCCTACGAGAACTTGATATAGCCGTTCCCAGCTGACGCAGTGGATTGTCAAGTGCTCGTCGTTTGATCCGGGGTCGCCGTATGGCGTAATGGTGTTTGTTTCAGGCACGAAGCAGAGGGTCAACGGTTTGACGCTGAATAGAATTGGAGAAGCGAGTTCACGTGCTACTTCACGTCGCGTCTTTTGCCTCAATGCGTGTATGAACTCGTCGTCGGTCATCGTCACTTTGACCTTGGTTCAACCTTGTGAAGCGTCGCACATCGCGCGCCATCGAGAATCACGTTTAAATCGGTAATTGCTGAATGGAATTCTTATACGAGCTCGGATTATTCATCGCCAAGGGATTCTGGGTCGTTATTTGTATTGCAATTGTGTTGATTTTGTTGACGTCGATGCGTTCACGTCGCAGGCCGCAGCATGAGGAAAACGAAGGTCATTTGCTGGTTCGTCATATGAACGAACATATTCGAGAGATCCAACGTCATATCGACGTTGAAGCATTCGATCCTCAATCAAGTCAGGTTAGGCGTAAATCTGAACGGAAACGCCAAAAGGCTGAAGCCAAACAACGTAAAAAAGATGCTAAAGCGGCGGCGAAATCAGAGGCAGCTGCAAAACCGCGCGAAAAAGGCGAGGAAGAATCTGAATCAAAGGATGATGAGCGTCGGCACGTATTTGTGTTGACTTTTGAGGTGGACGACATCGAAGCGTCGCGTGTCCAGTTTTTGCGAAAAGAGATTAGCGCTATCTTGGTGCGATCTAAAAAACCACATGAAGTGGTTGTGCGCTTGAAGAGCAGCGGTGGTTATGTACACAGTTACGGATTTGCTGCTTCGCAACTATTGCGCATCAGGGACGCAGGCATCAAACTCACGGTGGCCGTCGATGAGATTGCGGCAAGCGGTGGCTACATGATGGCGGCGGTTGCCGACCAAATCATCGCTGGACCGTTTGCCGTAGTAGGGTCAATCGGCGTCGCTGCTGAATTGCCTAACTTGCATCGCTTTTTGAAGAAATACGACATCGACTATGAAGTATTGACGGCAGGCAAGCACAAACGAACGCTAACCGTGTTTGGCGAAAACACGGATGAGCATCGCGAGAAATTCCAAGAGGAAATGGACCAGACACACGAACTATTCCAAGACTTCGTGTCGAAACATCGCGACGTTGTGGACGTGCCGGCGACAGCGACTGGCGAGACTTGGTACGGTTCAAAAGCACTCGAGTTGAAACTGGTCGACGCGATTCAAACGAGCGATCAATACGTGCTTGATGCGTGCAACGATGCCGAGGTGTATGAAGTGCAGTGGGTGCATGACATACCCAAGATCAATCAGTTCATCAATCGCTTCGCTGCATTGGCTTCTAAAGTCAACGGCTGGTTGCGCCATGGGATTCGAGCATCGTAGCGAACGAAACACTCGCTTATTCAGTTAAAACCCCACAAACGACTACATAGAGACGGAGTAGATCATTGACCTCTTTCAAAGCCTTCCAAGTTTCAAAAGAAGATGACGGGTCATTTACGCGGGCGATCGTAGAACGCGACACATCTGCCTTACCCGAAGGCGAGGTATTGATCAAGGTTGAGCATTCGTCGCTCAATTACAAGGACGCTCTGTCAGCGACCGGCAATCCTGGCGTGACCAGAAACTACCCACACACGCCTGGCATCGATGCGGCAGGCGTTGTCGAATCGTCCACGGATGCATCGCTTGCAGTAGGCCAGCAAGTTATCGTCATCGGCTTTGATCTAGGCATGAATACGGCCGGCGGCTACGGTGAGTACATTCGAGTCCCTGCTGGTTGGGTTACCCGCTTGCCCACCGGACTGACTACACGTGACGCGATGATCCTTGGGACGGCGGGATTTACCGCCGCGTTATGCATACATAAACTCGAAGCAGCAGGCATGCAAAGCGACGGTGGGCCAGTGTTAGTCACTGGCGCAACGGGCGGTGTTGGCAGTATTGCTGTCAAGCTACTGAGCCAAGCTGGCTATGAAACGCATGCAGTCACCGGCAAAGCATCCCAGCACGGTTTTCTGCGCGATTTAGGCGCAGCTGAGATTCACGATCGCAGCGAATTCAGCGACGAATCTTCGCGTCCTTTAATGCGGGAAACGTGGGGTGGCGTAGTCGATACCGTTGGCGGCACGATTCTGGTTAACTGCATTAAAGCATTGAAGTACGGACAGAGCGCTGCGGCTTGCGGTTTGGTCAGTTCGCCGTCCATTCCAGCATCGGTTTTCCCGTTTATCTTGCGCCATGTGAATTTGCTCGGCATTGACTCGGTTGAGTTGCCGTTGGATCAAAAAAACGCCATCTGGGACAAACTAGCAACTGCTTGGCAAATCGACAATCTTGATGCTTTCGCCGAGCAGCTCACGCTCGACTCATTATCTGATGCCATCGACCGGATTTTGGCTGGCAACATGGTGGGTCGCGGCTTAGTGACGCATCATTGACTGTCGTCGAATGCGCTTCCTAGACCATCTCGGTTACTAACCACACTTTGCGAATTACGCGACGCGAAGGCTCTCTGAAATAGCGAGCGGATTGCGATAGTTCAATACCACAATGTAAGTCGACACCAACATCGTCAAGATGGTTGCGACGAGTATGACGTGATCGGCTTGTTTCGAAATCAATGGTGTCGCAATAAACAGCACAAGCAACGAGAACTCACTGCATTGACCTAGCCGAAGTCCCACCTCCCACGCGAAGGGGCGACGAACGTGGCGCAACTTCAGAAGATAGCGAAACGTGACCGGTTTTATTGCCAGCATCAAAGCGGCAATGAGCGTGGCCTGCCAAATGACGTCTGGCACGAGTGCGATATCGATACGCGCCCCAACCGTGAAGAAGAACAACACCAGAAAGAAATCACGCAGTGGTTCCAAACTCTGTGCGACGCTTTGCGAAACCGGTGAATTTGCGAGCGCAACGCCGGCAATAAAAGCGCCTAGTTCGAATCCCAACCCACCGGCGTGGGCGATTCCCGCAACCGCCAAACACCAACCGATGTACAGCAGAAACATGAACTCGCTGAAGACGTCGAATCGTTCAACGAGCGGCCAAAGGACATATTTGGGCACCGCGTACGCGATGATTAACAGGACTGGTCCGGATGCAAGCAGCCATGTGTAATCGAATGCATCGGAGCCCTGCGCCGATGTAAACACATACAAAGCGACGATGGTCAAGGCTGCGAGCAAGTCCTGCAACAACAGAATGCCAATCACAATTTCGCCAATCTTGCGATGGTGCAAAATCGTGCGGGGCAGCAGTTTGATGCCTAACACCGTGCTTGAAAACATGAGCGCAGCGCCAAGCACCA
Organism: Gammaproteobacteria bacterium; assembly: GCA_009841635.1. GTDB lineage: Bacteria > Pseudomonadota > Gammaproteobacteria > Pseudomonadales > Azotimanducaceae > Bin55. Next base: position 21,928 of record VXLJ01000021.1, read on the forward strand.
GACACTCAATCCACGTAAACCCGAATACGAGACCGAGTCCCATACCGCACACGAAAAACAAGGCCGCAGCTAAGGCCGTGACCAACAACGATGTGCCAAACATCGTCTTCAGTTTGTTGGGAGGTAATTCCAGGCCGACGATGAACAGTAGGAACAGAATGCCTACTTCGGATAGTTCATAGAGCAGTTGGGTATCGTCAACCCAGCCCAACGCATAGGGACCAAGCAATGTTCCTAGCAGCACGTAAATGATGATGAGCGGTTGGCGAATGAACATCGCGAGTGCGGCAAAAATTGTCGCGCCTACGAATATCAGAATCATGCTATCGATCATGACGTCGCGCGATAACGATGACTATCCGTGATCGCGGTTATGTCGATCGATTTCGAAGATACGGTGGTTGCGGCTGAATCACCGAACCTTGGTAGAAATCGCTCATGCTGGACATGCATTGAATGGCAGTCGCTGCGGCACGTTCGTCCGCCAGCACGAATGCGTCGAATCCACAACGTCGCATAAAAGGCGTAAGGTCCGGTTGAATCTCGCCAATCGCGCGGAGTTCACCTTTAAACTCGAAACGATTGCGCAGCAAGGTCGCGGCGGATAGGCCACGACCGTCGGCGAAAGCTGGAAAGTTCACGGCCACTAGATCAAGTCTCGCCAGTTGCTCTCCTGCTTCTTCGATCTCGCAGTCACCTTCGATCCAAGCAGCGGTGGCTTGGGTACTGTGGATGTGTTCAAAAGGCACGATGGCGTTGTCCGGCACATAGTCGCTGATTGTGTCGACAAGCAGCCAGTCGTCCGCAACGATCTCCTGGTTTTTAACCAGCGCTGGCACTTGGGCTCACGGTCATTGGTTCAGCATAGACGCGATCCTTGAATGGCTCCATGCCTACACGCCGATAGCAATCCAGAAAAGTCTCGCCTTCCGCTCGATAGTCGATAAATACGTCCATCAACCTTTCAACGACGCCCACGACCTCGTCACGTCCAAACGATGGGCCGACGATTTTGCCTATTGAAGCATCGTTGGTGGCGTTGCCACCAAGCGAAATTTGATAGAACTCATCGCCGCGTTTATCCACTCCCAAGATGCCGATGTGACCCACATGATGGTGCCCACACGCATTCATGCAGCCTGAGATGTTCAAATCCAAAGGACCTAAGTCATGTAAATAGTCGTAATCGTCGAAGCGTTGCAAGAGTTCTTCAGCGACAGGAATGGACTTGGCATTGGCCAGCGAGCAATAGTCGCCGCCCGGGCAGCAAATGACGTCGGTTAGCAAGCCTTGATTAGCGGACGCAAGCCCCTCTGCCGCTGCGAGTTCATACAGTTCGGCAAGATCGTGCATGGGTACATCTGGCAGGACGAAGTTTTGTTCGTGACTGATTCGGATTTCGCCAAAGCCGAAGCGTTCGGACCAATCTGCCACGGCTTCCATCTGGACGTCGGTGACATCTCCTGGCGGGATGCCGGTTGCCTTGGTCGACAACGTCACGATGGCGTAATTCGGTTGTTTATGCAGCGCGACGTTTTGTTCGACCCAGCGATTAAATGCTGGGGAAGCTAGCCGTTGGTCAGCGAGCTGCTGCGAAGCGTCGGCTAATAGAGGGTAGGCCGGCGGTGCGAAGCCGCGGGTGATTCGTTCAACCTCTTCTTTCGTTAGAACTTGTGGATTGTCTTTGATGATCGCCCATTCGGCATCGACTTTTTCGCCAAACGTCGCTGGGGTCATGGCCTTGACAAGAATTTTGATGCGAGCCTTGTACTTGTTGTCGCGACGGCCGTAGCGGTTGTAGACACGCAGAATCGCTTCGACATAGGTCAGCAGATACTGTTCCGGCAGGTCTTCGCGAATGCGTGCGCCTATGGCAGGCGTGCGCCCAAGTCCGCCACCGACATAGATGTCAAATACGGTTTCCCCTACAGGACCGCGTTTTAGTTGGATACCTATATCGTGCACTGCGATAGCGGCGCGGTCCTCTTCAGCGCCATTTAGCGCGATCTTGAATTTGCGCGGCAACCACTCAAATTCGGGATGGTAGGTGGACCATTGGCGTAGCATTTCGGCGTACGGTCGGGCGTCGCTCCATTCATCGGCAGCGACACCGGCGAACTGGTCTGTGGTTACATTGCGTACACAACTTCCGCTTGTTTGAATGGCGTGCATGTTGACGTCCGCCAACTCAGCAAGGATGTCAGGGACTTCCTCTAGTTCAGGCCAATTCAGTTGCATGTTTTGTCGCGTGCTTAGATGACCATAACCTTTGTCATAGTCGCGTGAGATCGAGGCGAGTTTGCGCAGTTGCGTCGCATTCAATGTCCCATATGGCACTGCTATCCGCAACATGGGCGCTAGACGTTGAATATACAGCCCATTGCGAAGACGCAGTTGCTGAAATACATCGTCAGGAATTTCACCGGCAAGATAGCGATCGGTTTGGTCGCGATATTGCGCGACACGTTCTTGCAGAAAATTGCGGTCGAAGTCGTCGTATTGGTACATCAGTTCGTCACTGACAGACGTTTAGTCCGTCGAGCTTTTGACGCGAGAAAATAGGGTTTTGCGACCTAAAGTGGGTGCATAAGCACCTTGTAATTATGCGATAATCAGTTGGTTAGCTAAACGCGTGGGCTTTTTGCGCGTACTAATCAATTGGCAGTTGCAGGCGCAGCGTGATACGCTGTGAGTTCAATTTAGTTTTCACACATGTCGGCCTTGCTAGTGTCAAGGCTAGTTGTGAGATTGACTTAGGTAAACGGCCGCATCCGCATCGATGAAAGATACAGCCTTGCTCGGAGGAGATTAGTTTGGAAATAGGTGAGTGGAAGTCGACTGGCTCTGTCGCCCCGCTCTATAAAGAACTAGCACAACTTGATCTGCTTTCGAATATCGCGGAACTGGAAGCATTCGGCTTCACGGTAGTCCCACCCGAAAAGGTCGGTCCGCCCGACTTTTGCGACGAAGTGAAAGCTGCCTTGGAACGCACGATGCTGCGTCGCTACGGTGACGATGGGCTTGCCGAAGAGCGTTGGTCGAACGTCAATGACATTCAGCGGTTCATGCTTTGGGAAGACCAAATCTTTGAAAAACTGACCTATAACCCCGCCGGCCTGGGTTTAGCGGAATGGCTTCTCGGGACCGATTGCATATTGAGCCTTTGCGCAGCTTGGGTGAAAGGTCCAGGTGAAGTGCGAACCGGCATTCACGGGGATTATTTAGATCCAGCTCTACAAGCGCAACCGGAGCAAGTGAACAACTGCAACATGCATTTCATGCTTACCGATTACACCCAAGACGATGGCTCAATTTCATTTGTGCCTGGCAGTCACAAATGGCGGCGGCAAGTGACGCCGGATGACGCTAAATATTGGATGGATCGCGCAGTCGCGGTAGAAGCGCCAAAAGGTTCGATGGTGATATGGGGCAATCACACGTGGCACGGCTCGTACCCTAAAAAGACGCCAGGGCTGCGCATGACGCTGCAGTGCGAATACATGCGAAGACGGCGTCAAGGTGAAGAGGCTTACCGAGAGACTGTGACGCAAGAAGCGCTAGATCGCAATCCTGTGCGATTTGCAGGATTGATGGATGTCTACAGTCTGTTTCCCTTTGGTGCTAACGATTGGGATATTGAGCGAGTAGCCAAAGCAGAGCCAGGTGCGAAAAGCGGTCAAACGCTAGACGCCTATCGAAGTTTGTTTGACACCGAACCCGCGAACGGGAAAACGACGTTGCGTCCGACCTACGACTACATGCACCATGATGGGGTCATGACGTCGCAACGAAACGCAAACCGCATGCGGCGCGAACGGAAAGAAAAAGAGACAAAAGAACGCGCAGAACCTGCCGCGAGTTAAAAATCAAGTTACCCTAAGCCGCCCGCATGCTTGCTGGCAAATTTAGCCCTAAAGTTGCTTGAACACCTTTCCTTGCAAGGGGTAGACGTACGCCGATCCAAAATGAAGGGTCATTGGGCAATGATTAGGCAATCACGATGCGAGTAGAAGCTAAAAAAAGCGACGCTTGCGCGCCGCCGTTTTTGAAATGATCGCGATATCAGGAATCGGCATCGCCTGCTGAACTCTCCTCCCCTTGGAGTCGATTCCAAATTCGCATGACGAGAATCGATGCAACTGCAGCCATTAAGGCAATCGCCTGTGCATCCAAGATCCTGTCGAGGTATTCGCCAATGTAGTGAATGTTCACTAGTGCATCGCTCATTCCCGCCGCGCCAACTGCTATGGCGACGACCAGGAATCCAGACGCATCTTCTGCATCGACGCACATGGCGCCGTAAACCAAGCCGAGTACGGCGAGGGCTAATGGCAGGATATTCATAGGAACAATCTCGGGCGCAAGCCCGTGCACGATGGCTGCCAATGCGGCAAGGCCAACGATGATTCGTGTCAACATGGCTATGTCTCCTTCGAAGACACTGTACCGGTCGAAACCAACGAATAGCGCCGCAAGGAACGACAGACACTCGCTTGGTACAGTATCTAAGTATCTAACTTATCAGCTTTTCGTCAATCTATTGTTAGTGACTGAATTTTTCAAAATGTATCACGTTTTTTTCGTTTTGCTGTGCCAGATTTCTGACCCTCCAACGCCTCCCGAAGGTGAGCAGCGAGTCGCTCATAGCCTACGCTAATATCGCAACGAGATGTTCGAAAGCTGCAATATATGTTTAGCTGCGTGTGCGAATCAGCTACGAACTGAGCTCACAGCATCGCTCGTGGCGCAATATTCATCGGTCACACACCACCTAGTAAACCTCGTGCGGTAATCCTCATGCCCTTTCCGACGAATGTCGAAATGATCGATCCCATCCTATGCGTTAGCAATCTCGAGAAAGCCGTGGCGTACTACACTGGTGTATTAGGTTTTACGGCAGCTGCTTGGTCTACTGACGGTTTCACGAGCGTGTCGCTCGAAGGCGCGGGAATTTACCTCGCGGAAAATGCGCAAGGCCAGCCTGGTGCGTGGGTGTGGGTTGGCGTAGGTGATGTACGAAGCGTGTTTAAGCTCTATCAGGAACGGGGAGCTGTCATACGCATGCAGCCAACGAACTTCCCGTGGGCACTAGAAATGCAAATCGAAGATCTGGATGGCAACGTTTTGCGATTTGGGTCTGATCCGGATGCCTGAGAGGCGCGCGTTAAATCAAATGTGGTGAGAGCATCGAGTTTCTACAGAAAATGTTTCGACTTTGCCGTACTAGCGAGCGCAAGCATCGTCGCGCAGCTGCTTCAGTTTAGCTTTAGAAACTTGCATTTCCTCACTGTATACTACGGCTCGCCTACATCCTGAGACGCTTGGTCCCAAGCCGCAATCGTTATATGAAATCCGCTGCAGAAAATGATGCAGGTCCGCTCATCGTCGACGGCCTCAACGTCTCCGCGCGGGTCGCACAGATAGAAGACCAAGGCTATACCATCGTCGAAGACTTCATCAAACCCGATGAAGTAGAGAAGATCCGCCACGCCTTTAAAACTGAGGTGCATATCACCGAAATGCGCGCGATTGGCACCCAGACTGGTAAGACGTGGCGCGCGCACAACCTGCTAGCGAAAACTCGGGCGGTTGACTACCTCTTTCTCGATAAGAGACTCCGAGGTTTGGTAGAAGGTGTGCTCGGACCTAGAACGCAAGTCAATGTGACGACGTTATTCAATGTGCTGCCTGGTGAGACGCGTCAGTTTTTACACCAAGACGATGGGCTGTGGCCGATTCCTCGACCGCACCCGCATTTTGTTTGCAATGCGCTTATCGCACTCGACGATTTTGAAATCGAAAACGGCGCAACGCACATCGTGCCATATAGTCACAGATGGCATGATCGTCGCCCAGACCAGGCTATTGAAACACTGCAGGTGGCGATGAAGTCAGGCACGATGCTTATGTGGGAAGGCGGCTTGTGGCACGGTGGTGGGGCCAATGTTTCCAAAGATCGAGAGCGTCTTGGCTTTTTCATGAGCCATCAAGTCGCTTATTTGCGACCGCAAGAAATTCAGCTGGTTTCGGTGCCAAGAGACGAAGTTCGCAAAATGCCGGAAGAGCTCCAGCGTTTACTCGGTTACCATCGCTTTGGGCTTGGTGTCGACGGGCGCGATCCTATTGATGTCATCAATGATGGCGTCTATGTCCACGAGTCCGCGAAGTTGGCAAAAGAGTGGTATGCCGACTACGAAAAGGAAACTCAAGCTAACGCTTAATTTCGGCTCTTCGTGCGCTTCTTCAGAACTGCGCCAACCCAGCATCGCTCAATCACCCATGACGTCGTAAGGTAATTCATGCCCGCAATCAATCAAACATCAGGTCCCGTTGCAGTAACCGGATGCTCCGGTTTTACTGGTGGTCATATGGTTCGAGAACTCGCGATCCAAGGCTATCAGGTGCGTGCGTGTATTCGCGATGCGAATAGCTGGCGCGGCAAAGATGCCGTGCAATATCTCATGAATTTGCCAAATGTAGAAATAGTGGCTGGCTGTGATTTATTCATCGAAGGCTCCTACGACCAGGCTTTCGATGGGTGTGCGGGCGTATTTCATGTTGCAGCCGTGCTTGGCAATTCAGCGGACGGCAAGTCGCAACCTCTTGGCTCTGGTGACGTATCACAAGACATTTACAACGGAGGCATACGAGGTACGCAAAACATCGTCGACGCCATTAATCGAACGACTTCCGTGCGTCGCCTGGTTTACACGAGTTCTATGGCTGCGGTTGCGGGTGCTAAACGTGAAGCACTGCCGGCTGGTTACGAATGGACTGAAAAGGACTGGTCTTCCGACGGCGTTGAAGCAGAGCAGTGGTTAAAACCTCGAAATGCTTACGCTCGCAGCAAAGTTGACACCGAGCAATTGATTAATCGTGCTGGTGCGGCTAGCGATGGTCAATGGGATGCTGTCACGATGTGTCCTGCGATGATCTGTGGACCTGTGCTATTCAAAGCTCAAGTAGGGCAATGGATCGAGCAGATAGGTCGAATGGCAAACAATCAGGGACCAAATTGGCCTTCGCCGTACGACATGTACTACAACATCATTGATGTACGTGATTTGGTAAAGGCGCATCGTTTAGCGGCTGAAGCCGAAATTGACCACGCCACAACGGACGGTGGGGCGCGTTATGTGATGCACGGTTCAGGGGGACGTTCGGCCTTGTTGTTCAGCGAGGAAGTACGCGGCATCATTCGCGACTATTTTCCAGCGTTTGCGTTAGGTCTGCCGCAAGCTGTGCCGTCGAGCGGCGACGAGCCTAGTTCCGGCAAGCCGCCTAAGCCAACCGTAGTGAATGACTGCAAAAAAGCAAAATCGGTTCTCGGCGCAACCATTCGTCCAGTAGACGATACGATACGAGCAGTTGTCGAGACCTCAATTGAATTAGGCGTCATTGAGCCTACCTTGGCATCTTGATTACCATCGATGTGTTCGCAAGAGAAGCTAATTCGCTGATCGATTAGTCCGACCTTTGTAGGTAACCAAATGGGGCTCCCTCGATTCCGACTGAGCAAGGTCGTCTTTTGGTGCGTCTTAGCGATCCCTCTTGGTCTGCTTGCCAACGATATTCGAATCGAGTTGAGCTCGCCAACGCTGGGTTTGGGCGCAGATCCTGAAGATGCCATCGTGGATCACCTTGGCATTTGGTCCATTCGATATCTCTGGTTCACACTCTTTATTTCCTCGCTGGCCCGACTTGCTAAAAAACCCATGCTTGTGCAATTTCGTCGCATGGCGGGATTGTGGACCTTCTTTATGGTGCTCATTCACGTAACGAGCTACGTGCTACTTTTTGCGCGAGTAGATTTTGCAACAATCTTGAGTGACTTCACAGAACGGCCCTATATCATCGCGGGGCTTACGGGTCTGTGCATGTTGATCCCGCTAGCGATTACTTCCACGCGTGGGTGGCGCCGCCGCTTGCGACAAGATTGGACGCGATTGCATCGATTGGTATATGTCGCCGCGATTGCTGGGTGGATTCACCTATTCTGGTTGGAACGTGCTTCATTTGAAGAATCGGCGATTTATGGGGGTATATTGCTTTTACTATTCGGCGAACGATTGTTTCAGTTCTTTCGCAAGCGTCACAACGTCAATGCCGCAAATGCGCAAAGCGCTAGTTGATTTGCTGTAGTTTTCGTGTGGCGACGCGCAAACTCAGCTTGTCGTTTTTTAACGTGCGACCGAGCGCTAGATTCGATGTCGGAAGTTCGAATTAATTTAGCTTGAATCAAGCGAGCAAATCAAGAGCTTGGCGATTCTGACCATGAACCGATGGTTCGTAACACCACAGCTTCCTAAGTGGCTCGACGAGTTGGCGCGCGCTTGCCGGGAAATCAAGCATTGTCATGATGGCTTCGTCTAGTTCAATTCTCGCTGGGTCAACGTGTGCTTGGCATGCCGGTCGCAGCTTCAAGGACGACAGCCGGTCAAATTCACGAGCCACGGTATTCAAGGACGCCTCGCTCAGTTCATTGAAATCTGGACAAGGCACTTTGCGGAGCGCTTTAACCTGAACTGTCGATCGACCAGTTTGCGTCCGTTGACCTTGAGTCCAATGTACGATGAGGCCAAAAATTGAATTCGACCAAAGCGCGATCGCGTTTAAAACTCGAGGATCTTCGTGCATGATGGCGGTCCAAGCACGCCCCCCGAGACACGCTCGTTCAGTAGTGGCGGCGAGAAGCGACTGTGACGTCCATCGCATGCTTCGCGAATAAAAGCTTGTACTAACAGTTTGTCTAATACGATGAAGATTTGCTGGGCTGGACGTGTTTCTTGGATAACCCTTGTGGGTAGGTACAACGACCAACGAATTCTGAGTTTTTGAGTTGGCGTGCCAAAGCGCTGTGTCTTCGCCATACCGTTCAGCCGCCGTCTGAATTTCGTAGAACTCAAAAGCACCACTTTCATCGCCATTCCGGAGGTAGCCGATTAAATGGTGCGTAGGTCCCACTTGCGCGACTGCTTCTAGTCGCTTGAAATCTAAGGGTATTGAGAAGTCGATTCCTTGGAAACTAAGTTTGCCTTTCGCGAGCTTGGTTGCACAAATCCCCAGTTCACTATTCTGAACTCCTAGTTGATGCCAAGGCTCTCCTTCACCAAAGGCTTGAAATTGTGATGCCGACCCCGTTATCTCATCACCTATCGTCAGTGGTAAAAAACTGCGGGAAGTTGAAAGTTGCTTCACGGCATGATCGACAGCACGCGCGATTTCAGCGGCTTCGCCGCACCTGTTTATGGGATCGTTGAGCGTTACGCAATTGATCCATCGCGACATTGCCGCTTTTGCAGGCCGGTGGCATCTAGTGGCAACCAAGAACATTTCTTCCATATTCGTGTCCGCTGAGTGAGCATCACGCCCAAGTGCCTTTCCCGCACCGACTACGATGGCAGTCATGTCTTCGAATTCCCGTTCGAGCATCGCTCTAGTTTGACGCCATGATTCAGCAAATGCAGCAGTCAGCGGTAACACGAAACCAATTCGTCCACCCAACTTCACTTTCTTCCGTGCTAACGCCACAAACGACGCAGCCATGCCCGCCGTTTTGATCGCTGGTTCACGCTTGATTAAGCGTCCCCATCTATCTTGGCACTTGTTGCGTTCCGCTGCGCTCATGCCGGCGATAGCGAAACTTGATTGACCGCCCCGTGTTCTAGAGTAAGGTGGATTCATCAGAATCCAGTCTATGGAGTTGTCGCGAACTGCAACTGAATAAGCCTTACCGATGTCACCACGCGTACTGCCATCCGAACTTACCGCATCAAATAGGTCCAACACGGCATCGCGTTCGAAATACTCAAGCGAACCCGTCGCTGCAGACTCCCCGCCAACCTCAAGCCACCCTATGCGTGTCTGCCGATAGGCTATCCCTTCTCCTAATGCTGCGAGAGAAGATGCGGTCAGGTGTGCCGCGATTGGACTGATGTCGGTGCCAATGAGACCATGTTGCATCGCCTGCTGGTGAAATGTGGAGGTGTCCTCCGAGGTAGGCCGAGCTAATTGCTCATGAATCATTGCAACGCGTCGATAGCCAGCTCGCAATAGGCTGCCCGTACCGCAAGCTAGGTCTGCGATCGTGTACTTTTTAAATAAATCGTCTTGTGACCATTCAGCAGTAGAGAGTTCACTCGGTTGGATTGCAAGCCATGCAAGCAGTTCAGAACTTGCGGCCTGCGTGTAAAACGCGGCTGCTTCCTTGCGATCTTCGCTGAGTTCTGGAAATAGCTCTGCGCCGACATTAATGTGAATCCCAATGCGTGCTTCTTCGATTTTGTGTACTGCGCGAATCAGCATGAACATCGCGCTAGGTACGACGTTTGGTACGTATGTGTCGAGTAGCTCGAGAACTTCTAGGGCCGGATCGAATATTGACCGCCAGTTTGTACTCTGAATTTGGTGCCAAATTTCGACGTATGACTCGGTTTCCATGATTGAGCGAGGTAATGGTTTTAGCTTTAGGGCTGCTACTTGCGGCACATCATTTACCGCTAGACGTTGCTGAGTAAGCAAAGCGTTCAACCAAAGCACCATGCTCGTTTTGAGTGCTGTAAGTGGTGAACGTTGTAGCACAACGTGTGACAGCTCCGCACGTGCTTTCTCGGACATCTCACGATGCAGCGACTCCGCTGCGTTGGTAACGATTGAAGCGACGTCTTTTGCGACCAGCTCCAACTGTTCTTTGGGCAATGCAGCACCGAGCACCAGTGTGCCTAAATCCATCACGGAGCCACGTATAAAACCTGATGCCGGCCATCTACGCAGGTCGTACGTCGATGGCGAACTGCCATTTGCTGGTGCATTGATTAGTTGATGCACGGCATACGTGATTTCATCACCTAAAGCGAGTTGCTTTTCTGACTCACCAACGTCACGGCTCCGATAGTCTTTAGGAATGTGCAGCGCAATCGAGGTTTTTATCTTCGTAAGACTCTGTTTGGGTTGAAGATTTAGTCGAGCAACAGCATCCTGGTCGGCGTCTTTGGCGTCATATGAGCACTCGATTGCGACCGGCGGTACTTCGTTGTCAAGAATCAGCAAATCTGGGCGAAGATTCCGGTTTTTCGGACCCAGTATGACGTTTGTTTCTTCTGCAAAAATCTCTGAATGACCTTTGCGTTGCCAGCGTGTATGCGTTTTCGTTAATTCAGCTGCCAAGGCATAGTTGAATGCGGATTCGATAGAACGCCCGTTTGCCATTGTGGAAACCTTCGCTAAGGAACAGGTATTAGGTTGTTTTGATAACCGTCCGGTGCGAAGCGTTAGTTTGTCGTTTTCGCCTCGCGCTTCAATCGTAGAAACGAAACTTGACGAAACAGAATCGGATTTTTTACAACACCGTATGCGATTGCATGAGGCTTTGATCCTTGGAATCCAGGTACTCCGGCTGTGGCTTAGCAAGCTCGTGTCGCATCGTCCAATGCTTCAATCAATGCCAGATTGGGGTTCCTAACCGGACGTTGTTTGGTAATCGAAATAATTAAGTAAGCCAACCAATTGCGAACGCGTACTCCTAAACTCGTCACGTGTGGGCGAAACGTTAGCTTAAATACATTGCAAGCGGCTACAGACTAGAAGCATGAAACACCGCCGTTACTGGCTTGCTAATCTGCGTCTCGTAGGAGTGTTGCTATGCGTTTGGTTCATCGTGTCGTTCGGCTGCGGAATCCTGTTGGTCGACGTGTTGAACCAAATTCAATTCGGTGGCTTCAAGCTAGGATTTTGGTTTGCTCAGCAAGGCAGCATCGTCGTATTTGTCATTTTGATATTTGTATACGCCGTCCTTGCCAATCGCCTTGATCGTAATTACGACGTAGACGAAGAAGAGTGAGCCAGCAACTCCTTATTTATTTCGTCGTCGGTGGGAGCTTTCTACTCTATATCGGGCTGGCGATCTATTCAAAAGCCAACTCGACCAGTGACTTTTATGTAGCGGGTAAGCACGTATCGCCGGTCGCGAATGGCATGGCAACGGCCGCCGATTGGATGTCCGCGGCGTCGTTCATTTCGATGGCTGGACTAATCGCTTTCCTTGGTTACGACGGCTCTGTCTACCTGATGGGTTGGACTGGTGGCTATGTCATTTTGGCGTTGCTGCTTGCGCCATATCTGCGCAAGTTCGGCAAATTTACGGTGCCTGAGTTCATTGGCGACCGCTACGACTCGCAGGTTGCAAGAACGGTTGCGGTCATTTGTCTGATTGTTATTTCGTTTACGTACGTCGCTGGCCAAATGCGCGGCGTTGGCATTGTGTTTGCCAGATTTTTGAACGTCGATCTCACGATCGGATTGCTCACGGGCATGACCATCGTATTCGTGTACGCGGTATTCGGCGGCATGAAAGGCATCACGTACACGCAAGTCGCCCAATATTGCGTCATGATTTTTGCGTACACGCTTCCCGCTATATTCATCACCTTTCAAGTTACCAACGTCCCAATACCGCAGGTTGGCTTTGGCAGCGAACTCGCAGATGGCTCTGGTTACTTGCTACACCGACTCGATCAGGTTGTGACGGAGCTTGGTTTTTCTAGTTACACCGACGGTTCGAAAGCCACGATCGATGTGTTCTTCATTACGATGGCATTAATGATTGGCACGGCGGGACTGCCGCACGTCATCGTTAGGTTTTTCACGGTGCCACGGGTCCGTGACGCGAGGATTTCCGCTGGTTATGCACTGCTTTTCATCGCGATTTTGTACACCACCGCGCCGGCTGTTGGGTCCCTCGCACGCTGGAATCTCACAGCCACAATCCAAACTGGCGAAGTCGGTGAACCAGATGCAAACTTAGTCTATGAAGAACGACCTCAATGGTTTAAAACTTGGGAAGACACCGGTCTAATCTCGTTCGAAGACAAGAATTCCGATGGTCGTATTCAGTACTACAACGACGCGAATGCGGAATTCGCGGCATCTGCCGAGGAGTTCGGTTGGGAAGGTAACGAACTCACACTCGACAAAGACATCTTGGTGCTGGCCAATCCAGAAATTGCCGGTTTGCCTGATTGGGTTGTTGCATTCATTGCGGCTGGTGCAATTGCGGCTGCACTATCGACGGCTGCAGGATTGTTGCTTGTCATTTCAGCCGCTATTTCGCACGATCTCGTCAAGAGTGTATTCAATCGCAATATGTCGGATCGCCATGAGCTGATCGTTGGGCGTATTTGCGCGGCCGTTGCCATTCTCCTGGCCGGCAGATTAGGGTTGGATCCTCCCGCCTTTGTCGCAGAAGTCGTAGCGTTCGCGTTCGGGATTGCGGCAGCCAGCCTGTTTCCCGTGATTTTGCTAGGGATTTTCAGCGTTCGCGTCAATGGTCTAGGCGCGATTTGTGGCATGCTCACAGGCTTGCTCTTTACGACGTTTTACATCAATGCATTCAAAGGCATGCTGTTCTCGCCATTTTTCGAGAACGTGCCAGAAAACTGGTTGTTTGGGATATCGCCAGAAGGCATAGGCGTGGTCGGCGCCTTGTTAAACTTTGCAGTGACACTAGGCGTTAGCTACGCGACCAAAGCGCCACGTCAGGAGATTGTGGCATTGGTTCATAGTCTGCGCACGCCACGCATCGCAGCCGGAAACGAAAGGAGTCATGGCTAAAGCGGACCCGAATGCAACGAAGCTAACTAATGCGGAACTTGAGGCATTAGGTTCTACGTTGTTCGACTGGGCGGTCGATGCGAGCGGTGAAACGCCTAGGCTTGTGAGAAAATTCTTATTCGCGAATTTCGCCGACGCGTTAGCCTTCACTAACCGAGTCGGCGATGCGGCGGAGGCGGCCAACCATCATCCGCTAATTAGCTTGACCTGGGGTGAAGCAGTGGTCGAGTGGTGGTCACATTCAGCTGGGGGTGTAACGCGTAATGACATCCAAATGGCTCGCACGACGGATACCTTGTATTCGTCAACTTAACTTGCATTACGCAACGAGCGCTGCTCATATCGCTTCGTAACACGAACATCAAACTGCTGCCATGGCTTCACGTATGGCATGCATTACCACGCGGGGGTCAAAACCTACCCATGAAAACCAGTTTCTTCTCTCGACTGGTAGCGACGGCCACTATGGTGTCTGTCGTTTCCTGCTTGTCTGTTTTCGCGTCGAGCACATCGTCCAGCATTAGCGGGCGCATCGAATCGACAGAAAACAATCCAATTTCAGGGGCAACAATTACGATTCAGCATGTGCCTTCTGGCACAACTGCCGTGGCAACCACAAACGACAACGGGTTGTTTTTTCAAAGTGGCCTTCGGGTCGGTGGTCCCTATTCGATCAAAGTACAGTCTGCGGCATATAAAGATGTAGAGCTGTCAGACGTGCACTTCGTTGCAGGCGCACAAACGCCACTTGTGCTGGAAATGCAGTCCGTCGACGTGGAGGAGGTCGTCGTGACTGCTTCCAGCATTATTTCATCCCGTGACTTGAATAACGGCGTTGGTTCTGTGTACACCGCTAATGACATTTCGAACCAGCCTTCTGTTTCTCGAGATGCGTTGCGAACGGTTCTGCGTGACCCATTGGCGCAATCTGAGGGTACCGGCAATCTATCCATTGCTGGAATCAATCCCCGCTTCAATGGTCTCGCGATCGATGGCTCATTACAACAAGATGACTTTGGCTTGAGCGACAACACCTATGCGACGAATCGTTCGCCAATCAATGTCGATGCTATTGAATCTGTCGCACTTGTCGCCTCCGAGTATTCTGTTGAAGGCTCTGGCTACACAGGCGGCTTGGTCAATATCACAACGAAATCCGGCGGTAACGACTGGCATGGTTCGGCGTTCACCTACACGAAAAACGATGGACTGATCGGCGATGAATACGACGGTGATCGTTCGTTTAACCCTGGCGATTTCGATGAAATGGAATTCGGTGGCACGATCAGCGGACCCATCGTCGAAGATGAAGTGTTCTTCTTCCTGTCGCTTGATAAATTTGACTCAACGCGGACCGTGGACTTTAGCAACTTTGACTCTAACAACGGCATCCAGCCTGGTTTTTTCGACGCGTTGCGGGAAGTCATCATCGACACCTATGGCTTCGACCCAGGCACACGCCCACAAGTTGCGGCAACACCTGTTACAACGGAACGCATCTTAGGCAAGCTCGACTGGAACTTGACGGATACCCAGCGGCTTTCATTAACCTACCAACAAACTGAGGAAGGCGACTCAAGTTCAAGCTCGTCTCAGTTTGGTTCTGCCTGGATTGACTTTCCTATCGAACTCACCTCTGTGACCGCCCAGCTGTTCTCTGATATGACAGATCGCTTGTCTACGACAGTGCGTTTTAACGTGAAAGATTTCGCACGGGGGCAAAACTGTCGGGCTGGACCAGGTGTAGGTCACATGGAGTTGAACAACATCAATGGGGATGATCTCGGCGGCACGCCGTTAGCAGGTCTCCTCACAGATGAAGTTGATTTGCTTGCAGGTTGTGACCGCTTCCGCCATGCCAACGACTACAGCGACACGCGCACCCAGTTTTTCGCGAGCGGTGACTATTTACTCGATCGACACATCATCAAGCTTGGCTATGAGTACGAGCATTTTGAATTGTTCAATCTTTTTGTGCCAGCGTCGGCTGGGCGGTTTGTATTTGACGGTTACGAAGCCATCATCAATCGAGAAGCTCGCATCGACTACGTAAACGTACCGAGCAACAATGCCATCGATGGTGCAGCGCAGTGGGAGTACTCGAAGAGCACGTTGTTCATGCAAGACACCTGGCAGCTCAACGACATGCTTGAGGTGACATATGGTGCACGTTATGAACGCTTCAGTCAATCCGATCGACCTGCTTTCAGCAATGAAGTGTTCGGCCTGTTTAGGGAGCGCACTGATTACAACCTTGACGGCAAGCAACTATTTATGCCTCGTTTGAGCTTTCGAGTTACCGGCTTGGACCAATGGGTCATTAGTGGTGGGTATGGACTGTTCTCAGGCGGCGATCCGAAGGTTTGGACCTCCAACGTATTCCAGGTACCAACCACCTTTGCGCGTATCCGAAATGCCACTGACGTAGATATCTCCAGCGTGCCTCAGTCGTTAATCGATACGGTTGCGGCATCGTCAGGCACACCGATTGATGTCGTCGACTCAGCGTTTCGTGTACCGGCAGATTGGAAGATGTCGTTGCGTGCCGAGTACGACTACGTGGCTGACAATCCGTTGGACGGCAGCGTCATTACGATCCAATATTTAGGAACGCAACCTAAGCATGGTTTTGGTTGGCGCAATCTAGCGCACACCGAACTTAATGAAACGAAACCATTGGGTGTAGCGCCGGACGGACGGCCTATCTACGCTGATCTAGATGCGCTGGACATTCCCAATCTAACGCAGCTGACCAATTTCACGGGTGGCCACAGTCATATCGTGACATTAGGCTGGTCAAAGTCGTGGGATAACGGCATCGATTTATCGATGAGTTATGCGATGCAAGACATTGAAACCGTGGTAGAGGGCACGTCGTCGCGCGGCATATCAAATTGGCGCAACATACAAGCCATTGATCGCAACAATCCGGCGCCCCGCAAATCGCCATATGAGGTCTCATCTGCGTTCAAGACGTCCTTTGGTTACCAACGTGATTTTGGTGGTCATTCTGCTCGCATAGATCTCTTTGCTAATCGGCGGACGGGCAGTCGCTACACGTATGTCTTTGATGTATATTGGCGCAACCCACTCTTCGGACGCGCCGGGCTAGGCGAAGGGCCTTACGATAACGACCCTCTGTATGTGCCAACATCAGAAAGCGATCCGCTTGTGGTCTTTGCCTCGTCAGTTGATGTACCTGGCTTCTTCAACTATCTTGAAGAAAACAACATAGGTTCAGGTATTCAAGACCCATTTGCCTTCGATGCCGGTGCATCGACGATACTTGATCTGCGGTTGCAGTGGGAATTGCCACCTTTACCTGGCTTGGGGTTCTTGGGCGATGGACGCGCTAAAGTCATTTTCGACATCGAAAACGTCCTGAATTTACTGAACAGCGAATGGGGCGTATTCCATACCGGACCTCGCTATCGAGCGGCGAACATCATTCAGGCGGATCTGGTTACGCGCGCGGACGTTCAAGCTAACGGCATCGACGGTGCCCGAGCCTTGCTCGGTGATGCACCACGGACAACCTGCGTTACAGCTGACACATGCGTTTATCGATTCCGTGACTTTGATGCGGATAACGTGAGCTTCAGCAGCGCATCACGATCCGTTTATCAGATGCGATTTGGCATTCGATTCGACTTTTAACATGATGAAGTCTTAGCCCTTCGTTGAGACTTCAAATCGAACAGCGACGGGCGTTTTCACGCCCGTCGTCATTTGAATCACTCTGTTTTGTTCTGCCAACCTGCGATTCTGAATAGTAAAATTACCGTCCCAATTTGGAGGCAATTCATGGCTCGACGACCGAATCCACGTGCGATCACGAACACGCACCTCACCGCGAACGTGATTGATCAAAAAGTAAAGGAATTCGTCGCCAACGGCAAGGAAATTGAAAAGGTTCAAGCCGGTGCTACCGGTCAAGACGAGAAGAACCGTAGCAAGCACATTGTCATCTCCCGCAAGCCTCCGCAAGCACCCCCAGGACTAAACGTCCAGACTACCTAAGCATCCAGCAATCTGGCATCATTGAATCGCTGCTAAACTAGGCAAAATAACGCCAAATTTCGGCTATTCAGCCTATATACGTTGTTGTAATCTCAATACGGTTGTGACCTAGTTCTCGGCTGAGTTTTAGACGCATAGATTCATCCAGAGCTTTTTGCTCTGGTGCAAGTTCCACTCTTTTCAAACCACCAGCTGCTGGACAGTGCCATCCAGTTAGTTGGTGATAGCGACGTTGTGCATAGCCGTGGCGCAGACCGTGAAAATTCTTGAATCCGGCTTGGCTAATGCACTGGCTATAGCGACTAAGCTGTTGCTTGTAGTTTAGCTCGGGTGGTATGAGTGAGCCATCACCGGCTAGCTCATGAACTTCATTGAGCAACTCGCGTTGGTTCGCATCCACAATCGGGATAACACGCGGCCGTCCGCCTTTCGTCCAAGTTCCCTTCAAGGCGATGTGGTCACGGCGATCGGCATATCGAGGTTGAAATTTCATGGCCTCTTCGCGCCGCAAACCAAAGGCTTGCTGTAATCTCGCGCTCATGCGGACGTATGGATCGCCAAGACGCTCGAATTCCTGATCGCTTAAGAATTGCGCTTTATTCGAGTTGGCGTAGGGACGTGGTGGTATGCCATAAGCCGCATTGGTTGGTTGCATCACATGATTGCGACCCACTTTCTCCGCCCACCATCGCAACTCCGCCATGTAGTTGTGCAGTGTGCCTGGCGTCGCGCCGCGGGTTTGCCAATATTCGAGGAGCGCATAAACGTGCTTAGGCTTGATCGAGGTAGCGCGCATATGACGAAAGCCAAGTTCGTGAAGGGTCTTAGCGAAAAGTTGAAGGTTGCGAAAACGACGTGAACGGCGAGAAATGCTGCCGTCGCGATTGCGACGGCAGAGTGCAGCAAGCTCAAAGTTCAGATCTTTCACGGCGTTGTAAAAGTGGTTAGTGTTAATGACATCGGCTGGCTCGAGAGCCTGCAACGATCACGCCTGCGCGTAGAACATCATGGGACGCCAATCCCCGATCTGAACGACCCAAGTTCAGAGTGCATGCCCCGAACCTGTAGGTTCTATTGACATGCAGGTTTCGCCAAACCGAGCGAACGACTGCCCGCTAGGTGCTGAAGAAGCCAACTGCTGTTAGGCATAGCTTAAAAGCGAAGAAAAAACTGCGCGATGGTTGTCGCGCGCCGGTAAAGAGGAACTCGCACTTTTGTTGTGCCACGACTTCAAGAGTTCGTTGTCGTTCTCACTGCAATTAACCGTGCAGCGCGGGTTATTGATCACGCGCGCAAATTTAAGGAATGCCGACTGCTTGAGCAGGTAAAACTAAAACAAGAAGTGATTTGATTTCGACCTTCATCTTGGCGCTTATTTGCTATGCGCTAAGCGACATGTCTTGGTCTGGCTAGAATGCGTCGCCGGCATGGGTGGCCTAATGCTTCGCACTTGGTATGCGTTTGAATTCACGCGTTGAGATGATTTCGACCTATCGTGCTTAGAGGTTCGAATATCGTGGCTGAACGAGACGATAAAGCTTGGTGCATTTAGGCCACGTGATATTGAGCACACAAATCTGGCTATTTAGGAAATGGCGATTTCACCAAATCGCACGAGCGTCTTTTTAACTTAATTCAGGAGATTGACCATGAAAGTTGCAATTCAAGGTCGTTTACATGGTTCGCAACGCGAACTTTATGAGAAGGCTGGTATTGAGATTGCCGAAGGAGGTTGCAGAACCGAGGACGACCTAATCGAACTGATTGCCGATGCCGATGGTGCGCAGGTTGGCATCATGCCGCTGACGTCGCGGCGCGTGATGGAATCTTGTCCCAATCTGAAAGTACTGAGTCGTTTTGGCGTCGGGGTTGATTCGATCGACATCGAAGCAGCTTCAGAACTTGGTGTCATGGTTTGCAATGTGCCAGGCTCCAATACGACCGAAGTCGCGGATCATGCGGTTTCTTTACTACTGTCCTTGACGCGAAGACTGTATGACGCGATCACCCTAACCAGGCAAGGCGCTTGGGCCGACAAGCCGGGCGCGATGGGATCCTATACGCCATCAATGCGCCGCTTATCCGGACATACGATGGGCATCGTCGGATTTGGGAATATCGGCAGGGCGTTTGCGACGCGAATTCGCGGATTTGGCGTGAGCAGGATTCTTGCGCATGACCCATTCGTGAACCAATTAGCTGGCGACTTGTATGGCGTCCAACTGGTGGACAAAGAGACTCTGCTTAGAGAATCGGATTTCATCACAGCGCATTGCTCTTCTACTGCCGATACACGACATTTCTTCAATGCCAACGCTTTCTCGCAAATGAAGTCAACCGCGTTGCTGGTTAATACGTCCCGTGGACCGGTTGTCGATGAAGAAGCCCTGGCAGATGCCTTGGCAAACGGTGAAATCGAAGCCGCAGCCCTTGACGTAACGGATGTCGAACCATTGCCAACAAGCAGTCGTCTGCTAAAGCTCGCTAATTGCTACGTGACACCTCACGTCGCAGCTGTCTCTGAAGTGTTCGCACGCGAAACTGCAATCATGCAAGCTGAAAACATCATTCGTGTGCTCACTGGCGAAAAACCACACGGTCTGGCTAACCCAGAGGCCATTCGATCAGTGGCGGTGATGCGGAGCAATGAACCAGGGCGTTGGGCGAATTTCCCTGATTTCTCAATCGCTCTTCAAGTTTAGGCGGGTCGTACTGACGTTTGCCACCGCTACAGCGACTTATTGGTAGCAAACACCGAGTGACACAGGTTGCTTCTAACTGATTGCAGGAGGTGGCGCGTTTCGACTTCGCCTCGCTTTAGCTCATAGGCGATTCTTCACGAGTTATATGTAAGGTTTTTCTCCTTCGCACATCACTCGGTACAGCACACGCGATTGATCGCCGTGGTCATACACGGCGGCATGCAAAGCGCAGCGGTTGTCCCACATAACGAAATCACCCACGCGCCAACGATGTCGATACATCGCGTGATACTTGAGCGAGTGCGCGTAGAGAAAATCGATTAAGTTGCGACCTTCTTGTGGTGTCATGCCTTCCGCCTCGACACAGCGTGCGGCGAACGTCACATACAAAGCCTTACGACCGGTTACAGGGTGGGTGCGCACCGCTGGGTGCCAAACTGGATCGGGACACTCCTCTGGTCTGTCAGTGCCACTAACGACATGTTTAAACCGCATGTCTTCTAACCAGTTTTTCATCACATCAGACAATGTGTCGTATGCGAGATATTGATTGCAGAACATGGTGTCACCGCCATGGTCTGGGATTTCAATCGCGCTTAGCGAAGAAAACGAGGGTGGTCTCTCAATAAAGCATGTGTCCGTGTGAAACCCACCGGACACGGGTCCTGATGGACCCGCGCGATCTGCAACGCGTTGAACCATTTCGTAGCCGGTGCGCATCTCTTGACCTGGCGTAGCAATCACCTTACCTAGGCGGCCAATAAATGCCAATTGTTGGTCCGTGGTGATATGTTGCGCCGGGAACACGCCGACGCAGTACTCGCTCACGAGACGGCGCACTTCCTCTACCTGTTCGTCGGTCATGTCTGGGATTGGTACCCCAGTTATGCATACGCCCGTATGGCCGGTGAGTAATTCTGCGTCTAGCTTTGAAGAAGCCGAATAATCTAGCGCTTCAGCCATGGAAATCTCTATTGAGTTCTCATGGTCGAAGGATACTTAGTCGCTATTGGCAAGAAAGCGTGTGAGCGCTAATTGACATGCACTAGGGTGAGCGTACCGTAAGTATTAAGACGACTTCGCAGAAGGCGACTCGCATTTGATTATTATTAGGTATTAAAAATAATTTATTGATATATTTGATTTATATTAGTGAATTCGACATAGCATTAACTTTGCTAGCCCACCCGTGCCTATGGACGAAAACTCATGCAATGGACGGTTTGGTTAATCACTCGATGATGCGAGACCTTGATTTCAATTCATCATGCCCAGCGAAGAACTTCGGTTCTTGGTCTAGTGATAACCCGGTTATCACCTATGCTGGATCTGTAAGGTTAAACCGAATTATGGTAGAGATTTTTGCGAAAGACGAATCCAAAAACTCGTGCAAGCCTTGAATTGGTTTTGACCTATAGTTGCTCGCTTTTTTGTTACTGCATTGATTAGGCACATAAAGGTGCAAGGAAGTAGACAGCTTACCTAGGAAGCTGGCGTAGACGTTCCTCGAACAACCGTTTATGTTCGACCGATTGAGGCATTTAGAGTTGTCAGTATCGTGATACGGTAAACTCGCCGCATCGACATATGGTTTTGAATCTCGATGTTAGCGCAGGTACTGAGTCAGGACTCACCGATCTTTTTAGATGGTGCCATTGGATCGGAAATTGAGCGAGTTGCAGGTCATTTAAACTCAGTCGCATGGTGTGGTATCGCAAGCGTGACGCACCCTGACTCGGTCCGCTATGTTCATGAGAAATACATTGAAGCCGGCGTGAACGTTGTGACCGTCAATACGTTTGCATCATGTCGTCACGTGATGGAAGCCGTCGGTTACGGCGACGACACCGAAAAAGTCAATCGCCGTGCGGTTGAACTTGCCATCGAAGCTCGCGATCGCCAAGAACCTGATCAACCTGTAGCCATCGCAGGATCGTTATCGAACTATGTCGCATGGGTGCCTGGTACAGTAGGTTCAGATCCTGCCTATGCCCCATCAAGAGAACGAGAAAGTGCGAACTACCGGGAGCAGGCGCATACCTTAGCAGAAGCGGGTTGCGAGGTGCTTATCACGGAAATGATGACCGAGTTGGATCACTCCTATCGTTTGATTGAAGCCGCGAAATCCACCGGACTACCCGTATGGATTGGTTTGAGCGCAAGCATCGGCGACGAAGGCGAAATGATGGGTTGGAATCAAGCAATCGAGGAACCACCTGACCGACTGCCAGAGGGCTTCAAAATCGACCATACCCACAAACTCACAGATCTCATCGATACTCTCGCTACGCTTGAGCCTGCGGCAATGGGCATCATGCATAGCTCATTTCTTGCGGTAACCGGTGGTTTAGAAGTGTTAGCGAAGCAATGGGGTGGTCTGACCATGGCCTACCCGGAGGCTGGCGCTTTCAACGCGCAATCACAGAAATACGACTACGACGTGCGACCGGAGACGTTCGCCAAGCATTGTCGCCAGTGGGTTGAGAACGGTGTAGATATAGTCGGCGGGTGTTGTGGCACGACGATACACCACATACAAGCTATGGTGGATGAGTTCGAAAGTAACTAGATCTTAGCTATCGCGAATCGCTCCCACCAACTTTATGAGGCTATGCCTCTCGCGGGCGAACCCAAGCCAGTTGTGCGAGCTGAAACTAATGCCCGTTAAAACGTTTTTCAACGGCGTTTGCTAGCTGTTCAAGACACAGTTCAGTGTCCTCCCAGCCGATGCACGCATCTGTGATGCTTTGACCATACGTAAGTTGGGTGCCATCGCCGATTTTTTGGTTGCCTTCAACTAAATGACTCTCGATCATGACGCCCATGATGGCAGAGTCTGGATCAGGTATTTGCTCACAGATTTCGTCACAGACGTGCATTTGCCGTTTGTGATCTTTCTGACTGTTGGCATGGCTCATATCAACCATCAAGCGAGGCGTCACATCGGCTTTCTCTAATCTTGCAACCGCATCGCCGATAGAGTCGGCATCATAGTTTGTTTGCCCGCCGCCGCCACGTAGGATGATGTGGCAGTCCGGATTGCCAGTGGTCGAAAAAATGGCGGTTTGGCCAGATTTAGTGACCGACAAAAAGATATGTGAATTAATCGCAGATTTCACCGCATCGGCTGCGATTTGCACATCGCCTTTTGTGCTGTTCTTGAAGCCAACAGGACAAGAGAGTCCAGATGCGAGTTGGCGATGAATCTGACTCTCTGTGGTACGAGCGCCGATTGCACTCCACGAGACTAGATCGCCTACGAATTGCGGCGTGATTGGGTCGAGATATTCCGTTCCCGTGCCAAGTTTTTTCCCCGCAATATCACATAACAACTGACGAGCGGTGCGCAAGCCGTCATTGATTTCAAACGAACCGTTCAAATGCGGGTCGTTGATTAAGCCCTTCCAACCGACCGTCGTACGAGGCTTTTCGAAATAGACTCGCATGAGTATGCATAGCTGGTCGTTGTATGTCTCGGCCGCATGCGCGAGGCGGTCAGCGTACTCTAATGCTGAAATCGTGTCGTGAATTGAGCAGGGACCGACAATACACAACAAGCGTTGGTCATCGCCATGCACGATATCGGCAGCTTCTTTTCGCTTTTCAAACACAAGCTTTGACGACTCTGGCGACACCGGAAACTGGTCGATGAGACTCTCTGGTGCCAGTGCTTCATCCATGCCGTTGATGCGTAAATCGTCAGTTTCGTAGCGCATTAGGCTTGCGTTCGTGGGATAACAGGGCGGAAATCATAATTACGATATGCGTGAGCAAGCATTGTGGCAACTTCAGAAGTTAGGGATCGATTTATGGGTGTCAGAACAGCATGCCCAGCACTTGATCCAAGCCGGCAAGGCGCATTCGCTTGCAGGCACCGCCGAAATTCCATCGTCTCGCACACAAACGACCGACGTGCCACGACGACGTATCCGAGAGTTTCCGAAGGTTCGCCAAACTAATACAACCACCGATTCAACTGCATCTTCGCAACCCAAGACTAATCAAGTTCCGCCTCGTCCGGCCCCGCGTGAAGTGCCAAAAGAACCTACGTTTAAGGTGGCATTGAGGGTATTCGTTTTCGGGCGCGCAGCTGTTGCTATTGAGACAGGCAATCACTGTCCGGATCAGTTGCTAAAGGACGTTGTGTTGACGTTGAATGGATTCGACGCAGATCACGTTTTTAATGAGTTTCATTTCAGTTATCCCGTGACGTCGAGTGCCCGTCGGTCCCCAATGGGCGCGACGCTTGCAGGTGCACAGCAAGGGTTCTTAGCCTGGCTTCGCTCTGCAACCGATCGATGCGAGACGTTGTTAGCGATAGGAGATCGCGCAGCAAGCGCAACCAAAATGCTCGAAAATGAGGGAGGACGCCTATTGGTCATAGACAACGTGCCTTATACACCTGAAGCAAAAAAGGCGTTGTGGGATCAAATCAAAACCTCGAACGATTGATTATTCGGCGCATGGTCGTAACCGATTTAGATTCGGTCATGCATGTCGAACATCGTGCCAATACCCATGGATGGCGTCGCCAGACATTTGTCGATTGCATTGAACGCCAGCATGAATGTTGGGTGGTCGATGAGCCGTTCACGCAAGCGTACACCGTCGCTCACGCCATATTGGAGTTCGGTGTAGACCATGCTGAACTAATGAACATCTCCGTCGATCCGTCTCAGCAAGGGCGTGGCATTGGGCGGATGTTGCTTGAGCATATGTTGCACCGAAGTCGCACAAGACCGATAGAAACGGTGTTTTTAGACGTACGCGTATCCAATCACCGCGCAATTAAGCTCTATGAATCACTCGGCTTTCAGCAACTAAGTGTTCGCAAGGACTACTACCAGCACGAAAAACACGGTCGTGAGGACGGCTACGTGCTTGCTTTGCAAATCTATACGCGACCAAATGGCGAAACGGCTGAGTTGAGCTCATAGTCACCATTAGCGAGCCAACCTGCAATCTAACGTGAGGTCAGGTTTAGGTGCGGTAGGACCAAAGGGCAGGGCCGAGAGCTTCTTTTAACGGGCCAAGCCAGGGTTCGAAATTCTCCCACTGCTGTAGACCTTGGCGATAAATTGGTTGGCGCACTTGCTCGGCGCTCGGTGTGCGAACTGCTCGCGTGTTGCGATGGAAATCGATGCACGCTTGTTCGAAAGGTAACTCACAGTATTCGAGAATGCGGTTGACTTGGGTTCCTAAGTCATTGACTACATCGTCATACTGAACTCGTAGCACTCGGTTTGGGAGCACAGTCTGCCAATGATTCATCAATTCGATATAGTCTTGGTAATAGGTGCCGATTTCGTAAAGCCCGTAAGTGAATTCCTGACCTGACGCAAACAACTGCTTGAACCCGCTGAAACAGCAGCTCATTGGGTCTCGTCGCGCATCGATGATTTTGGCGTTCGGCAAGATAAGGTGAATCAAGCCAATATGCCTAAAGTTGTTGGGCATTTTGTCGATAAAGTAAGGTGCACCACGCCGGTGCACGCGCGTCTCAGCGATGAACTGCTCACCAATGGTTTTAAATGTTTCAGGTTTAAGGTGGCTTAGCGTGCCTGGATAGCGAGGTGCGTCATTGCGTCGTCGTCGACTATCTAATTTTTGTGCGATGCTGCCGATATGGTGAAGTTCTAATGTGCCGTCGACTTGCGAATGAGAAGCAAGAATTTGCTCAAGCAATGTCGAGCCAGCCCTCGGCAATCCAACGATAAAAATTGGATCCGGTGCATCGTGGCCAACATGTTCGCGCTTGGCAAAAAACTCTTCATTGCAAACCCAATGTTGCAGCTTTAGGCGAGCGGTCATCGTTGCGGGATCGTATTTCGTCTGCTTTCTGCGGATGTCGTTGCCTTGCTCGTACTGCTGGAACGACTTTTCGAATTCGCCGCGATCTTCATGTGCCTTGCCGAGCGCGAAGTGCAAATGCGCCAGATCATCCTGTGCAACTGTATTTGATTGGACGAACTCAGTCATGCGCTTCAGCTCTTCGTCCTGAAACGTATACGTTTTGAGATTCGCCAAACTCCAATAAGCATCGCCGAAATCAGGCCGCGACTTATATGCGCGTTGGTAAGACCTTACAGCATCCGCGATTTGACCATGAGTCTTTAATGCATGACCGCGCGACAACCACAGTCGCGGACCAGCGAGAGCTGAGTCGGGTTGCGCGTCCAAGATATTGTCGTAAATCTCCAACGCTTGACGATAGTTGCCCATCGCGTTGAGTTGATTCGCGTATGCAAGTCGGAAAGTCGGGTTCGTGGGTTCAGTAGCTAGTAAGTGCTCTGCTTCCGCGAACGACTTGTCGTACTTCTGCCGTTTATGTAACACATCGATGTAACTGATTCGAACACGTGTCGCAGCCGGATCGAACTCGAGTGCACTTTCGAGAAGAAACTCAGCGTCATCAAGTCGTCCTTGTTCACTTGCCATGAGAGCGAGTAACCGCATCGCTTCAACATGCTTCGGATGGTCTTGTAGATAGCTGCGGCAGGTTTGTTCGGCGCGCCGCATCTTCTTTTCATGGCGAAGGCTTACAACGCTGCGAAGTTCAGGTGCAAGCGATTGCAAGTAACCTAAATTCGCGTCAATGCGGCGACGCCATGCAGAGGCATCGTCAGACGTGGCTTGGCGTAGCTGTTGCCAACTAGCTAGCAGGCCAGGGTTGAGCTCGACCGCCTGGCGAAATGCCTGATTCGCAGCTTCCGATTGATTGAGCGCTAGCAGAATGTAGCCGTGTTCTTGATGTGCGCGACCGTAACCTGAGACTAACCCAAGTAGGGTTACGACTGATTGCAGCGCTGCAGCAAAATCGCCTAGAAGTCTCTGCGCAACGACGACGCAGTAGAGAAGATCGGGGTGTTTTGGATGGCGTCGAACGATTGGTGCGAGAAAATCTAACGCATGGCGCGTACGCCCCTGACGCAACAGCTTTTCGGCCGTTGCAACGTGTTGTGCGAGCGTTGAGTTGGCGTTCGCGCCGCGCTTCCGCCCCACACGTGGTGCAGGGCGAATTGCGTTTGGGGTTGGCGCGTGGCGATCGCCGCGCCCCCCGGAATCAGTAGTCGTAGCTGAAGCGAATACCTAACGTACGCGGCCGATTGGTTGTAATGCGCTCTCTGAAATCAAGGCGATTTATGTGCAACTGCGCCAACGTGTTCGTTAGGTTCTGCGCGAAGAGCTCGATGGTCCAATCGTCACTCGATACAACACCCATGGCCGCGTCAAGAATCAAGTGAGAGTCTTGTTTTTTGCGCGGATCCGTGTTCGGCACATCGACTAGTGAATTCCAACTTTCGCCTGAATAAGCACCGGCGATCTGGAAATACGATTCACCGAGCTTGCTGTCCCAGGTGTATCGTGCTCTGCCCGTCATTTGCACTTTGGGAGTCAGCGGCAATTCGCTGCCAACATCGGCTACGACGAATGCAAATGTTGGATTTACGGAAACCAACTCGGTGTTATTGATCGATGCACCGCCCCACAACGTTAGGCGGTCGTTTGGCCAAAACTCGAAATTCGATTCGACGCCGGTAATTTCCGCGTCACCACCGTTGTCCACGATGGTGAAAATCGAAATATTCTGGGAGTCGAAGTGAGAGACTTGAATACCGCGCCAATCCACTCGATACAGCGCACCATTCCAAGCAAGGCGTTTGTCCGCCGATGTGGACTTCCAGCCTATTTCATAGTTGTCGATTTCATCGGATTGGTACATCACGGGAATGAAATAGTCGGGAAACCCGCCTGGCCCGTCGTTGCCTCTGGCGGCCACACCCGCTGCGGTTGCTTGTCCAGCTGCTGCAGCGCGATTGAAGCCGGGTGGACGGTAGCCCTGTGAGATCGATGCGTACACCAGCACGTTGTCATTGACATCCCAGCCTAGCGCTGCGCGTGCAATGGTGTCATTGATGCTGAGTGGCTGGAATTCGCCCAGATTGTTTATGTAGTCGCGGCCACCCACGCCGGTGGGATTTGCCCCAGTTACACCAACTTCGTTGACCAAGTTTGGTACAGGTCGCGAGCCGTAACGAAAAGCGGAAAATCCTTCAAATCCGACTTTTATGTCGTACGATCTGATGCCAATCGTCGCTTCGATGGCTTCATTCAAAGCAAACGTGAGTTCACCGAACACCGCAAGTTCTTTCTCAGGGCGGGTGATGTCATTGACGAACTGCACGCCCGGCCCTTTGGTATCCAAGCTATTCGCAGTATTTCTCGATATGCGTGCTGGTTCGATCGCTGGCCAATCTAAGCCGTAGTCGAAATCACCAATGTGGGTCGTCGTGTAGTCCTGATAAAACGCACCAGCTGTGTAACTGAATTGGCCATCGCCGAACGATCCATTGGCGCGGATTTCGTGAGTAAAGCGTTCGCCACCGTTCGTCAGGTAAGCAACAGAACTTGATTTTTCACACTCGATCACTTCGGGGTTTCCAGACAATGTAGGATCGAACACGTAACCAACCCCGCCTGCGCCGTGATAGCCAGGTGTGTTGTATTCGCACAAGTAGCCGGGTATGTAGCCACCGTTGTTGGTATATTCGGTGTAGTCGACCGTGTGATAAATGTCGCGCGACAAATATGCGCCTGCGTAAATGAGGTCAAGTTGGTCGATGCGACCTTGCACCGTCCAGGAGGTCTGCCCAAACTCTTCATCGAGATGCTCGGGCACAAATCGCGTGACCTTGAGATCGCCAATTTCTGGATCGTAGTCGAAGACGCCTTCAGTTTGGATTTTTTGCTGGTGATGCATCACGGTGACATCCCAGTTTTCATTGACTACGTAACTTGCACCTAGCCGGAAGCCGCTGTACAAGGCATCATTGAAATTGTCGCCAACGTGATGAGCGTTGTGCGCCGGCTTGTAATCGACTTCGTAGACCTTGCCAGGCACGGCGAAGGTGCCGTCTGCGAATTCATGCGCGTTGGGATCGCCACCGGCTTCGACGTACATGATGCCCTCACGAGGAGGCAATCGAGGGTTCAATTTCGGATTAGGCAAGAATGTACCTTCGACGTTGTCGATATAGCCGCCCATGTTGTCATTGAAAAACACGCCGCGTAAGGCTAGTTTGCCATCGATGATTGGCACATTGAATACAGCTTCGACTGAATTAGAAGGATCACCGCCTGCTGTCATGCTGGTTGTGCCACCAACGCTAAATGCAGTTTCATCGATGACTGGTTTGTTGGTAATCAATCGGACGGTGCCTGCTTGTGAACTTGCGCCGTAAAGTGTGCCTTGCGGACCGGGCAGGACCTCAATGCGCGCTAAATCGACGCCATACACATCCAGATTTCGACCGCCAGCTGTCACTGGTTGCTCGTCGAGATAGAGGGCTACGTTCGGCGCTGAACCTTGTGCCTCGTTAACCGTGGTATTAATTTGGTCGACTGCTAAACCGCGAATATAGAGCTCGTTTTGACCAGGTCCACGCCCGCCGGCCGTCACATTAGGCAGAAATTGAACGTAGTCAGCGAGCTGGTCTACCTGTTGGTCGTTGAGCGCATCTTCCGTCATTGCCTGGACGGTGATGGCGGCGTCTTGCAACGATTCACTTTTTTTGCGCGCCGTTACAACGATTTCCTCAATTTCAGCCGCGTATAGCTCGGCGGCTATGCCGATCAGCGATGCGGTCAAGCCGGCTGCGACTACTTTCGTGAATCGGCGACTATGCTGCTTGTTGTCGTCGGGCAACATATAGTGCCCCCTATGTCTCGCAGTTAGCCAAAATAATAGCAATCGTCTATGTGCAAGCTCAGATAATTGAATGTATGTATAGTATTTTTAAGAACCGCTTCGCTTTGGTTTCTGTCAAACAAGCAATTTTCGAACTTCTTCATTGCATAAGTCAGCTAAGGGTGTGCCATCTTTGCTTGCGACGTTTTTGTCCGCGCCAGCAAGCAGTAGTACCTCGACCATGTCGGCTAATCCACTAGTCGCCGCATATGCGAGTGGGGTTTGCCACGCATTCGGGTGCTTCTTCAATGTGGTTTCGAGCGAGTCTTCGAGTGGTGCGTTTAACTCCTCTGGATGTTCGGTAAGCCAGTGCCGGATGCGGTCGGAGTCATTGACATTGATCAAGTCGAATAAGCCAATCGCCAGATTCTCTAGATACTCAATCACCTCGTATTTATTGCCAGCTTGCGCCCAACCAAGCGGCGTCGCTAAATACATAGGGTCACGCTTGTGCAATGAAGCGCCACGATCCAACAGGTTTTTAACGGTATCTAGGTGACCGTTATGCGCGGCATGGTGCAACGGGGTTTCAGTTGCAGCGCTATGGATGCAAAACCCTAGGTCCAACATCAATTCCAACGCATCTGAAGTGCCATTAGCCGCTGCACTATTCATGGCATCCGGGTTACGCTTGTCCGCTCGTTTGATTAAGGTCTGAGACTTTGCAAGCATGGCCTCAGCGCCGCCTCGATTTGCACTCAAGCAGTAATTGAGAAAACGATCAACCTTGCCCAATCTGTATGGTTTCGCGCCATGTCGGATGAGGTCATCTGTGACATCGTTGTAGCCGCGCGTTGCGGCGATTTTGGCGAGGCGGCCATCGCCTGGCAGCTTTTGGGTTGGATTTGCGCCATGTTCAAGGAGGATCTTTACGCGATCGATGAAATTGCTCTTGACGGCCCATTGCAATTGGTAGTCAAGGGTCTTTGCTGGATTAGGTACGAGTCGACCACCGCGAACCGTCGCGAACCAATTACACAAATGGTCTTTGTTTAGGCCATGTTCAATGAGGGTGAGCAGCGTTGAGTTGTCAGGCTGGAACATGCGGTTGTACAAAGCTTGCGAATCGTTGCAGCTGGCACCCGCATCAAGCAATCGTGTCGTAAGTACTTGATAGTCTTGGTGTGGGGGCTGGTTTATGGGTCCTCGTTCGCCTTCGCCAAACAATCCCGTAAGAGCGGAAAAGTGATAGATGCCGCCCCAGCGAAAAAACGCTGCTGGATTCGCGCCGCGATCAAGCAAGAGGTGCACAACATCAGAGGTGGAACGATCCGGTAACTCGATACGAGAGTAGCAGGCGTACAACAATGGTTCCCAGTCGCAGTAGCCACCGCGCCGTTCAAGGCTCTTAGCATCATCATCAAGAAACGCTTCAACTAATTGGACATTACCCGTGACGCATGCCGCATATATGTCGCGCTGCTCTAACGCTGGATTGTCTGAAAACATAGCACGTGCTTGTTCCCAACGCCGCGGTCGATCCCACCACACATAGCTCAAACAAGCAAGATACTCAAATGCGTCGCTCGGCTCTTCCGCTACCTGCAAATGCACTTCTAGTTGGCGCCACGTCAAAAACCCATGACTCTCGGCGATTTGCTGTTGAGCCGATTCAAGCGGCAGACCGTGCGCTGTGAGTGCGTCTAGTCGCTTCTGTAGCGGTGTGAAAGGCGCGTAATGAGGGAGTTCACGCAGCATAAATACTGGCAAAGACGGTAATACGTTGGATTTTAAGCCGCCGTTGAGGTGGTCAGATTCTGGGTTACGAGCATAGGTTGCAAAGTTCTGATAATTGCTACAGGAGGAGCTGTCATGTGGCTCATCAAGCAAATTTACGCAGTCACTTAATCATTTTGCGT
>VXLJ01000050.1 GCA_009841635.1 Gammaproteobacteria bacterium
CAAGCGTTGTAACTTTTCGTAACTTTTCAATTAATATATGCAGGACTGATCGCGAATTTTTATGTTGCCGACTTGGCGGTGACGGATCACGGTTACCAAGGGAAGGAGATTAAATGAACTCATTGCGCACCTTTTTAGTCTGCGGATTGTCTCTGATGCTTGTTACCAGCGCTCCTTGGGTGCTTGCACAAGATGAAGAGGCCGAGGCGGGCGAAGAAGAAGTAAGCGAAACCGTCGTTGAGGAAGCTGCGACGGACGAGGAAGCTGCTGCTGCCGGACCGATGGAAGAAGTGGTTGTCACGGGTTCTCGACTGAAAAGATCAACTTTTGAGAGCATTTCGCCGCTTCAAATTGTCAATGCCGAGATTTCACGCGAAGCAGGACTGGTGGATGCAGCCGAGATCATTCAAACATCCACCACCTCAGCTGACGTTCAGATTGACCTGACTTTCTCAGGCTATGTGCTTGACAATGGCCCTGGTGCTTCAACCGCCAATTTGCGTGGCTTGAGCTCAGACCGCACACTGATACTTCTGAACGGGCGGCGCATGGCGCCAGCCGGCGTCGAGGGGGCACCAAGCAATCCTGACCTGAATTTGATTCCCGGAAATCTTGTCGCACAGTACGATTTTCTCCTTGATGGCGCATCGTCTGTTTACGGTTCTGACGCGATTGCGGGTGTAGTTAATGTCAAGCTCCGTAAGGACTTTAACGGGTTTGAAGTGCGCGCTTCGACCGACAACACAGATGCATTTGGGCCTTCGAGTTCAGATTTGTCGCTCACCTGGGGCCAGAATTTTTCGCGCGGATTTGTCGGCGTTGGCGGATCGTTTCGTCGCGACCCACTAATCCGATTTGAAGACGCACCTTTTACACGTGAGTGTGAAAAACACTACGAAGAGGATCAAAACGGCAATATTCGTACTGACGATGTTTACTATCTAGCCCGTTTTGGTGTTGACGCAACGCCATGTCGAGCAGGTGGCATCACCAACATCATTTACGGTTTACCCTTTGGTATTGGCACGCTCTACCGCACTGACGGTCGCACGAATGGTGGGTGGCCGAATTTCTCAGAGTCACACCTCTTCTTAGGGGGCCAGCTTCTTTGGTTTGATGGCACCGGCGATGGTCTAAACGACGTTGACTTCAATAAGTATTGGGCAAACACAAACAATCAATACCGTACGCTTTACAACGAGTTCAATCAAGACAACGTCATGTCATATGGCGAATACACGTTTGAAGGTGACATGAACGTAACAGCATTTTTTGAAATGCTGTATTCAAACCGAACCACTCGTAGTGAAACTCAGGTTCCGCAGCTGTTTCCTACACTGCATCCCCTGTATCCATTCAACCCTTGCAACCCCCTTGGTGAAGGCGTTGATTGCGGACTCGCGAGAGACGCACTCTTGAACAACCCAGTTGTTGTCGAGACGATTCAAAATGTGTTTGGCTGTACTGTGAGCACTGGCGGCACCTGTGACCAGACGACTGGTCCAATCGGTCCCATCCCAGTCGGTATCGTCGTTCGAGTAGACGGTGATCGGCACATCACCGAAACAGACGTCACCCAAACACGATATGTAGCAGGCTTCAATGCGGATCTGCCGTTTCTGGATGATGCGCTTGGGCTGAGCGATTGGTCCGGCGAAACCAGCGTGACATATACCAGTAGCATTGGTGTTTCCGAACTTGGTGGGATCCGTGAAGACAAGCTAGATCTAGCGATAGGTGCGATGTCTGCGTTTGGCATTCCTTGTTCCGCGGACGCAGCGCGTCCAGGTCAGTTGCAACCTGACACAGCGCCGGGTTGTGTGCCCGTTAATTTGCTCGCACCGAGTTTGTGGGACCCTTCATTGCGTGGCGGCAAATTTGCAACCCAAGCGGAATGGGACTATCTGTACGAACGCCGCGAATTCGATACGCGCGTTTCGCAACGCTTGCTAAATGTCTACCTTACCGGCTCATTGTTCAACCTGCCATACGGCTCGGTTGTTGCGGGCATCGGATACGATCATCGTAAAGATACGATCGACTCTA
The DNA here is from genome assembly GCA_009841635.1 of Gammaproteobacteria bacterium. Classification (GTDB taxonomy): domain Bacteria; phylum Pseudomonadota; class Gammaproteobacteria; order Pseudomonadales; family Azotimanducaceae; genus Bin55. Next base: position 2,047 of record VXLJ01000050.1, read on the forward strand.
TTCCTAATGATGCTGCGGCACTGGGTTTGATGTGGGGATACTCCGCGGACCAAGGTGCAATCGGTGAAAAAACGACGCGTGAGTTCTACCTGGAATTCGAACTGCCACTGCTAGAAGCCCTACCTATGGCACAAGAACTGACGTTGAACGTATCTGGGCGGACTACCTCGGATGAGTACTACGGTTCGCATCCAACCTATTCAGCGAAAGTCGGTTATAGACCTGTCAACTGGATGTTATTACGGTCTACTCGCGGCACGTCCTACCGCTCACCCAATTTGCGCGATTCGTTCTTGTTGCAACAAACCGGTTTCTTGAATGTCTCCGACCCTTGCGTGACGCCCGAAGACGCTTTTGACGAGGCGACCGGCGAGTATCTTCCTAGCGAAGATCGTCGCGAACCTATCGTATTGACCAATTGTGAACTGAATGGCGTCAACCCAAGAGCTTGGGGCAACGGCGGATTCAATCTCTATAACATCGAAGTTGGCTCTGGCGGTTCATTGTTGCTCGAACCAGAAACATCCGATTCATTCTCTGCCGGCATGGTAGTCGAACAACCGTGGACTAACGCGTTTGACTTAAACGTCGGCGTGACCTACTACGTCATAGACGTGGACAACACCATCATTGAACCCTCGCTTGGCTATATCGTCCAAGATTGCTACTACTCACCAACCTCAACGAGCCCATTCTGCGGTAGGATTCATCGCGCCGCCGATCCCTCTGACCCAGAAATCGAGTTCGTCGACCGCGGATTCATTAACCGCGACAACGATACCGTGCGTGGGATGGATTACAACGTCAGTTTTAAGGACACGGTGACATTGTTTGATCGACCGTTCGAGATTTCTGTGGATTTGGTTTCGCATCGATTGATTGAGCGTTCGACCTTGTTCATTAATCCATTAGGAACGGATGACCAGCAGGATTTCTTCAACGAATGGGGCTTCACACAATGGCGACATACTGCGGTACTGCAAGTGGATTTCGCAGACTTCCGCTTTACGTATAGACCGCGTTACATTGGTGCAAACTTCAATGATCCTGACTCTGTCGACGATTGGGACAACGGCATTACTGGATTCTCGGATACTTGCTACGGACCCCCGGATGACGTGCTCTGTCGCGACTTGGACCATTCGGAACCATACATCAACCATACAGTTGGATTGCGTTACGACAAGTACAACTGGGAAGTTGTTCTGGCGATTCAGAACGTCACGGATGAAGAACCGCCACGCGTAGATCCTACCGAAGTTTGGTCCCGAAGCAATATTCCTCTCGGGCTTGGCTATGACTTCCTTGGCAGGACGATATTCCTTAGCGGCGGCTTCCGCTTCGGTGGTTCATAACCTAACTTTTTTACCTTCACTTCGCCGCGTCGCGCTACGACGCGGCGAGTTCTTTTAGAACGAACAGCATGGTTAATTCAATTCGCGTTTTAGTCGCCACAAGCTTGCTTTGCGCGCTGACGTCATCATTTGCGGCCAAGGAACCTTTGCCCGTTGACGCTTGGCTTAAGACCGACATTGTCGGCGCTAGTCTTTCACACGACGGGACATATCTTGGCGTGCTACGTGAAGACCAAGACCGTGAAGGGCATCGCATTGTTTGGGTCTACACGTTCGATGAAAAAGGCACCCTAGTGCTCCATCGGCGCATCAATTCCGAAAACATGCGCATTGGTGGTTTTACTTGGTTAAGTGACACCCAATTCATCATGGGACTCCGGCAGCAAGTCCGCAATCGCATCGATGGCTTCAATCAAGGTGTCTACAAAGGACGAAGTCAAATCGTCGACTTAGCAAAAGACGAGTTTGTGCCGTTGCCAATAGAAAATCCAGGCATCGAGCATCTCTTGCCGAAGCAGCCCACCAAGATTATCGTCTCTGAAGATCAAGGTGGTAGTCGTGGTGGTCGACGCCAGATTGGCGGTGGTTCTTTTTGGCATAGCTACTACGAATTCGACTTGTCGACTATGCGCAAGAAGCTGCTTCTCAAAGCCAAATATGCGCTGCAAAGCGTGCGGTTCGACATAGACGGCAATCCTGAATTTGCGATTGGCTTTGATCTGGATTCCCTGGAGCAGGTCTACAAATATCGTCCCGAACGCGACAATCCGACCTGGGTGGAATTTGGACGTAGCCATATCGACAGTTTCGAAAGCTTCGTCCCTGTTGGCACCGATCCAACTGCACCGCACCGCGAATATGTCGTGGCGCACAATGGCGAAGACAAACGCGCGTTGTGGTCATATGACAAGCAAAAGCGAGCATTCAGCGAGCGAGTTTATGGCAGAACCGATGTCGATGTGCTTGGCACCATTAATCACTCGAACTCTCTCATGCACTACGGCGATGTAGTCGCCGTCACGACGCTCAAAGAACGAGTTGAATACGAGTATTTCCCCGAGTACGAAGTAGAACGAGCCATTCACGCACAGTTTGCCAATCTAATTGACAATCCCTTCTCCCCTCGGGTCGTAAGTGTGAGTCGCGATGGCCAATCCATGGTCGTGCGCAACTCTGGCCCCAAATCGGCCCCGAGTTTTTATTTGTTTCGGCAAGGTCAATTCAATTTTCTTGGGACGATCGCGCCAGACGTCTCTAGCGACGACTTGTCAGAAACCACCTACATCGAATACCCATCGCGCGATGGTTTGACGATTCCGGGTTACATAACTACCCCAGTGCACAGCGAACCTCCTTACCCACTAGTCGTAATGCCGCACGGCGGTCCGTTTGTCACAGAAGGGATAGGATTTGATCCGTGGGCGCAGCTCCTAGCCAACAATGGCTATATGGTCCTGCAACCCCAATATCGGGGCTCTCATAACTATGGCTTAGATTTCTACAAGTCTGCGTTTATCGAAAAAAGCGAAGCCGGATACGGCATGCAAGATGACAAAGACGATGGTGCGTTGTATTTAGTTGAGCAAGGTCTAGTCGATCCTGATCGGATGGCAATGTTCGGCTGGTCGTACGGCGGCTATGCGGCATTGGTTGCATCCATGCGCACACCGCAAATCTATCAATGTGCAGTCGCGGGAGCCGCAGTATCGGACCCCATCATGCAGGTTAATTACTATCGCTATTCAATTCCGGGTGCAGCCAAAGTAGAGCAACTAAACACTTGGACGGATGCGTTTTCACCATTTCGCGAAGTTGCAAACATCAATGTGCCGTTATTCATCATTCATGGTGACAACGATCAACGGGTGCCTGTCGATCATAGCCGCAAGCTCATCAAACGACTGAAAGATCTTGGCATTGAGCACAAGTATCTGGAAATCAAAGGCATCGATCACTTTAGCAACACGATGGAAAGGTCGCACCTAAAACAGTTCTACTCCGCGTTGCTCGAGTATTTAGCAACGGATTGTGGTCCTGAGGGCCTCTAGGTTTGGTTTATTGGATGGGAGTTCTAAATGTGGAAAATCCCAAGAAAATAGGTTTGAACAAATACAGACCATTTAAACACTGGCAGTAATCAAGAGATTTACGTTGCGTGCTGGATGTCGAGTACATGCACGTACATGGTGTCGAGGCATGGATTCAGCTCGCAACCGAAGAATGACGATATCGCGTCGTGCGGCCTTAGCCGCCGACGTTACACAGTACGTTCTCGAAGGATATTGCTAAGGAGAAAAAATTTATCTACGAACCCGATCGCTTCTGCGCGTGGGTTTAGGAGCAAAAAGCCATCACGGAATGATTGCTAGGCAATATGACTTTGTTCGCGGATAAAAATGGGAATTATTACCCTGACTAAACATGAATTCCCATAATTAACGTGATGAGGACGT
>VXLJ01000044.1 GCA_009841635.1 Gammaproteobacteria bacterium
TGAACCATCTGAATCTTCAAGCCACTCAACTTCAGAAAAAACTCCACTCTTCTCACCCATGCGGTATACGTCATACCATCGCTCTAAACTATCTATTCGATTCATACGGGATTGATCTGAGTCAAACACGGACGCTTGCGAACTCGCTACATGCATTAGCCTGTCTTTACGACTAACGCGAGAATAGATTGTGCGGCGCATTCCTGCTTTCCGTATCCCAGCTTGTACGGTTTCATTGAATTCCCCTTCAATTTCTCGACCATGGACTGTATCGAATCTTCTTCCCAGACATAAATCTCTCTCCTGCTTCACGTTCTGGTTGTAGTCATATACCTCCCAGAAATCCTCGCGATTCGTCTCCTCAGCTTCGCCTTGTAACCGAAGTTTCTCTGCACGACACCACCGCAATTCAGCTTTCGTGAGCCATTCTCGATCGCCAGTTGGCATAAGTTGAGATTGCTGCTCTGCACCAGATGTCTTTAATGAGAAGCAGCCGAGGACGCAAAAACAAACTAAAACTGTTCTTCTGCGCACCGTCTGTTCTTTAATGGAACTTACGATCCTGACCGGACCTCGGTCACCGAATCGATCCCGTTCACTCACTGTGTCCATTTCAGGCTCGAAACGCCAAGCTAACGAAACCTAAATAAGCGTGCTTTATCCAAAGACATGTGCGACAACCAATAAAGTCAGGCTTGAGTTCGCTCGATTCTCGTGTTTCTGAAAAAGTGCAGACACTTCCGTGAACAACAGTGCATGCCCTCTACCACCGCGCGTTTGTTTCGTCATAGACTAGGCGTTTTGTCATAGACAGAGCGAACAAGAGCATCCTCAACCTGGAAACTGACGGTCAAACGCCCCCATAACCCGCTCGAACCGTGACTTCACCATGTTTGGTGTTTCGTCGCCATCGCAAAACACATGCAATTCATCGTTTTGAATCGCCCTAAGCACCAATTCACCCACATACTGCGGATCGAGTGCATACTTCATAAGGCTTAAATTCCGTTTGCGCTCAGCGATGCCCTCGAGATCATCGTCCGCGAGATCGGGATAAAAAATCGACGTATCCACGATAAACGGACATAGCACACTCACGCCGATATGGTGTGGTGCTAAATCCGCGCGCATGCACTCGGACATGCCAACGACAGCATGCTTGGTCGCGCAATATGCAGCAGAACCACCGCCAGTGATCATGCCCATGATGCTCGCCGTATTAACGATATGACCTTCTAATCCGGCATTAATAAGCCGATTCGCAAATTCCCGACCGCCCCGAATCACACCCCAAAGATTGACGTCCAGGATCCGCGACCAAGTCTCTTCCGCTATCGTATGAAATGGACCACCAATGCCGATTCCTGCGTTATTGCAGCAGATTTGCACCGGTCCAAGCGACTTTTCTATTTCATCGGCAGCATCACTGATCGCTTTTGCATTAACGACATCGCATGCTAATGCAATGACATCCTCGCTGATCGCTTTTAGTTGCGGTTCTACCCGTTGTAGTCGGTCCTCCCGAATATCGGCAATGGCCACCTTCAAACCCGCATGAAGAAACGCCTTCGCCATACCGAGCCCAATACCGTTAGCGCCACCAGTAATGAATGCAACTTTGCCAACTGTGTCTTTCAAGTGTTTCCTCTCGATAACTAACAAAGAGATTATTGCACCACAACGCGCCTGAGCGTAGATAATTACCACCCGTGTTTTCTTGTGCTGGTGTGTGTACGCGACGGCGGCGTATATACCGATTTCTTCTTAGCGTAGCAACGACAGTCCTCGTTGGTTCTACGCTTCTTGCATCTGAAGAACCGTTACCTACGACCAACGGCGATCTTTTTAGCGGTTGGGTTGCCGGGCAAGAAGATCCTGTCACGCCCGATTTTGAAGCGGTCACGGTATCGGCCGCCAAGACACAGCAAGCATCGACGCCAATGGATTTGAGCGTTAAACACGCTTCGGGTCACAGTCTTTTCGCGCTGAATCGCTCGACTTCAGCGCGAGTTACTTCGGCGCAAATAACCAGTTCCGTACGGGGCTCGCCGTCTTCGCAACCAGCTCAAAGAACTCGTCAAGAAGCTAGTCAAGCCATAGTTTCGCAAGCAGCGAATGACGTAGATGCTGCGGTGATCGACATCCCACCACAGATGGAACTGGTCGAGCTGAACGGAGTCGACGTGGTGATCGACGGCCGTGTCGATGAGGAAGCCTGGCGCAGCGTTGCGGGTTTCCAGAACATGATTGTCGTGGATCCTGACACTCTCACCGAACCTGAATTTCAAACGATTGTTCGCATGTTCTATACCGAGACTGGCTTGTACATCTCGGCCGACATGGAACAACCGCCGGACACTCTAGTTTCACGCTTGTCCGCGCGCGATCTCACACTCAATCGCGACGGCTTTACTTTCACCATCGATACCTCCGGTAAAGGGTTGTTCGGATTTTGGTTCGGCATCAATCTCGGTGGTTCAAAAGAAGACGGCAAAGTCCTACCGGAACGAAATTTCTCACGTGAATGGGACGGTGCCTGGCATGGCGCTACGGCTGTCACATCGAAAGGTTGGTCCGCGGAAATGTTCATTCCTTGGTCCATCGTTGCCATGCCTCCAGAAAAAGGCAAGCGTCGCATGAATTTCTTCGCGAGCCGCAAGGTTGCGTTTCGCAACGAGCGCTACGGTTGGCCGGCACTGCCAATGACCAACGCGCGTTTCATGTCCGCTTTGCAGCCCATCGCGATGAACGAAGTAAATCCCAAACAACAGTGGGAACTATTTCCCTATGCGGCCACCAGCGCAGACGGTATTTACGAAGAGACCAACGGCAAGGTTGGCGTGAACTTCTCATGGCGACCTGCACCAAATATGCAGGTCACCGGAGCGCTTAATCCAGATTTTGGTGCGGTTGAGTCGGATGACGTGGTGGTGAATCTCACGGCTTACGAAACGTACTTCCCAGAAAAACGGTTGTTCTTCCTCGAAGGTTCAGAAGCCTTTGAAACGACGCCTCGATCGATCCCAATGCGGGGAAGCTCACGTGGCAGTGGCGCAAGACGCGCGCCTTCAACCTATACACCCGAGCCGACTACGGTGCTCAACACCCGTCGGATCGGTGGCGCAGCACGGCAACTTGACGTGCCTGATGGTGTCGACATCGCAGGACCAGAATTAAGCCGGCCCACCGATCTTATGGGTGCGGTAAAGATGGTTGGTCAAACCAGCGCGTTCCGCTTCGGTGTGCTTGCCGCAGCCGAGGAAGACGTTGAACTGCGCGGCACGATGGAAGACTCCGGTGAGGAAGTTCTCGTAGGTGCACCAGGTAGAGATTTCAGCGTAGGACGCGTTTTATGGGAACGCCAGTCGGGTACTGGTCGCCAAGCTCATGGCTATATCAATACCCTAGCTCGAACGCCGGAATACGATGCGATGGTGCACGGATTCGACTCACATTTCCTAACCCAAAACGGCAAATGGTCCATCGACACACAGTTGCTCAATTCCGATAAGGAAGCAGAGCAAGGTTACGGTGGGTTCGCAGATATCCGCTATACGCCGCGACAAGGCGAGTTTCATCGCATCTCTGTGGATTACTTAGACGATACGCTGGACGTTGCCGATTTAGGTTTCCTGCGCCGCAACGATTTGCGTGGGATTAGGTACACGAGATTCAACAACCAGTCTAACAATCTTCCTGACTACATGCGCACGCGTAGCATCGGGTTCTTTTCGGCCGCTCAAACCAACAGCAACGGCGATTTGATTCGTGGCTACCTCGGTACCGGCATTACCGCCTATCTCAAAAATCAATCGTCGCTTAACTTACAGCTGTCTTGGCGACCCAGTCTCGTAGATGATCGTAGCAGCTTCGGCAACGGCAGCTTCAAGACTGCAAATGGGGAATTTGCGGTACTGACCTACGGTACCGATACGGCTAAAAAGTTCTCATATTCAGTGCAGACAGGTTATCAAACCGACGAATTAGGTGATCCTGCATACATCGGCGATATTGGTTTCACTTACAGTCCGGTCACCCGCTTACGCTTGGATTACGACTTCCGGTTCCGCGACAGTCGCGGCTGGGTGCTTTCCGTCGGCGACGGCAATTTCAATCGTTACTTCAGCGAGCAAATCACACAATTAGCGAGCGTGGATTTCTTCCTTACGGCACGCCAACAGTTTCGTGCGACGATGCAATGGACTGGCATCAATGCGACCGAGCGAGATTTTTGGCGCGTACCAGATGAGTTGGGCGAATTAATACTCCGAGAAGTGACAGAGGATGAAGACTCCAGTGACTTTACGATTTCACGCCTCACAGCGCAATTGCGCTATCGCTGGGAAATTGCACCGCTCTCTGATTTATTCGTGGTGTATACCCGCGGCAGCAACGTGCCGAGTTTAGGGCATGCGGAATTTGGGACCTTGTTCTCCGAAGCGCTTAAGGACCCCATCGTCGACATCTTCGTCGTCAAGCTGCGCTATCGGTTCGGATCATAGTCCTTTAGTCTTAAACGCTAAAGACTAAGCGGAGCGCAGTTCTTAAATCGGACCATAAATTCCCTGAGCACAGCATAGACCGTCTGTGTCAACTATCTCACTGAGTAGGGCCAGGTTGACATTCGTCAATTCAGACAAAATCAGCGAGCTCGCAAGCCGCACAAGTGGCTTTTTGAACATTTATCACGCACCTGCGCGGTCGCATGTAAGGTCCCAACCAGCGGACCGATTGCTAATCAAGATTCAGTGAAAGCGGTTGTTGGTGTTAGCGGCGGGTTCGTTGCCTAACACGGCTTCGGTTGTTCAGCGGTGACTAGTACTCGCGGGGTTAAGACGTCGCCGTATGCGAGTTAGCCATGGTAAGTGCTGCATGCATATCGGTATTTTCGAAGGCGTATGTACATGCCTCTATTTCTCCCGCGATCATCCCAACGTCCCGATATCTGAAGTACCCTTTCGCCTGTATGGTCTCAGTCAAGAACAACGGCAACCTGCCCATTCGGCCTGGTCTAAGCGCTAGCGGTTCTGAAGCTGAGCCATCGTCAGGGTTTGGTGCGTGCTTTCAATGAGTTGAGCGAACCCGCTGCGGCGAGCGAAAGGAGTCTGCTGCCGCTGTTTTCGTCGCATCTTGCGTTGAGTGCATTTGTGAGTTTATGGGTGCAATTGAGGCATAGAAAACCTATCGCGTTATGGCAAATCACGACACCTGTAGCTCTACGCGCCATTCGTTGTACCGTGTCGACTGTGACCCTCATGAACTTGGCAATGCCGTTAGCCGTTAGGATCAATTCTCAAGCAACTTAGTTTTGTATTTACTATACTTATAACCAGTTATTGAGAATATGTATGCATCGTGGTTC
>VXLJ01000024.1 GCA_009841635.1 Gammaproteobacteria bacterium
CATTGAGAAAGGGGTGGCTTCGGCCATAGAGCAACTTATACATAATCCAGAAAGGGCACCGACCGTTGGTCTGAACTAACGGGCGGCACTGCGCCACAAACTGCAATGCGAAGACCTGCTAGCGACCCCTGAACTGCCGCCTGCACTCGCGTAGTGCTTCATATGTCCAAAGTTAGGTTGATTAATATGATTTAACCTTTGCTCTATGGATTTATATTTATTATTATTGCTCTTTACATAAATAACTGTGCTATGAAATGACTTACACACAAACTAAAACTTACGATCCCACATTGGACGCTAGAAAACTTCGCAAGAAAAGGGGTGAAGATGGTCTACCGACAACTATTTTCATGACCAAAGACCTTAAAAGGTTGCTCATCATAGCCGCTGAAGCCGACGAGCGAACCATGAGCACCTTCATTCGCCGCGCCACGATAGATCGCATCGAGAAGATCTTTGGTGAACCCACTGATCTACAGGACACAGTTTGATGAATTTCAGCGACGAAGAGCTGCAAGTTATCGAAGACGCCATCAAAAGCCATCGCGAGGTCCGACCTGACGCTTATGCGTTCAAATCAGATCTACTGGCGCTGGACTCCTGCATAAACATTCAGGCGGAGTCTTTCGACATGGCGTGGGAGAAATTGACCTCTTCCGCCTTTAAGCAAGATTTCGATTGCCATGTGCCCGTCACTTGGATTGGCTGGCATCTAGCTTCTGGAGAAAAGCAGCAGCAGGAGCATGTCTACAATCCAATGCATGTCATGCACTGATATTTGAAAAGGAATTATCATTAGCTAGATTAATAGGATCTTTGTTTAAATCAGTATGGTGCATCTAGGGTAATGCTAATTTTTGTTTTCTTGTAAATTTGGTCGATATGTATGGTTTTTCAATTACGTCCCAACTCGGTTTTCAAATAAATTGATTTTTGTTATTTCAATACACACAGTGAAAGAGACAGCATAATAATCTTTGTTAAAGAGGTAAATTTCCAATCTAACATTTTCTGAATTAATTGTTAACTCTATTTTTTAATACTGGTAACAGTCGTTATAATTTAAATAACGACTTTGATGTTTTTTAGACATTGACCTCTCTTTATGACCGTATATGGTCTGCGCACGTCGCTTGTGAACGTGACGATGGCCAGAACTTGCTGTATATAGATCGCCATTTAATTCATGAAGTGACTTCCCCACAAGCATTTGAGGGGTTGTCGCTCAACAGTAGAAACCCTTGGCGGTTAAGTTCGAATCTTGCCACGCCAGATCACAACATACCGACGCGCAATAGAGCGCAAGGTATGTCTGGCATTGATGATCCGATTGCGAAAGAGCAGGTTGTCACGCTCGACGACAACTGCAAAAAGTTCAACATACGTCAATTTGAGTTGTTAGATGTTCGTCAAGGTATCGTCCATGTCGTTGGCCCAGAGCAAGGTGCTGTGCTACCGGGTATGACGGTAGTTTGTGGTGATTCGCATACATCGACGCATGGTGCGTTAGCTGCGCTTGCTCATGGCATTGGCACGTCCGAGGTCGAGCATGTTTTAGCGACCCAATGTCTTGTTCAGCGCAAGAGTAAAAACATGAGTGTCGATGTCATAGGCGAACTTGCCTCAGGGGTGTACGCGAAAGACATCATTTTGGGCTTGATTCGTCAAATTGGCACAGCTGGCGCGACAGGTCATACGATCGAATACATGGGCGAAGCCATTCGTTCTTTATCCATGGAAGGTCGCATGACCGTATGCAATATGTCCATTGAAGCAGGCGCTCGCGCTGGCTTGGTTGCAGTTGACGATACGACACTTGACTACGTGCAAGGTCGACCCTTTGCACCGAAAGGTTCTAGGTGGCATAAAGCCGAAGCGGCTTGGCGCACTCTTCGTTCAGATGCAGATGCGCAGTTCGACACAGAAGTCACGCTAGACGTAACTGGCTTGGCCCCTCAAGTCTCTTGGGGCACCAATCCTCAATTGGTCATTAGCGTCGACGAGGCGATCCCTGATCCGGCAACCTTCGACGACGCGGCAACAGCTGAGACAGCCGCACGTGCACTCGACTATATGGCGTTGCGCCCTGGCGAATTGCTATCCGAGAAACCGTTGGATAAAGTTTTTATCGGTTCTTGCACGAATGCCAGAATAGAAGACTTGAGAGCAGCTGCTATGGTTGCGAGAGGCCGTTCTGTGTCCTCAAATCTAAACGCGGCGCTTGTCGTCCCTGGCTCAGGCTTAGTTAAACAACAAGCCGAGAAAGAAGGGTTGGATGAGATATTTAAAAACGCCGGTTTCGAGTGGCGTGATCCAGGTTGTTCGATGTGTCTCGCGATGAACGATGACCGACTTATGCCTCGGGAACGATGTGCCTCAACCTCAAATCGGAATTTTGAAGGACGCCAAGGTCATCTAGGTCGCACACATCTAGTAAGCCCTGCGACTGCAGCTGCAAGCGCCATCGCAGGCAGAATCGTAGACGTTAGAGAATACTTGCAGTGAGGAACTTTTGCAGATGAATCAGAATCCTCTCCAATTCACCGCACACACCGGCCATGTCGCACCGCTTGATAAAGCCAATGTCGACACAGATCAGATCATTCCTAAGCAGTTCCTGAAATCTATCAAACGAACTGGCTTTGGCGATAACCTTTTTGACGCATGGCGCTTCGAGGATGAGGGCGTCATTGGCAAACCTCTTGCCGAACGTAAGCCAGTTCATGACTTCGTGCTCAATGACGCTCGCTACCAAACTGCGTCAGTGCTGTTGGCAAGAGAGAATTTTGCGTGCGGCTCAAGTCGAGAACACGCTGTTTGGGCGCTATTGCAGTACGGTTTTCGTTGCGTCCTTGCACCGTCCTATGCCGATATCTTTTACAACAACAGTTTCAACAACGGCCTTTTGCCAGTTCAGTTAACGCATGCGGAAATTGATGAATTGTTTACCCGTGCGACTGACGTAAAACCTATTGAAGTCACCGTAGAACTGCCAAACCAAACAGTCGCCGTGACGGACGGTCCTAGCTTCTCGTTTGAGATCGACGCCACACGCAAAAAGCGCTTACTATCGGGTTTGGACGAAATTGGTTTGACGTTGGAATATGCTGAGCAGATTAGGGACTTTGAAGTACGACATCGGCAACGCAATCCGTGGCTATTTGAGTAAAACGCTTTCTGAGCCGTCATTCGCCTACGTTGCGTAGCCAAAATTCCCCACTTCTTCATCCAAAGGAATAAGCGTGAAATCCGCACGCATTCTTGTTTTACCTGGCGATGGCATTGGTGCAGAGATCATGCCGCACGCCATACGAGTTTTACGCGAGGTCGTAGGCGACCGTATTGATCTAAACCTTGACGAAGCCGATTTTGGCGGCATTAGCATTGATAAGCACGGCGAACCGCTCACTGCTGAAACGCTACGTGCTGCACAAGAAGCGGACGCGGTGCTGCTTGGTGCGGTAGGAGGACCGAAGTGGGATAACCTTCCCGTAGATAAAAAACCCGAAAAAGGACTATTAGGTCTCCGGTCGGGTCTAGACGCTTATGCAAATCTGCGACCCGCCATACTGTTTGAGCCATTAGCGGCCGCGTCGTCATTACAGCCTCAGTTCGTTAGCAACCTTGACCTTCTCATCGTGCGTGAGCTTACCGGCGGTATTTACTTCGGTGAACCGCGCGGCGTCGAAACCATTGGCAATGTGCGTCGGGGCGTAAACACCTATGTTTACGATGAAACGGAAATCCAGCGCATTTCACGCACCGCCTTCGAGTTAGCTCGTAAACGCAACCACAAACTATGCTCAGTTGACAAAGCGAACGTACTAGAAGTCACCCAGTTGTGGCGCGATGTGGTGAATGAAGTTCACGCCGACTATCAGGATGTTGAACTCACACATTTACTGGTAGACAACGCCGCGATGCAACTCGTCCGTGAGCCCAAGCAATTTGATGTGATAGTTACCGGGAACATGTTTGGCGACATCTTGTCAGATGTGGCCGCGATGCTGACTGGATCTCTCGGCATGCTCCCATCTGCGTCCCTTAACGCTGAAAATCGTGGCATTTACGAACCAGTACACGGCACAGCGCCGGATATTGCAGGCCGCAACCTCGCCAATCCATTGGCTACGATTCTTTCTGTTGCCATGATGTTGCGTTATGGATTGGATGCTGGTGAGCTTGCCGATCGTATTGAGCGTGCCGTCGACGCAGTTCTAGGACGAGGTTTGCGGACGGGGGACATCATGCCTTCAAGCCCTGACGAATCTATTCAGCAAGTTGGCACGGATGCAATGACCGACGCAGTTTTACAAGAACTGAGATAGCCATGAAATCAGTGAATGTTGCTGTTGCCGGCGCAACCGGTGCGGTTGGTGAAGTGCTGCGAGAGATGTTGGCCGAGCGTCGTTTTCCGGTTGATCGTATTAGTCTGCTCGCAAGTTCTCGATCAAAAGGCAAGTCATTCGAATTTGATGACAAGCAGATCGATGTCGAAGTCTTAGATGAATTCGACTTTTCTGACACGCAGATAGCGTTCTTTTCTGCTGGGGGAGAGGTTTCTGCAGCTCACGCACCACGCGCAGCAGAGGCTGGAACGATCGTGGTTGATAACACTTCTAAGTTTCGTCAAGAGTCGCATATCCCGTTGATCGTGCCTGAGGTGAACCGACGTCGCTTAGAAGATGGCCTCGATTCCCGCATCATCGCGAATCCTAATTGCTCGACGATTCAAATGGTCGTTGCCCTAAAGCCTATCTATGATGCGGTTGGCATTGACCGGATCAATGTGTCTACCTACCAAGCGGTGTCTGGGGCCGGCGCGTCTGGCGTACACGAATTAGCGGATCAGACGTCCAGCATTCTGAATGGCAATGGTGCGGAGGTAGAGGTGCACGCCGCACAGATAGCGTTCAACGTCGTTCCTCAGATTGGTGACTTTCATGAGAATGGCTTCACCACTGAAGAATGGAAGATGGTTCTTGAAACTCAGAAAATCTTCGAAGATGAATCGATCAAGGTGAATCCAACATGTGTGCGCGTACCCGTGTTTTATGGACACTCAGAGGCGGTACACATAGAAACGCGAGAACCGATCAGCGTCGATTTCGCGCGCGAATTGCTTAAGACAGCCGAGGGTGTAGAGCTTATCGATGAACAAAAGAAAGGTGGCTATCCGACGGCGATTGATCACAGTGCAGGTACAGATCCAGTGTTCGTAGGGCGCTTGCGCAAGGATCCATCGCATCCCCGCGGGTTAGACATGTGGGTCGTCTCAGATAACGTACGCAAAGGTGCGGCGTTGAACAGCATTCAAATAGCTGAAGAACTCCTACCGCTCTTAAACTAAATTTCACTTCGAGTTCACTGCTTCATCACGTTGCTGTGTATGCAGTGCATCCTTGCCGACGCTAAACATGAACCACTACGCACTCGGGGTGCAATACGACGGAAGCGACTACAACGGGTTTCAACGACAACCCGCTGTGCCGACGATTCAATCCGAGCTTGAAAAAACACTAAGCCAAATCGCAGCGGAAGACGTCTCCGTCACGGCGGCAGGACGTACTGATGCACGCGTTCATGCGACAGGCCAAGTGGTGAGTTTTGCAACGCAAGCTCAGAGACCACCAACCGCATGGCTAAAAGGCGGCAACTCGTTGCTGCCACCATCGATTCGCATCAATTGGGTTCAAGAAACAAATGCTGAATTCAACGCGCGCTTTGCAGCGCAATGGCGTAGGTATTTGTATGTTTTTGGCCTGCAAGATCGTGCGCAAGTCTTCGAGCGTGACATGGTCACACATCTAAACGAAAATCTCGATAGCGACAAAATGAACGCGGCTGCTCAGTATTTCTTAGGTGAACAGGATTTCAGTTCAATTCGAGCGTCGAATTGTTCGTCTAGCACGCCGTTTCGTTACATCTACCATTTGAAAATCACGCAAATTCGGCATTTCGTGGTCATTGAGGTGGCTGCGAACGCGTTTTTATTGCACATGGTTCGCAATCTAGCAGCCGTGTTACGAGCGGTTGGCAACAACTCCTTGCCATTAACGGAAGTCAAAAAACTGTTAAATGCAAAGAATCGAGAACTTGCACCGCCCACAGCTGCACCGCAAGGCTTGTATTTAGTCGCGGTTGGTTATCCAGCGGAATACAAGATTCCAACCGGTCTGCGAGTGCCATCGTTTCTTGGGGTTGGCGAGGACTCATTTTCTGAGATTAGGTTACCGTGCGATCACTTTCAACGTGAATTGCCAGCATGACGATGACAAAACTGTGTGGCTTTCGAACGCAGGAAACCGTACGCCACGCCGTTGAGCTGCAGTGCGACTTCATAGGTCTGAACTTTGTGCCTACCAGTCCTCGGTTTGTAACACTTGAAAACGCAGCTGCAATCGTGAGACAAAACCGGAACGAAACTGCGTTTGTGGGCGTATTTATGGATCAAGCAGAAGAAGACATTCGTTCGACACTACAGCGTGTCAAGCTCGATTACTTGCAATTTCACGGCAATGAAACTGCGTCTTTTTGCGATGGCTTTGACAAACCGTATATCCGAGCATTGAATGTATCTGAATCGTTCGACTTTCCGACTATTGCAGAGCAATATCCGAACGCGTACGCATTTTTGCTTGATGCTGCAGGGAAGGGTGGCGGTTCTGGCGAAACGTTCAATTGGCACCGTTTCCCCAAGGCGACATCGAAACGTGTCATTCTTGCAGGCGGTCTTCGTCCCGACAATGTAGGTGAAGCTATTCGCACAACCAATCCGTGGGGGGTCGACGTCGCTTCTGGCATCGAAAACACCAATCACACGAAAAATCTGGCTTTAATGACCCAATTCATGCAAGAGGTCCGACGTGTTTCAGCGTAAAGAAGGCGACAATGCCATGCCAGATGCGCTTGGTCACTTCGGCCCATATGGTGGCCGCTACGTCGCTGAGACTTTAATGAGCGCGTTGGATGAGCTTACGCGGGTTTATGAGGACGCGCTCGACGATCAGTCTTTTCAAGTCGATTTTCAGAACGAACTCACTCACTACGTTGGACGACCTTCACCGCTCTATGAAGCGAAACGCCTATCTCAAGAAGTCGGACCTGCACGAATATTTCTAAAGCGCGAAGATTTAAACCATACGGGCGCGCACAAAATCAATAACACGATTGGTCAAGCATTGCTTGCAGTGCGTATGGGCAAGCGTCGGATCATCGCGGAAACAGGTGCTGGGCAACACGGCGTTGCGACCGCTACTGTGGCTGCGCGACTCGGTGCGGCGTGCACCGTGTACATGGGTGCGACGGATATCGAGCGGCAAAAACCGAATGTCTATCGTATGAAGATGCTTGGTGCCCATGTCGAAGCCGTCAATTCAGGGTCCAAAACGCTTAAAGACGCCATGAACGAAGCCATGCGCGACTGGGTCACCAACATCGATACGACTCACTACATCATAGGCAGTGTCGCAGGGCCACATCCGTATCCCGCCATGGTCAGAGATTTTCAAGCGGTAATCGGTGAGGAGTGCCGCGCCCAGTGTTTGGCGCAGATAGATCGGCTGCCTGATCTACTGGTTGCGTGCGTTGGCGGCGGGTCAAACGCGATGGGTTTGTTCTACCCATTTCTTGAGGATGCGAATGTCAAAATGATTGGCGTGGAAGCGGCCGGTGAAGGTATGGACACGATGCGTCATGCCGCGCCTCTGAATGGCGGCACGCCCGGCGTGCTACATGGCGCAAATACCTATCTCATGACGGACGAAGATGGCTTGATTTTGGACACGCATTCCATTTCGGCTGGGTTGGACTATCCAGGCGTCGGTCCGGAACATGCGTACCTCAAAGATCGAGGTCGAGTTGAGTACGTGGCTATCACAGACGATGAAGCACTAGCGGCGTTTCGAACGTTGTGCTCAACCGAAGGCATCGTACCAGCATTGGAATCAAGCCATGCGCTAGCGCAAGCCATCAAGGTGTCCAGTCAGCTAGATGTCGGCGACGTCATTGTCGTGAATTTATCGGGACGTGGCGACAAGGATTTAGAAACAGTCGCACAGCTAGATGGCGAGCTGCTTTGAGTCGAATTAGTACGACATTTCAGCAACTTCGTGCAGCGAACGAAAAAGCGTTCGTGGCGTTCATTACGGCCGGCGATCCAGAAGTAGATGCCAGTGTACCTGCTATGCACAGTTTGGCAGCCCACGGCGCGGACATTATTGAATTAGGCGTGCCATTCACCGATCCTGAAGCGGACGGCCCGTCCATCCAACGATCATCAGAGCGTGCCATTGCGAACGGCGTGACCCTTCGCAAAACCTGCGAAATCGTGACTGAGTTTCGCGCCAGCAATACAACGACGCCTGTGGTTCTAATGGGTTACCTCAATCCCATTCTCGCTATCGGTGTCGAGGCCTTTGCGCATCTGGCTCATGCTGCAGGCATCGATGGTCTCATCATCGTCAATCTGCCGCCTGAAGAAGCTGATTCGCTCGCTGCCGCATTAGCAAAATTTGAGATTGACTTGATTTTCTTGGTCGCGCCAACTACGCCAGCAGCGCGTATGGCTAACTTAGCAAATAAGAGTACAGGGTTTATTTATTACGTCTCATTCAAAGGAATCACGGGCGCCGACCATTTAGATGTTGAGGATGTGCAGCACCACGTGCTCGAGTTAAAAACGACCTCCAACACACCCGTTGCAGTAGGTTTTGGCATCAAAACAGCTGAACATGCAAAGGCTGTTGCCAAAATCGCGGACGCGGTGGTTGTCGGTAGCGCATTGGTGGACATTCTGGGCAATGGCGAATCCAGATTCGATCAGCTCAAGGCTATTCAAGCATTTACACAATCGATAAAACAAGCGATTACGAGTCACTGATCGATGCCTGAGCAAGCTGGGTTGGGGCTGATTCGACCAACCAGAACGGCTTTAACCGATGTCGAAGATCCTTCCGTAGAAGCTGATGTAGACGCCGAACGATGCGTCCTACGAATCGCAGCCAAACGTGCGCCCTTTCAAACTGCTCGTGAAAAAACGTTTGAAAAGATCCATCGCTTTGCGTGCGAACGCGGTCTAGCTAGGGTCGCTGCTAAGCAAGTTATTGTTGGTGGGACGAACGGCAAAGGCACCACCGTTTCGTATATGCAGCAGCTCCTCACTGCCATGGGCTATCGCGTCGGTGCAACGACTTCACCGCACATACAGGACTATCTTGAGCGTATTAGCTTGGATGGGAAGCAAGTTGCGCAGGATGATATGGGCCGTGCGGTAAATGCGCTCGAAGCAGATGCACCTTCAGACATAGGATTGACTTACCACGATATCACCACTCTTTGTGCCCTGACGTTGTTCAAGCAATGGAAAGTGGATGTTGCATTGGTTGAAGTTGGGTTAGGTGGCCGTCTGGATTGTGCGAACGTCTTAGACGCAGACGTTGCAGTTTTGACGAATGTAACGCTCGATCATCAGACGCAATTAGGTTCCTCGATAGCGGAAATTAGCCGTGAGAAAGTTCCGATTGCCCGAGCACAACGCCCATTGATCTTCGCCGGTACCGAGGAGAATCAAGTCGTAGCGAACTATGCCGATGAGCATGCTGTCAAGTTATTGCGCTTCAATCGAGAATTTGGGGTAAGCGACGACAACTTTGCGTTCTTCACAGCCATTCAAGAGCATGAACACGAGTACGAGAGAATTAAGAGAGGGTTGCGAAGTTGCTCTTCTACACGAGAAGGCGTGCACGTACTAACAAACTTTCCCCTTGCGAATCGTTCTAGCTCTCATGGCATAGCAGTAACCACGGTGTTGCAAACTCTTGCCTGTTTAGGTATTTCTCGACTAACCAATCGCGAGTTTGGCAATTTCCAATTTACACGCCCGCTAGGCCGCATAGATTCGTGTTCGCTAAATTCTGATCGCGTTATATTGGATATCGCGCACAATCCTGCAGCCATCAAACAGCTGCGTTATGAATTGAAGCTCCGCGGCATCGACGAATTCATCGCTGTGTTTGGTTGCCAGCGCGACAAAGACGTTGAAGGCATGTGCCAAGCCCTGTTTGATTCCAGCGATGCGGCACGTGCAAAAATGGACACATTGATATTGACCGATACACAAGGTGAACGCGGCTTAAAGGCGAATCAATTGCATAAGTTCGTATTACCCTATGAGGCAAACTGCGAGATTGCGGCCGACTTAGAGATCGCTATGGGTCGAGCTTTTGCGCGCGCTGGTCACACGGCTATGCGTACCGTGATTTTTGGCTCAGCCGAGTTGGTGGGTAGAGCGTTCGATGCATGGCGCTCTAAATCTAGACTCGAAAACCGTCAATCCTAAAGCCTATCGAACCATGGAAATTCAAACGCGCGACCGAATAGTTGGCGGGGTTTTTGTGATTGCGCTCGCTGTCATTTTCGTACCAATGTTGTTCGATGAACCACGTGGTCCCGCGCTTGAGATCGAACCAATGACCGACTTCGAACTAGAGTCGGTGCCACCTATTCCACTCCCGAATACCGATCGCGCCATTGCGAAACGCGACGAATTGCGCGACCTTGTGGACGAAGACGGTTACATGGTGGAATCCGGAACTCGCCTTGGCGACGTTACGCTTATTCAAAATCCGACCGAAAGCGATGCGTGGGCGGTGCAACTGGCAAGTTTTATTGAAGAACAACATGTTGTCGCACTAAGAGAAAGGCTTCAGAGAGACGGTCAACCAACCTGGATTTCAGAAACGAAGGTCGACGGGCAATTAATGACGAGGGTCGCGGTGGGTCCGTTCCTGGATGCGGATGAAGCAGAAGCCTTCCGTGCCTCGATTTCGGAGCGTTATGAGATCGATGCCGTTGTCGTTGGCTATCAGCCATGATTGGCTTGTGGGACGTCGGTTTTGGTTTGATTGTGTTGCTTTCAGCGTGGCGTGGCTTTAGACTCGGCGCTGTTAGTGATTTGATCAGCACTGTTGTTGTTATCGGCGCAGCTATTGCAGGGCTGTTGTTTGCTGAACAAGCGGGTCAGCTGGTGTTCGGTTTTTTCACCCCGAACCCTAGTCCATGGGCGTTTCCAGTTGGCTTTATCGCGATATTTGTCGTGTTAGTGTTGATCGGGGGTATTGTGCGCAACATGGTGCAAGGGACGGTCTCTGACTCTGGCATGAAACCGACCGATCGCACGATTGGCTTGGTATTTGGCATTGTCCGTGGCTTGTTGTTGGTGCTCGTAGTCATAGCTTGCGCCATGAAATGGCTTGAAGACACCCAGTCTTTGCAAAGTGCCTTCACCTATGCATTCTTGCAACCGTTCCATTCCGACGTGAGTGCTTTTGTAGACTTGTTAGTCGGATCACCTAGTTCAGTGTGAGACGGCTTAACATAAAGGAGGCATAACCGTGTGCGGTGTGGTAGGCATCGTAGGCCAAACTCCGATAAATCAGCAGCTCTACGACGCATTGCTTATCTTGCAGCATCGTGGTCAAGACGCTGCTGGCATGGCAATTTCTGATGGTGAGCGATTGCTGTTGCGCAAAGCCAACGGTCTCGTGAGCGAAGTGTTTCAACAACGCCATATGCTTAATGCCCGCGGCAATTTCGGCGTTGGGCATTGTCGATATCCGACTGCCGGCAACACGACCTCGGCGCAAGCACAACCGATGTACGTGAATTCCCCCTGTGGGATATGCATGGCGCACAACGGCAACATCACGAACGCCAAAGTACTGCGCGAGGCGATCACGACGAAGTACAACCGCCATTTGAATACACAATCGGATTCTGAAATCTTGCTCAATGTATTTGCGCATGAATTACAGAATTCCGACCAAGCTGTCGCTGATCCGGCGAGCGTATTCAATGCTGTTGCAGCCGTGCATGAACAGTGTATTGGGGCGTACGCCGTCGTAGCGCTGATCATTGGGGGGGGTATCGTTGGTTTTCGCGATCCTCGCGGCATCCGGCCGCTTGTCGTCGGGAAGCGCGCCAATCCCGAGAACGGAAAAGACGAGTACATCATTGCAAGCGAAACAGCCGCGTTAGATATTCTCGGTTTCACGCTGCTTCGCGACATAGAACCTGGGGAAGCGTGCTTTATCACCGAGGACGGAGAATTGCATATGCAGCAATGTGCCGAGCAACACACTCATACGCCTTGCATATTTGAATACGTGTATCTTGCGAGGCCAGATTCGGTTCTGGATCAAATATCGGTCTACAAAGCCCGTCTCAGCATGGGCGAAGCCTTAGCAGAAACCGTACTGGCACGATTTAAAGATGGCGAACATGACGTTGATGTGGTCATCCCCATACCGGAGACGAGTCGTACAGCTGCGTTGCCGTTAGCACATCGACTCGGCGTAGATTACCGGGAGGGATTTGTTAAAAATCGCTATATCGGTCGCACCTTCATCATGCCAGGGCAATCGATCCGCAAAAAGTCGGTGCGCCAAAAGCTCAATGTCATAGAGCTGGAAGTGCGAGACAAGGTGGTGTTGCTGGTCGAAGATTCAATTGTCCGTGGTACCACGATTAGAGAAGTGATCGAGCAGTGTCGACAAGCTGGTGCGAAAAAGGTATATCTAGCAAGTGCGGCACCACCTGTGCGGTTTCCAAACGTGTTCGGGATTGACATGCCAAGCACCGATGAATTTATCGCCACTGGTCGGACAGAAAAGGAGATTGAAGAAATTCTCGGTGTGGATTTGCTTGTTTATCAAAAGCTAGAGGACCTTAAAAGCGTGGTGCGTGGCTGGAACGAGGACATCCCAGCATTTGAATGTTCGATTTTTGATGGCGACTACAACTGCGTTGGCGTCGACGAGTCATACCTAAGTCAGCTATCGTCGGAACGTAATGACTTCACGAAGGCGATTCAAGATGCTTTCGCGATCGAAACGGACGGCGAAGGCATAGAAATTGCAACGCACTCGAATGGCTGACCAATCGGCAAGCAAGGGATCGACCGGTCGGCGAGCTGAGCACTTCCTTCGACCGAAACCGCGTTCGACGCCATGTGTAGGGATTTGTTCGACCTCTCATGGCGATTACGTTTGTCGAGGCTGCAAACGGTTCTTTAACGAAGTGCGCGACTGGCAGAGCTTTGAACCAGACCAGCGCGAACTCGTACTAAACCGCTTGGCTCAACTCAAACGCGATAGCATCCAGGCGGTAGTGAATGTAGGTGACGCGCAGGTGTTGTGTCGACAGACCGAAGCCTTCGTGCCAGCCGAGGCGGCAGGCGACATGGCACTTCGTATTTACGAAGCGTTGGGCCGATGCAATGGTGATTACGAAGGCTGGGGACTACAGCCGCCGGTCGACGTGCGCGGTTTTGAAGACCCCATTGAAGTCCTCAAGACCATCGAAACGTTCTTCTACGATGCATCGCGCAACAAATTTGAGCAAATTTACAAGATTCGCCCTCGCTAGTGGTGCTTAACTACACCATCCGAAGCCTGCTATTAGCGACTACAACAGAAGCATGGCTGAATGCGGCATTGAATCACTTGGATTTGTTGTTGCTTGACCAAGCGAACTGTGAGAAAAAAGCCGCGGCTACAGCCGTTTCATTGTTGCATCGATTCGATGACGACAGGGAGTTTGGCTTGCGACTTGCACGCATAGCGCGTGAAGAACTCAAGCACTTTGAACTGGTCACGCACCAACTGCATCTGCGCCAGGTCGCAGACCGTTACTTGTCCGCAAGTCGTTATGCCGCACAACTGCATGCATGGATGAGCAAGCAACAACCGCAGCGCTTGATAGATCAGTTGCTCGTATGCGCCATGATCGAAGCACGTTCTTGTGAACGGATTGGTGCATTACTTGGTGTGCTTGACCATGAACTCGTGAAGCTCTACACTAAACTCCATGATGCGGAAGATCGACATTTTGAGTTTTACCTAGCCAAGGCTTGGCAGCTTGACGCGGCACAATGCGAACGCAGACTGGGTGGGTTGCGCGCTCTTGATGCGAAGCTAATAACTGATCCTGACGCAGAGTTTCGATTCCATAGCGGGATGCCGAACGTTGCGAATGGCTAAATAGCGAATCGCTCTAACGTGAATGATGCGTCTTGTTGGCGCAGCAACCAGCCACATTCGTTCCAGTCGCCAAGTACGAACCGTCTTGTGTTGTTAATCATGTGATGAATCGCCGGGCGATGTGTATGACCATGAATCATGGTCCTGCAACCTTGCCGCCTCATCGCGTCAACGACATCCACCTCGACCACGTCGGTAATGTTGGCTGGTTTCAGTTGATTGGCTTGTTGCGATTGCGCACGTAGCGCTTGTGCAAGTTCGCGTCGCTCAAGCAGGGTAGTTCCGAGGATTTGGTCCTGCCATGTTTCTGAACGAAAGAGCTCACGTACTTTCATATACGCTTCGTCGCTTGTGCAATATGCGTCACCGTGCGCGAGCAGAACGGGCTCTGTGTCAGGCTCGTTGTTTAATAGAAACGGATCGGGCAGCAGCGTAGCACCGGTTCGAGACTCGAAATCGTCTCGATACAGAAAATCACGATTGCCGTGCATCACGAAGACGTCCGTAGACGCTGCGCACTCACTTAGGTCATCCACCAGCGTCGTAGCGAACGAGGAATCGTCGTCGTCGCCAACCCAAACTTCGACTAAATCGCCAAGAATATAGAGTTCTTGGTTGGTCGAAGCGACGTGCCAAAGAACACGTTGAAATGCACGGTACTTTGCGTCATGCTCAGTCTCTAAATGGAGATCAGAAATGAAAACCCGATTCAAGCTGGGGCTCGATTAACGGAATCCATCAGATTTTGGAGCAACGATACACGGGTCATTGGACCTACGCCTCCAGGTACGGGGGTGATCCAGCTTGCAATATTCACAACGGCATCGAAATCTACGTCGCCTTTAAGCGAACCATCAGGTTGCTGCTCAATACCGACATCAATGACCACAGCGCCTGGTTTCACCCAGTCAGCTTGAATCAAACCTGCTTTGCCTGTTGCGGCCACCAGCACATCGGCTTCCCGCGAAATTTCTTGAGTATTGGTCGTAAATTTATGTGCGGTTGTGACGGTGCTTCCCACTAATAAAAGCTCTAAACCCATAGGCCGGCCAACATGATTTGACGCGCCTATCACGACTGCGTGCGCGCCGAGTAATTGGACACCAGTATGCTCTAGAAGCGTCATAACCCCTTTGGGCGTACAACTGCGGTGGGCTGGGTGGCGCAATGACAGCATGCCCATGTTTTGCGGGGTAACACCATCGACGTCTTTGCGAGGTTCGATTTCATTTAGGACGTTCAAATCATTAATGTGCGGTGGTAGCGGTAGTTGAACCAAGATACCGTCGACTTTAGGATCCGCATTGATCCGTTCAACGAGCTTGCGAACTTCGACCTCACGTGCGCTAGCAGGCAAGTGATAGACGTGACAGTCGATGCCGACCAATCTACAGTCTCGTTGTTTTAAGCGCACATATAGAGCCGATGCTGGATCCTCACCGACAAGCACTACCGCTAGCGATGGCACACGCATGTCGCGACGCGCTCGTTGTTTGAGTTGTTGTTTAACGGTCTTGCGAATGCCGAGCGCGATTCGCTCACCATTGAGAATCTGCGCTGTCACTCGTTGAGCACGCTTACGGGCGGAGCGTAGATTTTATGGTGGAACTGGCTTCTTCATTCTGAGCATCGATTGTCATACGAAGAAGGTAGCAAATTGATTGCGAGGCGGACCACTGCCAAATTAGAAGTATTCTTAATAACTTATTATTATGTTTACATATTTCTTTAAATATCACACAAGTTTCCCGATGGATTCTGTTGCATCGGCGTGACTGCTAATGCCAACCTGAAGTGTTAAACGCCGCAATTTAGCTACTAGGATTACTGACTAGCTAGGTGTTTCTTTCCATTGGAGTTTTGAACATGCTTAACGCTATACCAATCATTGGTTGGCTCATCAGTTTTATCATCGCGACGCTACTTGCTATTCCGTTTTGGTTTATCTGGACTTATCTCGATATTGGGATGCTCTTTTCATTTTTGCCAGAAGGATTGCAGAGTCCTGGGTTTTGGGCAACTGTCGGCGCGTTTATGTGCTTCAGCATACTACGAGCTGTCATGTTGCCGGTCAGATCGTCCTCTAAGGATGATGATTAATTGCCGGCAATGAGTTTGTTTGCTTAAAAGCACTTAAAGTCTCTAGGAACGGCCAGTTGCAGAGGCTGTCGCGGCTCCGCAACTCACCTCGGACATAACTAGGCGGGCTGGCGCCGTTCATTCATTGTCGTGCAATTTGGTCTCGGTGGTTAGAAACTGGTAGCTGCTAGCTAAGTAAACGACACAAAATGTCGCATGTACGTAAGCAGGCGACAACGCATAGCCAGTGAAGTGCTTACAGCATATGGTATTGCGGTGTAGCAACACCCGCAATGAAACATCAGAATTTAGATAATTGGCGCTTCGGGGTATAGCGCAGTCTGGTAGCGCACCTGCTTTGGGAGCAGGTTGTCGGGAGTTCAAATCTCTCTACCCCGACCACTAAAACGTGCCCGCGACTTTGCCTAGTGTTTTTTTTTGTGAAAAGCCTTGGCGAGTAATGATTTCGCGTGCAAGGATGAACTGAGAGCCGGGATGCGCACGGGTACGGGTTCGTGTTTTTGATGCGCCTGTAGCTCAATGGATAGAGCATTGGCCTTCTAAGCCAAGGGTTGAAGGTTCGAGTCCTTCCAGGCGTGCCACTTTGGAAAATGCTTCGTAAAATCGAATTCTGCGGTGGGTGTAGCTCAGTGGTAGAGCTCCGGATTGTGGTTCCGGTTGTCGAGGGTTCAAATCCCTTCATCCACCCCATCAAATTTATCTAGTTACATCTATGACTCACGCATTCGAACAACTAAACGAATTTACGCGCGAATACGAAATTCCTATCGAACAAGACCAGTTTGACGAGCGTTTGCAAAACCTTACTAAAGACGTAGCGACTAAGGCTCATCTAAAGGGCTTTCGTAAAGGAAAAACGCCACGTGGGCTCATAAAGCAACGATATGGCGCCGCGCTTCAGAACGACGTCATACAAGACATCGTCCAGGACAACTACAGCACACTGCTCAATGAAGCCGAATTAAAAGCGAGTTGGATCGGTAGACCGTATGTAGCGGATTTTGATGAGGACCGACCGAGCAGGGTAAAGCTGCGAGTTGAGACAGTACCGGAATTCGACGCCGAAATTCTTGATGCTTTAACCGTCAAGCGCCCTATGGTTCAATTCACTGACGAGGCTATCGAAGCAGAGATTGATACGGCTCGAGAACGATGCATCGATTGGTACGAACTAAAAGGTGACGGCATCGTTGCTCATGCGGGGGACCGGGTTTGGTTTACCTATGGAGCGGACGACGAGGAGACAACGGCAAGCCACGACGAAACGACTGACGAGCAAGCGGTCGATGGCGAGCGTGAAATCGAGCCACCGCAATTGATGGTGGTGCTTCGCAATCCAAAAAACGAGATGGCGGCCGCACTTCACAACAAAATTCTCGGTAACGGCGTGCATGCGACATTCGACATCGAAGAAAGCGAAGTAGCCGCGGCAGGTGCGCAATTAGACTCGGATTCCACTTCGCTGACCGCGCGGATTACCAAGATCGAACAGGGAGATCTCCCGCCTTTAAGCGAGCGGCTCTATGAAGACGCGAGCTTTCGTTATCTCTTGGCAAAGTATGAAGGAACGCCGCCACAATCCTTGGCGGAATTGAAAAAGGCCGTCATTCCCTCATTGGAGGCTTTGGTCACTGATTACACGCAAGCACACATAGAACAACGAGTTTTAATGGAGCTTGCTAGTCGTTATGTACCAGCGATTCCGCGCGAGACAGTCCGCCAGGAATATGCAAATTTGCTTCGCCTTAGCGAACAGCAGACAGACCAGGCGTATGCCTATATGCGACTATTCGATGCGATCGTTGATGACGAACCGCTCACGACCGAGCTGTGGACTAAACGCCCAGCTTTCGAAGAAATACCAGTAAAGATCAACCCGCCTGCAGGAGAGTCGTTTGAGCCTTTGCCGGAGATGCTTGTCAGTCAGGTTCGAGAACATGCGCGGAATGCCGTGCAAAACGTCGCAGTTGGTTTGACCATGCGTGCGCTGGTCGATCATCTAGAACTCGAAGCGGATCAGGAAGCGATCGCCCAGGCGATTCAATCGCAAGTTAGGCTCTACGAGTCGTTTATGACACAAAGCGATCGCATGCAAGAAATGATGGACTATTTGTATAGCGAAGAGCACTACCAGCAGCAAGTGTCTAGCAACTTAGAAGAACAAGCACGTAAGCAATTGGTTGAGCGAGCGACCTACGAAGATGAGGAAGTTGCCTTAGCAGATGTCATTAATGGGACGAATGAGCTACCCATGAATTCGTTAACGACATTCACCGTGCTGCCTGGTTACCCTGTCCCGAAAGTACTTCAACCGAATGATGACAGTCCAACTGCAGCGAGCTCTGGCGATGCTGAAGACGGTGCTTCTAAGGACAGTAATGAAGACCCGATCGTCGATGAGACGATTGCCGCGGAACCAGAGCAAAAATCCAGCTTTATAAGCAGACTTTTCCGTAAGAACAAAGATTCATAGGAGTAATTGGATATGGCATTAGTGCCGATGGTATTGGAGCAAACCGCACGAGGCGAGCGCTCCTACGATTTATTTTCGCGTTTGCTAAAGGAACGCATCATTTTCATTAATGGGCCCATAGACGACGCCGTCGCAAGTGTTGTCGTGGCGCAGTTGCTGTGGTGTGAGTCAGAGAATCCTGATAAAGACACGCATCTTTACATCAATTCGCCCGGCGGCTCAGTGACTGCAGGCTTGTCCATTTACGACACGATGCAGTTTGTGCGTTGCGACGTGGAAACGACTTGCATAGGGCAAGCAGCCAGCATGGGCGCGTTCTTGCTAGCGTCCGGAACAGCGAACAAACGTTTTGCGTTGCCTAATTCGCGCATCATGTTGCACCAACCGTCTGGCGGTTCGCGTGGCGTAGCTTCAGACATTGAAATCGCCGCGCGCGAGATCCTTGCGATTAGGCAAAAACTCAATGAGTTGCTAGCCATTCACACAGGCAATCCCGTTGAACAAATAGCCGCGGATTCGGATCGCGATTACTGGATGACACCTACCGAAGCAGCTGAGTACGGCTTGATTGACAAAGTGCAAGAACCGCGCGTCAAGCTCTTGAAAGCCGTCAATGAATGAACTTTGCAGCTTGGCCGTGATAATCAGATACGAACGGGGCGTGTGCTTAGTGGCCTGAATGCGGTTAGAAAAACGGGAGTGCGTTCTCATAACATGCTATTCTTTAAATACGGAGCAGTTTTCGACGCTCTGTTTGATCGCAGGAAATTACCGAAATGAGTGATCACGACGGCGGCATGGATGATGTCGCTGAATGTTCGTTTTGTTACAAAAAAGGCAACGAAGTTGACAAGCTGATTGCAGGTCAAGACGACGTCTATATCTGCGATGAGTGTGTGGCTATTTGCGCGGGCATTATTAAGCAGCCTAAGGCCACTGCAGAAAAAGAGAAGCCGGAAACGGACGAGCTGCCGGTTCCGATGAAAATCAATGATTTTCTGAACGGCTATGTGATCGGCCAGGATTACGCTAAGCGGATACTCTCAGTAGCCGTCTATAACCACTACAAGCGCTTGCGTAACGGTGGCTCCCAAACGGACATCGAGCTCGCTAAATCCAATATATTGCTGATTGGGCCTACAGGGTCGGGTAAAACTCTGTTGGCGGAAACGCTTGCGCGAATGCTTCAAGTTCCTTTCGTAATCGCAGACGCCACCACACTGACCGAAGCAGGTTATGTTGGTGAAGACGTTGAGAACATCATTCAAAAGCTTTTGCAAACCTGCGATTACGACGTTAAACGTGCGCAACGCGGTATCGTTTACATTGACGAAATTGACAAGATTTCGCGTAAAACTGACCACCCGTCAATCACGCGCGACGTGTCTGGCGAAGGTGTGCAGCAAGCGCTTCTAAAGTTGATCGAAGGCACCACTGCAGCAATTCCGCCACAAGGTGGACGCAAACACCCGCAGCAAGAATTCATTCAAGTAAACACCGCAGATATCTTGTTCATCGTGGGTGGCGCTTTCTCAGGACTAGAGAAAGTTATCCAAAATCGCACGGCCAAGAGCGGCATCGGATTCAATGCGACGGTTCAAGGCGAGAGCGACAGCGAGCAGATTGGCGAGATTTTGAAAACCGTCGAACCGGAAGATCTCATCAAATACGGGCTCATTCCTGAGCTGGTCGGTAGATTGCCAGTGGTCACTACGTTGCAAGAGCTCGACACGGACGCGTTAGTGAAGATTCTTACAGAACCGAAGAACTCACTGATTAAGCAATATCAAGCAATCTTTGGCATGGAAGATGTTGAATTGGTGTTCAACGACGACGCCTTAGAAGCCATCGCAGAACGCGCCGTTGAACGTAAAACTGGTGCGCGTGGCTTGCGTTCGATTCTTGAAGAAGTTTTGCTTGACGTCATGTACGAGATCCCGTCGAAACCTGACGTAGAAGGCGTGGTGGTGGACGGCAAGATGGTGCATGATTGTGAAACTCACAAACCCATGCTCAAGTACAAAGCCATGGAGAAGAAAGTCAGCGGTGGCGACACGGTATAGCGGTGTCGCGAAGCTTGCATTCATCTAACTTAGTAGGGTCCTGGTTGACCCAGTGGATCCGAAAGATCCACTTACGAGCCACAAGGTTCGACCCCATTCAAGGTATCGTATTGCTGCGCGCAGAATCGGCATCGCTATGAGAAGCAGAAGCTGCATCGTTGCTCCAACGGTTCCGAATTTAAAACGTTCATGGAGAGGAAGAAGTGAACAAAGCTGATTTGATTCGTGCGGCCGCAGCGAAGGATGATTCGCTAAACCAAACCACCGTTGGCAAGTCTTTGGAAGCCATTCTTGAGACCGTTGCTGAAACGCTAGCCAATGGCGATCCAGTCCAGCTGATTGGCTTCGGCACATTTGAAGTTCGCCATCGTGCTGCACGAACCGCGCGCAATCCTGCAACCGGCGAAACCGTGCAAGTTGCAGCTTCGTCCAATGCTGCGTTCAAAGCTGGCAGCAAGTTAAAGGCGCGCGTTAACGGTTAATACAACCATTTGCCAAACAAGCACGATGTTGCATCGTGTGCTGGCAAGTAATAAACCTTTCAATGCGCGAGCGTCATTGCGCGACGCTCGCGTTTTATTTTGACGCTTAACGACGAGGGACGTAAATCGCCATGATGGTAAGAATGCGCAATGCTGCGCAGTCTTGGATCGCCAAATTCGTTGCCGGTGTGCTAATCGTGGTGCTGGTCTTGTTTGGTTTCGGAGCCTTCAATCTTTTCGGGGTCGACGAACCAGCGGTCGCATCGGTTAATGGCGAAGACATCACCGAGCGACGGCTAGCCGCAGAGATCGAACGCACTAAACAAGACATTCGAAATACCTATGGCGATTCGGTGACCGACGCCCAACTTGACGAATACGTCGATGAAGCGTTTACATTGCGAAGACTCATCGATACCGAGTTGTTCATGCAGGCCGCAAGTGAGCTCGCACTCACATTGTCAGATACGCAATTTGAAAAAATCTTGCGCACCGACCCAACGTTCCAAACCGATGGCGAATTTGACGAAGAGTTGTTGCGCGGCGCGCTCGAACGCGGTGGCATGTCGGCCCAGACGTTAAGGCTCCTACAAGAGCAATCTACCGTTAGATCGAAATTGTTGCGAGCCATTGAAGACTCGTCATTCAGCACCAATGCGGAAACGCGTCTTATGGCGAAGTTTGACAAACAGGTGCGCGATATTTCTACGTTGGAATTTACTCGTGCAGCATACGATGACCCTGACAACATCACCAGGGACGACGTTGAACTGCATTACGATCTGAATCACGATCTCTACATGACGTTAGGTTCGTTCGATTTCGAATATGTGCAGGTCGACGCGTCTGAATTGGTACCGGAAGTCGATCTGTCTGATGAAGAATTGGCTGAATTGCATGCCGCGGACATCATCGCGCGGAATTCAAATGCAAAACGTCATGGTCGTCATTTGCTTATCAAAATCGACGAAAATCGTAGCGAAGCGGATGCGCTAACAGAAATCGTCGCGATTAAACAGCGCATAAGCGATGGCGAATCGTTGGCGGATTTAGCAAAAGAGCTTTCGGAAGATGCAGGCTCCAAAGATAAAGGTGGCGATTTAGGTATGTCCGATCGCGCACAGTGGGTCAAAGAGTTTTCAGATAGTTTGTGGTCGCTTGAAGTCGGCGAAATTTCGAGTCCCGTGAAGACGACCTTCGGCTACCACCTGATCGAACTGCTTGAAGTCGAAGAAGTCGAATTGCCCACCTTAGAGGAGAACATTGAGTCACTGAAGGAAGATCACCGCCAATCGCTGGTGAAAGAAGCGATGGCGGATGCGTACGAAGAAATGGATAAACTGGCTTTTGAACAGTCAGATTCGTTAGGACCAGTGGCCGAAGCCTTCGCAAAGCCTATTGAAACTGTGGAGGATTATTCGGGCGTTCAGGCCGATGACCAATTAAGCATTCTGCAGTTTGACGAAGTAAAACAAGCATTTTTGGCAGAAGACGTCATTGACAATGGATTCAATAGCCGTGTGGTTCGAGTAGAGGACCTATTTATCGCGGTTGGTCGCATGACGGATCGCGAGGCACCGTCACTGAAACCCATCGATGATGTGTACGATGACATTAGGGACATGCTGGCTGAAGAGGCCGCTGACGCGGCACGAGACGCCAAACATCAAGAGGTGCTTGAAACATTGCGCGATGATCAAGATTTTGATGCCGCAGCAGCTGCCGTGGCAAGCAGCTGGGTGGTCCGCGAGAAGCAGTTACGCGACGATTTTGAAGTCGATCCAGCAGTATTAGAAGCTGCTTTCGCCCAGGCTTTACCAACGACGGGGGAACGCGTCATCACTGAGGCAACGTCTGAATTTACGCCATCGAAATATGTCGTTGTCGTGTCACGCCAAGAATTGGCAGACTATGCGTTGCTTGAGCAAGCCGAGCAAGAGACCATCGACGAAAGCGCTGTGAACGACGCAAAAACTCGCGCCGTAGCAGCATTCGTCTCTAGTTTGCGTTCAGAAGCATCGATCGAGTCGGAGCTGTTTAGCTACGAGTAGTCGTCTCCCAGTGGATCGGCTGGTGCTGTATACCGACGGTTCATGCGCGCCGACCAATCCAGGTGCAGGTGGTTTTGCTTTTCTTCGAGTCTCGAAGGATGAATCGACTGTGTTGTCTGCTAGCAGTCATTCATGGTCGACCAATAACAGGATGGAGCTACAGGCTGCCATAGCAGCTTTAGAGACCTGCGCGGACGGTGAACGCGTCGAACTTCACACAGATTCCCAATATGTCAAGAACGGCATCACGAATTGGATCCATGCGTGGAAGGCAAATGGATGGCGCCGCGGCAAAGCAAAAAAAGAGGTTTTAAATGTCAACCTATGGCGGCGCTTGGACCAAGAGAATCAACGCCTTGATGTTGAATGGCGTTGGGTTAAAGCCCACGCCGGCAACCAATTCAATGAAATAGTTGATCAAGCAGCTAGGCAGGCAGCGTTTGAAGCGCATGATGCAATAAGGGAAATTTCGAACGACGCATGGCTAGGGCATACCGATGGTGCTCAACCTTTGAATCAGGTGACATTGTGTTTTTGTGTCACTCAAGCTACAGCTGGCCAGGCGGCCTGGGCCTTTGAAGCGGCGCTTGCTAACGGTGAGGTCGTATGTCAAGCTGGAGCGCAATGTAATGTGACGTACGAAATCAATACGCTCACGGGTGCGCTGACCATGCTTCGTAAGGTACCCAAAGGGTCAACCGTCGACGTGGTCACCGATTCCGGCTACCTTTACGATTTTGTCACGAACCATCGTCCATCTCTGCAGTTGAACAATTGGCAAACAACGGCTAACACACCGCCGCAGGTTCTTGAATACTGGCAGCAGCTTGATGAGGTTCTTGATGGCCTGACAGTCGAGTGGTTCTATACCGAACTTGACGACAACCACGTCCCACTCGCGAGAGTAAAGGAGCGTGCTGAAGCAGCGTTGTTAGCCGTATGAAGCAACGTCGCCTCGAGTTAACCCATGATTAAGGTTTTCCTGGATACAGAAACAACCGGCATTGATCCGAATGACGGGCATCGCGTGATCGAACTGGGCGCCACCGTCGTTGAAGATGGGATGCACACGGCCGAGGAGTTCCACCAGCTGCTAAATCCTGAACGCGAAATCGATGAAGCAGCATCTGAGATTCATG
Source organism: Gammaproteobacteria bacterium (assembly GCA_009841635.1). Classification (GTDB taxonomy): domain Bacteria; phylum Pseudomonadota; class Gammaproteobacteria; order Pseudomonadales; family Azotimanducaceae; genus Bin55. Next base: position 24,351 of record VXLJ01000024.1, read on the forward strand.
GTTTTCGTTTAACGGATCTTGCGGACAAACCGAAGTTCGCCGAAATTGCGGATGCGTTCATCGAATTCATTCGTGGCCGCGAAGTGTTTATGCACAACGCAGCCTTTGATGTCCGATTTCTTGATGCAGAGTTCGAACGAGCAAATCGGACCGAGCGCATGTCAACTTTGTGCAACGTTACCGACACGCTAGCGCTTGCTAAGCAGGTGAACAAAACCGGTCAAGTCAGTCTAAACGCACTATGTACGAAGTTCGGCGTGGACCGCAGCGATCGCGAAAAGCATGGCGCGTTGCTGGATTCGCAACTGCTTGCCGAGGTCTATCTGCGGATGATTGAGTCGAAAAACTCGTTAATGGATGAATTCGACGAAGAAGAGAACGTCTTCGAAGAGACGCGCTTGTTTGAATTTGACCGCTCGGCTAAATTAATCGTGCGCGCGACGCCTGCAGAGCTTGACGCGCACGAAAAGTACCTGTCGAAAATCGCTGCTAAAGAGTAAACCAAACGCCTAAATCAGGAACCAGTTCACGCATATCCAGCCGGTGGTGCCCATCGTCACGAAGTACGGGATGGCCATTAACACCATGCGACCGTAGGAGAGGCGAATGAGCGGTGCAAGCGAGGATGTCAGCAAGAACAGAAACGCTGCTTGACCATTTGGCGTCAATATGCTCGGGATGTTCGTGCCGGTATTGATTGCAATACCTAGCAAATCGAACTGTTGGCGTGTGATTTCACCTGCTGCGTAAGCGTCTGCGACATCTTGAATGTAGACAGTCGCAACAAACACATTGTCGCTGATCGCTGATAGCAAACCGTTGGCAATGTAGTAAAACCCAGGTTGCGATTCGGTGGGCAGTCCGAGTACCCAATCAGAAATCGGCGCGAACAAGTGTGCGCCGTGAATGACCGCAACGATCGCGAAAAACACAACCAACAATGCGGTGAATGGCAATGCTTCCTGAAATGCTTTGCCTATGTTGTGTTCTTCGGTTTCACCATTGAATGCCGTTTGCAGCACAATGATGAGAAGGCCAATTAAGCCAACTTCAGCAACATGCGATGCGAGGGCAACTATGAGAATGATGGCTGCAAGAGCTTGCACGATTAGGGCACTTCGATAACTGTGCGTCATCTCATCCATTTCGCGTTGGTGCGCTGTTTGGATGATTTCGAAGACCGCTTGCGGTAATTTCGCGCCGTAACCACAAATCTTCGTGATTTCAAGCAGCAAGCAGGTGGTGAGGCCGACGATCAGCACCGGTACGGTGACCGGTGCCATTTCCACCACGAACTGCAAGAATTCCCAATCTAGACGATTCGCGATAAGGAGGTTTTGCGGCTCGCCGACCAGTGTCATGACACCGCCCAGCGCAGTCCCAACGGCACCGTGCATGACTAAATTGCGCAAAAAGGCACGCAATTCGTCCAATTCCGCTTGGTGTTCATCAGCTAGTTCAGGTATGTCATAGACATCCTCGGGGATGTCTGCCAATCCAGCTTTGACTGTGTTGTAAATCGCATAGAACCCAAGAATCACGGCGATGATGACAGCCATGACGGTGAGTGCGTCAAGAAATGCCGATAGAAATGCTGCGACTGCGGAAAAAAGAAACGACAGTAGTAGCTTTGAACGAATCAGTATGAGCAGTTTGCTGAAGATGAACAGCAGCAAGTCTTTCATAAAGTAGATCCCAGCCACCATGAACATCAGTAGCAAGATCACCTCTAGGTTTTGCTCGATTTCGCCATAAACGGCTTCTGGACTTGTGAGTCCGAGGATGATCGCTTCGACGGCAAGTAAGCCACCAGGCAAGAGGGGATAGCACGTAAGCGCCATAGCCAGCGTGAAGATGAACTGCAACACGAGCAACCATCCCACGACCATGACATTGACACCGCTGAATAGCAGGATTGGATTGATTAGCAAGAACGCGATGATGGTGTACTTGTACCAATCTGGCGAGGTGCCGAGAAAACTCAGCCAGAACGATTGCGCTAATGACCGCGGTTCGATGGTTTGACTATGTGAAGAGCTCACGAGATTCCTTACGAGGCAATGGCGACTGCCAGGAGCAAATCGATTAGGGTCATATTTTCTTTAAGCATGGTGTTTCAACTCTTACGACGGGTGCATTCTGGTTGCTACGATGGGTTAGCGTTGTTTGGATCGCCAATGGCTTCGTCATAGGTGCTAGTTTGATCTGCGCATGAAATAGTGCTGCTGCGTTAAGCACGAGGATGTTGCCAGCTAGATGGAAAAAGCTCTGCGTGTTTTTCCGTTTCTAAAATCGCGGGGGTTCTACCCTCCGACGTGCCTATGTGGCCATTTGATCCTGACGATTTTGTCTCCCATCCAGTGCAACATGAAAACCAACGGCAGGACGACGCGCTGTACTTTTGTTTTATGCGAGACCAGTTGTTGTCGATATCAGAAGGCGGTATCCCTAGGCCCATCGCCGCCGATGAATTCAGGTGGTTGGATGTTGAAACGTTTAGCAAGTCATATCTAGGCGCGTGGCGAGGTCAACCATGCTTTGCACTGGATATCAAAGGTGAGGTGCCACCAGGCTACGCTACATCTGATTTGCGCGGCTGGTTGGGGCGCGTCGAACCAGGTTTGTTTTACCTTGCGGGGCGAGCTCGACAGATCGTGGACTTGGTTCGAACCAATCAATACTGCGGGCGTTGCGGTAAACCGATGGACGCCCATACGACGGACCGCGCTAGGCACTGTGGTGAATGTGGTTTAGTTGCTTATCCTCGACTTAGTCCGAGCATCATCGTGCTAGTGCGCAAGGATGATGAGATGCTGCTCGCACGCAATGTCAATTGGCCAGTCGGCATGTACAGCACACTCGCAGGATTTGTTGAACCAGGTGAATCCATCGAACAAACAGTCCATCGCGAGGTGATGGAGGAGGTTGGCATAAGCGTTACCAACCTGCGTTACTTAGGGAGTCAATCCTGGCCCTTTCCTAATTCCTTGATGCTTGGATTTCACTGCGATTACAAAAGTGGCGAGTTTACGTTTTTGGACGACGAGATTGCCGAAGCGAAGTGGTTTCGTTACGACGCTCTACCAAACGTGCCGGGGGCTACGGCGATTTCGCGTTGGTTAATAAACGCGTTTATTGAAGAGAAGCAAGGAGCTTAGCGCGTTATTCGCAGGAAATTCGCAACGTTTACACGAGCTACTCGCACAAGACACGCTATTTCCCGGGTTTTTCCTTAGGTTTTCCCGCCATACGGAGCGACGAGTGTTGGTTGTTTTGGCTGGCTCGAGGTGGTGTAGAACCGAGCTAGTCAAGCACAGGTGAACCTGCGCTTGACATGTCGCCAGAATAAAAGAATGCTGCGCTAGTTTTGTGCTGCGCCGCGAATCAACTCTTCGATGTGCGATTCAGGTGTTTCAGCCGCAGACGTCTGATTGAATTGTGCTTCTTCGGTTGAACCTGTGAGAGCGGTAACTGACGATTCGCCGCCTTGAATGACATTCGCGACTTCATCGAAATAGCCAGTCCCAACCTCTTGCTGGTGACTCACGAACGAATAGCCACGTTCCTCTGCTGCGAACTCTTGCTCTTGGAGTTCCACGTACGCGGCCATTTGCCTGTCGACGTAGTTCTGTGCAAGATCAAACATGTTGTACCACATGCTGTGAATGCCTGCGAGGGTGATGAACTGGAATTTGTAGCCCATCGCTGCTAGTTCAAGTTGAAATTTCGCGATGGTCGCGTCGTCGAGGTGTTTTTTCCAATTGAAGCTCGGTGAACAGTTGTAGGCCAACATCTGGTCCGGGTAGTCTTGATGAATGGCATCGGCGAATGCTTTAGCTTCATCTAAATCGGGCACGGCAGTCTCACACCAAATCAGATCGGCGTAAGGTGCATATGCCTTGCCACGAGCAATCGCTTGATCCAAGCCAGCTCGAGTTCGATAAAACCCTTCAGGCGTGCGCTCACCGGTAATGAATGGGCGGTCGTGCTCATCGATATCGCTGGTGAGCATTTCTGCTGCATTTGCGTCTGTTCTTGCCATGAGCAACGTTGGTACATCGCAAACATCGGCTGCCAGCCGCGCCGCGATGAGTTTTTGGACCGCTTCTACGGTTGGCACTAGCACTTTGCCGCCCATGTGCCCACACTTTTTGACACTCGCAAGCTGGTCTTCGAAATGCACGCCTGCTGCACCCGCATTGATCATCGCTTTCATTAACTCGAAAGCATTAAGGACGCCTCCGAAGCCAGCTTCAGCATCGGCGACGATTGGCGCGTAGTAGTCGACGCCATCGTCGATACCTTTCGACCATTGAATCTCGTCCGCGCGGCGAAACGCATTGTTGATTCGATTTACGACGGTTGGCACCGAATTTACCGCATAGAGCGATTGGTCTGGGTACATCGTTTCGGATGTGTTGTTATCCGCAGCGACCTGCCATCCTGACAAGTAGATCGCCTTGATGCCAGCTTTGACTTGCTGAACCGCTTGGCCGCCGGTTAGCGCACCGAGGCAGTTTACGAAATCTTCAGAGCCAAGCAAGTCCCATAGCTTGTCGGCTCCATGCGCGGCAAGCATGCTTCGATGCGGAATAGTGCCACGCAGGCGTACCACGTCCTCTGCGGAGTAGCCTCGTTTGACTTGGGTCCATCGTGGATTGGATGCCCATTCGAGCTCAAGCTCGGCAATTTGTTCGCTGCGCGATTTGCGTGGTTGGTAATGGAGTGCCATAACGATGCTGTCCGGCGGAGTAGAAAGGCGCGAATTCTAGGAAGCTAAAAATAGGAGAAAAGAGAATAGATAGCAAGAAATACTTTCTAAATTAGAATAAATGGATTTATACGGTGTCAGCCTCATACACCATGGCACGATGTTCGATACCCGCGTCGAGAAAGATATCCCCGTGCGCGACAAATCCGTAGGCTTCATAAAAACTCAACGCATGAGTTTGGGCGTGCAAGAATGGCGCTTCGATGCCGTTGGCCATTGCGGTCTCGACAGCAGTTTGAAGCAGCAATGCGCCAAAGCCTTGCTTCCTGTGAGGTCTTAGTACGGCCATACGACCAATCTGACCAGACGGCATCAGGCGTGCTACACCAACGGGCTTATCGTGAAACCAAGCAATAAAGTGTTTGCTGACCTCATCCATCCCGTCAAGTTCTTCTTCTATAGGTACGCCTTGTTCCCCGACGAACACCTCGAAGCGAATGGATTTGAGCGTAGACTCATGGTCTTGCCATCTGACTTCCTGAACTTTGGCGGTCATGGTTTGACGGCCGCTAACCGGTCGTGAATGTCGGCAATACCCGCCCTTGCAAGCTTGGGCGCGAGACCAATATACGTGTCTGGCGTAATTTGCTTTAGCGTTTCACGTGATTCGTCAGCCAACGTCAGGGAATCAAGCATTTCGTGATAAACGGATCTGTCCAATCGTCGGCCGCGTGTAGCTTCCTTAACTTGCTCGTATGCGTCTGCTACTCCAGCTCGACGCATGACGGTCTGAACCGCCTCTGCCAGTACTTCCCAGGCCTGATTCAAGTCTGTCGAGAGACGTTCGCCATCGACTTCTAGTTTTTGGATGCCACGCATCGTGCTGCGAATTGCGATGACGGTATGCGCGAAGACCGTGCCGACATTCCGAAGTGCTGTAGAGTCCGTTAGGTCTCGCTGCCAGCGCGATACGAGTAATTTCTCGGCGAGATGCTTTGCAATGACATTGCCAACGCCAATGTTGCCTTCTGCGTTCTCAAAATCAATTGGGTTGACTTTGTGCGGCATGGTAGAGCTACCAACCTCACCAGCAACTTGCTTTTGCTTGAAATAGCCAATGGAAATGTAGGCCCAGATATCACGATCAAAATCAAGTAGAACTTGATTGAAACCGACGATGGCATGCAAGTACTCCGCGATCCAATCGTGAGGTTCGATTTGGGTGGTGTACGGATTGACCTTGAAATCGAGCGAATACACGAAACGCCGCGCGGCGTCGAGCCAATCGATACCGGGTACGGCGACGCTGTGCGCATTGAAGTTGCCTACCGCACCATTCATCTTTGCGGTAATTTCTACTGCACTAAATCGTTCTAACCAATGGGTCAGCCTGGCCGCAACATTCACCAATTCCTTGCCTAGCGTTGTTGGCGATGCCGTTTGACCATGCGTTCTAGATAGCATCGGTGTATCGACGTTGGAGTCCGCTAACGACAGAATGCACTCGATGATTTCGCACATGGCCGGCACTAGCTCATGCTTTCGAACGTTGGCAAGCATGGATGCGTAGGCGAGGTTATTGATGTCCTCGGATGTACAGCCGAAATGAACATAGGGTCGAAGAGAACTTAGTCCATTGGCGTCGAGCTGTTGGCAAACGAAATACTCCACCGCTTTAACGTCATGATTCGTTTGTTGTTCGATCAACTGAACTTCGTTAGCTCCCTGCTCCCGAAGTGATTTCAAGGTTTCCGCAGCGATTTTTTCTATGTTTGTTGCAACGTCCGTTGATTGACCTAGCTCTAGTTCACCGATCAAGAAAACGAGCCATTTAAATTCGACGTCGACGCGACTTTCGATGAGTCCTGCCTCGCTGCACCAGCGCGCGATAGAGACGACATGTTTTCGATAGCGGCCGTCTATAGGCGATATAGCTTCAAGGCTAGCGAGCTTCATATTAGGAGTTTTTCGCGTGTCATAGATTGCTTGTGTTCAGTATTCTCATGGTGTCATGACGTCCCGGATTTTTGCACCGCCGAGGCAATGTGATCCGTCGTAAAACGCAACGTACTGCCCAGGTGCGATGGCACGTTGTGGTTCGTCAAAGGTCACGTACACATCTGTTTTATCTATCTCAATCGTGCACGGCATCGGTTCGGCTCGATACCGAATAGTGCCTTCACACCGCGAGATAGAGGCGTGGTTTTCAACCAAGAAGTTCGGCTGGTCGGCAACTAGCGCCTGAGCTAATAGATCGCGCTCATCCTGAGTGACTTCAAGTACATTGGTATCCATATGCTTGCTTTTGACGTACCAAGGCGACTCAAGCGCTTCGCGCCGACCGCCAATGCCTAAACCTTGGCGTTGTCCCAGCGTGTAGTAAGCGAGTCCGATATGCTCGCCAATCTCACAACCGTCGGTATCGCGTATTGGCCCGGGTCTTTTTGCTATGTACCGGTTCAAGAAGTCCGCGAATCGCCGCTCACCAATAAAGCAAATGCCGGTACTATCCTTTTTATCGCACACGTGTAGTTTCGCATGTTTTGCTTTTTCTCGTACTTGCTGCTTGTTCATGTCAGCTAGTGGAAATAAACAGCGCTCAAAGCGTTGCAGAGGTACGGCCTGCAGAAAATAGGTCTGATCCTTGTTTAAATCGGCGGCGCGGTGCAGTTCTTTCGGCATCGCGTCGTGTTTCAAACGTGCATAGTGCCCAGTTGCGATCCAGTCGGCACCTTGTGCTTGCGCGTAGTCTTGAAAGACAGCGAACTTAATATGGCGATTGCAGAGTACATCCGGGTTAGGCGTGCGACCAGCAGTGTACTCGGCGAGAAATTCCTCGAACACATCGTCCCAATACTCCGCGGCAAAATTGATTGTTCGTAAAGGGATGCCTATGCGATCAGCGACGCGCTGTGCATCTTCAAAATCTTGAATGGCCGTACAGTACTCCGTACCGTCATCTTCATCCCAGTTCTTCATGAAGATGCCTTCGACGTCATAGCCTTGCTGCTTTAAGAGAAGGGCGGCAACGGCGGAATCGACACCGCCAGATAGTCCGACGACGACGTGATTTGCACTCACATTCTTAAAATGGCTAAATTGCGGCTCGTGCGCCACATAACGAATCATCTGCGACGCTGAATGGGTGGATTTTAGTAAGGTTTCATCGTGAAATTGAGTCATATCAATGAGGCTGGTGAGGCGCAAATGGTTGATATTTCTGCCAAATCAGACACAAAACGGGAAGCTCGAGCGGTCGCGATCGTCCATATGGCGTCTGCCACACTCAAATTGTTGGTGGACGGCGAAATGCCGAAAGGCGATGTATTCGCGGTCGCGCGCATCGCGGGTATTCAGGCGGCAAAGCGTACAAGCGATCTGATTCCACTTTGCCATCATCTTGCTTTAACGAACGTATCGGTCGACTTCCAAACAGTCAGTGAAACCGATCTCCAGATCGTTGGTACGGCTAGCGTTAACGGTAAAACTGGGGTGGAAATGGAAGCATTAACCAGTGTCACGGTTGCTGCTTTAACCGTTTACGACATGTGTAAAGCTGTGCAGAAAGACATACGAATTAGTGAGGTACGGCTTTTATCAAAGAGAGGCGGCAAATCTGGCGATTGGCATTCGCCATGACGATCAATGTGTTGTTTTTTGCATCGCTGAAGGAAGAACTAGGCCTCGAATCCATGACGCTAGACGTACATGATTCTTTCTGCAATCGAGCGGAGCTGCTTGAATTGCTACAAAATAAGTTGGGGCGTGAACGTATCGCACCGCTACTCATGGAGAACGTCGCCATCGCTGTCAATCAGACCATCGAGAAAGCAGACTTTACTGTACAAACGGGTGACGAAGTGGCATTTCTACCGCCGATTACAGGCGGTTAGTGGTGGACGAAATTCGCATTCAACCGGAAGACTTTTCTTATGCGGATGAGTACGCTCGATGCCTGCAAGCCGCTGGGCCAGAATGTGGCGCTGTGGCGTCCTTTGTCGGCTTGGTGCGCAGCTCCGTCGGGGATTCTGACGTGGTAGGACTGCAGCTTGAGCACTATCCTGGCATGACCGAACAATCTATAGCTAAGATTCTGGCAGCTGCTCGTAAGCGATGGGATCTGCAGCACGTGATTGTGGTTCATCGCGTTGGCGAACTCAAACCTAATGCTCAAATCGTGCTTGTCGTAGTTGCTAGTTCCCATCGTCCTGATGCGTTTGCCGCTTGTGAGTATGTCATGGACTATCTAAAGACCGAAGCCGTGTTCTGGAAGAAAGAACTGCGCAACGATGGCGATGCTTGGATTAAGTCCACAGGTGATGATTTCGCTCGCCGTGATAGTTGGGTAGACGAGCCCAGCTAGCGTCTATTTCCGCCAAAATCACGCACGTCATCTTGCAATAACGCTTTCTATAATCCGCGACTTTTACGCTGTGGGTGACCCTTAGTGAGCTACCAACATATCGACGTTCCGACCGATGGCACAAAGATCTCGGTGGCGGAAGATGGTAGCTTAAATGTTCCTGACAATCCTCTCATTCCATTCATAGAAGGCGATGGCATCGGCGTGGATATCACGCCTGTCATGAAGAAGGTCGTCGACTCGGCAGTCAGTGCAGCCTATAACGATTCACGTCGTATTGTTTGGACTGAAATCTTTGCTGGCGAAAAGTCCGTCGAACTCTATGGTCCTGATGAGTGGTTGCCCGCGGAAACGCTCGACGCCATGCGAGAGTTTACGGTGGGCATCAAAGGTCCAATGACGACGCCAGTAGGCGGCGGCATTCGATCTCTAAACGTCGCTTTGCGACAAGAATTAGACCTTTACGTATGCCAACGACCGGTTCGATGGTTTACCGGTGTGCCAAGTCCTGTTGTCGCGCCTCACAAAACAGATATGGTCATTTTCCGTGAGAACACCGAGGATATTTATGCAGGTGTTGAGTGGGAAGCGGATAGTGCGGAATCTGATCGAGTCATCAAATTTCTGCAGCAGGAAATGGGTGTTTCGAAGATTCGATTTCCGCAACATTGTGGGATAGGGATCAAGCCGGTTTCAGTCGAAGGCTCGCAGCGACTCATTCGCAAAGCCGTTCAGTACGCAATTCAAGAAGACCGTTCGTCGATCACTTTCGTGCATAAAGGGAACATCATGAAGTTCACCGAAGGTGCATTTAAGGATTGGGGATATGAACTGGTAGCTAGTGAATTTGGGGCAACGCCGTTGGACGGTGGGCCCTGGCACGAACTCGAAAATCCAAACACTGGCAACCAAATCATCGTTAAGGATGTGATCGCGGACGCCATGCTGCAACAGATTCTCACGCGTCCCGACGAGTACGATGTCATCGCAACGTTGAATTTGAACGGCGACTATCTTTCTGATGCACTCGCTGCACAAGTTGGTGGTATCGGTATCGCGCCAGGCGCTAATATCGGCGATCGCATTGCGATGTTTGAGGCCACACATGGCACCGCGCCGAAATACGCTGGTCAAGACAAGGTTAATCCGGGTTCTTTGATACTGTCTGCGGAAATGATGTTGCGCCATTTGGGTTGGCGTGAAGCTGCAGATCTGATCATCCAAGGCATGGAGGGTGCTATAGGCGAAAAAACCGTGACCTATGACTTTGAGCGCTTAATGACTAGCGCAACGCTACTCAAATGCTCTGAATTCGGCGACGCACTCATCGCAAAAATGTGATTTGCTGCGTAGGTCGCCGAAGTAGCAAATACCTGCGCTACTCGTAGTATAAAAATCTCGGCGCCACTGCCTTATGCGACACAACCCGTCGCACCTTACTTTATAAATATGCCATTCCACAACGCAATTAGGTAAACTACTTGTTGTTAGATAGTGTTATTCAGCGACCCCAAATAGAGCAGTAGTGCCAACAGACGACGAACTAGTAATACAAGGCGACGTCAAGGTTCAACCAGCCAAGCCGAAGCTTGAGAAGCCGCCGATGTACAAGGTCATTCTTCTGAATGATGATTACACACCGATGGAGTTCGTGGTACACGTTTTAGAATCAATCTTTAGCATTGAAACTGAACGCGCTGTGCAACTTATGCTAGCGGTTCATACATTAGGAAGTGCGACCGTTGCGATCTACCCACAGGAGATCGCTGAAACAAAAAGCGAACGCGTCAATTTGTACGCCCAAGAAAACAATCATCCGTTACTGTCCAAAGTGGAGAAATCTGATTAGAGGATGGCTTGTCTCAGCCTTGAAAATAGACGATTTGCTCGCATATATAGAGTATGTAAATTGCACATACGAAATTTAAATCTTGTCCTTGTGTGGGGCTCACGCAACGAGAAGCTAAGTCGATTTGAGCCACCGCAAACAATAACCGAGATTCACTGATACGATGATCGATAAAGAACTAACCGAAGCCATCAATGACGTGTCGATGCTCGCCATGAAGAAACGACATGACATATTGACGACTGAGCACTTATTACTGGCGTTGCTCCAGCTTCCTGATGTCATTGACATCTTGAAAAACGTCAATGTCGACGTAGATGCACTGAAAGTAGAACTTGAGGAGTATTTAGAAAACAACAGTTCGGTGCGTTCGCAGTCCGACCCAGAAAAACGTCCCGACCACTCGCTCGCGTTCATGCGCGTTATGCAACGGGCATTGTTCTCTGTAAATCAGCAGAAAAAAAATGCCGTTGTGCAAGGACGCCACGTCCTTATCGCCATGTTTACCGAACGCGACACGCAAGCCTACAAGATTTTGCGTGCTCAGGATGTCGATCGCATTGATGTCATTCGGTACACAACACACGGCGTCGGACGTCGCGACAGCGCATTGGCAGAAAGCGGTGCTAGTTCTAAACGAGACGGCGAAGATGAGAATGAGGAACGCGAAAAGAAATCTGCGCTAGACGCCTTTACGCTTAACTTAAATGAACATGCAAGCGCGGGCAAAATCGATCCGTTGATTGGTCGCGACACTGAGCTCGAACGCGTGCTTCAAATTCTTTGTCGCCGCCGCAAGAACAACCCGATACTTGTTGGCGAATCCGGCGTTGGCAAAACTGCCATCGCAGAAGGTTTGGCTAAACGCATCACGGACGGGCAAGTACCGGATATCGTTAAAGATGCAGTGATTTACTCGCTTGATCTAGGTTCGTTGCTAGCGGGAACGCGCTATCGTGGCGACTTTGAAGAACGTTTTAAAGCTGTGCTAAGCGAGCTGAATCAAAAGCCAGGTGCCATTCTCTTTATCGACGAAATCCACACCGTCATCGGTGCTGGCTCAGCTTCAGGTTCTGTATCTGATGCTTCCAACATGTTAAAGCCCGCGTTAGCCAATGGCGACATTCGCTGCATGGGTTCGACGACATTTAAAGAGTTCAGAGGGATATTCGATAAAGATCGAGCGCTGTCCCGGCGCTTTCAAAAGGTTGATATCGGCGAGCCGAGCGTTGAAGACACATACAAGATTCTTCGTGGCTTGAAGAGCCGCTATGAAGACCATTACGAAATTCGTTTCACTGACCGCGCCATTCGTGCTGCAGCGGAGTTGGCAGCCAAGTACATCAATGAACGCTTCTTGCCTGATAAGGCGATCGATGTAGTGGACGAAGCCGGCGCATTCCAGAAGCTGCAATCCGCGAGCAAACGGAAAAAGTCGATTGGCGTGCCAGATATTGAGCAAATTGTCGCGAAAATCGCGCGAATTCCTTCCGCGCAAGTGTCCGCTGCCGACAAGGAAAACCTTGAGGACTTAGAAGAACAGTTGCGCATGGTCGTGTTTGGCCAGAACGAGGCCATCGAGTTGCTTGCATCTTCCATACGCCTAGCACGTGCAGGATTGCAAGTAGACGAAAAGCCAATTGGTTCGTTTCTATTTGCCGGGCCTACTGGTGTAGGTAAGACTGAAGTATGTCGTCAACTCGCTCGCATCATGGGGGTCGAGTTGTTGCGCTATGACATGTCTGAGTACATGGAGCGGCACACCGTTTCGCGATTGATCGGCGCACCTCCGGGTTACGTAGGTTACGACCAAGGAGGGTTATTGACCGAGGCGGTTACCAAGAACCCTCACTGCGTTATCTTGCTCGATGAAATTGAAAAAGCGCATCCTGACGTATTCAATCTATTGCTTCAGGTCATGGACCACGGAACGCTTACAGACAACAACGGTCGACATGCTGATTTCCGCAACGTCGTTCTGATCATGACGACCAATGCCGGTGCTCAAGAAGCGAGTCGATCCTCGATTGGCTTTACTGAGCAGAACCATACGACCGATGCGAGCGAAGTCATCAAGAAGATGTTTACGCCGGAGTTTCGCAATCGCCTTGATGCGATCGTGTCCTTCAATGCTTTGCCGATGGAGGTTATTCGTACGGTCGTCGATAAATTCCTAGACGAACTGCAAGCTCAGCTCGACAGTAAGAAGGTCGAACTGGAAGTTAGCGACGAAGCGAAGGTGTGGTTGGCAGAAAACGGCTTCGATGAAAAAATGGGCGCGCGGCCAATGCAGCGTTTGATTCAAGAGAAAATCAAACGCAATTTGGCGGATTTCATCCTATTTGGGGAACTTGCGGACAACGGCGGGATTGCTGAAATCAACGTCGCCGACAACGAAATCAAGATTACGACACGTCCACATCGCGACCGTGAAAAACCTGTAGAGAAAAAGCCTGAAGAAGAACCAGCTGAGTGACTGAGCGTCACTAGTGACGCAAACTAGCAGGTAATTGACTATTTTCTAAACGTAATACGACCTTTCGTTAGATCGTAAGGTGTCAGTTCAACCTTGACTCGATCACCTTTCAAGATGCGGATGTAATTGCGGCGCATCTTACCCGAGATATGCGCTGTGACGACATGATCGTTATCCAGCCGGACACGGAACATGGTGTTGGGCAGGACGTCTTCGACTTGCCCTTCCATTTCCATTGGTTCTTGTTTTGGCATTAATACCCTGAGCCTAAAAGCGGCGCAATTTTATGAAGTCGGCCGTCTGAGCCTTGCCTGGCTTCGTGAGAGAGTTGTTTAGACCTCGTCGGTCCGCACCCAGCGTTGGTTAATGAAGCGTTCCTGCGGTTGAAAATCGTGTTTGTAACGCATGTTTTTTACTGAGTTCAACGCATAGCCAAGATATAGAAAGTCGAGGTCAAACCCCCGCACGATTTCGATTTGGCACAGAATCGCCAGCGTGCCAAGGCTTCGCGTTGCTAGATCGGTGTCAAAAATCGTGTAGTTCGCCGAGAGTCCATCAGCTAAACGATCAGTTTGCGCGATAAACACAACTTGATCGTCAAGAAAACCATACACGTGAAGATCCCCACGATCCGGTTCTAATCGCAGCATGCTGCGCATAGTCTCGATATCGGGTGGGTACATGACCCCGTTCATATGTCTCGACTCGATGTATTTCGAATACAACTTGAACGATTCGCTTTCGGGAATTAGAGCTCCGGTGCTTATTGCAATTTCGATGTCGCCATTCTTGCGCAGCACCCTTTGAAACCGACGTTTGTATTCAAACTCGTTCACGATGACCCGCGTTGCGACACATTCGCGGCAGTCCTCACAAGCGGGTCGATACATCAAACGACCCTGCCTCCTAAAACCGAGCTGGCCGAACCCATCCCAGAGTGAAGCCGCCCCGTTATGTATCCATTCATCATGGTGGCGTTCTGTTGCGCGAAGCATCGCACCATCGTGAACGATGAAATCAAGCGTTTCGGTCTTGCCAGGCAGATACGGGCAAGCTTGTCGCGCTTTCTGCACACGCAATTCAGAGCTACTCATCGTTCAAGCCAAGCACCTTTCCCTTCTTGATCGTGTCGTCTGCGCAGCTGTTTAGCTAATTTGTAGAAATCGTCACGTGAAATGTCTCGCGCACCGAATGCCTGCGTGTGCGAATTTAGGATTTGGCAATCCATCGCAAGATAGCCACATTCCCGCAAATGCTTGACTAAATGCACAAGTACCACCTTGGACGCATTCGTTTTCCGAAAGAACATCGAATCGCCAATGAACATGCCGTTTAGCGATAAGCCATACACGCCGCCAACGAGTCTATCGTCGTACCACGCCTCAACCGAATGGGCGACGCCTAATTGATGCAACCGTTTTAGAGCACGAATGAGTTCGGCATCAAGCCAAGTGCTGTCTCGGTCGGCACAACCAGTAACGGTACCACTGAAGTCTTCATCATAGGTGATCGTAAATTCATGATTACGCATGAATTTTGCAAGTGAACGGGAAATGTGAAACTCATCGAGAAACAGAACCGCTCGTGGGTCTGGCGACCACCAGGTGCGTGGCTCAGATTCGTCGTTCCAAGGAAAAAAACCATGACTAAGCGCTGCGAGATAAAGCTCGGGCGTAACCGGTGCGTCAAGCCTGAATGCGATTGCGTCGCACGTGCTGATCTCGTGCTTCATACGTGCGAAATATTCCTCATGCTGGTGCAGTAGACGCTGGCGCTTCGCATTCTTCATGCGTTTCTACTTTCTAAGTATTTTTCGGCATCAAGTGCAGCCATGCAACCAAAACCAGCAGAAGTCACAGCTTGTCGGTACACGTGATCTGCAACATCCCCAGCAGCAAAAACCCCAGGTATGCTGGTTGCGGTCGCGTTGCCATACTGACCACTTTGGATTGTGATATAGCCGTCACGCATGGCTAGGATGCCATTGAAGATGGCGGTATTTGGTGTATGACCGATAGCAATGAATACGCCACTGAGCTTCAGTTCGTGAACCACATCGGATTGGACGTTACGAATGGCGATGCCATTGACACCTGCATTGTCACCTAGTACTTCTTCTAATACGTGAAACCACGTTGGTTCGATCTTGCCCTCATCGACTTTAGCGAACAGCCGATCTTGAAGCATCTTTTCAGCGCGAAGTTCGTTGCGTCGGTGCACCAACGTGACTTTTGAACAAAGATTCGATAGGTAGAGGGCCTCTTCAACGGCTGTATTGCCACCGCCAATCACAGCGACTTCTTTATTACGAAAGAAATAGCCGTCGCAGGTCGCGCACGCGCTAACGCCGCGTCCTAGAAAACGTTGTTCGCTATCTAATCCAAGGTACTTGGCGGATGCCCCGGTTGCGATGATGACAGCGTCAGCTTCGAACTCAGACTCGTCACCAAACATGCGAAGCGTGCCATTAGAAAAATCGACGCGATGCACGTGTTCGTAAACGACTTCTGTACCGTATTTCTGCACATGTTCGAGCATACGCAACATAAGATCAGGGCCTTGCAGACCAGAAACATCACCGGGCCAGTTATCGACGTCAGTGGTAGTAGTGAGCTGCCCGCCTGTTTCTACACCAGTAATTAAGACAGGTTCAAGATTCGCCCGTGCTGCGTATAACGCTGCAGTGCATCCTGCCGGACCTGAACCGAGCACAATCAATCGATGTTTTCTGCGCTCGGTCATCTTCAATTAGCTATGGCTGAATCGAGAGCATCGATGAACGGTTGGGATTTGCGATGCGATCTGATGAATGACTTTAACGTTTGGTCGCGTCCATTTCTTGCTTCGAGATTGCCACCATCGTCTTTGAAGTAACCCAGAAATTTCTCAAAGTCTTCAAGGCGCATCGCTTGATAAGCCCGTAACAAAACATAGAAATCATGATCTCCAGGGAACTTTGTACCCGCTTGCGAAGGCGTGATCGTACCGAGGAATTCCTTTATTCGCTCGTCGGTCCAGACTTCGTCTATGACCTTTTCTTTGTCTTTACGAGCTTTGGCGGGACTTTTCATACCTTGAAATTCGCGACTGTAATTGAATGTTACTAGACGAAAATCGCAGTTGCACACTTAATACTCAGCTAGGACCATTCGTTTTCTTCAATACGCTCGCCATTTTTACAATGACGCGTGCTAATTCGCTCGGCGGCATTACGCTTGTTACTTTGCGCGGTTCATCGTGTCTAACAATGGGCACGGTCACGCAAAAATCTAATAATCCAAGGAGTCTCGCACGTGGCGAGCGATTCAAGCAAGTTGATTGTGCAAGGGCATGAATTGTGTCGAACTTATGAGGTAGGCGACACAAGTGTTCGTGCTCTAGATCATGTGAACATTGAGATGCACGTTGGTGACTTCGTGGCCGTTATGGGCCCGTCTGGTAGTGGCAAGTCGACGCTTATGAACATCTTGGGATGCTTGGATCGCCCAGACAGTGGTGATTACCGCTTGCTTAATCGTCAAGTTGCGGCGTTGGACGACGAAAGTTTGTCGAGCATTCGCAATAGCCATTTGGGGTTTGTGTTTCAGAGCTTCCATTTGCTGCCGCGCATGACGGCCTTGGAAAATGTGCTCTTACCTATGCGTTTCGCAAAAACCGGACACGCTGGTAGTCGCGAATATGGCTGCGAACTGCTTTCTCGCCTTGGGCTAGGCGATCGCATGGATCATCGGCCAAACCAACTCTCGGGTGGGCAGCGGCAACGCGTAGGCATCGCACGAGCCTTGCTGTCTAAACCGACATTGCTATTGGCGGATGAACCGACAGGCAATTTGGATTCTAAAACGGCTTCGGAAATTCTCGATCTTCTGCTGGCTTTTAACCGGGAAGGGCAAACGATTCTGCTCGTGACTCACGAACACGAAATTGCGTCGCTCGCACATCGCATCATTCATATGCGCGATGGGAAGATCGAACAAGAAGAAATGAACGCATGACGCGAATCTTGGTTAGCACATACGGCGTTTTTTTCGCACTGACAATGCAAGCAGCGCCGCCATATCTAACTGGCGTTGTCGCAGACGGCGAGTCACAACAAATCGAAATGCCGAGTTTAGCTACAGCGTGGATGCGCCAGGTTGAATGGCTCGCACCAGAAGGTAGCTCGGTTCAAAAAGGCGAAGTGGTAGTACGCGTCGCGCCGGGAACATTAATCGAGCAGGCCGAAATCCGCGCGACCGCGCTTGAGGAGCAACGCGTAACGACTGAACTCAATCGCGCTCAAGGCGAATTGGCGATTCTGGATGCTGAAATCGCAGTAAGCCAAGCGCAATCCATGCGTGATCTCGCTTGGTTGGATGCTCAGATTCCGGCCTCGGCAAACAATGAACTAAGTTTTGAAAAAGCGCAGTTGGCACTTGCCGACGCAGAAAATGCCCTTAGATTAGCTAACGCGACGCTCGCGAATGCCAAAGCGAAGCAAGAAGAGTTAGAACCTGTGCTGGCTATGCGCATCGCGCACAGTGAAGAGGAATTGCGCTTGGTGCAGGAGTCATTAGCTCGCGTGGAAATTAGGGCGCAACAAGAAGGCATCATGGTCTATGGCGAAAACGAACGAACCGGCAACAAGATATTTCCAGGTGAAACCATGATGCCTGGTGATTTGATCGCAACCATTGCAACGCACGCTCAACTGTTGTTTGTCTTTTGGGCACATGACGCCGACATCATGCATATTCGACCAGGCAAACGATTAGCGGTGGTCGCAGACGCATTGCCAGAAATAACTGTTGAAGCAGAAATCACCCTAGTCTCAGATTACGCTAGCTCGCGCTCAAATTGGAGCCAAGGTGGCTATTTCAAGGTACAAGCAAAACCAGTTCAGCAACTTCCGCGCGAGTTTTTACCTGGTATGGCCGTTTTTGCTCAGGCGTATTGACTTGATGAGCCATCGTGTTCGATTACTGCTGATCCTGGGTGCCTTGGCAGGTTCACTCCAAGCTGAATGGCTTGAAGTGAATTCCGCGAACCAACCTGTGACGATTGAGACGACTGGGATCGTTACGTCGAAAAACACGACGAGATTCAGTCCGCCACCAAGTTTTTACTGGAATTTAACGATTGCTGAAATTGTCCAAGAAGGACAGCGTGTCGGTGTTGGCGATGTCATTGCGCGGTTTGAGAGCACCCAAGAGAGCACTCGACTGACTCAAATTCAGGAGCAGTTGAATGTCGCCCAAGGAGAGTTGACCTCCCTGACGGAACAACACAATCAGGAAATTGAAACCGAAAAACTGATATTGGCGGAAGCTGAGAGCAACGCTGAAAAAGCGCGGCGCAAAGCAAACCAGCCGATCGACCTCGTACCGAGCATTGAATACAAGAAACTCGTTAAACAACGTGAACTTGCAGAGCAAATGGTTGAGCATCATGCACGCCGGGCGGAAATCAGTGCCAAGATACGAGAAACGAATTCACGACGATTGCGTCTTCATGTGCAACGTAAACAGAACGAACTTCACAGCATCCAGCAAGCGTTGGCTCGATTTACGATTCGGTCGCCACGTGAAGGTATCGCAGTAGTTGGCACGAACTACAACGGCGAGAAGTACGATGTTGGTTCGACCACGCAGCCGCATAACGTGATCGCAGAGCTAGTTGACCAAACTGCGCTTGAGATCAGTAGCACCGTTCGTGAACAGTATTCGGCGCAACTACAGCTGAATCAGCCTGTGCGCATGGTTGCCGAGTCCTTGGGCGGATTGAAACTTACCGGTCGCGTATCTGAGTTAGGCAAATCTGTGCGTCGCAAATCCCGCTTTTCGTCCGATATGGTGCGAGAGTTCAAAGTGGAACTCGATTCGCAACCTGAGATATTGAAACTCGGCACTTCCACCAAGACGACGGTCGAGGTACGACGCCGACCTAGTTCAATCGCTGTGCCTAGAAGTGCGATCCAGTATCGTGAAGGATTTCCTGGCGTCGTCACGCAGGACGGCTGGGCCAAAGTCAGCCTCGGGGAGCGAAGCGACGACAAAATCATCGTTGTAGAAGGTCTTAGCGACGGCGATTCGATCAGCATATGAGACGACTAATTCAACCTTTGGCATTGCTGGTGTTGCTCACGGGCTGTACACAGGGAATCGATAAGAGTATCGCGGTAGAAGCCGTAGTCGATGATCACGTATTTGAGTTGCAGGCACGAGGCGACATCGTGTCGTCCGAATCCATTTCAATCAATGTGCCGCGCAATGTGAATATGCGCATGAACATCGCCTGGATTTTGCCTGAATTTTCGAATGTTTCAAAGGGCGACGTGGTGGCACGCTTTGAAATTCGCGAAATCATGTCCCAACGCAGCAATGCCATGGTCCAAATTGCGAATCAATCATTGGCGATTCACAACCATGAAATGGACAGTGTGACTGAACAAACAGGTATCACCCATCAAAGTGAGCGTGTTGCAGGCGAGACAGTAGTCGCGCAAACGTTCGCGGATTTCGATCCGCGTTATTTCAGCCGAATCGAGATCATCGATGCGATTGGCGATTTGAACTATTTGGGTGTAGAAGCTACGTATTACGATTGGCGAGCAAACACTCATGAACAACGTACGGTAGCAGAAACAGCGCACATTCAAGCACAACGAGCAGGGGCACAGCAGTCGCTCTCACGCCAAGATCAGGCGTTAGAAGCAGCGGAAGTACGAAGTCCGGCCGATGGGACATTCGTTTATGGTCAGTCGCCATGGGGTGAAAAAGTTCGCCGGGGTATGACGGTGTTTCCAGGTAGCACGGTTGGCAAATTACCAGTTAGCGACCGTTATGAAGCTCGCATTTTCGTGCCGGAGACTGATGCGGTTGGTTTAGCTGCTTCGCAATTGATAAAAATGCGAATGGACGCGAATGCTTCAGAGGAGCTAGACGCAACCATTACTAGTGTCGCACCGATAGCGTCTGCCCGCAGTAGGACTGACCTGCGTCGCTTTGTGACTGTCACGGCCGCACTTGCTGATTCAAGCCATGAATCGATTCGGGTTGGCAGTGCCTTATCCGCGACGATCGTTACGGCCGAACTTGCAGATGCGATCGTGCTGCCGCAACAAGCCATATTCACTGAGAACCAAAAATCGCTCGTCTATGTGCTTGACGGGAGCGATGTTGAATCGCGCGTCGTTGAATTAGGCGAACGCAGCTCAACATTGGTTGAAATCGTGAACGGCTTGGCACCAGGCGAGTGGGTTAGTTTGATTGAACCAGAACTTGCGGCTTCCGATGCCTAATGAGCTTTTTAGGATCCCTGCAGCAAAGCGATTTAGCTCCTTTAAATAAACTGATTCGCGTAAGCGAGGCTCTATTGCAGATGGGTACTAACGTCGAGTGCGCGATCGCTATGTCCTATAACGTTCTCCGCAAGTTTGCAGTTGAAGGTTACCCAAGCTGGTTTCGAAAGCTTAGGTGAACTTACCAAGCTTGCTTCAATCCCTCGTTCCTGACTTTCGCCAAGCGCTAAGTCAGCTTTCACACCACAAGCTACGTTCGGCCTTGACTCTTCTGGGTATGGTTTTTGGGGTAGCAGCCGTGATTGCGATGCTCGCTGTAAGCGAAGGCGGTCGTCGAGAAGCCTTACAGCTCGTAGAAGGCATGGGTGTTCGAAATCTCATAGTTGAAGCAGATGAGGGAAGTGGTGATCAGTTGCGTGAATTGCGCCAACACTCGCCTGGCTTATCTCTCAATGATGCAACGGCAGTCGCGGCGACCTTGCCATTTGTCGCTGAATGGGCGGGAGTGCGTGGTGTTCACGCATGGAGTTTGATTTCACATGAAGGTAACAGTGAGGCCGATGTTGTAGGCGTGAGTCCAAGTTACTTCAAGCTGTCGGGTTTGGAAGTCGCAAGAGGTGAACTTTATGACGCGGAAGATGACCGGCAGTTTGCACAACAAGCCGTTTTGGGTAGCACGGTGGCGCGGCAATTATTTCCAAATGGCGATGCGATTGGAAAACCTATAAAAATCAATCATTTATGGTTAGAAGTTATAGGTATTTTGCGGGATAGCCAAATAGCGGAAGAAGAATTTCAAGGCGAGCAGATCGGAGGTGACAGTGAAAGGGTGTACATGCCACTTCAAACCACACTGAAGCGAATGAATGTACCTCAAGACCAGGCTGAATTGTCCGCACTAAAAATTCAAATGACCCCCGACGTACTTCCAGGCGATGCCGCCAAGGCGATCGAGCACCTGCTTATACGGCGTCATGGTGGGCAACATGACATTCGGATGATTGTGCCAGCGAGGTTACTAGCGCAGCAACGTCAAACGGAGCGCATTTTTACGATCGTCATGTCTGCAGTGGCAGGCATTTCGTTATTAGTTGGCGGCATCGGCATCATGAACATCATGCTGGCGAGCGTACTAGAGCGTAAATCGGAGATCGGCTTGCTACGCGCCATTGGCGCGACTCAGATGGATGTTGTTCGCCAGTTTATCATCGAGACCACCGTGATCGCATTGACGGGTGCACTTGCTGGGGTATTCCTCGGTGTTGCAATCGCTTATGTGATCGCAGCTTCTGCAGGATGGGCGGTAGCATGGTCATTTTTGACCATCTTTTTGGCGGTCGTTGTTTGCGTCGCCATCGCGGTGGGGTTTGGTGTATATCCATCTCTATCGGCCGCGAAATTGGATCCAGTTGAAGCACTACAGTCCGAATAGGTCTTGCTTGCGATCTTGGCGTTAAATTAGGGACTTATAAAGAAGGCTTGACATCGCCACTGAATTCGCAAATTTCTCGCTTAATTTCGGACAATTCACCGCTCACCCATTCGTGCTTGTTATCAAATTCCTCGTGAATGTGCTTTTCGGTTTCTCGGAACAGGTGCGTCTCGTGGCTGAATTCCAGCTTATAGGCGCGGTCGGGATCAGATGTTTGATAGGCGTTTAACCTCGCCTTCACGTTCTTGGCAATGCCAACCTTGTATTCACCCGGATAGTTCGGGTGGGAGATGATGTAGACGTGCTTGGTCTCACCCAGTGATTCACCTAACCGAACTGGCAGTTTGGTCGTCAGGTGGACTTCCTCACCAAACAGTTCGTCGGGTCGAGCGACTTCCTTGTCCAATCGCTCTCGCACGAGATCGTATGCTTTGTGGCTGACATCGATCCCGATCCATTGTCGCTCCAACCGCTCGGCTGCAATGCAGGTTGTGGCACATCCACAAAACGGATCCAGCACGATGTCCCCCTCGTTGCTACTCGCTTTGATAATGCGTTCGAGTAGAGCTAGAGGCTTTTGTGTAGGGTAGCCTGTGGCTTCCGTGTTCTTTCGCGCTGGATTGATGTCGCCCCAGACATTGCCGTATCGCGTGCCGTGATAAGTATCGGCGAACGTTTTCCGTAAGGGTCTATCTGAACCCCGCCAAATGATCTCTCCGCGATTGTCCATCTCCTCTAACCGCGCGCGCGATATACGCCACCCACTCGGGTGAGGGTTGCGCCACCCGTTATATTCGTAACACAGATTAGGTCGTGCCCCCATGCTTTTGGAACGCCACAACGGTGTTAGTGTGTTGTACCGACGACCGTTCTTGTCGATTTTTGGAAACTTCCGTTCGAGTTCTTCGGTCGTTAAAGCTCGATTAGCGTCCAACTTACTTGCAGACGACACAGAGTAAAACAAGATTGAGTCACTGTTAGAACCGAAGGTGCGTGAGGCATGCTGACTTCCCTTTCCGACACTCTTGGTGCGTTCCCAAACAATCTCATTCCGAAACTGGTCTTCGCCGAATATGCAATCCATCGTTGTTTTGAGATAGTGGCTCATCGTTGGATCGCAGTGCAGGTAAATTGAGCCAGTCGGTTTGAGGACTCGCTGGCACTCGATTAGTCGTATCGCCATGTAAG
>VXLJ01000033.1 GCA_009841635.1 Gammaproteobacteria bacterium
AGGTTTGAATCTGCGCAGAACAGTTGTCTTGTTTAGGCAAGGTAGTAATTCCCAAATATCATGCAAACCGGCGCATTTACAGGCTTTGAGGTTGAAGTTAGAGAGCCTGGCATTGCTTGGATCACTTTCAATACGCCCGAACGACTCAATGGGCTTACCCAACCTATTAAGCGTGACTTGGTCGAAACGATCATTCAAGCGCAAATGGACAACGCCGTGCGGATTCTCGTATTCACCGGTGAAGGGCGTGCATTCTGTGCTGGCGACGATATTTCCGGTCAAAACAAACCATTAGGCGGGAACCCTCTGGTTCCACCCATCCCGCCTGGCCACGATACCGAGATCGGCACCTACGAAGGGCTTCGTCATCTTTCACAAACTGTCAATCTAGCGATACGCAATTGTGACAAACTCTGTATCGCTGCCATCAACGGGGTTGCCGTGCAGACTGGCATGACCTTAGCTTTGGCCTGCGACTATCGTATTGCTGCAGCGGGCGCGCGTATTGGCAGCGCGACGCTCAGATTTGGCTTATTGCCTGACGAAGGCGGTCAATATCTGATGGTGCAGTTGATAGGCGTCGCCAAAACCATGGATTTCTTGATGCGCAAGCGCATTGTGGAAGCGGAGGAAGCGTATGAATTAGGTTTGCTTCATGAAGTCGTGCCAGGCCCAGAACTGCTCGCGCGCGTCACCACGCTCGCCGAGGAACTTGCCAATGGGCCACAAGTTGCCATGCGCTTGTTGAAGCGCTCCATTTATAACGCCTACGAGCTGTCATTTGAGCAGTCGCTCGACGAAATCGCAGCGAAAACTGCAGTAACCGACCACCACTCTGATGCTCGCGAAGGTGGTACAGCGTTCCGTGAGAAACGCTCACCCAATTTCAATGCTTGGCTTGGCGACGCACGTGAAGCGAATCTCGCCCAATTTCGAGCCAGCTACCAACGGATGTTGCGCGAGGCCCAACGGCTTGGGTTGGACGACAGTGCACTGAAAGCGTTAGCCGCAGACTATCCGCTCAGCTGACACCCCGGCAAGTTCAGCCAGGTGCGACAAGCCAGCGAGCTCGTCGCACCCGACTGCGAGGCAGATTTAGTGTTACGCGAGCGCTTCTTTCGTGGTTTTGACGATGGCTGAAGCGACTTTGTAGGGGTCGGCATTAGAGGCCGGCCGGCGATCTTCCAGTCGACCTTTCCAACCTGCTTCGAACGTCGCGGCAGGAATGCGAATGGATGCACCACGATCATAAAGACCGTAGCTAAATTGGTGAATCGACTGCGTTTCGTGCCGGCCTGTTAAGCGCTGGTCGTTATCGGCGCCGTATACCTGAATGTGCCGCTCAATATTCTCGCCAAATTTCTCGCAGATTTTGGTGAAGAGGTCTTCTTGACCTTCGTCGCGCATGATCCCATTTGAGAAGTTCGCGTGCATGCCAGATCCATTCCAATCGGTGTCGCCTAGCGGTTTGGGATGCCAGTTAATACCGTACCCATAGCGCTCAGCGTTGCGTTCAGCTAGATAACGAGCGATCCATGTTTCATCGCCGGCTGCCTTCGCGCCTTTTGAAAACACCTGGAATTCCCATTGTCCCGCGGCAACCTCAGCATTGATTCCTTCGACATTCAAGCCGGCATCCAAGCACTGGTCGAGATGGGCGTCTACACATTCGCGGCCGAATGCGTTTTGTGCACCTACGGAGCAGTAGTACGGGCCTTGTGGACGTGGAAACCCCTTGTTTGGGAATCCTGGTGGCAGTTCTGTTTTCGTATCCCACAGGAAATATTCCTGCTCGAAGCCAAACCAAAAATCATCGTCGTCATCGTCGATGGTAGCCCGGCCGTTGGATGCATGGGGTGTACCATCGGCATTCAAGACCTCGGTCATGACCAAGAAACCATTGCGGCGTGCCGGATCAGGGAATACCGCAACCGGCTTTAGCAATAAATCTGACGTGCTGCCTTCTGCTTGTTCCGTCGAACTCCCGTCGAACGCCCACATGGGCGCAGATTGCAACTGGCCGTCGAAGTCGTTTTCGATCCGCGTCTTTGACCGTAGGCTTTGCGTGGGTGCTTGCCCATCCAGCCAAATGTACTCAAGTTTGAATTTCATGTTGTTGTTGCCTCGCGAAAATGGTTGTGTGGTGGTTGAAATCGCGGGATTTTATGCAAATATCGTGCCAGCAAGCGTAGCGTGCTTAATTTCTACGTTTTTCCGTGTTTTCATCACCTTGTTGCACAACAATTGAGCAGCATTGCTCAACTTTTGTGCAAAGGTTTAAAGGTGTTTAGCTTAGTGTTTGATGGGTTCGTCGTCGTACTCGCCGTCGTAATCCGGCATCGCTTCATCCAGCAACATGTCCGTAAGCATGTCCCTCACGCCAGCGTCTGCAGGCTCAACAATCGCCTGGTGCACCAGGGTCTTTAACTCGCGTCGAATTGGATACGTAGACGAAGGTAACAGCTGCGTCATGAACACGACGGTAATCAGGTCTTGTGGGTTTATCCAAAAATAGGTGCTAGCCGCGCCGCCCCAACCTGCACACCCGTATACATCGAGCACTGCTGAATTTTGTGGATCGACAACCACCGAAAACCCTAGACCGAACCCAACGCCAGCAAACGATGTCTCGGCGAACACTGACTGTCCCATGGCTGCCAGATCAGCGTGGTGAGGAAGATGGTTGCTCATCATGTACTCGCGTGTTCGCAAGCCTAACATGCAATCTTCCCCGTCGATGGCGAGCATCGCGTTGGCGAAGGCTGCATAGTCGTCGATCGTGCTCACCATCCCACCACCACCAGACAGATAGCTAGGTCGATGGTGATATGCGGAGCTTGTAGGATCGTCTTGAAGCTTGTAGCCGCTAGGGTCGTAGCTGTAGCACGCCGCGAGCAAGTCCCGATCGCTAGGCTTGACTTTAAACCCGCTATGTGACATCCCTGCTGGCTGCAGAACGTTCTTGTCAATGTAGGAGTCCAGCGGCTCACCGCTGAAGTACTCAACCAAATAGCCACAAACGTCTGTGGCCACGCTGTAGTGCCAACGCGAACCAGGATCAAATAACAATGGCGTCTCAGCGAGCGCGTCAACCATATCCTGAAGCGTTCGTCCGCGTCCCCCACCTACTTGCTTTTCACGATACAGCGTATCGACCGGATGGTTTTGCATAAAGCCATAAGTTAACCCGGAAGTGTGGGTCAAAAGGTGCTTTATCGTCATTGGTTCCGTCAACTCGCGTGTCTGCATAGACGCGCCGTCGCCGCTCTCGTATACGCGTAACTGCTTCCAAGACGGAATGTAATCGCTCACGGGATCGTCTAATTGAAACATGCCTCGTTCGTATAAGGTCATCAGGGCGACGCTCGTGATGGGTTTTGTCATCGAATAGATGCGAAACACTGTGTCACGTGCGATCGGCGTCTTCCGCTCAACATCTGCATACCCGGTGTCAAAGTAATACACCGGCTCGTTTAACCGCGTGACGAGAATGGATGCACCCGGCAATTTGCCACTCGCTACATACTTTTCTAGGTGTTCGCCGATTCTTGCCAAACGAACTTCAGACATGCCATTTAGCATTACGCGTTAATCTCCATAGGTCGATTTAGTGCAACATCTGCGACGCGATCGAAAGCAAGCTCAACCTGATCGCCTAATCCGCACAACTAGTTGGTGCGCCGCCATCCATTTACCCACACTTGCGAATCAGGCGATCCGCCTTAAATTCAGCGTGAGTTTAAACCTAGTCTAATGAACATTGGCTTCGCGGGCACACCTGCGTTTGCAGCCACGATTTTAGACGCGTTATGCGCCTCGCAACATAATGTGGCATTGGTCTTGTCACAACCAGAACGCCGTACAGGACGTGGCCAGAAACTCACCCCCAGCTATGTAGCGAAGCTCGCAGCAACCAACGATATTCCTGTCCACACACCAACGCGGCTACGCGGATTCCACCCTGTTATTGAATCGCTCGATGTATTAGTTGTTGCAGCCTATGGGATGTTGTTGCCGGATTCCATGCTGCAAGCCCCTCGATTGGGTTGCCTCAACGTTCATGCATCGTTGTTGCCACGCTGGCGCGGTGCAGCGCCGATTGAACACGCCATTCTTCACGGCGATCATGAAACCGGCGTCTCGATCGTACAAATGACTGCGAAACTCGATGCGGGTCCCGTCTATCTGACCAAACCGCTCGCACTAACGTCAAACAGCACCACCGCATCCGTCACAACCGATCTTGCTCATATAGGGGCGTCCGCACTACTTGAGACGCTCGATCAAGCGGATAAACACGGTAGTTTTGGGCAAGCCGTCGAGCAAGATGAAGCCCAAGTAACCTTCGCGCCCAAAATCCCTGCTAGTGCCGGGCAAATCGACTGGTCTGAGTCGGCGCAACAGGTCGCTCGACACATCCGCGCTTTTCATGGCCGCGACATGGCTTTCTCCTTTTTGCCTTACAACGGGCGGAAGGTTCGAGTTCGCGTACTCGAAGCTGAGATTTGGGATCGTAGCGAATCAAACGTCTACAAATCCCGAGAGGCCGGCAAGCTGCCACCAGGCACCATCGTCGCTCACGCGATAGGCCCGATCATTAGCTGCGGTTCAGCGTGCTTGCGCCTGCTAACGCTTCAATTGAGTGTCGGTAAAGGACGCCCAATGTCTGGGCGCGATGCGATCAATGGGTATGCCGATATTTGGCGAATCGGCGGATGCTTCGAAGCAGTCAGTGGCGCAACGCCACGTGCGTAGCGACGAGATTGCCCTAGCAGCACGTTTGCTGACTCGCGTGTTGCGCGGCGATAACTTGGAAGTGGTCATCCATAGACATGGCGGTCAAGCTGCGACTCCTCGCATTACCGCTTGGCTATACGGTTCGTGCCGGCATTTCTTTTCACTTAGCGAGCAACTAACTCGTCTCTGCCATATCCCGCTGGCGAAGTTGGACTACGACGTGCTGGCCGTGCTGTTATTAGGTGCCTATCAGCTCATTCACAGCGACGCAAAACGCCATGCGATCGTGTCAGAATCCGTCGCCGCAACCACGATCTTGCGCAAATCCGCCGCTGGGTTGGTGAATGCCGTACTCCGCAAGATTGATACCGCATACGAACCTGAAACAACTGTGGGGCAGCTGGAACTGCCTGATTGGTTTATCGCAGAGTTTCGTGCGACGTACGGTGAAAGCTTGCTGCAGCAACTTGCGGCGAGCATGATGACGCGTGCCCCACTGAGCCTACGCGTTAACCAAACCAAAATCGACCCGATGTCGTTTCAAGGCGCACTGTGGGAGCAAGGCATTGCATTTGTCGAACTATATCGGCCTAGCACGATACGTCTTTGCAAACCACGACCCATTGCCTCAATTCCCGGTTATGCAGAAGGTTGGTTTGCAGTCCAGGACGCGAACGCACAGTTAGCTGTGCATGCATTGCAAGTAGAACCGGGTATGCATGTGTTAGACGCTTGTGCGGCACCAGGCAATAAAACGCTGCAATTGCTTGAGCGTGCTGCAAACTTAACCGCGCTAGATGCGGATGCGTCCCGAGGTGCGTGGCTCAAAACTGAAAGCCAACGTCTCGGGATGCAAATTTCGATAGAAACCGCCGATGCAACAACGCGGAGTTGGTGGGATGGCGAACCGTTTGATCGCATCCTGATTGACGCCCCGTGCTCGGCCACCGGCACCATTGCGAGACATCCTGACGTAAAAATGCACCGCGCCCAGGACCAATTGCCACTGCTTGCGAATCTACAAGAACGCTTGTTGAACAACCTTTGGGAACTGCTCAGTGAGAACGGCTTATTGGTTTACTGCACCTGTTCTCTACTGCGGCAGGAAAACGAGTACGTTATCAGCGAATTCATAGCTCAACACCGGGACGTTCAAGTAGAAGCCATATCGGAGGGTGCGCCAGGCAATCCACTCTCACAAAAAATGGCTCATGGCGTTCAGCTATTCCCAGATCCGAATTGGGGTGACGGCTTTTATGTCTCTAAACTTCGAAAACTAGCAGCTTAAATAGCGCTGTGCCTAGGAATGAGATTGGCGTTTTAATCCATTTGACGTCCGCTCTCATCGAGTGCGCTTGCGAGCGTCCAAGCTAATCTCCTCTCATCCTTGGATTAAATAAAAAGAAAATACGCACTAATCGGTTTCACTCTCTCGCTTTGTTTCACAACAGCGTAGCCGCCAGTTTAGTACTCTTTGCCGAATTTGTACCCGTGACAGTGCGTAAAAGTCACCAACTCGGTAACTTTCTAGCGTTCAAGCGATGAATGACTACCCGAGACCGCGCGTCAAACCTTTTTGGCTGGTCGGTTCCTGCATCCCTAGTCCGTTACAACCTGTTATTCGATCATGAATGTGCTCATCCTCGGTGCGGGTCAAGTCGGGCGGACTGTGCTGAAGACGCTGTCGGCCGACCCTAACATGACGATAACCATGGTCGACATCGATGGACAAGCGCTGGAGGACCTGGGCAATGTTCATTCCTGCAACACCATTACTGGACATGCGTCTAGTCCAAATGTGTTGCGAAAAGCAGGCATCGAGGACGCGGATGCCCTCATTGCGGTGACCGCATCGGATGAGGTGAATCTGATCGCATGCCAAGTGGCCCTGACGTTGCACGATACGCCGCGGCGCATCGCTCGCATTCGCAATATCAATTACCTCAAGGATGGCCACGAGCGGCTGTTTGCGAGTGGCGGTATCCCCGTCGACGAGCCGATCAGCCCTGAGTTAGCCGTTGTTGAGCATCTCACGAAACTCATCTCGTTTCAAGGTGCGCACTACGTGACCGAGTTCGCCGATGGCAACCTCATTATGACGTGTAGCCAGATTCATCCGGATAGCCACTTGGTCGACGTAGCTGCCGCAGAAGTCAGCCACGTGACCTCAAATCGGGTTGACGTCGTTGGCTTGGTTCGTGACGCCAAACTGTTGCCTAATTTGGGCGCACAGACCCTTAGGGCGAATGACATAGCTTTTATATTGGGCACAGCGAGCGATATGCACGCGCGGGCTCAAGGCTTAAGTGGTCTTCTAAAACCCGATCGCAGTATTGTGATCGGCGGCGGCGGCAACATTGGCATGCAGCTTGCGGCGAACATCCAAAAGCTCAAGCCTACACGGACCTTGAAGATCATCGAGCCGAACGAAGAACGCGCGGCTCAACTCGGCGCAGTGCTCAAGACCGGCATAAATCTCGACGTTTTACACGGAGATGCAACGAGCGAAGACTTTCTACGCGCCAACGACGTGAACGATTCCGATCTGTATTGCGCCGTCACCAACAATGATCTTGCAAATATTGTCTCGTCACTTTCCGCCACGCGCCTAAACGTCAAACGGACGCTGACGCTCGTGCAGCAGGTGCACTACCTCGAGTCCCTGGCCAACGCTGGCTTGGGCATTCTCATTTCACCGCAGCAAGTCACCGCGAACATCATCCAAGGACTCGTGCGTGAAAACACCGTGACGGCGTTTCGCCATTTACCTACGTTCAACCTCGACGTGATTGAACTAAAGGTGCAAGGCAATCCTGAAACCAGCCGTGTCGTTGGAAAACTGCCATCCCAGCTCAAGTTGCCTAAAGGGGTTCACTGGGCTTGCCTTGTTCGCAATGCGGAAGCAGTGGAACCCGCCGGGAGTGGCGCAAATGTTGAGCTGTATCCAATCCTCGGCGAACGCGCGGTGGATTTGCTTGATGGCGACCGAGCCATCTTGATTACCGAAAATAGCAAAGCGACTAACGCCGTCGAGCAGTTGTTCCGCGCCAAAGCCATCAAGCTCTTCTAATGAACTACGCGGCCGTTGGCAGCGTCCTTGCTGTGCTGGTGGCAATCATTAGCGTGCCGATGTTTCTGAGTGGCGGTATCGGCTTAATCTATAACGAATCAGAAGCCGCGTCATTTGCACTCATTGGCTTGATTTACGCCAGCGTTGGTGGTGTGATTTACCTCAGCTTGCGCCGCTCGGATGTCACGGTGCGCGTGCGCGAAGGCTTTTTTATAACAACTGCAAGCTATTTCGCGTTGGGCTTGTTATGTGCGCTCCCGCTCATCTTGACCCCAGCACAAGTGGCGATGAGTTTCACAGATGCGGCATTTGAATCGTTTTCGGGGCTTACGACCACTGGCGCCACCGTCTTCACCAATTTGGACGAGATGCCTAGGTCCATCTTGTTCTATCGCGCGATTCTGCAATGGTTGGGCGGTATGGGCATCATTGTGCTCGCCGTCGCGATATTGCCGATGCTTGGCATCGGCGGCATGCAGTTATTCAGGGCCGAAGCGCCCGGCACGATAAAGGACACCAGCCTAAAACCTCGCATCGCTGAAGCCGCTAAGTCATTGTGGCTTCTATATCTCGGTTTGACTGCTACTTGCGCAGTAGCCTATTGGATTGCAGGCATGTCTCTATTTGATGCGATTTGTCACGCTTTCACCACAGTGGCAATCGGCGGGTTTTCGAATTACGACGCCAGCATCGGCTTCTTCAATGAACCCACGATCGAAGCGGTGGCCATCCTCTTCATGTTCTTGGCAGGTCTTAACTTCACCCTTCACTATGCGGCACTTGTTGCTAGATTCGACCCTAGCGCTTATTTCCGGGACCCGGAAGCCCGTACCTACGCGGCCGTCATTGCGGCGGTCGTTGTGTTGGTCGCAGTCGGTCTTGCCGTTGAAGACGGCATCTCGTTAGGGTCATTCCGTGAAATAGCCTTTCAAGCGGTGTCATTTGCCACCACCACTGGCTACACCACCGCCAATGTAGATGCTTGGCCATTATTGTGCCCCGTCGTGCTCGTGCTCGCTTCGTTTGCCGGCGGCTGTGTTGGCTCAACCGCAGGCGGCATGAAGATCTATCGCATTATGGTCGTTTTACAGCAAAGCGTTCGCGAGATTCGGCGCTTGATCCTGCCCGACGGCATCTTCAGCGTAAAACTTGGCCAAGAAGTGGTGAGCGGTCGAGTCATAGAAGCTGTGTGGGGGTTTGTGACCATGTACGCGCTGCTTTTTGTGTGCCTCTTCACGGCCGTTGTGATTGTGTCCGATTTGGACATCAAGAGTGCATTTTCAGCAGTGGCGGCGTGCTTGAACAATCTCGGGCCCGGCCTGGGCGACGTCGCAACGAACTACGCTGGATTGAATGCCGCCACCAAGTGGCTGCTCATCATCGCAATGGTGCTTGGGCGGCTCGAAATCTTTACGCTATTGGTTTTGCTAGCGCCACGCTATTGGCACCGGTAATGACCACCACGCCTGTGCTGTGGGTGCGCTCGCTCCTGTTTTACTGCGGTTATGTGCTATCCACCCTGTTATGGGGAACCTCACTGACGGCCATCGCCTTATTCCTGCCGCGACGGCTACGTTTTCGTGCGGTCATTCCGCCTTGGGTCGGGTTCGTTATATGGTGGTTAAAAATCACGTGTGGCATTAAGGTCCACATCAGTGGCGCAGAGCACCTTGGCCCAAGTTCTGGTATTTTGTTCATGAAACATATGAGCACTTGGGATGCGCTCTTCTCGCAGTTGCTAATAAGTCCCCAAACGACGATCATCAAGCGCAAATTGCTCTGGATTCCGTGTTTTGGCTGGGCTTTTTGGGTAACGAACCCGATTGCGATCGATCGCGCCCAACGCATGTCTGCGTTGCGACACATTGTTACGGAAGGCAAAAAACGCTTGCAGGACGGTTATTGGATTACCCTTTTCCCCGAGGGCACACGAGTGCCAGTCGGCGAAGTTGGCCGTTTTCAACGAGGCGGCGCTATGCTAGCTCGTCAAACCGGTGCGACAACCCATTTTGTTGCCCATAATGGCGGATATTTCTGGCGCCACAACGCCTTCATCAAGCGCCCAGGCATCATTTCGCTTCGAATATCGCCTCCTCAAGTGGTAGGTGATCGCACAGCCGCAGAGTTCAACGAACATGCAGAAGCTTGGATGCGACAGCAAATGCAGGAGCTCAGTCCTCACTCACAAGACCGTTCTGGCCTCTAAACACCAAACTTCGCGGCAGTAAATATGCTCTTAACTTCGGCGGTTGAGGCTGACAAGTCATTGATTTTACTGCATTTTATGAGCGCGTGAAGGCACTACAAAAGCGCTAGTATTGCGGTCGTCGCGGCGCCATGGCACGCTTGATCCCAAGGGCTTGCAGAAGGGTTTTCGCATGCTCGGGCGGCCGGGCCGGATAGGCGTAACGGTGTTCGGTTAAACACCCGCACCGTAAGTAAATATGCTGCTAAATCATTAAAAGTAGCTCGGATTTGCGGAAAATCTATCAATTTACCCACAAATATTGGAGTTTATGACCTATTTTTAGTTTTTGAGAGTTAAGGCGTTCCCGAAAATGGCGTGCCTGACATCGTCATGTGATTGTAGTATTTGAACATCTCATCGGAGAAGCGGCACGTGAACTGCCGAATGTGATTGATGTTGCTATGCCAGCACTCTATACCTAGTTTGTCGGAATTGAACTTTGCTCGATAGTCGTCCACTACGAAACGTGCAAGATCCGCCTGCGCCGCCGGCACTTCGTTCAACATTTGCTTAAAGATATTGCGATACTGAGGGCGCGTCCTTCCCTGCGAAGCCACGCCAAGCCACCCGAGCGCTTTCAAGTTGCTCTTTTGCTGGTCGCCCTTGCCAAACAGATAGATATACGCCACGCGTGCCTGCGCGTCCTTAAAGCCTAGTTTGGCTAATTGCAGCAGTTCTGGAAACGCTTCCTTGTATTTGCCAATCTTGAAATTACGCGATGCGGCCGCCTTTTGTGCATAAATTCGCTCCATTTCAAGAAAATCCATCGCCAAGGGGTCCAAACGTTCCCCTTGAACCACCAATTCTTCCATGGGTTGCGCACGATAGTCCTGCGCACGCTCGGCAATGCCCTGCGTCGGCAGTGGTGCGTCCTCTGCAGAAACCATCACATGTAAACCGATGCCACAACCACACCACAAAAATAGCTTAAGGCACTTGCGGCATAACCGCATAACATGCCTGCTCACGGAACGAACAAGCCCAAAACCCTCAACCACCGGACGCGATTAGATCGATTCGACCAAATCTGATTTTACGAGCGCGCGTCCCTAGCTACAGCAAACCCATCTCGCGGCAGCCATACCCAAGTGCGGCCGATGTTTTGAAAACCGCTATTTGTTAGTACAGCGCTTCCCTAGCGCTATAGCTTTGCGACCAGCTTAGATATCTAGATTGGCAGCTTTCACCGACAGTGCGTTGTCCATCACGTATTTACGGCGTGGTGCAACTTCCTCACCCATCAAGGTGTTCAAAAGACGATCGGCAGCAAGGACGTCGCCTAAATCCACCACGGACATATTGCGAATGTCAGGGTCCATCGTCGTATCCCACAACTGGTCAGGGTTCATCTCGCCTAGACCCTTGTACCGCGATAGTGTGACACCTTGATGTGCCCTATCTAGCAGCCAATCGAGGCCATGCAAGAAGTTAGTCGTGGCGAACCGACTGTCGTTTTTCTCAAAGTACGCATCTGCTTCGAGCAAACCATCTAGCTCCATTTGCAATTGCGCGACAGATTGATATATGAATGAGTCAATAAATGCTTGATCCAGGACATAGGTGTGCCGTGAACCACGAAACGAGCGCGTCACTCGAGGGTAATGACATTGGCTGTCCGCATCATACGCCAAATCAGTGACAAACAACCCGTCTTCACCCGCTAATGCGTCATCAAGACGTGCCAGCCAACGACGCATGCTGGCTTGGCTACGCAAATTGCCAACGTAATCGGGCTCGGATTCTGCATCTGCCGCCGCGGTTAGGACGGGTAAATAAAACAAGTGCATGGATAGATAGGTTGGGAGCGAGCGCGCCATGGCTTCAAGGCTTTGTCGCACTTCTTGCAAACGCATTGCCAAGGATTGCACCGCTGCGTCCGACATAGCTGGCGAATCCTCATTCGCAAAGACATGTGCGCCTTCAAGAGCGCTCGTCAGATAGTATTCGTCCAACTCCGGATCATCCTTTACATAGCGCTCTGCGCGGCCTTTCTTAACCTTGTATAGTGGTGGCAGCGCAATGTATATATGTCCTTTTTCGATCAACG
Organism: Gammaproteobacteria bacterium; assembly: GCA_009841635.1. Taxonomy (GTDB): domain Bacteria; phylum Pseudomonadota; class Gammaproteobacteria; order Pseudomonadales; family Azotimanducaceae; genus Bin55. The sequence continues at coordinate 12,103 of VXLJ01000033.1, forward strand.
GTTGCATGTGACGGAAAAAGAACGTGAGTAAGAGCGTCCGGATGTGCGAACCGTCGATATCGGCGTCGGTCATGATGATGACACGATGATAACGCAGTTTTTCTAAATTGACGGCATCGCCAATACCGCACCCTAGCGCAGTGACTAGCGCTGTGACTTCTTTGGACCCGAGCGTTTTATCCAACCGTGCCTTTTCTACGTTCAAAATCTTGCCACGAAGAGGCAACACCGCTTGCGTCCGTCGATGCCGAGCTTGTTTGGCTGATCCACCTGCTGAATCACCCTCAACGATGAAGATTTCGGACAAGGCAGGGTCCTTTTCTTGACAATCGGCTAATTTGCCTGGCAAGCCGCCTAAATCTAACGCATTTTTTCGACGCGTGAGCTCACGTGCCTTGCGTGCTGCTTCCCGAGCAGTCGCCGCCTCGATCATGCTTTCCGCGATGCGTTTCGCCTCTTTAGGGTTTTCAAGCAAGTAATCCGATAGCATTTCGTACAGCGTGGATTCAACAGCGGGTCGCGCTTCGCTGGATACGAGTTTTTCTTTCGTTTGCGACGAGAATTTTGGATCGGTGAGTTTGACCGAGACCACGGCGGCCAAGCCTTCACGTGCGTCTTCGCCTGAAGTCTTGACACCACTGCGTTTAGCGACATCCTCCCGTTCAATATAGTTGTTCAGGGTCCGTGTCAATGCCGTCCGGAAGCCAACCAAGTGGCTACCACCGTCGCCTTGATGAATATTGTTGCAGTAAGTGCGTACGTGTTCTTGATAAGAAGCGGTCCATTGCATCGCTATTTCAACGCCAATGTCACCATCTACCGTACGCTTGAAGTGGACCACGTCGTGAAGTGGTGTCTTCGCTTCATTCAAATACGCCACGTATTCCCGCAACCCACCATCGTATTGGAACGCATCCTGCAATGCTGCACGTTCATCTGCGATGGTTAAGCGCACGCCGGAATTAAGAAACGCGAGCTCTCGAAGTTTGGCAGCAAGGGTTTCGTAGCGATACTGAACCTCGTGGAAGATCTCTTCAGACGCGTTGAAATAACACGTTGTGCCCGTTTCCGATGTCGAGCCGATGACGACCAACTCCGACGTAGGAACGCCGTCTGCATAGGTCTGTTCGTAGATCTTGCCGTCACGGTGAATGGTCAAGCGAAAAAACGAAGACAACGCATTGACCACCGACAAACCCACGCCGTGCAGGCCACCTGAGACCTTGTACGCATTGTCATCGAACTTGCCGCCAGCGTGGAGCGTCGTCATGATGACTTCGGCTGCGGGTTTGCCCTCATCTTCGTGAAAGTCCACAGGGATGCCGCGTCCGTCATCACGCACGGTGACGCCGTTATCGGCATGTATCACCACGTCAACGGTAGAGCAATGCCCTGCGAGGGCTTCGTCGATCGAATTGTCAACGAGCTCTTGGACCATGTGCTGCAAGCCCGTGCCGTCTTCGGTATCGCCAATATACATGCCAGGGCGGCGCCGTACAGCGTCTAATCCATGCAACACTTTGATGCTGTCCGCCGTATATTGATTTTCGTCCGAACTATCGCTCATGTGTTCATCCTTGAATCAGCCATTGATATGATTTTTGAAGAGTTCAATATGCCGCTATCCCTTATGGGGCTTGGGTCCTAGCCGATGTTTCACGTGAAACATTTCGCCATTGGGTGCTCACTCTAGTGCTCACTCTAGTGCTCACTCTAAGGGTTAACCAGCCTGCCTTGCGCCAATCGAAAGCGCGCCCATCGCCGGTGCCATTTTGCAGGCAACGCGGCTTCGTCCACAGCACTGCATAGCGCCTGCGAACCTAGCTCACGCACCAACGCGAGAAAGCGATCGCAGTGTGCGCCATCCCACTCTGAACCTAAATCGTCCACTAGCAATAGCGATTCGAAGCCAAGTGATTTGAGATAGCGAACTTGCCCTAATTTGAACGCGGCCGCCAAGGCGCGCGCTTGCCCCTGCGATAAGCGCGTCGCTACAGCCGTCGTGCCACTGCGCAAGGAGTTAGATACCCCTATACGAATGCGAATATCAGCCCGGTGCGGACCTGTATGCGTCATGCTTAATTTTACATCGCGAGCCCGTTGCTGAGCAAGCTCAACAGCAAATTCACCTTCCCCATATCCTGAATAAATACTCATGGAAATTTCGAGCTCGGGGCATAGCTCGAGCACGCATGCTTTCACGTGTTCGGCCATGGCGGCAAAGCACTGCATGCGAACTGCTGTAACCGCCGTCGCGCTTGCCGACATCTCCACATCCCAAGCGTCAAGTTGCGCTAGCTGCCGTAACCGCAGCGCGGCATTTCGTTGCCGCAATACGTGCCGATAGTGCGCCATCGTTTGCAATGCGGTTGGGTCGGCATACAGCAGCGCGATATCAAGCCAACGTCGCCGTTGTTGCGGTGGACCTAATACAAGCTCGGCCAAGTCGGGCAGAAACGTCTGGAGCGGCACTGCCAGCACCATGTCTGAAACGCGTTCAACGCGCCGGCGATCGCGCTGCAATTCAAGCGGTTCGCTGCGACGTTTCGCGAAATCCACACGCATCGTCCCAAGCTGGTGACTGAATCGACCGCGCACGGTCAAAGTGTCCGCAGCGTGGTGGATTTGGCTTTCCACGCTACCACGCCTGAACGACTTGCCGCGCGCCAGCAAATGGGTCGTTTCGAGCAAAGATGTTTTACCAGCCCCGTTAGGACCTGTGAACAGGCTTATCCCGGGCTGAAGATCTAGCTCGACTTGCTCAAGGATTCTGAAGTGATCGACTTCGAGTCGATCTAGGTTCATCTATCCGACATCGTCGCCATCAAATAGGTGATGTCGATGGCATCAGAACTCGCGCCGGCCGGTTTTTCGTCCGGCTGGGAATCGATGACTTTGATGTTCGCTTGCAAATCAGAAGCGTCCGACGTGAACTCAACGCGTGCGCCTTTGAGATTCGAAAGGATTCGCAACACTCGCTCGCCGTTTATCGAAACTTTCCGTTCACTTGAACAAACGTCCAATGCGATGCCTGTTTCTACTCGATCATTCCGCGTCGAAGCCGCGCGCATCGTGAGCACATCGTCCGCACAATCAAGTACCACCCGGTGGCTGGCGTCCACGGCCACCACTTCGGCGCGTTCAAGCGCGTCTCGCAGCCCTTCACGATCACAAACCATGGTCCAGCTTAACTCGTCTGGGAAGACATTCTGGTAGACGGGGTATTTGGTGTCAAGCAAGTTAGATGTCAGCGTGAACATGCCGATACTGGCCGAGAAATGATTGCTCCCAAACGTGAGCTTGACCTGTTCGTTGCCCGCGGCCGCAGTGCACATAGAAGTCACTTGCAAGACCGTTTTCCGCGGCACGACATATTGTTTAGTCTCATCAAGCCCTTCCACACCGTTCGGAAACGTCGCCATGGCAAGAATTGATGCTTCAGTGCTAACTGTGCGAAAATGCTCAGAATTCAGCTCAAAACATGTCGCAACCATGTATCTGCGAGCTTCTTTTGTCCCCATGGCTGAGTTTGTGTACATGAGCATTTCACGTAATTTCGCCGCAGTGATCGTGTATTGAATGTGGTCGTCGGGCGGTTTGGCCGCATACCCTTCAAGCACGTTCGAATTGGGTCCGGTCATAACGTTCAACCGAAATTCGGAGCGCCCCGCCGTTATATTGATCATCTCCTCGGCGGTTTCAAACGTCACCGCTTCGTCGCTCGGCAACTTACGAAAAATGTCAAACAGGCGCAAGCCAGGTATTGAAGCGCCGCCCGGTTCTTCAACGTGTTCAACCTCGAGCTGCGCGACCATCGTCATCGTGATGTCCGTGCAACTCATCGTCAACTCGCCACTATCGGTGACGGACACCCGCGCATGCGACAGAATGTCACGTGTTTGCGTGCGCTCCAGGACGCCGGTGATTTGCGAGAGGACTTTGAACATGTCCGTTTGCGGAACCGAGAACTTCATAACCTGGTACCTCTATTCCAAGGGAAAGGTGTCATTTTCTAAGGTTGCTTTTAAGCCAATCGTAATCTCGCAGCAGCTGCGGGTCAGATCGCATTTTCCGATCGATGGCGGACAACGCATTCTTTACGGTTGTATGGTCTTTGCGACCGAATGCCAACGCGATTTCAGTATGCGGCAGAGATGTGAGCTCATGCGTGAGCAGCATGCCCATTTGGCGTGGAATCAGTTTGCTATGGGTCCGCGCAGCACTCTTGATGTCGGTTTCGCCAACGTTGAAGCGCTCGCTAAGCAACTTCAATATTCGTTCAACCGTGACCGGTTTCCGCTCGCGGTTCAAACTGCGCAGGGCGTGATCAACCGACTCTTTCCCGATGGTGCGGCTCTTGTGCCCATAGAAACGTTGGGTTTTGACGATCGTGACCAAGATTCCTTTCAAGATGCGAATATCGCCATCTAAATGCTGTGCCAAGTATGCCGCCACATCTTCGGGCAAATCGAAGTCTTCTTGCGCCGCGTGCTGCAATAAGATCTGTACTTTTGTATTCTCATCTGGCTCCATTGCCTGGATCGAGACTCCCCCAAGCAGGCGCGACCTCAATGCTGGGTCTAGCTGTTCGAGATCCGCGAGGGGGCCGAGCGACGCAAATGCCAGCTTGGTGTTCCGCTCGTGCCAAAGATTCAGCAGTTCAAGAAATTCTTCTTGAATCTTCTTTTTGCCAACCAAACGGTGTAAATCGTCCAGCAAAATCACATCGTGTTGCGTATATTCGTTGTGCAACGAGCGCATCGCTGCGTTGATATTCCCGCTATTCGGCCCATACGGCTTGATGATGGAGGTGACTTCGTTCACGAATGAGGTCGAGTGTGTGAGTTTTATGGCCTTTTCGGGATGTTGCGCATAAATGTGATGCCCGATCGCGTGCAACAGGTGAGTTTTCCCCAAGCCGCTGTCGCCGAAAATGACCATCGTCATAAGGTCATCATTGAATGAATCGGCTGCATCCAGCGCCATGGCTTTTTCGACGCCTTTGGCACTGCCGGAAATAAAGTTGTCAAATGTAAAGCGCTTTTCGAGCAACGGCGATTGTTGCCGGGGCGCGGCATGCTTGCCGCCACCGCTCCGCAGCGGCTTCAGCGCACGGTCATTACTAAACTCAACACGCAAACCCTCGTCCGCCGCCAGTTCTCGCACGGCCGCCGTGATGATATCGCCGAAATCGTCTTTAACTCGTCGTCCCGCCCACGCGTTAGTGGAAGAGATGCGGACGACGTCAGCGCGAATGTCGGCGCGCAGCGGTTTTATCCATTTCTTGTATTGATCTGCTGATATTCTCTGTTTTACGTGCCGCTGGCATTGTTTCCAAAATTCCGCCGAATTGTCCAAGAACCGTCTCTCTATTGCATTTTTGACTGTTTTGTCTTACTGCAGTTATACGTCGCATCGCTCCTTGATAACAGGTTGCCGCCGATTCTTGGCCAGCACTTCAACCCTTCCTAAATTCCGTAAATACTCTGATTATTTCAATGCAATCGCATCAAAACGAATGCGGGCGGGCGGTCATGGGAGAGAATCAATGGGTCTCGCTCGCGCGCGTTAGTTTGGAAAGGATGAGAAAACCTTGTGGATAACCTGCGTGTTAATTATGAACTGCGCAAGGCGAACCTTTTTATCCATTTTCTGTCCCTCGTTTTCCCTTCGTTTTCACAGGCGCCAATCCATTAGCAGAAAGGGATTCGGCGGGGTTTTGCTCAATTTTTGCAAGTGCCAACAACGACAAAATTATTTGTTAGCGCTATATCAGAACCGGATCAATAAGCTCAATTTCTCGTCGTCGCATTGCTTTTTTCTATCGAACAATACTTGATTGACAGCGCAACTGCTGGTTCTAAAATTGCCGCCTTATCGCATCCCGACCAGCTTGCATGAAACGCACATATCAGCCCAGCAACGTGTCGCGCAAGCGCACGCACGGGTTCCGCAAACGCATGTCGACGAAGAATGGCCGCAAAGTCATTAACGCCCGGCGAGCACGTGGCCGCAAGAGGTTGTCCGTATAGCACGTGATAAGGTCCATGCCTATCCGCGCGAGAATCGGTTAAACACCAAGCGGGACATAGACCGGGTTTTTCGTTGTGCGAACCGGCGCATGGCACGGGGACCGGTGGCGATTATCGGCGTGCCTAACAAGTTAACCCACCCTCGCCTTGGCATGACGGTGGCAAAACGTCACTTACCGAAAGCGGTGCATCGAAATTACGTTAAACGCGTCATTCGTGAATGGTTCAGGTGCAATCAGTCCAACCTGCGAAACAGAGATTTCATAGTGATCTTGCGCCATCGACCCCACGATTTGGCGTCAATCCGGGGGTGTTTGGACGAGATCGGCAAGAACCCGTTGCTCGGAACATGATCTGTTAGCTTGAAATTACTCTATCGCGGCCAACTAGCGGCGAAAAAACTGGTGCATGTCGCTGTGCGCGGTTATCAGTTATGCGTGTCGCCTTGGCTGCCAGCATGTTGTCGCTTCTATCCGACGTGTTCAACGTACGCACTTGAAGCAGTTGAGCAGTTCGGCGTGCTTAAGGGCGGTTATTTGGTGCTCATGCGCCTCGGTCGCTGCCACCCGCTGTGTCGAGGTGGCGTAGATTTGGTGCCGGTCGCGTTTACCTGGTGTCCGTGGCGGCAAGAGCCACGCAAGAAGGTCGAGGCGGATCCGGGGTCTTTATGAATATCCAAGAGATCATCCGTTACGGACTGCTGCTTGCGCTTGGCATATGCGCATATCTGCTTGTCATGCAGTGGACTGCGGATTACGGCGGCGCAGAGCCACCCAAAATCGCCGAAGATCCCTTGCCACAACAGATGCAGGACGCGGATGCGGCAGATGAGCGAGGCCTCGATGCGGTCCCAACGCCCTCGGCGGAAACCGGCGATGTGCCGGACGCTTCGCTCGTGCGGAGGAGCCAAGCAGAGCCAATCACCGCGGGCCAAACGAGCCAAGATAGCGATCTAGTGACGGTGCGTACACCGTTGGTCACGATGAAAATCGACCCGATTGGCGGCGACATCCGCCACATCGCACTGCACCAGCACCCGATTTCGCTGGAATATGCAGATGTTCCGACTATTTTGTTGCAGAAACAAGGTGGTCGAACCTATATTGCACAAAGCGGCTTGGTTGGGGAAGACGGCTTCGACGCGAGTCCGTCTAAACCACGATATAGCGTGTCGCAACTGGATTTCGACGTGGTCGACACGCCTCGAGACATCGTCCTGTCAACGACTCGATCGACCGAAGCTGGCGACATCGTCGTCCGCAAGATCTTTACCGTTGATCCACAGCAGTATCTCGTGACCGTAAGGCACGAAGTTGACAATCGATCCAACGCGCCATTTATTGCCAATCTGTTTGCCCAATTGACCCATGACGGCAAACGTGAGGAATCTACCGGGTTTCTAGGCCCGCGACCCTACCTGGGCGCGGCCTTGACCACGAATGACACGCGATACGAAAAAATTGGCTTTGATGACGTTGACGAAGAACGTTTTCGGCAGGAAGTGGACGGCGGCTGGATCGCCATCCTGCAGCACTACTTCCTTTCGACATGGGTGGTTGGTGACGACGCCAACTACCTTTACTACGGGATGCGAGATTCGACCGGGAAGTACCGATTTGGTCTAACTGGCCCCGAAGTCATCGTATATCCCGGCGACACCGGCGAATACAGCTTGCGGTTCTACTCAGGACCGAAAACGCAGCAAACGTTGGATGCCATCGCCGACAACCTTGAACTTACCGTCGACTACGGGTTCTTATGGTTTTTATCGTTGCCGCTATTCTGGGTGCTTGAGTTCGCGCACGGGTTAGTTGGCAATTGGGGCGTCGCGATTATTCTGCTAACGGTGGTGGTGAAGCTGTTGCTCTACCCATTGTCGGCGATGAGCTACAAATCCATGGCGCGAATGCGGACCGTTGCGCCGCAAATCAAGCGCATTCAGGAGCGATTCGGCAATGACCGGCAGCGGATGAGCCAAGAGGTCATGGCCCTTTACCGCAAAGAGAAAGCGAACCCAATGACGGGTTGTTTGCCCATGCTTGCGCAAATGCCGGTGTTTTTGGCGCTATATTGGGTGTTGTACGAGAGTGTTGAGCTGCGGCAAGCGCCATTTTTCTTGTGGATTCAAGATTTGTCGATCATGGATCCCTATTTCGTGCTGCCCATCTTGATGGGGGCATCGATGTTTCTCATGCAAATGCTTAATCCACCCATGCCAGACCCGATGCAGCAGAAAATGATGAAAATCATGCCTGTGCTCTTCACCGTACTGTTTGTGTTTTTCCCTGCAGGCTTGGTTTTGTACTGGCTGATGAACAATGTGCTTTCATATGCGCAGCAGTTTTACGTCACGAAGCAGATTGAGCGTGCGGCGGCCAATAAATCGGCTGTATCGAAATAACCTAAGCTAGTTCCTTTCGATGGGCGACACAATCTGTGCTATCGCCACCCCTCATGGTCGCGGCGGCATCGGCATCGTGCGGGTTTCAGGTCCGGCGTCTGCACACATCGGCAAGGCTGTCATTGGTCGACTGCCAACACCTCGCAAGGCGACACATGCGCGGTTCAGGTCCGCCAGCGGCGACATCCTCGATGAAGGCGTTGCCCTGTTTTATCCCGCCCCCGCCTCTTACACCGGTGAAGATGTCCTTGAATTGCAGGGGCACGGCTCGCCCGTTGCGTTAGAGAATTTAGTTGCGCGAGTGCTTGAATTCGATGCGCGTCTAGCCAATCCTGGTGAATTTACGGAACGCGCGTTTCGCAATGACAAATTGGATTTGGCGCAAGCCGAAGCGGTCGCCGATCTGATTGCTAGCGGCACTGCGGAAGCCGCAAGGGCCGCCGCTCGCTCGCTTTCCGGCGAGTTTTCTCGCAAACTCCATGCAACCGACCAAAAAATCCTGGACCTTCGAACTTTTGTAGAGGGCGCAATTGATTTCGCAGACGAAGAGATTGACTTCTTGAGCGACTCGGAGGCTGGATTCCATCTTCAACAAATTAAAGACGAGGTTGCAACCATTCTGCATCAAGCCACCGCAGGGATGACGATGCAGCTAGGATTAAATGTGGCGATTGCGGGCGCGCCAAACGTCGGCAAATCCAGTCTTTTAAATGCACTGTTGGGCGAAGATCGCGCGATCGTCACCGCCACGGCCGGTACAACACGCGACACATTACATGGCGAGATATCGCTCGATGGGTTGCCCGTTAGATTGACGGATACAGCTGGACTTCATGAGAGCGAAGATCCTATCGAAATAGAAGGTATGCAACGAGCGCGAGCGGCGTTGGATTTGGCCGATTGGGTTGTTTGGGTCTTCGATGACCGCGAAGAAAGCCTGCCGCTGCCTGCAGCATGGGCGGCTAAGTCGATCGTCGTTCGCAACAAATGTGATTTATCAGGGTGGGATGCCGGTCAAATTGCGCCTAATCGGTTTCGTACAAGCGCTCTTTCAGGAGCGGGATTGGCTGAATTGCAGGCGGGATTGAAACGAGTAGCTGGCTTTAGTGGTGGTACCGACGCAATCGCTGGTCGGCCGCGCCATGTGGCTGCATTGAAACGAGCGAAATCGGCGTTGCAACATGCCGAATCCGAATTAAACCTTGGCCATGGTGAGTTGGTCGCAGAGAATTTGCGACTCTCGCATGATTGCATAGGCGAAATCGTCGGCGAGACAAGCAGTGATGATCTGCTAGGTGCGATTTTTTCCAAATTCTGTATTGGGAAATAGCGCGAACGCCAATGAACATTTGTAGGGTGTGATATGAAAAAATATCAAAAATCCCTAAACTTACCCAACGAAGACATTGAGTCCGCGCAGGATCGGCCTGTGGCATGCTCTGCAGCGATCCTCGTTACTCGAGTTGAGACCTCTAGGGGATGGTTATGAGAGCGATATTTGCCTACGGCAATTCAACCTTACGCATTGCGCTGCGTCTAGCAGTCATTGCGCTCGCCAGTCTATGTGTAATGTCAGTTGCAGCTCAAGAAGATCAAGATTTTTCCACGATGTCTGGCGTCGATGCGAATGAGGAAGGCAAGCGACTCTATCGTGCGAAAGACTACGACGCGGCATTACCGTATCTGCAATTGGCCTCTGAGTGGGGGTTCAAAGATGCCCAGTTTAGGCTTGGCCAGATTTATTTCAAAGGCCTTGGTGCAACCGAGCGCAATCCTCTGCGCGGACTAGCTTGGCTGGGAACGGCGGCTTCAAAGCCCACGAGCCCGCAGATGGAGAAAGGATTCCAGAGTTCTTTGGAAAAGGTTTCTGAAGAACATAGAGCCGCAGTCGACCGCACGGTCGCTGCCTATGCCAAGCTCTATGGAAGCGGCGCAGCCGCGGTGACTTGCCGCATGCAGCGACCTCTCGGATCGAATTTGTCGCAACTCGCGTGTGACTATGACAAGTCTTACAGCTACACGAAGCCAGCCAAGTCCGCTTGGGAAGAGCACGAAAGCTCGGCGTTTGCGCTTTAATCGTGCTGTCGTACGTCTATTTGCTTTAGAGGTGCCTAAACTTCACTAGATGAAGTTCCCCACCACGTTCGACGTCATCGTCATTGGTGGTGGACATGCTGGCGTGGAGGCCGCCTTGGCGTCGGCCAGGGTCGGCGCGTCCACGTTGTTGCTGACCCAGTCGATCGAGACCATTGGACAGATGTCTTGCAATCCTGCCATCGGCGGGATTGGCAAGAGCCACCTGGTGCGCGAAATCGATGCGCTGGGCGGTGCCATGGCTCTTGCGACTGACCGCGCAGGCATTCACTTCCGAACGCTAAATAGCAGCAAAGGACCGGCCGTTCGCGCTACGCGCGCCCAAGCTGACCGCGTGTTGTATCGCAATGCAATTCGGGAGGCCGTTGAGCATCAAGCGAATCTCACCGTCTTCCAGGACAACATGGTCGATTTGTCGATCGAGTCTGAACGGATCGTCAGCGTGACCTCGAGAATGGGTATGGAATTCGCTGCGGGCGCCGTCGTCCTTACGACCGGCACCTTTCTTGGCGGCCGCATCTTTATGGGGCGTGAACAACACACTGGGGGCCGCGCAGGGGATCCCGCATCGATTGAACTAGCTGAGAAGTTGCGTGCGCTGCCGTTGGCGGCGGGACGATTGAAGACCGGCACGCCCCCTCGGCTCGACGGCAATACGGTTGATTTCTCACAGCTTGAGAAGCAACCAGGTGACGAGCCGCGCCCGGTCATGTCGTTTTTAGGTGCGCCGGCGATGCACCCACAACAAGTGCCGTGTCATATCACGCATACCAACGAGCGCACCCACGAGGAGATTCGTGCAGCTTTGAGTGATTCGCCGATGCTCACGGGCGACATCAAAGGGGTCGGACCTCGCTATTGCCCTTCTATTGAGGACAAGGTCGTGCGCTTTGCGGATCGCACGCAGCATCAGGTGTTCGTCGAGCCAGAAGGTTTGCAGACGCGCGAGCTTTATCCAAATGGGATATCCACCAGCTTGCCGTTTGAGGCGCAATTTCGAGCTGTGCGCACTATTCGCGGGTTCGAAAACGCCCACATTACACGCCCTGGTTACGCCATCGAGTATGACTTTTTTGATCCGCGGGACTTACGGCCATCGCTCGAATCAAAGCACATCGAAAATCTATTTTTCGCCGGCCAAATCAACGGTACGACGGGTTACGAGGAGGCGGCTGCGCAGGGGCTCATAGCAGGGTTGAACGCAGCCCGAAAGGTGGCTTGCCAACCGGCCTGGACGCCCGCGCGACACGAGGCATATATCGGTGTGCTTATCGACGATTTGACCACCATGGGCGCCAATGAACCTTATCGTATGTTTACGAGTCGTGCAGAATATCGTTTGCGCCTGCGAGAAGACAATGCGGACTTGCGACTGACAACTAAAGGCCGCGAGCTGGGCTTGGTCGACGACGCTCGATTTCACGCGTTTACGTCAAAGCGCGACCAAATTGACGATAGTTTTGCTATAGTTAACGAAATAACTATACATAAAAACAGCGAATTGGCCCAAAATTTAACTGGTTTAACGGGTGAAACGCTCTCGCGCGACGTTTCTATGTTGGACTTTGTCAAGCGCCCAAGTGTGCGAGCAGAGCATTTAATCCGTTGTGGCATCGTGCCTGCGGCAAAAGAAAGGTATCTGCAGCAAGCGCTCATTGACATCAAATACCATGGGTATCTCCGGCGGCAAGATCAAGCCATTGCGCGCTCAAAGGAACAGCTGAGCATGCGCTTGCCGCAGGGTATGCGGTTTGAACATATCGATGGCCTGTCGAATGAATTACGTGAGAAATTGCAGCGCGTGCAGCCAGCCACAGTCGGTCATGCGGCGAGTATTCCGGGCATGACGCCCGCGGCCCTGTCACTTCTTTCAATTTACGCTAAACGCCATTCTGAACACCACCAAGCAGCGTAACGCCTGCGAGGTCAGCACGCGCAATAACCAGTTTTTGGAATTGGTTCGAAAGTGGAACAAAACCGCTGGTTTGGTCGCGCCCGGCGATTTGCAACAGCTGGAAGATCGACACCTCCATGACAGCTTGGCGTTGCTCGATTTCGTGGGGAATGCTCGCACATTGCTTGACGTAGGTACGGGCGGCGGCTTTCCAGGTATCCCGCTGGCGATCGCAGTGCCTCACATAGAGTTCACGCTCGTTGAACGAAATCTGCGAAAGTGCAGTTTTTTGCGCCATGTCGTCATGACGCTGGATTTGACAAATGTCAACATCGTCAATAAGGATGTGAGAGAACTGGCACGACCGAGCAAGGGGTTTGAGGTGATCACGGCTCGTGCCGTGGCCCCGCCACACCGACTTTGGGCGTGGTGCCGGCCTTTGTTAGCCAAGGAAGGGCGCTTGTTGTTGCAACTTTCCCAGTCGCATCCCGTGCCAATCGAAAACGCTGAAGTGAATTTGCACGATTCGAGTGGGGTCGGATTCATTGGTGTGGTGCGGCAGGCCGGATCGTGACACACACCGTCGCAATTGCAAATCAAAAAGGTGGCGTGGGCAAAACCACGACGGCAATCAATGTTGCGGCATCGCTTGCGTCAGTCGGCAAAAGCGTTTTGCTTATCGATCTCGATCCACAAGGCAATGCAAGTAGCGGCATGGGCGCGGAACGTACGAGTGGTGCGTTAACCACTTATCACTGGCTGCTTGAGAATCAACCGCTAGTTGATATCAGGCAAACCTGCCCACCAGGCGTGGACGTGGTACCAAGTGACGAAGCACTAACGGCCGTGGAAACAGCATTAATGACCGCGGAAGATCGCACCGATAGGTTGCGACGGCGTTTGGATGCGGCCAACACGCATTACGAATACACGATAATCGATTGCCCGCCATCGTTGAACATTCTCACGGTGAACGCGTTAATTTGCGCAACCGGTGTGGTAGTGCCAATGCAATGTGAATACTTCGCTTTAGAAGGACTTACGGCATTGGTGAACACGGTTGAAAGGATTCGTAACGCTAGCAATCCAAAATTACGGCTAGAAGGCATTTTGCGGACGATGTACGATCCCCGCTTAGCGCTCACCCAAGCCGTGTCGCGCCAGCTTTTTCAGCATTTCCCAGACATTATTTATCGAACCGTGATACCTCGAAACGTCAGAATCGCAGAAGCACCAAGCCACGGCGTGCCTGTGACGCTATACGAGCCCAGGTCGAAAGGTGCCACTGCTTACGCGGCACTTGCTAATGAGATTTTGCGTCGCCACGCTAACGCTGAGAAGGTGACGGTATGAGTGCTCGAAATCCACTAGGAAAAGGACTTGAATCGCTACTAGGCGATATCTCTAATGATCAATCCAAGACGCCCACCCCGGGTGTTATGGAGCTGCCAATCGGCTCGATCGTGCCGAATCCTGACCAACCACGCCAGGATTTCAATGAAGAATCCATTGCATCCTTAGCGGAGTCGCTGAAGCAACAGGGTGTTATGCAACCTTTAATTGTTCGCGCTGACGACAACGGTTCGTACCAACTGATATCGGGTGAACGGCGTTGGCGTGCAGCACAGCTCGCAGGGTTACTAACCGTACCCGTCCTTGAGCGCGAAGCCACCGCTAGCGAGATGCTTGTGCTGGGCTTGGTGGAAAACTTGCAACGTGAAGATTTAAGTCCGTACGACGCTGCGGTCGCGATGCAAAAGTTGATCGAGGACCATGGTTTGTCACAGGGCGACATCGCGCAAGCTCTCGGCAAGTCGCCAGGCTCTGTGAGCAATGCACTGCGCCTGCTTAGGCTGGATAAACGTGTGCTTGAACTATTGCGCAAAGGGCAACTAGAAGAAGCCACCGCAAGAACTTTGCTCTCACTGGAATTGTCGGCGCAATTTTCAGTCGCCCAGAAGGTTATTAAGAAAGGTTTAAGTGTTCGTCAGACGGAAGCCTTGGTTAAGCGACATGGTCGTGCCAAGACAGTGACGCGGAAAGATGCAGACGTTGTGCGTCTTCAAGATGAATTGGCTGACTCATTAGGCGCCGAAGTAACCATATCCCAGCGCGCTAAACGCGGCGGCGGCTATCTACGCATTCAATATCGAAATTTAGCTCAATTGCAGACGATTATCGACCGTATCAAGGCGTAGTTTACGTGCTTTCGCCACACCTTTAGTGGTTATTTTGCACCGCTGAACATAACTTCGAAAAATCTCACGATCGTTGTAGAGCTGCGCCCGCGGAAGCAATCTTCTCATTCCAAACTGCATGCCATGTGCGGCGAAAACGTAGGGCGTAACGAGACCAGCGTGAGTTAAATATCAGGGGATAAAAGTTCGTACGAGCGCCGGTCAAGCAATCAATTTGAAACCCGCTAGCAACTTTCAACCTCAGCATATAGAGTAATCCAGAGAAAGCGCATGAAATTTGGTCTGTTCTACGAATTGCAGCTGCCAAAGCCTGCGGGACATCCGCAGTGGGATCCCGATGACGAGCTGAAGATATACCACGACATGCTCGACCAGGTTGAGCTCGCGGATAGTTTGGGATTCGACTATGTCTTTGAAGTTGAGCACCACTTCTTGGAGGAATATTCGCATTCGTCCGCACCTGAGATGATGATGGCGGCATTGTCGCAACGGACGAAGAACATTCGCTTAGGCCATGGCATCGTCTTAATGCCACCTGGCTACAACCACCCAGCCCGCGTCGCGGAACGCATCGCTGCATTGGATTTATTATCGAACGGCCGCGTTGAGTTTGGTACCGGCGAGTCAGCTTCCACCATGGAATTAGGCGGATTTGAAGTAGACCGGGCGGACAAAAAGGCCATGTGGGAAGAGTGCACCCGCGAAGCCGCGAACATGATGGTGCAAACGCCTTACCAAGGCTATCAAGGGCAGTTTTTCTCGATGCCGCCCCGCAACGTGATCCCGAAACCGCGACAGACGCCGCATCCGCCACTGTGGGTCGCGGCTTCACGCCGGGAAACGACCATGTTGGCCGCCCGCTTCGGCATGGGCAGCTTGGGATTTGGGTTTGAAACCCCTGAAGAGCTATCCGAGCGCACAGACGAGTATTACCGCATCATTCGTGAAGAGTGTTATCCCATCGGCCATGCGATCAATGCCGGCCTCGCCGTTTTGACGACTTTCATGATGGGCAAGACGGATGAAGAAGCGTTAGAGCGCAGTGCGAACGGACCGGCGTTCTTTTCCCATTCCCTTGGTTATTACTACAACCCCATCACCGGCGGGAAGCACCAACCAGGCGAAAAGAACATCTATGACAGCTTCTTAGAAGCGAATAAGAAACAGAACACGCTATCGGCTGCAACAGGCTTCGTCAAAGAAGAGGACATTCGTAAAGATGAGCCCGATGAAGAGGTTCAACGTGCGCTTTATCGTGCAGCTCGGAGCGGCACTGCGGTGGGCACCGTTGATCGTGTCCGCGATATGCTCAAAACCTATGAAGACAACCACCTGGATGTCATGATTTTTGTCGCGCAGTGCGGTGATCGTAAGCATGAACACATCATGGAATCGATCGAGCTCTTTGGCAAAGAAATATTGCCTGAGTTCAAAGAGCGTCACGAACGTGACCACACCGCCTGGCGTGCTGAACAACTAGCACCGGTTGACTTTCCGATCAATTCGAGCATTTAGCTATGCCGCGTCCTGATCAAGTCCAGGATCCAGAACTTCGAAACCTATTCGAACAAGCCCAGGGATCCATGAAATCCGGACTGGCGAATGATGCTGTGCAAACGCTAGTGGACGCGCTCCATCGCTTGCTGGAGCTAAAACCTGAGCTGGCTAGCGAGCAACTCGAGCCCCGCCCAGGTTGGAAGATGCACTTCTTGTCGCGTTGGCCGCAGCTTGGGGCAAATTTCGTCAAAGGATCACTAGATAAAAACGAACCAGAAATTGAGTTTGTGAAAGAGAACTTTGCGCTCTCGGAAGCTATTACCTATTACGAGTTCACGTTAGAAACGGCGATCAAGCGCGGTGCTTAAACCCCTTCGCAAGGCTCCCATGTTAGCTTGAGATAAGCAACGTCAAACTGTACGACGAACTCTCACAAACCCAGCGTGGGCGGCGAATAAACGCCGGCATAGAAGCGACTTCACGCGGCGAATTTGTTTAGGTAAATACCTAAATTTCCATACCTATAATTCGCGCGGCATTGACGGGCCGGATACTGTCCGCCCAAACGAACGCCATTCTCATCCACATCGATTCGGCTACTTCAAGCTCCGACCGATCCACGTGTTAGAAACTGAATCTGTCGCGGTTCGCGATGACGGGCAGCTTGTGCTTGTCGTCATGTGCCAGCTTGCGGCCGTAGCCGCTGTGCTGGCGTGCAGCGTACTGTTTTTCCCCAATTTGGCCACAGCTATCGCCATGGGAACGTTTGCCGCCGTTGCGCCTAGCGCTGTCATTGCATTGCTGGCAACCCGGTCGAAACCGAGCGTAGTGGTGTTTTTCGCAATGGCGCGATTGGGCCTCGTAGCGCTAACGGTGGTGTTGGCGTTTTTCATCCTGCAACCGCATGCAGTGGCTTATTTCGCGGGCGTAGGTGTTGGCGTGCTACTGATCGCCTTCTTGCCCCTTGGATTTGAAGTGGCGCGCCTCATTGTGCGTCGCTTGACTGCAAAAGCTTAGGAAGTTAGACGCAGATGGCCACCGGCGAAGTTACTTCAACAGAGTACATTCAGCACCATCTGACAAACCTCACCTATGGGCGGATGCCAGATGGCACATGGCAATTTGCTCACACGACCGAAGAAGTGGCGAGCATGGGATTTTGGGCGATCCATGTCGATTCATTTGCGTGGTCGCTTGGTTTGGGGCTACTGTTCTTAGCGGTGTTCGGCATTGCGGCGCGCAAGGCAACTTCAGGCGTGCCTGGCGGTTTCCAGTGCGCTATCGAAATGATCATTGAAATGATTGAGGATATCGCCAAGGACATCTTTACCTACAAAAACGATTACGTTGCACCGATGGCGGTGACGGTGTTTGTGTGGGTGTTCTTGATGAACCTCATGGATCTTGTGCCTGTGGACTGGATTCCCCATTTGGCGACGCTCGCTGGGATCCACTATATGAAGATCGTGCCGACCACTGACGTCAATGTCACGATGGGCATGGCGCTCACCATCTTTGCGATGATCTTGATTTTCAGCGTTTGGAAGAAAGGTCTAGGCGGCTTTCTTGCGGAACTGTCGTTTCATCCGTTCCCGAAATTTCTTGCGCCCATCAACTTTCTGTTGGAAGGCGTCACCTTATTGACAAAGCCACTTTCGCTGGGTTTGCGTTTGTTTGGCAATCTCTACGCTGGCGAGCTTATTTTTGTGCTGATCTGCTTGCTATTCAGCGGTGGCGCAGTGCTTGTAGCGAGCGGCATCTTCCTTCAATGGGCGTGGGCAGCCTTTCACGTGCTGATCATCACGCTGCAAGCGTTCATTTTTTCCGTCTTGTCCGTCGTTTATCTGGCGCAGGCCTATGACACGGGCGAGGACCACTGACATTGATTTTCCAGTAGGAGCTATTTCGAATGGAATTAACAGACCAGATTTATGTTGCCGCAGGCTTGATGCTTGGTCTTGGCGCAGTTGGCGGCGCCATTGGCGTTGGCATTCTCGGCGGCAAGTTTCTGGAAGGCGCAGCGCGACAACCGGAACTGCTTGGCTTGTTGCGCGTGCAGCTGTTCATCGTCCTGGGCCTGGTAGACGCAATCCCCATGATTGCGGTTGCCTTAGGTCTGTTTGTGATGTTTGCTCTGTAGCTTAATTGCGTCAAACCCAATTAAGTCTCGCCACGCAGGCGGATGTCGTAGCTATTTAGGTCACCCATGAACATCAATATCACGATCATATGGAGTTCGATCGCGTTTCTGATTTTTACGTGGTCGTGCTACTACTTCATTTGGCCACCAATCATGGCTGCCATCCGCACCCGGCAAAAGACCATTGCGGATGGCATTGAAAACGCTGAAACTGCCGCACGAGATGTAGAACAAGCCGAGCAACAAGCCAGTGAAATCATGCGCAACGCACGTCTCGAAGCGCAGACCTTGCTGGACCAAGCGCGAAGTCAGGCTACAGCGCTGGTTGAAGCCGCTAAAACGGAAGGCCGCGAGGAAGGCGAACGACTGAAAGCGGCTGGCGTTGCGGAAATTGAGCAAGAGTCGAATCGAATCCGCGAATCGCTGCGTGGCGATGTGGCGACATTGGCTGTGCAGGGGGCTGAACGGATACTGGAATCCGATATTGACAGCGACAAGCACCGCGCCATGCTTGAAAAACTAGCGGCCGAGCTCTAAGCCATGGCCGAACTCGCAACCCTCGCCCGGCCCTACGCCAATGCGGCGTACGAGTTGGCGAAGCAAGGGGAACGCATCGATACGTGGAGCAATGCGTTACAAATGTTGGTCGAAGCTGCGACGACGGACGAAGTGCAAGCACTGATTGGTTCCCCAGTCGTGACGCATGTTCAAAAGGCGCATGCGTTGAACGACATGTTGGCAGAAACCGGCACCAGCGAAGAAATTAGACGTTTTGTTTCAGTGCTGGCGGAAAACCAGCGGCTCGATTTGCTTGCAGACATTGCATCGCAGTTCGAAGCAAGGCGCGCAGAAGACGAAAAAGTCTTGGATGTCACGATCACATCGGCTCTGCCAATTGGCGATAGTGAGAAGGCAATGTTCGAAACCGCCCTGCGGAAGCGGTTCGATCGCGACGTGACGATCACTCTCGAGACCGACGCAAGCCTGTTGGGCGGTGCATTCATCCGCGCCGGTGACACGGTGGTGGACGGCTCTGTCCGCGGTAAATTGGCAAAAATGCAAGAGGCGCTAAGCCGCGCCTAATTACGAGCGAACGACATGAACACTCTAAATCCTTCAGAAATCAGCGATCTCATCAAGGATCGCATTGCGAACCTGGATATCAGCTCGCAGCCACAGAATCAAGGCACCATCGTGTCTGTTTCCGATGGTATCGTGCGGATTCACGGGTTGGCCGACGCACAGTATGGGGAAATGATCGAGTTTCCAGGTGGCGTGTATGGCATGGCTATGAACCTGGAACGCGATTCTGTCGGCGCAGTGGTGCTTGGGGACTACAAGAATCTCTCTGAAGGCATGACGGCGCGATGCACCCAACGGATTTTGGAAGTGCCGACGGGACCTGAGTTGTTAGGCCGTGTGGTCGACGCACTAGGCAACCCCATTGACGGCAAAGGTCCAATTGAGGCCTCCGCATCCTCGCCAGTGGAAAAAGTTGCACCAGGCGTCATCGCGCGGCAAAGTGTCGACCAACCTGTGCAGACCGGCGTGAAATGCATCGATTCGATGATTCCCATCGGCCGTGGGCAGCGTGAATTGATCATTGGCGACAGACAGATTGGCAAAACCGCGCTCGCCGTCGACACGGTCATCAATCAGAAAGGCACTGGCGTCAAATGCATTTACGTTGCCATTGGGCAAAAGATGTCGACGATCGCCAATATCGTGCGCACCCTTGAAGAAAACGGTGCTATGGAGCACACCATCGTTGTGGCTGCGGCCGCTGCGGACCCCGCGCCGATGCTTTATATCTCGCCATATTCAGGTTGCGCGATGGGCGAGTATTTCCGCGATCGTGGGGAAGACGCGTTAATCATTTACGACGATCTGACCAAGCAGGCTTGGGCGTACCGGCAAGTATCGCTGTTGTTGAGACGGCCACCAGGCCGTGAGGCGTACCCGGGCGATATCTTTTATCTCCATTCGCGGTTGCTTGAACGCGCTGCAAAGGTAAACCCAGAATATGTAGAGAACTTCACCAACGGTGAAGTGAAAGGTCGATCTGGCTCGCTGACGGCCCTACCGATCATTGAAACGCAAGCGGGCGACGTGTCGGCGTTCGTCCCAACCAACGTGATCTCCATTACCGATGGGCAGATTTTCCTTGAGCTGGATCGCTTCAATGCGGGCATTCGACCCGCGATGAGCCCTGGCATATCGGTGTCGCGGGTTGGCGGTGCCGCGCAGGTGCCATTCATGAAGAAGATTTCAGGGGGCATCAAGCTAGCGCTGGCTCAATATCGGGAATTAGCCGCATTTTCGCAGTTTGCTTCGGACCTGGATGAAGCCACGCGTTCACAACTCGAGCATGGTCAACGCGTTGAAGAATTGATGAAGCAAGCGCAGTTTTCGCCGATGACGGTCGCAGAAATGGGTGTGGTGTTGTTTGCAGCAAATGAGGGCTTTTTGGATGCCGTTCCAGTAGCTCGCGTGCTTGAATTTGAACGCGATTTGCTCGATCACATGGCCTCGGCCCATGGCGACTGGATGGATCAAATTACGACATCCGGCGACTATTCCGATGAAATCGAAGCTTTTCTACGCGAAGCGCTCGACGCATTTGCGAGTAGCCATTCTTACACGGAAGAGTAGCGTACGATGGCAGGCGGTCGCGAGATCGTAAAAAAAATCGGCAGCGTGCAAAACACGCAGAAGGTTACTAGCGCGATGCAAATGGTGGCGGCAAGCAAAATGCGTCGCACCCAGGATCGCATGCAAGAAGCACGCCCTTACCAGCAGAGCGTCCGCAAGGTCATCGGCCATTTGGCGAATGCGTCTGCGGAGTATCGTCATCGTTACATGGTGACCCGCGAAGTCAAAAACATTGGCTACATCGTCGTGTCCACGGACAAAGGCCAGTGCGGCGGCCTAAACTCCAACATGTTTCGCACATTGATACAAGCCATTCGAGCGTGGGAAGATCAGGATGTGCCCGCCAGCTTAGCTCTAATCGGCAACAAAGCTGCCGGCTTCTTTCGTTCCGTCGGTGGCAACGTTGTCGCCGCCATCAATAACGTTGGGGAAACACCTGAAGTTGAAAGCTTGATTGGCGGTATTCGCCGCATGCTGGATTTGTTCGAAGACGAGAGCATTGACCGCTTGGATCTCGTATGGAATCAATTCGTGAACAGCATGACGCATCGGCCTCGCATTGAGCAGCTATTACCGCTCGATCCTGACCCTGAAGATGCGTACAAACACATGTGGGACTACATCTATGAACCCGATGCGGACGAGCTCATTGAAGGTCTAGTGCAACGGTATTTGGAGTCGCAGGTATACGAGGCCGTGGTTGAGAACACCGCTTGCGAGCAGGCGGCGCGCATGATCGCCATGAAAAACGCGACTGACAACGCAGAAGAAATGATTGGCGAGCTGACGTTGTTGTACAACAATGCGCGGCAAGCGTCAATCACCCAAGAAATCGCAGAGATTGTCGGCGGCGCGGCAGCGCTCGAGTAACAACATCGCGATTGAAGCTACGAGGCAACTTATGAGCAACGGAAAAATCGTTCAGGTCATCGGCGCCGTCATTGACGTCGAATTTGCGCGTGAAGAGGTCCCGAACGTGTTTGACGCCCTGAAAGTCGTCGACACGGGGCTGACTTTGGAAGTGCAGCAGCAATTAGGTGACGGGGTTGTGCGGTCGATCGCGCTTGGTTCGTCAGAAGGGCTGTCGCGCGGGCTTGAAGTCGTCAATACAGAAGCGCCCATTTCGATTCCCGTCGGCGAGGAAACGCTTGGCCGCATCATGGATGTGCTTGGCAATTCGATTGACGAAAAAGGTCCAATCAACGCCAAGGAAATCAAACCTATTCATCGCGAACCACCCACGTACGAAGATCAAAAAGGCGGTAATGAGCTGCTTGAAACTGGCATAAAAGTCATCGATTTGATGTGTCCGTTTGCACGCGGCGGCAAAGTCGGTTTGTTTGGTGGTGCCGGTGTTGGCAAGACGGTCACGATGCTTGAGTTGATTCGCAATATCGCGATCGAGCACTCTGGTTTGTCAGTGTTCGCGGGCGTTGGCGAACGGACGCGCGAAGGCAATGACTTTTATTACGAAATGATGGATGCCGGCGTGCTTGACAAGATTTCGTTGGTGTTCGGTCAGATGAACGAGCCACCGGGGAACCGTTTGCGTGTCGCGCTCTCGGGTCTCACGTTGGCTGAGCAATTCCGCGACGAAGGGCGTGATGTCTTGTTATTCGTCGACAACATTTATCGCTATACGCTCGCTGGTGTAGAAGTGTCGGCGTTGCTTGGGCGGATGCCATCGGCGGTAGGTTACCAGCCGAACCTGGCGGAAGATATGGGCATCTTGCAAGAACGCATCACCACCACGAAGACCGGCTCGATCACATCGGTGCAAGCGATTTACGTACCCGCTGACGACTTGACTGACCCTTCGCCAGCGACGACGTTTGCGCATTTGGATTCCACCGTGACGCTAAGTCGCGCCATCACGGATTTAGGCATCTATCCTGCGGTCGACCCGTTGGACTCGACGTCGCGACAGCTCGATCCCAATATTGTGGGGCAAGAGCACTACGGCGTGGCGCGCGAAGCGCAAGAGGTGTTGCAACGCTATCAAGAACTGAAAGACATCATTGCCATTCTCGGTATGGATGAATTGTCTGAGGAAGACAAAGCTTTGGTCTACCGAGCGCGGAAGATGCAACAGTTCTTCTCGCAGTCGATGTTCGTTGCTGAGCAATTCACGGGGCAGCCTGGCCAGTACGTGAGTCGCGAAGATACCGTGCGGAGTTTCCGAGCGATATTGGACGGCGACGTCGACGATTTGCCTGAGCAAGCGTTTTACATGGTTGGCACCATCGAAGACGCGCGTGAAAAAGCGAAGACGTTGTTGGACGAAGCTGCATAACGATGCCAAGCACCATGCGCTGTGAAATCGTGAGCGCGGAAAGAGAGATTTACTCTGGCGATGTAACCATGCTGGTCGCCACCGGCACGCTTGGCGAGCTGGGCATCATGCCCGGTCACACACCTTTATTGACTGGACTCAAGCCAGGACCAGTTCGGTTGCGGATGGAAGATGGCGAAGAAGATGTGTTTTTCGCATCTGGCGGCTTCCTGGAAGTACAGCCGAATGTTGTAACGATTTTGGCGGACACTGCGGAACGCGCCGACTCCATCGATGATGCGGAAGCGGCGGAGGCAGCGGAAGCTGCGCGCCGCGCGATGTCAGAAGCTGCGGCCGACATGGACTACTCGCGGGCGACCGCGATGTTGGCTGACGCGACGGCTCGGCAGCGGACGGTGGAAGAATTGCGCAGGCGCCGCCGTTAAAGGCATCACAAAAAAGACGAGGGAACCATGTTTCAAGAACTACGGCAATATAAGATTCGCGAAGGCAAAATGGACGCGTGGGTAGAGTTCATGGAAGCCGTGATCATTCCTTTCCAAGTATCTAAAGGCATGGTTATTACCGGTAGTTACCGCGGCGAAAGCGATTCGACGCTCTATGTCTGGACCCGCCGGTTTGCAAGCGAAGCGGAACGCGGGCGGCTCTATGACGCTGTATACAACTCGGACACGTGGAAAAATGACATCGCGCCGAAGGTTGGTGAACTTATGGACGGTCCGCCCGTGTCGGTCCAGCGTATAGTCTCAACACCATTTTCACCAGCCCAATAAACGACGTCATTAAGTAAGCAGAAACTTCGCCGCGAACGCCACGGCGATCGCGACCATCGCAGGATGAATGGTCTTGAACTGGCCTGCGCAGGATTTTGTTAAGACGTAGGTAATAAAGCCAAGCCCGATGCCCGTTGCGATAGAAGAGGAAAACGGGATGGCGAATGCAGTTACCACGGCTGGTACTGCGTCAGTTAGGTTTTCCCAATCAATGTCGCGAAACGCCTTGGCCATGACACAGCCAATGAACAGAATCGCTGGCGCGGTCGCGTAGGCGGGCACCGCGGTCGCAATCGGCGCAAATAAAAGCGCCAGCAAAAACAACAATCCGACGGTAATTGCGGTTAATCCGGTTCGTCCGCCGCCGCGGATGCCAGAAGCGCTTTCTATGTAACTGGTGGTCGTCGAAGTGCCAACCAGCGCGCCGAATACAGATGCGCCGCTGTCGACGATAAGTGCTTGGCGCAAACGACCAACGCGCCCATTTTCGTCTAGTAGATTGGCTTGATGCAGCACCGCAACCAGGGTGCCGCTCGTGTCAAATAAATCAACTAAGAGCAACGCGAACACGATGGCTGCGAGTCCCAACCCCAGTGCGGCGCCGATATCAAGTTTGAGGAAAGTGGGTGTCAATGAGGGAATCGCGCTAACGATGCCATCAGGTGCTGGATGCCATCCAAAGATCCAACAAACTATGGCTATCGTGAGGATAACCACGGCCAACGCACCCGGCATGCCTCGCGCATCTAGCACAATCATGCCGACGAAGCCGAGTAGCACCAGCAACATGGGCCATTGCATGACATCGCCAAATGCATTAACGCTGGTTGGCTGCGCGGTCAAGATATCGGCACTGCGCAATGCGACGATCATGAGAAACACGCCGATGCCTGCCGCGATCGCCATTTTTTGAGATTTCGGAATGCTGTTAATAAGCCATTCGCGCACCGGCAAGATCGACAGAATCAAGAACAGTACGCCGGAGCAAAAAACAGCCCCGAGCGCTACCTGCCAAGCGATGCCCATCGAAGCGACCAAGGTCGTGGCGAAATATGCGTTTAAGCCCATCCCGGGTGCCAACGCGATGGGATAGTTGGCGTACAAACCCATGGCGATGCAGCCAAATGCGGCAGCTAGACACGTGGCAACGAACACCGCACCATGGTCCATGCCAGCGCCTGCCAGAATGGTTGGATTCACGAAGATGATGTAAACGAGGGTCAGAAACGTTGTAGCGCCGGCCGCTAGTTCGGTTTTAAGCGTGGAACCGGAATCGGCAAGGTTGAAGTATTTATCTAGGGCGGCGCGTAAGACGTGCACATGGAACGCTTCATGTTAGATTGAAGGCATTGTAGGAAGCGCAGACGCCGTGGCCACGATAACGGTGTCGATTGCAGCTCAATTGGTAATCTGACCAGTCAAATTGGGTGTTCCTAACGTCCATTTCGTCCCGTTGACTAAGCGAGAGGTGGGCTGCTATGGGGTCACGAATCTCAGTAAGGCCGTACATAAACTTCAAGCATCACCTAATTGACGGGTAGATAGTTGGACACCACGTCAGACTTGGCGCGGATGCGCGCTAGGGTGACGGCCGTTGGCCGCAGCGCCGAGACCAATGCGCTGCTTGAGCTACGAAAGCTCACCGCGCTCAGCACCGAAGATCGCTCGCAAATCCTCGACGATGCCCGTGAGCTGGTTCGCGAATGTCGCGCACATGCCGCCGATCGATCGTTTCTAGATCAGTTCATGGCGGAATACGGTCTTTCGAGCAGTGCGGGCATTTCACTTATGTGCATATGCGAAGCCTTGTTGCGGATTCCAGATGAAAGCACGGCCGATGACCTGCTCGCGGAACGCTTGAGCACGGCCGACTGGGCAGAACATTTGGGGCATGCCGATTCTGTCTTCATGAATTTCTCTACCTGGGGTCTGTTGCTCTCTGGCAAGACCTATGCGCTGCATGCAGACGTCCCGAGCAACCCGGGCGAGTGGCTCGTTGCGCTTGTCGCACGAATTGGGGAAGCTGCAGTGCGTAGTGCGATGTCCCAAGCTGTTCGCATTCTTGGCAACGAATTTGTCTTTGGTGCGACGATTACAGATGCCGTAAGTCGCGCCGAGCGGACAGATGCCGTTTGCTCGTTCGACATGCTGGGCGAAGGCGCTCGCACGCAGGTAGCTGCCGCCGCTTATTTCGATCGTTACATTGACGGATTGCGTGGTATAGCCGCTGCGAATGACACGGACAAGCCGCCGTCGAGCATGTCCATCAAACTCTCGGCGTTGCATCCCCGCTACGAGCCATTGCAGCGCGATCGCGTCGAGCGAGAGCTAGGTGAACGACTGTTGGAGCTGGCGAAGCTCGCCGCCGCAACCAATGTTCAACTCTCAATTGACGCCGAGGAGGCGCAGCGTCTGGAAATGTCGTTGGATCTCTTTGCCAAACTTGCGCATGCCCGGGCACTTGGGTCGTGGCAGGGGTTGGGATTTGTGGTTCAGGCTTACTCAAAGCGCGCAATTGCGGTGATTGAATGGCTCGGAACCCTCGCGCGCGAGACCGGCCGGACGATACCAGTCCGATTGGTGAAAGGTGCTTATTGGGATGCGGAAATCAAGAAGGCGCAAGCCGAGGGCTTAGTTGGTTATCCGGTGTTCACGCGGAAAGCAGCCACGGATTTTTCGTGGTTGGTAGCACTGGAGCGTCTGTTTGCAAGCGACGGCCTTTTCCCACAAGTGGCGACGCATAACGCGTATGGTGTCGCGGCAGCCTTGCGTATGGCGCAAGGTCGACCTTTTGAATTTCAACGCTTGCACGGCATGGGGGAATTGCTGTATCTTCGCGCAACCGCTTTGTTCCCTGACTTGCCGTTGGTGCGTGTCTATGCGCCCGTTGGTAAATTTAGAGATTTGTTGTCTTATTTGGTACGGCGATTGCTCGAGAATGGCGCGAATGCTTCATTCGTGAATCGGTTTCTTGATGATAAATTGCCGATCGCAGAGGTGGTGCAGGACCCAATCCTGATTCTTGAGAGAGATGCATTTCAGGTCAACCCGAAAATCCCTTTGCCTGTGGCAATTTATGGGGCGGAGCGTCAAAACTCTCTCGGCATAGATTTTGGCGATCACGATTTGGTGTCAGGCTTGCAGGCAAAGGTGGCTGAAAATCGGATTGAGCTAAGCCCGCCGCCGCCCAGTTCTAATCCAGCAATCACCAAAGCAATTGGCAACACACACGCCGCGATGGGTGGTTGGTCGCGGGTTAGCGAGCAGGAGCGAGCGAACGTTTTAATGCAATGGGCGAGCGGGATTGAGTCGCATTCCGCACAGCTAATCGGTTTGTTACAACAAGAAGCAGGCAAAACTTTGGCCGACGCGATAGCCGAGATTCGCGAGGCGATCGATTTTTGCCGTTATTACGCCAGCGAAACGGAAAAACAGTTTGTAAGCCAAGCGCTACGAGGGCCTACCGGCGAAACGAATCAACTGACCTATCGAGGTCACGGCGTATTTGCATGTATTGCACCATGGAATTTCCCTCTTGCGATTTTTGTAGGACAAATCGCGGCAGCGTTAGCGGCTGGTAATACAGTGGTCGCGAAACCCGCGGTACAAACCCCTTGCGTCGGGCGATGTGCAATTGAGCTATTGCGAAGATCTGATCTGCCTGGAGGGTGTATTGAAATCGTTTACGGCGATGCGGCCGTGGGTAAGCAAGTAATCCTTGATGATCGAATTGCAGGGGTTGCGTTCACGGGTTCATTTGCGACCGCAAAGGTGATACAACGCTCATTAGCGGCCCGGGAAGGTCCGATCGTCCCGTTCATTGCGGAAACTGGCGGCATCAATGCGATGGTGGTGGATTCCTCGGTCTTACTCGAACAAACGGTCGACGACATCATCGCTTCAGCATTCGGATCTGCCGGACAACGATGTTCGGCACTTCGCTTGTTGTGTGTGCAAGAGGACGTGGCAAAGCCGCTCATTGAGATGTTAGTTCACGCCACCAAGTTGCTGATCGTGGGCGACCCGACCAATTTAGTGACGGATGTAGGGCCGATCATCGACAGCTCTGAGCTGAAACGTCTGAATCAGTACATAGCAAGCAAAGGCGACGCCGTGATATACCACCATGCATTGCAGCCAGCGTTGCATGCAACTCATTGTGCGCCAACCATCATTGGCGTGAACGCGGTCAACGCCGTCAATGAGGAAGTTTTTGGTCCGGTTCTGCACGTGATGACCTACGCGACGGCCCAATGGCGCACGACGTTAGAAGCTATACGAGACACCGGATACGGTTTAACTTTAGGCGTGCAAACACGCATTGATCGCCGCGCCAAAGAGGCGGTTGAGCTCATCGGTGCAGGCAACTCGTACATCAATAGAAACATGATTGGTGCAACTGTAGGCGTGCAACCATTTGGCGGTCATGGGTTGTCTGGCACAGGACCAAAAGCTGGTGGCCCGAGTTATTTAATGCGGTTTGCGCGCGAGCTAGTCGTCACCAACAATGTGGTTGCTACCGGTGGGGATACAGAGTTGCTCCGCACGACCGAGTACTAAATTTGCGCCACACGCGTCGTTGTCACCCCCTGTCAAACGCGGACGAAAAGGACAAAGCCGCACCTACAAAAATATCAGTGTGAAAGCGCTCAACTCGCAACATTTAGTGCGGCCGAGCGGGTTGCCAGTGAGGCCTGATGAACAGGCGGTTGCGCATGCTAGACTGCGCCTGAGGCTGAAAAGAGTATGTAATTCCTACTAGACCCTGATCAACCCAATTCTTAGGGGATATGTTCATGTCGACGACGAATCCGACTCTCGACCCTGAAAAAGCCCAACGCTTCGCTGCTCGTACGGGCCAGCAGCTGGCCGCGGCGATGAATTGCTATTTGTCGTATGTGGGTTGTGATTTAGGTTTTTACGACACCATTCGAGATCTCGGCCCATCGACGAGCACGCAATTGGCAGCGGCGACGGGATGTCACGAAAGGTGGATTCGCGAATGGCTGCGTCATCAAGCTTGCAATGGACAGCTTGAATATGAGCAAGACTCCGATCAGTTTAGTTTGACGCCGGAAGCGACAGCTGTCCTATGCGACGAGGACAGTCCCTTTTATTTCGCTTCAGGCTTTACGGCTTTTGCAGCCTTGCGCTCCGCAGTTGATCGGCTACCAAGCACGTTTAGGACCGGTCTTGGCATGCGCTATGACGAACATGGGCCGGGATGTGCATGTGGTATTGAGAAACTGAACAATTACATTCCACGATTTGAGCTGGTGTCGTCCATATTGCCTCAGCTTGATGGCGTGGTTGAGCGCTTGCAAGCTGGTGCGAACGTGGCCGATGTGGGTTGCGGAGCAGGGATCGCGCTCTTGAATATGGCGCGGGCTTTTCCAAAATCGACTTTCGTCGGCTATGAAATCTCCTCTCATGCATTAGCGCGGGCTCGAAATAATCTAGAGTCGTGGGCACTACCGAACGTATCGATTTGTGATGCTCGGGAGATGCCGTTGCCGAATAACCGCTCTATTGACTTCGTAACAACTTTTGATGTCGTGCATGACTCTCCCTATCCGGAACGTTTAATCGCCGACATTTACGCGGCATTGCGACCGGAAGGCTCGTGGTTGTGCTCAGATATCCGGTCATTTCCGAACTTCGCCGACAATTTGGCCGACAACCCAAGCGCTGCGCTCATGTATGGTTTTTCCGTGATGGTGTGCTTATCGTCAGCTATGTCTGAACCGGACGGACGCGGCTTAGGAACATTGGGTTTCAATATTGAGGTCGCTCAACAAATGACGGCGGACGCAGGTTTTTCGCAATTTAGAAAACTTGAATACGAAAACGCCATAAATAGTTATTACGAAATAAGACCCTAACTCTGACCGTCGCAGGTTTGGTCCGGTAAAACTGCCGGCGGGACGACCGCAAAACTACCGCTCTTGTAGTGCCTTCACGCGCCCATAAAATGCAGTCAAATCAGTCACTTGTCAACCTCAACCGCCGAAGTCAAGAGCGTGTTGAGCCATCTGGCAACGCCAAGCGAGCCCATGCCATCTGTAAATCTCGGCGTTGAGCTAACCAAAGCAGCTTCTACCTCGTCTACGGCTCTGCGTGGTAGAGGGTTAATTCGTATGAGTTGGTAGTGACAGCTTCAGCTGTTTTACTGACTATTTGACGACGAGCTGAGCTAGTTTCGTTACAAAATCGTGGAAAGCGTAGAAATCACGGTTGATCCGCTTGAGGTCGTACCCTTCAATGCGTGGCACGTGAATATGTCCTAACGGCACTGTCGTACCTAGCTCGGACTGTCGTCGCAAAGCACGATAGCTAATTTCATTGGAAAGGAAATTGCCACCAGACCCGGCAAGCGCACGTTCTTGTGCTAAATCATTTAGATTGGTCGCGGTCATCACGCCTTTATCGATCGTGGCTACCTGGCGATTGTCGGTTATTCGGGCATTCGGTCCACCTTGGACGGATTCAAGCAATGCTGTTGCAGGCAGGGAAAATTCCAGAAAATCCGGCCCATCCAGAGGCGGCTTGAATCGAGGCATGCATTGCGTGATATCGACCCCAGCGTTGTCCGCTTGCGAGGATCCTCGACACTTTGCCGGAAACCTTTCCAAATCAAAACCATCGCGCCCCATGCTGGCGGTTATGACTAGTCGAGTAGTGCCATAATTCAAAATGGGCGTCAAGGCGTCTTCAACGCATCGAGCGTCAAAATCTGCATAGCGGACGGGAAAAATCATCGTTCGAATCCGCATCCGGTGGACCTTCAAACCGTCGAGCGCAAGTGCAAAAATGCCGGAAGGATTGCACTGATCTAGCTGACTATCCAATCGGAAAGGATCGAAACCGGTAAGCACAATTTCGGGTTGATCAAACTCGCCGACGGATAGATTTCGACTGGCGCGGTCGAATTCTTGTGCGATCAACTCACCGTGTAAATGCGAGAGCGCTTCAATAAGCGCTAAGCGGCCCCAGTATAGAGGTCGGTCATCTAGACCACCTTGTTGAACGTCAGAACAGGCCCGGCGCCAGAATTGCTGGCCTAGTTTGCGAGCTGCGAAGGTATCAAGGGCGCTTGATTTCAAGCGATTTTGGGCGTGATCGTCATTGAAATCGTGATATCGATTGACAATCAGAGGCAGCTGCCTGGCCGCTTGATTCAGTCGTGCCACCTCGACAGTGAAATTTGGCATCGTCCGGACCGACGTACTAAGTGCGTTTTGTTGTGCTTCGTGGCTTTAGGGCCAATGCACGCCTAGCTTGTGCTCTTGGCTGGTCTGGTTAAACCATTCAACCACTTCCCGATGGTAAGGAATACCGTGTTCACGCCGCATAAGCGTCTCTTCATGCTCCATCAAGCCTGCGTAATACACACGATTGTGACCTGGCGCTGGCTGCATGTCAGAAAGATGCCGAAGCAGCTTATCCATGTCTGCTTTGAAGTCGGCAATATCGAGGAACGCATCGATTTTCAATGCCATGACGAATTGTGAGGTGTGCACGCCACCGGCAAACACACCAGGGCCGTTACCTGACAGTATCCCAGACATAATGTCTGCGATAAGTGCGAAGCCGTATCCCTTATGACTGCCGTTTTCACGCGTGCCACCGAGCGGCAGCATGTTGAATTTGCCGAACGCGGGCGTGTCCACCGCATCCATGATGGGCCGACCTTCCAAATCACAAATCCAACCAGGCTCAAGCTTTGAGCCGATTCGACGCGTGAGTCCGAGTTTGTTTGCCGCGACTTGGGTTGTTGCCACGTCAAATACAAATGGCGGCATCTTGTCGGCTGGTGCTGCCCAAGCGATAGGATGGGTGCCGAACGCGGGTGTGGATCCGAAAGTGGGCACCATGATTCCCCCGCCGGCCGAGACCATGCACACGCCAATCATGTCATGTTCGATGGCTTGCATTGGATAGTAAGCGAGCATACCAACGTGCCCGCAACTTTGCACCGCAACCGACCCAATACCGTGCGAGTGCGCCTTCTCAATCGCCAGATCCATGGCTTTAGACCCTACGTGCAAGCCGATTCCAAGGTCGGCATCTATGGTTGCGCTAACCGTCGATTCCCTTACCACCTTTATGTTCGGTCGCGGGTTTAGCCGACCATCTGCGTACATCTCCACATAGCGTCGCACCATATTGGAGACGCCATGGCTTTCACAGCCTCGTAAATCCGCCACAACGAGTACATCTGCTGCGAGCTCGGCATCTTCTTGGGTTAGTCCCATAGCGACAAATAGCGCGACCATGCCTGCTCTTGCGGTCTCTTCGCTAACTAAGACTTGCTCGTCTCTTGGAACAACAAAGTGTTTAAGCAATCGGAATCCTCAGTTCACGGTTAGCGAGGTGTCGATGACGCAATTGTGTGCGCCATTGACTGTCGATTCAGTATTTTCTCTAGAGCGGGATACTGGCGCTCTTGGTCAAGCGTCGTGCTGAATGCGTTTGAATTTTTGCAATGAATGACAATCTAAAGGCACCAGGCCATGATTGCCACCGCCGCTATAGATAACTTCAGCGACATATAAGTCGCCTTTCGAATCCGCCCAGATGCCATGCGGCGCAAAGAAGTTACCTGGCTGAACCGGATCGCTATCGCCGAAGCGGTGAATGAGGCTACCATCTAGTTCTAGTACACAAACACTGGCGTGGGGTGTATGAGGCAGGACTTCGACATTGGGGCCACGTCCCGCGATCTCGCCAAGTTCCGCAACATACATCAGACCTGCTTTATCGATGAACAGATCGTCCGGGCGAGTCACGTGATCCCACGAGGCTAAATGGGTACCATGGTGATCAAATACTTGAATTCTGGAATTTTCCCGATCGGCCACGTAAATACGGTTGTCGATATCAATGGCGATGGCGTGTGGGAGATTGAATTCACCTGGACCATTCCCAGGTTCGCCCCAAGAGAACAAATATTCGCCGGAGTTGGAAAACTTGTGGACCCGAGCATTGCCGTAGCCGTCAGCTACGAAGAGATCGCCATTTTTGTCCAAAGCTACATTGGTGACTCGATTGAAAGGTCCCCCACCATACTGAACGGGTGATCTTCCTTGTATGAATCCGGTGTCGCTGGGCTTATCTTTTTCACCAAGGGTTTGAATCAACTCGCCGCCTGGTCTGAATATGCGGACAGTATGGTCGAAGTTGTCTGCGGCAAATATCGTGTCATCGGGACCGATGTATAGTCCATGCGGATTGGTGAAAACGCCTTCACCCCATGCATCGATAAAGTTCCCGTCCGCATCAAACACAATCATCGGATGTTCGCCGCGATTGAAAGCGTAGACGTGATCGCGTGAATCGGTAGCCACCCCGGCAACTTCGACGAAACTCCAGCCGTCGGGTAGTTTTTCCCAGTTGTGGATGACCTCAAATTCAATTTGAGCCATATATACCGCTACCTGTGAGAGCTAGGATTTTTTAATGCGGCGCGTGTGGCGCTGGCTTCGCCGGAGTTTAGGAAGCAAGCTCTTCAACTTTTTCAGGTGTACGCGCGATGGCGGCTACACCGTCACGGACAATGATTGGGCGCTGCATAAGTTTTGGATGTGTACTTAACAGGGAAACAACGGCTTCTTTGGTTAGATAGTCGCTTGCGACAAGTCCTAAATCTCGAAAGTGCTGATCCTTGCGCACTAGGTCTTCGAGCGGGTCTGCCAACATATCGATCAAGTCACTCACTTCAGCGGGTGAGATAGGGTCTTCGAGATAACGAACCACCTCGTACTCGGTGCCGTTCTCGTCGAGCTGGGCGACTGCGTGCCGACATTTGCTGCAGTTGGGGTTGAAATAAATCTTCATTTGAGCGAAATCGCGTTTCTGGCGTGCAGTACAACAGTTCCCATCGATTGTAAGCTGCCTCAATAGGGGAAAACTGACGTATAGGAACCTAAATCAGACGTTAGAAAGCAATTGTTTGCGAGGGAATTTGATTATAGGGTGACTAATTCACATAGCCATGCAAAGTCTCTATCCATACGAGGCGTTGGGGCATTTTGCGCCTCGGTTCACTAGTTTATCTCGTAAGAGAC
>VXLJ01000017.1:0-36888 GCA_009841635.1 Gammaproteobacteria bacterium
TCTTTTTGGCGGTCGTTGTTTGCGTCGCCATCGCGGTGGGGTTTGGTGTATATCCGTCTTTATCGGCCGCGAAGTTGGATCCAGTTGAGGCACTACAGTCCGAATAGGTTTTGTATTCGATCTTGGCGTTAAATTAACCAAGATTTGCAGTTCGCGAAATGCGATTTCGCTACTAAAATAAGGCGGTCATTCACGGAGGAATGATCTAATGGCGCAGTCGAGCATGGAGCCTGTGACTGCTAGCTACTACGTTCGCGAGTGTAGCGCGATTCTTGTCGGTGCCCTCGGCACCGTATTGTTGCTTGCATTAATTAGTTACGTACCGGTTGAAGCTTCTTCTGGGCAAGTTACTAGTCATTTCAATAATTTAATAGGAACTATTGGCAACGCTACCGCGTTTGGATTATTCTGGGCATTTGGCATTATTGCCTTTCTTTTGCCTTGCGGTCTACTTTGCGCCTGCGCAATGATGTTGTTATGGCGCAATGAGCGCCTTGATTGGTCGCGTGTTGCGCTTTGTTTAGGTGGCGGACTGTTATTCACGTTCAGCGGCACGGTGCTTGCAACGTTGCATTGGTCATTTGTAGTGGCGTTACCGTTCGGTGCTGGCGGTGCCATGGGTAGCGTTTTCGTAGCGCTAACCATGGAGCTGGTGAATACCCCAGGTCTCACTATATTGACTTTCGCCGTCATCCTAATTTCGCTTCAACTCATATTTGGGTTTCGATGGCTCTCGGTACTGGAATGGATCGGGCATACACTGGTGACGTTTTGGATGTTCATGCGACGAGCTATAGCTCGAGTTGCGAAATGGTCGATGCTGCGCGCCAAATCTATGTGGGTATACCTAAGAAAAGCATCGCAGGCGAAGGCAATGAATCGCTACGCCGCGCCGCTAGCTAAAAAAGAACGAATTCCACCGGCCATTTCGTTTACCGATGAACTGCCAAAACTGCAATCCTCTTCTGAAACTCAAGTCGTGGCGACCATTGCGAAACCAGCTCAAGTGCCGGCACGAGCGAATGTTGAACGAAGCTTGCTTGGCGGACTGCCGAGTTTAGAAATCTTGTCGACTGCCACCGGCAGTACAACGAATCACGAGGAAGAACACCGTTTATTGATCGAATTAGGTGAACGGTTGCGCGTGATTTTGGCGGACTATGGCGTAGCGATTGAAGTTGAATCCATCATTTCAGGACCTGTCGTTTCTCGATTTGAGATTCAGTTAGCGCCTGGCTTGAAAGTCAGCAAGATCGTTTCACTTGCAAATGACTTGGCGCGAGAAATCGCCGTGCGCTCGGTGCGTGTCGTACCAGTGATTCCTGGAAAGAGCGTCGTCGGTATTGAGATTCCTAACCACATACGCGCAACTGTGACGCTGCGGGAGGTGCTGGTAGCCGATGAATTCAACAAAGCTAAGCGACCTCTTACCCTAGCGCTCGGCAAGGACATAGCTGGCGAACCCGTGTTTGCCGACCTTGAACGGATGCCGCATTTGTTGGTTGCGGGAACGACAGGTTCCGGTAAATCCGTTGGCGTCAACGCGATGTTGTTGAGTTTGCTCTACCGACTCACCCCTGAGGAGTTGCGGCTAATTCTCATCGACCCGAAAATGCTAGAACTTTCCGTCTACGAGGATATTCCGCATCTGCTGGCACCGGTCGTCACCGATATGCAAGACGCTGCAAAAGCGTTGCAGTGGTGCGTGCAGGAAATGGAACGGCGCTACCGACTCATGATGGAGCTTAAAGTTCGAAATCTCGGTGGTTACAACGAAAAAATCGCTGCGGCTGAACGTACTGGCGAGCTCATCCTAGATCCGTTATGGGATCCAGATTCCGAAGCAGATCAACAAACATTGGCGAAGTTGCCCTTGATCGTCGTAGTCGTGGACGAATTCGCCGATATGATGATGATCGTCGGCAAGAAATTAGAGCAGCTGATCGCGCGCATTGCGCAGAAAGCTCGTGCGGCAGGCATTCATCTAGTACTTGCAACGCAAAGGCCTTCAGCCGAAGTCATCACTGGTTTGATTAAAGCTAACATTCCTTGTCGTATTAGCTATCAAGTATCGAGTCATACGGATTCGCGCGTGATTCTCGATCAAAACGGCGCAGAGCATTTATTAGGACATGGTGACATGTTGTTTCTCGCACCGGGCGCTAGCTTGGCGGAACGTGTCCACGGTGCTTATGTGAGTGATGAAGAAGTGTTGGCCGTCGTAGCAGACCTGCGGCAACGAGGTGAGCCTGATTACGTCTACGAAGTAGTAAGCAGTGATTCGGAGTTTGACGTCGGCGATTTAGGCTTGAATGGCATTGCAGACGACGGCGATGATCTCTTTCAGCAAGCGGTGCGCTTTGTTATCGAATCGCG
Organism: Gammaproteobacteria bacterium; assembly: GCA_009841635.1. GTDB lineage: Bacteria > Pseudomonadota > Gammaproteobacteria > Pseudomonadales > Azotimanducaceae > Bin55. The sequence continues at coordinate 2,377 of VXLJ01000017.1, forward strand.
TCGTGCGTCCGCATCGGCGTTGCAAACAAAGTTTCAGATAGGATGGAATAAAGCAGCTCGCTACATGGACCAAATGGAAAAAGAAGGCATCGTAACTGAACCGGACCAGAAAGGACGCCGTGAGGTCATCGTTGCAGAAGAATAGTTAGCGATGATGAGTCGGCTGCTTTTGGTGGTTGCAGCCTTTGCTGTGCTCGGCTTCGCAGAGCTGGCAGTTGGCCAGCAAATCTATGACCCAAAACAGCAACTCATCGATAAGCTAAAACGCGTTGAGTCGCTTCAAGCCGATTTCACCCAACGTTTGCTTGACATTGAAGGCGAGGAACTGCAGGTTCTCCAAGGCAGAATGATTGCACAACGGCCTAATCTCTTCCGTTGGGAGGTTACCAGTCCGTATGAAATGACCTACCAGTTGGTCGATCTCAATCTAACCATACTCGATCCAGATCTCAATCAAGTCACGTACGAAAAACTCAGCTCAACCCAAGATGTGCCGATGATTGCCATTTTGTTGCATCGTGACGCCGAAGCATTGAAGGATTTCGAAGTTACTCAGGCGACGAATTTCTTTGAGCTGAAACCGCTTAAGGAGATGCAGTTGTTCACGCTAGTCACGGTGTATTTCGCTGGTACACGTTTGGATGCAATCGATATGCGTGATACGCAGAATCGTTTGACTGAATTCTCATTCTCCAACGTGGAGGAAAATCCAGTGCTTGAGAAATCGGTTTTTGATTTGGCCATTCCAAGCGACGTAGAGGTACTCGGTGTGCCGCATTCAACGTCAAACTAATCAAAAGCCCAGTCGCTATATTTGATGTGCGTTCGCAATCAATGAGATCAACGTAACATCGACACCTCGCCACTCGCAGATCGGCTAAGACCTGCATCTTTCGCTGACTTCGTTGGTCAGGAACATCTGCTTGGACGCAATCGACCGCTCGCTACCTTAATTGAGCAACGTGCAGTCCATTCCATGCTTTTGTGGGGACCGCCAGGTTCAGGCAAGACGACGCTTGCTCGTTTGCTTGCTAAGAACTCCGATGCGCACTGGATTGCCATGTCTGCGGTGCTTGCTGGTGTTAAGGACGTACGTGCCGCCATCGCAGAAGCGAAAGACATGGTGCCGCATCAGACCGTCTTATTCGTCGATGAGGTGCACCGCTTCAATAAGGCGCAGCAAGACGCCTTTCTACCGCATGTTGAATCAGGCATCCTGACCATCATTGGCGCGACCACCGAAAATCCTGCGTTTGAGGTGAATTCAGCGTTGTTGTCGCGGACGCACGTGTATGTTCTGCATCGTCTTGAAGCGCGCCATATAAGGGCTATTGTGAACCATGCGCTAGCAGCATGCAATTCGTCGGTCGTTTGTACCGAACGGGGTATGGAAACACTCATTGGACTCGCTGATGGCGACGCACGACGAGCATTGAATTTGCTAGAAGCGGCTTTTCGCTTGAACGAGCAGGAACTTGACGGCGAGCATATTGAACGCGCGGCAGGGCAAGCCTTTCGGCAATTCGATAAAGGTGGCGATGCGTTCTACGACCAAATCTCCGCCTTACACAAGTCCATACGAGGTAGTGATCCAAATGCATCCTTGTATTGGTTTGCGCGTATGGTGGACGGTGGTTGTGACCCGCTGTACATCGCGCGGCGCTTGATTCGAATTGCAACTGAAGATATCGGCACAGCGGATCCACGTTGTTTGCAATTGGCAATCGCGGCACGGGACGCGTATCGGCATTTAGGCTCACCTGAAGGCGAGTTGGCATTGGCGGAAACCGTGGTGTATTTCGCCTCTGTCCCGAAAAGCAACGCGGTTGATGTAGCCTATGAACGAGCGATGACATTTGTGCGCGAACATCCTTCTTATCCAGTGCCAATGCGTTTTCGTAATGCACCGACCAAGTTGGCAAAGTCTCTTGGTCACGGCGATGGTTACCGGTATGCCCATGATGAAGAACAAGCATTTGCGGCCGGCGAACGCTACTTCCCTGACGAGATGCCTGATCAAGCTTTTTTTAAACCGTCATCGCGCGGTATCGAAAAACAAATCGAAGAACGCTTATCTAAACTTCGCCGCTTGAACGAACGCGCCAAGCGCTAATTACTTTGCTGAAATCGGTTTTGCTTGTAGCTAGCGGTGGCGCTCTAGGCGCACTTGCCCGATATGTGGTAACTGTCTTTACCACAGCTCAAGGCGTTGCGCCTTGGGGTACATTCATAGTGAATATTCTCGGATGCTTCTTAATTGGTATATTGATTGCGCAAGCAAGCGGATCCGAGTGGTACCAGGCGTATGGCAGATCGCTGATTGTGGTAGGTTTTTTAGGTGCTTTTACGACTTTTTCCGCATTTTCATTAGATACGCTAGAGCTTGCCGAACAAGGCAAGACTTCTATGGCCATCATCTATGCGGCGATCACTGTGAGTTCGTGCCTCGCCGCAACATACACTGGCTTGAAACTAGCAATTAACTGATGCTAGACCCACGAGCGCTTCGGCGTGACCCAGAACTTATTGCCAAAGCGCTTAGCAAACGAGGCAATGCGTTCGACTTAACGTCCTATCGAGAGCTGGAGACCACCCGGCACGATCTGCAAACTGAACTCGAGAATTTGCAACATGAGCGCAATGAAATCTCGAAGGCTATTGGACAGGCAAAAGGCGATGGTCTAGACATTGAACCGCTTAAGCTGAGCGTACGTGAAATCGGGTTCCGATTAGATGTTGTAAAGCAGGAGTTCGCGAAAGTTCGCGATGAACTCAGCGCCTTCTTGTTGTCCATTCCCAACGTACCGCACGAATCCGTGCCGGCCGGTGAAGACGAAGACGATAACCTAGTTTTGTACGAACGCGGCGAGATCCCATCGTTCAACTTTGAAGCGAAAGATCATGTCAATCTAGCGCCTAGTTTTTTAGATATTGAGTTAGCTGCCAAGATCAGTGGTAGTCGTTTCAGCGTATTACGAGGACCACTGGCAAAACTTCAACGGAGTTTGACTCAGTTTATGCTGGATGTGCATGTCGAGCAACACGGGTATGAGGAGGTCTATGTACCTTATATCGTGAACGCATCATCCATGACGGCAACAGGTCAGTTACCGAAATTCGCTCACGATGCGTTCCAGGTTCAACATACCGAACCGATGTATCTCGTCCCAACGGCCGAAGTGCCGGTGACCAATTTCGTACGGGACGAGATTTTGGCAGCGGATGAGCTGCCAATGAAATTTGTCGCGCATACGCCGTGCTTTCGAAGCGAAGCTGGTTCCTACGGCAAAGACACGCGCGGCATTTTTAGGCAACATCAATTTGAAAAAGTAGAGCTAGTGCACGTTGCATCGCCAGATGACTCATGGGATGCATTTGAGGAGCTGCTCGGCAACGCGGAGGCAATCCTCAAGATGCTCGAGCTGCCTTACCGAGCAAGTGTGCTGTGCGGTGGTGATTTAGGTTTCGCCGCCGCGAAGACGGTTGACCTTGAGGTTTGGTTGCCAAGCCAGAAACGCTACCGTGAAATATCGAGCGTGAGTAATTTCTTGGATTTTCAAGCTCGCCGAGCTCAGGCACGCTTTCGCCGTCGGGCAGGCGAGCGACCGGAACTCGTACATACGTTGAATGGTTCTGGTTTAGCGGTTGGACGTGCCTTAATCGCACTGATGGAGAACTACCAGAACGGCGATGGCTCGTTCTGTATTCCGGATGTCTTGCGCGACTACATGGGTGGTGTGGACTCGCTGAAACTTGTCGCACCACTGAGCGACTAATGGCGCAGCTGCCGCTGTTTCTTGACAGCGAAAAGCTGCGGTGTCTTGTGATTGGCGGCGGCGACGTCGCAGCCCGGAAACTCGCAACCCTTATCGAGCGAGGGGTAACGACTCGCATCGTCACAGTTGAGGCAAATCAGCAAATAGCGAAGCTTGCGAGCGAGCAAGGCATCGCTATTGAATTGCGATCTTTTGCACTGCATGACTTGGCCGATGTCAATCTGGTCATTGCGGCAACCAATGACCGCGAGCTGAACCAGCAAATTGCCGCAGCTTGCGCCGCGCGCGCTATTCTGGTGAATGTGGTTGACGATTTCGAACTATCGACGGCGATTTTCCCATCTATCATCGATCGTTCACCTGTCTTGGTCGCTGTTTCTACGGGAGGGCGATCACCGACGTTAGCGCGAAGGATCAAAACTCAACTAGAAACGCATTTGAGCGGCGGGCTCGGTCGTGTCGCTGACTTTTTGTTTGACAAGCGTCGGGAGTTCGGGGGCATACGTTCACGGCGAACATGGGATGCCGTATTAGATTCCACGATTCCTGATTTACTTGAACGAGGTGAGGTTGCAGCAGCAGACGAACAGTTTGCCAGCATTCATGGGGAACAAGCATCTACTCACGGATTTGTCTCACTCGTAGGCGCAGGTCCAGGGGACCCTGAGCTACTTACCTTGAAAGCAGCTCGTTGCATTGATCGTGCCGATGTTTTGTACTACGACAATCTTGTGTCACAAGAAGTTCTTGCGCGAGTTCGGAAGGACGCAGATTTGGTCTATGTTGGTAAAAAACGTAAATTCGCTGGAATTCGTCAAGAAGAGATCAATCAGTTATTGCTAGCCAGCGCACTTGAGGGTAAACGGGTTGTTCGTTTAAAAGGCGGCGATCCATTCATGTTCGGACGTGGTGGCGAAGAAATCGAATCCTTAATCCGGGAACGAATTCCATTTGAAGTAGTGCCAGGCATCACAGCCGCATTAGGCTGCGCTGCGTACGCAGGCATTCCGCTGACACATCGCGATTACGCCCAATCGGTCCGATTTGTGACGGGCCACCTAAAAAGCGGCGAAATACATCTGGACTGGCCAGAACTTGCCAAACCAGATCAAACGCTCGTCGTTTACATGGGATTGGCAAATTTGGAGTTGTTTACTAGAAACCTTGTTGAACACGGCTTAACGCCGCAGACTCCAATTGCCATTGTTTCTCGCGGCACATTTCCTGATCAGCAAGTTGTGAAGACCACCATCGATGCCGTCGAAGGCATGTCTTCTTTGCGCACTCTAGTAAGCCCGACAACAGCGATCATCGGCGGGGTGGTGGGATTTAGCGATCGACTAGAAGCGAAACCGAAGAATTAGTATCGCCCCCCTAATTTGCGGTGGTCCCAGGTAATGTATCGTTCGGGAATAAAACGCAACGCCACACGCTTTCGAGCATTTGGTTGGACTGACTCACGCAGCTTGGCCGCTTGCTCTTCGTTTAGCTCCCGACCACGCGAATTGATTTTTACCAGCGTGTCAACGACGAGCTGATGGTCTTCTAAGATCTCTGTTTGTGCGTAGATCATGACGCCTTGAAGTTCTGAATAGACCGTGCCTGATTCGATGAGCAAGCTTGCTTTGGGATCGCGTTGCCAATTCAGAACTTTCTGACTCTTGCTGAATGTCGTGCAAAGTAGTGAGTCGTCATCATCAATACCGAACCACATGGGCAGCGGGTGAGGATACCCGTGTTTACCGTTGGAGACAATGATGAGGGTTTGGGCCGACGCGATGTAATCCGTACGCTCGGATTTGGTCATTTCGATTTGGCTACGTCTTGAAGGCATCGATTCTTGTTGATCCTAGCGGAGATTTGAACTTCATCGTAACATACGAGTGGCCTGAGGAGAGGCTAAAGCAACAGAAGCACGCTGCCCAACGGGTTTCGCACTAACCGAGCTGCGACCAAACCCATAGTTAGAACTTTGGTTCTTTGCGCAACCTTCGACGTAAGTTTCTATGCAGGGGCAGTTCAGTTTGCTTCTTACAGTATCACTATAGGACCATAGTTACTAGCCAGCGAAAGTTAGTTGTGACTGTTTTACGATTAATAGAACGATCGGTTGTGTCTTGCAACGCGGCGACTGATTTTGTACATTGAAAAGTGCGTTACATCAACTTAACTGAAATGGCGTACGCAAGAATCTTCAATTTGATTATTCAATCCAGCGCATTCCCGTAAATATCCACCTCGTCATAGCGGAGTAACGACGGATCGTACGCTGGGTGTCTGTCGAATTGTTGAGGCGTGCCCCACTTTGCCGGAATTGAGGCGTCGTAGTCCGAAGGCAATTCACCCGATGTTCGTTTCGACAACTCGTCATGGAGCGGTAGGAACACACGTCCTAGTTCCGGGGGCATGGTGCCTCGACCAGAAGGTTGAGTCTGTTCTGCAGGTCGCAGATTGAGTTCTTTGTCGAAGCGGAAGGCTTGTTGTGTGTAGGCGTTTTGTTCTTCGCGCTCTTCTTCGGTCATGTTCGCGTTGACCGTTCGACCGACAGGAATGACTGCGTTGTACATGGCAAGCGTGAGCATGTCGGCGGGTTGGCTGTCTTCCGGGAGCGGTCCCGCACCAACTATCAGTTTGCCTTGACGACAGCGCACCCAGAATCCGCCGTGTGAACCGTCTGGGAATGCGTATCTGGGTGTATGCGTAAATTCTTCAGAAAACGTGAAATCGACATCTCTGATGCCGTCGCGATATTTCTCCGACGTTGCGCGGTTGGTAAGAATCGTGCGAGCGCTTGATACCCATTCGGGGGTCATAAAAACGAACCGTGGCATGGTTCGCTCTGCCATCTTGTCATTTACCGCTTGCCACACTGCATGCAATACAGGTTCTGGTGGCATCGAGCCATGGGATTGCCAGCGACCTAATGAAAACAGCCTATTTCGCGCTGCGTTTGTCACGTTTGGGTCTTTCCCCTGAAAAACCAAGCGTGCCATATTGCTCATGAGCGAGTGGTCGCCAGCCATTTTCATATCACATTCGTCGTCCGGTAGTTCTTCGGCGACAATCTCACCTTCGCCATTTTCGAAGACAACGGAATAAGCTAATGTATTGCCGATATGTAAATGCGCCGGCGCGTTGTGGGCTACTTGACAGAAAGAGTGACGGCTCGCAGACTTAAGTTGCTCACGGTAGCGATCGCATTCCTCATTCAATACTTCTCGAGCAGCATCGACCCATTCCTGAGTTGCAAACGTCAGGTCGCCGATGCTGTCTGGCATCGCTGCTGTTAATACGGATACGGAACCATTTGCGATCGTCAATGGATTGCTCTAGCGGTTGCGAAAGTTCGCAATGATAGAGTCGCTAGCGATATGCTGCTGCTTGTGTTTCGTAGAGCTTGGCGTATTGGCCGTTGGCGGCCATAAGTTCCTCGTGGGAACCCGCCTCAACTAACGATGCACCGTCTAAAACGATGATCTGGTCAGCCATTCGCACGGTGCTGAAGCGATGCGAAACCAATAGTGTGATCTGTCCCGATCCCGGTGCACCGTTACTTGAAGCGCTATCCGCAATACCTTGTGCGTAACGCTCATAAAGCGCGTATTCAGTTTCTGCATCTAGTGCTGCAGTTGGTTCGTCTAGCAGAAGAAGTAATGGGGCTTCTCGCATGAAACCTCTGGCAAGCGATAGTTTTTGCCATTGGCCGAAACTCACTTCGACGCCTTCTGGCCACGCTGGACCAAGTTGTGTGTCGAGACCATTCTTTAGCTGGTCAATCACATCATCCGCACCGGCTCGTTCGACCGCCTGGGCGACCGCATTGCCGTTCGACATGTGTGGTTCATCACCGATTCCAACCGTCGCTTTAGCTTGCAACTCAAACCTGAAAAAATCCTGAAAAGCACCAGCTAATCGTGATCGCCAATCGGCTGCAGGGAAAAAAGCAAGATCGTGGTTGTCAATAAGGATTTGACCTTCCGTAGGCTTGTACATTTGTGCTAAAAGTTTGACGAGCGTGGTCTTACCAGCGCCGTTTTCGCCGACGATCGCCACTACGGACCCGGCGTTTAGCTTTAGCGATATGTTCTTTAAGGCATAGCGTTCCGCATCTGGATACTTGAATGAAACGTTGTTAAATTCAATGCCATTTTCGAGTCGCGACGGAACCTTGCCAGAAGCGTTGGCGAGTTGTTGCTCTGCGTAGTCTTCCAGCCAGGCCAAGCGTTTTGAACCGTCCATCCAGATACCGCGCAAGAAGCCTAGCTCGCCAGCGGTTGCACTGATGTAGCCTGCGAGTCTAGAACCAGCGCCAATAAGTAGCAGCGTTTCAGCAGCGGGCGCTTGAACGCCAAATACGACAAAAACCACAGCTAGCACAAATCCAATGCCAAATATGCTCCAAGCAAGCGACTGATAAACGCCGCTGCCGTTACGGGCTCGAGACACTGGTTTGTACCAACTATTCCAAGCCTCGCGGCGGCGTTTTACCAGGTCGTGCGTAAATCCTGTTACCCGCACTTCCTTGCCAGGTGGTGCGGTCGTGGCGATATCAAAAAGATGTCGTGCGAGGCGATCTGAGGAAGCGTAGCGCTCCTCGATTGCGCGTTCTATGGCAGGTCGCCACCAAGACGACGCGAGGCTTGGTATCGCGAACAGCACAAGGGTAAGCAGAACTGGGTGAATAACAGCCAAGATCGAAACAGTGACGCCGAGTCGTAAAAACCAACCTGCGGTTGAAAAAATCGACATATACATGTGATCAAGTGTGAAGACCTGATCACGCAAAACTGCCATCCGGTCTAGATACGCAGCTCGTTCGTGCAGCTCCACCCCAACGATGCTGGCTTGCAGATTAGCGACATGGGATTCCAAAGCGATGGCGACGCGATCACGAAAGCGACGTTGAGTACGGTCGCTGATGACCCGTAGTCCCCACGTCAATGTCGCAGATGCACCCATCCCCAGTGCACCGAGCCAGACATAAAAGCTATTCGACTCGATCAAGCCATAACCCAACAATCCAAGCCATACGGCATAGAGTGCATCGGGCAGTGCAGCAAGCAAAGCGAGAGCAAAGGAAATAGATAACAAAGTAGGTTCTGCAACATAGCCACGCTTCAATGCGCGCCACATTGAAGTTAGTGCACCAGGAAGAGGCTCAATCGAGGACATCAAGATCCTCCTCTTCGTCGCTTTCTAAGAAATGCGAGGCCTGTAGATCGAACATGGTTTGATAACGACCACCGAGCTCAATCAGTTCGTCATGGCTGCCGAGTTCAATGACTCTACCATGTTCAAGCACGCAAATCAGGTCCGCTTGTCGAACCGTAGAAAATCGATGCGAGATCAAAATCGTCGTTACGTGCTTGGTTTCTTCAATAACGCGACTGAAAATCTCAGCTTCGCCACGAACGTCCAGCTGCGCGGTAGGTTCGTCAAGTAATACAAGGCCAGCACCAAGATACACCTGACAAAGTGCTCGAGCGAGCGCGATGCGTTGCCATTGTCCACCGGATAAATCGGTGCCGTTGGCGTATGCCTTGTTAAGAATTGTGTCGAGCGACACTAGATCTTTCATGCCTGCGCGTTCCAGCGCACGCAGTATTAGTTCGTCGGAAGCTTCCCCAGTAGGACAAACATTCTCGCGCAAGGAAAGCTCAAAGCGGATAAAGTCCTGAAACACCGCCGTAACCCGTCCGCGCCAGGACTCAATAGAAAGATCACGTAAGTCAGTGCCGTCAATCTCAATGCAGCCAACTTGGGGGTCGTAAAGTCGACAAAGCAATTTGGCGAGGGTTGTTTTGCCAGCGCCATTTGGTCCAACGATTGCCAACGTAGTACCCGCAGGAATCGTGAGATTGAATCCTTCGAGCGTGACTTCACCCGTGGTTGGGTAAGCAAATTTCAAGTCTTTGAATTCGATAGACTTGCTTGGTAAATTCGTCGCAGGGAGTGTGCCGACAGCTAAACCACCTGTCTCAGCCATAGAAGGATGAAGTCGTTGCACAGCTCCCGCGGGCGCGGCCGCGCCGTCCAATGCCCAAGACAAGCCGCCGAATGCCACCATGCTTGCAGTCATCGTCGCCGCAGCGTAAATCACTAGCTCCTGCAACTCAAGCAATCCTTGCGTGGCGTCATTCGCGAGCGAAACGAAAACGATTACGTTGGCAACCGTAACCAGCAAGATGCTCACGGTAAGCGGTCGCTGACGCAGGCGCGTTGCTTGCCAACGCAGATCGTGCAACAAACGGCGATGATTCGCGAATCGCTCGACGACCCAGTCAGCGAGTCCAAATAGTCTTAGTTCTTTGCTGGCCGGCGCGTTTACAGCCATTTGATATGCGTAATCCGCGTGTCGTTGTGCCATTCGAACTTCGTCGGTCTGACGGTCTCGCCATACCCCGCTTTCACGCAGCAAGTAGTGCGTCATGAACCACGCGCCACCCACCAGGAACGGCGCCCACCACGCATAACCGAATAACAGGCATGTAGCGACGATGCCGGCGACCATTTCTACTAGGCCTGCCGCAATGAAGTCCATGGACACGAACAACGGCGGCCCGCTAATTCCCAAATCAAAGTCCCGCGCCATGGCGAGGTCTTTGGTTACTTCAGGGTTCTCTAAGTGCCCCATGCCATCTGGTTCGGTACAAGCTTCGGTCAGACGGTCGTAGAGATAGGCCGCCATTTTGCTGCCAAGGTTCTGGCTTGTCATCAAATGCAACGGCGAAAGCACTTGCACCAGCACAAACAACGTGCCGACTAGGGCCAATGGGAAGAGTAGGCTATCGCCACGTTGCACGGCACCAACGAGAACTCCCATAGCGACAACAAAGAGTGCTGGCAATAATCCTCGTGCCAGCAATATCGTCCACCACGCAATGGTGAGAGGACCGGATGCGTGAGGAAGTGACAGCATGTACTTCCACTCATCGCGTGCAGTTAGTTTGGCAAACATTGCGAGCGACTAGCTAGCTCCCATCACAATAAAAGCGTATCACAAATTACGGTAGATTCGTGTATTTTCCGTGCTAAATACAGTCAGACGGCTTAGGCAAGCCACTAATCATGGCGACATTGCGGCTCGTTCGGTGCCCGAACAACCGGGCTAACTGCAGCGATGATCCTAAATTCGCATCTACCTCATTACGAACGACGCGAATGAGCGGTCGCATAGAGAGGCTCTTACCTGTTCGCATATAGAAACTGCGTACACCGCGGATAACTTGCCAATGTTCATCGGTTAATTCGATTTCTAGCGTGGTTGCGACTTCCTGTGCGAGATCAGAAGACCAAGATTGTGGGCAACGCAGGAAACCATCTTCTGTAAATGTGCTACTCGCCGACATCGCTAGTGCCGTCGCTAGGCAGTAAATGAAACAACACGATCGCTTTCAAGCATCGCATCAATCAATTGACCTAAGCCACTGACAACAAATCCTGCTGCGACGGTGTCCTGGTTATTGGCGCGACTGATGCCACGCCGTCGCGCCGCACTTACGCAGATTACGAGTTCAACGTTGTGCGTCAAGCCGAATTGCTGCCAGTCACTCTGTAAGTTAGGTTCGTCTTGAGGCGAATCGAAATAACGGTGTCCAATGGTTACAGCTTCTTGGTAGAAAAACACGCGGTACAAAGAATGCTCAGATTCCGCAACTGCCTGCGCGAAAGCCAATGCACTATGGCAGGCGCGACTAGACGTTGGCGATCCCTGAACCAGAAGACTGATTTGCATGGTGGAATTTTGACACGAACACATGCGATTGAATGCAGCAACGCGCAACGACTAATTAAATAGAAGACATGACAACTTGAGGATGTTTTGAACTGCATGCTGGTCAATTGCTGACCTGACAAATCATTCTTGATGGCTGTATAGACGCTGCGTGTATGAAATATTCAGTTGGATTGCGTCACAACTCTAGCTTTTTAACCAAAAGATATGCAAATAACTATTTAAATTTCAATGATTTGCTTCAAATAGTTAGCGAAAGGCACGCCGACAGTACAGAGATGGCGCACCTAAGCCGACTGCGATACTAAGTGGAGGACCCTCCGTTTAGGCAAAGGCTCCCTGAGGGATCCCATGCCGCAACGAGATACTCCGAGATAGACGAAGCAGTAAACCTAGAGATTCCAAGCAAGCTGCTCCTTGATAAATTAAAGTTGCTTAAGTGATAAGTAACGGACAGCTTGCGCTAAATATGCAATGAAGAGCTGATATTCAAATTAATGTGTGGCGGAGGAGCAGGGATTCGAACCCTGGGAGGCGCTAACCTCGCTGGTTTTCAAGACCAGTGCTTTCGACCACTCAGCCACCCCTCCAAACCCGCAGGATTATAGAAGGATAACGGGTTGGACAGCGCGTGTTGTTAGGTTCTGTAGGTGAGATTTAGGCTTAGGCTAAAAGCTATCCGGCACTGGGGCTATCAGGATCCGCGATCTGCTTTGCCCATTTGTAATCGGCTTTGCCACTGGGGCTTCGCAACACTTCCTCGACAAAGATAAAGTCCTTAGGGAACTTGTAACGCGCGATGTGTTCCCCACAAGTTTTTAATAAATCATCCGTGTCTTGCGCGGCATTGGTTCGCAACTGAACAATCCCTATGACCTCGTTGCCCCAACGCTCCGATTTACGACCGGTTACAACGGCATCCAATACATCGGGGTGATGCTTGATCGCTTGTTCGACTTCTTCCGCGAAGATCTTTTCGCCGCCTGAATTGATGGTGACTGAATCGCGGCCGTGTAATTCCAACGATCCGTCCGCTAGCAACCGCACTCGATCACCCGGAATGGAATAACGCGTACCTTCTACTGTCGCGAATGTCTTTTTCGTTTTCTCTTCGTCGTCTAGATAACCAAGTGGTATGTTGCCACTACGTGCCCACCAGCCAAGACCGTCATGTCCAGGTTCAAGTACTTTGGTCAAATCTTCAGACAAAATCGCATTTTCAGCAGTCAACGTGAATTGACCGGTGCTTATCCCAGTTTTGGCACTGCTCACGTGCGAGCCTTGCCCGCCGGTTTCTGAAGAGCCCGCTGTATCGATGATGTTGAGGCTCGGTAATTGTTCAATGAGCTCTTCTTTGACCTTAGCTGTCATGATGGCGCCGCCGGTGATGATGTTGCGCAACGTCGGCAACGCGCGTGGTGCATAGGCGAGCTGGTCGACCAGCGGTCGCCCAAATGCGTCGCCTACCAACAGCAAGTTCGATACGTTCTCACGTTCGATGGTATTGATGGCGTCTAATGCGTCGAATTTCCGCACGTTGTTTTGAATGACAACGGTACCACCCGAATTTAGCATTTGAAATGCGTTCCAGTGTCCCGCCCCGTGCATAAACGGTGGTGCGGGCAGCGACCTGCGATCCATTGGTATCGCACGCTGAACGAATTCATCGATGCTTGAAAGTATGGTGTTGTTCGTGCGACGCCCGCCTAAAGCTGCGATCAAGATGTCAAACTGCCGCCACAACACGCCTTTGGGCATACCAGTTGTGCCACCTGTATACAGCATGTAAAGGTCGTCTTCACTTAGATCGACACTTGGTTGGTGATCGGGCGATGCGGCTAACGCATTTTCGTAATTGACTGCATCAGGAATAAGTGGATCGTCCGAGTCTTGCACTTGCAGAAATACCGAAAGTGTTGGTACTTGACCGCGTATTGCTTCGACACGATGCGCTAAAGAACTATGGAATATCAGTGCTTTTGCTTTCGCGTCATTAAGTAGATAAATGAGTTCTTCATCGACGTAGCGATAGTTCACATTGAAAGGCACTGCGCGCGCTTTAATCGCCCCGAGCATGCCTTCTAGATACTCGTTTCCGTTGTATAGATAAATACCTACGTGGTCCTGCCCCGATTGCCATGGCTGCAACTCTGAGCGAGGCGTGTTGAACCCTAGATCACAGCGAAGCAGGTAATTGGCGAGACGTCGCGTGCGTTGTTGTAGCTCGAAATACGTAATGCGTTTGTCACGGAACACGATGGCTTCGCGCTGCGGCACTGCATTAGCAACCGCGTCGTTTATCGCCCCTAAATTTAAGGTCATGACGAATTCCTACTTGCTTGAACCGACGCTGTGTTGTCGCTCCCATTGGTAAATTCTGGCGCAGGGGACGTGCCAGATGAGGGTGGTGCCGCTGTCGTTACTGTTGTTTCAGCTGGTGGTATTGGGTGGTCGGTATGACCACTTCGGACTTTTGCTACTTCGGGATACATAAATCGGAAGAGCAAACTCGTGCCGCCTACGAGCAGTGCGCTCACAAGCATTGCCGTGCGAATCGAAAACGCTTCCGCGATCCACGCAATCGGAATTATCCCTAGCGGCATCAAGCCATGCACGGTCCACCAAATGGACATAACACGTCCGCGCATTTCAGCGGGTACCGCAAGTTGCAGCATGCTCATATTGAGCGAACCCATCGCCGAGTAGGCTAAACCCACAAAGAACAGAGCGATAACCGCACTAAACATGGTTGTACATAGCGAAAAGCCAACGAGTGCGGCACACCAGAAGTAGGAAGAGATGAACAATGTTCTGCCTTTGCGTCGGAGATCGCCTGCTTGCGCAAAAATCAAAGATCCGCTCAGCGCGCCAACGCCCATGCCAGTTAGCAGAAAACCGTAATCTTCTGGCCGATTCGACAACAGCTCAGCGTTGTAAACCGGCATTAGAAAAGTCGGTGCAAACCCAAATGACATAGGTACCAGGCCGATCCATATCAGGCCTTTCACAACCTTGTCGTGCCACGTAAATTGAATGGCTTCTACGATGTCATCCCATACCGGTGGGTTATGCTGGCGTTGAGGTTCCCCGCGGAAATCTAGCAATATCGTCCAAACGACCGAACCGAGATATAAGCCGGTAATACAGAAAAATACCAGCCCTACGCCGGTGGTAGAAGTCGTATCGCCTGCGGCGAACCAGCCGATCAGCAAGCCAGCGATCGTCGGTCCAAGAATCCGAGCTGCGTTATAGGTCGAACTCGTGAGCATCATGGCGTTGGTTAGGTTCTTAGGTCCGACTATTTCAGGCACGATGGTGCTGCGAGCCGGCATGCTCAGCGCTAGCACTGTGCCATTAATCAATCCGAAATAAATGAAGTGCCAATAATTCACCCAGCCGAAAAAGATGATGCAAGCGAAGATGCCAGTTGCGATCGCGTTAAGTGTTTGCGATGCGATCATGACGGGCTTCTTATCGAAGCGGTCGGCTATGACACCACCAATGGGCGAAATCACCATAGATGGCGCCATAAACGCAATCATGACACCAGATAGAGCTAGCGCTGATCCGGTGATGTCGTACGTTAGCCAACCACGGGCAACAATCTGCATTTGCATGCCGAACGATGCGGCCATGCTGGAAATCCAGATTAGTCGGAAATCTCGATACTCGAATGCATTCAGCATCCGAACACTCTGCCAGAGCGACTTTGAAGAGGCAGAGTTACTCAAATATTAGATACAGTTTTGCGCAAGGGCGAATTTTAGGTATCGGGTTTCGTCAGCTAGGCTCCGTGCTTGAATGTCAAAAAATACTCAATTGAATCATTGAGTTATTGGGAATAACAAGCAAGGTTTCTAAACACTAGTTTGATTGTTCAGAAAGGCTTTGACATCCGGTTGAACGTGATAACGTTTTGGTATCGGGAAGTCAAATACTCGTGCTGCGTTTAAGCCTAATATTTTTGCGCGTTGACTGTCAGTTAGCTGGCCCATGGTGCGTTCAATCGCTTGCGCTGAGTGAGGCCAAGTACCCTCGTGGTGCGGGTAATCGTTTGCCCACATGAAGTTATCGACAAGATTGTGCTCAACCGCAAGATCTAAACCTGGCTTATCTTCTTGAAAGGTCGCAAAACCGTTCGAGCGAAAGAAATCGCTCGGCATTTTTTGCAGCTGCGGGCGGACGAACATGTGATGTTTTCGATACGCCTCGTCCAGTGCCCATATCGACCAAGGAACCCAACCAATGCCTGCTTCCACGCTACCAAATTTCAACCCTGGATAGCGTTCTAGCACACCACTTGCACAGAGATTCGCAATGGGTTCCATCGTAGGTGCGAGTGAGTGGACGGCGTAGTTAATCACAGCGCCACCATGACCGCGTGAAGTTCGTGGATCGCGACCCGTCGATACATGAAATGTCATCGGCAACCCGCTAGCTTCTATGACTTCCCATAGTGGATCGAATTCAGGTAAGTTGTAATTTAAATGTTCGTGGTCGCCAGGTCCCCAGACGGGTTTGCACGGGAGCGACAAGCCGCGAAAACCAAGCTCGGCAACTCGCTGTATTTCCGCGATTGCGCCGGGAATATCTGCACTAGCGACACAAGCCATCGGTGAGAGGCGGTCGTTGTAGTCGGCGAACACTTCCCATGCCCATTCGTTCCAAACCCGACACATGGCTTGGCTGAATATAGGGTCGGAAGTTGCCCAAATGACAAGACCTTTATTCGGAAAGAGTATTTCGGCATCGACGCCGTCGGCCGTGAGATCCCGTATTCGGTCCTCCGGTGTAACTCCTGCGCCGTTTCGGCGCGCGTCTTCACCTTCAAATTTGATGTTTCGAATGCGGACGGGACGAAAACCCTCGGTTTTCTGAAATTTGTTGCCTTTTTGATCGGTGGCTACGCCTGGCAAGCGGTGCTGGAACTTTTTGTCCATACGCTTCTGCCAAAGATCAAATGGTTCTTGCACGTGTCCATCGAGAGACACCATGAAGTACTTGTTCGGATCGTCAGGCCGAGCTGTTCTGGTCCAGTTTTCAATCCCTGGCGTTTCTAATCGCCAAGCATTGTTTTCGTCTACCGTCTGCGCGTCTAGAGCCATCAAACCGAGTTCAGATAATCAGTTGCAACGAATGGTACAGACACACTCACGCTTGTCATTCGATTTCTTCAGTGGTAGGAAGGCGTGCCTTTGCAAACTACAAATGACGACCTTGAGCAAACTCGGATTCTTGAGTATTGGTTCGGCACTGAAGAGCTAGATCGGGGAGCCATTGAAGCCAAGCAAAAAGTCTGGTACGCCGGCGGCGAAGCTATCGATAACGACATTTGCGACCACTTTGGCGAGATTTTTGAAGAAGCTCGTAACGAAACTATCTTGCATTGGGCTGATTCGAGTCGAGGTGCCCTAGCGCTTGTCATCCTGCTGGATCAGTTTTCTCGCAATCTCTTTCGCGGCACGGCTCAAGCCTTTGCCCAAGATCCGTTGGCACGCGCGGTAGCTAAACGCGCCATTCGTCACGGCTTAGATCAAGAGTTGTCAGTTCCAGCACGAATTTTTCTGTTGCACCCTTTCCATCATAGTGAAGCGCTCGTCGACCAAGATTTTGGATTTATTCGATTGAAGGAGTTGGTGGCAGAAGGACACGATGAATGGCAAGATATGCTGCAAAGTTCGATTGATTGGTTTCGTGGCCACCGGGACATCATCGTTCGTTTTAACAGGTTCCCACATCGAAATGCCGTGCTTAACCGCAAATCGACAGCTGAGGAAGAGAAATTTCTTCGCGAATCAAGTAGCTTCGGACAGTAACTCCATCAATTTACAAAGTATTTCTAATAAAACATTTAAATAGAAGAATAAATTTTCTATTTCATGACCACTGGAACATACCCGCTGACGACTTAATCAAACAACGGGCGCTTTGATTAGACGTAGGGTACGCCTTGCGCCTCTACGTACAGAGAGTAGATTGAATGCGATCCGCAAACGAATAAGCGGTTCCGTTTTGTGCCACCAAAACAGAGGTTCGCGCAACCTTCGGGTAGGTGAATACGTCCAATGACCTCACCGTCGGGATTGAATACTGCGACGCCGTCTAATTTCGGATCGCCCCAGCCAGCGCTTGCCCAAACGTTGCCGTCTGTGTCGCAACGGATGCCGTCGGTTGAAGTTTGGCCCATATCGCAAAATACTCGGTGATTGCTAATGGATTTCCCATTGGCACTCACGTCATACATGTGAATGTGGCGAGGGTGACCTGGTTTGTGCGAAGCACCGGTGTCGACGATATAAAGCGTCGAATAGTCAGGAGAAAAACACAAACCGTTGGGTTTTTCGAGTTCTTCATCAACGACGGTTGCGCTTGAATCCTCTGGTTCAATGCGATACGTTCGTGTGGGCAATTCAAATGGCGCTTTATGACCTTCGTAATTCCAGATGATCCCGTAACCTGGATCCGTGAACCAGATACCACCATCCGGATGCACGACGATATCGTTCGGTGCATTCAGCCGTTTGCCTTCAAATGAGTCCATTAGCACCGTAATCGTGCCGTCATGTTCAGTTCGTGTTACTCGTCGTGAGCCATGCTCGCATGAAACCAATCGGCCTTGCCGATCCCGCGTATGACCGTTGGAATTGTTGGCTGGCTGGCGAAAGACGGTCGTCTCCCCAGTTATCTCATCCCAACGCAGGATGCGATTGTTGGGGATGTCGCTACATAAAAAGTAGCCACCGTCGCCAAACCAGACTGGACCTTCAGCCCAGCGTGCGCCGGTATAGAGACGCTCAAGTGATGAGCTGCCAAGCGTGTACTTGCGAAAACTCGGGTCGACCGCTTCAACGGCTGGATCCGGGTAGCGTTGCGGCAGCGACCAATCGCGCGGCAAATTGAATTCGTTAGCCATGTGTTGGAAACTCCACGTGTAAGTGTTTAGGCGCTAGCGTTGGTAGGCGACGCTCGATCAAATACGAGAATAAACGTCCGCATTTTTGCTCGTTTGGGTTTGACTTGCACCTTGACCTCGAGTCGATCGGATCTTTCTACGAGAAATTGGTGCTTGATTAGGCGCGACGTCGTTGAGTATTTCTCGGTTAATTTCCGCTTGGAAAATTTCACGGTGCGGCCATGGTGCTTGCCGATCGCAAAACTTCGCTCTTGCGCAAGTTGCGGGCATGCCATGACGACTTTCTGACCGACGCGACGCAGCGACATTTCGACGCAACCGAGGACTTTCGGCAGATTGGTCGTGCCACTAACTGGTGCAGAACCCCCACCAGGGGTGGGAAGCAATACGCCGCCAACGGCGACTGCAGAGACGAATCCTGTATTCGACATCTTTGCTTTCGGCTGCTTGGGTTGCCGCTTCTCCGTTAACTCACGATTTAGCTGCCAATCTCCCAACAACCCTTTTGCGTCGGCCGCAGACGCGTTCTGTGTCAAGCCGAACAGCACACAAATCAATCCGGTTGTGAAGAGTTTTTTTAACACAGTGAGGAAAGAATGCAAATCGAGTGAATGCAACCACATGTTGTTCAAAGTCCTGCCGCCACGAGATCTTGCATCCTTACCAATCCTATAGGCGTCTCATTTTCAAGCACGACGAGCGAAGTGATTTTGGCGTCTCGCATGCGCTCTAGACAGTCAAAGGCTCGAGTTTGCGCCTCGATAGAACCATGTACAACACTTGGTGCCGTGGCATCGCGCCTACTCAGGTGAAAGCAATCTCGCCCACTCATGGCAAGATCCAGTTTTTGGCGTTCAGCGAGGCGACGGATATCCCCATCGGTGAGAATGCCAAAAAAACTGCCTTCGTTGTTAGTTAGCAAAGCAGCCCCTAGTCCTTTCGAAGACATCTCGTAAACAACCTCGTTCAGCGACGCGCTGGCCGTAATCAAGGGTAGCGCATCGCCTTTAACCATGAGGTCACGCACACTTAATAGCAATCGCCGACCGAGCGTTCCGCTGGGATGAAACTGCGCAAAGTCGTCCATGCTGAAACCTTTTGCTTTTTGGACGCAAATTGCGAGTGCATCGCAGATGGCTAATGTTGTACCGCTACTTATAGTCGGCGCTAAATCCCACTCGTCAATTTCTGGAATCTTTGGAATAGTCAATGCAATGGTGGCGAGTTCGGCTAGTTTCGAGTTCGCTTCTGAGAGAGTGATGACAGCGCCTGTTGTCACGTGTTGAAATTGCCTAACGAATTCCAAGGTTTCTTCGTTGCCACCACTCTTGGATATGGCCAACATAGCGGTGCCTTTGCTCACAATGCCAAGATCACCGTGCAGTGCTTCGACGGGGTGTACGAACACCGATCGAGTACCGGTGCTATTTAAAGTCGCGACGGCTTTTTGCCCAATCAGACCACTTTTGCCTATGCCAGTGACGATTAGCAGTGCGTCAAGGTTCGCAATCAACTCAACGGCGTCGGCAAACGCATGGTCAAGCAACTCACCAGTTGCTTGCATGGCGTCTTCGTATGACGCCAGCATGCGCTTACCCTCTAGCAGCGCATCGAAGTGGCTTCCTAACTCTGGCAATTGAAGACCGCTGCGGCGTTATCCCAGAAGATGCGCCTTATGCTAAGTTCGCTGAGCGGTTGCTCTTCTAAATGCTGCATGCCCAGAGGCCAAGTGCCGTCGGGGTGAGGGTAGTCCGTATTGAATGCGACGTACTCGTCGCCAACGAGTTCACACACCGAAGGCAATGTCATTTCGTCGCCTCGACACGCGACGAGAAAGTTGGATTTGAAGTATTCGGTTGGTCTTTTGAGCAGTTGTGGGTGTTCGGCACGACCAGAGAAGTCATAGTGCTGCTCCATGCGCTGCAGCCAATACGGCAACCAACCCGCGTCCGCTTCAACGTGAACAACCTTCAGCTCAGGATGACGTTCGATGGTGCCAAACCAGATGAGCGACATCATGGCAACCATCGCTTCAAATGGGTGTGCTGCGATATGCCCGGACGTATGTGTGGACATGCGGTCGCCGTACGAGGGCAAGTAAGGCGAACCTGAGTCATGCAAGCAAATTGGCAACTCTAAAGCCGACACAACTCGCCATAGTTCGTCGTAGGACTCGCTGCTTAGGTTGCGCCCTTCCGATGGATTAGGGCGAATGTAGAAACATCTTGCGCCTAGTTCCGCGGTTCGCTTTGCTTCTTCGATCGCGAATTCAGGTGATTGAACGGGCAGCATCGCCGCCATGAACAGACGGCTAGGGTCCTTGCCGCAATACTCTAGACTCCAATCGTTGTATGCGCGGCAGACCGCCCACAGCAATTCTGGATCCTTGAACGGTTTGCCAAGAATCTGACCACCTACCGTAGGGTAAATAACTTGTGCATCGACGCCTTGTTCGTCCATGTCTTCCAAGCGCGCGCTATTGCTGAAACCGGCCTCTCTTGTGCGGCTGAATCGTTGCATGGCTTTTCGCGTCGCTTCATGAAATTCAGCGGAATTCATCGGATATGAACCATCTTGTTTCGTGATTGGTTCGTCTTCAACGATCATGCCACGGCCGCCATTGCCATACTCACCGACTTTTGGTGCTCGATCGGCGTACAACGGGTCAATGTATTCCTGCCACATGGCGGCCGGTTCCATTTGATGTGCGTCAGTATCCAATACTCGCAAGCCACTTCGCATCGCCAAGCTCCGTACGTGCTATTCCTAGGTGCAAACTTTAAGGCTAATGCCAGCTAGTTAAATCGTACGCATTGCTATTTCTAATAATCGACGGTTTTGCCAAGCATGGTGTAATGAGAGATTCCCACGAGGAAGGCTTGCGCGAGCAACTTGCACGACAAGCAAACAGTGAGCGCGGCGGTTGGAAAGTAGGCCTTACTTCTGGCGCCAGTCGCAATGCTATGGGGAAGGGTTTTCGCCCATTCGGCCATATCGCAAGGAACCGAATTTTTGATTCAGGTGCGACCATTAGGTTAAGCGACGTAAACTCTATCGGGGTAGAAAACGAACTGTGCTTTCAATTTGCGGAAACGGTTCCTATGGATGCAGATCGTGCTGGTTTGATAGGGTGCATTGCCGCAGTTAAACCAGCGTTCGAGCTAAATCAAGGGAGGTTAAGTCCAGATGCGACTGACCGTGACCGCCTCGCCGACAACCTTTCGCAGTACGGTATAGTGGTGGGCAAAGGACAAGAGCTTTCGATGCTCGCTGAATTGCCTAGCTTGGATGTTGCGCTGTTTCGCGACGAAACATTAGAAGCGAAGGTTGCGAGCGAAGGTCACATAGATGACCACTTCGATTCATTGCTTGCGTTAGTTCAATCGTTGGCCCATTTCAGACTTCAAATCGAATCTGGTGACCACGTGATCACGGGCGCGTACGGGCGTGCGACCGTGACAGATCCTGCAGTTTGGCGTGGCGAGTTTTCCTTAGATATTGGTTCTGTAGCGGTGAAGTTTGAATGAAGATTCTTGTGATTCCAGGCTTGACGCTGCCTGCTGTCAATGATGCAATCGTTGCGCAAATCCATTCAGCGAGTCAAGGCGCGGACATCGTTGTCGTGAATCCTGAAGAAGCGTTGGATGAAATTCACGACGCAGAGATTGTGCTTGGCTTCGTCAATCGAGAGATGTTCTTGCGAGCCAAAGCACTTAAATGGGTGCAGTCGATTTCGTCTGGCGTGGACATGTTCTTGTATGACGAATTCGTGAATAGTCAGGTGGTGTTAACCAGTGAAAAAGGCTTAGTTGGCGACCATTTAGCAGATCATGGGTTTGGTTTGTTGCTCATGCTCACTAGGCAATTGCGGACATCGCTGCTTCACGGTCCAGAATCGTGGAATCATCGAGGCGAAATGCGTCGACAAATGATCGAATTGACTAATAGCACGATGGGCGTATTTGGCTTTGGCAGCACTGGGCGTGGCATAGCCAAGCGCGCGGCTGGATTCGGTATGCAGGTCATCGCGGTAGACCGTGACGATGTGCCGATATCGCCAGAAGTCAGCGAAGTCTGGCGACTAGACCGATTCCATGATTTACTTAGCCAGTCGGACGTGGTGGCAATATGTTGTCCGCTCACGACTGAAACACGAGGTGTCTTTGACGCGGCTGCCTTCAACTCGATGAAAAGATCGGCTTTTCTTGTGAATGTAACGCGCGGCGAAGTCATGGTTGAGGACGATCTGGTGGCGGCGTTGCAGGGAGGCACGATTAGAGGCGCTGCTCTGGATGTGACCCCGCGGGAGCCGTTGCCGAGCGACAGTCCGTTGTGGACCATGGACAACGTGATGATGACGCCTCATACCGCCGGTGCTAGCCAATTTAGGGCGCAACGGAATTTAGATCGCTTTCTTCACAATCTGCAACGCTATTTAGCGAACGAGCCGTTGGAAGGCTTGATTGATAAACAGTTAGGATACTAAGGACGGTGTTACTGGCGCTTGTATGTCAGGTTTGAAAATCAATTCGAGAAGCAAGTAAACGCCACCAACTACGCCTTTCGCGTCGCAGGGTTCTGCAAGTCATTTGGAATGGTTCACCCGTTCGAAACATGAAGCTGTCTATCAAAATAGGCGAGATATTTACGTTGCTAGGTCCGACTAGACCTATAAATATTTAGAGTTTTCTACTCGAGACCACCTTTATTTCACATAGCTATTTGACACTTCCAGCTTCAGATTTATTGCGAAATTACGACGTTGTGTGGTTAGTGATCAACATAGTGACCTGGTTTAACGCTTAGGATTGAACTTTGAGCTGTCCAGGTAGTCGTGTTGCTAGCGGAATTCTCAAAATATTCCATAAAATCAAATAGACAGCGCCTTTAAACGGTCTACGCATTGCGACGCTTCCTCTCATCCGAACGACGTACCCGCTGGCTACTCGCTGCTTTCGTCATTGGCGTGGCGCTTGTTTGGCTTCTGTCCGGTGTATTTACAACCCAGGATGTAGGCGCACAACAAAGTATCGCCGAGATTAACGCCAACGAAGTCAAAAACACGGCTGGCAAACTACAAGTTGCAGTAAAAGCGCGGCGTAGTACCTCTGAAAATAAATCACGCGTATTGCATTTGTCGGGTCAAACAGAAGTTAAGCAAATTGCTTACGTTAAAGCTGAGACCAGCGGACGCGTAGTCAGCCGTGAGACTGAAGATGGGGATCGAGTTAAGACTGGTACTGTGCTATGTCGCCTGGAACTGAACGACAAAGAGGCTCGACTCCAAGCTGCGAAAGACAATCTTGCGCTTGCGGAGATTCGTTATAAGAGCGCACTTAAGTTACGAGACCAAAACTTTGAACGCGAATCCGCGCTCATAGCCGCTAAAGCTGATCAAAGTAATGCGCGCCACAATTTAGCCTTAGCCCAAAAAGCGCTTGAAGATACGGCCGTTCGTGCGCCAGTTGCAGGGTTTGTTGAAATGTTGCATGCAAATGTCGGTGACTTTCTGCAACCCGGTGCGCTGTGTGCCACGCTAGTAAATCTAGACCCAATCTTCTTAATCACCCATGTGGCTGAGAAATTCGTTGACCAAATCGCATTAGGCGCTACGGTCAATGCCACGTTATCGACTGGCCAGTCGATTGCGGGTACTGTTTCGTTCATCGGCAAACTTTCCGCCGAAAACTCGCGAACATTTCGACTTGAGGTACGTGTGGCCAATCCAGATTTCCGCATTCGGGGTGGACTAACTGCCGATATTCACTTACCGCTGCGAGGTGTTGATTCGCATCGCATCGCTACATCCATGCTATCTACGGATAAGAACAGCAATCTAGGCGTTTATACGATTACAGATTCCATCGTTGAATTTCATCAAGTTGCCATCGTCGCGGACGACGCCCAAGGTCTATGGGTTACCGGTTTGCCTGCAACCGTGCAGTTACTGACCGTCGGGCAGGACAGAGTTTCACCTGGCGATCGGGTGGCCGTCCAATTCGAAAATCGGTAGCGCCGTAGCCGGCATGAGCACCTGGCTGCGCAAGCGAGTCCTCCAATCCATCAAGGTTGAGCAGCTGTGAGAGATGCCTTAATCGATATCGCGTTGGCGCACAAGCGATCGATTCTTCTCATCATGTTCGGCATCATCGTCTTTGGCGTTGTTGCACGCTTGTCTATTCCGACTGAGAGCGAGCCTCGCGTTGAGATTCCGTACTTCGTCATCACCGTGGTTCATGAAGGCATCTCGCCTGAAGATGCGCTTCGTTTGCTCGTGCGACCGTTAGAGATCGAGTTAAAGGCACTTGACGACGTCAAAGAAGTCACAGGCACCGGCGCCGAGCATGTGGGTTATATCGCCGTGGAGTTTCATGCAGCTGTCGATATCGATGTCGCTTTGGCTGATGTACGGGAAGCCGTAAATCGTGCAAAACCCGAATTACCTTCGACGGCGGAAGAACCAGTCGTCACAGAAACTGCAAGCACGAATTTTCCTGTGCTGCAAGTCAATTTAGTCAGCGAAATTGCGCCTGAACGTCTTGTGACTGATCTTGCGAAAAAACTGAAGGATCAACTCGAATCGGTACCACTGGTTCATACTGCGGTGATACAAGGGCATCGCGAGGAGCTATTAGAGATTGCAGTTGAACCAGCTGAGCTGTACGCCAACCAGCTGTCGCTAGAGCAACTCGTGATCGCGTTAGCGCGTAACAACCAATTGATTCCAGCAGGATCTCTCGATACGTATCAGGGTAGTGTCGCTCTCAAGATTCCGAGCGTCGTAGAGAACGCCCAACATCTATTGCAATTACCTGTATTCGTGGATGGTGACACGGTCGTAACGCTGGCCGATATTGCAACGGTACGCCGTGCTTTCAAGGATCGCACCAACTACACCCGCAATAACGGTAAAGAGACGATTACCGTATTCGTTTACCGACGTGTAGGCGCTAACACCATAGAAGCTGCACGACAGGTAAGAGCAGCAGTGGCAGCGTTTCGAGAAGGATTACCTAGTAACGTGGAAGTGTTTATTTCACGAGATGCATCCACGTTTGACGAACAGCAAATTACAGAACTTGAAGGAAACATCGTTACGGCGTTGTTTTTAGTGTTGGCTGTCGTGATTCCGAGTGTGGGAATTCGTAGCAGTCTGATCGTTGCGCTGACGATTCCAGTTTCTTTTTTATTCGCGATGATCTTTTTGTGGCTATTGGATTACAGCTTCAACTTCATGGTCATGTTTGGCATGCTCATGAGTCTGGGGATGCTAATTGATGGCGCAATCATTGTGTCGGAGGACGCAGAACGCCGAATTGCACTAGGTATTGGTGGCGAGGAAGCTTACGGCAGCGCGGCAAAACGCATGTTTACGCCAGTGATCGCTTCTACGGCCACCACGTTGGCGGCGTTTATGCCGCTGCTTTTTTGGCCAGGCACGGCCGGGCAATACATGGGTTACCTCCCGGTCACGGTGCTCATGGTGCTGATCGGTTCGCTTCTTTTCACGTTGATTTTTGTGCCGACGTTAGGTAGCACACTTGCAGCTCGGACCAATTCTGTCGAGAAGAAAGCAGAAGTTGACTTTTGGCTCCGTGATCTGACGGCACTCCCTCGCATATCAGCTGGGTACGTGCAACTGATCAACTATGCGGCCCGCTATCCGTTCGTGACGCTAATTGCGATCGTCGCGATTGTGTATGGTATTTTCACGTTGTTCGGCGCGCGCGATCAGGGTGTCATATTGTTCAGTGAAAACGATCCTATGCATATACAGATCAATGTGCGTGCTAGTGGCAATCTAGACCTAGACGAGGCGAAAGATCTCGTGCTAGAAGTTGAATCGATAGTGCTAGCTGTGCCTGAAATCAGGTCCGTGAACACGTATGTCTCGAACGGTTTGACAAAAGGTGCAGGGCAGTTCGCTCGTTTTCAAGGTGGCTCAAGTGCTGACGTTATCGGCACCATGTTTCTGGAGACGCACGACGCGAAAGAGCGTGCTCGAACAGGTCAGGCGGTCATCGACGAGCTTCGCGCCAACGTGAATCAGATTGGCGGCATATCAGTGGAGGTGCGAGCTTATGAGGGATTTTTGACCGCTGGCAAGCCAATCTTTGTTCAAGTCACTTCGCGCGAACGAGAGTTACTCATGCCTGTCGTTACAGCGATTCGTGCGCATATGGATGCCATGGAAGGTTTGGACAACATCGAAGACACTTTGCCGCTGCCAGGCTTTGAGTGGCAATTGACCGTGGACCGCGAGAAAGCTGCGCGTTTTGGGGCGGACGTAACAGCAATCGGTTTGCTAACGCAATTAGTTACCGAGGGCGCTAAATTAGGCGAGTATCGGCCAAATGATTCGGATAAACCTCTCGATATACGTATTCGTTTTACGGAAGCGAATCGCGCGTTGGATCGTTTGGATGAACTACAGTTAGCAACGCCTGGTGGTTCGGTCCCAATTTCCAATTTCGTGTCCCGCCAGCCTGTTTCCAGGCAGGACACCATGCAACGACGTGATCAACAAGCTATGCATGTGGTGCAAGCTGACGTATTGGCTGGGTTTCTCGCCGACGCAAAATCGCGCGAGTTGCAGGGATGGATCGAACGTCAGCAGTTTGATGACCGCGTGAACATTCGTTTCAGGTCGGCCGCTGAGGATGAACAGGAATCTGTGGCGTTTGTAACAAAAGCTTTCTCTTTTGCGCTGCTATTAATGTTTGTACTTCTGGTCACGCAATTTAACAGTGTTTACCAAAGTCTGATCACGATATTTGCGGTCGTGTTGTCTACCGCAGGTGTATTTCTAGGCTTGGTCATCACCGGTCAACCATTCAGCGCGGTGCTGTCGGGCGTGGGAATCATTGCGCTATCTGGAATAGTCGTGAATAACAGTATCGTATTGATCGATACGTACAACATTGGACGGCGTGAGCACCCTGACATGTTGCCATTGGATGTCGTGATCAGGACGGGCTTGCAGCGATTGCGACCCGTGCTGCTGACCACCATTACGACGATGATTGGTTTATTGCCACTAGCGAGCCATCAATCCATTGACTTTATCAATCGCACTTGGACGACAGGCAGCACCCTATCAAACTACTGGGTGCCGTTAGCTCAAGCAGTAGCGTTTGGGTTGGGTTTCGCGACCATTCTGACCTTAATTGTGACGCCTGCTATGCTCGTATTGCCAAACAGGTTTAAGGACCTGAATCACACCTTTATTGTCGAGCCCCTTGCGCAATGGCGTACTAAAGTAGGTCTTGGACGAGGTGCCACGATCGATTGAGTTTTAAATGGGGATCCGCGTTGGCGGTCTCAATCTAACGGGTATCGCACACGCTCGACGCGAAACTTGAAACCTCTGTTGGGGCTATTTTTCGGCAAGGGACTTATTTTCAGGTTGTAATTAAGTGGCACCATTTTGAGTTCGAGATGGTGGACGATCAGCATGACGCATGCAACAAGGTGAAAATCTACAAAGCGAGCGCCAAGGCAAGTATGCGTGCCTAAGCCAAACGGTCGGTATGCACTGGTTTGCCGATGTTCGTTGCGTGGCTCCGCAAATCGCTCAGGATCAAACAGGTCAGGGTCTTTAAAAAACTCATCCATGTAATGGGTTGCGGTAAACACCAGCAAACAACTGCTCCGCTCTGGCACTTGGAACCCTCTCACATCGAATGAGTTCATCGCGGTTCGAGAATGCATGGGTATAATGGGGTGCAGACGCAGTACTTCCATGATGAAGCGATGTGTGTAGTCAATTCGTTCCATCGTGAAGTCTTCGTTAGATGGGTCGCGGTCTGCAAAAAGTGCGTCCGCTTCCGCCGTTACTTTTTTTAAACACTCTTTGTTCTTCAACAGTTCATAGAGTGCGAAGTTCAACGCGCTACCCATGTAGTGGCCAGCGATGAGAGGCGCAATAAAGCCGAATTCGAGATCCGTGTCGGGCATAAATTGCGGATCGTTCATATGAAGCGCTAGTAAGTCATCAACGAAATCTGCATTCGTATCGATACGCTGCCCTGGCGAGTGTGAAGCATGAATGTGACGATAGAGTTCTAACACTGACTTCAGTGCTCGTTTCATCTTCGGTGTTTTCAACGCGATCTTAGGCAGCAATCCCACAACATGAATCAGCAGGGCGCGATATTCATACTGAATAAGGGCATCTAGCAATTCAATGGGTGGTTTTACGCTAACCATGAGCATCGCGATTTGCTGGCCAGTGAATCGCTGGCATGTTTGCTCACCGGTTAGTACGTTGCCTTTTACCCAGTGTTTAAGGCTCGAGCGGCCAAGTTCATAGACCTCATCCATTCGCCCTTCGACTACTTTCCGAGAATTACCGTCGCGGAATACACGACGCATGCGGAAGTGATCAGGACCGTCCATACTTGCGATAGAGCGCGCGGCGCCCCAAGCTGATTGAAAATCCTCTAGATAGTCGCGTGACCGCAAAAACAACCGTCCGCGGCGACTAACCCAGCGATTTGCCTCGTCTCCCGCGAGCACCACATACTTGCGTCCAGGTAGTTTGAGTTCAAAAATCGGGCCTATTTTTTGGCATTGTTCAGCAATGAATTTCGATAAATTGCGCTGCCGCAATGATTTTGATTTCAAACAGTCCCACAAACCGATGCTTGGCATCTTACGGGCTCTGCGTCGTAGGAGGCTAGGGGGCGGTTGGTAGGAGCTACCTACCACATCTAATATAGCTTTGCCGAATAGATCGAGTCCCGCCAGTAGTTGAATACGTTCCTCGGCCAGCTCATATTCGTCGAGCGTTAGAAATGTTTTGAAAGCATCACATGCGCGCAAGAGCGCAATCAATGTCACGTCCTTGGGATACGGCAAGTCATTGCCGAGTACGCAGTTCCTAATGCGAACCCTGACCTCTTCGTTGCCCTCGTCGCCAGCGAGCGGGTAGAAACCTTCACTTCGGACCTTGTCCGTTAACGACCAAAAACCGGCGTGATCCTCGAAGAGAATGCCTGCTTCTACGAGTTGCTCTAGGACCTTATCGATGAGTTCATCGCCGTCCATCGCTAACTTTTCTATCCAGTACTGAGGGACGTGAACTTTGTCAGCCTGAGCAATCAAAGCCAGTGCGGGATCCACGAGCGCGTTACCCGTGGGTGTCGTATCAAGGACGCGCAACCCTGTTACGTCAGCGTCGATTCGCTGCTTGAACGAAAGTTCTAGTAGTATCGCACCAGCGAATCCGCACCACATATGCCAATTCGGTGAGAGCGCCACAACGGAACCATCCTCGTCCTTCAATAGCATAAGAGCAAGCTCTTCGACGATCGATAGTGCCGCTGGCTGGTCGGCCATTTAGATTACATTCTTCTGATTAAACATTGAAATTATTGACGAATTTATTTGAAAACGCTAATTTCGGGGGGCAGCGTCACGATTAATATGAACTCGTCCATAACGGTTGTCAGCAACTCTTTTGCCATTATTACACGACTAACAACCAAAAATTCGTTGCAGCACCGCGATGGCTTAGCAGGTTCTAAAATTGCTCGGTAATTAAATGCAAATTCGATCATTTCGCTTGACTTTTTATCGAGATTCGCAAGATTACAGTGTCAAAAAACTATACATCCAACTAGTAACCAGAGCTGCCAGTTAGCATGCAAGATAGCGAGTACAAGCACAACTTTCATACTCACACCTTCCGTTGTAAACATGCACAAGGTGATGCGGTCGATTATTGCGAAATGGCGCTAAAACTTGGGATGGCAACGCTTGGTTTTTCGGATCACACGCCGTTGCCTGATGATCGTTGGATCCAAGCGCGAATGAACTACACCCAACTGGACGACTACGTCGAGGCGGTATTTCGCGCACAGCTCGAGTATCCAGATTTGCGTGTGTTGTTAGGCATGGAGTGCGAATATGTGCCTAAATTTCATGCGTTTTACGAAGATGAGTTATTCGGCGAACGCCACTTCGATTATTTAGTTGGCGGTCCGCATTTCTTCACAGATGACTATGGTGAATGGCAAGGCACTTACAACGGCACGGTAGACCGCAAATCACTTTTGGACTATGCGCGCTACGTTTGCGAAATGATTGAAAGCGGCTTATTCGATTTTATTGCCCATCCGGATTTATTTGGCAACTGCTACGCAGACTGGGACCAGCATACCGAAGCAGCGAGCAAAGCCATATTGCAGACTGCCTATGAGTGTGATGTGGGGCTTGAAATCAACGCACTCGGTTGTCGAAAAATTGCTAAAAAGAAGGCTTCAAATCCGTACCCAATGTATCCATGGTTGCCGTTTTGGGAATTGGCTTCGGACTATGACGTAAAGGTCATCGTGAACTCGGACGCGCATCGACCCAAAGATCTACAGGCTCTGACTTCGGAAGCAGAAGCCATCAGAGAACGTTGTAATCTTGAAGCGATGAATCCCGACATGATCGGTCGCCGAGCCGCAAATTGATACACATTAGCTTAGTGGTGTAATGTAGGTTTGATGGCTCCGAATTCAACAAGCAAATAATCTACATTTTCATTAGTGTTAAATCTGCCATTGACGCGGCGCGAAGTTTGTTTGCGTTCTAATAGGAGGACTTCATTTGGCTGAAGCAATCGACTACCAATACGTCGGAACACGACCGATTCGTCCGGATGGTATTGAAAAAGTCACTGGACGGGCAAAGTTTGGTGCCGACGAAGTGTTGCCAGGCATGCTTGTAGGCAAAGTTCTACGAAGCGAACACGCGCACGCAAAGATTTTGTCAATCGACACCAAGGCAGCAGAAGCAATTCCGGGTGTCTTCGCAGTGATTACTGGCAGCGATTTCCCAGAGCGTGCGCCAGGGCGAGGACGTGGCAGTTTTTCAGAAAACATCATTGCAGCCGAAAAAGTTCTGTATCACGGACACGCGATTGCAGCAGTCGCAGCGAGCAATCACACTGCCGCTGATGCAGCCTTAGATGCCATCA
This sequence comes from Gammaproteobacteria bacterium, assembly GCA_009841635.1. Lineage (GTDB taxonomy): Bacteria > Pseudomonadota > Gammaproteobacteria > Pseudomonadales > Azotimanducaceae > Bin55. The sequence goes on from VXLJ01000017.1 coordinate 33,768, forward strand.
AGGTCGAATATGAAGTTTTGCAGGCGGTTACTGATCCAGTAGCGGCGATGGCGAACGACGCGCCAATACTCAATGAGAATCAGTTTACGCGTAGTCCAAATGGTCCCTCGCCTAATCCCTCTAATGTTGCTTCGCACACGATCACTGCGGATCGTGGCGATGTTGAGCAAGGATTTAGAGACGCTGACGTCGTGGTCGAACGCACTTTCGTGACACCGATGGTTCATCAAGGCTATATCGAACCGCACGCTTGCACAGCGAACTACACGGAGACGAATAAAGCCACCGTTTGGTGTTCAACGCAAGGGCATTTCGGCGTACGGTCTATGACCGCTGGCATTTTGGGTATGGATTTGCACGACCTAAAAGTCGTCGCCAGCGAAATTGGCGGCGGATTCGGTGGCAAGACCATCATTTACCTCGAACCGCTTGCGTTACGACTCTCCCAACTAAGCCATAGACCGGTGCGCATGGTTATGTCGCGTGAGGAGGTGTTCCGCGCGACTGGACCCGCATCGGGTTCTGTCAATACGATCAAGATTGGCGCGAAAAGCGATGGCACTATCACAGCGATGTCGGCTCACCTGATTTATGAAGCGGGAGCGTACCCTGGCAGCCCGGTTGGTGCAGGAAGCATGTGCGTGTTTGCACCATATGACGTAGAAAACGTTCGCATTGAAGGGTTCGACGTGATCGTCAATCGGCCGAAGGTTGCGGCTTATCGTGCCCCAGGCGCGCCGCAATCGATGTATGCGTCAGAATCCGTATTGGACGAAATCGCACAGAAAATCGACATGGATCCGTTGGAGTTCCGTCTGAAAAACGCAGCGGAGGAGGGAACCCAATCCACCTATGGACCGAGATTTCAGGCCATCGGTCTGAAGGATTGCATTCGCAAGGCCATGGAACACCCGAATTACCAAGCGCCGTTAGGAGCAGATGAAGGTCGTGGTATAGCAGTGGGCTTTTGGTTCAACGGCGGCAACCAATCCAGTGCAGAAGTGCACATCACCGATGATGGTCACGTGCTTGTCGTTGAAGGCAGTCCTGATATTGGTGGTAGTCGCGCATCCATGGCGATCATGGCAGCCGAGACACTAGGTGTCCCTTACGAGCATATCCGCGTCAATGTCGCAGACACCGATTCAACGGGTTATTGTGCGACCACAGGTGGTAGTCGCACCACGTTCGCGACCGGCTTAGCGGTCATTAACGCTTGTGAGAACGCCATCGTCGAATTGAAAAAACGTGCGGCGGCCGCTATGGATCTTGATGTCGATCAAGTCGATTGGGCGAATGGACAGGCAGAACCTAAACCAGGGGTCAACGTCGATGCGAAGCCGCTGTCGCTGGCTGAGATTGCGGGCACCGCAGCTCGAACAGGCGGTCCGATTTCTGGACGTGCTTCTTTGACTGCACAAGGACCTGGTCCGGCATTTTCCGTGAATATGAGCGATATTCACGTGGACCGCGAAACAGGCAGTGTGACGGTTAAAAGTTTCACTTCGATCCAAGATGCTGGCAAAGCAATTCATCCTGATTACGTTGAAGGGCAAATGCAAGGCGGCGCCGTGCAAGGTATTGGATGGGCACTCAATGAAGAGTACATCTATGACGGCAACGGCGTGCTGGAGAACCCAGGTTTTCTTGACTATCGTATTCCGGTTGCGTCGGACTTGCCAATGATTGATACGGAAATCGTCGAAGTGGCAAACCCAAATCACCCTTACGGTGTACGTGGATGCGGCGAAACGCCAATTGTTGCACCGCTCGCAGCGGTCGGCAATGCGGTCAGTCGCGCCTTGAACATGCGGCTAACTGAATTACCCATGTCGCCGCCTAAAGTTCTCGAAGCGCTATCGAATAGCTCTTTGTAAGGCAATAACTCGGAGAAGAAAACCGAGGCGGCGCGCGTCGTCTCGGTTTTTTCATTTCAAGAATCTAAACAGCAGCTTCGTAAATACGCTTAGTCAATAATTAGGTAGCAAAAGTACGTGCGGTCCGACCAATCCAACCGACTGCGCAATCGAAGTAGCGAGGGACTTCAAATGCAACCGATTTCAGCTGACTCCCATGTTGTAGAAGCGGCCGAAGTATTCACCGGCTTACCTGAGCGCTTTGGCGATGATGCGCCACGCGTTATGTATGCAGGTACTGATAAAGACGCAATCATCATTCCATCGAAAGGGGCAGCGGGCGTTCGACGCCGCATTGGCATCGCCGGTTTGCGCAAGCGCGATGGGGCTGAAATCACTCGTCGGACTGGTTACAAGCCAGATGTAGATGACATGGCCGATCAGGACGTTGTCAAAATCATGGCACAAGGCTATGACGGGATCCGTGAAGGCATCCGTGATGGTGCCGAGCGCCATATCGATCAGGAAATCGATGGCATTGTTGCTGAATTCTTGTATCCCGGTTTCTTCGGCTTGTTCAGCTTTGAAAATCTCGATTTGCTCGTTGCATGTCAGCGGAACTACAACGACTGGCTACATGACTACTCGACTGCATCAGGTGGTCGGTTGTTTGGTCTTGCGGCTATTCCTATTCAGGACCCGGAGGCCGCCGTGGCCGAGCTGCAGCGTGTCGTCAAGATGGGTTTTAAAGGCGGTTGCATTCCCTGCACATCGCCACCAGAGCGACCCTATCACGATGAAATCTACGATCCTGTTTGGGCGGCAGCTGAAGAAGCTAGATTCCCGCTTTCGATGCACGTGGGCACTAACGCATATACCCCTAAGGCATTTCGTCAGAATCGCGCATTGCGCGATCCGGTTGGCGATTACGCGCAATCGCAAATTGCGATTCAACGCACTCTCGTCGAATTGATCGTGCACGGTGTTGCGACCAAATTCCCCAGCCTGCAATTCGTTGTCGCTGAGTTCAATGGTGGTTGGATTGCACATTGGCTAGATCGTATCGAGCAAGGATTGCAACGCGAGTACAGCTTCAGATCTAAAGGTTCGTACACAGGCGAAAAGCCGCACGACATTTGGGCACGTCAATTCTGGGCGACCATTGAAGACGATCGACCAGCGATACTGACGCGTGAACTGATAGGTGTCGACAACCTCATGTGGGGCTCGGACTATCCTCACGTCGATTCGACGTGGCCATGTTC
>VXLJ01000017.1:36988-45366 GCA_009841635.1 Gammaproteobacteria bacterium
GGGCTAGACAGCATGATGCGGTTCGCGCCACGTTGCAACGAAGCCCAACCCGTGAGACCTACATCATCCATACGATCGATGATTTCAAAACCCAAGACGTCGCAATAAAAGCGAATCGACACTTGTGTGTCATTGCAAATGAGCATCGGCACGTGCTCGCCGATGCGTAATGCCTTCGCGTTTGCCACAGCAAAAAGAAGACTATTTCGGTCCCAGTTATGCGGCTGTCTTTAATTGCGGCACTGGCTGGTTTTGTTTTTCATATGGAAAGACGTCTGCAAAGCCAATAAGCTCTTTCATTGTGTCCGGGTCGTCGCAATCGTCCCACGGTTGGTCGCGCATCGTGACTTTCATATTTTCTTGTGGCAGCACAGCATGATGCCTGTAATACGCCACCGCATTCAAGCGCAAGCCTTTCGTCTTCTTCGGGAACGCACCGTGCCAGGTGGTGCCTGGCCAAATGATTACCGAACCTGGTTCACATTCAGCCGCAACTGCACGACTAGCGGCAAACGGGTGATTTGGGTGCGCATTGGATTTATGCGATTTTGGGACATAGGCTAAAGCCCCATCTTCTTTGGTATACTCAGTGAGAGCCCAGGTAGCGTTTGCGGTGAGAGCGGTATGACCCCAGGGTAGAGGATTAGCGCCTTGGTCACAATGCAAGCCAAGATGTTTACCGTAACCATACTCACCTTGCCATTTGACGAAAGAATTTGTGCTACTGAAGCGCCAGTTGCGAGTGCCATCAGGGCCGCGGCCGAATAGGTGGCCTATCAAGGCATCGGTGACGGGATTTACGAAGAGATCGCGGAAACACCGGTCTAGTTGGAGCAACTGCTGAATGAGCATTTGTGTCGGTTCAGGAGCGTCGTCTGAGCGGAGCGGACTTCGTGGTGGATTCGGCCAGTGCAGCTCATCGGTTGGACCATCCTCCAGCGTAATGCCACAGCCACCCGTGATTTCAGTGAACTTATCCAGCAGGACTTCACTACATTGGTCGAACAGTTTCTTATCGACGCCAGTCACCGCGGGCGGCACGATAGTGAGACCTTCGGTATCAAGTTCTAATGCGTACTTTTCGAGTGATAGGTCTCGAATAGGATCAGATTGACTCATTGGGCAGAATCGGTTTCAATAAGGGACGAAGCGACGCACGTCGCTTAAGAATCATACGAGACGAATCGCACCTTTAAACTATCCGCCATGACCTATACCGTTCCACAAGAAGCTATAGACAGCTTCGAGCAGGATGGCTACGCCATTCTCCCTAGTGTTATTGACGCGGAAACTCTATCGATGTTGCACATGGAATGCGGCTACTTCATTGGTTATATGGACGCTTGGATGACCAACAAGAACATTGAGGTCATGGGTATCACGCACAAAGGCAAGCGCTATTTCATTAGCAATCGTTATCGTGAAAGTCCAGATATGCATAGGTTCTTGTTCAGCGAACTAATGCAAGAAATCACGATGAAATTTCTCGGACCTAACGCTTATTTATTTGTTGAGCAATGGGTTGTGAAAGGCGCTGAGCAAGGTATGAAGTTTGCTTGGCATCAAGATAGTGGCTATGTGAAATTCATTGATCCGCCGAATGTACATAAGCCTTACATCACTTGTTGGTGCGCGTTGGACGATATGTCGTCGGAGAACGGGACCATTTCGGTTTTGCCACACGACGTGGTCGGCACGCGCAACAACGTACTGGATCATGTTCGTGAAGAAGGTTCGAACGATCTTATCGGCTATGACGGCAATGAACCCGGTATTGAAATTTCGGTACCCAAAGGTTCGATCGTGGTGTTTTCTAGCACCAGCTTGCATCGAAGTAGTGCGAATAACACACAACGGCGGCGCCGCGCGTATTTAGCTCAGTACTCATGCGAGCCGCTCTTCAGTTCGACTGGCAAGTTATGGTCGCAAGCGGTGCCGTTTACGCAAAACGGCGAAATCATCTATGACCATACGCGGGACACGAAGGATCGGGACTTGCAGGTCAGTCGCTTGCGCGAAGTGCAGCGCGATTTGGAATCGGCACCGTCCTAGCTATGCCTGGCCCGCTTGATGGTGTCAAGGTCATTGATTTGACCACAATCTACTCTGGTCCTATTTGTGCTTCGATCTTGGGGGATCATGGCGCAGATGTGATTAAGGTTGAAGCGCCGATAGGGGACACGATGCGCGCTGGCGGCCGTAATGCACGCAACGGCGTGCCCGGTCCATTCGCCATGATGAATCGCAATAAGCGTGCCATGGTTTTAGATTTATCGGGTGACGATGGCAAGGCGGTGATGCGCCGCATGCTCACACAGGCAGACGTTGTAGTAGAAAACTACCGTCCCGATGTCATGGGAAGATTGGGATTTGGCTGGGACCAGTTGCAAGCCATCAATGATCGCCTAATTTACGCGTCAATCAACGGCGTCGGTGCGGAAGGACCCTACGCGAAGCGGCGAGTCTACGACGCTGTGATTCAGGCCATTTCCGGGATTGCTGCCCTGCAAGCAGATCCTTCGGTCGAAAAACCGCAGATGATCAATACATTGCTGTGCGACAAGTTAACTGCAATCACCGCGGCTCAAAATATTTGTTCTGCACTTTATGCTCGTGAGCGGACTGGGCGCGGTCAGCGCGTACAGGTCTCTATGCTAGATTCGTCCTTGTTTTTTATGTGGCCTGACAGCATGGCGAACTTCACGTTTGTTGGCGATGAAATGCCACAGGGAACGTACGGCAACCATGCGTATTTCGTTCGTGAGACGAAGGATGGTTACATCGCAACCATGCCGGTGAAACGCGGCGAATGGCAAGGTCTGTTCGACGCTTTAGAGCTGTCGAATCTACTCATCGACGATCCGCGTTTTTCAACGCCAATGGCGCGCCAAGCAAACAGTCAGCTGTTTCAAAAGATGCTAAATGACAGCTATAAAAAATTCACCACGAAGGAGCTTGTGAAGCGACTTGAGATTAACCAAGTGCCTTTTGCGGAAATCAATAGTCGCCCACAAGTCATCGAAGATCCACAAATCAAGGCTATGGGTGCTCTGCTTGAATTTGATCACCCACTTGGCGGCCGTATGCGGCAACCGCGACCACCAGGCCGATTTAGTGATACGGAGACGGACATATTCAGATGTTCGCCTGAATTAGGCGAACACACTGTCGAGGTGTTAGAGGAATTTGGATTTTCCCCCGATGAAGTTCACTCATTAGCGGAGCGAGGGATTACGCAACCTTTTCAAGGTTGACACACGTTAATTCACGTACGCTGAACCCATGTCTCGCCAGAAATTCGTGTAGGTCTTATTTACACAGCTAGGGTCGCGTATACGACAGCCTCTGGTCTTCGTCGCAAGCACTGCGAATGCCATCGCCATTCGATGGTCGTCATAGGTTTCGAATTCAGTCGCAATTGGATTGCCTGGCCAGATCGTTAATTTGTCGTCATCTTCCTGTACTCGGATGCCCGCTCGAGTCAGTTCTTTGGCAGGACAAGCAATTCGGTCGCATTCTTTATGGCGTAACGTTGCCAAACCAGAGATTGTGATAGGGGTTGGTAGATAGGGAGCCATAGCCATCAGCGTTGGCGCGGCGTCAGGCATTGCGGCCATATTGATTTGTTCTAGTTTTTGGAGGATGCGAGGACCTGTAATGGTTGTGCGAGTAGCGGCGCGCTGGACTGATGCGCCTAGCAGTTCGCAAACCTTCGCAAAAGCATAGTCTGGTTGCCAGCTGTCCGTACCTACATTGTCGATGTGGACCGTTGCCCCATGGAGCGTCGCTAGCGCCATGTGGTAGGTCGAAGCTGAAGCATCACCTTCAATCGAGATTTCACCGCCTTGATAGCTTTGAGGATTTATTGAAAAAACTCTCTCGTCCTGACTCACCTCTATGGCTATACCTCGCTTGCTAATTTCGTCGATCGTGCCACGGGCGTACGCAGCACTTGCGAGCTCGCTTTTCAAACGTACCTGCAGTCCGTTGGGAAGCGAGGGTGCAATGACAAGCAACGCAGATAGAAATTGGCTTGATGTCGAAGCGTCAAGGCTTGTAGCGTGAGTCTTGCTAGGGCCACTGATCCTGATAGGGAGTTTGCCATCAATAGATTCGATACGACAACCTATTTGCTCAAGCGCGCTCAATAGTGGTGCGTTAGGCCGGTTTGCGAGGGATGGTTCCCCATGAAATATAGTGATTCCGTGACGAAGCGCAGATAAAGCGAGCAGTAATCGAAGCGAAACGCCGCTTTGCCGCGCGTTAAGATCTAGATCTTCGCTTCGATTGAAAAAGCCTTCGATACACAGGCCGGATTCAAGGTCACCGGACATGCTCACCTGAAGTTGCTTAAGGCAATCCAGCATCGCGTCAATGTCATCGCACGGCGGCAAGCCATGCAGTACGGAATCTTCTTTTGCCAGCGTGGACATGACGAGTTGCCGCAACGCCACGCTTTTGCTTCCAGGCACGCTAACGCGATATTCAAACCTCGCCTGTAATGGTTGGATCAGCTTGGACAACTTAAACGTGCTAAGGTAGGGAATAGACCAAAGTTATCAGAATTCTAGGAGGTTGTACGTCGTTGGCCATTAGGATGTTTTTACCCGAATTGTTTGCCGATTCTCACTGAACAGCCTGTGCGGGCACAAGCTAACTTGCTACTCAGCTTGCCCCTACTCAATAGATGAAAGCAATTAGCCTATTGTTCGTTCATTTAGCAAATGTAGCACAATGCATCTTCTCGAACTTTCAAATCTTCATCATGCTTCTGAAAATATGCAGTCAATTCTTCAACGGCAACTTTTTGCAATTTCATCGATATTTTGCCCACACTTCTCTTTCAATATAAACTTTCGGATGGTCCAATTCTTTAAGAATTGGCTCAAGCGTTGTCAAATCGCTAGGCATTGGATCATATTTGAGCACTAAGCAAGGTCCAACTTTTGCATACATGTTTAAAGTTTTGAAACCTAAGTTATAGAGCTTTCCCAATCGATTGATGATTGTAGTGCCCCTGAGCTTGATGATCAATTTGTTTTCCCTGTGACGCAAACGCGATTTTCTTTCGCCTTTTATGATGTCACCTTCGAAAAAGAATGCTGGATATGAACGAAAAGGCAACTGTTCTTGAATGATGTTGCGGGGATCACGCATCATGAGGACTTCCATCGAGAAAGGATTCAACAAATCTCGAATGCCAGCATGGAACAATTTAGTTCGTAAAGGCGCTAATATTTCTCTCTTTGCATACCTATCAAGAACACCAATGATGCTGCCATATTGAATCTTGTCGAGATCTTCAAAACCAGTGTCTTGATATTGTCGTCTTTTTCGTTCAAAATATCCTGCCATTATTGAACTCGATACTTCATTGGAATTTCGTTGATGTCAATTTTATAATCGATGTACAAATTTTGAATCATCTGGCTCACAGTTGGCATCCAGCCGACAATTTCTGTACTGAAGGTTGAATTGTTCAGAATTTTGATTGTTTCTCTCATTTCTTTTGCAACTTTAGCAATTGCATCGTTGACTTCCGTGTTGATCCAATCAGGCAAGGTGTTGCTGAATTGATCTAATGGAAATGCTTTTTCGAATGTCATCGATGAAAATCTGCATTAAAGCCATCCCTTTGAGCCATTTCAAAGCTGACAATTTGATGCCGGAAGAAATTGCTTTAGCTCTAGCTTTCGGATAAATCGACTTGCCAGTTCTATTCAAGAAAACAAAATCGTTCGCATGTTCGGGATCCAAATCGAGACTAGATTCTAACCATTCAAACACATCTTTTTGAGCTCTCTTGTCTTTATTGTTGGCAAATTTGCTTTTCAGTTTTTTGTCAATCTTGAAGAGACATCTCTTTCCATTGTTAGGCAGATCAATCAGAATTGGGTTTGCATGTTTGACAATGACATCTTTGTTTCTTAAAGTAGTCAAAAAGCTGTCAAGTCGATTAGATCCACTGCTGACAGAAGTCATGTAAACAAGCTCAAGAAAACTGCAATTTTATGCTTCTCATCAAAATTGTTGAAATCTGAACGCCAGCCTGAAGTTATTGTTGTGTCATATTTATCAACTGCTTTGCACCACTGACGATTTTCCATGCTTTTACGCATAGAACTTTCAGGAAAATACGATCTCCAGGCTCGACCTCTGTTCAAAAGTTCACGTCGAATATGTGGCTGTACTTCAGCACAATGGATTGTCGTTGTTCTTCACTGCGAGCGTGCTTTTCATTGATGTCACTAAACACTAGAAATAGTCCAGCACTAGCTGAGCGCAACCAGGCAAATCGCACGTTGGTCGACCACACTTTATCGGCCTCGTTGTACTGAATACTCCCATCTAGATTTATCTTCGGCGTAAATGCGGCAGAGAAACCTACGCTTGTCAGTGCGAAGTTGAACGGCTCGTCGAGCGTTGGGAAGTCAACCTCATTAGAGTTCCAACCAAGATTCAGATTCAAGTGTTCATTGAATTCGTAACGGGTCCATATGCCGACACCAACGTTGTTTCCTTGGTAGAAACCGCCAGCGTTTACAGCGCCGCCGATTCCCCAAGGTTTAGCGTAAGGCGTATTCGCTCCTATACCAATCGTTGTAGAGGCGTATTCGCCTGAGGGAACTTCGTTTCCAACAACATAAAAAGGATCACGTACACCTTCGTTAGTCACATTCACCGAGGTCCAGATGTCTGCGCCGTTTTCCCACACGAACCAGCTCTCTATGAAAAGACTGTCTGATTCCTTGTAGCCGTCGAAGTCCCAGTAGCCGGTGTAATTGAAGAGTTGGCGCCACTCGTTAAGTCCCCATTTGCCGTCCATCGCCACCGTTCTTCGGGATGCAACATGACCCTTACGAGAATTCCGTCGTTGTACAAAACCCATGGCAGGATTGAATCCTGAACCTACTTCGTGGATGCTGGCACTCGACTGGTATTTCGGCGTGTTGTAGTTGCCGTACAGAGCATAGGCGTATTCATCTTCGCGCGGTACGCCGTCGTTCGACCGGCTTGCTGCTGCAAATGTGCGAATCTCGCCGCGTTCGCCAATACCCCATTGGAAATCCCCAGCGTAGGTTTGTGAATCTACGGCGCCAGAATCGCGGTTAGTTGTGAGAAATCCGAATTTAGAACGATTTGGCAAGCTGCGGCTATAACGTGCGATTGAAAAGTCTTCGAATCCTTCGCCTGACGCGCTGTCCGCGCGCAAATACATCAAACCGACTTCGTTTTGGCGTCCGACGTGCCCAGTGAGCTTAACGCCACCGTCCATGGGTAATCGAGTACCACCGTAACCAATACCGATACGGCGACTATGAAATATCAACGTTTCGCGCGGTACGCCGATCGTGAATAGCTGGCTGTTTTCTAAAAAGAATGGTCTAGTTTCCGGGAAGAAAAGGCTAAAGCGCCCAGTGTTGATTTGGAGTCGATCGGATTCAACTTGCGCAAAATCGGTGTTGAATGTACCTTCAAGATTTAGCGTGGGCGTCAGTGAATATCGAACGTCAAACCCAAAATCAGAACGATTAAGAAGATGCGCGTCGCGACCTTCTGCTTCGGCCGTGATTAGATAAGGGAGAAATTTGACATTGCGTTTAGCGGGTGGGGGTTTCAATCCGCCAATCGTGCCAGCTAGCTGCAATCTCATCATGTTGAATTGACGCGGAATTGCGGCCCAATGAGAGACTTCGTTACGACGCTTTATTACTCTGCCGAAATTGAATCCCCATTCCTGCACATCCTGCTTTGGGTAGTTGAGTGACGTGAACGGGATGACCATCTCGACACTCCAGTTGTCGTCGTGCACTACCGCTATCGCATCCCAAACCGTTGACCAATTCCAGTTTTCGTTGCCATTGAATATGGACGCGTCCCACTCAACGCCGGTTTGGTTAGTTGAAAACGCATAACCCGTAATGTCGTTTTGGTACGTATCGATCACGGCTACGACACCATCCGATTGCCAGCCGTTATTGGATGGGTCCATGGCGTTCACGTCGTCCTCGTAGGCAATGAACGCAAGATGCAAGTCCGTGTCGGTGTAACCCACGTATACAAGCGTCTTCAATGACGCTGGTTCGCCGTGTTCAGGCAGCAATTGCGTGAAATTCGTTAGTGGTTGGACTTTGAACCAAGCCGGGTCGTCCTTGACTCTACCATCGAAAACAGGCGCGGTCGCGAGGTAGGTCGCTTGTGCAGTTGGTCGATTGGCGTCCGCCAGCGTCAATCCGCAGCTCATCAAGAATCCTACGACACACACTTGGCGTGTTAAATCCATGATTTTTGGATTCATTCGTAGTACCGACTTCTACAAACTTTGAGTGACTGCAACGAAATAGCTGCGCTGCATGGCGAAATCAAAACAAGGTTTT
>VXLJ01000004.1 GCA_009841635.1 Gammaproteobacteria bacterium
GAAGCGTATCCTCGGCATCGCCAATACTTCGCTTAGCGTCGGCTTCCAGTTCTTCTTTTACGAACTTGAAATACACGGTATAGATGCGCACATCGTCACCGTCTTCAACCACGAAAAACGGCGCTAGCTTGACACCGTGTTGTGCGGCCAACACCATGCCTGGCGATAGTTCATCCCGCTCATCGGCCACTAACGTGACATCAATTCGTCCGATGTTTCCCGAGCTGCGTAAACGTCGTTCAACGTCAGCACATTTTCGACACGGTTCGCCATTCTTGAGAATCTTTTTGACAAATGTGATTTTCATGGCAGAGTGCTATTCAGGGTCCGTGTTCTGAATATGCAATCCGCACTCTTTATCTTCTTCGTGTTCCCACCACCAGCGGCCCGCGCGTTCCGGTTCGTCAGATTTGATCGCTCGCGTGCAAGGAGCGCAGCCGATAGATTTGTAGCCACGATCGTGCAATGCGTTGTATGGGACATCGTTTGCACGAATATACGACCAAACATCCGCAGAGCGCCAAGCCGCAAGAGGATTGAATTTCATGAGTTCATGATTGCGGGAGGAAAACGCTGTGTCTACTTGCTGGTGCGGCACATGAGTCCGCGTCGTGCCTTGATCGCGCCGTTGCCCGGTAATCCAAGCGTCCAAATCGTCTAATTTCCGTTCGAGTGAAGCGATCTTGCGGATGCCACAGCACTGGGTGTGACCGTCTTGATAAAAGCTGAACAAACCCTTTTCCCTGACAAATTCTTCAACAGCGTAGTTGTCAGGCGTCAGTACATCTAAGACGATATCGTAAGTTTGTCGAACCTTTTCTATAAACTCGTGTGTTTCCTCATATAAACGTCCGGTATCGAGCGTGAATACGTGAAATGAGCTACCTAGGATGCGTGAGGCCATATCAAGCAATACCACATCTTCCGCACCACTGAACGAGATTGCGATTCGATCACGATCGAACTGTCCAAAGGCTCGTTCTAGAACTTGCTGAGGTGACGGTTCAACTTCGACGGCTAGGTTTGGCATGCGTGAAATTCTAGAAAGTGTTTGGCTAGCTTCTTGTTTACGGAAAAACCGGTGGCGTTCGGTGAGGTGACACGCAAGGACCGTCGATTGATCCGCACCGAAATGCGCCGGAGATTCGAGGTAGCACGCACGCACCGTCACTCGAAATCCGAAGTAATGCGTTCGGACCATAAAACAATGTTGGCTGAATCATTGAAGCGTACGGCGGCACGCTTCGAGCTATTTGAGTCGAGGTTGGACGCGAGCTTAGAAAGACTTCGCGTATGGCTCATAGTTTCTCAGTGGGCTAGCGTTGCCATTTTGATTGCTGTTTTCTAAGGTTGGCCACAAATATTCGGTAGCTGAAGTTCGCTTCTGTAGAGGCAAGGCTATTGATTCAATGGTTGCCCGATCAATAGCTAAGCAGACTTACCAATGGCGTGTCTTGAATACTGTTCTAGGTCGTACCCAGTTCTGTTATTTTGCAAATTTAGTAACTAATTTAAATATCTTGTTGATATAAAAAAATATATTTAACTGAATTTTCATTTGTGGAGCGGTTTGACAGCGGCCGACTTGATTGTCAAATCTTCGGTGTGACGGTCATCATCTTTCTACTCTTAGTCTCATGGAATCAATGGCCGGTACTGGTGGCGTAACTACCCGCTGCAGGTAAAGGGCTTCGTAAAATCACGTTTCGTCGCACTCGGCGGCGTAGAACAACGTATAGATGATGTGCTGACAAGTGAATCCCGGCGACACATTTAGACACGCAATTGAAGATGAACGGCCATTGCAGATTGTGGGCGTCATCAATGCCTATGCGGCGATGCTAGCTGAGAGTGTGGGTTTTCGCTGTATTTACTTGTCCGGGAGTGGCGTCGCAGCTGCTTCCCACGGTTTACCGGATCTGGGCATCACCTCTATGGAAGATGTATTAGCCGATGCGAGACGCATAACTTCTGCGAGTGAGCTACCGCTTCTGGTGGATATTGATACTGGCTGGGGCGGTGCTTTCAATATCGCTCGAACCATTCGTGCAATGGAGGAAGCGGGTGTCGCAGGTGTGCACATAGAAGACCAAGTTGCACAAAAACGCTGCGGTCACCGCCCTAACAAAATGATTGTGCCGATTGAGGAGATGTGCGACCGTATTAAAGCTGCTACGGATGCGAAACGTGATTCATCCTTCGTCGTCATGGCTCGCACCGACGCGCTTGCGGTAAGTGGGATGGCTGCAACACTTGAACGTGTGAAAAGGTTCGAGGAAGCTGGGGCCGACGCAATTTTTGCTGAGGCGATGACTGCGCTAGACATGTATCGTGAAGTTACTAGTGCGACCAGTCTACCAGTGCTTGCCAATATGACCGAGTTCGGCAAAACACCTTTGTTTTCTACCGAGCAACTTCGTTCCGTTGGGGTTGCCATGGCACTTTACCCGTTGTCAGGATTCAGAGCCATGAGCAAAGCCGCGTTGCGAGTATTTGAAGGGATACGTAGCGAGGGGACTCAAGAACATCAACTAGATTTGATGCAAACTCGCGACGAGCTATATGAACATCTAGGTTATCACGCATTTGAGCAAAAGCTGGACGAACTATTTAGTAAGGAAGAAGCGAATGGTTGACAAGAAGCTAGGTGGTGCCGGCCTGCGGGGTCAATCCGCTGGTGAAACAGAGTTGTGCACGGTCGGCAAAACCGGTACCGGACTTACCTATCGTGGCTATGACATTTCTGATCTTGCAGAAACCACAACGTTTGAGGAAGTTGCGCACCTCATTTTGTACGGTGAATTACCGAATAGTGCGCAACTTGAGGCTTATCGAACTAAATTAACTGCGCTACGAAGCTTGCCTGACGCAGTCAAAAAAACTCTTGAACAAATACCAAGCTCGACACACCCTATGGACGTCATGCGCACCGGTTGTTCGTTGTTGGGGAACTTAGAACCAGAAGGCAACTTTGAAAACCAGCAGGAAGTTGCAGATCGCTTACTCGCAGTAATGCCGTCGATCATTAATTACTGGTATCGGTATTCCCATGATGGGGTTCGCATTGACGTCAATACGACGACCGATTCTGTGGCGGGACATTTCTTGGCAACGTTGCTCGGCGATAACGTCGATCCGTTGTTCAAGCGCGTCATGGACGTGTCCTTGACTCTGTATGCCGAGCACGAATTCAACGCTTCTACTTTTACAGCGCGTGTGTGCGCTTCGACCCTATCCGATATGCACTCTTGTGTCACAGGCGCAATTGGGTCTTTGCGCGGTCCTCTACATGGTGGTGCCAATGAAGCAGCGATGGAATTGATTGAACAGTTCGATTCGCCAGCTGCCGCGAGAGCACGCATATTGGAAATGCTCGCCAGCAAAGAGGTGATCATGGGTTTTGGTCACGCAATCTACCGAGAATCAGATCCGCGCAATACGATCATCAAAGCCTGGGCTGCCCAATTGGCGGAAAAGGTCGGCGATGAGTCGCTGTACCCAATCTCCTGCGAGGTCGAGAAGACGATGTGGGACGAAAAGAAGCTGTTTGCCAATGCGGATTTCTTTCATGCTTCGGCTTATCACTTTATGGGCATACCCACCAAACTCTTCACCCCCATATTTGTTTGTTCTAGAGTCACTGGTTGGACGGCACATGTCATGGAACAAAGGTCGAATAATCGCATCATTCGGCCAAGCGCAGACTACGTAGGCAATGCGCCACGAAAAGTCGCACCAATTGCAGAGCGGTAATTCACACTTCAAACAACCGTTGACGACGGCTTCTGCAGTTTGTTCGGTTCCTATTAGGCAAGAAGCTTCACGTGACGCTTATGCACGAGGGTATGGTTGATGTTTGCTCAAGGTAGCGTGTGCATCACGAACTATCGGCGTTCCAAAATTCATTGCGTGGGAAATGTAGTTCCGCGCGAAGCCGAAGTCATGTTAGCGTGCAAAACAGATTTGCTTTTTTCAACATAAGGATTGTGAATTGAGTCAGAACGTCGACGTGAATGTGCGCCCGAAGCCGGATGACGAACTCGTTGCGATCGCCGAGTATGTGAGTGCTTTTGAAGTAGAAAGTACCGAGGCCCTTAGTACCGCACGTAACTGTTTACTCGATACGCTCGGGTGCGGATTCCTCGCCTTGCGCTTCCCGGAATGTGCGAAGATGCTTGGACCGCATGTTGCCGGTACCGTCGTGCCAAACGGTTCAAGGGTGCCAGGTACGTCCTATGTGCTAGATCCAGTCAAAGCAGCCTGGGACATCGGCTGTATGGTGCGTTGGCTTGATTTCAACGATACGTGGTTAGCGGCGGAATGGGGACATCCTTCTGACAATTTAGGTGGCATCTTAGCCGTCACCGACTACTTGGCGCGACAATCGGGAAGTTCCAGATTGACGATGCGCGATGTGTTGGTCGCCATGATCAAAGCGCACGAAATCCAAGGCTGTTTAGCATTGGAAAACAGTTTTAATCGTGTCGGTCTGGACCATGTACTTCTCGTCAGAGTTGCGACTGCGGCGGTCGTTACCGGCCTTTTAGGTGGTTCAAAAGACCAAATCACTGATGTGCTTTCTCATGCCTTCATCGATGGTTCTAGTCTAAGGACCTATCGTCATTCACCAAACGCCGGACCAAGAAAATCGTGGGCGGCCGGCGACGCCACCAGCCGCGGCGTACAGTTAGCGCTGTTCGTAATGAAAGGTGAAATGGGTTATCCAAGCGCATTGAGTGCGCCTCAATGGGGTTTTTACGACGTCAATTTCAAGGGGCATCAGTTTGCGTTCCAGCGACCGTATGGCTCGTACGTCATGGAAAACGTGCTATTCAAGATTTCATATCCCGCAGAGTTTCATGCGCAAACTGCCGTCGAGGCCGCGTGCCGCTTGCACAATGAGGTCGCACCGAGATTGGATAGCATCGAACGCATTGAATTGACCACGCATGAATCCGCGATTCGCATCATCAGTAAGTCTGGCGAGCTCAACAATCCTGCAGATCGCGATCACTGTTTGCAGTACATGACGGCCATTGGCTTACTGAAGGGCAATTTGATCGCGGAAGACTATGAAGATGACGTTGCGGCGGATCCAAGGGTCGATAGGTTGCGCGAATTGATGATCGTGAGCGAAGATGCTCGCTTTAGTCGCGAGTATCACGAACCTGATAAGCGTTCTATCGCGAATACGGTCCAAGTGTTCTTTAACGATGGTACGTCTACCGAAAGCGTCACCGTGGAATATCCATTGGGGCATCGACGTCGACGGGCGGAAGGGATCCCAGAATTAGAAGCTAAATTCCGGGCAAACTTAGCGACGTGCTTTCCTGCCAGCCGTATCGCAGCCATTGAAGACGTGGTTTTTGATCAGGCGAAGCTCGAAGCGCTACCAGTCGCTCAATTTGTCGATCTTTTTGTTTGAACAAAGATGAGTGAAGCTACAAATTCAGTGGTAAAGGTATGAAGTTCGAACTAGAAGAGAATCAGGTTCAAACACAAGGCGAGGTGTTCATCGCTAGCACGGCCATTGTGATTGGCCAGGTGCTATTGAAACATCAATCTTCGGTATGGTGGGGGGCTGTGTTGCGAGGGGACTACGAGCTGATTACGCTAGGCGAACGCAGCAACGTCCAAGACAACTGCATTCTTCACATGGATGAGGGATATCCGGTCACAATCGGTGAGGGTACGACCGTAGGCCATAAAGTTGTACTCCACGGCTGTGAAGTTGGCGACAACAGCCTGATTGGCATCAATTCAGTCGTTATGAACGGCGTTGTCATCGGCAATGATTGCCTTATTGGTTCCAATACTCTGATTACAGAAGACAAGCAAATTCCCGATGGCAGTTTGGTCCTAGGTTCGCCAGGCAAGATTGTCCGCGAGCTGTCAGAAGACGAGATAGAAGCTAATCGTGATTTCGCAGCGCGCTACGTGCGTAATTCGGCACGTTACCGCAACACGCTAAAACTGCAAGCCTGACGAACTGAGCATGGTTTCCATCGGTACGCCGCGCTCGCGCAGCGCCAAACGCGTTATGTTGCTGGGTAGCGGCGAACTAGGCAAGGAAGTTGCTATTGAGCTACAGCGGCTTGGTTGTGAAGTCATCGCAGTCGATCGCTATGCCAACGCCCCTGCGATGCAGGTAGCACATAGCTCGCATGTCATAAACATGCTCGATGAACCGGTGCTCTACAACCTCATCGTATCGGAAGCACCAGATTTGGTGGTGCCGGAAATTGAAGCCATCGCGACTGAAGCGCTGCTTCGCATCGAAGAGCAAGGGACTCGCGTTATCCCGTCGGCACGTGCCGCCAACCTAACCATGAATAGACGCGGTATTCGCGAGTTGGTCGCGACTGAACTCGGCATTCTCACGTCACCGTATCAGTTCGTCGAATCACTCGACGAACTCAAGGATGCGGTTGCCAAGCTTGGTTTACCTTGTGTCGTGAAACCGGTCATGAGCTCCTCTGGCAAAGGGCAATCTACGGTGAAGGTGGAGACAGACATTGAAGCATCTTGGGAGTACGCGCTCGCAGGCACGCGCGGGGGTGCGGATTCTCTAATCGTTGAAGGATTTATCGACTTCGACTATGAGATTACGTTGCTAACGATCCGTCACTGTGACGGTGTATCGTTTTGTGCCCCCATTGGTCATAGGCAGGAAGGTGGCGACTATCGTGAGTCGTGGCAACCGCAGCCCATGCATGCAGCGGTGCTTGCAGAGTGTCAAACGATTGCTGCTAGCGTAAGCGACGCCCTTGGTGGGTTTGGATTGTTTGGCATGGAATTCTTTATTCAAGGCGACAAGGTTTATTTCAGCGAAGTTTCACCACGACCGCATGACACTGGCCTAGTCACGCTCATCAGTCAAAACATGTCTGAGTTCCAGCTGCATGCGCGAGCTATATTGGGGTTGCCAGTTCCCGGTATTGAGCAATACGGTCCCGCTGCCTCTTGTCCTGTCTTGGTTAAAGGCGAATCAAACGCAGTTGAATTTCACGACCTTGAGTGGGCGTTGCGAGAACCTCACACCGACATCCGCTTATTCGGCAAACCTGAAGTGAACGGTTCGCGACGCATGGGTGTCGGCTTAGCGCTACGCAAATCTATCAAGGAAGCTCGAGCCATGGCGTGTGCTGTCGCAGATCGCATTTCAGTGCAGCCTGGCCACGTAGTAAGCAAAGCGTGATGCAAAAAACTGGCACATCTCGTCACCGTGCCAGTGAACTTGGTTTCTATAATTTTCCGGCGATGAAAGCTCTTCTTTCTGCGGTTCAAGGACGAACCCACACGACATCTCTGCTGCTGTCACTGCGCCTGCCGGTGTAGCCGGCGTATTTCTTTCCTAAGGGACTGATGTCCCACCACTAAATCCCTTCCTTCTCAGCCACGAGAATAAGTTGATGCTCACGTCGCCAACGCCCGGCCGTCGCGCTGGGGTTATGCCTTACGACAAATATCGCGCTTTTCCGCCCATTGATCTGCCGAATCGGACTTGGCCCAACGCGCAAATTTCAACGCCACCGCGTTGGTGCAGCGTCGATCTACGAGATGGGAATCAAGCGCTTATCGACCCTATGAACGTCGATGAGAAAATGGCCATGTACCAGCTCCTGCTAGAGATTGGCTTTAGCGAAATAGAAGTTGGATTTCCAGCAGCATCGCAAATGGATTTCGATTTCTGCCGGACCATCATCGAAGATGGCCTCATTCCTGAAGGCACTTTAGTACAGGTTCTATGTCAAGCACGACCTGAGTTGATCCAACGAACCGTCGATGCGTTGCGAGGTGCCGAAGGTGCGATCTTCCACCTCTACAACTCAACTTCAACGCTGCAACGCGACGTCGTATTCAACATGGACCGCGCAGGAATAATCGATCTTGCCGTCAAAGGCACGGAATTGGTTCGCGATATCACGCGCGATCTTGCGGGCACAAAAGTGCTGTTTGAGTATTCACCCGAGAGCTTTACCGGCACCGAACTCGATTTCGCAGTCGAGATATGCGACGCAGTCGCAGAAACCTGGGGCGCCACCCCTGAAGAACCGGTTATCTTGAATTTGCCATCTACGGTAGAGATGGCGACACCAAATGTCTACGCGGATCAAATCGAATATTTCTGCACGAATTTCCCGAATCGGGATCGCGCCGTGGTCAGTTTGCATACGCACAACGATCGAGGGACCGGCATCGCCGCTACCGAGTTAGCACTTATGGCTGGGGCTGAGCGTGTGGAAGGCACGCTTTTCGGCAACGGCGAACGAACCGGCAACTGCGACATCATGACGATGGCTATGAATTTGTTTTCCCAAGGCGTCGATCCGCAGCTTGACTTTCGCGACATGCCGCGCATCAGGCGCATCGCCGAGAATGTAACCAAAATCGATGTGCACGAACGGCATCCGTATGCAGGCGACCTTGTATTCACGGCCTTTTCTGGTTCGCACCAGGACGCGATTAAAAAAGGCATGGCTGTCGTAGACGAAGATCGCTGGGAGGTCCCTTACCTGCCAATCGATCCCGCCGATGTGGGTTCCTCCTACAAGGAAACCGTACGGGTAAATAGTCAATCGGGCAAAGGCGGCGTCGGCTTCATTCTCGAGCAACACTTTGGCATATCCCTACCACGAGCGATGCTGCAAGAGTTTGCGAAGGAGGTTCAAGTTCTAACAGAAAAGTTGGACCGCGAAGTCAGACGTAGCGAGATCTTGCAAGCTCTATTCGATACATTTGAAGCGCAGGCTGGCCCCTACGCCTTGTTGAACTACGATCTAAACAATGCGGCCAACGACACGCTGGTATGCAACGGTACGGTGCAAGTTTCGGAGAACGAAGTTCAAATTCAAGGCCGAGGATCGGGACCCATCGAAGCATTTGTGAACGCGATGGTTGCAACACTCAATGAGCCGCTGAATATTGCCGCGTATCACGAGCACGCGTTAGGTGGTGGTGATGTCGTCGGCAAGGATGCGCAAGCCGTAGGGATCGTATCGATCGAGTTTACTGAAGGATCATGCTTTGGCGTGGGTCGAAGCAAAAATACTGTGACGGCTTCATTACTAGCGATTATTTCAGCGCTCAATCGGCGTTGGTCGCAACGCCAATAGTTGCCTGGCTGTTTAACTCGGTCGTTCTTACCTTAAACGTTGGTTCGACCTGGTCTTAACTATGTGCGTGCTAGCTGATGTGACCTGGCTGAAATGGCTTTGTATGCCAGCAACCGCGTCAATCTGACGCCGGCTTGTCGTCGTTGGTTTGAGTTTGTGGCGTCGCACCTACGTCGAAATCGTCTTCCATTGGAATTTGGGTGATGGTTGCTTCGGTGATGAAGTTTTCGCTGACTTTCTCAATCTTGACGGAATAGTTTTCGAGCGGTACCGTCGTGTTTTCATCAGGAACGCGCCGCAGGTGATCCAGCAGCCAACCATTGACCGTACGGGGACCGTACTCGGGCAAGGTCCATTTGGCTGCATGGTTTAGCTCATGCAAGAGCGTGTTGCCTGTTACCTTGTAGGCGTCTTGGCCTTCGATCAACTCAAACCTGCTGGGTTCTTCGCCATTGGTTCCCTCGGTAAATTCGCCAACGATTTCTTCGATGATGTCATCAATCGTTATCAAGCCTACGACCACACCAAACTCATCGACCACAATGCTGAATCGACGACGCTGTTGTTTGAAGTTGTGGACGAGGCGCGACAGAGCTACAGAACTTGGGGTGAAGTAGGTCTTTTCTAGTACGCGAAGCAATGCGTCGTGGTCGGCATTCGGATTCCGCACCAGCTTGTTTGCCTCGCGCATGTGCAATACACCTTCAATCTCATTGATACTTTCTCTATAGACGGGCAAACGTGTATGGTTTGAATTAGCGATTCGCTCGCGAATCTCATTCATGTTCGCATTCAAATCGATGCCATGGATTTGCTCGCGCGCTTGCATGACGTCGCCAACCGTCTGTTCCTCGAGGTTCAAGATGTTCATGATCATGGCTTGGCGATTGCGTGGCAATTTACGGGCTTGATCAAATACTTGACGCAGCTCTTCTTCGGTCAAATCCCCTTCGTCGTCCACATGGTTTTTGGTGAACGGCTTGACAACGAATGCGCCGCAGAAATTCAAGCCTGTGACCATGTACTTCATGATGGAATGCAGCGGCACGAGGATGTACGCACTTGGATACGCGATGATCTCCGGACGCACTGCGGCAATCGTCTTTGGTGCGATTTCAGCAAAAATCAGGAAAATGAGAGTCATGGAAACGGTCGAAACAACACCGCCAACTTCGGTCCCAAACCATCTCACGCACAATACCGTGAAAATGACCGCGGCTGAGTAGTTCACAAGGTTGTTGCCAATCAAGATCACGCCGAGTAGTCGGTCCTTGTGCTGCAAGAGTTTGTAGGCACGTCGCGCCCCGCCGTGGCGCCGTCGCACGAGCGCACGCATGCGATACACATTGATCTTCATCATGGCGGTTTCAGAGCTCGAGAAATACGCGCTCACCACCAGTAGCAAAAAACAAGCGAGAAGGAGTACCCAAGCGGGTACGACGATAGTTTCCATCGTTTTTACAGTACTACGTGCCGTAACCAAAAATGAACGTGAGCCCGAAATAGCCGAGCACGAGCACGGCAAATGCAAGCAGTGAGAGTCGCGCAGATAGCAAGCCGCGCCAGCCAAACCAAAGTTGACCCGCGATCAGGGCGACGTAAATAAACCAGGCGGCAAAGGCCAGCGTCAAGTGCGTGAGGTAATTGCCTTCTTGCACAAAATCCCAGCGTCCGATAAAACCGGTCGCTATGGATATGGTCAATAACGCCCCACCAAGCCAAAGCAACCAAGAACTAGTCGATTCCACCGTTTGCAATGGTGGCATGAGCTTGATGAATGCGGTCGCATCGTGTTTTTTGAGGCGATAGTGCAAGGCGATGATGGCCCCGGCCTGCAACGCAGCTAAAGCGAGCGTTGCGTAGGCGAGCATGCTAACCAGCACGTGCACGATTGCAGTCGTTTGTTCGATGGGAGGGTTATGCGTCATAGGCAGCGCTAAAGAGCCGCCTATCGCAATGAATGAAAGTGGCACGACGATGAATGCAAGGACGCGATAGCCTTGTACGAGATATAGGTAGAACGTTAAAGCTGTCGCAACCCACAGTACCAGCACAGCGCTTGACCAAGCTGTGAGTTGAATGCCGGCTTCCGTTTGAATCAAGAAGACGGCATAGATCAAGTGACTTAGCAGCGCAGGCAAAGCGAAAGCGGCCACGCGGCGATTTGAGAAAGTCTCGAAGGCTTTGGAGCGGAGCTGCAACCAGAGGTAGGCGAGATACAAAAGCGCAGCAATACCGCCGAACAGGTCGGGCGTCATAGATTTGCTGGAATCAAATAACCGTCAAATGTAGAACGAAACTAGAATTCGCGCGCCGTTTCGGAGCGCCGTTGCGCCATCATGTTTGACAACTTAACGAACAAACTCTCGCAGACTTTCGCTGGTTTGCGGTCGCGCAAGCTCACCGAAAACAACATTGCGGACGCCATTCGAACCGTACGCACAGCCCTGCTTGAAGCCGATGTCGCGTTAGAAGTAGTCATACCGTTTGTAGAGGCTGTCAGAAAGCAATCGCTGGGACGTGAATTTGTCGCCGCGGTGCGACCTGGCGACATGTTCGTGAAGTTCGTCCACGAAGAGCTGGTTGCCCTCATGGGGACGGACGTGGCCGAGCTCGACCTCGAAACTGGTAAAAAACCAGCGGTCATTTTAATGGCTGGGTTGCAAGGAACTGGCAAAACCACGACCGCTGCGAAACTTGCCAAATACCTGAAATCAGAGCGGTCGCTTAAGGTCGCAGTCGTTTCCGCGGACGTATATCGCCCCGCTGCCATCGAGCAGTTGCGCGTTCTTGCTGATTCGGTGGAAGCGCATTTCATTGATGCAGATGACGATGAGCAACCTCAGGAGATCGTAGCACGTGCGGTAAACGTCGCCACCCAATCAGAAGACGACGTTCTCATTGTCGACACTGCAGGTCGCTTGGCGATCGATGACGACATGATGGCTGAAATTTCGCAATTGCACGCGCGACTTGCGCCAGCAGAAACGTTATTCGTCGTAGACGCTATGACAGGACAGGATGCGGCAAAGACTGCGAGAACGTTTGATAAAGCACTAGAACTAACCGGCGTGATACTCACCAAAGTCGATGGCGACGCGCGGGGTGGCGCTGCGTTGTCAGTGCGAGCTATTACACAGAAACCGATTAAGTTCCTTGGTGTTGGTGAAGACGTTGAAGGTTTGGAGCTCTTCCATCCCGATCGCATTGCTTCACGCATTCTTGGGATGGGTGACATTCTTAGCCTCGTCGAAGAAGCAGAACGAAAAGTTGACATCGATGCAAGTAAGCGGGTGGTCAAACGCATGCTTCGAGGCGCTGCATTTACGTTCGATGACATGCGCGAACAGATCAAGCAAATGAACGATATGGGTGGCATGACGAGTGTGTTGGCCAGAATGCCGAACATGCCTAATGTAAAGGTCAAAGACACCGACGAAGATGCGATTAAAAAGCACGCCATCATCATTGATTCGATGACTGCGCGAGAACGCGCGTACCCGAATCTTTTGAATATTCCATCGCGCAAACAGCGGATCGCAGCCGGCAGTGGCACGCGAATTCAGGACGTTAACTTCACGATTCGAAAGTTCAAGCAAATGCAGAAGGCGACAAAACGCCTAGGTCGAATGGGCCGCTCGAACAAAATGTTGAATCAACTTGAACAGATCATGGCTGAAAAGTGATCACGCAGCACTTGGAAGAAAAGGCATACGTTACGAAATCTACGTCATACCACGTGTTATCTGCGTAAAATCCGCGCCTCAATTCACCCATCACATTCGTATATATGGTCGTCATTCGTCTGGCTCGTCATGGGTCGCGACATAAGCCTTTTTATCACGTGACCGTCGCAGACCGCCGTGCGCGCCGAGACGGGACGTTTATTGAACGCGTGGGTTTCTACAACCCAATTGCGAAAGGCAAAGCAGAACGGCTCCGCATCAACCTAGAGCGAGTCGATTATTGGGTGGGGCACGGCGCACAAACAAGCCAAACAGTATCAAGGTTGGTGAAGGAAGCGCGTCGCGCAGACAAAATCAAGGCTAGTCAACCTGCTGAAGAAGAGGTGTCCGAGCAAGTCGAAGCCGCCGCACCAGAAGAAGAGGTGCCTGAGCAAGTCGAAGCAGTGGCGCCAGAAGAAGAGAAACCTGAAGTAGCTGACGAAGTCAGCGATGCACCCAATGCGGAGACGGCGGCCACAGCTGCAGCGGATGGCGATGCCACCGCAAGCGATGCAGAGGCTTCAAGCGCTACAGAGGCTTCGGCCGCCACGGACGATGCAAATGCAACTGAAGCGGCTCCCGAAACAGAAACAACCGCCGCAGCAACTGAAGACGATTCAGAAGTGGCCTCAGACGCGGTGGAAGAAGGCGACACCAAGCCCGCAACCTAACGGTTGAAACTAGACCAATTTGTTGTTGTCGGTCGCATCGGCACCGCCTTCGGTTTGAATGGTTGGACACACGTCCATTCTTACACCGAACCCCCCACGAATCTCATGACGTACGAGCCATTGTTTGTAGGTGCTGAGGCGAACTCGTGGGAGCAGCTCGATCTTGTCGAATTCCAGCTACATGGTGATCGATTGATTGCACGCATTGGCGAGTGTGCTTCACGCGAGGATGCAATTGCACTACGCAACAAGGACCTTGCGATACGAAGGTCGGATCTTCCTATTCCAAAACTTGACGAGTTTTACTGGGTTGACTTAGTCGGTCTAGAGGTTGTGAATACGGACGAAATAAACCTCGGGACGGTTCGTCGTGTAACCGATTACGGCGCTTCACCGGTGCTTGAAGTGGATGGAAGCGGTAGCACCTATTTGATACCTCTGGTGAAGCCCATTGTGGACGCGATCGATTTAAGACAAGGTCTGCGTGTCTGTTGGGACGCGACCTGGATAGCGTAGGCAAATCGATGTGGATGGGAGTGGTCACCACGATGCCAGGGGTGATCGAAGCTGCTTTGAGCGAAGGTGTGATTGGCCGTGCTGCTGATCAAGGTGTTTTCGACCTAGAACTATTCAATGTGCGTGACCACGCGCAGGACAAGTATGGCTCGATTGACGATCGACCCTTTGGGGGTGCGCCCGGGATGCTCATGATGGCCGAGCCACTGGCCGCGAGTGTGGATCAAGCACTTGCACGCGCACCTGACATGCAGACAACGACCATCTTTCTTTCTCCTCAAGGAGAAACCCTTACCGAGTCTACCGTTGTGGATCTTGCCAGTGAATCTGCCTTGATTCTTGTATGCGGACGTTACGAAGGCGTCGACGAACGCTTTGTCGAACAATATGTAGATCGCGAAATCTCTATTGGTGACTATGTCGTATCAGGTGGCGAGCTGCCAGCGTTGATTCTGATCGACGCCATCGGCCGGACGTTAGATGGAACACTCGGTAACGACGCTTCTGCAGTCGATGACTCTTTTAGGGATAATTTACTGGAAGGACCGCAGTTCACGCGTCCACGAAGCTGGCGAGGTAGAGCGGTGCCTGACGTGCTGACATCTGGCAATCATGCGGCCATAGCACAATGGCGGCGTGACCAAGCGTTGTTACGCACATGGCAGCGCCGACCTGATCTGTTAACTCAGCGACGTTTCAGCGACGCAGAAAAGGCGTGGATCCGGCGCCACACGCATAAAAACCCACAGGACGGAGTCTAGCAATGGGCAGGAAAGGATTCGTAGAGCAGGTTGAACAGCGTCATCTGCGCGAGTTGCAAACCCGCGGTACGGTTGGATCTTCGGATGGGAAAGCACATGAAAAGGCTCCAATTCCGGCATTCTCGGTCGGCGATACTGTGGCGGTTCAAGTCCTCATTACCGAAGGCGATAAAACACGGTTGCAACGTTTTGAAGGCGTTGTGATTGGCAAACGCAACCGTGGCCTAAACTCGTCCTTCACGGTACGGAAGATCTCGCACGGATTTGGCGTAGAACGTACCTTCCAACTGCACAGTCCTTTAATCGATAGCATCAAAGTCAATCGTCGCGGCGATGTGCGGAAAGCAAAGATTTATTACCTTCGCGAGCGGTCTGGTAGGTCAGCACGCATCAAAGAGAAGATTTGATCACTGCCACAAGGTAATCACGTGGCAGGCAAGTCGACCGTCGTTTCACACGACGTGCAGAACTTTCTCGACACGATCTGGTATGAGCGCAATCTTTCCCAGAACACGATAACCGCTTACCGAAATGACTTAGTTGCGTTCGACGAGTGGCTAGGTAGTAAAAAACTCTTACATTGTTCGCGCCAGGACATCTTGGCTTATTTAGCAGAGCATGCACTTGACGCGAAAGCTGCATCGAGTCGTGCACGGTTGTTGTCAAGCATGCGCGGATTTTTTAATTTTGCGGTTGATCGCAATCTCTTAACACAGAACCCAATTGCGAACATCGATAGTCCAAAACTAGCAAAACGGTTGCCAGACTATCTATCTGAGGCTGAAGTAGATGCACTGCTGAACGCACCTAACCCTGATGCTAATCCGGTGGAATTTCGAGATCGTGCCATGCTAGAGGTGCTTTACGCAACGGGTATACGAGTAAGCGAACTGGTGCAGCTGAAATTCGAGAGCATCAACTTCAATCAAGGTATGCTGCGCGTCGTTGGGAAAGGCAACAAAGAACGGGTCGTGCCGTTAGGCGATGAAGCGCTCAGTTGGGTAACAAAATTTCACGGAAGCGCACGAGGTGAATTGCTGTCTAACCGTGTGAGCGATGCGATGTTTCCAAGCAAGCGCGGCACCACGATGACGAGACAGACTTTTTGGTACGCCGTCAAGCGTTACGCACGGCGTGCTGGCATTGAACGCAAGTTGTCGCCTCACACGCTTCGGCATGCTTTTGCAACGCATTTGTTAAATCATGGTGCAGATTTGCGCGCAGTGCAGATGATGCTGGGTCATGCAAGTCTATCGACCACGCAAATCTATACTCAAGTCGCGAATGAGCGCATCAAAGCACTGCACAGCATGCACCACCCGCGAGGATGATTTCAAAAACCTCGCTTAAGACGAAAAGAGCGAAAAACCTATGAAGATTTTGAAGCACTGGATACGAACCCCCCTACTGGCTTCGATTTGTATTGCGGCAATGGTGTCCAATGCGAATGAAGAAGATGTCAAAGAGCTTGTCGCAACCATGATGGGATCTGACAATCAGGTTGTGAATGTCAAAGCTGCGGAAATTGAGGGTTTTTTCGAGGTTCTGACACAGGATCTGACCATCCTCTATGTGTCGGATGACTTACGTTGGGTCATCATCGGTGAATTAGTTGAAGCGATCCATGATCCGGAACTGCAATTTGTGCGACTTGGCGAGCAAACGCGTAACGCGGTGCGAGAACGTCAATTGAATGCCATCGATGAGACCGATGTGATTGCCTTCGCGCCGCCGTTTGAGAAACCCAAGGCCGTCGTGCATGTATTTACCGACACGACGTGTGGCTACTGCCAAAAGCTCCACGCAGAACTGCCAGAATATCATGGCAAAGGCATCGAGATTAGGTACCTCGCATACCCGCGTGCCGGTATTGGCAGCGAACCGTATAAACAGATGGCGGCGGCTTGGTGTTCGGACAATCCACATGTCGCTATTACCCAGCTCAAACGCGGTGGTACCCTGGAAGAAACTGAATGCAACAATCCAGTTGCAGGTCAATATCGACTGGGGCAATTCATGGGATTACGGGGTACACCACTGCTTGTCCTTAGCAATGGCAAAACGGTCGGCGGCTACGTAAATGCCGAAGAACTTGAAACCATATTGCAGGATGAAGGTCTGCTGTAGGCGACTAGAATTGAAGTAATTGGTATAACTATTTGATACATAAGGTATAAAATTACTATCGCACCTCAATGAGTGGTTTGAACGGTACTCACACGATAGTTCAAGCGCACAAAACCACTCAAAGCGAACTCTGCGTATCATTCACATGTGCTCAAGTTGCCGCTGCAGAGGGGGTTGGTAACGCGTGGCGGCAACGAAAATGACTCGGCCAGTCAACCTTTCGCTTATCGCATTCCGATTTCCCATCGCCGCGATTATTTCTATTCTGCACCGCATATCTGGCGTAGTGCTATTTATCGGCATGGGCTATCTTGCATACCTCCTGAGCATGTCGTTGCAATCCGCCGAGTCTTTTGCATGGGTGCTACATGCGATGCACCATACGGCGCATGGGTTCTTTCTTTGGTTGGTGGTGAGCGCGGTCGCGTATCACTTTATCGCCGGAATCAGGCATTTATTACTTGATTTCCATATCGGGGATTCGATAGAAGTTAGTCGAGGCAGTGCCTGGGCGGTGCTTATATTGAGCTTGGTTAGTTCGCTCCTGTTCGGTGCATGGTTAGTACTGTGAGCAACCGCCTAGCCGCCAAACGGGGTTTGATCGATTTCATACTGCAGCGTTTAACTGCCGTGGTTTTAGGTATCTATGTCATTCATCTTACCCTTGTTTTCGCATTGAATGGCGACATGGATTACACGGCGTGGCGTAGCTACTTTAACTCTGGCTACTCATTGCTGCTGGCGTCGCTCACGATCGTTTGCGTTGTACTGCACGGCTGGATCGGCATGTGGACCATCGGTACAGACTATCTCATCGGATCGCCAATAAAACGAGCAGCACGGGTCATTTACCAGTTGATCGTCGTGTTCATATTGGCAGCGTATTTAGTTTTTAGCATGATGTTGATTTGGGGTTATCTGTGACGTCAATCCGCACGATGGAATTTGATGGCGTGATCATCGGCGGTGGTGGCGCTGGGATGCGTGCAGCGATGCAGATTGCGCAATCTGGCTACCGTACTGCCGTTATTTCAAAAGTGTTTCCGACGCGGTCGCACACGGTCTCTGCGCAAGGCGGCATTACTTGCGCGATTGCGAGTGACGACCCTGAAGACGATTGGCGTTGGCATATGTACGACACGGTGAAGGGATCAGATTACATCGGTGACCAAGACGCCATTGAGTACATGTGCAACGTTGGACCGCATGCCATTTATGAGCTGGAACACTTAGGCATGCCGTTTTCAAGGACAGAAACAGGCCGAATTTACCAACGACCGTTTGGTGGTCAGTCGAAGAACTTCGGGAAGGGGGGCCAAGCAGCGCGTACTTGCTGCGCAGCGGACCGTACTGGACACGCATTGCTGCACACGTTGTATCAAGCGAACATCAAAAACAACACCACATTTCTGTCTGAGTGGTTTGCCGTCGATCTGGTCAAGAATCAGGACGGCGTCATCGTGGGTGCATTGGCGATTTGCATCGAAACCGGCGAGCTGGTTTACATCAAGTCAAACGCAACGGTACTTGCAACCGGTGGTGGCGGTCGAATTTACTACAGCACGACCAACGCGCTCATGAACACCGGCGATGGCCTCGGCATGGCGTTGCGCGCAGGTGTGCCGGCACAAGATATCGAAATGTGGCAGTTTCACCCAACCGGTATAGCGAATGTCGGTATCTTGATTACCGAGGGCGCGCGCGGCGAGGGTGGCTACTTAATTAATGCCGATGGTGAGCGCTTCATGGAACGCTACGCGCCTAATGCGAAAGATCTCGCTGGTCGCGATGTAGTAGCACGTTCCATGGTGCTTGAAATCAATGAATCTAGAGGTTGCGGGCCTAATAAGGACTACGTATTGCTCAAGCTGGATCATTTAGGCGAGGCGACGCTATCGGAACGATTACCTGGGATTACTGATCTGGCGCGCACATTTGCTCATGTCGATCCAGTTCGAGAACCGATACCGGTATACCCTACCTGCCACTATCAAATGGGTGGTATTCCTACTGCTGTCGACGGGCAAGCGCTCACGCAGGATGAATTTGGGCGAGATGCTTCAGTGGAAGGGTTGTATGCGGTAGGTGAGGTGGCGTGCGTGTCGGTGCACGGCTCGAATCGCCTTGGTGGCAACTCATTGCTGGATCTGGTGGTATTTGGTCGTGCCGCAGGGATTCGCATAGAAGAGGTCATGAAGCAGGGTGTGTCTTATCGCGATGCGACAGAGTCTGATGTAGAGTTAGCCATGCAACGTTACCAACGTTGGCAGGACTCAACTGCTGGTGAACAGCCATTGAAGTTGAAGGAAGAACTGCAATTGATCATGCAAACAAACTTCGGTATCTTCCGCACCGCCGAACCGATGCAGGAGGGCTTGGCGAAGTTACAAGACTTGCGGGAACGAATTGAATCGGCGCATTTGGCAGACAAAAGTGCTGCATTCAATGTGGCCTGCCTCGATGCGCTTGAATTGGACAATCTGCTTGAGATCGCTGATGCGACAGCTCGAGCAGCTTTAGGCCGGGAGGAAAGCCGCGGCGCGCACGCACGCGATGATTTCCCAGATCGGGATGACGACAACTGGCTCTGTCATTCGTTGTATTACGCCGACGATCAGAGTTTGCGAAAGCGTAAGGTGAATTTCGAACCGACGATCGTCGATGTATTTCAACCGGCCGTGCGAGAGTATTAGCGAATCATGCTTGTAAGTATTTACCGATATGTTCCTGAGCAGGACGAAGCGCCGCGCATGCAGGACTATGAATTTGCACTACCCGCCGAGCGGGATTTGATGGTCTTAGATGTACTAGAGCAGCTACGCGTCGAGGATCCAAGCATTTCATATCGGCGTTCGTGCCGAGAAGGCGTATGCGGTTCAGATGGCATGAACATGAACGGACGTAATGGCTTGGCTTGCAAGACGACGGTGTCATCGGTCGTTAGAAAGAGCGGTAAGCTGGTATTGCGACCGCTGCCTGGTCTGCCTGTCATTCGAGACTTGGTTGTCGACATGTCGCAGTTCTATGCACAGTACGAAAAAGTTGACCCATACCTAATTAATGATGACGAGCCGCCACAACAGGAGCGACTCCAGAGCATTGAAGATCGGGAAAAGCTTGATGGTCTTTACGAGTGCATTCTGTGCGCGTGCTGTTCTACGTCGTGTCCTTCTTTTTGGTGGAATCCTGAAAAATTCATCGGGCCAGCAGGGCTGCTACAGGCATACCGCTTTTTGGCGGACTCACGGGATCAAGCTACTGAAGAACGATTAGAAAAGCTTGGCGACGCGTACAGTGTATTTCGTTGTCGGACGATTATGAACTGTGTCGATGCGTGTCCTAAAGAATTGAACCCAACAAGGGCAATCGGCAAAATCCGCGCGATGTTGCTTGACGGTTAGAACTTGATTGATTGTACAGAATAAGAGGTGTAAAGACCCTATTTAAAGTGAAATAATTAGTTTATCTTATTGATATGAAGAGTAAATTACATGAGTTTACCGGGTCGGTATTTTGCGATTGTGATAGTTTTGAAATTTGCGCACCTGCCGCCAGCTGGCATCCTACGCTGCGATCGACTCGAGATCAAGAAAAACCCGGATCGAAAGCTTGACCTAGAGAGGTAATTTAGCGACACAAAATGTCGCTACTTTCTATAGATTTTGCAGATCACCGAAGTTAACTGTGTGTTTCTTGCGAAATTTCAAGCATGTGCAACGGATAATCGAGCAAATTGAAAGAATCAGGAACGATGTGGTCAGGCAGTTTTCCCAACGCATCTGCTTGTTTGCGGCGGCGTGTGTGTTGCTACTTGTCTCAATCATGACCGCAAGTACATTTGCCTCGTTTTAGTCATATAGGGCCGAAGATCCACGCGAATTCGCTCTGTTTAGCGCTTTAGTGCGCTTATCACAACGCGAAGAAAGCGTGCTTGACACTCTAAGTTGTCGCTGGTCGAAATGTGATTCTGGTGCACGCCGCTATTCTTGAATTTCTATTCAGTGCAGGCTATATATTTCAACACCGCTAAATATTCGCACTTGCTTGAGGAAGGCGGATAAATTTTTGCCATGCTCGTAAAGAACGGGGTTGGCTATAAAGAGTGCTCTATAGGTAGAGATGAACTAATCGATTCAAGATGAAACTAGGATTTTTCGGCATTGGCTCTGGTGTATCCGCAGATCCTAATGTCGCCATAAGTCTCGCGCAACATGCGGAAGGGGTGGGATTGGAATCTATGTGGACTGGTGAACACGTGGTATTGCCTTCGCCGCGACAGCCACCTTCACCCGCGGAACCGGAACACCCCATGTTGCATCCGAGTACGGTACTGTCCTTTCTGGCTGCGAGAACAACAAGTATCCGCCTGGGCACGGGTATCGTCTTAATCGCTCAGCGGAATCCTCTGGTGCTGGCAAAAGAGATGGCAAGTCTGGATGTACTGTCCAATGGCCGGCTGGAATTAGGCATTGGCGCAGGCTACTTGCATCAGGAATTTGCCGCCCTGGGCATACCGTTCCGTGAGCGCGGGGCGCGCAGCGATGAGTACATCGAAATCATGCGTGCCCTTTGGAATATGGAACGCCCCTCATTCAAAGGTCGCTTCTATGAATTTAGCGATATCGATGCGCAGCCGCGGCCAGTTCAAAGAGGTGGGCCCCCAATCGTCGTTGGTGGTTCGAGCGATGGCGCACTGAGGCGTGCGGCGAAATACGGTCACGGTTGGTATGGTTTTGCGATGAACGTTGAACAAACAGCGAGCGTAGTTAAACGACTGCACGCATTGGACGGTGGCGAAGCGCTTGAAATCAGCGTGACACCTGCTATGCGAGTCGATCGAGCAAGTATGGCCGCATTTGCAGCGATTGGTGTCGACCGCATCATTTCGCTGGTCTCGCAAGATGAAGATCGCGCCAAGTTGGCTATGGATAGCCTCGTCGAGGAGCGTTCAAAACTCTAACGCCCTTCGTTGAAATTAGGAAGCCTCTACTAACGAAATTTCGCCATTTGTGTCGACGTTAACCCTGACAGAGATAGTGGGGTTTTCTGAGAGCATAGGTTCGACTTTATCAATGGGCTCATAGTCGCTCGTCGCGGAGAATTCCCACGTGTGAGAAACACGCCGGAGTTGTAGCGTATGAGGACCAGAAACTGGTCCTTGCATTGCGGGAATCGTTAAGCGCTTGCCAGCACGAGGATCTTGGCGGATACGTGCAATTGGCGCATGCGGGTCGTCTGGAATTAGCGTCACCCAGTACATGCCTAAAGGGTGTTCGATGTCATCTGCTAGCGGCAGAGGTTGATCGATGGCGACGCGTTGCTTCGCCGTAAGAAATCCAGTGCGCCGTAACCACGCGACGAGCAGGGGAAACCACTGGTGGGTGTCAGGATCGCCTGACGCCAAACCAACGCCGTGTTCGCCGTAACCAAATATGTGCAGCTCAGCTGGAACCCTCGCAGCTCTTAGTGCATCGTAAAACAACGTAGCCTGATTAGCAGGCACGATATCGTCTTCGTGCGTGTGAACAAGAAACGTTGGTGGCGTTTCAGCCGAGACGGCAGTATCCGTTGGTGTGTACTCGGTAGCTTTGCGCCCTCTAACGATGCCGTTACTTACCGCATATACGGGCACTAGGAAATCAGGTCGCGAGGATTGACGATCGACAGGATCTTGAGCGTCCGAATGTTTGGATTCCCCACCGGTACCAACGGCTAAGGTTAGATGACCACCAGCTGAAAAGCCGAGCATGCCTAAACGATGCGGATCAACGTCGAATCGTGCTGCATGGTGGCGCACGTAACGCATAGCTCGTTGACCGTCCAACAAGGAAACGCTTGAGTGGTATTTTGGACCGACGCGATAACGCAGCACAAATGCCGCTATCCCAGCGCGATTCAATGCGGCGGCGACGTGCAGTCCTTCGTGAGTTGACGCGAGAACTCGATAGCCACCACCCGGACACACGATAACGCCAGCACCGGTCGAAGGACCATCAAAGTCAGCGTGGATCGAAAGCGCGGGAACGTCAATGGTGTCGCCACCTGACGAATTCGGTGCGTTGGCGTCCCAGAGGCGTTCGTTGAAATCGCTCAGGAGCGGAGATTCGCTAAGTTGCGGTTGCTAGCTGGGCGAATAGATGTTGGTAGCGTCGAGGTTCTGGAATGACGAATTCATCTCGAACCTGCTCAAGGGGCTGTGTTAACAGTACCTCCCAGTCTGCCGCAGGCAACCACTTCGCTCGTTTGCCGTCTCGATAGCCACGCCATAGAGCGGCAAATACAGTGATGCCTGCTCCCTTGTAAAGACGTAGAGAAGCCATGAGAAGGATGAACGGGAACGAGATATTGCCGGTTTGACCATAGCTAAAGGCAAGAAGACATGCCTCGCCTAGAGGATCTCTACCATACTGAGTTAGCACGTGAAACAAATCATGCGAAGAGCGCAGACGCTTGGCAAAGCGATCTAGATTTTCGTCGTCTATCTGGTAGCCAGCTTCTTCGCTCGCTGCTTGTAGACCGTCAGCAGAAATTTGTTCATTAGACGTGAAACGGTAGTATGCGTGCCCGAGCGTGTTCTCCGGCAGGCTCTTCAAGTATTCGGCATCGGTGAGCTTGTCGACTAAGTTGATTTGCTCGGACAACACCTTTGTACCGACTTCGGTTTTACGAAATCGCTTGAAATTTCTGCGCAATGAAGGCGCGCTTAATGCCTGAATGACGCGAAAAACTTGTGTCGTCTGCTCAGGGTCATTGACGACGCGACGAACGGCACGAAATGCCGCGAATGGACGCACTTTATTGTCAGATTTTGGGTTTACTTCTGCCATCGGTCTCGCGATTCAGTTAAACGCTTTCGAGTAATTCTAGGAGCTCATAGGGTATGCAACAACAAATCGCCGATAGCTTTGTGCTCTAGCCTAAATGCGGGTAAAGCGTATGGAATTTCACTACGCTTTCGCCAGGGATCAAAAGTGCGAATCGCCCAAAAGCACGACTTACGAGTCGGTTCAAAATCCGCGTTCCGCACACTGTCGATTGATCTCATCGATTATTTCGCACACGCGGATGCTTTCCGCAGTCGTCCACTGCGGTAGTTCGTTCAATCCCGCTGCCATGCAACGATGCACGGCCTGAGCTTGATAGGTGAACCCGTGCTGATTCCCACCGTGCCATGTCCAACCTTTGTAAGTGATAAGCCGCTCGCCATTCCAACGTGAACCTGGTGGTTGACCTCGAGTAATAGGTGCCGGCGTTGGCACCGGATACTCAAAACGTTCTACCAAGTTGAATGGACCATTGCTCGGATTGCGTTCTTGTTCCCAGTGTGTTTCAAGCCAGTCCCCAGTCCAACCTTTATGTGGATTTAATTCCATGATTGGCTCGCCACGTTCGCGTCGATTGCCACGCCGACCCGGACGGCCGGTGCGTAATGTCATAGCGCTCGGGTGGTGTGAAGGAGTCTCAATTGTGATACGACCTTTGGTGCCGATGTAGTTTGACTCTTCAATATAACGACCGTTAGGGAAGGTAATCACCGCGATGCCTTCCTGTTCGCCATATTGCAAAACCGCAGCGCTAGGTGAGCCGCCATGTGCGGAAAACACGTCATTGGCGTATGGTTGCGGTCGCGCTTTGCGGCCCGCTGCTGCAATCACTGGCATCTCCTCCGCGCCAAACCCTGTAATAGCAGGATTAAGCGCATAGACCCGGTCTGGGTAGTCTGCTTGCACGAGGCGGATGTCGCCAATATCGCCACGTTCGATGCAGGCGCGCGCGTGCTCTACAGCCGGAAAGAAGCGCAACCACATACCTTCCCAGCACACGACACCTGCTTTTGCCGCGGCTTCGTGCGCTTCTTTTGCTTGGTCAGCCGTGTCTGTGAATGGTTTTTCACATAAAACATGCTTGCCCGCAGCGAACGAACGCAGGAGATCGCGATGGTGGTCCCAGGTCTTGGACGCTATATAAACGACATCGACATCGTCGTCGTTAACTAATGCGTCATAGGAGTCGTATGCTCGTTCTATTTCATGGGCTTCAGCAAATGCTTGGGCGCGATCCAGATCCCTTGCGGCGATGGCTGTGAATTTAGCGCCCGGTACGTCTTGCAGCGACTTTACCCAATCCGATGAGATCGAGGACGCGCTGATGATGCCCCAGCGGATCTCATGATTGATATCTTCCTCACGGGTTAGACCGAGACGTATATCCATCGGCGTGTTCATGGGGAAGCCGTTGTACATGTAAGGGTCGTCGTTAACGCTATCGTCAGCCATCAGCTTGGTCTCGAATCAGAAGTGGGGCAAGTTTATTTGCTTGATTAATTTAGGTGGTTCTATGCAGAAACAGAGGCCACCACACGTTCATACAAATGGCAGCGTTTCGTAAGCACTACCGTTCAGCGCGCTGTTCGGTACGTTGGACGCGTATTTACTCGCCATAGATCAAGCGTGTATATAAAAACACAAGGGAAAGCAGGCACTCTCAGAAATTTAATCTGCCTTCGCAAGTTCCTAGTTAATACTGACGAGACGATGACAGCAACTAAATTTATGCCACTCATTGATGTTGAATTAAGGTCCGCTTGGCCGAATGAAGCTCAAGACTTTACGCCCTGGCTGTTTGAGAACATTGATTTTCTTTCAGAAGCAGTGGGCATGAGTCTTGAAGCTCGTGAGAAAGAAAAGAACATCCAAAATCTATTTGCGGACATCGTGGCTGAGGATTCTCTTAGTGGCGAACTCGTGCTGATCGAAAATCAACTCGAATCGTCGGATGAAAAGCACCTTGGTCAGATCATGAGTTATTTAGCTGGCATCGATGCTAAGCGTGTGATATGGGTAGCGAGTAATTTTCGAGATCCCCACAGATCTGCCATTCGTTGGTTGAACGAACACACGCGTGAGGAATATAGTTTTTTCGCTGTGCGAGTTAGAGCAGTGCAGATAGGCGAAAGTCCCCTCGCCCCTATTTTCGAGGTCGTCGAAAAGCCTAACGAATGGGAGCGTTCGCTACGCGAAGCTGGTGTTGCTGCGTCTGAGCTGACAATTTTGCGAACTCGGTTCTGGGAAACATATTCAAAAAAATACCCTGATACTGTTGGGCTAAGTCGCGGCTCGACAGTCTGGGTACCAATGTTTCCGGACAAATCGATCGTACTGTCACTGAATGTGGGAAAAAATTTTTGTGGAATGTTCCTTCGCGGAAATTTGGGTGCCGATAATCAGGAATTAATCCAATTCTTTGCACCGCACGACGAGTTACTATCTGAACATTTCGGCGAAAACAGTAGGGCTGCTAGGGGTGTACACTATGGATCGTGGCGTGGTATCGCGCTACAAGACGAAGCTAAATGGGACGAATTGATCGAATGGATGGAAGCAAAACGTAAGGAATATCTGGAAGTATTCAGTGAAATCGAACCACCTAGTAATCTTTCGGATTAATCACACTCGCTTTCGCGGTTTTTTACTGCGCAAAATCTCTTCTGCGTAATCGTTAGTACGAGTGCGACAGGCTGGATGCTCGGATCGATTAATCCGAGTGCGTCAATGCCTGATGAAATTCAAGAAATGCCTCGAGTGCCAGTTCAGGATGCTCGAGAATGGCATTGTGACCAACCATCTCAAATTTTCGTAAAGTTGCATTTCGTAGACGATTGGCTATTTCCGTACTAGATCGCAGATTCGGGTCATGACTACCAGTGCCGATGAGAACAGGCATGCTCAGTCGATCTATAACGTCAGATAGCAGCACTTTTCGTAATGCCGAAGCAGTCAATTGAGCGGCCTCCGGGTTCATATGCTCATTGAAACCAACACGGTCTAATCCAGTATCTATCCCAGCGACACGCCGCTCTTCTGCGGCAGCTCTGGTACCTTCTCGTTGTTGGTTTACATCAGGTAGATCCAGATTTGCAGCGTACAGAGCTGCCGAGTTAACGAATCCGGGAAATTTCGCGCAGAACCAAATGGCGGCTCTAGTACCCCAGGATTGAGACCAGACATGCGTGTTTCGCACACCGAGCAAATCGAGAACGTATTTAGCATCGCGCGCATACTGTTCAAACGTAAATTGGTTTTCGTTTAGGTCTGACACGCTACTTTGGCCGTACCCGCGCACGTCAATGCGTATGACGAAGAATTGCTTTTCGAGCGTTGGTATGAGATGGTCCCAAACTCTCAAGGTGCTTTGGCCAGGAGGCCAGAGTAGAAGTGGCGATTGGTCTGCATTTCCGTCCATCTCGACGTAGAGATTGGCACCTTCAAATGGAATGGATTGAGTAGGCATTGAACTTGCTCCGCAATTTCATGCAACGATTATGGTAAAGACGCATGGGACAATCGATCCGGTTGCTCAAAGGAGCTTAAGTAGCGCTAAAAGTTAAAAGTAATTTCTTTAACTTATTGATTTGATGAATAATTAATGCTCGAATGCCTAAAACGACCGGGAACAACCAACCGTTCGCGATCGCAGACTGCGCGCAACCCACAAAAGACGTCGTGAGTGCTCACGACTTCGTTGTGCGTATCGGACTAAATAGCTTAACTAACTATTTGATATGGTTAAATTAATTAATTCAGTCAAATGCTTCCTATCAGTTGTCTAGTGCTCAATGGAACGAAGACCAGCGGCAACGAGATGTGCTGTTTTACAATGAATATTCAGAGCGCATTGAGTTACCGCCCACGAATTGCTCATCGCTCACGAACGCTTAGAACTTTCGCAACGTAACCACCAACATTTCTGTGCATTGTGAGTTTTAGCTAGGGTTCTGCAGTTGCGTTAAGTCAGTCATCCTCGGCGCAATTCCGCATCAACTGACACGACGCGTTTTTCAAGCTAATCCTTTTACTTAAATGCGCTTGTCTGGTTTTACAATGCTTAGGAGAGCAATCTACGAAGCGACTGGAGTAATTAACTTATGGCCGAGTCTTTGCTCGAACGCATGCTCAGCAGTTCGCACCTTTCCGCAAATAGTGCTTCGTACATCGAAGCGATGTACGAACAGTACTTGGCAAACGCCAACGACGTCCCCGAGGAATGGCGAGATTACTTCAGCACGCTTGCAGTAAAAAGCAACCAAGGTGCCGATGTTGCGCATCGCACAGTTATCGATCATTTCGAACGATTAGGACGGAATCGATTCAAAGCTAAAGTCGATCGGGAGAGCAACGAGTACATCTCCGAGCACGAGCGCAAGCAAATCCGTGTTCTTGAACTCGTCAATGAGTACCGATCGCGTGGCCATCGACGTGCAAAGATCGACCCCCTTGGTTTGATCGAACGATCGCCTTGTGACGAGCTTACGCTTGAGTGGCACCAACTATCCGCTGCGGATTTGGACACCGAATTTAGCACTGGCTCTTCTTCGTTCGTACAACGTGAAACCGCCCCATTGCAGGAAATCATTGATGCATTAGAAGAGACCTACTGCAGTTCGATCGGTGCGGAATACACGTACATTAGTGACGAGCAACAAGAGCTCTATCTACGTCAACGCTTTGAATCCGTGCACTCTCAGGCCAATTTTGAGACGGACAAACAGCTACAGATCTTCGAACGCTTAACGGCGGCCGAAGGATTAGAAAGTTACCTCCAAAACAGATACCCAGGGACCAAACGTTTTGGGTTGGAAGGAGGCGAAAGCTTGATTCCGATGATGCACGAAACGTTGCAACGGTTAGGTCACTGGGAGACGAAAGAATGTGTCATTGGCATGGCTCATCGTGGCCGGCTCAATGTGTTAGTGAACATCCTCGGTAAACGCACGTCTGACCTATTCGACGAATTTGAAGGTTCGATCCCCGAAGACGCAAACAGTGGCGACGTCAAGTATCACCAAGGTTTCTCATCAAACTTTTACACGCCAAAAGGTGAGATGCACGTTGCGTTGTCATTTAATCCTTCGCACCTAGAAATCATCGGTCCGGTTGTAGAGGGTTCAGTGCGTGCGCGCCAGGATCGTCGCAAGGATCCGTTGGGGACATTGGTTGCACCTGTCCTAATCCATGGTGACGCCGCATTCGCCGGACAAGGCGTTGTCATGGAAACGTTTCAGATGTCGCAGACCCGCGGTTATTTCACCGGTGGGACGATTCACGTCATATTGAATAATCAAATTGGTTTTACGACCAGCGAACGGGTAGACGCACGCTCCACGGAGTACTGCAGCGAAGTTGCGAAGATGGTTCAAGCTCCTATCCTGCACGTCAATGGCGACGACGTTGAAGCGGTGGTCTTCGCAGCGCAAGTCGCAACCGATTACCGATGTGCGTTTGGCCGGGACGTCGTGATTGACTTGGTGTGCTATCGCCGCCGTGGCCACAATGAAGCAGAAGACCCGTTCAAAACCCAGCCATTGATGTATGAAAAAATCCGAAGCCATCCGACGACTCGGGCTTTGTACGCGAAGAAACTTGAGCAACTTGGTGTGCTGCAACCTGGTCAAGCACATGAGATGGCAACGGAACTGCGTGATCGTTTAGATCGTGGTGAGCGGATCGCACTAAGTCTGGTAAGTGAACCGGATGAAGAGTTATTCGTAGATTGGCGACCATATTTGGGTCACGATTGGGATGCACCTGCGGACACCACCTACAGTCGAACGGATTTACGCGAAATTGGGCAAGTTCTTGCGTCTTCGCCCACCGGATTTGTCGTACACAGACAGGTCGCAAAGATCCTCGAGGACCGAGAAAAAATGTTGGCAGGTGCGGCCGAAGTCAATTGGGGCTGCGCTGAGATTGCGGCATACGCCTCTTTGCTCAAACAA
This sequence comes from Gammaproteobacteria bacterium, assembly GCA_009841635.1. Lineage (GTDB taxonomy): Bacteria > Pseudomonadota > Gammaproteobacteria > Pseudomonadales > Azotimanducaceae > Bin55. The sequence goes on from VXLJ01000004.1 coordinate 29,692, forward strand.
GGTTTGAGTGTGCGATTGGTCGGTCAGGACGTGAGTATCGGCACCTTTAGTCACCGCCATGCCGCACTGTATTGCCAGCGTAGCGGGAGCGAATACATTGCTTTACAGCAATACCAAAACGATGAAACTCGTTTTTCGCTCTATAACTCGCTACTTTCCGAAGAAGCGGCTTTGGCGTTTGAATACGGCTACGCGACCACCACGCCTAACGCACTGGTAATTTGGGAAGCACAGTTCGGGGACTTTGCAAACGGCGCGCAGGTCGTCATCGATCAGTTCCTCTCAAGTGGTGAAGCGAAGTGGGATCGACTGTGTGGATTGGTCATGCTGTTGCCGCACGGCTATGAAGGTCAAGGACCGGAGCACTCATCGGCACGATTGGAGCGCTATTTACAGCTCTGCGCCGAACACAATATTCAAGTTTGTGTACCGTCGACTTCCGCGCAAATATTTCATCTTTTACGCCGTCAAGCGTTGCGCATGATGCGCCGACCATTGATCGTCATGTCACCGAAGAGTTTGCTACGCCATAAACTGGCGACTTCAACAGTCGAGGAACTTGCAGATGGTGCTTGGCAGAACATCATCGGCGAATGCGATGAGATTGACTTGGCGAAAGCCAAGCGTCTGGTGCTCTGTTCCGGCAAAGTGTTTTATGGCTTGCTGGAACAACGTCGACAGCAAGAAATGCACGACACGGCCATTGTGCGCATTGAGCAGTTGTATCCATTCCCTTCCGATGAGTTAGCGGCAGAACTTAGGCAGTTCTCGTCGCTAGAGGATGTTGTTTGGTGCCAGGAAGAACCTCGCAACCAGGGTGCTTGGTACTCCATGAAACATCGTCTAGAAAATGTCCTTGAATTAACGCACCCGAGACTAGCGTTTCGCTACGCTGGACGCGACGCGTATGCAGCTCCAGCCAGTGGATTTCAAGTGCGGGCTACCGCGAGGCAGGAGAAACTCGTGCGCGAAGCGCTGCACGGAGGTTAAGCGATGGAAATAAGAGCACCCAAATTTCCTGAATCCATTTCCGAAGGTGAACTCACCAAGTGGTATCACGACGTTGGTGATTTCGTTGAACGAGATGAGTTGCTAGCGGACGTCGAAACAGAGAAAACAACGATCGAGATTGTGGCGCAGGCGAATGGTGTCATTTCGAATTTGCATAAGCAAGAGGGCGATCTGGTCGAAAGCGAAGAAGTGCTTTGCGAGATCGACGAGTCCGCGACTGCTCCGCAATCGACTAGCACCACAGAAACGCCTATTAACAGCACAGATGAGCCGGCGGAAATTACGGCATCGCCAGCTGCGCGGAAACTCGCAACGGAACACGATCTGAATATCGCACTAGTCAATGGCACAGGTCGTTCTGGCATGGTGACGAAAGACGATGTGTCGAAAGCGCTTGACGCGATGCGTCAAGTATCGAAGCCAACGGTGGATGAAGCGTCCGAAAACCTAGCTTCTGAGCGCATGGCTGAGTTGGACGCAAGTGGGGTAGACGGCACCAATACCCGAGTAGAACGCCGCTTACCGATGACACGCTTGCGCGCTACGATCGCGCGGCGGTTAGTAGAGGTGCAACAAACCTCCGCAATGCTAACCACGTTCAATGAAGCGAACATGGATCCGATCATGCGGATGCGTCGTCAGTATCAGGAAGAGTTCGTCAAACGGCACAACGGTACGCGCCTCGGCTTTATGAGTTTCTTCGTCCGCGCCGCCGTTGAAGCGCTTAAACGCTTTCCCGCCGTGAATGCGTCGATCGATGGCGAGGACGTGGTTTACCACGGTTATTACGACATAGGCGTGGCCGTTAGCACCGAGCGCGGCTTGGTGGTTCCGGTTGTACGCGACGCCGATGCATTAGGTTTGCATCAGATTGAGGACCAGATCGTCGAATTTGGTCAAAAGGCGCGAGATAACAAACTCGCAATCGACGACATGACTGGTGGCACGTTCACTATTTCCAATGGTGGCGTGTTCGGATCATTGTTGTCGACACCTATTCTCAATCCACCGCAAACCGCCATTCTTGGCATGCATGCGATTCAAGATCGACCTGTCGTGGAAGACGGTGAGATTGTGGTGCGGCCGATGATGTATTTAGCGTTGTCCTATGACCATCGTTTGATCGATGGTCAAGAAGCGGTGCGGTTCCTTGTGACTATCAAAGGAATGATTGAAGACCCAGCGCGCATATTGCTTGAACTTTAGCTTGAATTAGGAAATTACATTGAGCGATTCATATGACATTGTGGTGATCGGTGCTGGACCCGCGGGATATCACGCGGCCATCCGCGCAGCGCAGCTAGGCATGAGTGTTGCCTGTGTCGATAAAACGTTAGGGGCAAACGGTGAAGCGTCGTTAGGCGGCACGTGCCTGAATGTCGGCTGCATTCCTTCCAAAGCTTTGTTGGACGTATCGCATCGATTTGCCACAACGAAGGACTTTGCAGCGCTTGGACTGAAAGTAGCGGATGTAGAGCTGGATTTAGCTGGTGTACAAGCGCACAAAGACAGTGTCGTCCAAAAACTCACAAGTGGCGTAGGCATGCTGTTCAAAGGCAACGGGGTTACGCCTTATCAAGGTGTTGGTTCGCTGTTACCCGGGTCGGACGTCAAGGTCACCAAACCCGATGGTTCCGAAGAAACGCTCGTCGCGAAGCACGTCATACTGGCAACTGGCTCGGAACCTATGCGTATTGGCGCAGCGCCCGTCGATAACGATCGCATTGTGGATTCAACCGGCGCACTGGAGTTCACAGAGGTGCCGAAACGGCTCGGCATCATCGGCGCTGGCATTATTGGACTCGAGCTAGGCAGTGTATGGGCGCGTTTCGGTTCTGAGGTTGTGGTGTTAGAAGCGCTCGAGAAATTTCTGCCTAGTGCGGATGAGCGAATCGCTCGTGATGCCTTGCGGTCGTTTACCAAACAAGGTCTGGATATTCGCTTAGGCACACGTGTCCTGCACAGTGAAAACTACGGCGATGGCGTACGAGTGACATATCTTGTGAACGACGAAGAACAATCACTTGAATGTGACAAGCTGATTGTCGCCGTTGGACGAGCCCCATATACCGCGCAATTGCTAGACGACGATAGTGCTGTTAATTTGGATGAGCGCGGCTTTATCTTCGTCAATGAGCAATGTGAAACCGATGCTTCTGACGTTTACGCCGTGGGTGATGCAGTGCGTGGTCCGATGCTTGCACATAAAGGCATGGAAGAAGGCGTCATGGTGGCGGAAAGGATTGCCGGTGCCAAACCCTCTGTTAACTACGACTGCATTCCTTCAGTTATTTACACGCACCCAGAAATCGCTTGGGTAGGGCAGACAGAGCAAGAACTGCGAGAGAACGGTCAAGATTACAAGGCAGGCTCGTTTTCGTTGGGTGCAAACGGCCGCGCATTGGCGAGCGCGGACGCTGAAGGCATGGTGAAGATCGTTTCCGATGCTGATTCCGATCGCATTCTTGGTGTGCATGTGCTAGGGCCACAAGCATCTGAACTCATTGCGCAAGCGGTCATTGCCATGGAATTTGGCGCAACGGCTGAAGATTTGGGTCTGATCATGTTCGCGCATCCGACATTGTCAGAAGCGGTGCACGAAGCAGCGCTGGGCGTTGCCGGACACGCGATACATGCGGTTAATCGCCAACGCCGCAAGTAGCAGCGCGACACCAGGGATCGTCATGTCGTACAGATGCGCTTGTGCTTGAATTTTTGTTAGCGATCGCGTTGTTGGGATTGGTGCTATATGCTCTGATCTACGTTGGCGTGGTCGTCGTGCTGGTCGTTCTAGCCGTCGCGCTGTTAGCGTTGTTGTTCTCGGGTATTGGAATTGCGCTGGGTATTGCTCTCGTTGGTGTAGCGCTCTACATCACCTATGGCATCTTTAAGAAAATCATTGCAAACGAACATGCGAATGATCCGCACTCAGCAATGAACGATGAATAGGGTGAAACGTAGTTAGAGCCGCCACCACTGAGCCGAAACCTATTCGTAAAAATCTAACGTCGCGCCGATATATTTGCCGAGACATGGTCAATCCACACCGAGAGATGAGCTCGACCACCATGACCACAATTACGCTGCACGCGATGTCGCAATAACTGGCTCCAGCGCAACTACTTCATGAATCTACACGAATATCAAAGCAAGCAGTTATTTGCCGACTACGGGTTGCCGGTGTCACGAGGTCACGTCGCGCATAGCGCCGATGAAGCCATTGCTGGGGCACGGGCACTTGCTGGCGAAAGCTGGGTCGTAAAAGTGCAAGTTCACGCGGGTGGCCGAGGTAAAGCAGGAGGTGTTGAGCTGGTTGGCAGCGAAGCAGATCTCCGAGCGTTCGCGGAACGATGGCTTGGCAATCGCATTCACACGGTTCAAACCGCCGCCGATGGTCAGCCCGTGACGACTTTGTATGTAGAAGAGCTCACCGCGATTGACACCGAACTTTATCTTGGCGTCGTTATTGATCGTGCTACGGCCCGCGTGGTCGTTATGGCGTCAGCCGAAGGTGGGGTAGAAATCGAAACGGTTGCCGCGGAAACGCCAGATAAGATTTTTCGTGAGACCATTGATCCAAGCATTGGCGCGCAAGCCTATCAAGGTCGCAGACTTGCTTTTCAACTTGGTATGAGTGGCGCTCAAATAGGTCAGTTCACTGAGTTGTTTCTGAATTTGTGCAGGTTGTTTTACGAACTGGACTGTTCGCTGGTGGAAATCAATCCGCTCGTCATTACCAAAGCAGGCGACATTCATTGCTTAGACGCAAAAATCAACGTGGATAGCAATGCGCTGTTTCGACACCCTGAACTAGCAGAACTGCATGATCCTTCGCAAGAAGACGAGCGAGAAGCACAAGCGGCAGAGTTTGACCTGAACTATGTTGCATTGGACGGCAATATCGGCTGTATGGTGAACGGCGCAGGCTTGGCGATGGGAACGATGGACCTTGTCAAGCTGCGCGGTGGCATGCCAGCCAACTTTCTCGACGTGGGTGGCGGTGTCACGGTTGAGTCCGTGTCGCAGGCCTTCAAAATCATTTTGGCTGATCCCGAAGTTAGAGCCGTTCTGATCAATATTTTCGGTGGCATCGTCTCATGTGCCGATATCGCAGATGGCATTGTTCGTGCCGTGCAAGAGGTTGGCGTCGAAGTACCAGTGATTGTGCGATTTGATGGCAATAACGCCGCAGCGGGATCTGCAAAACTTGCCGCGAGCGGCTTAAACATCATCACGGCCGATTCCCTCCCGGAAGCCGCTGAAAAGGCAGTCGCCGCATCGAATGCAGGAGCTGCTGCATGAGTGTTCTAGTGGACCGCACCACCAAAGTCATCTGCCAAGGTATTACAGGTTCGCAAGGCACATTGCACACAGAGCAAGCGCTCGCGTACGGTACCAGGATGGTAGGTGGCGTAACCCCCGGTAAGGGCGGCACCAAGCACCTTGGTTTACCTGTATTCGATACCGTCTCCGAAGCGGCGGCGAGCACGGGTGCCACAGCCTCCGTGATCTACGTGCCCGCACGATTTTGCTACGACTCGATACTGGAATCAGTGGACGCAGGCATCGAGTTGATCGTGTGTATCACCGAAGGGATTCCTACGTTGGACATGTTGCGGGTGAAACACCATTTGGAAGGTTCGCGCACACGTCTCGTAGGGCCGAACTGTCCGGGTGTCATAACGCCGGGTGAATGCAAGATCGGCATCATGCCTGGCGAGATTCACTTGCCCGGCAAGATTGGTGTGGTGTCGCGCTCAGGCACATTGACATATGAAGCGGTCAAGCAAACAACCGACGCTGGCTTAGGCCAGACGACCTGTGTTGGCATTGGTGGCGACCCATTGCCTGGGACTCACTTTATTGACGTCCTTCGACTATTTCAAGAAGATCCCGCCACTGCGGCAATCGTGATGGTCGGTGAGATTGGCGGCAGCGCTGAAGAAGAAGCGGCCGAGTTTATTGCCAGTTACGTGACGAAACCAGTGGTTGCCTATATAGCCGGTGTGACCGCACCTAAAGGGAAACGCATGGGGCACGCGGGTGCGATTATTGCAGGTGGCAAAGGCACCGCTGAAGAGAAGTTTGCCGCACTGCGCGAAGCGGGTGCCCACACCGTGAACAACCTTGCAGAAATTGGCGATGTCCTGCGCGACTTGAACCTGTAGCGGAATTCACCAAAATTTCCCGCCCGTGAACGCTGACACCGTTGATTTACGGCGTTCTGTCCACATATTTCATCCAACATCCTGATTCGACGAATTGAGTCTCTAGCCGTGACCACTGAAACCTACGCCTTTCAAACCGAAGCGCAGAAGCTTCTGAAACTCATGATCAACTCGTTGTACTCGAACCGCGAGGTTTTCTTGCGGGAGTTGATCTCTAATGCCGCCGATGCGATCGACAAACTGCGGTTCGATTCACTATCAGATGGCTCGCTGTTAGGCGACGACGCCGAACTGAGTATTTGGATCAAGTTCGATGCAGCTGAGCACAAATTGACGATCCAGGACAACGGGATCGGTATGACCCGCGAGGAATTGATCGAAAACTTAGGCACGATTGCAAAGTCTGGCACCGAGCAGTTCTTCGAGATGTTGAATGAGGAGCAACAGGAAGCATCGCAGCTAATTGGGCAATTTGGTGTTGGCTTCTATAGTGCGTTTCTAGTGGCTGACAACATCGAGGTGACCAGCCGTAAGGCAGGCACGGAGCAAGCCGCTAAATGGATTTCTAGCGGTGAAGCGGACTTTTCAATTGAGGACATCGATGCTCACCCGCGCGGTACAACCATCGAGTTGACGCTGAAAGAAGACGCTTACGAGTTCGCGGATGAGTTTAGATTGCGAAACGTGGTGAAGCAATACAGCGACCACGTCGACGTGCCAGTTTGGCTTGAGGACATCGCGCCGGCAGCCGAATCTGAAGAAGACGCAACGGACTCGGACGTGGAATCGGATGATGTCGAATCAGCGCCTACCAAAAAAGAGCCGAGTCAGATCAACTCCGCTGTCGCTCTTTGGACCCGTGACAAGAACGCAATCACGGATGACGAGTACAAAGAGTTTTACAAGGGCATCTCGCACGATTTCCAAGATCCACTGGTTTGGGCTCACAACAAGATCGAAGGCAAGGTGGATTACACAAGCCTGCTATTCGTTCCTAGCAAAGCGCCGTTTTTCTTTGGTATGCGCGAGCAGACCGAAGGACTGAAACTCTATGCGCAACGAGTGTTCATCACGGATCAGCTTGAGTTGTTCTTGCCAGCATACTTCAATTTCGTCAAAGGCGTCGTTGATATTCGCGACCTGCCACTCAATATGTCACGTGAGACGATTCAAGAAAACGATCAAATCCGTACGGTGCGGAACGCCGTCATCAAGCGCATCATTGATAGTTTGCTCAGTTTTGCTAATAAAGATGCCGACGCCTATAACGACTTTTGGTCCGAATTTGGACAAACGATGAAGTACGCCTACTCGTGGGATGAACCGTACAACGAGAGCTACTACAAGCTTTTGCGGTTCGCATCGACTCACGGTGAAGGCGCAGAGCAGACCACATCTTTGGCAGACTATGTTGAACGCGCGAACGAGGCACAAAAACACATCTACTTTCTCGTAGGCGAATCTGCTACTAGTTTGCGCAACAACCCGCTGCTCGAGCACTATGAGAAAGCCGGCATCGAAGTGCTTTTGCTTGGCGATGACTTTGACTCCGACACCGTGGCACGATTCAAGGACTTCAGTGAAAAATCATTTAAGGATATTTCTCTCACGGACGTCGAATTACCTACCATCAAGCAGACAGATAGCGAGGATGAGGCTGACGCCGCTAGCGAGGCGCGTTCAGACGATACCGACGCTACGATTGAAACCGTAGAGACGGTCGACGACGAGCTGCTTGAACGGATCAAAAAAGTGCTTGAAGACGAGGACCTCTCGGACATATCGGCTTCGGAACGTTTGCATGAATCGGCTTCTTGCTTAGTGCGCGAACGACCTTGGCTGAGTCGCGGCGTTCGACACATGCTGAAAGAGACAAATCAACTCTTCGGGATGGCGGACGAAGCCAAACTAGCGCTTGAACTAAACATGTCTCATCCGTTGGTCCAGCGTTTGCGTGAAGTTGAAGGCGAGCAATTTGACGACTTGGTCCGCACGTTGCTTGATCAAGCTCGACTTGCGTACGGTTCGCTTGATGTCGATACAGCAGCTTATGTGCGACGCGTCAATGGGATATTGACAGACCTGCTTGGAAAAGCTGCATGAGAGTAGCCGTAGTCGGCGCTGGAAATTTCGGGACCGTCATCGCAAACATCGTTGCGCGCAATGGCTGCGAGACTTACTTGGTTGTTCGCAACCAAAACCAACTTGAGGACATGCTGCGTGACCGCGAAAACAAGCGTTATTTGCCGGGTTATAAGTTAGCCGATGACGTCCGCCCAACTGCAGATTTACAGCTTGCAGCAGGTGAGAGTGAATTACTTTTTATTACGGTGCCGAGTACATCCTTTAGACAAGCAGCAAAAGCGTTGCGGCCGTATGTCAAACCTAGCGCGTTTGTGATCAGTGGCACGAAAGGGGTGGAAGCGACCAACTTTCGTCTTATGAGTCAGATTGTGGCGGATGAAATTCCGCAAGGCATAGTCGGTGTGCTTAGCGGTCCGAACCTGGCCGAAGAAATCGCTGCGGGTTTATTCGCGGGTACCGTGATTGCAAGCAAAGACCCAAAGCTAGTCGCTACTGTGCAGGAATATTTGCAGAGTTCACGGTTTCGGGTTTATGGCAACTCTGATGTATATGGCGTTGAACTTGGTGGTGCGCTTAAGAATATCTACGCGATTATTTGCGGCATGGCAACCACGCTGCAGGTCGGGCAAAATGCGCTAGCGATGGTCATGACGCGAAGTTTGGCGGAAATGAACCGTTTTGCGAAGCGTATGGATGCGAACGCAATTACTTTTCTAGGTCTAGCTGGTGTCGGCGATCTGATCGCGACCTGTTCTTCTGAACATTCGAGAAATTTTCAGCTCGGTCGAGAAATTGCAAGAGGTTTAACCCTCGATGAAGCCCAGACAAAACTAGGCAAGTTAGCAGAAGGTGTGAACACTCTACAGGTAGTTTTTGATAAGAAGGAAGAACTTGGCGTCTATATGCCACTAGTCGACGGGCTTTACCGGGTATTGTTTAGGAATGAAAATATGCTATCGGTCATCGGCGAACTCATGACCTCCGTACAACAGCCTGATGTTGAGAGCATTTCCGCCGTTTAGCTCGTAGAAATATCGCGAAACCAGCCATTTGCATCCAACTTTATAATCCAAGACATCCATGAAACGATTGTTTTTTTGCGCCATAGCATTAGGCTCGGGCGCGACATTTGCCGATATACCAAGTGCTTCCGACAGTGATTTACTGTCTAGATATACAGCGTCTACTATCATAAATTTCGAGTTAATCGAAGGCGCTTATGACTTCGTCTACGCGCCAGTGGACAAAATAAAACGCGACATTTCGTTTGAAAGCGCGGTGCGATTCACTGGCGCAGGTCAAAAAATAACCTATGAAATGCCGCGTGGTGTCAGTCGCGACGATGCTTTTAACTGGTATGTGCGCCAATTAGACAGCCTAGGTGCCACTATGCTGTTTACATGTCAAGGACCAGACTGTGGTCGGGCAACGGTTTGGGCGACTCAAGTATTTCGAGTCCGTGCTTTGTCCGCACCGGATCGACAGCAATCGTACGCGGCGTATGTGCTTGGCGACGATACAGAACAAACATTAGTTGCCTTATATGTCGTAGAACGTGGTAATAAACGTGTTAACGCACATATCGAAGAGGTTACACCAAGCGAGGTTGTGACGTTTGACGAAAACCAGGGATTTGCTGACCAGCTAAACGCTTCTGGCGTGGCGGTGATTCAAAATGTCACACCGGCACGTGACGGTTCAATTGACGCCAGCGCAAAAAGCGTGATATCCGCCATCGGGCAACAAATGGTGAATCTGCCATCTCGAGACATTTACGTCGTTTGTCATATTCATGCTTCTGGCACTGCGGATCCACTTATCGAGGCGAGCGAACGCTGTGCCAATGTGATCACTGAGCAACTCGCGGAAGAAACCACCCTGATGCCTAAAGCGGTCGGCGTTGGTCCGCTGCTACCAGTGGAAGGCCGAAAACACAGTCGTGTCGAAGTTGTCGTCCCAAGCTTGATGCGTCAGGTTTCACGTCAGTAAAGACCCATTAGTTTGCAGGCCTTGCAGGCTGGCATTGAAGCGAAGTACCTTCATATTAGTCCGGTGTTAGCTTGGGTTTCTATAGGGCTTGTGTAGGAATCAATGGCCAATTGCGACGCAAAAGAGCATTAAGATTTCTCCGCTCAGCACTGCTTGTGCAAAGCGTTTCGCATCCTAGGCGCTGTGACTCGGGGTTTCGGGGAATAGAGGTTGCTAGTTCAGTCGAGAGGCAAAATCACATATGGCTTTCTTGAGTAAGCAATAGGCACCTGAACCGATATATAAGCGATGGCAGGTAACACATTTGGGCAGCTGTTCCGCGTGACAACGTTTGGTGAGAGCCATGGTGTCGCGCTCGGTGCGGTGGTCGACGGCTGTCCACCAGGTATTGAGCTATGCGAGGCGGATCTACAGCGAGATCTTGATCGTCGTAAACCTGGCCAATCCAAGTACACCACACAGCGCAAGGAAGATGACCAGGTAAGCATCCTGTCTGGTGTTTTCGAAGGCAGAACGACGGGAACACCTATAGGGTTGTTGATCGAGAATCAGGATCAACGCAGTCGAGACTATTCAAAAATCAAAGATGTATATCGTCCGTCGCATGCGGATTACACCTACGAAAAGAAGTATGGAATACGCGATTACCGAGGGGGTGGCCGAGCATCAGCCCGTGAAACTGCTATGCGAGTCGCAGCTGCGGGTATCGCAAAGAAATATCTGCGAGAGCAATTTGGCATAGAAATCACAGGACATCTAGCGCAAATTGGCGAATTGACCATTAAGTCATTTGATGAAGATGAGATTACCAACAATGCATTTTTCTGTCCCGATGCTGCATTGGTGCCGAAGATTGAGCAGTTTATCGATCAACTGCGTCGGGAAGGCGACTCAATTGGCGCAAAAATTGGCTTGATCGTAAGAAATGTACCCGTTGGCTTAGGCGAACCTGTTTTTAGCAAGTTGGATGCCGATTTAGCAAGCGCGATGATAGGTATCAATGCTGTAAGAGGCGTTGAGTTCGGCGATGGGTTTGCCGTTGTCGAAAAGCGGGGTAGCGAAAACCGAGATGAAATGGATGAGCACGGTTTTCTAAGCAATACGGCTGGTGGCGTTCTAGGCGGTATATCTTCAGGTCAGGATATTTCGTTGAGCGTTGCGCTAAAACCGACATCGAGCATTACGAAGCCAGGTCAAACGCAAGACACTACGGGTTCCGTTACCGAAATTAGTACGACGGGTAGGCATGATCCTTGTGTTGGGCTTCGTGCGGTACCGATTGTGGAAGCCATGGCAGCACTGGTCTTGATGGATCACTGCTTACGCGATGTTGCGCAAAATCGCACCGTCAAGCGCTAACCGCGCTTAGAAGAGATCTCCTATTCAGCCCGCCAAAGCTTTACAAAGTAAACACTACGGCTTCCCATCCTCTTTTCGGAATGCGTCGAAAAGAAATCAAACAAACTACATAACGACAAAAAAAGCAAAACCCAAATTTTTATTTTGGTATGTTTCAGGAACTCTAAATATTTCTGTAGATATGAAAATATCTCACGATAGATGCAGTCAGATTCCTTAAAAAACTAATTTCAAAATACTGAATTTTTACTAGCTTAGACTTAATCGGATTTTTCTTAATTTCAGTATGAAGTATTTTTTCAGGGTGAGGCTAATTTGTTGTTTCTATGAAATTTGGTGGATATGTATTTTTAAAGGAAATCATCGTCTTGATTAGACATTGAGAAAGGGGTGGCTTCGGCCATAGAGCAACTTATACATAATCCAGAAAGG
>VXLJ01000001.1:0-80300 GCA_009841635.1 Gammaproteobacteria bacterium
CCTGACTAAACAGATGGGAGAATTCAATTTCTCCTTTGAAATTCAGTGCTACTTTAAATCGAGCTCCTCTAAGTTTCCTGGTGACGGAGTGACCTAGAAGAGTGCAAGTTCGTGCTCGTTGTGGTGGATTCCCTGCACAATACTTCGATCAAACCTCGTTTCCCATTCTCGCCGCGTAGTCTTGCGAGAAATTTGCGACGGATTGGGTTGTCGTTGTCTAACGCCGGGGCTTCGGTGGTCTCTGGTCCGGGTGCGTGAAAAAACACGGAGAGTTGAGCGAGATCAACGCATTATTCGCGTTCGTAGTCCTAATAGCTACCACCGCTTCACCTAACACCGCCGTATCCGGTTGCTGGTACTCAAACTTCGCCTAGCTTCAACCCGGTGAAGGTCTCACCTGTCAGAACCGTGCAGATCAGCCTTTCGAGCCCGTATTCAGATCTGGACTTCCCGAACTTGGCATGACTTCCTGAATAACCGCGCAAATCTCATTGGTTCGATGTTGCGCCTTGGGCCAAACCGTAACCATTGGCATGACGATCGCTAACCCAATAGCTGTGAAATTCTGCTGGTAGCGCATGTTCTGGTTAGTGGTGACCATGACTTCATACCCTCCTTCTTCGGCTTTTCAAATTAGTTCCCCAGTTTCCAGCAACTCCCATACCCTCGCTGCAGATCTTTCCACGGAAAGCTCCTGTACATGGAGTCGAAGCGGCACTGGAGTTCCATGGTCGAAAAGGATTTTCACTCGTCGACACGTGCCTTGAGGCCCTCGATTTTGTGTTTGAGAACGGCGGTCACTTGCCACCCCCTCACCTCAGGATACCACTCAAGAAACTCCTTCACAGTAGCGCCACTCTCAAGATTCTCGAACAGGGCATATACAGGCACTCGGGTTCCCGTGAAAGCCCAGTCTCCGCTAATCTTGCGCGGATTACGTGCCACCGCTGGGCAGGTCGCCCAGTTGGTCATGGCCTTGCCTCGTTTTCTAACGAGTTGTCGTTAAGTATTGCATTAGATTCGACGAAAGAGGTCTCGTTCCCATCCTGCAGTGAATCCACGATCCGCTTGGTCGGTTTGGCTCTCACACGTAGATAGGGCTTCGACCACGTGTGAACATCTAGAAATCTGTTGAGTTTCGTGTGGCACAACCATAGGCTATCGCCATACCACTAACGGCTCAGCATTAGCTGAGCACCGCACCTACTGGCAGTAAGTCACTACAGCGGATACCGATGAACCCGTGACCAAGCTTTTTGGTTTAAGAACTCTTGACCAATCAAGCTAAATCGGCTTAAGCCGCGATGGACCTCTCAAGCGCTGCAGCCGCTTCTTGCTTAATACGTTGCACCATTGCTCTCAGGCCATTGCCACGAGTTGGACTGAGATGCTGAATCAACCCCAACTCTTCGAATATCCGTTCAATATCTGTCGTGAGAATTGTCGAGGGGGCACGATGTTGAAAGACTGTGAGCACGATCGCGATCAAGCCTTTCACTATGAACGCATCGCTGTCGAGCCGAATTGTCACCTTATCCGTTGCCGAGTCGTAGGTCATAACCAGCCAGACCAAACTCTGACAACCTTTGACAAGGTTTTCCTCAACTCGCTCTGCTTCGGCCATTGCTGGCAACGCTTTCCCGAGATCGATGATGTATCGGTAGCGATCTTGCCAGTTGTCGAAGAACGCAAACGTGTCCTTGACGTCCTCAAGCGTAAGCATGAACCTAAAACAAGCCGAGTTCTAGCTGTGCTTCGGCCGACATCATGTCCCGTGACCATGGTGGCTCAAAGACCAATTCAACGTTGGTCTCGGCGACGAGCGGTACACGCAATAGTCGCCTCTTCACGTCTTCAACCAACACCGGCCCCATACCGCAACCCGGAGCGGTCAAGGTCATGCGCACATCTACGAGCGATTGTTTCACAGCCACGTCGTACACCAAGCCTAGATCCACGATATTGACAGGTATTTCTGGGTCATGGACTGAACGCAGCACTTCCCACACTTGGTCGATCGATATATTGCCGTCAGTGGGGGTCTCGAAAGAAAGCACTTCTGGTTCAAACCCTAAGGCGTCGGCATCCTCTGCTTCAATGCGCGCCATATTGCCATTGTGAACGACAGTGTAAGTGCCGCCCATGGCCTGAGTTAAAGTGACAAACGTCCCGGCGGGAATGCTAAGTTCGGTTCCGGTTGGAACCAAACGTGCTGTTACCGAACGCTGGAGCGGGACAACCCTACGTTCCACGAACTGAAAAACTCTCGCCACACCCACAGTGCGTATCCGCATTGGGGTTTTCGAACTTAAGCGAAGAATTCAAGCCTTCTGTCACCAAGTCGATATGCGTGCCGCGCAGAAGATCCCAGTGTTCCTTGTCGACGACAACTTTTACATCGTCACCAAATTCAAATACCTTGGCGTCTGCAGGGATGTCGTCAAGAAACTTAAGAGCGTACATGTAGCCATTACAGCCGCTTTCTGTGATATGCAACATCAAACCCGTTGCAGACTCTAAATCAAGCTGCTTGCGGACGTGAGTCTTGGCTGAATCGCTAAGCGAAATAGCCGTCGGATCAAATGAGAATGAGGAAGTCGTTTGCACGGATATGGTTAAGACGTAACGATTTGACGGGCGTTTTCGAGCGCCACTATGAGTTTATCAATGTCTTCTCTTGAATTATAGATAGCAAAAGACGCCCTGACGGTACCTGAAATACCCAGTTTTGCCATCAATGGCATGGCGCAATGGTGGCCCGTACGAACTGCAACACCCTGATTGTCGAGCAGTGTGCCGATATCGCTGTGATGCGCACCGTCAACGTTGAATGACACAACTGCGACTTTGTTGTTGGCGTCACCGATGATTTGGGTACCTTCGCTTTGCGACAATCGGGAGGTCGCATAGCTCAGCAAATCCTGCTCATGCGCTTCTAATGCCGTACGATCAACTGATTCAAAAAACTCGACCGCCGCCTTCATCCCAACAGCACCCGCGATGTTAGGTGTGCCTGCTTCGAAGCGAAACGGCATTTTTTGAAACGTGGTTCGTTCGAGACGTACTTCTTCAATCATTTCACCACCACCCTGCCACGGCGGGACATCGCCCAGCAAGCTTTCGCGGGCGTACAACGCGCCAATCCCAGTAGGCCCGTACATCTTGTGCGCAGATATCGCATAAAAGTCGCAATCTAGCGCCTGTACATCAATGCTTAGATGCGGCGCGGCCTGCGCTCCATCGACTAAAACCACTGCGCCCGCGTCGTGCGCCTTGGCAATGATGTTCGAGACGTCATTAACCGTCCCGAGTGCATTTGACGCGTGTGCAACTGCCACGATTTTTGTACGTTCGTTCAGCAGAGACTCGTAATGTTCAAGATCTAACTCACCATTCGTTAATACTCGAATAGCACGTAGCTTCGCGCCAGTGCGCTCGCAGGCTAGTTGCCACGGCACGATGTTCGAGTGGTGTTCCAGTTCACTAATCACGACTTCGTCGCCGGCACTTAGTGCTTGGTCGGCGTAACTGTGAGCCACCAGATTGATTGCTTCGGTCGTACCGCGCGTCCATATCACCTCGTTGGCGTTTGGCGCGTTCAGAAATCTGGCAACACTCGTTCTACTCTGCTCGAATGCTTCGGTCGCGAGCGTACTAAGCTCATGAACGCCTCGGTGCACGTTTGCATTGCGTTCAAGGTAATAGGATCGAACGGCTCCTAAGACGGTAATTGGTTTCTGCGTTGTCGCCGCATTGTCCAAATACACGACGTCAGGTCGTTGTGCGAGTAGTGGAAACTCGCTGCGAATCGAGTTCACGTTTCAAGACTCAGCAACTTAGCGCCTTCAGGGGTATCCACCGCAGCACGTAGAAAGCCTCGAATCAAGAGTTCTCGTGCTCTGGATTCCGCAATGCCTCGCGACTGAAGGAGAAACAGCGCATCGTCGTCAAGCTGCCCGGTGGTAGCGCCATGTGAACATACCACGTCATCCGTATAGATCTCTAGTTCAGGTTGAGCATAGGCACGTGCATTTGGTCCTGTGGCTAGATTGCGATTCGTCAAGTGCGCTTCAGTCCCTGAAGCATCTTGCTCGATGGTGATGCACCCAGTGAAGGACGATCTAGCACTGTCATCGACAACGCCATGAAACTTTTGTTCGCTCGTAGACCCGCCAACGCGATGGTTTACATATACGTGCGTGTCCGAATGTGAGTGGTCATTCAAATGCCAGCCGCCACTTAGAGATGCCGTAGCGCTTGCTCCCACGATGTTTACGACGACTTCATTGCAGCTCAATTTCGCGCCGCGTGACGCGCTGTGGAGATTGAACGTAGAGTCCGCATGCATAGTCACTACTAACGCATGGTAGCTAATATCCTTTGTTGGTTCTAAAACCATCGAGTAATCGAGCGTTGCGCCGCCATCTAGCTCACAAAGCACCACGCGATTCCCACCTGTGAACTTATCTGTTAGAGAACACGCTGCGTGTTTGCCAATCTTTATGCGGTAATGATCAAGCTGCCGTCTATTAGGCAACTCAATGTTGGCAACTTGATCTGCGCTGTCCAAGGCCTTGAGTTGCACAAACCTTGGCGCAAATATCCCGTTCACGGCGATAAGAGACCCCGTCTCGCTAGCCTCTACCGCGCCCATTTGCCCGCTAAGTGAGGTTTCTACATTCGACGAGGTCTTGATGTTCAAATCCGCTACCGAAGACTCGTGAAGGTTCGCATTACGCCTTAGTGCAATTGCGTCATCAATGATGACGCTCAAATCTGTGAATTGCCAGCGCCCTTTGTGCGGGATCGGCAAGCCTTGACGTTGTAACACTTGTTTCGCAACGGACCCGTCGATGGATCCAACGTGCTTTTGTGCTAGCACACGACCCAATAGCTCATCGCGCAAGGAAAGGGGGGATTGGCGAGTCGCCACTAACTTCTCAGAAATTCGGCGTAGCCTCGCGCTTCTACGTCAAGAGCTAGCTCCTTGCCGCCGGACTTGACCAACTCACCATTGACCATGATGTGCACGAAATCCACATCCACATGATTGAGCAAACGCTGGTAGTGCGTCACCAGTACAACCGCGTTGTCACTGGCGCTAAAGGCATTGATCCCTCGCGCGACGACCTGAAGTGCATCTATGTCCAGACCAGAATCGGTTTCATCAAGAAATGCGAGCTTTGGCTGCATTAGCATCAGCTGCAATATTTCATTGCGTTTTTTCTCGCCACCAGAGAACCCGACATTGACTTCACGCTTAAGAAATTCTTCGCTGAATTGCAGTTCTTTGGCCACTTCCCGCACTCGTTGAATGAGCTCGCGTGCACCAATCTCCTGCTCACCCGTAGCGCTTCGCTGACTATCAATTGCGTTCTTTAAAAGCTCCATATTGGCCACGCCTGGTATTTCGATGGGGTACTGGAAGCCAAGAAACAGACCTGCGTGAGCCCGTTCTTCGACGGACATGCCATTGACAGGACTTCCCATCAACTCCATCGAACCGCTCGTTACCTCATAGCCTGGCCGACCTGCCAATACATTCGACAACGTGCTTTTGCCGGACCCATTTGGACCCATGACGGCATGCACTTCCCCTGCGTTCACCGTCAAATTAACACCGTTCAGAATCTGTTTGTTATCTACCTCAGCTACTAGATTCCGAACCTCAAGCAGCTTCAACCAACCGCCCCTTCTAGGCTGACTTCTAGCAGCTTTGAAGCTTCAACGGCGAACTCCATCGGCAACTCACGAAACACTTCCTTGCAAAAGCCATTCACGATCATGGCAACGGCTTTTTCTCCATCGATGCCACGTTGCCTGCACAGAAATAGTTGATCCTCATTGACTTTTGAGGTGCTCGCTTCATGTTCAACGACTGCATCTTGACGTTGCGACTCAATACTAGGAAATGTATGCGCCGAAGCTCGATCACCGATGAGAAGCGAATCGCACTGCGTGAAGTTGCGCGCTTTCATCGCGCCGGGATTCATGCGTACGCGCCCTCGATAAGCGTTGGAACTTTGGCCTGCACTAATACCTTTCGAAATGATCGTGCTTGAGGTATTGCGTCCAATATGCGTCATCTTCGTGCCAGTATCCGCCTGCTGGTGGTTATTTGTGAGGGCAACCGAATAGAACTCGCCTTTGGAGTCATCGCCGCGCAAAATAACGCTCGGATACTTCCAAGTGATTGCCGAACCTGTCTCTACCTGCGTCCAACTAATATGCGATCGTGCGCCGCGACAAACGCCGCGTTTGGTCACAAAGTTGTATATGCCGCCAAGCCCGTTTGCGTCACCGGGATACCAGTTTTGCACGGTGGAATACTTGATTGAAGCATCTTCTAGCGCAACTAACTCAACCACCGCGGCGTGAAGCTGATTCTCATCGCGCATTGGTGCTGTACAACCTTCTAAATAGCTCACGTAAGAGCCTTCATCTGCGATGATTAAGGTGCGTTCAAATTGCCCTGTGTTTTGCGCATTGATGCGGAAGTAGGTCGACAATTCCATAGGGCAACGAACCCCTTTTGGAATATACACAAAAGAACCATCGCTAAAGACGGCTGAATTTAGCGCAGCATAGAAGTTATCACCTTGCGGCACCACCGAGCCAAGATACTGCTGGATCAGCTCCGGATGATCCGCTACAGCCTCACTCAACGAGCAAAAAATCACGCCGTGCGCGCGCAGTTCTTCTTTGAATGTCGTCGTGACCGAAACGCTATCGAAGACTGCGTCTACGGCAACTCGGTTCGAATCCTGATCCCTCTCTACCCCAGCGAGAACCTCCTGTTCATGCAGCGGAATCCCTAGTTTTTCATAGGTTTTTAAAAGCTCTGGGTCAACTTCGTCAAGACTTTTAGGTTTATCACCTTTCGGAGACGCAAAATAAGATATGGCTTGATAATCGATGGGTTCGAAATCAACTTTTGCCCACGTTGGTTCGGGCATGTCTAACCAACGTTTATAGGCACGTAAACGCCAC
The DNA here is from genome assembly GCA_009841635.1 of Gammaproteobacteria bacterium. Taxonomy (GTDB): domain Bacteria; phylum Pseudomonadota; class Gammaproteobacteria; order Pseudomonadales; family Azotimanducaceae; genus Bin55. Next base: position 6,991 of record VXLJ01000001.1, read on the forward strand.
TCCAGCAACCATGCTGGCTCGTTTTTGCGCTTGGAGATTTCGTGAATCACGGCTTCGTCGAGACCGGGTGGGAATGTCTCTTGTTCAATGTCGGTGACAAACCCTGCTTTGTACTCTTTTCCGATGAAATCGTGAGCGGATGAGGGTGATTGGGCCGACATAAAGCAGTGTCTCGAAGGATTGAGAATTTTAAGGAGGAAGGACATGGCCGTACGAACAACTCGAACCCTTAAAACCGCGTCATATGCTGAAGGCCGAACGTTCGGCGGCTTCGGTGAATTCGAGACCATCGATTTTGAAATCGAGTATGCCGTCGCGCCAACCCACCTTGCCAACCACTCGATCGTCGACATCGATAAAGCACCAACCGATGACCAAGGACGCGTTAGATTTAAAGGCAACGCGCGTCTAACCTACCCGCGGAAGCAAAAACCGTCGGCGCTATTGGTCGACGTGCCAAATCGCGGTCGTCCGATGGCCTTCAGCTTTAACAGACCAAAACCTGCCGAGTTGCAGAACACAAACATGCCAGCCGGGGATGGATTTTTATGCCGGCACGGTTTTGCGGTGCTGTCCGTTGGTTGGCAATTCGACGCCGAAGGATTTTCGCTGGAGATTCCGGAAGCGATTGAAAACGGCGCAGCATTGAGAGGGGAAGCTATTTGTCAGATGCAACCGAGTCGCGACACGAACTCGTTGCTGGTCGGCCAAGGTGGCGTATTTACCTACGAGCCGACCGGAACGGGTCGACTATATAAACGAGCGACGACTCGAGACGCCTATCAGGAAATTCTCACCTCCAAGTGGCAATTTGGTCGAATTCGCGATGGCACGTTCAAGCCTTCCTCACGCTATATCTCTAAGGAAGGTGGATTTACCAAAGGCGTTATCTACACCCTAGTCTATGAGACTGAAGGTGCGCCTATCGTTGGTCTAGGGTTGCTAGCGTTGCGAGATGCTACAACCTGGTTTAGGCATGAATTCGCCTGGCCTTTAGAAGCGCCGGACTATGCCATCGCTTACGGTGCATCTCAAACTGGTCGCATATTGCGGCACTTTCTATACGAGAATCTAAATCAGGACGAATCGAATAGACAAGTGTTTGATCTCGTGCTACCACACATCGCAGGCGGCCAACGGGGCGATTTCAACCACCGCTTCGCACAACCCGGCAGTCTGGGGATTCCGGCACTTGGCCAGCGATTTCCCTTCGCTTTACGTGATTCGCACGACATTCATTCACGAAGAACCGAGGGATTGTTGCAATCAAATTCCAATGCACCGAAGATCATTAGCACCAATACCTCTTGGGAGTACTGGCGAGGCGACGCGGCACTCATTCACACGCATACCGATGGTGAAAGTGATATCGAGCCATTAGAGAACGAGCGAATCTATATGTTCGCGGGAACTCATCACATTAACGGTGTTGTGCCGCCGACAAAACAGTTGATACTTACAAATGAGGAGTTGCCGTACGTTTTAAACACCATCTCGTACACGCCACTACTTCGCGCGGCCCTGATAAATGGGTTGCGATGGCTCACCGATGACATCGAGCCGCCGCCATCTCGTTATCCAAATTTCTCTGACCGCACACTGGTCGATCGTGACGAGGTTTTGAATCGGTTTGCCACATTACCTTATTTCCAAGCGCTACCCGACGCTTCGAGTTTGCCGAGTCTATGGTTTACCGATCTTGGCGACCATGCCGAAGAAGGCATTTGCGCACACCCAGCCACCTTGCTAGCTTCGTACCCAAGTGGGGTATCCGCAGTAGACGAGTCATTGAACGAAGTGGCTGGCATTCGTCTGCCAGAAATCGCCGTGCCTATCGGCATTCATTCTGGGTGGCATCCACGTCATGAACGCCACGGTGCAACAGATCAAGCCGTTACGTTTGCGGGATTCTCGATTTTCGACATACCTCAAGCCATCCCATCAAGTCGAGCCACATGCGAGAAAGCAGTAACGCAAGTTGCAGACCAGCTTGTTGCCGAACGCTATGTGCTCCCGGAAGATCAAACACTCGTCATCGATAACGCCATGAGGCGTTACGATGTTGCCATCGAAACCGCTACTGCCAAACCCCAAGAATGATCCCGGTGACCACGGAATAGACGATCCGATAGCTACTTTGAATCATGACTAAATTCCAACTCCACCCGCAAAACGCTGCGTCGGATACATTCGAAGCGGCAATAAATCCTATGCCCACCGCAAGACCCAGGATCGCACCGTCGTACCAGGTTTGAATACCCAAACATGCGATGAGCACAGCCATGACGAACGCTGTAACCAAGGTGGTGACGATGCTAATGATGAAAGGCTTGGGGCTTGGCTCAATTTCATCGGCTGTTTTGCCGAGTGCAGCTAGCCATGCCTTACCAAAAATTGGTCCATACCACGGATAGCCGATCGCAAACGACACAAGTGCCGCAACAATGATTGCAAGCCAATTTAGTTCAAGCAGCAATTCCATCTGACTTCTCCTAAGGGCAAGTCAATGCAATATGCCTAGTTTAGCCATATCTGCGCAAAATCTATCGACGTGCTGTCTCATGCGATTAAACTATCGAATGCGAGCACCTTTTTCTTAGTTGCCTTGCCTGTTTAGAACCCTACCATCGCCTTATGCTGACCTCAGATCAGATTCAACAGTACAGCAACGAAGGCTATACCGTGGCACGGCAAGCGTTACCCTCTGAACTACTCGACGAACTGCGTCACATTACCGACGAAATCGTTGCGTCAGCGCGGGGGTTAACCGATCACACGCCAATTCTTGATCTTGAACCATCTCATACTCCTGAAGAGCCGCGCGTTCGCCGGATAAAAACACCTCAATTAGCACATCCGTTTTACCGCGAATTAGCAGGCCACGAGTGCATCATGTCGCCGTTGCGTCCTTTAATCGGCAACGACATACGTTTACGGGCCGGTTGCAAGATCAATATAAAGTCCGCGGCGTACGGATCACCCGTGGAATGGCACCAAGATTGGGCGTTTTACCCACACACCAACGATGATGTACTCGCCGTCGGCATCTTGCTGGACGACATGGACGATTCGAACGGTCCTGTCATGTTCGTACCTGAATCGCATAAGGGGGACGTTTACGACCACCACTCTGCTGGTGCATTTTGTGGCGCGATCGATTTAGAAACGCAAGCGGTCGATGTGTCTAAAGCTATACCCATATACGGCAAAGCTGGCGATATGACGATCCACCACGCTCGCCTTGTGCATGGCTCAACGGTGAATCGGTCGAATAAATCGCGACGAATCTTGTTCTATGAATATACAGCGGCCGATGCGTGGCCTCTGGCTGGCGTCGAACATCTCGATGATGTCGATGGTTTCAATTCGCGCATCGTCAGCGGCAAGCCAACGTTACGCCCGCGCTTGGCAGATGTGCCGGTAAAAGTGCCATTACCTCGCGCACCGCATCAAGGCTCGATTTACGAGAATCAACGCACATTAGGTCATAGATATTTCGAGCAAGCCGCCGATTGATGCCGCTCTAGATGCCAATCGCGTCGATTTATCGCAGGTTACCATCGTGATTCCAGTCGTCGATGATCGTAGGACACTCGCTAACTTGCTAGACGATTTAAACTGGGGTTGGTTCGACAACATCATCATCAGTTGCGGCGACGACAAGGAACTGAAATGCAATGCTCTGAACAAAGTCACCCAGATTCGCTCGCCGCGCGGCCGAGGTGGGCAAATTGCAGCCGCGATAGATTTGGTGAAGACCGAGTGGATTTGGATTTTGCATGCGGATGTTCATGTGCCAAGAAAGGCGATCGGCGAATTGCGTTCATTGATAGGGAAGGCGCAATGGGGTGCTTTCCGAGTCGTCATAGATGAGGATGTGTTTGTCTATAAAAAGCTGTTTATGGTGATCGCTTTCTTGATGAATCTGCGCTCGAGGATCACTTCGATATTCACCGGTGATCAAGGCATGTTCCTCCGCCGTGAGCTCCTCGAAAAAATCGATGGCTTTCCAAGAATTCCATTGATGGAAGACATCGAAAGTAGTCGCAGGCTTAAGCGACTGTGTCGCGGCAAACGGGCTTATTCAGCGATTTTCGTGTCGAACCGAAAATGGCGTGAACAAGGGATATTGCTGACCATATTGCGAATGTGGTGGTATCGAGTGGAGTATTTCTTCGGCACTAGCCCTGAAAGACTTGCCGCGAGCTACTACAAGAATGAGTGGCAGGATTGACCGACAAGGTCATGACTCGCACTGACGCTGCCGATCTTGCCACCCATTCGCCAGAAAGTCTTGTCGCCTTATTTACTAAGAGTCCGACGGTCTCAAATGTCAAAACGCGTCTTGCGGTTGCGATAGGCAAGTCCCGCGCTCACGCGTGCTACAGAACCTTGCTCAATCACACGATTCAATGCGTGTTGCCGTTCAATTCGGTAGTCTATGTCGACGGCGAAGTCGATGACAGGAGTTGGCTGCAGGGATTGCCGTATCAGCCACAAGTCAACGGCGACCTTGGGACTCGCATGCTCGCCTGTTTCGAAGACGGCGTAAAGGTTGTTGTGGGCGCGGACTGCCCCATCATGTCTGTCAGCTATATACAGACAGCGCTAGAAGCGTTGAGTCAAAACGATGTTGTCCTCGGCCCGACGGAGGATGGCGGTTATGTATTGATCGGCATGAACCGTCCAATCCCAGAGCTATTTCAAAATATAGCCTGGAGTACCGAGAAGGTATTGAACGAGACTATGAAAAAGGCTCGTTCACTAGACGTGCGGGTTCACCTGCTCGATCGAGTTTGGGACGTCGACACGGTTGAGGAGTATCGACGTTGGCTCAGTTCCGACAATCTGAACCCACCAAACCCATGAAAACCTCTCATCGGTTGCGATTCGCCAATTCGCCTTCGGCGTAAAGCCGCAGCAGAAATGCCAGTGTTGAGTGAGCAAATATGGTGAAAACATCAAATAAGCCGCGATGAAATTACTGGGATTCTTTCGCGATATAACCTGCCTAAACTCAAGGCAAGCGTATTGAAAGAGGCTCGTCCGCTAGACTTGCAGGTTCACCCGTTCAATCGTCATTGCGACACCGACACCGTCGACGAATAACAACTATGGCTCAACTAAGAAAAACTGAACGCACTCCCACCATGGATGTTTCATTTCGATTTCTTGTATTGCTAGCAATATTTTTCTCTGCGCTAGGCAGCCTTGCGAGTGAACAAAAACTACCTTATTTACTTGTCGACACCCATATCGATGCCCCGATACGTGCCTATTACAACGACATGAACGTATTGGATGGCACCAATGCTGGGGAATTCGATCTGCCACGCGCCCAACAAGGCGGCTTAAGCACAGTGTTTATGTCTATCTACACACCACCTTCTGCGAAAGACGACGGCACTAGCAACTCACTGGCCCATGAGCTAATTGATTGGGTCGAAGCAACAGCGTCAAGCTCAGACTCTATAGGCATTGCAACATGCACTACGGATGTACGAAAACTGCATGCTGCCGGTACGCTTGGATTTGCGCTGGGGATGGAAAACGGTAGCCCCCTAGAAGGCGACGTGAGCAAGTTAGGTAGCTTCGTAGATCGCGGTATTCGCTATATCACGCTAGCACATGGCAAGTCAAACGAGTTTTCTGATTCGAGCTACGACGAAAACGAACCACATGGCGGTCTATCTGATGCAGGCCGTGAGTTAGTCAGCGCGATGAACGCACACGGCATCATCATCGACATTTCTCACCTTACAGACGACGCAACGTGGCAAGTTCTGGAACTAAGCGAAAACCCCGTACTTGCGACACATTCGTCATTGCGCCATTTCATTCCTGATTTTCATCGCAACCTACCCGACGAGCTAGTCGTTGCAGTCGGCGAAAATGGTGGCGTGGTAAATATCAACTTCGGAAGTTCGTTTGTCTCAAACGAAGCGCGACTATGGCAAACGAAACGCAGTGAAGCAATGGCCGCGCGAGCCGATGCCGAGGAGATGACACGGGACGAACGTATAGCGTTCTATGCGGAGTATCAAGATCAAAATCCATTTCCCTTCGCGACGGTCGCGACGGTCGTCGATCACATAGACAGAGTTGTCGAGTTAACCAGCGTTGACCACGTAGGTATCGGCTCTGACTATGACGGCGTCGGCGACACTCTACCGGTGGGTCTTAAAGATGTTTCTATGTTCCCTAATCTGATTGCCGAATTGCAGGAGCGAGGCTACGATGACACCGAGCTACGCAAGATTCTGGGCGAGAACGTCATGCGCGTATGGAAGGCCAACGAAGTGATTGCTGCAATGCATGGCAATCCAACCACCTGCACGCAGACGTAGCGCATAATCGAACTATTCGTAAGTTCAGAACTGACCACGGCGTTGTTCTAACTCGACACGGACCCCACGCACTCGAGCTTCGCTAAGGCTATAAAACCAAATGAGCCCGATTGCAAGCAACGACGTGAGCGTTGGCACGACGACATCGAAAACTCGCAGTAAATAGAGGGTATGTTCAGATTGAGCAGACCCAAGCTCCACGTCGAATCCTGTGGCATTCAATAGCAAACCACCCATGGCAATCGCCAGTGCCATGCCTAATTTGACGACCCACCAAAACACGGAGCCGTACATGCCTTCGCGGCGTTTACCCGTCTTCAGTTCGTCCAAATCACAAACATCCGCAATCATTGAACCCATAAGCGTGAAAAGGGAACCAAGACCAAACGCGATGAGTGGCGCGGATACGAGAATCAGATATGGAAATTCGACCGAATACAGAAACCATTTCGATGCATAGCCAAGTGTGGATATGCCAATGCAAATGAAAAATGCATTGCGCTTGCCAACGATTGGCGTCAGAAATGTAGTGATTGCAATGACCGCAAAGGTGCCCACCGCGGTAACCGTGCCGAGGATGCCCAACAACGGTGCTGCCGCTGAGCTATCGCCCCCATACAAGTAAAAAATGATGACGTAACTTTGAAATGCTGCAATCAGCTGAAAACCGTTGAACACCAAAAATGTTGCGCCGCCGAGCAGCAAGAAATCGCGATTGGCGATCGTCGTTACGAATCCTTCAATAAACTGCTTGATTTCATGCCACGCACGGGCCACGAGGTCCACATCCTTGAGCGATGCTTTGGGGTAATCCGCAAATCGCTCCCGCAGAATCAATGCAGGCACCAATCCGGTGACCACGCAACCTATCGCTATTAGTACCGATAAAACTGAAGCTCCGGTCGCCATATCGCCAAGCGCAGGCAACGTCATAAACCAAATGAACCACGGTGCGATCAGATATGCCGATTGACCGATAAAGTTCTGCACGCCCATCAAACGCACACGCTCGTTGTAGTCAGGCGTTAGCTCGTAACCTAACGCGACCCACGGCGTCGCAAACACGGTATAACCCAAGTAAAACAACAATGAAATGGCAAGGAAATAGGCGAATAGCCAGCCTTGACTCAAACCACTAGGAATTTGCCACAACAAAATGAATAGAACGCTGGCAGCAATCGCGCCGACAAAGATGAACGGCCGTCGCCTTCCCCAGCGTGTACGGGTGTTGTCCGATATGTAACCCATCAAAGGATCGGTCAGCGCATCGGTAAGCCGTGGAATGCTCCCAAGCAACGCCACCCACGCTGGATTCATGTGATACGCGAGATTCAGCACGATCATCATTCCACCGCTCGCGGCAGCGAGCATGTTGTTGGTGAGCGAACCGATCCCATACGCCAACATATGCGTGTATGGAATCAAATCTTCTGCAGGGGTTTGCGTGCGCGATTCCTTCATGATTCGGGTTCGAGCACCCAAAATGGGACGTTTGCATGTGCCGCGTGACCTGCATTGTCGTAAACGTAGACGTACACCCGGTAGGGACCTGGGGTTGCAGGACTCAAGATTTGCGCGATGGCCTGTCGAGGCTGCGCGACCGCGCCGCTCTCGTCTTCAATTGCCACCTCAAAGTCCCCGCCTTCGACAGTCTCGCGACTCTCACGCTTCACGGACCACGCATATGTCAGTGGGTCCGCATCCGGATCGGTCGCCCGTACCGACGCTTCGAAGTAGCTGTTTGGGTAGATCTTGATATTTTGACGAGCGTTCTTGCCTTCAATCTGTACCTTTTGAATCGCTGGTGCACGATTAGCGGGCCAGTGCCCTGTCCACAATCGTTGCATGGCATCGACTGCTTCCGTACTTTCGCCGGTTTCGGTGTGCATGCTGAACCAAGTCGGCGAGCGTTCTTGTTTTTGTCCCCAGAGAAACACGTAACTGCCAATGATGTTTTTAGAGTGCTTTTGAATCACATCCTCGTAGGTGTCTAGCAAGCGCTGTGCTTTTTCGGTACTGGTTTGCTCCAACGGCGCGTCCCACGACGTGCGCGCCACCTCCCAAAATCCCAATGGTCCCCATTCAGTGAGCATCAGCGGTTGATCTTTGAACGATTGGCGAATCCATTTCGGCACCGCCGCAATGCCACCATAGGTTTGTACGCTTAGGAAATCCAAATCAGGTGCGTCTCGTCGAACCCGCGCTACGATCTCACGTTCCGCGCCAACCAAGGTGGTGGTCGTAGGGTGATGAGGATCTAGCATTCGAATGAGCTTTGAAAGTTCATTTACCACGAGGTAGACATTCGAATCGTCGGCCATGGAGAGATTGAGCTCGTTGCCGATGATCCACGCCAGTAATGCTGGGTGGTCTTTGAATCGTTCGACTGCAGCTCGCACGCGATTCGCCAAATCAAGAAGCACCGCGCGGTCACGGTAATTGACCCCGAACCGTTCTGCAGCAATCGGCAAACACAATGACACAGTGAGTCCCGCACGGTGCGCTGCATCCAAGCGATCCTGCGCCATGTCGACCCACCAAGTACGAATCGAATTGCCGCCTCGTTCTGCAACGCTGCTTACATCCACGCCTTGGACGCCGGCGCCTTTCACGAAATAAGGCTTGCCCCCGCGATACAACACCCATCGGCCATCATCTTCTCGTATGACCTCGACTGGAATGGCACTGCTTGATTCACTGGAAGCCATCGATATGGCAGCGAAGAGCGTTACCGCAACATGGAGATAAGCGCGAACGAATCTCTCGCATTCCATCATGGTTTCGGGTAGTTGTAACTGCCTTGGTACGAAGGACCGCGCAGACTACGACCGCACGACGTATCGACTTCAGGGAACTTTTGCGTCTGCACTGAATCGCGATATGACAAGCCGAATCCGACGGGCAGATATCGTTCTGGGTGCATCGACTTGCTCGCGCCGCCGAATTCATCGGAACTTAGAGGCCAGGAGAACGGGAGTTTGCCGGTAAAGTCGTGGCTCGGAATACCTTGCTCATTGCAAAACAGGACTTCAGCAACTGCGCCGCCTTGCGTACCAGGTAACCAACATGTGACGAAGGCATCGGCCGCATTCAGCTCTGGATTGATCCATCGCGGGCGGCCCGTTAAGAACAGCGCAATGACCGGAATTCCTTTTTCGCGCAACGCATGCATGGCCGTTAAGGGCAGTGGATTGTCGCGCGAGAAACTCAAGTGGTTTAAATCTCCTTCGCCTTCCGCATAGGGCTCTTCGCCGAATACCACAATCCCGATATCTGCACTCGAGGTGTCCACGCTTTCAGTGATTTCTACTTCGCCACCTGCCGCTTCGACGATATTGCGAATGCCATCGCCAATGGACTCCGCGTGCGGAAAGTCATCGTTCGTGTTCCCGCTTCCTTGCCACGTGAGCGACCACCCACCACACTGACGAGCTACGTCGGTCGCATGACTGCCTACGATGAGCACGCGCTGGCGTGGCTTCAGAGGTAGTACAGCGTTGTCGTTCTTCATAAGCACGAGCGACTTTCTAACCGCCTCGCGCGCAACTTTCGTCGCGCTTGAGCGTGTTAGTCGTACATGGCTCGCTGCACGCTCATTTGAATTGTGTTTGCCTTCAGACAACAGATTCATGCGAGCTTTGACGCGCAGAATGCGCCGTACCGCGTCGTTTAATCGGTCGTGCGGAATCGATTCATCATGCACCGCCCGCACAAGCGTTTTTAAAACACGCTGCCAATCGGCACTCACCATGAGCATATCAATTCCAGCATTGACCGAGGTGGCGATCGCCTTGTCGAAGTCTTCATGGACTTGTGCAAACCCGTCCCAGTCCGATACGACGAAACCATCGAACCCCATATGTCCTTTCAGCACGTGCGTGAGTAAATATTTGCTGCCGTGCACCTTCGCGCCGTGCCAACTGTTGAACGCGGCCATCACAATTTGTGCGCCTGCACCCAATGCTGCGACATGCCCTGGTGCATGTATTTCACGAAGATCTCGTTCGTTACAGACGACGTTGCCTTGGTCAATGCCAAACTCTGTCTCGCCTTCACCCACAAAGTGCTTTGACGTCCCGAGCACATGCGCGTCGTCTAGAAAATCTGCGGTACCAGGTTGTCCTTGAAGACCGCGAAGAAACGCGCTGCCCAGTTTTCCTACGAGATGCGGGTCCTCTGAATAGCCTTCGTAGGTTCGGCCCCAACGATAGTCCATGGGCACCGCCAGCGTCGGCGCAAACGTCCAATTGAGTCCCGACGCGGCAACGTCCAGCGCGGTTTCTTCACCCAAGCGTTGCATGAGCGTTTCATCATTTGCCGCCCCTAACCCTATGTTGTGCGGAAACAACGTTGCGCCAAGTAGGTTGTTATGACCATGTACGGCGTCGGTTCCCCACAGAATTGGCACGCCAGCTTCGCTATCCCGCGCTGCACATTGAAATGCTTCTGCTAAGCCTGCCCAGTCTTCCAGCGTAGACCATTTATTACCGTTTGGAAAGACGCCGCCACCATTCAATATTGCGCCTAACCCATGCGCTTGTATGTCCGCAGGATGCACCGAGGCTAACTCAGCCTGAATCATTTGTGCCACTTTCGATTCGAGGGAGAGCGTTGCCAAGCGCGACTCAACCTGTTGCTCTATCGCAGCGTTGAGATGGAGCGGGTGTCTAAATTCACTCGCGACGACAGGCCATTGTTTGATCGTTTGGTGTTCCACCCTACGCTAATGCCTTCAAAGAGTCCCGTCTAATCAATTCACACGAATATTCACGTACTTTCTCTTGAATATCGAGTCCATGCAACTTGTCAAGCAGCATGTTCGTCAGTGCCTGCGCCATTTCGTAAATAGGTTGGCGCATGGTAGTGAGCGATGGGAAGGTCTGTTTAGCGACGGGCGAATCATCGAAACCCACTACCGAAAGATCATTAGGTACGCTCAGGTTACGCTCACGCGCTGCAACGATTGCGCCGTGCGCCATGTCGTCATTCGACGCAACTATGACCGTTGGCGGCTCCTGCAAATTTAGGAGCGCCATCGCGCCTGCATGGCCTGACTCAAAATCAAATGCGCCATCGACGACTAAATTTGGATCGATATCAAATCCCAACTCGTTTACTGAATCCCAATAGCCTTGCAGGCGTCGTACTGTAGAACCATGACCACGAAGTCCTTTGATAAATCCAACGCGGCGATGTCCGAGCGCGTAGATCTCATGCAACAGCTCTCGACAAGCTGCTTCATCATTGGGGCGTGCGGACATCCAATCGGCGCGAATGTTGCGCGGCGAAAGTTGGGCGAATGGCACTTCCATCTCGGTCAGAGTTCTTGTCACCTCTTCACTATCGCCAATCGGCGCTGGCAAGATCACGCCGTCTACCCGGGTCTGTCGCACGTACTTTTTCACTTCGGCCGCCTTTAGTGCTTCATGACCGGGCCGCAACAACAAGGAGTAGCGTCTCGTTTCACAAACATCAAATACACCGTCAATCAAGCGTTTGACGTAACTGTACGTCTCGGGCACTTCAAGGATGAGCCCGATTGAATAGGTACGTCGCCCGCCTAGGCTGCGTGCGGCTGGGTGTGGTTGGTACTCAAATTGTTCTACAAGCTGCCAAACACGCTCCCGAATGGTGTCGCGAACGTAAGGTTCCCGATTGAGCACCCGCGATACGGTTTTAATCGAGACGCCTGCGGCTAACGCAATATCTTTAATCGTGACAGAACGCAAAAAGTCAGCAACTTTGAAAGTAAAAAAGCTCGCGCTACGCAGAGCGCGAGCCTGTGTCATAAATTTCGTTGGGTTAGCTCACTGAAACGATTTGCTAAATCGAACTCCCATGGTTCTTGGCGGGAAGAAATTCGCGCGCCAGTAACCAGGACCTGGGTCGGCCCAAGAACGAACTAATTGATCGGTGACGTTGTAGCCAAACAACACAACCGCCCAAGCTTGACGCTCATTGATGATTTTGTAGTTCATATTCATCGTTAAAACAGCTTCTTGGCCAGCATGAAATGGCCCGTCGGTGTAGTTCGTATCGTTAAAGAACATCTCGTCTTGCCAGTTCACCGTAAGTGATGGGCCGTGCGAATAGCCATTGCCCGTCCACCAAGTGTGCTCAAAGGTGCTAGACCACGATATCGGTGGCGACCACGGCAGTTTATTGCCTGACAAATCCACTGGTCGACGAAAACCGCCAGCGGGGAGTGGTTGCGACAAGTCTTCAGCTGGACATAGTTCGAGTCCTAGATACGCTCGCTCGAAACAGTAAAGTCCGTCTGCACCATCTTCAAGTTTGCCAATCTCGGCATTCAACAATGCAACCCAACCGAAAATGCGGCCGCCTTCCCACGGATTAACCCAATCCCACTCGAATTCAGCACCCGAGATATTGGCGTCTGCGAGGTTTGTGGTAAGCAGTGTGCCGATGTCGCGACCCGTATGTATTGACTCGCCAACAATGACCCACGAGGTGCGTTGCATGTTTGAATAGTCATTGAGGAACACGTTCGACAGAATCCTCAGATCGCCGCCAAGAAGCTCACCCTTAATACCAAACTCATACGCAACAACTTCCTCAGGAGCGTAATCGAATGCATGCAACTCGCCGCACTCACACACGTCAACCTTGTCGCCAAAACCGCCTGCTTTAAAACCACTCGCGGCGTAGCCGTACACGAACATGTTGTTGTTAACTAAATAGTCCATGCCTAAGCGCCAGGTGCTTTGGTTCCAATCCGCGGCATATGTGTTATCTGTGCCAGGAATGCGATCTGGGAAATCCTCCGCGAGCGATCCCATATCGTCCGTGAGCACGTTGGCTTGATGGAATGCTGGGTTGGATGGCCAATTCGGGTCAATACCAATCAAGCCCCATGACTCAAACCAAAACGAGTTGTCCGGATCTGGTGTGTACTGTCCTGGATTTACCCAATAGCCGATCGTTTGGTGGTTCGAACCACCGTTGTCGCTTTTTGCATCCCAAGTTTGACGATAACCTGCGGTGACGTTCAGTTCTGGATTGATCGCGTAATCGATTTGCGCAAATACCGCTTCGGTTTCGACGCGACGGTCGGGTTGCACAAAGGACTGCGCTAATGGAATTGCCGCGCCGCAGCAGAATGGGAGTTCGACATCAAAACGAATGCTGTTTTTCTCTCGCATTACAAACGCACCGGCGATCCAATTCAGATCAGATGCGCCTGTCGACTTGAACTGCAGTTCGTGCACGGTCGACTTGTAGGTTGAGTCACGAGTAGTGAGTTGCAGGTCTTCAAACGGAAACAGCACTTGCACGCCAAATCCAAGCCGTTCGAATGCGCCGGCATCACGCACCAGTGGTGGAAAGCCACCGCAACAAAACCGTGCTAGTCCGTAACCTGGGTGTTCTGGATCAACCCAAGCGCCACCGTCCCCATCAAATTGCTGGAAGCGGTCTTGCGTCGACGTAGCTAGGCGATACTCAAGCAGCACGGATTCATGAACGTCCCAGCTAAATTCGGAACGCAGTGTATTGATCGTGAAGTCCTTCTTGCCGGGAACGTTTATCCGCGCCCACCATTGCGGATGATCGCAGGCGAAAAACGTGTTCTTAGCTTTTTCGCAGTCTTTCAGCGAAACGCCACCAGGACTCTTGTCGCCAAACAGGTCATAAGTGAGTTGCCAATCGGCCGTATCACCAATGTTCAAGCGCATGGCCGAACGCAATGCCCACCTATCCACTGCGAAATAAGCGCCGCTCGCGTCGACTGGTTCGTTACGCCGTTGATCTGTATTCACGATACCGTCTGCCGGAATCTCGAAATTGCCGTCGCCATCGATATCCAATGCCAAATCCAGCTCATCGCTAACCTGCTCGATGAAGCTATCTTGTTGTTCCACCATAGCGGAAAAACGCAAGGCGAATGTATCGGATACTGGCAAGTTGAACCAACCGCGACTTGCACGCTTGGAAAAGCTGCCGAGATCAACTTCAAAGGAACCATCCATTGCTTGTGTACTAGGTCTGGATGTCACGATATTGATACTGCCAGAGGTGGAGTTGCGACCGAACAATGTGCCTTGTGGCCCACGCAGCACCTCGACACGTGACACGTCGTGCAACAAAGCGAGCCCAGCTTGCGGTCGTGGTGAATACATGCCATCGACGTGAATAGCGACTGTTGGGTCGCCTAGTTCCGTGAAGTTATTCGAGGTGATGCCCCGAACCGTCACTTGCACGCCAGAATCTGAAGGCGATGAACCGACTTGCATATTCGGCACGAGGTCGCCGAGATCAGTTACATTCGCAACCGATTGATCGGTGAGCTGTTCCTGAGACATAGCGGACACCGCGATGGGCGTCGCCATAAGATCTGTTTCACGTTTGGTTGCGGTAACGATAAGTTCTTCCATGACCACCGCTTGCTGGGGAGCTTCCTCCGCAGCCTCTTCTTGCGCGAATACGTTCAACGACGCGAACGCGGCAAAAACAACAAGCGACACACTTCCTGTAAACGTCGCGATGCGTGGTAAGGGGTGCAACATCGGTTAACCCGTGTTAGCGAAATTACGGTTAGTTTTACGATTTATGACAACGTTGTCAACCCGTGTCGATTGTCGATCTAGGGGGCCTAGAAACATGGATGAATTTAGGTCGACTGACTACAGCAAATTTGCGAGATGTAGTTCGCCGCAGCGCTTTAGCGCTTTGAGGTCGTACCCGCCTTCTAACGCAGAAACAACGCGTCCTTGCGCAAATCGACCAGCCCAAGCGGTGATTTGTTGCGTGATCCAACGATAGTCATCATCGCTAAAGCCCAGCTGTGTTAACGGATCGTCCGTGTGGCCGTCAAATCCTGCTGAAATCAAGAACAGTTCTGGTCGATGAGCTTCAATGGCTGGTTCCCATTGCTGCTCAACCGCTTGCCTAAATTGGCGACTACCCGCACCTGCGGCTAAAGGGGCATTCACGATATTCGCGCGCTCTATTTCCTGATATCGATAAGGGTAAAACGGATACTGAAATGTGGAACATACGAGCACTCTTGGCTCGTCCTGAAATATCTCTACCGTACCGTTGCCATGATGTGCGTCAAAATCAAGAATTGCCACCCGCGCTAGAGAGTCCAATGCCATGGCAGCGCCAACTGCGATACTGTTGAAGATACAAAACCCCATTGAACTTTGCGATTCGGCATGATGCCCAGGCGGTCGGACACCACAAAATGCGCGTTTTGCTTCGTCGCCGAGGACCGCCGCGACACCTTCGCACACCGCACCGACGCTGCGTCGGACCGCATTCAATGAGCCTGGACTGAACGCGGTGTCCGCATCTATGCGCACTAAACCTGTTGCTGGTACTGAAGCGACGAGTAAATCAACTAGTTCCTGATCGTGCACCCGAGCGATGTCTGCAAAATCCGCCAAACCTGGCGTACGTGTTTCAACTTCCTGAAGCAAGCCGCACTGCGCTAGATGGTCATTCAACGCGACAATGCGATCTGGCGATTCCGGGTGACCTCGCGGCGTTTCATGACGGGCACAATCGTCGTGCGTGAAATACAAAGTCATGGCAGCGGTCCGTATTGGATCAAGAGACGTAGCGTAACGCCTATTGTGCTGAGATGATGAAGCTACGGCCGAGATTGCTAGCTGGCTAGCTCACCTTAGGCGATTCCAAAGCGAAACAAGCGCCATCCGTCAGCTAGTTCATTTATTCCCGGAGTTGAAAGCGTAACCAGTTGTTAACGGGTCATCGGAAACCACGCGTTCGCAAACACGACGCCCGTGGCCAGACAACAAATCAAACATTTCTCGCGGCATAGAAGGAACTTGGCGTTCGTTGTACCAAGGCGCAAGAAAAATTGCATTTGGAATCGCTCGCATGTCTTCTGATAGATTTGGCGTACCACCATGCCACGCACGAATGTCGCGAATGAGAACAGATCCAGCTGGCACTGGACAGACTGTGGAATATTTCATCCAGAGCGGTTCTTCGTCCAACGTTGGGATTTTCTCGTGCGAGTGTTGCGTGCCAGGAATTTGCCTTGTTGGACCATTGAGCTTGGTGAAATCCTGCGCCAGAAAGTTGCAGCAGACGACGGGACATGGCAGATCCCGGATCGTGAGAAGGCTGCGAGGATCTATGAATCCGCCTTTGCGATCACCAATATCGGAATGCAACGGTTGATACTCTGCACCCGGCAGACAGAAATCACCCGCGGCGCGCCGCACGTGATAATCAAATGAACTGAATATCCCTGCAATAATGGGTTTCAGTGTGTCTAGATCCACCAACATAACCCATTCCTCGCAATGGAGCATGGAATTGGTAAGACTCGCACCGCCCCACGAATAGCGTTTCGGTCCCCGGTTACCTGCGTTGCAATGATCGGCGGCGACCACAAGTTCAGCTTCCCGTTCGCAGCCTTGACGCAGTTTCTTGACTTGCTCGGTCGTTAGAACATCACGCACCACAACGAAGCCATCGCGATAAAAAATGCGTACAGCATCGTCGATTTGCTCTGGCCGCAGCACCTCTAAGCCTGGCATACCGTTGTGCGCAAGAAATTCTTGCCGCCTTGTTGCAACGTCATTCACGATCGATGCTGTCTTATTTCCGAATTGATGGATTTCTGAACATCTGCCAAATTCTGTGCGCGCACTTCAGTGACAGAGGCATTTTGAATTGGTGTCTTGACTGCTGGTGCCGGATGTATTTTCAGAACATTCGAGCATGGCACAAATATATTTGGACCCGCTTAAGAATGGCGCCCCGAGAAGGATTCGAACCCTCGACCTGCTCCTTAGGAGGGAGCCGCGCTATCCAACTGTGCCATCGGGGCATTGATAATATCAAGTCGAGCGCAGTTGTTCGACGACGAGAACAGCCGACTGCGCTAACCTTTAACTGCCACAGGAATTCTAGATGAAAGCCGTTCTATGCGAGCAATTAGACGGTCCCGAATCGCTTGTTTATCGCGATATTCCTGATCCAGAAGGACCTAACGCGGATCAGATTCGCGTCAGCGTTCAAGCGCGCAGCATTTCTTTCACAGACATTTTGATGTCGAAAGGCGAATACCAAGTTAAGCCGCCGTTGCCTTTTGTTGTTGGTGGTGAAGGCGTCGGTGAGGTCATCGAGGTTGGTGCAGACGTTAACTCTCACAAAGTTGGCGATAAAGTCATGGTTGGCTCCGGCTGTGTGGAGCAGGTGGTCATCGATGCCGTCCGTGCCACACCGATTCCCGCACACGTCGACTACGCGGCGGCCGCTTCATACCGTAGTAATTACTCAACCGCACTGTACGCATTACAACGCGGGCGTCTGCAAGAAGGGGAAAACCTGCTTGTGCACGGCGCTGCTGGTGGTGTCGGATTGGCGGCTGTCGACGTCGGCAAATTGCTCGGCGCACGGGTTATCGGTACGGCTAGCACCGACGAAAAACTCAAGATAGTTTCAGAAATGGGTGCAGATCACGTCATCAACTACACCAACGGTTTTCGAGAACGAGTCAAGGAACTGACTGAAGGTAAGGGTGCAGACGTCATCTACGATCCTGTTGGTGGCGATGTATTTGATGAGTCAATGCGCTGCATTGCGCCGTTTGGGCGTATTTTGATAGTTGGATTTACGAGCGGACGTGCCGCGCTCGCAAAAACGAATCACCTTTTGATTAAAGATGCCGAGCTTGTTGGTTTCACGATTGGCGGCCTTATGCGCCATGCGCCAGAATGGTCAGCTAGAAACCAAGAGCAACTTTTGACCTGGCTTGGCGACGGCAGCATTCATCCCTACGTGTCCCACCGATTCCCTATGTCACAGGTCTCAGACGGTCTGCGCGTTATCACCGAACGCAAAGTAATCGGCAAGGTTCTTATCGAGAACTGATTGGTTATTAGTCACCGCGTCGGCGCGGATCGAACGGAATGATCGTGACGTTTTCGTTCTTCTCTTTCACAACCTTGACGCGCATACGAAGTGCTAGCTCAAATGTATAGGTGTGCCGCCCTTCCGTAAAGAAGCCGCGCGTGCCATAGACCTCAGGCATTTCAAAAACCGTCGCGACCAGATTGGTATTGCCATCTTCGGAGCGCAATGTCGCTAAGTGCGGCAACGATTCCAATTTACCTACACCTTCTAGCGCAAAACTAGGACTATTCACCGTGATCGTGTAGAGCCCAGTCTCGTCAGGCACGATCCAAACATCGTAACGGTAGGTTGCATCGGTTTCCGTACTCGCATTGATCTGTATCGCAGTGCCGTTCTCTACGTCTTCGATCTTCACCACACAGTCAAACTTCACGCCGGTCGAGTCCGTCGTGACACGCCATGACCCGCGACCAAGCCAGGTATCAGGTGAGAGGATCAATGCAGGTCTTCTTAAAGTCGAATCGCGCCAAAAAAGTCGTCACGAGTGCCAACCCAAATGGCATCGCAACAAACAGGATTTTAGAGGTGCTTTAGGTGCCTAAATGGTGACGAAGTTTGACCACGACCCCTTCAGATATGGGGTGATCCAACGTCTCCGAAAACAAGTCGGTAAATGCATAGCCGAGTGCGTTAGGCAACGATGCGCGCTTCGAATACACGACGAACAAATCTGACATCGGTGCAATTTCCCATCGATACCGCAACTGTAAATTCAAGCGTGACAGGGTGAAATCGTCGGCGCGATCTGCAGTCGGGTCTGACGTAATCATGAGCTTCGTGTCGTTTTCTGGTAGCTCATAAAACTCGCTCTCAAGTGCTTTGATCGCACTCCATTCCAAATCCATCCGGACGTGCTGCTTGGAAGTCACAAACAAGTCCATGCCAAAGCGCGGTGACCAACTCTCACTTGCAAAAGTCGTGAAATTTCGCCCGCCACGATTGAGCAGCCAACTATCTTGATGGAAATAGAAGATGCTTGAGAACATCGTAAATCGGTGCGATGCGCGGTAAATCAAAAACGTCCCCGCGGATTTGGAAGCGCCACCTAAAGATTCACTGCCATATCCACCAGACGCACTGTAGTAGAACCGGCGAGCTGAATCAGACGAATAGCGGAAGTCAAGCTGTTGGCGACTCTCTTCTAAGTACGTGCCGTTGCCAAAACTATTCCGGTCGTCATATTGATCTGGGCGATAGCGCGCACGTACTCGAAAGCGCGTGTTGTTATTGAAGGTAAATTCCTGCGTCAACTGCAAACTTGACGAAATTGCTTGACCTGCACCGTTCACTTCATGGTCAAGCATGAACTCTGTATCGCTTTCTTTGTAGCGATCTGAGAATTTGCGAATTCGGAACTCGTACTCGAATGCGTTTTTATCGTTGCGTGCCATATACCCAAGATGATTGAGATTGAGCTTGTCGTCATACGAGTCGAATTCAAACTCATGGGTAACGCCTTGACTCTGGGCGTATTCGAACTTAACAAAGCCACCATAGCCGTTTTCCTCACCCTGGACATCGGATACGAATAGCTGCGAATCAACTTTGTACTTACCGGATTTGCTGAAAAAGTGACCGTCGAGGCCATGCGTGCGCGCATCAAGCGATGGATGGTGCATGCTCGTAGAAGTAAAGCCGAGACTTCGATAGTCGCCATTGCTTTCTTCCCATAGGGTTCGAACCACACCGAAATCTCTACCCGGTTGCGCAACTGCTATGGGTTCGCCATCGAGCTCGCCATAAAACGTGGTATCGTCTTCGACCGCACCCAGCACGCCATAACGCAATTTGCCGATTTGACCTGTAGCCTTGGTCGCACCTAGCAAGTCAGCCGGATCGCGAAACTGGTCATAGTCGAACCGTGCGCCTGCCGGCAATTCAGGAAATAGCGGTCGTTGGCCTATTCGTCTTGTGTGCAACATCCTGATCGATGAATCAACCGGCGCAAAAATCTCCTGCCCTTCGAGGAAGAAGAGTCGCTTCTCAGGGAAGAACGTCTCGATTGCCGACAAGTTGATGATGACGGAATCTGCTTCAACCGTACCGAAATCAGGATTGGCTGTCGCAGTGACTTGCAGATTGGTCGAAGGTCGCCAGAACAGATCTAATCCCGCGTGGCCTTCTGTTGTTTCGTTCATCGAGTCGTAAAGCGACGAGACTTGCGGGAAGAAGCTCAACTGTTGGCGCGGTTTGACATCCTGCAATACGATCTTTTGAAATGCGGACAAGAACTTTGGTTTCGTGAATGGCAGGGGTGGATACCCATAACGCTCATTTAGATAGGCCACGCGACGTTGCATCACGATGCCCATTTCACGTTCGCCCTCCATCTTTGGCATGCTCACGATGGACCACGGAATGAAGAATTCGGCCGACCACCCGTCTTGGGTTCGCGCAGTTTCTCCGTACCAGGCACCATCCCAACTGTCGCTGAACTGACGTTCTGGTTGTATAGTGCCGTCCGAGCGGCTACCCCCAAGATTCAACTGGAACCAATAGCCATAGCGGGCTTCACCTGAGGTGTCCAACGTAAAGCTCACGTAATCACGGTTCAGAAAACCCAGATCTCGAGCGGATAATCGTTCAACCAGACGAGTCGGGTCCTGTTGGCAATTGGCCGCCACATAAAAACCACGATCTGTGTAAAAGAAGCGCCAGAACGAGTTCAGTGTGGCAGGTTCGAGCGTATCGGGGTCGG
The DNA here is from genome assembly GCA_009841635.1 of Gammaproteobacteria bacterium. Classification (GTDB taxonomy): domain Bacteria; phylum Pseudomonadota; class Gammaproteobacteria; order Pseudomonadales; family Azotimanducaceae; genus Bin55. The sequence goes on from VXLJ01000001.1 coordinate 27,949, forward strand.
TTAGATAAAACTCTTCGTGCGCAGGAAGACTTGCCCAAACGGCTTCATCGATTACACCATCTACAACGATGTCAATATCGCTGCGTTTGCGCGGCACCACCAAGGCGCGTTGCGAGCCGTCGCTGGAACCCTTTAGAGTAATCGTTTCAAACGTCGTATTGGCGTCAGAAGCGGTTTTTGGGTTGGGATTCGCGCCGAATACGGCAAGCGAGAAAGTTAGGAGGTAAGCTGAAAAAAGACAGGTACAACGCGCAGAAAGGCGTTTCACAAAGACGTAGAGACCACCGCAGAGCGAGGAATTTTAGTAATCGAAGTTGGGTCCCCCCTTTTGCGCTAGGAAAAATATGCGAAAGTCATTCAAAACTACCCCAAAAATCCACCTCAAATGATCGCCAAATGCAACGCGCCAACAGTGTACGACAAGGCGAGCCTTGCTCGGGATCGAATTCCGCATCCACATAACGCCGGGTTAGCTCTACGCCACGATTGATTGCTAGATCCTTGCTCGGGAATACGTCCTTGTGACCGAAGTAGAACATCGCCAACATTTCTGCGGTCCACGTGGAAATCCCCCAGATTGTGTCGACTTCTTTTTCTAGTTCGGTAAACGGTAACGTTCGCCATTTCTCAAACCTGCTAGGTTCTTTGCGATATTTTGTGCGAAATTCATGAATGGAACGGACTTTACCTTGGCTCATACCACAGCCGCGTAATTCATCGGCGGTGAGGTTTGCTAGGTACTTCAACCGGCGTTGCTTCGCTGCTGCTTCAATACGGCTAAAGATGGCGGATGCCGCTTTGGTCGAGAGCATTTGTGAATTCACCACGCGCACGATGGCGTCTAAAAGTGGCAGATCTGTGATTGCTGGATAGGTGGTATCGGCGACCGCGTCGAAGAAGTCGTGCAAGTTTGGAAACGTGCGGCGCAGCGTCTCGAAATCCTTATTCCGTGAAGAAAGTTGTGCAGGTTGCGGCATACGGATAGCTTACCTTCTAGCTCTCACCAAACACCATGCAAAATCATCACACACTTTGCTTCGTAGTGAATTAAAATCTCATGTGATTGCTATTTGTAGACAATATTTCCTATAAATTATGGGTCATAGTTATTATTTTTCTACTAAAATTCTCATAAATGAAAAATTCTATTTTCAACCTATTTCTAGACCCAACTCGGTGACAAAATGACAGCAACCAGGTTAAGCGCGGTCCGCGACACGAGCGCGCCGATTCAAACGGACGGTCTCGAATTTATTGAGTTTACAGCCGCAGAGACACAGGTCCTTGAAGATGCTTTGATTCAACTGGGCTTCGTGTGCGTCGCCGACCATAACCATAAAAACGTAAGGCTATACCGCCAAAACAGTATCAATTTCATTGTCAATGGCGAAGGACATAGTCTCGCAAGCGATTACGCGACGGCGCACGGTCCCTCGTCGAACGCGTTGGCGTTTCGGGTACCAAACGTGACCGATGCGCTGCAGTCGGCGCGGGAAATGGGTTTGGAAGTCATTGCGAGCACCGCCGGACCGATGGAACTGAACATTCCCGCGGTCAGAGGCGTTGGCGATGCCCTAATCTACCTCGTTGATCGATACGGCGCAACATCTATTTACGACATTGACTTTACTTTTCGCACCGGGGTTGAACGCATGCCGTATGGTTGGCTTCAGGATATAGACCATGTCACGCAGAACGTCCGCTGCGGCGAACTTGTGAAGCACACAGACTTCTACAAGCGTACATTTGGTTTTTGCGAACTACAAACTTTCAATATTCATGGCAAACATAGCGGCTTGGATAGTGTTGCCTTGATCAGCTCATGCGGGCGGATAAAAATTCCAATCAATGAGCCGACGGATCCTAAATCGCAAATCGCAGAATTTCTTGACATCCATCACGGCGGTGGCGTGCAGCACATCGCGCTCACGACATCAGATATTTTTGAAGCAGTAAAAGCCTGTCGGGCAAACGGCACCGTGTTCCAATCTACGCCGTCGACCTACTATCACAATCTACATTCGCGTCATATTGGCCACAACGAAAATGTCGAACAACTGATGAAGCACAACGTGCTGATCGATGGCAACCCTGACGATGGCATCCTTTTGCAGATCTTTACACGCGACATGATCGGACCGTTGTTCTTCGAACTGATTCAGCGCAAAGGCAATCGGGGATTTGGCGAAGGCAATTTCCAAGCGCTGTTCGAATCGATCGAACGCAACCAAGCTGCACGAGGCGTTTTCGATGAAGCGGTTTGAACGATTCTGGAGTCAAGGCCGCCACTCAAAACAAGCGCATCGCGACCTGCCAGAGGGCACATTTGAGCGGGAAATGGGTCGCGACGGTTTTGACGGGCCTGCCTCACACATCTATCACCCACGACCGCCAACGAATTGGACGTCCATAGATGGCCCGTTAAAACCACGCGCCTTCAACTTAAACATGGTCGAAGAAAGCGCAAATCCTTTTGCGGTTCCCACACTGCTAACCAGTGCGTCGCTGCGAATCGCGTATTGGCAAACTAGCGAATCAATGCCGCACCTGGTTAGGGATGCAGACGGAGACGAATTGCTCTTCGTTCATTCGGGCAGTATGCAATTTTTCTGTGATTACGGGCACATGGAAGTTGACGATGGAAGCTATCTTGTCATTCCTCGTGGCACCATGTGGCGGGTCGAAACCGCAGGGTTGTTAAGTGTGTTGCTGCTTAGCGTAGCAGGTGACAGATTTCATGAACCGACGCGTGGTCTGCTTGGTCGTCATGCACTGTGGGACCCAGGCGTGCTTGAATATCCAAAACTGAACGAGCAATTTCGCTCCCAAACAGATACGCCCAGTTCAGTGCTTGTGCGACGACGCGAGCAACTTTCAACCATCCACTACGACCATAACCCTCTTGATGCGGTTGGTTGGAAAGGAGACACCGTGCCAGTACGGTTGCATGTGCACGATCTACTACCAATCAATAGCCATCGCTACCACTTGCCACCAAGCGTCCACGCAACATTCGAGTGCGATGCTGCTCTTGTGAGCACCTTCGTGCCGCGACCATTCGAAACTGACCAAACCGCACTGAAGGTGCCGTTTTTCCATAACAACGATGATATTGACGAAGTGATCTTTTATCACGCTGGCAACTTCTTCAGCCGCGATGCCATCGAAACAGGTTGTTTGACTTACCACCCTAGTGGTTTGACACACGGGCCCCATCCAAAAGCACTTGCTAGGATGTTTGAGCAACCTAATGACAGCACCAACGAATACGCAGTGATGATTGACTCACGCGAGCAACTCGAAGTCAGTACCGCTGCGCTCAATGATCAGATCGAAATAGCCGGTTATGACACTAGCTGGCGGATCGATTCGACTTAAGAAGCGCTTGCACGCCATCAATTCGACTCAGCTATTCGACTGCATTCAAGCTCGCAACTTGGCAAGAGAGTCTATGTGCATCAATCGAGCTATTTTTGACGAACCTTGTTCCGCAAAATTTAACTAGCTAACTAACCCCAACGAATTCGCAACCATGGCTCTAAGCATTGCGGAAGAAGTGCTTCTTCTCACTCTACACGACAGCGACGGCACATTTATCAAGGTTCCCGAATACACCATGCGTTACGCGCTTAGTGGCGCTGTATTGATGGATTTGGCATTGCACAATCGCATCGACACAGATTTAGAAGCGATGAAGATAGTTGATGCGACGCCAACTAGTGACTCGATTCTGGATGGGATGTTGAAATTCATGAGCATCGAATCAGACGAGCAAACGGCACGATACTGGATTGAACGCACGGCCGTGTATGCCGATAGCATCCGAGAAGCAGCACTTGAGCGACTGGTCGAACATGGCATCCTAGAACAAGCAGAACATAGATTTCTATGGGTGTTCAAGTCGCGACGTTATCCGATCATCGATGGCAAAGCCGACAAAGAAGTGAAACTTCGTATCGCTGAAGTGCTCTTCACCGACACGATTCCAAACCCGCGAGACATTGCGCTGATCTGTCTTACGCATGCAACCGGCCTCCTCGAATCAATTTTCACACGGTCGCAATTGCGCGAAGTAGAAGACCGCATAGAGCAAGTGCGACGCCTTGATTTGATAGGGCAGACGCTGGCGAACGCCATCTGGACCATTGAAGCCTATATAGCCAGTTCATCCCAGCCTCAATTTCACTAGGCATTCGCAACAACCTAATGAACGAAGTCTGGCAAGTTGGTGATATCAAAATCACTAGAGTCGTCGAACTAGAAGTCACCGGCGGATCGCGTTTCATTCTGCCTGACGCTACGCGTGAGCGTTGCTTGCCGTTGAGCTGGATGCACCCTCACTTTATGGACGACCAAGGTAATTTGGTGATGAGCGTGCACGCGCTCGTCGTCGACACCGGCAGCAGTCGCATCGTCGTCGATACATGTATTGGCAATGACAAGCAGCGAAGCATCCCAGCCTGGTCGAATTTACAAACTAGCTTTCTTACCGACCTTACGAACGCAGGCTATCCACCCGAGAGCATTGATCTCGTCATGTGCACTCATTTGCACGTCGATCACGTTGGTTGGAATACGCGGCTCGTTGACGATGAATGGGTTGCAACCTTTCCGAACGCAGAGTATTTAGTTGCGAGCGACGAATGGCAGTATTGGACTAGTGCGGATGATGCCGGGCGATTTGACGAGGTTTACGCGGACAGCGTAAAACCAATCGAACATAAACTCCGACTAATCGACGTCGCGCAGAACCCAGTGATCGAGCGGGGCGTCTCGCTAAAGCCCACCCCGGGTCACACGCCCGGTCACGTGAGCGTCGAAATCAGTAGCAACGGTGAGTCCGCGTTAATAACTGGTGACTGCATTCACCACCCATGTCAAATGACGCAGATGGATTGGTGCAGTTCCGCCGATACGGACGCGGCGCAAGGCATGCAAACGCGAAGTCGGTTGTTGGCAGAGTTAGTAGATTCGAACACGCTCGTGATAGGCACGCATTTCGCGACGCCAACGGCGGGTTACATTCGTACGTATGAGGAAGGCAACTACTGGTTGAATACCGAACTTTCTAACGGTTAACTTCGTCACGCACCATCTCGGCTTCAACATTCGCCATCCACTTGCGAATGTGATGTGCAGCCCAAGGAATCGTGGTGCCGATCAATAGGATGCCAAGCGGGATCATCCAAAAACCAAGAATTGGGAAGAATCCGAATAGGCCGAGAACAATAAACACAGCGCCGAGCAGCGCGCGGATATAGAACGGGAACTTAAATCCCCAACGGAGTCCCTGACAAACGAGTCGTTTGCAAAACGACCAGAATCCAGATGTGCGCCCCTGCAAAAACTACACCATAACTGGTAAGTCGTCCGGCGCATCGTGTTGGTTTGGGTGTTGCCGTCGTGCCAAATCCGGATCAATGGACAGATAGCGATACACGCCATCGTCGTCAAGTTTGCGCTCTAGCCGATTACGATGCAGTAGCAAGTGGCAGTGTGCGATCGCCTCGCCAAGGGCCATCATCATTTGCCTAGCGTCTAACTCACGCTTGAAAAGCACGGGTAGCAACGCTCGCGCCGTTTGCGGCGTCGTGCAGTGCTCTTCTATTGCCAGCATGCGATCTTCATGATGATTGATTAGCGCTCGTAGCCGCTGTCGTACGCCGTAGAACGGCAAATTGTGCGCCGGTAGCACAAACGTATCTTCAGGCAAATCAAGGAAACGATCGTGCGAATCCATCCAAGCCTTCAATGGATTTGCTTCCGGTTCTGTCGCGTGAACGCTTACGTTGCTAGTAATGATCGGCAGGATTTGATCGCCTGAAATCAGCACCTTTAAGCTCTTGCAAAACAAACAAGCATGTTCAGGTGAATGGCCAGATCCAATCATGACCAGCCAGTCATGCCCGCCAATTGTTAGCACATCGCCTTCTTGTAGACGACGAAATCCAACCGGAAACACCGCATAGTTCGGCTCGGAGTTTTTCTTGCGCGCATTCTGTTGTTCTTGTGCACTCGGCATGCGCCGCCGCCATTCTTGACCTGCCCGTTCGAAGAACGAGGTATCAATCCCTGAACGCTCGTAGAACTCTTGACTTTGCCAATTTGAACTATAGGAGGAATAGCCTGAAAACATCGACCGAGCCTGGTAATACTCAGCTCGCGTCATATAAAACGGCACCCGGAACTTGTCAGTAATCATCCCGGCCTGCCCCACGTGATCAGGATGCATGTGGGTACAAATGACGCCTTTTATTGGCTTGCCTTCTAGATGGTTATCAAAGATCTCAAACCATAACTCGCGAGTCTGTTGCGTTGCAAGACCAGTATCGAGCACGAACCAGCCGTCGTAATCTTCGAGCAGATACAAATTAATGTGCGTTAACGAACCCGCCATAGGCATCGTGAGCCAGCGCACACTCTCTGCTACTTCAACCGTCGTTGCAGACGGAGGGTGCTCCGCGTGCGGGTAATCTAGACCATTCGTCGACATCGATGGAACGGGTGATTCAAGAAACGAACGAACCCGAAACTTCCCTAGGGGCTGGAAATCAGTATCGATTATAGAATCGAACTGAGAAAATGATCTCAGAACATTTATTCATACATGCGGATTCAGGATAAAGTAGGATCTCGCCTTATATGAAACCCATAAGCAGTATATATATCACATTATTTACTAATATGATATTTCATGCGTACTTCGCCACTTATACAACGAGCATATTTAACTAAAATCGAAGAATATTTAATAAAGGAAGATTGAGGCAGTTCAAAAATACGCATGTAAGAAAACACTGGTATCAAACTGAATAAAGCACTCGTTTTTACGGATTGAACAGCTGGATTGCGAAATCTATGTTCAATGAAGGTGATGATTGGGTCAAAAATGTGAAGAAAGTGTTATCAATAAACTGAGCAAAAGTTCATATTGGCTCGCTACGAAATGACATCTCTGGAAATTGTCGTTCATCTAGCTATTTAAAAATGTGAGTACGCATACATCAACGCTGTAATATTGAGTTGCTGTGCAAGATCAAACTGCGGCACTCCTGTTTCTACCAATTGAACATAGTTTGTATGAATCTGCCATACTCGTAATTCGATTATTCAACGACGCGTCATTTGTCTATGTGCACATCCCTTAACCCAGACTTCAATTCCACGTTATTTTCTGGTGGCGAGTTACATATCAAAACGCAAGTACTCTAGTCCTTATGTGTAAAGGACCATCTTCGTTTTTTCACGTTCCATGTGATACACACAAGGGCGAATACCCTGTGTTCTCGCCTTCGCATAAGGCTACGACATTGCTCACTAGAAACTAGCTTCATTGAGCCGAAGCGTTTGAAAACTGAGGTTGAGCGACACAAAACTATCTATTGATACAGGCGTGTCCTCAATCTACTTAGTCGCTTAAGTATCATGCAATCTTTCAAACAGCAATTACGGTTTGCGCCATGCAAATGAATGTAAAGCCTATCCCAACGCTTGATGATGAGGTCAACGAGGTTCGCTTAGCCACTGCTGAGATCGTTAATGAGGATATTCTGCCTGTAGAAGACAAGCTGTATGCAAGCACGTCTGATGGGCGTGCACCTGCACGCGAGGTACAAGCGGAAGCAGCTGACTTGCGTCGGGGCGTGCAGGAAAAAGTAAAAAAAGCCAAGCTATGGGCGCCCCATCTACCACCTGAATTTGGTGGCATGGGGCTCAGTTTCATGCAGCATGCCTACATGAACGAAATCCTAGCCTACAGTCCCGGTGCTGCGCCATTGTTTGGCGTAGTCGCACCGAACTCTGGTAACCAAAAGATTCTTGTGAAGTATGGCTCGCCGGAACAGCACCAGAAGTGGCTGATTCCGTTGACCGAAGGTCGGATGCAGTCTGGTTTCTCGATGACCGAGCCGATGAATCCAGGATCAGACCCGCGATCGCTAACGACTAGAGCGGAACTTGACGGTGACGAGTGGGTTATTAATGGCCACAAGTGGTTCACCTCGAATGGCCACGCGGCTGACTTCTACATTGTGATGTGTCGAACGTCGGATCCAGACGATCCTGGCGGCGCGAACGAGAAGATGACCCAAATCATTGTCCCTAAAAACACGCCAGGCGTAAACATCATCCGCGGCGTGCCAGTTTGGGGTAAGGCATCGAGCCACTGTGAAATCAAATATGAAAATGTTCGAGTGCCAAAAGAGAACCAGCTTGGTCGCACCGGCACCGGTCACCAAGCCGCACAAGATCGACTTGGCGCAGGTCGCATTTACCACTGCATGAATTCTGTTGGCGCGATGTGGCGATGCTTCGACCTGATGGTTGATCGCATCATGACGCGTAAAGTCCATGGTGGCGAAACACTCGAACACAAGCAATTCATGCAAGGCTTCATTGCTGATTCTTACATGGACATCCAATCGGCTCGGCTCATGGTTGTCGACTGCGCTCAAAAAATGGAAGCAGGTGCAGACTCGCGCACGGACATTTCCTCAATTAAGGTATATGTGCCTGCTGCGTACCATCGCGTCGTTGATCGCGCAATTCAAGTTTATGGTGCTGCTGGTGTATCCGGTGACTACCCTTTCGCTGGCATGTATACCGGTGCACGCACGCTTCGAATAGCAGACGGACCAGACGAAGTTCACAAAATCTTGATTGCTAAAAATGTGCTTCGACGCTATAGGGCCGGCGAGTCTTGGGACTTCGGAAACTAAGCATGGCCTACGCAGAGTTAGTCAGCGCACTCGTTGAGGCAATTCGGGGTGAAACCGCGTTGCCACCTATGCCAGCGGACCTCAGCCTCGAAGACGGCTATGCGATTCAAAAGCAAGTTGTCGCTGCGCTCGCAGATGGTGACGTCGCAGGTTGGAAGGCTGGCATGACCGCGGCCGCTGGTCAAGCCGCCTTTGGACTCACACACCCACTCATTGGCTCGCTTTATCGATGGGGTCGCCGTGAAAACGGTGCGGCGCTCGACATGGTGAATGGCGTCAAACTAGAGTGCGAAATAGGTATTACGATCGATAGCGATGGCAATCCGAAGTCGGCTGGTCCTGTTATCGAAGTGCCGCGCATGGCATGGAACTCGGCGGATGACGCCAAAGGCTCAAATCTGACAGCTACCAACATTGCGGCTTACTTGTATATCGTCGGCGAACAACAAGCTTTTCGTGACGATTACGAGCAACTGTCAGTTTCTTTGACTCGCGATGGCGAGGCCGTTTGTGAGGCGCAACTCTCAGACGCACTTGGCGGTCCTGTGCCTGCACTGCAGTGGATGCTCGAAGAAGCACAAGCGCGCGATATGTCACCGGCCGACAATATGCTCTTGATCACCGGTGCCTGCGGTGGCATTCATGATGGTGTGCCGGGTAACTATGTTGCCGACTACGGTCCACTCGGCACTATCGAGTTTTCCATCAGTTAGACTGTTTTGGCGCGCTGACAATCTGCAGTGCGCCGAGCACTATTTCCTTTGCTAGAGCTAGCGAGCCTATAGTGTTAGCACGTTTCAATCCTCGCTATGATTTTTTCATAGGTCGCAATTAGCGTCTATGCATACGTCAGGAGATATGACATGAGCATCGCCAACACACTTGAAATCATCGCCAGCGTGCCGACGTTGCTCAAATTGAGGAAAGGTTTCGCGTATCGGTCTCCTGACGAAAAAGACAGCTTGCTACGACGGGTTGAGGAGGTTTGCGCGGAGTTCGCCGATCGAACCGCGATCATCTTCGAGGACGAAGAAATCACTTGGGGTGAATTAGGCAAACGGGCGAATCGAGTAGGCAACGCGTTAAAAGATGAAGGCATCTCGCCAGGCGACGTGGTGAGCGTCATGATCGAAAATCGCATTGAGTTTATCGTTGCTGTATTAGGCATCATGAAGATCGGTGCGACGGTCGCACTCATCAATACCAATCTTCGTGAAGAACCGCTTCGTCATTGCATCACGTTAATTAACTCGAAGCTATGTGTATTTGGTACCGAAGTCACTGATGCGATCGATAGTGTCCGCGACCAGCTCGCTCTTGAAGATGGCACAGGATTTCTTGCGTTTCGCGATGGTGATGACGAGGTTCCCGCCTGGGCTCGTGATTTAGCAGTGCTGAGCCATAACCAAAGCGACGCAAATCCCCCAGAAACGCAAGAAATTACCCTCGGTTCTACAGCGATGTACATTTTCACTTCGGGAACCACAGGATTGCCAAAAGCGGCGGTGCAGTCTCACAAGCGTATGCAACAAGCAGCTACGTTGTGTCATACCGCTGGGTTGCGTTGCACCGAGAAAGATCGCATCTATCTGTCTCTACCGTTGTATCACGGCACTGGGTTGGTCATTGGTTATGGTTCTGCTCTATCGTCAGGCGCGAGCGTCTTTTTACGACGGCGTTTCTCCGCATCCAGTTTGGTGGCGGATGTTCGCAAGCACAACGTGACCTGCATGGTCTATGTTGGCGAACTCTGTCGCTATTTAGTCAATCAACCAAAAATCGGTGACGAAGCGGACACACCCCTGCGTACCGCTATTGGCAACGGCCTGCGTCCTGATATTTGGGACGAATTCAAAAGTCGCTTCGGTCTGAAGCGCATCACTGAACTATACGCTGCTAGTGAAGGTAACGTCTCCTTCGCCAACATACTGAATAAAGATCGAACCATTGGTATGACTTCCGCCAAAGTAGCACTCATAAAGTACGACGTGCTTGAGGACGAAATCGTGAAAAACGAGGACGGTTACTGCGTTGAAGTAGGCGATGGCGATGCAGGGTTGTGCCTAGGTCAAATCAATAAAGACGCAGCGTTCGAAGGCTACACGAACAAGGAAGCGACCGAGAAGAAGATATTGCGCAACGTCTTTGAGGATGGCGATGCGTGGTTCAACACCGGGGATTTGTTGCGAACAGTACCCGTAGGTTTCTCGCTCGGCTATCCGCACTACCAGTTTGTGGATCGTGTAGGCGATACGTTCCGGTGGCGCTCGGAGAACGTCTCAACCAACGAAGTGGCTGAAATACTCAATGGTTTTGATCAGATTGAAATCAGCAACGTGTACGGTGTCAGCGTGCCTGGTACAGAAGGACGCGCCGGCATGGCGACCGTGGTCCTGAACAAACCCGATGAAGCGTTGGATTTGGCGAGCTTGGGTGAGTATGTGAACACGCAGCTCGCTCATTACAGTCGGCCTGTATTCATTCGCGTGCAGAGCGAAGCCGAAGTAACCGGTACGATGAAGTTGGTCAAAACCGGCCTGCGCGAAGAAGGCTACGATCTCTCGAAGATGTCGGACCCAGTCTATGTCATGAAACCACGGACCGAAGAGTACGTACCCCTTGACGCGGATTTCTTAGCGGAAATTCAAGCTGGCACAGCAGGTTACTGATAGATATCAGCGACACCTCGAAAGCGCTTGTATTCCCACTGATATTGGGCTGAATCCAAGCTAACGACGTCTTCAATCGCACGGTCAAGTGCTTTCACCGATGTGACAGCGTCCTCTGCGTAGATCTCGTCTGCCACCTCTTGTATATGGATGCTAAAGCCGCCACGGCAACGCTTAGCGACCATGGTGAGTGCGGTAAGTTGGCCCCTCTTTAGCAGCTCATGGGGAAGAGTTCCCGTTCGCAACGGTCGTCCTCGAAATTCCGACAATGTCGAACGACCTTCATTGGGAACCTGATCTGGCAGCACGATGATGACCGCACCTTCGTGTATGCGACGTAGCAACTTACGCAGTCCTGCTGGCGTCAAGGGTAAAAAGTCACCACCAAATCGACTGCGCCGCTCATTGATCAGGTTTTCGAGCTCATATAGTCGCCTTGGACTGTAAAGGCACGTGTACGTTGTAATAGGATGCAGGTAGGTGGTCAAAAACTCCCAATTGCCAAAATGCGGTAGTAGAAATAGCGTTGAGCCCGTAGCTAAGCTCTTCTTTAAGAGGTCTTCGCCTTCTACACGCTTTATCCATTTATGTAGACGACCATGCGAAGCGGACCAAACCGCAGGCATTTCAAAGATCGTAGCGGCTGTGTGATACAAACTTCGCAACGCTAGTTCGCGGCGAGCGACCTGTGACAGGTCCGGATAACAATGTGTGAGATTCTGCCATGTCGTCCGTCGCGCGCGTGTTCGCAGAACCCATGCGAGACCTGCTAAACCCCAACCTAAACTTCGCGCCAACCCCAATGGCAGCCAAGAAAACGCCCGTAGGAATACCCGTACTGATCGAAGCGGATATTTCTTAGCAGGCATGTTTGTAGTTAATGGCTGTATAACGTGAACACGGAACCAATACCAACCTAAAACTGGAATCTAGTGTTTGTATTCACATTGATAAATTCAACGGATTGTAATGGGAATTGCTGCTTGTGAGTGAGGATCAAATGGACACCGTTGGTCAACATTTCGAACTGTTCGATCCTACGTCAAACATTCGCGTCCACTTGATCGAATACGGCGCGACCGTTACGAATATTTGGTGCTGTGACGGTGAAGGGGCGGTTGCAGATATATTGCTTGGCTGTCCTACGCCCGATGATCACCTTAAGCCACACCCACATTTCAATTGCATCGTTGGCCGCTACGCCAATCGCATCACAAACGCTCGATTCAAGTTAGATGGTTTTGTATACAAGCTTGACGCCAACATCCCACCGCACCAGTTGCACGGCGGCGCACGAGGCTTCGCGAATCTACTTTGGCGAGGTCGCCAAAATCGTAATCAGGTGCATTTTGAAATAATCAGTCCCGATGGCGACGCTGGGTTCCCAGGTGAACTTACCACCTCCGCCATCTACACCCTAGCAGGCAATACATTGCGACTGGAGTTGGTTGCACGCACGACCAAACCCACACCTGTTAGTCTGACCGCTCACCATTACTTTAATCTCTCCGGTGTGCATGGCTCAAACATCCATGATCATCAATTGCAGATCTTTGCGGATCACTTTTTACCCGTAACAGAGAACCTCACGCAACTCGGCGAAATCCAAACGGTTAACGGTACGCCGTTCGATCTAACGCAGCTCGTACGTCTCGGCGATCGTCTAGGTGCAGACCATCCACAGAACCAGCTCGCCGAAGGCTTCGACCACACTTTTGTCATAAATGGCGATAGCTTTCGCGACGCCGCCTATGTAGTCGATCCCAAAAGTAACCGTACATTAAAGGTTAGAACCGATCAACCAGGCGTTCAGCTTTACACCTGCAATACGTTGAACGCGAGAGGAAAAGATGATGTGCGATACTCGAAACATCAAGGGTTATGTCTCGAGACGCAACAGTTTCCTGACGCACCCAATCATCACAACTACCCCAACTCAATCCTACGCCCAGGCGATGAATTTCGTGCAGTTACCGAATATGAGTTCGGCGTCGTAGAACGTTAGCCGTTCCTTGAAGGTGACGGGAACTTCGCGTCGTGCGCGTTTTGCACGATTTCGCGGACATCCGTCGGATGCAGATTCAGCGCTCGAATCGTCTGCTCGAAGTTCTCGTTCAAATAGCCCCCAAAATAAGCTGGGTCGTCCGAGTTCACTGTCACGTTCACGCCGGCATCCAGAAACCGCTTTAAAGGGTGATTGCCTAATTCATCAATGACACAAAGACGAAGATTGGATAACGGGCACATCGTAAGAGGAATCTGATCGCGCGCTAACCGTGCCATCAAAACTGGATCTTCAATCGATCGATTACCGTGGTCAACGCGCTCGACACCTAAGTCGTCAATGGCTCCCCAGACATACTCGGGCGGACCTTCTTCGCCAGCGTGAGCTACACCTTTTATGCCCAACTCTCGCGCTCGATCGAACAGTAGACGAAAGTTTTCGGGCGGGAAACCAACTTCAACTGAAGCGAGCCCGATCCCGCCAATGATGTCGTGATACGGCTCTAGTTCATCAAAAGACTTCAAAGCCTCAGCCAAAGGCATATGGCGAAGAAAGGTCGGTATGAATAACAAATCCAACCCCTTCTCTTGCCATCGGGCAGCTGCTTTAAGACAGCCAGCCATGAGCTGGTCTGCGTCATTCGATGCTTGCGCCTCCACGAAAATTTCTGCGTGAACCACGTTGTCGGCTAGCGCATGTTCGCTGTAATCGTTCGTCAAATCTTCGTAGTCTTGCGCAGTCTCGAGACTATTGAAGCACTTTAGAAACAAACTAATGAAATCAGCTAAGTCAGTGAATTCGTACTCGGCACGCAATTCTGCAATGGTTGCAAATGGTGGCGTCTTGTCGTTTCGTTCGCTGAATTTGAAAACCAGCTCCGGCTGGAGAGCGCCTTCAAGATGCATGTGAAGTTCTGCTTTGGGCAGCGATCGCGCCAGTTCCACTGCCTCGTCGACTAATGCACTATTCAAGCTGATTCCTCTACCCGTCGCTGCACAAACGCAATCAGGTTACCACTGACGTCGCGCACGAATGCCATCACTTCTGATTCGCCTGCAGGTCCGAAAGTTCCTTCAGCATCGTGGTGTATTACATGGGGAGTTTGCACAACTTCCGCACCGGTCGATTCAACTTGATTCACCGCTGCTTCAATGTCATCGACACCGAAATAGCAAAGACTCCCTGCATCGCTCTCTTCGTTCTGCTCCAGCATCAAGCGAGCGCCTTTGAGATCGAAAAAAGCCAGTTTCACACCAAAGTCAAAGCGAGCAATTAGATTTAAATGCAGGACTTCTTGATAGAACACAACAGCTTGGTCCATGTCTTGGACGGCCAAGCTCACCTGATGGAGCGAATTAACCAACGTCATACCCTCAAGCACATAGTGAGGTTTGTACCTCTACGTCAGTTGGTCAATTCTGCGAAGAAATCGTCACGATATTGCTGCGGTATAGAGTCATACGCGACTGAGGTGCGATCGATCAAATCACCGTAACGTCTTTTTAGCTCACCAGCAAGGTTTTGCGGTTCGTCGACTACAGCGAACTCTTGCAGAATGTCATCAGTTATTAACGTCCCCATTTCTTGCCAGCGGCCTTGCTTGGACATGGCGTTTAGTTCGCCCTGCAATTCACCAGCACCAATGCTGTCTAGCACGCCTTTGTAAGCTGGCGTTGAACCATAAAAAGCAATTTGCTGCCGAGTCGCCCCTTTCGCTCGTTCTAACGCCTTTTCGTCTGCCGCCGTTACCACGAAACATGGATAACTGATTTCGAAATTCTCTCGCTTCTTCCCAGCTTTCAGCCAACCTTTCTCCAATGCCGGTAATGTTGTTTCGCGAAGGTACTTTTGTGTGGTGAAGGGATGAACGATCATGCCATCTGCAACTTCCGCGGCTACTTCTGTCATCAAGGGACCTACCGCTGCCAAAAACACCCTAGGTGCGCCGAACTCTGTATTCGACGGGGAAAAGAACGGCGTCATCAAAGTGTGAGTGTAGAACTTGCCGACAAAACTCAACGGTTCTTGGTCGTACCAGTTGGCCCAAATAGCGCGCAAGGCCAGAATGAACTCACGCATACGTGGTGCAGGGTGTGACCATGGCATACTAAAACGCTTCGTTATGTGAGCGCGAATCTGCGACCCTAGTCCTAGTACAAAGCGACCTTGTGAGATTGCGTTCAAATCGTGAGCAATCGGGGCAAGCACCATCGGTGTACGAGCGAACGCCACCACAATGCTGGTGATGAGATCGACTTTTGATGTGTGCAACGCGGCTTGAGCCAACGGTAAAAAGGGATCATGCCCTGTTTCCGCGGTTTGAAGACCGGTATACCCAGCCTCCTCCATGCGTTCTGCATGGGCACCAACGCCGCGCAAATCAAAGCCAATGCTTGCGTCAACTTTCATGGTTTTGGTTTCCTTCCAAATGAAGATTTATCTCATCGAGGTGCAAATGCCTTCGACACCAGCGCAGCCGTCTCGAAAGTGAACAATCCGTCGAGCCGAGCCGACAAAGTCCACCATGTGAACGACGCCATTCGGTATCCGCAATGCTTGTTTTTGATCTTCCGTTAGGTCAACTAAAAGGTCAAGCAAAACCCGCGTGGTAATGCCATGCGTAACGAGAGCGACACGGTCGTGTGCTTGCGCGCTGATCGATTGCAAGAGATTCCCAACTCGTTGCTTGATGTCATCGATGGATTCACCTTTAGGGGGTGCCAAACCCTCTCCGCCAGTACGCCAACGGGCGTACTCAGGATGTTCTTGGATGTCAACCACACGTTGACCTTCCCACTCACCCATACTGCATTCGCGTAAGTCTTGATGAAACTCAGTGGCAACGTCACATTGTTCGTGAATGCGCTCGACAGTTTGCTTTACTCGACCTAGATCGGACGCATAAATTTTCGCGACCCCTTCACGCTGCAGTAGTTGCCCGTGGATGCGCGCTTGCGCATGCCCGGTTTCAGTGAGCTGCGAATCACCCCAACCTTGCATACGGCGTTCGACATTCCATTGCGTTTCGCCATGCCGCGCTAGATAAAACCGCATGTTGTCAGTCGAAACTGAAAACATCGCTGGTGAATGCGCTAAAGGTCTGCTTAGCCTCATCAACTGTGATTTGACCTGGCGGCGCGATGATGCTCGTCGTAATACCCTCTCTCGCATGCTGTCGAATTCGCTCTCGGACTTCGTCAGCTGAACCAATTACCGCGATGGCAGCAACAAGATCGTCGTGCATAGCAGCGGCAGTGCGTTCACGATCGCGTCCGACCCAACCTTCAAGCAACTCCTTTGCCTCGTATGGATAGCCGCACCAACTCAAAAAGTTGTTGTAGACAGGATTGCCGAAGTAAGGAATAAAAAGCTGACGAAAACGGTCATAGCCGGCTGCTTTGTCATCGGTGACAATCGTTACAAACCGGTTAACGATTTCAAGATCTTCTAGAGTTCTACCAGAACGCGCCGCACCAATCGCCACGTGCTCAAGCATCTTTGGCAACGCTGTTCGCGGCCATAAATTGAATATGACGCCGTCACCGTGTTCGGCTGCCATTTCAATCATCTTCGGGCGGAGCGCTGCTAAGTAGATCGGTACGCCTGGCTCGGAAGGATCTTGCGAATAGCCACGACTGTAGACGGTGTCTAAGTCCGTGAAATTCGTTTTCTCGCCTTTCAAGATACTGCGAAGTACGATGGTGGTTTCCTTTACGCGAGTCAGCGGTTTTTCGAGCTTTATGCCGTTGAATGCTTGCAGGATCGCTTCGCTAGACGAGCCTAAGCCGAGGATAAAACGACCTGGTAAGGCTTGCCCAATCACGTCCGCCGACGCTGCAAGCACGGTTGGCGAACGCGTGTAAACCGGCACGATGGCCATACCGATTCGTAATGTACTGATATGTGCCGCAACCGCTGCTGCGGTTGTCATCCCGTCAGGCGCGCCAGGATCCGCAAGCCAGCCATCGTCGAAACCGTTCGCTTCGGCCCACTTCACAACCTCTATCGTGTCGGCAAGGGATTGGTTGATCGGCAACGTGACAGCGATACGCTTAGCGAAAGTCAAAGCAAGATTCCAACGGCGGATATTTCTATGGGGACGGCGCGGCTAGTCGATCATTGACAGCAACGCACCGGTTAATTGATGCAGCATGATTGGCGTAGGCGAAGCATTGTAAATAGCATGCTCCCAAACACGTACTTTTCTAGAACAAACCACCTATTTCGCCTGTCGGCGACAGTGTGAAATCTACTGCAGCGGGATTTCGCGGCAATCCCGGCATGGTCATGATGTTGCCACATATGGCGACCACGAAACCCGCGCCAGCTTTCAACTGCACTTCGCGCACTGTTAGGCGATGACCCGATGCCGCGCCGAGCAACATAGGATCGCCAGAAAAGCTGTATTGAGTTTTCGCAATGCAAACCGGTAGCTTCGCGAAACCAAGCGATTCGAATCGCTGTAGATCTTCACGTGATTCACCTAAGAAGTCGACGCCTTCCGCACGATAAACCTCGCGAGCAACCGATTCAATTTTGGTAGCGAGCGGCTCGTCGTCTTGATACAGCCAATTTGGCCGCTCGGGAGCTTGTTCGATGCTGGCCATGACCGCCTTCGCTACCTCTATGCCGCCGGGACCACCGTCTCGCCAATGTGTACCTACCACGGCGACACAGCCTAACTCCTCAGTGATTCGAACTAGTGCTTGTACTTCAGCATCCGTATCAGCATCAAACCGGTTGATTGAAACGACCGGTTCGTAGCCGTATTTACGCACATTCTCGATGTGTCGCACAAGATTGATCGAACCGCGCTCAACGGCTGCTCTGTTTTCAATCTGCAATTGATCAGCCGCGACTCCGCCATGCATCTTCATCGCACGTACGGTCGAAACAACCACAATGGCGTCGGGTTTAAGACCGGATTGCCGGCACTTGATATTTAAGAATTTTTCCGCGCCCAAATCGGCGCCAAAGCCGGCTTCGGTCACAACGACATCGCTCAATGCAAGGGCCATGCGAGTCGCTCGAAGTGAATTGCAGCCATGCGCGATGTTCGCAAATGGACCACCGTGCACCAGCACAGGGTTGTGCTCAAGCGTTTGAACCAAATTCGGCGCTATCGCGTCTTTCAGTAATACGCCTAGCGCACTTCCCGCACCGAGCTCGGCAGCTGTAACGAGAGAACCCGAACTCGCCTCCCCAACGACAATATGGCCGAGCCGACGCTGCAAATCTTGCAGGTCCTCCGCGAGACAAAGCACCGCCATGATCTCGGACGCGGCGGTGATATCGAACCCCGAATCGCGACGTAACCTACGCCGTACGCGCACGTTGATTTCTCGCAACGCACGATCATTCAAATCGACGACTCGTCGCCAAGTGATGCGATTCGAATCCAAATCGAGTTCGTTGCCCCAATACAGATGGTTGTCGATCAGTGACGCTAGCAAGTTATGGGCGGATGTAACCGCATGGATATCACCAGTGAAATGGAGATTGATATCTTCCATCGGAGCCACTTGGGCTCGACCGCCGCCATGCGCACCTCCTTTCATACCGAAACTTGGTCCTAACGAAGGTTCGCGAAGGCAAGCGCTTGCTTTAACGCCTGTGAGATTGAGCGCGTCAAGCAATCCAACCGTCGTGGTTGTTTTGCCTTCACCTGCTGGAGTTGGCGATACGCCTGTCACCAGCACTAATTTCCCGCCGCCGTTATTAGCGTGACTTAGGTCACGTTTGCTGACGAGCTTAGCTTTGGTCTCACCGAACGTAACCAGCTCTGTTTCAGCGATACCTAACTTTTGTCGAGCTACCGCTTGAATTGGATGTAACCTGATTTGGCGTGCAAGTTCCTGATCTAACACACTGTTGTTACCACTGTCATTCGGCTATTTGAACGTCTTGAATTCAAACTGTGATGGTTTATAACCATATTCGCTTAAGCAATGAGCGAGCTTTCCGGCAATATGCATCGAACGATCTCACTCAAAACGGATTTCAGTTGTCCGTTGTCCAGCACACAAAAGATGTGTCTACCCTTTTGTTGGCGCGTGGGCGCACTAATTTTCGAATAGCACTTTGCAGGTGCAAAGAGTGAGTTGATGCTAACTCTGCGCCGGCCATTTAACGGCTAGTCTGTACTTTTGTTCAGATTCTTGATCGTGAAGCGAACAAGTGTGATGAGCACTAAAACTATCGCAACAAACTGATATACGTAGCCGAGGTTGTGCTTCCCATAGGTAAACATTGACGCTATCTCAACTTGGGTCCGGCCTACTTCTGGATATTGAGCCAGCATCGCAACGATTTGTACATTCTCCATGAGATCAATTACCCCAACGACTGCAGGAAGAAGAGCTAACCACCATAGTCCTTCCGTCACACGGCAGCGGTACATCAATCCAGCGAAAAAGGTGACATATACGAAAGGGAAGAGCGTGTCAAGCGTCAAGCTGGCAATGATGTAGTTCATTCGACCATCCGACCCATAGCCTCCCAATGCTGAAATGACTTGCTCATAGGAGTACTCTGGTAATAAATCGAGCATGATGCCGTTGATCGGCAAGAACGGAAAAAGGCCGAACAACATCACGGCCGTGACGATAAACGTTATGACGAGGATTCTGCTGCTTTCCGCAAATTCCAAATAGGATTTCATCATGATTACGTCCGCCGTAAATCCCTAAAGCTCGTAGGACGAAAGACGTAACCCTCGCCAAGTCACCCTGGAACTATGGAATAAGCACAAGGGTTGGCATGAATACACAATTCGATCGTTCGTGTATTGTGTAACCAAGAATCTAGTTATTTCTCGTTCTAACACCGTAATTCACTTTCGACGGTGAACCACTTTGCTTGCCTTTTCCCCTACGTGGCACTTGTCGCATTGGTTCCATCAGCTGTTCATTGCATATCGAGCTGCGAATAACAGCCAACCATGCTAATTTCTGATTTGTTGCAATGTCTCAAATAGTGTTTCTTGCAACCCGCACTTTAAGATTCTCTACAATGCTAGTGTCTCAATCGTTGGCGAGATTAAATCGATTGTGGCAACCATTTCATCCGTTTAAGCCTAATTTTCGATGCTCTCGATGAACTCATCCGCATACTGGATGCAAGCAGCGCGACTCGGTTTCGTAACCATATTGATGTTGTGTGGGACTTATGTCGTTCAAGCCCAGCAGGAAACAACGCGGACTATTCCATTGTTTTTTTCCTCAGAGAGTTCGCATACAGGTGTATTGAGACTCATCAATCATTCAAAAACGCATGGGCAAGTTGAGGTCGTAGGGATAGATGACGAAGGCATGTCGGTGGGGCCTGCGACTGTGGATTTGCGCTCGCAATCAAACGTTCTGATCTACGCATCAGACTTGGAAGATGGCAACGATTTCATCGACGTCGGATTAGGTCGAGGCAACGGCAACTGGCGGCTTCAACTTACGTCTGAATTGGACATTGAAGCAATCGCGTACGCAGAAGCACCTGATGGTCTTTTAACGAGTGTGCTCGAAACCGTTAAGGGTGAGGCGGGTTGCTGGCGAATTCCCACGTTTTATTCAAGCGACAACTTCACCAGATCGCAACTTCGACTTTCGAATCTCAGCGATTCATCAGCTAATATCGAGATTAGTGGTCGCGATGATCGTGGCAGCGTGAGCGCTATGCCGATTCAGCTACAGCTTGAACCAAGTACAACGGTTACCCTAAACGCTTTAGATCTTGAAGAAGGCGCAGCCTCGATTTCAGGATCTCTCGGCGACGGTCAAGGTAATTGGCAGTTAGCCATTGAATCAGACCAGCTACTCACCGTCATGAATTTGCTAGAAAGTGAGCGTCGCATAACCAATTTATCTACTCGCCCCCCATACGCATTAGGACATTGTTGGCTCGGGACCTCCCTTGCAACGGCCGATCGCTCAATCTCAAAGCAACTAGAAGGATGGGTTAACGAGCCTTGGACGCCCGCAATCTACGGTACGATCATAGACGAAAGCGGCGTACGTGCAGTGACCGCATTGGGCGTAAAAAATGTCGACACCAACGAACCTGCAACCGTGCACGATAGGTTATATGTTGGCTCTATAACAAAGCCTATGACGGCTCTGTTGGTCGCCACGTTGGTGCACGATGAATCCAACATACTGCCAAATGGTTGGTACACCACCGTCGAGGAAGTATTCAGTGACGAACTGACGGACATCCATGCCGACTTCCATGCCGTCACACTTAGAGATTTACTGATTCATGAAAGCGGCGTGCAAGAAGATCTAGCCGAATGGCAAGACGACGATCTCACTACAACGGTCGAACGCCGCCGTATGGCAGCGCTTGCAACGCTGGCGACAGAACCACGCGCTGAAATTGGGAAGGTTTACTACTCCCATGCGGGTTACGTTGTTGTTGCTGCGATGATCGAACAGATCACAGGTTCGAGCTGGGAATCCTTGATGCAGGCACGCGTCTTCGCGCCACTGGGTATGGCGAGCGCTGGATTTGGTCAACCAGCACTATTGAAAGATGCTAATGAACCGTGGGGGCACAAAAGTACAACGTCTCTGCCGGCGGTGACGTGGAAACCAACTACCGAAGATGCCGACGCAGTGCTTTATCCGTCTGCTGGCGTCCACGTGTCAATGGAAGATCTAGGTCGTTTCTTTCAATTGTGGATGAACGGCAAAGAACCGATGTTATTGGATCGTGAGAAACTGCAAGAAATGACGCGCCTTGGGGTTGATGAAGATGGACGCATAACTCTGTTTACTTCCGGTGGTACGAATAGCGCTGGCTGGTGGCTGTATCCCCGCGTATTTGGGCATGGTGAAGCATTGAACACCCCAGGTTCTAACGGGAATTGGTACGCCATCGCATGGATCATGCGGGAAACTAGCCGCGCTTACTTCGTCGCTACCAACTCTTCGCTACCAGGCACCATATCGCCTTCGCGAACAACGCTGGATCGTGTGCTTACCCCAGCCGTCACGCGTTTAGCGGCGAGTCCAGCTCGTAGCTTGCCCCCGCAGAACGATGAATCGGCGGCCAACTAACTAAACTTCACCCGCGCATGTGCGAGGCGTCAAGACGATTCACGTAACACGTGTAGCTGTTAGCCGATTCATAGGCTTGCGTAGTGTTATGAGCATGAATTAGAAGCATCACCTCGCATTCGCAGATCACCGTCCATTTCCAACAAATATGCGCAACACACTATGAAATTAGGCATTCTCTGTGGCAGCGGTCGCGATTGGCGCGATACCATTGAAAAAGTACGCATCGCGGAATCCCTCGGTTATAGCCTAGTCGCAACCGGTGAAGCGTGGGGACCATCCACGGTACCGTGGATGACACTGCTAGCGACCCATACTGAGAAGATTCATATCGGCACATCTATCCTAAACGTTTTTTCGCGTTCACCGGCCGCCATCGCTCAGGAGTTCGCCTCACTTGAGATGCTATCCAACGGGCGGATGGTGTGCGGTCTCGGTTCGTCAGGTCATCGCGTCATCGAGCATTTTCACGGTGTGCCTTTCGATCGACCATTACGCCGCATTCGGGAATACGTTGAAATCATCAAACTGCTGCTCGAGGGCAACGAGCTTCAGTATGAAGGCCAATTGATGCAAATGAGCCGTGGTTTTCGACTGGATTACGAACGCCAACGCGATTCGGTGCCAATCTACATCGCCGCCATTACGCCAAAGTCCATCAAGCAAACAGGGGAAATTGCTGACGGCATTTTTCCAATTCATTGGCCAAGTGCACGCTTTGCGTCGCTACAAACGGACCTAAACGCTGCGGCTGCTGCGGTAGGGAGAAGCGACGTGACGTTGACTGTAGCACCTTTCACCAATGTCTATGTGGGCGATTTAGACGATGAGAACTTATGGCAAGCGGCTCGCCAACCACTCTTTCACTACATAAATCGTATGGGCGATTTTTACTGGAACATGCTCGTAGCGAATGGCTTTGAAGATGACGTGCTCGCATCGCGCGCAGCATGGCAACAACGTGATCGCGAAGGTGCCTTTGCGTCCATTTCAAAGGAAATGGTGCAAGCAATTCAAGTGATCGGGGGTGCCGAAACCATTGCCAGCCAGCTAAAGGAACGATCCGACAACGGTGCGCACGTGCAGCTGATTCCGATGCCGCAAGGAACCACCGCAGAAGTCGAACGACAGCTCGGTTTATATATCGGTTCTTAAACGCTACAGCCATCAAGCAAGACCATGTCCAACGCAAGTCCTTTTGAATTTCGCGCTATTCAACAAGAAGAACGGCAAGCGTTCTCAAACGTCGTCAAGTATGTCTTCGCAGATAGCTCAATCGAAGTTAACGAAGATGAAGACAACCTCAAAAATGAATGGACCACGGCCGCGTTTCACAACGGCAAGATTGTTGCGACCTCAGGCGGGTACCCATTCACGATGCGGTTCAATGGGAAGGACATGCAAGCGGATGGACTTACCGCGGTGGGCACCGCGCCAGGCTTTCGTCGTCGCGGTCTAGTTCGCGAAATGGTCACGCAACGGTTGCATCAGGTGCATGAGGATGCAAAACAAAGCGTATCGATTTTGTGGGCTTCGATGGGGGCGATCTACCAACGTTTCGGCTACGGTTTGGCGTCCACCCATGTATCGAGTGAATTCGACCCACGGTACGCGTCGTTTCAGTTTGCATCGACTCAAGAAGGCTATGTACGCATACTCGAAAAAGATGAGGGTTTGCCAATCATTCAAAAGCTGTACGACGTCTTTATCCAAGATCGGACGCTCGATCTGTATCGAGACAACGATATGTGGAAGCATCATTTTGGCAATAAAAAACGTCGTTCATATGTAGCAGTGTATTTCGCCGCAAATGACGAACCTCAGGGTTATGTTGCGTACAACACACGTGAAGATCGCAAACTCGCTGAAGATGGCGGTCCGGACCAACGCCTTCAGGTGCGTGAGTTCATTTACTTGAACATCACGGCCTATCGGGGGCTATGGGAGTTTCTGCGCGAGCATGATTTGGTTCGATTCGTGGACATGCAGATGCCGCTGGATGATCCTAGTTTCAATTTGCTCCTTGAGCCGCGCATTCTCGGGTCGGATGTATGGGACGGCATCTGGCTGCGCGTAGTTGACGCAAGCCAAGCCCTTACTGAGCGAATCTACAACCACGCTGGAACCATTGTCTTAGAAGTACATGACGATGCGGAATGTCCATGGAATGAAAGGCGATTCCTGCTAGAAACCGATGGCACACGAACTGAGGTAGCAGAAACAAACCAGAGCGCAGATGCAACGATTTCGCCTAATGGTTTGGCTAGTCTGCTTAGCGGCAACGCGACGCTCTCACAACTGCATCGTGCCGGCCGGGCGGATGTCGCAGATATCGCAAAACTAGCGCAGTTTGATAGCCTGTTCGCCACTACATATCGGCCATTTTGTCGCGATGGGTTTTGACTCGCCGCATCATGTGCGAGTACTGAAGTCGTTCAGCTTTTTACGTCGCTGAACTCTTCGCGAATGCTGCTGGAGTGTTCGCCTAAACGCGGAATTCGCACCTCGTCGTCATTGACTCGGCGTTCGGAATCAGGATGCGCAGGCATTCGTATGGCACCCGTTTCGCTTTCAAATCGAGTTCTCCGCAACGCTGGATGTTGCGCGAATGCTGGCATCTCATTGACGACGCCAAAGGCAATACGAGCATCAGTTAGCAGCTCAACCAATTCCATCTTGGTACGGGCACTAAAAAAATCCTGAACCATGCGATCCACTTCAGCGCGACGCTGCATACGAATGGGATTGGTGGCGAACTTTGGATGCGACGTCAGGTCCGGTCTATCAAGGACTTGCTCAGTGAACGCCTTCCACTCGCGATCGTTCTGCACGGAAATGACGATGGTGACGCCATCGCTCGAGACGAAGCCGCCGTAAGGCGTAATTGATGGGTGTGCTAACCCAACGCGCTCGGGACCACTTCCATGCTCTTCATGCTGCAATAGGGGTACGCTCATCCAATCGGCTATTACGTCAAACAAAGAGAGTTTGATCGCACGGCCTTCGCCAGTGCGTCGACGAGCAAACAGAGCTTCATTGATGGCCAGCGCGGCTGAAAGTCCCGTCGAAATGTCGACCAGTGAAACCCCCACCCGACCATATTCGCCAGGTGGACCTGAAATAGAAACCAAGCCTGATTCCGCCTGAATAAGCAGGTCGTACGCTTTCATGTCACGATACGAACCTGCTTCGCCGTATCCAGAGATATCACATGTGATTAGGTGAGGGAATTCGGATCGCAACGTTTCAGAACCCAATCCAACGCGCGTCGCCGCGCCGACCGAAAGGTTCTGGACGAAAACGTCGGACTTCGCAATGATGCGTTTTACTAGCTTGACATCGTCGGTTTTTTTGATGTCGACCGTGAGCGACTCTTTACCGCGATTCGCCCACGCGAAGTAAGCACTCTGTCCATTTGCAGCAGTGTCATAGGTACGCGCGAAATCGCCAGATTCACGTTCGAGTTTGATGACACGCGCACCCGCGTCGGCTAGTCGACACGTCGCGACGGGGGCAGCAACCGCCTGCTCCAGCGCAACTATTGTTACGCCTTGCAGGGGCAGATCGCTCATTGTCTCGCAGCTTCGATCGGCGCTTGCATGGGTGAACTATCGCCGCGCGCACCAAGCGAACGACGAGGGTCTAAAGCGTCTCGAACACCTTCGCCAATAAAGATCAATAACGTGAGCATGACCACAAGCGTGGTAAATACACCCATGCCGATCCACCATGCTTGCAAGTTGCTCTTCGCAGCTGAGAGCAAACGACCAAGTGATGGGGACTCGATCGGCAGGCCGAACCCCAAGAAATCCAACGCTGTTAACGACACGATCGAACTCGTCAAAATGAACGGCAAGTAAGTCAGTGCGGACACCGCGGCATTCGGCAATACGTGCCGAAAAATCACGACGAAATCTTTAACGCCTAAACCCCAAGCTGCGCGGACAAATTCAAAGTTTCGCGCACGCAAAAATTCCGCTCGCACAACGCCAACTAATGTCATCCAACTGAACATAACCAAGATGCCCAGGAGCCAATAGACGTTGGGCTCAACCATGCTTGCGAGAATGATCAAAACGAACAGCACCGGCAAGCCCACCCAAACCTCGACGATACGTTGGCCGATCAGATCGATCAAGCCGCCGAAATAACCCTGTATCGCGCCTACAAAAATGCCGATGGATGACGCCAAAATGGTGAGCACGATGCCGAACAGCACCGACAATCTAAAGCCGTACAGCAGTTTGGCAATGATGTCCGTACCCATGTTATCCGTGCCCAACCAATGTGCCGAATCCGGAGGCGCAGGCACGATCGTGCGTTCCCAATCAATCGTGTCAAACGAATAGCGAATGGGAGGCCACCAGGCCCAACCATTAGCCTCGATTTCTTGCGTGGTAAACGGATCGAAATACCATGCTTCAGTTTCCAAGACACCACCTAAATCTTTGTCCGAATAGGTGAAGATCAACGGAAAGTGCAGCTCACCTTTGTAACTGAACAGGATGGGTTTGTCATTCGCGATGAACTCGGTGAACATGCTGACGACGAACAGCACCAGAAAAATCCACAACGAATAGAACGCCCGGCTGTTATTGCGGAAGTTGTCAAGCCGCCGTCGATTTAGAGGCGTCATGTTTCGCGCGTCTCAAAGTCAATGCGTGGATCGACAACCACATACATCAAATCCCCAACCAATTGCATGCTTAATCCCAGCAGACTAAACATATAGAGCGTCGCGAATAACACAGGATAGTCCCTGACGATCACGGCTTCGTACCCCAGCAAGCCAATCCCCTCAAGCGAAAAGATCACTTCGATCAAGAGCGCGCCTGTAAACAAGATGCCTACAAACGCCGCTGGGAATCCGGCGATGATGATGAGCATGGCATTGCGAAACACGTGCAAGAACAACGTGCGTTTTTCAGTTAAACCTTTGGCTCTCGCAGTCAGTACATATTGCTTGCCAATCTCCTCAAGAAAGCAGTTTTTGGTAAGCATGGTCAATGTGGCGAAACCGCCTAACGTAAGCGCTATTACGGGTAACGCGAGATGCCAAAGCACATCGCCGAGCTGCTGCCAAAACGTCAGTTCGGTGAATGAGTCCGAGACCAACCCCCGCATAGGAAAGACATTGAGCCACTCCCCTCCTGCTAAGGTCACCAAAAAGATGATGGCGAACAAGAACTGCGGTATGGCGTACGCAGTAAAGATGATGGTGCTAGAAAAGATATCGATTGGTCCACCATCTCGGACCGCCTTCAGAACGCCAAGCGGGATCGAGATTGAGTAGATGAGAAACATCGAACACAATCCCAAGGAGATTGACACCGGCAATCTCTCGATGATGATCTCACCGACGCTGCGGTCTTGGTAATAAGACTTGCCAAAATCAAATCGCAGATAGTTCCAAAGCATCAGGAAAAAGCGTTCGTGTGCTGGTTTGTCGAAACCAAACCGTTTTTCGATTTCCTCGATAAAAGCGGGATCCAGACCACTGCCGCCTTGGTACCCTGATTCCGATGATGGACCCATCGATTCCGCGGTGGAAATATTTGCGGTCGTCGACATATTCAAGCCTGAAAACTGCGCGATCGCTTGTTCTACAGGACCACCAGGCGCAAACTGAATGATGATGAAGTTCAGCAGCAAAATGCCCAACAGCGTAATCGGGATCAACACCAACCGGCGCAGGATGTAGTGAATCATTAATTGCGACCAGAGTATTCAGCTACTTTAGCTGCGCGCTCTTCATCCCACCACCAGGTCTGAATGTGCGATGTGATGCGGGAAGTTGCGACTGGCTCAGGTTTGCCAAATCGATCCCAATACGCCAGTCCAACTCTGGTTTTTGCCATGCCTGGTATGAAATAGAAATTCCATAGCAGTACGCGATCCAACGCACGAATGGCGGCAGCATAGTCTTCAAATTCGTTCGACGTTTTAATGCGTTCGATCAGAAAATCAACTGCCGGATTACGGATATTTGCCCAATTTGAGCTGTACTCCATATCCGCCTGCGAGCTGTGAAAGAAGTTGTCGATGTGAGATGTCGGCGTGTTGGTCGGTAAAAACCAAATGGCGCCCGCGTCAAAATCACCGGTCCGCATCCGCGACAACCAATTAGAAATTTCCGGTGATTTCGCAGTGGCGGTGATACCGAGTCGCCGCAGCACCTGCATGTAATGAATAAATGAACTGGCAAGCGCAGGTGATACGGCGACCATGCGAATGTGAAACGCTTCGCCAGTTTCCTCGTGCACGAGCTTCTGATCGTCCAATACCCATCCCGCTTCCCGCAACAATTCTTGCGCACGCAGCAAGGTCTCCCGGTCATAGCCACCACCTTGATTTGGGGGAGGGCGATATGGTTCAGTGAAAACCCGTGGGGGAACTAAGTCGCGTATGGGTTCTAAGTGCCGCAGTTCGAGTTCATCCGGTAGACCTTTCGCGGCGTACATTGGCGAACCATGAAAGTAGCTCGTCGCGAGATCGTAAAACCCGTAATTGCGCTTATTCAGAAAGACGAGATCATGTACGAGCCAAAGAGCTTCGCGTACACGAACATCCTGAAATCGCTTTTGATCTAAATTCCAAAATACGGGCCACCACAAACCTGCAGGTCGCATTTGCGGGACGTAGGATTTCTTAAACAAGCCGAGTTCACGCGGACGAAACTCATAGGCTTGTTCCCAAAGCCTTGGAATGTTCTCTACGTGTACGTCAATGACATCCCCTTTCAAACTTTCAGTTTGAACTTGGTCATCGCGAAAGTAGTCAAATTTCACGAAATCAAAATTGAAACGGCCCCGATTGACCGGCAGATCGCGCGCCCAATAGTCCTCGACCCGCTTGTATCGCAGCCATTGACCAACGTAGAAATCGTCAATTTCATAGGGCCCGGAACCAAGCGGTGGCTTCACCGTCGTTTCGAGTATGTCGTGGTCCCCACTTGTCCAGTAGTGCTTCGGCAAGATTGCCATAGTCCCTATTCGAATGGGCAATAACGGATCCGATCGATACGCCTCATCAATGTGAAAGAGAACTTCACGCGGTGAAATAACCTCAACGCTCGAGAAGCCAGCGATGGGATTCTGAATGCTCGGATTCGCTTCGAATCGATAAATATTGAAGGTGTAAACGACGTCATCGACCGTGATAGGTTTGCCATCGTGCCAACGCGCCGAGTCTCGCAATCGAAACGCAATCCAAGAGCGATCTGGTGCGATCGCGATGCCTTCCGCAATCAAGCCGTAAATTGAGGCGACTTCGTCCGCAGCGAACTCCATGAGTGCGTCTAACAGCAAGTTGTCCGAAGGTGAACCTACGGCTAACGTCGCCGCTACCCTACCTCGAGGTGGCACGGGATTGAAACTATCCCAATTGCCCATTTGCGGAATTCGGATTTGCCCACCTTTCGGCGCGTCCGGATTAATGTAGTTGAAATGCTCGAAGTCAGGCGGTAAATTGGGTTCGCTTAAAAATGCATAGCCATGCTGGTAGGGAATTTGCTGCGCAACCACCGATGAGGCTGCGCCAATGACCGACAGCCAAGCACAGCACCAAATGACGAACTTCATCCTGTTGCAGCCCTACCGTATAGCCAAAACTCGACTAGCAAATCAATTTAAACTCGATAAACCCGTGCGGCGGTGCCGTAAAACATGGCGTCTTTTTCGTCTTCACTGAAATCTGCGACGATTTTCTTCAAACCATTCCATAGCACTTGATATGAAATCGACAGCTTGTCCACCGGGAAATTGCTTTCGAACATGCAACGATCCGGTCCGAAACACTCAATGGTGTGAAGGTAATAACGCTTCTGCGCCTCGACGAACTCATCTGACGTTGGGGGACGCTCATTCTTGTCCCAGCCAAAGCCATTGTCTGGCATCGCAAGCCCACCTAATTTCGCGGTGACGTTAGGACACGTCGCAATTTCAGCCATATCGACCTTCCATTGCTCAAAAATCTCGTCTTGTTTATTCGCGTACGCGCCCACCCCAAGCGGCGTGCCAAAGTGATCAAGAATCATGGTTGTGCCTGGAACCGCTCGTGCTAGTTCGAGATATTCACGATTCTGATGAAAGAAATGCCACGTGTCATAGGTGTATCCCATCTCACCCAACGTTCGCACACCTTCTTGAAAATCCTCTCGTGTGTAGGGACACGGCCGACCTCGACCGGCGTTCGTCAAAGTCCCGGTCGTGTCATATGGACCTGCATGGCGGATTCCGCGGAATCGACCTTTACCCGCGGCTTCGTGCGCATCCAAAACCTCAGCCACACCTTTCCCTAATTCCATATTTGCATGGCTCACGATGCCCGCAATGGTTGTCCGATCAGGATCAGCAGCGCTTTCCTGTGCGACCCCTGCAACGTATTCGGTTTCGCCAACCGGTCGTAACTGCTCAGGACCATCGGTCCGGTAATTCGAGTGGCAATCGATGAATACGGTCTTTTCTACGTTGTGTCCCGAGCCAGTATCGGCCCACAGATCTTTCAGTTCATAGGTGCCCCAAAACGAGGGCGTTGACCACAAATGATGGTGAGGATCAATGATGCGACGTTCGGGTTCTACGATGTCTTCTTGAACGAGAGCGCGCCATTCGTCAGTACTTGGTTGCGCCACAAAAAATCCCCTCTTCGAATATACAAGAGTGCGTTGAAACTGTCACCTCTAACCGTCGAGGCGTGAGCGCCTAATTAAATAGGAAGCCTTTTGCCATCTCACGGTTGTAGCAACGTGTCACGCCAGCAGGTGCAACGCTAGGTCACTTTCATCCCGTGTGCGCCAGGCACCAAGACGTCATAACCATCTTTTAGCGACTCTTTTGGTCGCATGCAATCTGCGAAATAGTTGAGCGCACCGCCACCTTGCGTGTAGCCAATAAGTCGCCGCATGTCGTCACTGAGTGTTCTAGCGATCTCAGGAGGACAAGAAAGAAATTGGTTTTCTTCCTGCGCTAGGAATGAAAGGCTGTAGTCAATATTCATGCCGATGCGGCGTTGTTCGGTCGTGTTAGCTCCCGCGCCGTGAACTGTCCAGCCGGTCCAAATCAATACGCTACCGCACAACATCGTCGCTTGTATCGACGCCGTGTCTACTTCACCTAGCCAAGTCTTAGTTCCTTCGCTCTTCTCGCGACTTTGCACGTCTGGCCAACGATGACTGCCTGGTATGACATGGGTTGCACCATTTGCGGCGGTGAAATCCGTAAGTGCCCACATCGTTTCAATTTGTGGGTCCAACCTATCCCCTGCCATGTCGTGCACCCACAACCCATTGCCGCGGTGGACACCTTGTTTTTGTTGGCCTGGTCCAACATCGATGATTTGAGTTAAACCGACCCGCCACGGATAGCGTCCCTTACCTCGGGGAGACTGAGTTATGCGCACTTCATTGCCGTCCCGAACCTGCGCGCCCAACAGCTGATCACAAACATGAAGCACAGCCGGGTGCGCGATGGCATGGTGCGACGCTACCGATCGCGCCACCAATGCGCCAACCCGACGCGAGTGTTCTAAGCCGTGCAACCCATGTGGCGTCGAATCGATATAAGGTTGCATTTCGGTCACGATTTCAGTCGCTTCACTTGGTCGTAGCGCTTCTTCGATGATGACGACCCCATCGTCGCAAACCGCTTGAACAGCCACACGTTTGAACTCTTCAATCGTGCCGTTTGAACAGGCCTCTCGATAGTTAACTCGCTTGATCATTGCCATGCTTCGAGGTTATTGTGAACCATCAGATGGCTACCACTTAGTTCACCTCGACAAACTATTGACAAACAATGGTTATCTCTCTGCAAGCCGAAGAGGGCGACTTGCAGCTGTTTCTTTTCGCACCCACACGAAACCACTCGCAGAGTTTGCATAAATAACTTCACAGCACCAATTGACCTCGTTGTGTGCCGTAATGCTATTGCTAAAGCACAAAGTCGTCTAGCCGTGTGTCCTCTCACGGGACTGGTTGTTCGTCTAAAAAAGCCTCTAAGTACTAGAAGCCTTGTGACCCCGCGTGCCACAGATTCGAAGCGGGTCGGAAATACAGTCAGAATTGCAGCCATTCTTAAAATCCGCCATAACGAAATCAACTGAGAAATCCTGACCTACAAGAGGTCTAGGAAGGCAACGAACGCCATGAAAGATAGCGAATCGCTATTGGTTTGGGGAGAAACGGACGTAGGCTGGGACGCCAATACCCCCATTAACGAAACCGTAGACGAAAACGGAAATCTGCCGGAGAAACAACGCGGTTTTGGCGTAAGCGATCCACGCGCACCGCAGGCTCGCGTGTATGACGATCCGTCTGTTGAAGTTTTGCGCGAGAAACTGCGAGCGCACAACGGCTATCACGAGTTAGATATTTGCGATCCTGACGAAATCGAACGTGCGGCGACCATTTTTTGGCGCGATGGGTTTGTCGTGGTACGCGACCTGCTCGATGAAGATCATCTCGCAAAATTTAGGGAAGGTAGCAGTCGAGTTCTAAGAGAAATTCTGCGCCCAGATGGTCCTGACGGTCGTAAATACATCACGGAGTCGGGTCGCTTACCGCACCGCTACAGCTACGGCACAACATCGTCTTCGCGGCAATTGTTACACGACGATGCATGGGCGTCGATGGTGGATTTAGAGTCGACGACGCCGTTGCTAAGCAAACTATTTGGCGGACCTGATTACGTCGTTGTAGGCGCGGGTGGCGACTTATGCCTCCCAGGTGCAGTTGAGTACCAACACTTACACTCTGACGTATACGAGCGCTTCAATCTGCCAGAAAGTCGAATTAAGCAAGCAGAAGCTCTTGGCATCGAAATACGACGCGATGAAGAAACGAATGAAATCGACGCGCGCACGAAGCGTTTGATTTGCGACCGAACGCCAGCAATCATCACGATCAATTTTTTGATGAGCGATCTAACCTGGGAGAACGGTCCGATTCGTCAAATCCCAGGTTCGCATACAGCAGCGCGACAACCGCCGCCACCACAGGAAGAACCTGAGTGGATGCGAATGTGCACGTTGGTCGGCGCAAAAGCAGGCGCAGGCGTATTTCGAGACAACCGTGCATGGCACGGCGCGACGCCTAACTTAAGTCGCGAGATTCGCTCCATGCCTAACGTCGAATATGGCGCACCTTGGATCGCGGGTCCGCATCATGGCAAAACCATGCCTTACAAAGTTTGGGAAACATTGAGCGATCATGCGCAACACATTTGCCGATTCGTTCACGAAGAACCTGGCGTATGGCCCGCCGGCGCTGGTTTGAATCACAGCTTAGGTGCAGAACGCAAGAAAGCAAAAGAGACGGTCAAATCCCCTCCGCCTTTTTACGCAGACTTGGTTTAGCAGGCCTACCGATTAGGTGAAAAACGCGGTTTGTTCTACAGCCTCGCAGACAAACTAACGCGGCAAGCGACTCAAAGGTCTGAATGGCTAGCGAACCCATTAGCGCGCTTCTCGTCGTTCGCTACGGGACCTACTTTCGCTAATTAATCCTTTACCGACCGGTGTTTAACTAGCCTTTTCCGGCGGAGGGCCGGCTATGTTCGCAATTCTTGCCCCCTAGCCAGTCTAAGTTGGCTTCTACTCGGCAACCACCCGTCAAAGCAAAGTCAGAACGTCGCATTACCTTTCGCAGACCAGGTCATGCCCACCTGATAATTTCGTCTTGCCAGCACGTAGGGTTTAAAGCACGATGGCGGAAGAGCTGATCCTGTTTGAGGTCAAAAACCGCGTACTAACGATTACGTTAAACAACCCAACGAAACTCAATCCTGTGTCCGATCCAATGTCCTTTCCTGCCATTGAGCGCTTGCGAGCTGCTGTGGATGATCCGGACATCGGCGCAGTCGTCCTAACGGGCGCAGGTCGCGCGTTTTGTGCCGGAGGCGATGTGAGCAATATGGCTGGTCAGGATCCCGATGCACCTCCTCGCACATATGAAGAAAGCGTCGAACACCAGCGCAAGCGTCACGTGTTCCCACAGCTGCTGCACAGCATCCCGAAGGTGACAATCGCAGCTGTCAATGGTCATGCAGTTGGCGCAGGTTTGGGCTTGGCGGCAAGCTGTGATTTGCGCTTCGCCTCAAGCGCTGCGAAATTTGGCACTGCGTTTGCAAATGTCGGATTAGGCGGGGACTTCGGCACCACGTGGCAACTTACTAGACTCGTGGGAGAAGCGAAAGCCAAAGAACTGTTTTTCCTGCCAGATATTTTTGACGCAAAGACAGCCCTTCAGATTGGTTTGGTCAATCGCGTACTGCCTGCGGATCGATTTCGAGAAGATGTACAAGAAATTGCTGAACGTATTGCCGCAGGTCCGCTCGTTAGCTATCGCTGGATGAAAGAGAACGTGAATCAGGCTTCGCTTACTGATTTCAAGACATCGCTCGAAAAGGAAGCTGTCACTCATTTGCGTTGTGCGCAGACGGAAGATCACAAAGAAGGCGTCGCATCATTCATGCATAAGCGCCAACCTCATTTCAACGGCCGCTAAGTCGGCTTCGCGCTTAATTTCGAACTGTGCCTGACGCCCACGTCGAATTTCGCAACGTTTCGAAAACGTTCGACGGCGAAACATATGTCGCGCAAGACATCAATCTTCAAGTACCGAGAGGTGAGTTCTTAACACTGCTCGGTCCTTCGGGTTCTGGCAAAACCACCTGCCTCATGATGCTTGCTGGGTTTGAAGCGCCATCTTCTGGTGAAATACTGGTCGACGGGGTTCCGGTCCATGACACGCCGCCACATCGACGCGCCTATGGCATCGTGTTTCAGAACTACGCACTCTTCCCTCACATGAGCGTAGAGAAAAACCTCGCATTTCCACTTCAAGTCCGCGGTGTTGAAAAAGCAAGGCAACAAGAGCAGGTTGCGCGGGTGCTGGAACTCGTTCAACTTCAAGGATTCGGTGCACGGCGGCCAACTCAACTGTCCGGCGGACAGCAGCAACGCATTGCCATAGCTCGCGCATTGGTATACGAACCTGAACTCGTACTTATGGATGAACCCTTAGGTGCGCTGGATCGCCAGTTACGCGAGGAGATGCAGTACGAAATTCGTCGCATCCAAGATGCCGTCGGCGTGACGATGCTCTATGTCACGCACGATCAGGGTGAAGCGATGGTCATGTCCGACCGCATTGCAGTTTTTGAGGCTGGTCGGATCAAACAGCTAGCCGCACCCATCACGCTTTACGAAGAACCCAATGATCCGTTCGTCGCTAGTTTTATTGGCGAGAACAATCGATTAGCTGGTGTGGTTCAAACCGTCGAGGATGACATCTGCATCGTCGATGTCAAAGGCCACACGGTTCATGCGGCGCAAGTCAGCAAAACCACGCAGGCTGGTGACGATGTACTAGTCGTGCTAAGACCTGAACGCATTTCAGTTCAACCCAGAAATCATGACTACAGCAACGTACATCGAGCTAAAGTCGTAGACCTCACCTTCGTTGGTGATCACTTACGCGTGCTCCTCCACGCGTGTGGCAATGAATCGCTCATCGCCAAGATTCCTAACACAGCTGGACACGGCAGTGTGCTAGAAGGCGATCACATTAACATCGGTTGGGCGACGCTGGATTGTCGCGCCATACCCATTTAGCTGTTTGGAGTATTGAATGAACGGTTCGTGGACGAAATCGCTTGCATGGCTCGTCACTCTTTCGACAAGCTACCTGTTCGCGCAAGAATCCGTTACTGTCGTTAGCTTTGGCGGATCCTACGCGAAAGCATGCATTGAGGGCTATCACAAGGCGTTCGAAGCAGAGACCGGCATCAAAATCAATCTTGAAGACTACAACGGTGAGCTAGCCCAGCTACGCGCACAAGTTGAAGCCGGTGCTGTCACCTGGGATGTGGTAGACGCAGAAGGCCCGCAGCTAGTACTCGCTTGTGACGAAGGCTTGCTCGAACCCATCGACATGTTGAACCTACCACCCAGTCCCGATGGCGTACCTGCCGAAGACGATTATCCGCCTGGAACGCTCACAGAATGTGGCGTCGGCGGGCTTTATTACGCTACTATCGTGGCGTATCACCCAGAGGTTTTCCCTGCCAGCGAACCTTCTAAAATCGAGGATTTTTTCGATATCGATTCATTTCCTGGCCGGCGAGCTGTGCACCGTAATCCACAGGCTGTGCTCGAAATTGCGCTTATGGGAGATGGCGTTGATCCCAGCGATGTGTATGACGCATTGCGATCAGAAGCAGGCGTGCAACGCGCATTTGCTTCCCTTGCACGAATCAAAGATCAGATCGTTTGGTGGGAGGCTGGCGCTCAACCTCCGCAAATGCTCGCTGACCGTGAGGTGAGCATGGCGATCGCATGGAATGGGCGCATCTTCAATGCGCAGATGCTTGAGGATCAACCATTCAAAATCATGTGGGATGGCCGCGTAGTCGATACGGGATCTCTGGTCATCGTCGCCGATGCTCCAAATCTCGCAAATGCTCGCAAATTCGTTGAATTCGCTTCGCGCGCGGAGTCGCAAGCTGGCGTTGCTTCACACATTGCTTACGCGCCAGTTCGTTATTCTGGTTTCAATCTGGTAGGCAACCACGCCGTAACAGGTAAACCCATGAAACCGCATTTACCTACGAATCCGGATCATGGCGGTCGTTCCTTGACATTCGATGTCGAATTTTGGGTGGACAACCGAGATGAATTGGTTGAAAGATTCACTTCTTGGTTGAGCCGCTAAGACTCAAAAACTCAACGATGGTCCGACTGAATGCGAGCTGGCTCGCGTTGCCTCTTATTGGCTTCGTAGTTGTCACGCTGGTCGTACCCATTTTCTCACTCGCAAAACTGAGCGTATACGACGCAACGGTGGCCGACGCGCTGCCAAAGACCACGGCAGCATTGCGCTCATGGACAGGGCCGGAACTACCTGACGCGAACACCTATGCCGTGGTTGCTGCTGAGTTGATCGAACTTCAGGAGAACCGCGAACTCGGGCGTGTGGCGTCTCGGGTCAATCGAATTGCAAGCGGCATGCGGTCCACCATTTCTAAGACGCCACGCCGCTTCAGACGAAGTGAAGAAGAACGTGCAGATCTTGCTCTTATAGCCATTGACGAGAAGTGGGGAAAGCCGCAAATTTGGTATGCGTTCAAACAAGCGACACAAGCATTTTCGAGTCGAAATTTCCTACAAGCTATTGATATGCGTATTGCCCCTGATGGGTCAATCGAAAGAGCACCAGAATATCAGCGAGTCTATGTGTCGCTATTTCTGCGGACCTTGCTCGTAGCAGTTGCGGTCACTTTGTTGTGTCTCATCATCGGTTATCCGATGGCTTATGCCATGGCAAATAGCTCACCGCTGTGGACGCGGTTCCTATTGGTATTAGTTCTCATACCGTTCTGGACCTCATTACTGGTTCGAACCACATCCTGGATCGTGTTGCTTCAACAGCAAGGTGTGATTAACGACATCCTTGTGTTTGTTGGCTTGATTCCAGACGACGAGCGTCTCACCTTGGTCCACAATATGACCGGCACGCTGATAGCGATGACACAAGTGTTATTGCCGTTCATGATCCTGCCACTCTATTCAGTCATGGCGACCATACCCAGAAATCTATCGCTTGCAGCGAGTTCGCTGGGTGCTAATCCATTCCAGTCATTCATACGAGTCTACCTCCCGAACTCTCTACCCGGCGTCGCTGCTGGCGGCTTGCTCGTTTTCATTCTGTCGATCGGCTACTACATTACGCCGGCTTTGGTCGGTGGTTCGCAAGGGCAACTGATATCGAACCTGATCGCATACCACCTTCAATCATCCTTGAATTGGGGACTTGCGGCAGCGCTGTCAGTTCTATTACTGCTCGGAGTCTTTGTACTTTATGTCATTTATGACCGATTAATCGGGATTGATCGGATGAAACTAGGTTGAATCCTCGCCCGTGGCGCGCTCTACAAGGCGCGATAGGTATTTTCACAGCATGCGGATTTCTATTCCTTATAGGCCCCTTGTTCGTGATTGTGCCGCTAAGTTTCAACGCAGAGCCCTACTTCACGTTTCGCATGGAAATGCTGGTGTTAGAGCCAGATGCGTTCTCAATGCGTTGGTATCAAACGCTACTTGAAGATGAAGAATGGCATCGCGCTCTGTTCAACAGTTTCTTCATCGGCATTTGCGCCACGATCATTGCAACGACACTAGGGACCTTAGCCGCTGTCGCGCTGAATCAGCCACGTTTTCCTGGTCGCCGCACGGTTATGGCACTGCTCATCTCGCCAATGGTGACGCCCATCGTTATTGTTGGCGTAAGTGTGTTCTTTTTCTACTCCACGCCTTGGATTGGTCTATCGCAAACCTACCTAGGGCTCATACTCTCGCACGCCATGCTCGGCGCACCCTTCGTGGTCATTACTGTGACTGCAACCCTGGCAGGTTTCAATCAAACGCTCATGCACGCCGCTGCTAGTCTAGGGGCAAATGCCTGGACGCGCTTCCGACGAATCCAGCTGCCGCTTATATCCCCTGGGGTCATTACCGGCGCATTGTTTGCATTCGCAACATCATTTGATGAGGTCGTGGTGGTGCTTTTCATGGGCGGACTCGAGCAACGCACGTTACCGCGCCAAATGTGGAGTGGTATCCGCGAAGAGATCAATCCAACCATCCTAGCCGTTGCGACGCTGCTCATCATCTTCGCAGTCTTGGTGCTGTTCACGGTCGAATGGTTGCGGAGTCGTACCGCACGGCAGCTGCAACCTAACTAGAGGACCGAACTAGCTAGTTGCCTCATTGCAAAGCCTGATTCGAAGCATAGAATCGAAATGATTCTGAGCTTTTAATCGAGGTAGCTCGAGCATGAAAATTCTTGGTTATGCGCTAGTCGCACTTGCGGTCGTGGTGGCTGCGGTCCAGCTGTCTGACGGTTTTTACCTTGACTATGCGGATACGGTCTGGGTTCCCTTAGACATTCTTATGTGCGTCGGTCTTCTGATCTGCGTGGTTATTACCGTCATGGCATACATCGAGAACCGAACACCAGCTGGCGTTTCCGCCAACGCGCTGCTTGCGATATTCGCCTTTGTCACGTTTACTGAGACCTGGATTAACCACGAATTAGGTACAGCCACACCTGGTTTGCAGTGGCTATGGGTCGACGCCTTGGTCGTTATTGCCCTGCTTCGGGTTGGTAGCGGATTACTCGCAGCTAGCGACTCGACATAGTTCGTGCACTAGATGCAACTGAGCTGGCGCTAGCCAAGGCTACCGCTTGTAGCTTGGCATAATTTCGCGCCCCTCAGGTCCGGCAACGGACACTGTACTGTCCGTGACTACGAGGTGTCCATGACCGACATCCAAAAACTAGCCGAGTCGGTCGATTCGCTCAAAGACAGTTTCGAAGAGCATCGCTACATCTGCAGCAATCAGATTGCGACGGCAGTGTATCTCGCTTACCACCTTCGAAAACCAGTGCTTATCGAGGGCCCACCTGGCGTCGGCAAGACTGAGCTAGCCAAGACCACAGCTGAGATGTTTGCCCTGCCGCTCATTCGCCTACAGTGCTACGAAGGGTTGGACGAAGCGAAAGCCATTTACGAATGGAAATACGGCAAGCAATTGCTCTATACACAGGTCCTTAAGGAAACGCTCGACGAAGTCTTACAAGGTGCGACAGGGTTTCGCGAATCTGTCAATCGTCTTCATGAATTTGGCGATATCTTCTTTTCCGAAGAGTTCATGGAACCACGACCGCTTTTGAAAGCGTTGCAAGAAGAAGATGGATGTGTTCTGCTCATCGACGAAGTCGACAAATCCGACCATGAATTCGAATCGCTGCTACTAGAAATACTCTCTGACTACCAGGTGTCTATTCCAGAAATAGGCACGGTCAAAGCAAGGGCAGAGCCTCCCATGGTGTTTCTAACTAGCAACAACACGCGTGAAATTTCTGATGCGCTCAAACGCCGGTGCTTGCATCTGTACATTCCGTTTCCCGACGTTGATCTCGAACAGAAGATCATTCACGCGAGGGTGCCAGAGATTCCTCCTCAACTTCGCAATCAGCTGGTTACGTTCATTCAAGAGCTGCGCGATATGGACTTGAAAAAAGTACCCGCCATTAGCGAAACCATCGATTGGGCGCGGACTCTGCTACTCTTACATACCGAGTCGCTAGACCCCGAGCTAGTTCGCGAAACATTGAACGTCATTCTTAAGTTTCAAGAAGATATTGACAATATCGATCACGAGATTTCGACGCTCACCCAAAAGGCTGTTTCAGCAAATTAGCGCGAACCTGCGTTGGACAAAACCCTTACGAGTTTCATCGCCACGCTCCGCAATGCGGATGTGCGTATTTCTCCTGCTGAGACCCTTGATGCCTTAAATGCGGTTGAATTGACAGGATACCGTGACCGCGAATTTCTAAAAAACACCCTCGCGCTCGTTCTACCTAAAACCGCGGACGAGAAGGACACCTACGACACGACTTTCGAACAATTTTTTAAGTTCGCAGAAGTTGCAGGCCAGCACACCACAGTGGTCGCAACGGATGACAGTGGCGAGGAGGAAGGTGACGGCGAAGGGCAAGGTCAAGGCGATGGGCAAGGTGGTAGCGCAGGCCAAACTAAATCGTCTAACACCAAACGTAAAGGACGGCCTCGCTTTAACGAAGTCACCAACGAAGAGAAGGAACCTGAAGAAGATCTCGGCACCGGGGAGACTTCTAATCCTGTATCTGCTCTAGGTAAATTGCTTATGCAAGATAGCCGTGTAGAACTGAGCGTACGCATGGCTGACGCGGCTAAAGAAATCAATCTTGAGACGATTCAGGTTTTCACCCAAAAAGGGCTGTATACCAGACGCATCATGGATGCCATGGGGTTGGCAGATTTGCTCAAGGAAATGTCGTCTCTCAAACAGAGCTTCCACCTACCAGACCGACGCCTTGCGCAGGAATTGAAAAAGCGTCAGGAGTTTTTGCGCGAGCAAGTGCGAGACTATGTAGAGCAACAATTCCTGCTATATGCCGACGCGACAGGTATGCGCCTGCGCGAGGAACTGTTACGCAAGGTCAAACTTTCGAACGTCGAACATCGCAACTTTCGCCTGATTCAGGAAATTGTGTACCGTATGGCCAAAAAGCTTGTGTCCATGCATTCACAGCGCAAGAAAGTTTTCAAGCGGGGAACTCTCAACGTGCCAAGAACCCTGCGGCACAACATGAGCTACGACGGACATATCTTTGATTTGCACTGGAAATCAGTCAAGGTCGATAGGCCAAAGGTTTTCGCAATCTGCGATGTGAGCGGATCTGTGGCTAACTATGCACGATTCATGCTCATGTTTCTCTACGCGCTTGAGGATGTCATGCCAAAAGTTCGTTCGTTTGCGTTCTCTTCGGACTTGGCCGAGGTCACGGAACTGTTCGAACGCAACAAAATAGAAGATGCTATCGCGAAAACCTTGCGTGATTACGGTGGCGGTTCAACGGACTACGGGCAAGCTCTGGTCGACTTCAAAAAGAAATGTCTTGACGATGTCGACAATAGAACGACCATAATCATCTTAGGAGATGCAAGGAACAATTACGGTGATTGCAAGCAGGACATCCTGCAGGAAATCTACAGTCGCAGTAAACGCGTGATATGGCTAAATCCCGAATCGCGAAACACATGGAACACCGGTGACGCGGAAATGCGTAAATACACACCTTATGTCCACCAAGCTGAAGAGTGCAATTCTCTCGTGCATCTAGAGCGAACCGTGAGCAACCTACTCAAATCAATCCAATGAGTCCTTGAAATGGCCGAAGTCTCCAACGAAGCAGTTTCGAATGTCATTCCAGGCTCAGGCAAGCAACTGCTTCGGTACGGCCTCTATGCCGTGGTCGGATTTCTCGTCATGCTGTTTGCGTTGGGACAGGTCGCCAAATGCACCGGGACGCGCAGTTCGTCCATTGGTGCGGTCGATGCCGCAACCGGCACGATCACTCTAAATCTGACCCAGGAACCTCCTCAACTAGATTCGACCAAAGCGACTGACCAAGTGTCAGGCATGATTCTCGGACACGTGATGGAGGGCTTGTTGCGT
The DNA here is from genome assembly GCA_009841635.1 of Gammaproteobacteria bacterium. GTDB lineage: Bacteria > Pseudomonadota > Gammaproteobacteria > Pseudomonadales > Azotimanducaceae > Bin55. The sequence continues at coordinate 70,454 of VXLJ01000001.1, forward strand.
TACGACGCCAACGACAACTTAGTCGCAGGCGTGGCAGAGACGTGGTCGCTAACCGAAACAGACGCCACATTCACACTGAAACAAGGCTTGCAATGGAGCAACGGCGCGCCAATCACAGCCCATGACTTTGTGTTTTCGTGGCGCAAAGCCGTCGATCCCATGACGGCCTCGCAGTATGCCTTCATCCTCTACTTTATTGAGAATGCGAGGGAAATTACAAGTGGCGAAAAACCGGTTGAATCGCTGGGTGTTACGGCCGTCGATGATTACACATTACAGGTCAGGCTCATCGAACCTACACCGTTCTTTCTTTCTCTAACAGCTTTTCCGACCTATTTCCCAATCAATCAAGCGTTTTACGAATCGACCGAGGGCAAGTACGGCGCAAATGCAGAGGATTTGGTTTACAACGGTCCATTCACGATCGCGCAATGGGTTCATAACGCGAACGTTCGACTAGAGAAAAACCAATACTATTGGAACAAGGACGCTGTCCATCTAAACGTCATCGATTACGCATACATCCTCAGCGATGCTAACGCGATCATCAATTTGTTCGAAAGTGGCGACATCGCCCAAGCTGGTTTAAATGTAGAACTGGTCGACCGCGCGTTGCGCAATCGCTGGGATATTCGCCAACATGTCGACGGCTCGGTGTTTTTTATCGAGGTCAATCACCGTGAAGAACGGCTGACGAGCAACTACAACCTGCGCAAAGCACTGCAATACGTCAATGACCCGTCCGAACTCGTGAACAAAGTCATCAAGCTGCCAGGCAATCTTCCCGGTGCTTCGATATTCCCAGTTTGGTTGCAAGGAGTCGACGGCAAGTTCCGCGAAGAATTTCCGCCTACACCGCTAGTTACCAACCACGACAAGGCACGCGAGCATTACGCCATGGCTCTCGAAGAGCTAGGTCTGGATCAGATAACACTCGTGATGCTGAGCGGCGACAATCCCTCGGCGAACAAACAAAGCGAGTACTACCAAAACAAATACGCAAAAGTGCTCGGATTAGAACTGAAACTCGATCGCCAGATCTTTAAACAACGTCTGCAGAAAATGACCGATGGTGATTTCGACTTGGTGCTGGCAGGTTGGGGTCCCGATTACAACGATGCGCTCACGTTTGGCGACTTATTCACGTCTTGGAATGAAAACAATCGTGGTCGCTTCAATAACCCAGAAGTCGATCGTCAAGTAGATATCGCTAAAAATTCGAGCGATCCGCAAACACGCATGGAAGCGTTCGCCAAAGTTCAGGAATTGTTGAATGAAGACGTCGCGATTCTGAACAATTACGAACGTGGCAGCTTGTATGTACTACACCCACAAGTGAAGGGTGTCGCACGACGCAGCGTTGGTCCAGACCCTGACTTTGCGTTCGCATATATCGAGGACGAAGGAACTTAGCAGGTGGTCTGGTACACGGTAAAACGTCTGATTCAAGGCATCATCACCGTCTGGTTCATCGCCACAGCGACTTTTTGGGCGATGCATCAGGTGCCAGGCGATCCCTTCATAGGCGAAAAAGCGGTCTCGCCCGAGGTAGAAGCGAACCTGAAAGCTCGCTGGGGCTTGGACAAACCAGCCTATGAGCAGTACGCGATCTTTTTGGTAAATATGGCGCGTGGCGACTTTGGCATTTCATTCACGCAGGAAAGTCGAAGCGTCAATGAAATCATTCAGGAGCGTTTTCCTGTGTCCGCGATTCTTGGCATCCTCGCCATTGTTTTCGCGGGTCTTGGTGGTGTTTTGTATGGCGCGTTGACGGCACTTTATCGCAATCAATGGCCCGACGTCATCATCATCTTGCTGGTGATCATCGGCATCTCGGTGCCTAGTTTTGTGTTCGCTTCCGTTGGCCAACTCGTGCTCGTGACGATCAATCAAATTCTTGGTTTCACGTTGTTGCCAGTCGCCGGATGGGGTGACGTCGCGCACATGCTGGTGCCCGCGCTGGTGCTAGGGTTGGGCACGATGGCATTTTTAACTCGATTGATGCGCTCGTCCATGCTTGAAATCGTCAGTGCCGACTTCATTCGCACAGCGCGCTCCAAAGGTGTGCCGGCGGCACAAGTTTTTTCGCGCCATCAATTAAGGAATGCCGTATTGCCTGTCATCACCGTATTGGGACCTTCGGTCGCCTCGATCACGACCGGTGGGTTTGTTGTCGAGAACATATTTGGCATCCCTGGACTCGGTCAATCGTTTGTTTTGGCAGTACAACAAAGCGATTACGGCGTCATCATGGGAACGACTGTCTTCTATGGCGCGTTTCTCGTGCTCATGGTGATCATCGTCGATTTACTTTATGCATGGATTGATCCGAGGGTGCGACTCGAATGAGTGATATTGGCACCTATTCATTCAAACGGGCTCAAGTCGAACTTGATCGTGAGGAACTATCGCGGCCATCGCTGTCGTATTGGCAAGATGCATGGATGCGAATTCGGACAAACCGTCGGACGCTCGCCAGCTTAATTGTGGTCGTTGCGATGGTGGTGATCGCGGCGGTTGGTCCGAGCATTTGGCGTTTCGAATACGACACCCAAGACTTAAACCAAACGTCTAAGCCACCATGGGCGAGCCGTACCATGACGGTTGTCGAACCGTATTCGCCATGGCTTGATCGGCCTGAGGTCACCGCTTGGAGCTCAACCTCGACACCAGCTGATATTCAAGTGGTCGGCTTGCCTTCCATCGAATATGTGCGACTTACGTGGTTGCCGGTGCGGAGTGCTGTGAAATACTTTGTGTTTCGAACCATTGTGGATCCTGAAGACGGTCCGCTTGGTCTCCCGCTTGGTACCCTTGTTGGAGCTAGTTCGAACACCTACGAAGATCGAATCGACTTAGAAGCGCGCACATACTGGTATTCAGTCGCAGCTACACTAACCGATGGGACTACTACCGCCACAACGACCGCAATTGAAGTTAGAGCGGCGACCACACTTGCGCAAGCTATTGAGAGTAAATGGGTTGAGCCTGATTCGGATCTGCAACCAGGCGAAACACTAAAAACGCCTTGGCACCCATTTGGTACCGATTATTTAGGTCGGGACATGCTCGCACGGCTTATGAAAGGTGCCCAAATCTCCCTCTTCATTGGCATCGTAGCACCGCTTCTTTTCATCTTGCTTGGCGTAGTCTACGGCAGCTTTGCTGGCTTCATCGGCGGCAAAGTAGACGCACTTTTGATGCGTTTTGCTGACTTTGTCGTGGCGTTGCCTTTCCTGCTGTTCATGATCCTCTTCAAGCTCGTATTCGGCATTGGCGCAGGTGAAAGCGGCATCCTGCCAATGCTAGTTGCATTGGTCTTATTAAGCTGGCCTGCGGCGGCGCGGCTGGTCCGCGGCCAAATCTTGCAAATTCGCGAGGAAGGGTACATTGACGCTTCGCGCCTCCTTGGCACCAAAACGCCGCGGTTGATTCTGCGGCACATGATCCCCAATACGATGGGCGTGATTCTGGTCTCGTTCACGTTTGCCGTGCCATCGACGATTTTCACCGAAGCTTTTCTGTCCTTCATCGGCATGGGAGTCGAACCACCTATTCCGTCCTGGGGGAGCATGTGCAACGACGGTCGCAAGACGATGGAAACGACACCGCACGAATTGATCTTCCCCGCGATTTTCATCAGTATTACGGTGCTTGCGTTCAATATTCTCGGCGACGGCTTGCGCGACGCACTAGACGCTCGCATGCGGTCAACGGAGTAATTCATGGCACTGTTGGAAGTCAACGATTTACATGTGGAATTCACCACGTACGGTGGGATCGTGCATGCCGTACGCGGTGTTGACTTCGCCGTCGATGAAGGTGAAACGCTAGCCATCGTTGGCGAATCCGGTTGTGGCAAATCCGTCACCATGCAAAGCATCATGGGCTTGATTCCCATGCCACCTGGGCGCATAACCAAAGGTACTGCGTTATTGCAGGGGCACGACATCATTCAAAACAAAATCATCGATGGTCGCGATATTCGCGGCAATTTCGTCGGCATGATTTTTCAGGATCCGATGAGTTCATTGAATCCGACAATGACGATTGGTGCGCAAATCGCAGAACCATTGGAAGTGCATCGAGGCTACTCGCATCGAGATGCAATGAAGCGTGCAGTTGAGCTGCTTGACCTGGTACAGATACCAGAAGCCGCCAAACGCTCGCGCCAGTATCCGTTTGAGTTCTCTGGTGGCATGCTGCAACGTTCGATGATCGCGATGGCCATCGCATGTGAACCACTCGTACTTATCGCAGACGAGCCGTCGACAGCGCTCGACGTCACCATTCAAGCGCAAATACTTGATTTAGTCGAATCGATTCAACGTGAGACCGGTATGGCTATCGTCTTGATCACGCACGATTTGGGCGTGGTTGCGCGACTAGCTGATACGGTGACTGTGATGTACGCGGGTGAGGTCATGGAAGCCGGTTCAGTTGACGATGTCTTTTATCGGTCGGCGCATCCGTATACGTTGGGATTGAAAGAAGCAATGCCGACGAATCAAACCGGTCGCACGCGACAATTAAAACCGATCGACGGCACCCCGCCAGATTTGTTTGCGCCACCGGAAGGGTGCGCCTACGCGGCACGCTGTCCCCACGCCATGGAAGTGTGTTTGGATCACAACCCAGACCCATTCGCAATACACGATGAACATCGAACTAAATGCTGGCTCCATCATGAGGACTGCGACGTCGAAGCAGAAGGGTTGTTTCAAGCTGCATGACTGATTCGTTGCTAGAGACTCAAAATCTCACAAAACACTTTCGGCTTGGTCCCGATGCGCTCGTTCAGGCCGTCGACGATATTTCGCTTTCCATCGCACCGAAAGAGATATTGGGATTAGTTGGCGAAAGTGGGAGCGGTAAATCCACATTCGGCAAAACTGTGATTGGTTTGCATCCTAAAACCAGTGGTTCCGTGCTGTTCAATGGCGAACAGCTGCCTGAGGCCTATCAAGCCGCAGACTTTCAGCGCTATGCGAACCAAATGCAAATGATCTTCCAGGACCCCTACTCTTCGTTGAACCCACGGATGACGGTAGGTGAGATCATCGGCGAAGGACTGTTCCTTCATTCGGATCTGCGGCGCAGCGAAATCAATGAACAAGTGGCAGATTGGCTGCGCAAGGTAGGACTAAATACGGACCACATGTCTCGTTATCCGCATGAGTTTTCAGGCGGTCAACGCCAGCGCATCGGTATTGCTCGTGCACTCATTCTTAGTCCCGAGTTTGTCGTTTGTGACGAACCCATTTCAGCATTGGACGTTTCTGTTCAAGCTCAAGTTGTTAACTTGCTCGGTGAACTGAAAGAGTCCATGGGACTCACGTTGTTGTTCATCGCACACGATTTGTCCATGGTTCGCTATGTATCGGATCGCATTGCAGTCATGTACCTAGGGTCGATGATTGAGATAGGTCGTTCAGACGATGTGTTCTTCAATCCGCAACATCCATACACTCAATTGCTGATTGGTTCGAACCCTGAACCAGATCCCGAACACGAACGCACACGCTCTGCCGTTTCGATCCCAGGCGAAATCCCTTCACCGGTGAACATACCACCGGGTTGCCGTTTCGCCTCGCGATGTCCGCACGCGATGGACGTTTGCCGCGAGCAGACACCAACGCTCAGGTTGCTTTCCGACATAGGCGAGGAGCATCACGTTGCGTGTCATTTGTTCGATGAAGCAACTACCCCGGCTGGGAGTGCGTGATAACCCGGTTATCACCGTTGTCCTTCATGACGGCTCAACGTAACGAACTGATATGTCAATCGTGTTCTAGGTGATTACACCGTCATCGTCACACACCGACACTAAGCCGGCAACGGCGCAATTTAAGCGAATCACCTTTCGCCAAATCAGGTAAACCAATTCAGGTGATGCATTGGTTTGCGCACGTCCAATTCGACCTGATTTGCTATAGAGCGAATTTTCGCAAACAAGAATCGGCTATTAGCGACGGTTTTTAAATGCAGGTCTCTTTCATGCCTATTCAATTCGAATAGTCATGTATTACACGGCCACTCAACCGTGCTCAGATTTGTTCAGGCATCAATCACGACTTATCGCTTATTTTGGGTCCTATCCGCGAGCGCCTGCACGAAACCACGCCGGGCGCACAGACTCCTCTTGCTTACTTGAGTTGTGCACGAGAACTTTGTCAACGTTGTTGGACCGCACATCAAAATTCAATCTCCCGTCGTTCTATCCGAAATACGGCCAACAGATTAGTCAGATGAATTTTTCATCAAGGTTTCGGACTAATACGCAGCGTTCTTACGGGACTCGATGCATAGTTGCTCGCACCTTGACGATCGAACCAGCGACCCTCAAATGTCGATATTCAGCACTTACCAAATAAGATGAACTAAATCCGTATATTTGCGCCCATTCTGAATAAGGCACATTCAAAGAAAGCCATGCACAAAATTAGATTTGCTACGTTATTCGTCTGGTTACTAGCCTTAGTCAGCGCGAACCAAAACCTACTCGCTCAACAGACAGTCACATACAGTGTGTCGTTTTCCGGCAATTGGACGACAGCGAGCACGCCTGGCGGTGTTGTCGGTAGCGCACATTTCACCACCATAGCGGGTGCAAGCCATACATCGTCGGCTTCCTACTGGCGAGCAGGTAGCAGCGCTACGTCTGGCTTAGAAAGTCTCGCTGAATTAGGTAGCACGAGTGGCTTCCTTAGCGAGATTCGGGCCAGCAATCAATATCTTGAAACCATTTCCGCCAGCGTTAGTGGCGGTGGCACAGGAACCGCCAGTTTTACGGTACGGGTTTCTAAAACTCATCCCCTCATCACCTTAGCTTCCATGATCGGACCGAGCCCTGACTGGTTCGTAGGACTCAGTGGCACGTCACTACTTGGTAATGACCAAAACTGGCGAGAGTCGGTCTCCATCAATCTGTACCCATACGATGCCGGAACTGAAAATGGCAATACATTTAGCCTGAACAATACGGACACAACACCGCGCGGTGTTATTCACAGCATTCGGGGTCGAACTCCCTTCTCGAATGTGCGGATGGCGCGGATAACTTTTACGTGCAATGACTGTGACACGACGCCAACGCTGCCACCAACGCTGCCACCACCGGTAGCGGATCCACCGACCATTACAGCGATTGAAAGGCCATCTGGTGCCGCAAGCGTCACGAACGCCAATTCCGTTAGCTGGATCGTTTCCTTCAGTGAAAGTGTCAGGAACGTATCGGCCGATGATTTCACGGTATTCGGCACAACGGCTTCAGTCACATCCATCTCTGGCAGTGGCAGCAGCTACACCGCAACGGTGTCAGGTGGCAATCTCGCAAGTTTGAACGCTTCGATCTCTTTGGGTTTGTCGTCTGGCCAAAACATCGAAAACAGCAGTGGCACCAAACTTTCTACGACATTGCCAACTACAAATCAAAGTTACAGCATCGACAATCGAGGGCCACGAGTAATTTCGGTGACACCCCGACAAGCAACCTCATCACCATTCACATTGTCGATTAGCTTCAACGAGTCATTGCAGGCTGGTGCCTTGTCAGGATCAGGCGATGTATCGTCCACCGCTGCAAGCATCTCGACACCACGAGGTAGTGGATTGACCTATAGCGTAGTTGTAACGCCACGCAACTCAGATACCGCTTCGTCGATACCAATTTCGGTTCGAGCAGGAGCCGGCTTGGACTTCGCGGGGAATGCTTCTGCGGGTTACCAAACCACAATCGACTTTCGACCGGGAGACACGCCAGTTGATCCTGACCCAGAAACTGACGATCCGCAGGACCCCGAGCCCGAACCTGACGACCCAGATGAATCTGATCCAGATGAACCTGACCCAGAACCAGATCCACCTTCACCACAGAATCCTGAACCTTCGGCCGCAGGCATCGTAAGAGTCAATGCTCTATCTCCCAATGGCATTTACCATCTTGGCGACCGTATCGAGGTCGCTGTGCAGTTCGACATGCCAGTTTCTGTCACGGGCAGTCCAACCCTAGAACTCAAGTTTGCTGAAGGTTCGCAACTCGCCGCATACGAACGGCATATGGCGCCCACGATACTGGTTTTCGGATACATGGTCGCTGCAGGTGATTCAACCGAAGACCTCGCATACATAGGGACAGATTCATTAGCGCTGGCAGGCGGATCAATCATTGGTGAGAACTCTGCTGCCGCGAATCTCAAGCTACCTGAACCAGGCGAACAAGGATCACTAAGCGCCACCAGTGCGATCGTCACGACCGGTCGAGCAAACGCCGTGCCGAGTTTTGAATCTGAAACGATTGAGGACCGCAGCTTCTACATGGGTGTACCTATCGATCCCATCGTTCTGCCGAGTGCCACAGGTGGCGATTTTTCATTGACCTATGAAATCTCCCCGGCTTTACCGGAAGGTTTGGATCTCGATACGACCAAGAATCACATCACAGGTACGTCCACCGTCTTCATGGATGCAACAACGTTCACTTGGACGGCAACCGATGCGGACGGCGACTCCGCTCGTTTGATGTTCAGGATGACCATCCTTGAAAAACGCCCTCTGGTATTTGATGGCATCGCAGACATCGATGATCGCGTCTTTATTCAGAACGATGTTATCGAGCCTATTGCGTTGCCAAGCGCTTCTGGTGGTGTTGGTGAATTGACGTATGCGTTGACCCCTGCACTACCGGCCGGCTTAAGCGTAGATATTGGGGCTGGCCAAATAACCGGCACGCCAACCGTCGAACTTGCTCGCACTGAATACACCTGGCGCGTCGTCGATGAATTTGATGGCGATCGTGCCATTACCTTCGCGCTAACGGTGCTATTGGACCAACAGCCCATGTTTGCGGCCGACGCCATAGTCGATGATCGAATCTTCAAACAAGATGCGATGATTGAGCCGATTTCGTTACCGCGCGCGTCTGGCGGCAACGGTTATTTACATTACGAACTGAGTCCGGATTTGCCGGAAGGTCTATACCTTGACGAGGCTCAGCTCGTCATATCTGGTTCGCCTACGTCAGCCCAAATGGGAACCAAGTACGTCTGGTCCGTGGTGGATCAAGATCGAGATACGGCATCCATCGAGTTTTCTATTGAAGTGGTCGAAGTTGATGAACTAATGTTCAAAATCCAGCTGGAAAACTCGAATTTCGAATACATTCAAAGTTCGGCAATCAACCCAATTCAATTGTCGATGGCTCAGGGTGGCTACGGCGAGTATGCGTATAGCCTCCTGCCGGCCTTGCCCGATGGCTTGACATTGGACGCCGCGCACAAAATCTCTGGCACGCCAACTCAACCAATGAGCGCCACAACGTACACATGGCAAGCAACTGATTTCTTCGGCGATACGGTTGCATTTGAATTCACCATCACGATCGTCATGGACGAATTTCCAAGCTTTGGCGAGAACGCAATCGTTCCAGCCATGTCGTTTATCGAGGATTCTGGCATCATGACGTTTTCATTGCCTCGAGCAATGGGCGGTAACGGCGAACTACAACATTCACTTCAACCAGAGCTGCCGCCAGGATTGAGCTTAGACACCGACGCGTTTACGATCAGAGGCACGCCTACGGCTGCTTTCGACAGGACAGAGTTCACGTGGCAGGTGACTGATATCGATGGTGACATGGACACGGTTCAGTTCATGTTGTCCGTGGACGCTGATTTGCAGCCGCAGTTTGATGCTTCCGCTGTCAGTTTTGAGAAGACCTTTACACAATATAGTGAAATTGAGACGCTTTCACTGCCAGGGGCGACTGGCGGCAACGGCGAACTAACTTTTGCACTGACTCCGCCGTTAGTAGAAGGACTGACGCTAGCCATAAACGAGCGCACAATCA
>VXLJ01000001.1:80400-89299 GCA_009841635.1 Gammaproteobacteria bacterium
CTGACTCCGCCGTTAGTAGAAGGACTGACGCTAGCCATAAACGAGCGCACAATCACTGGCACACCGACCGAATGGCGGAACCGCACTGAGCATACATGGACTGTGCGTGACATTGATGGCGACTCGATAGCGTTCACATTCCATCTGACTATTAGCGAGGACTTGCAACCGTCATTCGCCGCCGGCGCGACGATTGAATCGGCATCGTACATCACTGACTCTACCATAGAACCGTTTACCCTCCCGACCGCGATGGGAGGCAACGGTGCACTTACGTATGACTTGAGTCCGAATTTACCTAACGGTATAAGTATTGACACAAGGACGTTTGAGATAGCTGGCACACCTCTCGAACCTTTAGCGATGTCTCGCTTTGATTGGTCGGTCACTGACGCAGACGGGGATTCAGTGGCGTTGCACTTCTATCTAACCGTCGATCAAGACGAACAGCCACTATTTACGGCACAAGTTGCAGATCGACTATTCATCGCTGAGACTCCCATCAGGCCGATTCAATTGCCTAATGCAACGAGCGGTAACGGCGAACTTAGCTATACCCTCACGCCCTCACCTGGAAACGGTCTGAGCTTTGACGCGTCGACTGCCACGATAGCTGGTACACCGCTTGATGAAGCGCCGAATCAATCATTTACGTGGACTGTGACCGACATCGATGGCGATAGCACCTCACTGATGTTTGACATACTGGTTCAACCCGCAAGTCCTGAGACTACTGGGTCGTTAGCCAATGCGCGTTTATTCGTTGGTGGCTCAACCCAAACTATTGACGCGAATACCGTATTCAGAGGCAGGATTGACACATGGTCGATCGAGATCGCCGATTCAAATGTTGCGTCGTTAGCCATTGATGCGCCAGGCGTACTCACGCTAACGCCTCGATTCGAGGGTCAAACTACGGTTTCAATCGCGGTTGCTAACGTGACAGGTTCTGCAGCCACCTCATTCATGGTTAGCGTCGATACGGCTGGTGCGGAGCTCTCGCATATTGATTCGACCTTAAGCCTCAACGCGTCTGCTGCGCTAGGCTCTGTGATGAACGTATTCAAGAAACGATCACGAACTCGCGCAACCGAACCACACGGAAGTTCAACGTCGCTTAGCTTGGATTCCGTCCAAGATTGGGAACTTTCTACTTGGCACCAACGACCAAATTCGACCATCGAATTGGACCAATACAGTATCACGCGATTTGACCAGTCTAGGTCGATAGCAGGCCAACCCAATGTCTCTAGCATTCCACTGAACTTCTCGCATACAGCGACAAGTTGGAGCATATGGGGTGCAATGGATCTACAGAGTTTATCCAGCCATGACGATGAAATCGATGGTTCAATGAATTCGCTTTTCTTAGGCGCGGACTATACGCTTGGTGCAAATACATTTGCAGGTCTTGCATTAGCGCGCCATGCCGGCTCAAGCACTTATCAGTTCACTAGTGTAGATGCCAATGGTGAAGGTTCGTTAGATACCAACCTCACAGGGTTCTATCCCTATTTGCAGCACGGTGACGGCAATCGTTACTCGCTCTACATCGTTGGTGGCAAGGCGTCTGGCGACATCGATCTCGACCGCTCGCATGCACACGGCACTGACCAAAGTGCGGATGGTGAGCTCAGCGTGTTCGGTGCTGGCCTGGACGTTGTGCTATGGCGAAGGTCAGCATTGGACATCTCTCTCGTCGGCGACGCGGGAACCGCTTCGCTTTCCTCCAGTGCGGACTCTGGTATCCTCAATGACCGTGAAGGTGAGAGTTCGCGATTCAGCTTCGGTGCGAGTTTCGCTTTCAATCAAACCATGGACACCGGGCAAATGGCCTTAGCCGCAGATTTACGCGGTGTCAATGAAGGTGGTGACGAATCATCGTCCGGTTTAGAAATGGGTGTGAATCTCAATTTCATCGGCGAGCATATGGACTTCATGTTAGACGCGCGACGCGTCGCCGGAAGTTCTGATATGGAGAGGATTCGGAACTCGGCAAGTGCACGCCTCCGCTATCAAGCGCGAGTCAACGGTTCTGGTTTGACTGCTTCGATTAGTAATCGATGGCAAGACCATTGGTTCGAACCGAACTACAGCGCCAGACACCTACGCGAACAGACTCTTTTATCACCATTCAGTAGTTCGGTCGGCCATTCGCTCGAAACAAAGCTTGGCTACGGTTTTTGGACTAACCGCGAAACCGCGCTGTTCGAGCCACGCATCAAATGGATTGACGCCGCACAAGGTAACAGAGAATTCCACGTTGGTGCGGTCTGGCGAGCACGACCGACGATTCAAGGTTCTTCGTCGTTGAGCGTTGACTTGATTCGTCCGCTGGGACAGCTTCAAAACGCCGCACCAGGCATGGCACTTCGCCTGGCCTTACCGCTCTAGGTTGATTGCATAACACATAAGTTGGCGCAAATGATGAGGCCATAGCAAGAAGAGCATTCTTTTGGCAGGGGTGTCAGAAGAATGCTCGCGCACATTTGCGGCTGCTCAAAGAAGCTTAGCGCGCTAAAGTGGCATTACAAAGCGAGCATCTGTGTGCAAACCTCTATGAACGGAACCTGACCGTTGGCGAAACTGGTTGCCTTACGATCAAATCGCTATCATGTGGCGCTCGCTCATCTACTAAGGAATCAATCGCATGATCGCACTCGTCGCAAAACTAAATGTTGCGCCTGGCAAAGAGGCGGAATTCGAAGAAGTGATGCTCGGACTCGCCGAACAAGTACGAGCAAATGAAGCTGGTAACCACCTATATACACTGGTAAAAAACGATGACGGCTATGCTGTACTTGAACTGTACGACGATGAAGCCGCATTGGCTGCGCACGGCCAAAGTGACCACTTTCGGGAAGCCGGTGCAAAGTTCGCGGCAGGCATGATGGCTGGTCCCCCGACGCTAACCCGCTACGAAGTCGTAGGCTAACGCAAGATTCACACTTATTCATTTCTGAACCAGCAGATAGAGCCTTAGTCGCACGCTCTGCGGCATGAACTAGAAGCAGCGTCAGTGGTTTGGGATGCCGTTCTTAGAACTTTCCCATAACAAGATTTACTGCGTTACCTACGGTGCTTTCAATAGGTGCAGTGAGATGTACAAGGTTGCGGAGCTGAGCTCAACCGTCCTCATCAAATAGATCGGCGAGCTGATCGGCCATAGCACCACCAAGTTGCTCTGCGTCATTGATCGTCACCGCACGCGAATAGTGCTCCTCAACGTTATGCCCGATACCAATCGCAACGAGCTGTACCTGCGATTGCTGCTCAATCGTTTCAATCGCAAATTTCAAATGTTCGGTCAGATATTCGCTCGGATTTTGTAAGAGCGTCGAGTTGTCAACTGGCAATCCGTCAGAAATGACCATCAATATCTTGCGTTGCTCAGGTCGGCTAACGATTCGATTGTGCGCCCATATCAGAGCTTCGCCGTCAATATTCTCTTTCAGCATCTCTTCGCGCAGCATCAAACCTAGATTGCGGCGCGAACGTCGCCACGTGTCGTCAGCCGCTTTGTACACAATGTGGCGCAGGTCGTTCAAACGCCCAGGATTGCTCGGTTTACCTTGATTAATCCACTCTTCCCGCGACTGGCCTCCCCGCCACGCACACGTTGTGAATCCCAAAATCTCAACACGAACCGAACATCGTTCTAGCGTTTGCCCAAGAATGTCGCCACACATAGCCGCAATCGTGATGCATCGACCTCGCATCGACCCGGAGCTATCGATCAGAATCGACACGACCGTGTCGCGAAACTGCATTTCCTTTTCTTGCTTGTACGCAAGCGGGTTAACGGGGTCCACTATAACTTGACTTAATCTGGAGGTATCTAGCAATCCTTCATCAAGATCGAACTCCCACGTTCGATTTTGTTTCGCTAGCAATTTGCGTTGCAAACGATTCGCAAGTTTGGCTGTCGTGTGCTTAAGCGGAATCAACTGCTGATCAAGCATGCTGCGCAACTGCATGAGCTCGTCTGGGTCGCAAAGCTCTTCCGCTTTCACCACCTCGTCGAATTCTGTAGTAAAGCTGTGGTAATCGATGGTCGTACGGATTCGACCTAAATCATCTATCGCCGCTTGTGGCGCTTCTTCTGGCTCGGATTCCGCGCCTAATTCCGACATGTCCATGTCGGCATCCATTTCGACGGTCGACGTTTCGCCTTCTGATTCTTCGTCACCATACGAGTCCTCGTCGAGGACCACATCTTCAGGCGCATACTCAGTTTCTGACTCATCGTTGTCATCAACCGAATCAACATCTGAATCGTTTTGTTGTAGCTCCGGCGGGTCTTCAAGCTCAGTTGAAAGACCTAGATCGCGCAGAATGGTTCGGCAACGCTCAGCAAAGTCTTGTTGATCATGCATTGAATTCTTCAATGCATCGATATCTTTGCCGGCATTCGCTTCGACATATTCGCGCCAAAACTGCGCGACGTTTTCAGCCGCAGGCGGCAACTTGCGCCCAGTCAAGCGTTGTCGAACAATCAAGCCAACGGCAACGCCAAGCGGTGCTTCGGTTTCCGCGGTGATCTGATCAAATTCGGCTTGCCGACAGATTGCTTCAAGATTCGCGTCCAGGTTCTGCGCGACGCCTTCCATCCGCAATGTGCCAATTGAGGCTACTCGAGCGTCCTCAACCCATTCGAAGAGTTCCTGCGCCGGACCTGCCACGGGCGTGAAATTCCGATGCACGCTGGCGTCGTGATAACGCATTTTGAGTGCAATCTCATCACCCATGCCACGGACAGCATTGAGTTCGTCTTCACTACAGCCGAATTTTGGTTGCGGCACCCGAATGACGTTGCCTTGAACGCTTGCGCTACCCTTCCCGAAGGTAACTTCCATCTCATCGTTATTTGCGATGGCCCGCATGGTGGCGGTCATCGCCCGTTGGAATATGTCTAACGGATCGACATCAGGCTGCATCGAGCGGTTAGGTATTTAGCGTAACGCCAGCACTTGCGTCGCCGAGGTCATCACCCATGCAACGTTGGTAGTACTCGGCAATGATTGGCCGTTCTAGTTCGTCGCACTTATTTAAAAATGTGACGCGAAAACCAAATCCTAGATCATTAAAAATCGATGCATTCTCGGCCCAAGTAAGTACCGTCCGAGGTGACATGACAACTGAAATATCCCCATTGACGAAGCCTTTGCGCGTTAGATCCGCTACGCTAACCATGTTGCCAATGATGCGCTTGCCGCCTTCCTTGTTCTGCCAATCGCTGGCTTTCCCAAACACGATGTCTGTTTCAATTTCGTGCGGTAGATAGTTGAGCGTCGCAACGATGTTCCAACGATCCATTTGCCCTTGGTTGATTTGCTGTGTCCCGTGATATAGACCTGTCGTATCACCTAAACCGACAGTGTTTGTCGTTGAGAACAAACGAAAGTAAGGGTGCGGCGTAATCACCCGATTCTGGTCGAGCAAAGTCAATTTACCTTCGACTTCTAACACGCGTTGAATAACGAACATCACATCCGGTCGACCCGCGTCATACTCATCGAATACGATAACGGTCGGATGCTGCAAAGCCCAAGGCAAGATGCCTTCGCGGAATTGCGTCACTTGCTGACCATCCTCTAGAACGATGGCGTCTTTGCCGACCAAATCGATTCGACTAATGTGACTATCTAAATTAACACGGATGCAAGGCCAATTCAGGCGTGCAGCTACTTGCTCAATATGGGTGGACTTACCAGTGCCGTGATAACCTTGAATCATCACGCGTCGGTTATGCGCGAAACCAGCAAGAATTGCCAGTGTGGTCAAAGGATCAAACCGATAGTCTTCGTCTATATCGGGCACATGTGCCGTTCGTTCCTCGAACGCGGGAACTTCGAAATCGTGGTCGATATGGAATGCTTCACGTGCATTAACCGTCGCGGTCGGCAGCATCTCGGCCGTTAACGAAGAGTCGTGTGAAATCATTAATTCGCGCGCTAGTACGCCTGCTCGGAGACGCTGCGCGTCGACAGGAAAAATTGAGTGGCATATTTAATCATGCTAAAGATTTTGGAGAACCGATGAAAACGATTTATTTCGTGAGACACGGCGAAGCCGCCGCAGGTTTCGGCGCACATCGCGACCCTGGCCTATCGGCGCTTGGACAAACACAAGCCGACGCGACCGCTACGCATCTTGCCACACTGGACCCAATGCCCATTTTCAGCAGTCCGCTCCAACGTGCACAACAAACCGCCAAAGCACTCGCCACCAAGTGGGATGCACCCATCACGATCGAAGATCGTATCGCAGAGATTCCGTCGCCTATCGACGATCTAACGGACCGGTCAAGCTGGCTAGCCAGCGTGATGGCTGGCAGGTGGCGCGAGTTACCGCCTAACCTTAAAACGTGGCGGACAGCTCTGATTGAGTGCGTGGTTAACGCTGAACAAGACTGCGTCATGTTCTCCCATTTTGTTGCAATCAATTTACTCGTCGGCGAGGCAACCAACGAAGCTGCTATGGTCTCTTTTCGACCTGCCAATGCATCCATTACGCGCTTCGAGAGCGATGGCACAAGCCTTAAAGTGCTTAGCCTTGGTGAGCAAGCACAAACCCACGTCAATTGATCGTGCGGTCTATCGCGCGCCAGTAATACTCGTGGTCTAGCACAGGGGCACGAAGTCCTGCGACTGCGAATAAAAGGTTGCGAAACAGGTTCTCCCTATCGCCACGAGCCATCCCAACATTCATGCTATCGAATTGCGCGCATTCCACTAAGAGTTTCTCAATACCTGCGGCACCATGACGTTGTATGAGCATGTCTACACGCGACCGTTGATAACCCGGGACCGATGTCGAAGGAACTGAGAGCTTTGCATAGGCGAGCTTGAGCGATTGCGTCAATAAGGTCATTAGTCGCCGTTCATAACCACTCGAGTTGCCTCGCTGATCTTCAAGTGCATCTAAACGCTTCGCGACAGTCGCTATATCGCCACTAAATAAGGCGTCGAGCAGTTGGAACAAATCCGCATTTCGCACATCGGCGAGCTCTATCTCAGCCTCATCAATTGTCCCGCCTGGATCCAGCAGGAGCTTGAATTTATCCAACTCTTGACGTGCTGAGATGAGATTGTTTTCGCAATAGTCTGCGAGTTTTTCCGCGGCAGGTCGCGGGAGCCTCAAATCTAGCTCGGTCGCCTTGCGAATCACCCAGTCAATAGCTTCGCTCGGTTTGAGTTCGTCTGCCACGACGAACGCCACATCGCGCGCACTACGTAATGCGTTGTACCACTTCTTGCGCTTATCGCGGTAATCTGACTTACTGAGCCGAACCAAGAGCACGTTCGATTGTTGTGTTTGCGCCAACTCCGTACAGGACGCTACGACTCGCTCGTCCATCACAGAAACAGGAACGCGCACCTCTAGAATCTTGCGCGTGCCGAACAATGAACCTTCACTAAGCTCGTCAAAAACTTCAGGCCAAGGAACATTTCGGCGCGTGTCGAACCGAAGCACTTCGATGTCTTCAACCCCATCCGCTTGCGCTGCTGCAATGATGGCGTCGCGAACTTCGTCGAGCAGCACGATTTCAGGACCGCCAGTGACGTAGACTGGTAAAAGCCCTTTCTTTAACGAATCTTTAAGTTGATTCGGATATATCTGCATGATCGACGTGCGAATTAATGTTCATTTGCCGGTAGCACTTGATGGTTTTGGCAGCCATAACAACAACTCCTCGAACAAGCTGCGAGCGTTCTGTTCGCGAAGCAGTGCCAACGTTCGTTTTCGTTCTTTATCAAAGCCTATCAATGAGCTTTCACCAAATGCAACGATTTCTGTTGAGTTGATGACGATTGGCGCATCGACAACTGACCTGGCCGTAATTTCCCAATGAACGTTCAGACGATATTCACGAACATGCCCAGCTTCATCAAACCCAATGGCTCGTTCACCAACCGTCTCTATTAGTTGGTCAATGGCAACGAGAGAATTCGAAGCATGGGAAATTTCGATACCTAAGCGATGCGTTTCCCGCTCAATGGCAACCTTTGTATCTCGGGGTAAATTCGCCGGAATCCCAATAGCCGTGATCCCATCACCGATCGAAAACGAACGAGGTGCGAATCCGCAGGCCGCAACAAAAAAAGCTATCGTTGCAACTAGCAGCAATTGGCGCAATGAGTTATTCCAAGTAGAGTGGTTCGAAACCGAACACCCAAGGTGTATCCGTGTCGACCGTAACACGCACGGCGCGAACTTCAGGATCGCCGTAAACCTGCAAGCGCACAAAGTTGCCGTTAAGCAATCGCCCAGCGCCAAATTGAGACAACGGTCGATCGATGACGAAGCGATGGGCGTCACCATGTACTAACAAAATCGGTTTGCCAAACCGTGTAGTCGCCACACGCATTTCATTGACAATGTCGGCGAAAGCGGGCGGCACTCTAGAGCCATCGGAATTGGCAAACATCTCCGCATGGGTGGCAATGACTACCGCGGCTATGTCATGCTCCATAGCAATACGAAAAGAATCCCGCAACCAAGCTTTATTCGCACGATTGCGTTCGAATGCTTCGGTGAGATTTTCCTCGCGATCGATTTGAAGATTGTTGTTTGAACCAGTGATGTTGAGCGTGAAAAAAAGCACGTTCTGATGGACCCAGCGGGAGTTTTCTACAAATTTCGCATAGGGAGATATATCCGCTTGGCGTACCAGCGGCATTGTTTCTACACCAAGGCTTTTCGCCTCCTTGTAGTAGACCTTGCGCAAGACATCTAAGCGTGACGCGCTGTCCCAGTCACCATAAGCGTGTCGAGTGCAGTCGGTCCACTCGTTGTCACCAGGCGTAAATACGAGAGGTTTTGCATATGAGTCGAATGTCTCGAGTATTTCTTCGTAGCGCTCTTCGATGCACATAGACGCACCCCAAATATCACC
>VXLJ01000001.1:89399-142113 GCA_009841635.1 Gammaproteobacteria bacterium
CGAGTATTTCTTCGTAGCGCTCTTCGATGCACATAGACGCACCCCAAATATCACCTACGTGAATGGTGAATGCGATATCCTGCGCGTTAATTTGCGCTATGAGTCGCTCATATGCGGCAATGCTCGGTTCACCTTGATAGGCCGTGTCACCGACCGCAATAAATTCAAATGGTGCAGCTGCGAGTGTGGTTGCGACGGTAGCCGCATAAATCGAAATTAGCCAACGTTTCATGAAGGCGCAGCTTCAAGCAATTCGAAAGAGCCAAGAACTGCATTCAATCTTGTTCGCCAAGGGTTATCTCGATAGGTCTGATTTACGCGTAACACGTACCACCAACCATCTGCATAAAACGAAATGAGCTTCGTTTCGATGAAGTGTCTACCAGCATCATCCGTGGTCCAATTGACTGTGACCGACAAGGCGTCGAAACCAGCGAAACGAATTTGCTTCACGCCCAGCGGATCCTGATTCGTGTATGTCGACAGATCCAGCAAGTCAATCGAGTCTGCCAATGCCGCGTCTGGTTTCTCAAGAACTGTTACCGAGAAAGATGGCATGGCGAACGGCGCACCTACGTAGAAATCCGCGTCACCAACAGGATCGCTAGAAGGATGCCACTCGTACGGATAGTCAACTCGAAAACCGAGTTCTTCGTCCACGTGTGTGCGTGTGGTAACTTCAACAAACTCGTTGAGATAGTCTGGTATTTGACAAGTCGCAGCTGTACTAACGAATGCCACTATGAAAATCACGACTAATCTGCAGCAGCTCAACGTTTTAGCCATACATCGCCTGCCAATCTTCATAAAACACATAGGCACTTCACCCGACAATGATGTTCAAAATCCGGCCAGGCACATAAATGACTTTACGAATGCTCCCGGTAGCCAAGTGCGCAGCAATACGTTCATTTGCACGGGCAGATACCATCGCCTCATCTTCGGTTGTAGCTTGCGAGACAGCGATGGTCCCACGCAGTTTACCGTTAATCTGCACGCCTATATCGATGGTCTCAACCTTGGCTAAATCCTCATCCGCTTCAGGCCATGCAGCTGTATCAAAAATCGAATTCGCATGACCCAACCGCTCCCACAACTCTTCAGCAAGGTGAGGCGCAAACGGCGCTAACATGATGACGATCGGTTCGACCTCGGCACGGTTGCATGCCCGTCCGCCTTCGCGCACTCGATTCAGGTATTCCATGAGTGCCGAAATGACGGTATTGAACTTAAGTTGCTCAATGTCGTTGGTGACTTTTGCGATGGTTTGATGCATCGCGCGAACCACTGCCGAATCCGCTTCTGAAGAATCCGCTTCAGCCACGCTCAATACCAATCGCTCAAGAAAACTCGCCGGTCCTCGAATGCCGGTTTCTTGGTAATCGCCACCCTGCTCGAATGGACCTAGAAACATCAGGTAGAGCCTTACCGTATCCGCACCCCATTCTGCAATCAAGTCGTCCGGAACGATGATGTTGCCGCGACTTTTCGAGATCTTGCGACCTTCCTTAGTAAGAATTCCGTGAGCCCGGAACTTGCCGAACGGTTCTTCAAATTCCAGCGCACCAATATCACTAAGCGCCATCGTGATAAAACGTGCATACAAGAGATGAAGGACGGCATGTTCATGACCGCCGATGTACGAATCTACAGGCAGCCACTTCTTGACCATGCCATCGTCAAGAGCTGCAGAGTGAAGGTCAGTACATGGATAACGCATGAAATACCACGCACTATCGAGGAACGTATCCGAAACATCGGTTTCGCGCGTTGCTGGTTGGCTGCATTCAGGACAGGTCGTGGCACACCACGACTTAACTCGGGCTAGCGGACTCTCACCCGAGTCATCTGGCTTGAATTGCTCAAGACGCGGGAGCACCACCGGTAGATCGGATTCTGGTACAGGTACCGCGCCGCAAGCGTCGCAATAGACAATTGGGATGGGTGGTCCCCAGTAACGTTGTCGAGAAATACACCAATCGTGCAAGCGGTAGCGCACCTGCGTGGTTGCGTTTCCTTCGCTTTCTAATGCAGCCACAATCTGCCGTTTTGCTTCGGCTACCGTCAAACCATCGAATTGATGCGAGTTCACCAAAATGCCGTCACCTATATAGGCAGCATCGACGGATTGATCTTTGCTTGAAATGTCTTGCGCAATCACGCGATGAATAGGCAACTCGAACGTCGTGGCGAACTCAAAATCACGTTCGTCATGGGCCGGCACCGCCATGATCGCGCCGGTGCCGTATTCGATGAGCACGTAATCTGATACCCATATTGGCATAGCATTGCCTGTGATCGGATTAGTGCAATACGCGCCAGTCCAAACGCCGGTCTTCGGTCGATCGACGTACTGTCGAGCCTTCAAGTCGAGACGTTTTGTCTCGGCGACGTAGTCTTCGACTACAGTCTGCTGTTCTGCAGTTGTCAGACTGCCAACGAGGTCGTGTTCTGGTGCAAGCACCATATACGTTGCACCACAGATGGTGTCAGGTCGAGTGGTGAATACACGAATGGATTCGTCACGACCTTCGATCGAAAAGTCAATCTCGGCACCTTCGCTCCGACCAATCCAATTGTGTTGCGCCGTGAGGGTGCGAGATGACCAATCTATCTGTTCGATACCGTCCAACAAGCGTTGCGCGTATGCCGTGATCTTGAGAAACCACTGCGCGATTTGACGTTGTTCTACTGCGGAGTCGCAACGTTCGCACAACCCCTGAATGACTTGCTCATTTGCGACCACAGTTTTGCAAGATGGACACCAATTAACCGGCGCTTTTCGCTTTTCAACTAGACCAGCATCGAACAGCTTTAAGAACACCCATTGTGTCCAGCGGTAGTAGTCGGGGTCGGTGGTATCGACCGTGTGGTTCCAATCGAACATCGCCCCGATGCGACGTAATTGACGCGTGAAATTGCGGATATTGGATGGAATCAGGTCATTGGGATTTGCGCCGACTTTGAGCGCGTGGTTTTCTGAGTGAATGCCAAAGGCATCAAAACCTATCGGTTGAAACACGTCGAAGCCGCGCAATCGCTGATAGCGACCCCAAACATCGGCGCCGGTATAGGCGTAGATATTGCCCACGTGCAACCCTTCCGCGGACGGATAGGGAAACATCATGAGGTTGTAGTAAGGGTTGCGTGCTTGCGCTAAATCTTCGCGCGAAAAGAGGTTCGTGCCTGACGCTTCCCAGCGCTGCTGCCACTTATGTTCAATCTCCGTTGGTGAATAGGAATTCATGGAAAAGCTTGGGAATCTGAACAGGGGCGAGGCGCGGCAATTTTAGAAAGCCGCTACTGATTGCCCGTAAGCCCTAATAGACGCTTAGCGAATCAAAAATACGAGCAGTCGAAACTATTAATCTTGAATTTACGAGGAAAAACCAAACCTATCGTTTGATTTTGGGCGCAAAATCTCACTGGGCCAAACTAATATCAAAAGACCAGCATAAACGCCGCAGATTACGGAGCGCGGCGGAGTCTTAGCGGGTTATTGGAATCCGTTAACCATAGTACTGACGTTTCTAAGAGCGACGATGCGAACTTCAAGCCTGAGTCCAATCACAATAACAGTGGGGACTAACCTGAGATATGCCGAAATATGGACCTACAGCAACGGTCGAAAAGAACTTGCCAAATTCCTCGAGTCAGCGTTTGCACCCACCTACGACCAAACGCCAAAATTGATGCGGTCATTGCGGATTTGAGATGGACATCAAACAGCTAGGGACTTAGATCTGTTTGGGAACGAGCGCAACGATGCCTCGAATGCGCTGTTAAGTGATATGAGTCGTTGTTTGCCCACGATTTTTCACATGGAATATTCTTCGAATGATTGAAAAAGCCATCCCAATCGCCATCACGATGGGCGATGCGTCAGGCGTTGGTCCTGAAATCCTGTTGCGGTCTTTTTCGGCTAAGACGCTACCTGAACGATGTGTGGTGTACGGCGACCCAAGTATCCTGCGCATTGGCGCACAAAAACTCGCATTAAAAATCGAGCCTCGCGTCATTGAACGTATAACAGACGCCGAACCTGGCCAACTAAATGTCATTGATTGCGATTCGCTAACTGCAGCGGATTTCACGCCTGGTCAATTGAACGTCAAAGCTGGTCGTGCTGCGTATGAGTATGTAACACAGGCTACGCAGGCCGCTATTGATGATCGGGTCGCGGCTGTCGTGACCTTGCCAATGAACAAAGAAGCGACGCAGCGGTCCGTACCGAATTTCACTGGCCATACGGAGCTCTTGGCGGAACTTTGCGGCGTGGATGATGTGGTCATGATGTTAGCAACCGATGAAGTTGCTGTAAGCCACGTCAGCACTCACGTATCGCTTAAACAAGCCATTACGAAACTAACGCCTGAACGCCTCGAACGAACCATCGAGCTGACCCACATGGCGCTCAATCGCTTTATGCGTAACCCGCGTATTGGTGTTTGTGGCCTGAATCCTCACGCTGGTGAAAGTGGGTTGTTTGGCTCTGAAGAGAGCAAACTCATAGAACCAGTAATCAGCACCCTTGCACAGCGTTCCTTAGCGATTAGCGGCCCATTTCCCGCTGACACGGTATTTCGACAAGCCATCGAATTAGATCGCTTCGATGCGCTCATTTGCATGTATCACGATCAAGGTCACGCACCGATGAAGCTATATGCATTCGATCGCGCAGTGAATGTGACATTAGGTTTGCCGATAATCCGAACCTCTGTCGACCATGGCACCGCATTCGACATCGCATGGCAAGGCCAAGCTCGCATCGAGTCTTTGAACCATGCCATTCGCTACGCAGAGAAGATGCTGAATGCGGTCAGACCATAGACAAAGCTGAAGAGTAACAAAGATGAATGGATTCGACCTTATTGCCCAATGTTTAAAAGCCGAAGGTGTCGAGTGGATGGCATGCTTTCCTGCGAACGCGCTGATTGAAGCAGCCGCGCGGGTAGGAATCCGACCCATAGTGTTCCGCCAAGAACGCGGCGGCATCAATGCTGCCGATGGCTACGCACGAACTCTCGCAGGCAAGCAAGTTGGCGTATTCGCTTCGCAATCGGGACCGGGGGTTGAAAACTCCTTCGGCGGTATCGCGCAAGCTTGGGGCGAGGCTGTGCCAGTATTGTTTCTGCCAGGCGGCGCTGGCACCGGCAGCTATGACATCAAACCGAACTTCTCTGCGGTCAAAAACTACCAACACGTATCAAAACTCGCCATCTCAATAGACCAGATTGGTCAGACGTCGCGAGAAATGCGGCGCGCTTTCCATGCACTCAAACATGGTCGTCCAGGTCCCGTCGTTGTCGAAATGCACGGCGACGTCCTAGGAAGAGATGTGCCAGAAAGCTCTCAAACCTATCGCCCGACCAAAGTGATGCGTTCCGCACCAAGCGCTGGTGACGTCAAGGACGCTGTCGCTGCACTACTCAAGGCAAAGAATCCAGTGCTATGGGCAGGTCAAGGTGTCCTGTATGCGGATGCAACGAATGAACTGCGCTCGCTTGCTGAGTTAGCGCAAATTCCTGTGATTACAACCATGGAAGGCAAAAGTGCATTCCCAGATGATCATCCACTCGCACTTGGTTCCGCCAATCGCACCGCACCGAAAGCCGTCTACAAGTGGCTCGGCGAATCAGACGTACTTTTCGCAATCGGGTCCGGGCTCACCCGCACCTCATTTGGCTTGGACATACCAAACAACAAGATGCTAATCCAAGCCACAGTATCTGCAGAAGACATTAATAAAGACTATGACGTCGACCTCGGTTTGGTGGGCGATGCGAAATTGACGCTCCAAGCTATGGTCGAGGAAGTAAAAGCCCAAGTTGGCGACAACGGCCGCGAAACAAACACGACGTTGCAAAGTGATATTGCCACAACCAAAGGCGACTGGCTAAAGGAGTGGGACCCATTGCTTACGTCCGATGAGATTCCTGTGAACCCATATCGAGTGATTAATGAAATCAATAACGTCATTGATCACGAAAACTCGGTGGTAACCCACGATGCTGGAAATCCGCGCGATCAAATCATGCCGTTTTACAAAGCGACACTGCCTCGCGGCTACATCGGTTGGGGTAAAACCACCCATCTTGGCTATGGTATACCGCTCGCCATCGGCGCAAAACTCGCAGCGCCTGATAAGTTCTGCATGAACTTCATGGGTGATTTGGCATTTGGCCATACTGGTACTGAAATCGAAACCGCAGTTCGGGCGGAAGTGCCGATCACAACCGTTGTCATCAATAACGGTACGATGGGTGGTTACGATTCAAAAATGCCTGTGGCGATGACGAAGTACGGCGCTGGTAACCAAACTGGCGATTACGCAGATCTTGGTAAGGCGATGGGTGCTACAGGCATAAAGGTTGAAGATCCGAACGAGCTCGTGCCTGCGTTAGAAACTGCGCACCGAGAAAACGCTGAAGGTCGCGTAACCGTGATTGAAGTCATCACCCGGCAAGATACCCGGTTTTCGCAGTATGGCGATTACCTCGCCACCTGACGCTTTTCAAACCCACGTAGAACCACTGCTGTGAGGAATCCAGCTGCTAACAACATGGCTAGCAGCAAGCTACCATAGCGCGTGAAGGGGGTTGCGCCACGCATTGTGTGGACAGTCCCCTCAAGCGTTGTGCGTTGGAACTGTGGTGCTTTCGCAACAAGGCGTCCGTCTGGTCCAACGATGCCGGAAATACCGCTATTGGCTGCGCGAATGACATAGCGACCATGCTCGCGTGCTCGCATGCGTGCCATTTCAAAATTCTGGTGCGGCGCTAATGAATCGCCGAACCATGCATCTTCACTCACCACCACAATGGCATCTGCATCGCTTTGCCGAACCGCATCACGTGTGTCAAACTCGAAGCTAGCTTCATAGCAAATGGCAGCCGCTAGTCTCAGACCTGCGACATTGAGCGAGCGTGAGTTTGAATCGCTCACGTCCAAGCTCGAATGAGGCACCTCGACGAAACCGCTTAAGAGTGGGCGTAAAAAGCTTTCGAGTGGCACGCGTTCGCCAAATGGCACAAGCCGAAGCTTGCGGTAATTAGCGCTGTCTTCGCCATAGACTAAGAGGGAGTTGTAACGCTGTTCATTAGCGGCTTCTAAATAACCTCCCGCGATGTAACGATGCCCCGTCGACGCGCGAACTAGCGCAAACGCCTCCTCTAGATGGGGACGCGTGGTCACAAATGCCGCCTCGCTCCAAAGGACAAGATCCTTCGCTTTCATGCGTTGGGACAGTTGCTCATAGATTCGAAAAGTTGCCCCAGAAGTAGCCATCGACCACTTTTCGTTTAGCGAAATGTTTATCTGGGCGATCCCTATCTGACGTGCTTCACCTCGCTCTGTAAAGCTAAGCAAGCCAGCCAAGCTACAGAGTACCAAAACCCCACCTGCACACGCTAGTAAATGCCAGCCGGATACCAGTGCGGCTGCCACAAACGCCACGACGAAACTCACTCCCTTGACCCCGAAGATTGGTGCGAATCCGTCCAACCAAGTACCAACTGTCACGTAACCCGCATCGAGAATCGGGAAGCCCGTGAACAACCAGGTTCTGATTAGTTCATAAAGAACCCAAACAACTGCGAAATAGAAACAGCCAGCTAAACGACTGATATGCATTGAGTTGTCAAGGCGCCGATCTTTCGGCCATTGCATCGCCAAACCGACCAAGCCGGTTATTAATGCCAACAAACCTACAAACAACATCACAAAGAATGTCGCAAGCGGTGGTGCAACATCGCCATACTGCTGCAGCGCGACATACACCCACGAAACGCCAACGCCGAATTTGCCGACCCCGAACAACCAGGCGTAGCAAAAGCCTTTACTTAGACGATCGGTTTGATTGAGTAGGTAGTAGAGGCCAGCCAACGCGACAAACGTCGCTGGGTAAAAGTCAAACGGCGCAAACCCAAGCGGGTAAATCGCGCCACAAGCTAAGGGAAGAAGAAACGCGAATTTGGAACGCGCTATTGGCCGTTCCTCTTCACACGAATCTTCACAATGCGACGTTCCGTCGCCTCTAGGACTTCAAATCGAATATCGCCATCTTTGGTTTTTTCGCCAACCACAGGCACATGACCCAGTTTTGTCGATAAGTAACCGCCGATGGTATTGTTTTGGTCGTTGGATAAAGAGGAATCAAAGTGCTCGTTGAATTCATCAATGGAAAGGTCCGCACTCACATCCGTATGACCGTTGTCGTGAGGACTCGCACCACCGTCTTCCTCTTGGATCAAATCCTCGACGGCTTCACCCATATCGTGCTCGTCATGAATTTCACCAAAGAACTGTTCGAAGATATCTTCCATCGTGACCAAGCCGACAATCTGCGAATACTCATTCTCGACGACGGCTAGATGCACACGATCGCGTTGAAATTCCCGCAGCAACGAAACGATGCTTTGATCCTGCGGCACGACTTTGGCATCGCGACGTAACTCAGCGACATCGAAGAAACTCCCATTGTCGCCGCTGATCAACGTAGCCAGTAGATCTTTCGCATGCAACAACCCTAATACGGAATCGACATTGTGACCTTGAATTGGGTACCGCGAGTGCCCGGTTTCCTTGATGATCCCAACCACCTTTTCCAGGCTCATGTCCCGTGACACCGTGACGACACGAGACCGTGGCACCATGATGTCATGGGCATTCTTCGTTGAAGATTCGAGCAAGGTCGTGATGAACGGTACTGCTTCTTCATCGAAGTCCTGATCAAACGTAAAAACGCTATCCATGAGAATTTTGAATTTCTCTTCGAAGGACAAGTCCACGCCTTTGCGGACAGCGCCTCGAACAAGATGGCGCCACCCTTTACCGCCGCGTGGTCTTTCTGCAGCGTCACTCATAAGGATTCGCGACCCCAAGCTCGCGTAGTAAGTTAATTTCTAGCATCTCCATCACATTTGCAGCAGTGTCTTCGATGTGATCGTAACCGCGCAGATGCAGGACGCCATGAATGATCAAGTGTGCCAAATGTGCATTGAAGGACTTATTTTGTGCTGTGGCTTCGGCCTGTAGGACTTTGACACAGATCGCGATGTCACCTAGGACTGCATCTCCCAACGCTGGAAACGACAACACATTGGTCGGCGCGTCGATGTCGCGGAATTTTGAGTTCAATTGGCGACTTTCACGCTCATCGACGAATCGTAGGTATAGATCACCAATAGCATCGCCTAGAGCTAACTCCAGCCAGCCACGCATGGTCTCTGATGCTGGCAGGTTTGTAAATCCGCCATGATCGATCACAATTTCGCGAGGCATGGTTTGTCGTTCGATCAATGCAGTCATTGCTCGATAGGACCATCATTTCGATGCTGTTGCTGCTGTTCGTCGCGTTCATAAGCATCAACGATACGCTGTACGATGGGATGTCGAACCACGTCTCTTGACGTAAAGCGGGTGATATGAATGCCGGCGATGTCCTTCAGCAAAGGTAAAACGTGCGCCAAGCCGGAACGTTGACCATGCTGCCTGCCGGTCAAGTCGATTTGGGTGAGATCGCCTGTAATCGCCACCTTCGATCCAAAACCGATGCGTGTCAAGAACATCTTCATTTGTGAAATCGTGGTGTTTTGACTTTCATCGAGAATGATGAACGCTTCATTCAAAGTTCGACCTCGCATATACGCAAGTGGCGCGATTTCAATCACCTTGCGGTCAATCAAACGCT
Source organism: Gammaproteobacteria bacterium (assembly GCA_009841635.1). GTDB lineage: Bacteria > Pseudomonadota > Gammaproteobacteria > Pseudomonadales > Azotimanducaceae > Bin55. The sequence goes on from VXLJ01000001.1 coordinate 99,091, forward strand.
CAACGCGTTCATTACCGATCATCTCAAACAACGCATCATAGAGTGGTTGTATGTATGGGTCGATCTTTTGGGTCAAATCGCCAGGCAAAAATCCCAGCTTCTCACCCACTTCGACCGCCGGCCGCACAAGGAATATACGATTGACTTGATCGTTCGCAAGCGCGTTCACGGCGCACGCTACGGCAAGATAAGTCTTACCAGTACCTGCAGGTCCAATCGCGAAATTCACGTCGATATCTTCTGATAGTAAATCGCGAACAAACTGGGTTTGTCGAGGCCCGCGCGGGCGTACGGTCTTCTGCCACAATTTCAGCGCAACTTGATTAACGTTTGGTGAATCCTTGCCATTTTCCGCAGGCGCTTCCACCAATTCATTCACGCCCGCCTCTTGTAGATACAGATGCAGCGTTTTGGGATCAAGCGTCGCGCCGCCACCTATTTGTGCGTACAAATGAGTGAGGAGGGCTTCGCCTTTGCGCACGCCGTCACGGGGACCCTCAAGTTGAAAGTCGTGACCCCGATTCTTGATGTGAATACCGAGCCGTTGTTCTAATTGACGGATGTTTTGATCAAGCGGCCCGCACAAGGTTGCAAGCCGTCCTGCATCGCTAGGCTTTAAATTAAGACTTTTAGTAGACCTTGATTCAGCTGAATCGTCGCTCAAAGAGCTTGAGAACTCCTATGTATTGAAGAAGCGGGAATTATCAGTTATTGATTTTGCTTGATAAGCATGAATCAACGATGCGTTCACCAAGCATCACAAGCCTTGCAGACGTTCAAAGAATCGCCACTGGATTGATGTACATCTGCACCGCACCACGCACCTTCGCTTGACCAAGGACAAAAAGGAATTCATGCGCACCGTCCCGCACGAGTGGTCCGGTATTCATCGTTTCCAATATGAATATCCCATTCTCTTGCAACAAGATGACATGGCCTTGAAATGGCCGACCTTCATGTTGCGGTGGTACGACGTCTAAACCCCAAGTATCCGCGCCAGCGGCGGCGACATTCTTAGATACGAGGTAGCTCGCGACTTCTTCACTCTGGCCTGGTTCAGCTGCGACCCACACGTCAGGTTCCGATACTAATTTGGCGTCGGTCCAGCCAGTATGAAATAGCACAACATCGCCTTCTTGAATTGGCGTGCCTTGTTTCTCCTCTACCGCTTGTACATCTTCGACGGTGAAAAACTGTCCAGCTTCCATCGACTCAACGCCGAAATGTGCCGCCATATCAAGGATGATGCCTCGCGCCACGATCGGTGGTACCGTTTCGATGCCGAGCTTGGTCAAGCCAGTGACCGTCGCAATGTCAACTGAATGGTTGCAGTTGTAGTACATGCCGTCCGGATCGCCGATGTGACCGAGACCATCTAGTTGCGACCCAATCCCAAACCAACCAGAGATGATGTCATCGTTGTAGGTCATATTCGGATAAGGTTGTCCTTCGTGCTGTTGGCCTGGCTGGACGACATAGAGATTCAAACCTCTTGGCGCAAAAGCTGGCGTGGTGCTATCGATCGCTATCCCAAGGCTATATACCTTGCCCTCTTTGATCAGACTTGCCGCGGCCAGCACGGTATCCGCACTCATCAAATTCAAATTACCGATTTGGTCGTCCGCACCCCATTTTGAATGCTCGCATTCTTCTTGTGCGTGCACAATCGTTGCACCAAGCGCAACACCGAATAACAACACCAGTTTTTTCATCAAGGACGCTCGAATGGCGAGTGTTCGTTAAGCATAGTCACAATGATTGCGTACGCCAGCGTACACAAGCTTGAAATATGAATTGAGGATTTGCTTGCGGATTGGTGCTAAGCGATGGCACCGCGCAACGAGTTTGGCAAAACTTCGTCGATGCGAACGGCTACTAAATCGTCAGTAGGCGCACCGTCGAAATTTACGACGCGATTGCATTCGGTACGGCCTTGCCATTGCACTGGATTGCGTTTGGACGGGCCGTGGACGAGCACGGTTTGCACCGTATCGCGCAGTCGTGCAGCATGGCGATCTGCTTGCATGCGTAATTGGTCTTGCAAGCGTTGAAGCCTTTTTCGCTTTATGTCGTTCGGCGTCAAGTCATGCAAATCCGCAGCCGGTGTACCCGGTCTCGCGCTGTAAATAAAGCTAAAAGAAGTATCGAAATCTAGTTCTTCTACTAATTGCATGGTGTCCTCGAAATCCCGCTCCGTTTCACCTGGGAAACCGACAATGAAATCGGACGACAGCGCAATATCTGGTCGAATCTTGCGCAGTTTGCGAATCTTTGACTTGTATTCAAGCACGGTATGACCTCGCTTCATCGCACTTAGTATGCGATCGGACCCAGACTGAACTGGCAAGTGCAGGTGATTCACCAATTTCGACTCTTCTGCGTAAGCATTAATTAGAAAGTCCGAGAACTCGATTGGATGCGATGTCGTGTAGCGAATTCGCTCGATGCCATCAATTTCACCCACGTAGTGGATCAGTTCGGCCAGATCTACTTGGGCACCATCTAAGTTGCCGCGATATGCGTTCACGTTCTGCCCGAGTAGATTGATTTCACGCACGCCTTGACTAGCAAGGCTGACTATTTCGCGCATGACATCGCTCACGCCGCGACTCACTTCTGGTCCGCGTGTGTAAGGCACGACACAAAATGAGCAGTATTTGCTACAACCTTCCATGACTGTGACATATGCCGACACGCCGCTCGCGTGCGGCTGCGGCAAATAATCGAATTTTTCAACTTCAGGAAAACTAATGTCGACAACAGGTTGCCGTTTTGCTCGAGCTGTATCGAGCATTTCAGGTAGTTTGTGCAACGATTGCGGGCCGAATACGATGTCGACATACGGGGCTCGCGCGGTGATCGCTGAACCTTCCTGACTTGCAACACAGCCGCCAACTCCAATTAGAAGATCCGGATTGGCTTTTTTCAGCCGTCGCCAACGACCAAGTTCATGAAAAACCTTCTCTTGCGCTTTTTCACGAATTGAACACGTGTTCAGCAAAATAACATCGGCTTGCGCAGGGTCTTCGACCATGTTGGCATCATGAGATTCTCGCAAAAGATCTCCCATGCGATCCGAGTCATACTCGTTCATCTGACAGCCATGCGTCTTGATGAAGAGGTTCATACAGCTGGGTTGAATTGCAATTTGGCGGAAGTTTATTAAAGCAAAGACACACCGTAGGGCTTCATCTAGTCGTTTGCCAGGATTAGTTGCTTCACTGTCGCACTTCGAACTTTGGTGCGCACGCAGTGTCTTACGCAAAATCACCGCATCATTCGTTGAACTAGCTGTAGTGCCACAACAAAAGGTCGAGTGCTAATGGCCATTGCTGAGCTGCAACAGTCGATAACGTTCCGACTCTTTGCAGTCATCGTATTGACGGTCGCGCTCGCCGTTCCAATCGCTATGGTTTGGATCGTCGTGGAACTTCGATCGGATTACGAGCTAGAAGTTGCCAATGAGATTTCACAGGGTTGGGGCAGTGACCAGGTCGTGTCTGGGCCATTTCTGCATCTGCAATCCCGCATACCAGGCGCAGAACATGAAGACGGCTCAACAAGCCAGGACCACGTTCAGGATTATTTCTTCACACCTGCTGAATTCACTGTTCAATCTACCTCAGAGCATGAAATACGAGAAAAAGGCATATTTAAAAAACCAGTATTTCTCAGCAATATCAAAATAAGCGGCAAATTCGCTATCGATTTGGACGAATTCACGGTCCAACGTCGGCTGGATCCAACGACGATCGAAAGCTGCGGCATCGTGCTCGCAGTCTCGTCATCGCAGGCCATTCGCTCTCTTGAAGGCCAGATGGGTGTAAGACCACTACATTTCGAGCCAGCTAATTTACAAATGCAATGGCAAGCGGAACCTATTGCGGCAGCGCTAGAAACGACTGAATGCAGCGGAGGTTCATTCGAATTAGCGCTAGCCGTGCGCGGTTCAAACCGGCAAGCCATTGCGCTTGTTGGTAATACAAGCAAAGTAACGATGCAATCAACTTGGCCGCACCCTAAATTCAAAGGGCGGCAGCTACCCGATGACCACGATATCTCGGAAGGTGGCTTCTCCGCTCATTGGACGTCCAATGCGTTAGCAAGGGGGTTCGCATCCGAACTTGATTTGGATGAATGGCAGGGCATCACCGACACTAGCGCTGTTGGCTTCACCTACCACGACCCAATTACGGTGTACCGTATGGTCACGCGTGCCGTAAAGTACGGCTTTTTTGTGGTTGGCCTAACGCTGCTAGCGGTTTTTTGTCTGGAAATGTTGTCCCACGCAAAGATCCACCCTATTCAATATGGTGTGGTCGGCGCGGGGCTAGCGCTGTTCTACTTGCTGCTCTTATCGTTTTCTGAACACATTGGCTTCCCCACGGCCTATGTGGTCGCGAGCAGTGCTCTTACCTTGTTAATTTCAGGTTATTCATGGTTTAGCACTCGGAACGCAAGATTTGCCATTACGGTGACAGTTTTGCTTGGCACCATTTATGGGGCTCTATATCTATGCCTGTCTTCGACCGATTACGCGCTACTAATCGGCAGCTTGATGATGGTGGTCTTGTTAATCGGCTTGATGTTTGCAACGCGCAATCTCGCGAATCATTAAACGAAGGCACCTGGCATTGCAAAGTTTCGCAAGACTGATCGAGCATATTTGTCCACTAACGCTCGTAACCATCAAGAAGAGCTTTCGTCGTTCCCCACCTAGAATAAACTCATCCTTTATCCAATCGAACGCCATTCATGGATGAATCGTCGGACCGAGTCTATCGAGTTTTATTCCACAATCAAGGCAAGATTTTTGACGTTTTCGTACGTAGTGTTGGACGCGCCGAATTGTTTGGCTTCCTTGAACTGCAAGATTTCGTCTTTTCAAACCCTACCTCGATGGTGATCGACCCAACTGAAGATAAGCTGCGTCACGAATTCGACTCAGTGAAACGCGTATTCATTCCCATTGCCTCGGTTGAGCGCATAGACGAGGTCAAGGAAATTGGCGAAGCGAAGATAACGGAGGCCGACGGTACGCAGATACATCAATTCCCTACTCCGGTGCGCCCTAAGCACTAACGCCACTATTTAGCTAATCTAGATTTATTCATATGTCAGTCGTTGTAGTTGGCGGCGGTCACGCAGGTGGTCAGTTAGCCGCGAGTTTGCGTCAGCTCAAATTTGACAGCTCGATTACGTTAGTCGCGGAAGAACAACACCTCCCATACCAACGCCCGCCGCTTTCTAAGGAATATCTGAGTCAAGAAGTTGAGTTAGATCGCGTTACTCTTCGACCAGAGACGTTCTATGTCAAGAACGAAATCAATCTGCACATGGGCCGACGAGTCAATGCGATTGATCGAGTTCACAAGATGGTAGAACTCGATAACAACCAGACCATCGCCTACGATAAGTTGGTGCTTGCGACGGGTTCTTCGCCCATTCGACCAAACATTCCTGGCGGCGATTTAGCAGGCGTCCATTTATTAAGAACCATTGACGACGTCGACGCGATTGTGGTTGATCTATCGCCGAATGCGTCCATTGGCATAGTAGGTGGTGGCTATATTGGTTTAGAGGTCGCCGCTTCGCTGCGCAAACTAGGTCATTCTGTCGCCGTCGCCGAAATTGAAGATCGGCTTCTGAAACGAGTTGCGACCAAAGAACTGGCAGCGTTTTTCTTGGACCTACATCAATCGAATGATGTCGAGCTACATCTAGGTTCCCAAGTAGCCTCGATTCAAGACAATGGTGAAGGTCGCGTTGCTGGCTGGACAACGACCGATGGATCTGTACTTAACCTAGATATGGTTGTCATTGGTGTTGGCGTTCGTCCCAACGTCGAATTAGCAGAACTTGCAGGGCTCGCGGTAGATAACGGCATCGTTGTGAATGAACGCTGTGAGACGGCAGATTCGAGCATTTACGCTATTGGCGACTGTACAAACCATCCCAACCCGTTACTCAATCGCAGGTTGCGACTTGAATCCGTTCCCAATGCCACAGAACAGTCACGAGTTGCCGCAGCAAATCTAATGGGTAATGAGTCGACCTACGTAAGTTATCCATGGTTTTGGTCCGATCAATATGACGTGAAATTGCAGATGGTTGGTTTCGCGGAAGGTCGCGATGAAACGGTCGTACGACGGAAGCCAGATTCGAACTCATTCATTCACTTTCACCTACGCGAGGGCGTCTTGATAGGGTCCGACGCAATCAATTCGCCACGCGAGTTTCTAGCGTCAAAACAATTGTGCGGGAAGTCGGTGGACGGCAAAATTCTTGGCGATCCATTGGTCGATTTAAAGACGCTGCTCGTTCGCTGAGGACCCAGTGGCCGATACACATCTACAGCAAGAACACGATGATCTTCGTGTTGTCCAATCATCGGATTTGCGATTTATTCCCGTTCAAAACGAACAGCCAAAGAAGTTAACTCACGAACAAATTGAGCGCTTCAATACCGATGGCTTTGTTGAGCCGTTGACGTTTTGTGATGAGAGTGAGGCGACCAAACATCGTACCGATTTCGATGTGCTCTTAGCTGAGTTAAAGAGCGATGGTCGAGACTCCTATGCTCTTGACGGCTATCACGCTCAGAGCAAAACCATCTGGGACTTGGCGACAGATTCCCGGATCCTCGACTACGTTGAAGATCTGATTGGTCCAAACATCATTTGTTGGTCCACGCACTATTTCTGCAAACTCGCCGGCGACACACGTGAAGTCCCATTTCATCAAGACGCGGCATATTGGCCACTACGGCCAGCTCGGACGGTAACTGTCTGGCTCGCGATCGATAAGGTCACCATGGAAAATGGACCGCTTTGCTTCATTGCAGGAAGCCATCGCTACGGCCGATTTGAATGGCGAAAACGAGAGCACGATGTTGTTTTGAATCTCGAGGTTCAAGGACATGAGAACCTTGGCAAAAAGCACCCGTTAGTACTCTTTGCTGGTCAGTTTTCCATGCACTCAGACATGCTCGTTCATGGGTCGGCACCTAATCCTTCTGGCGTTCGACGTTGCGGTATCGCATTACGCTACGTGATGCCTGAAGTATGGTTAAAGCACCCGGAGCATGGTGCTGCGATGAAAAACTCGATTATTTGCCGTGGCATGGATCCAACGGGAAATTGGCCACACAACAGTCGCCCTTTAGGTGACGACATTAGGAAGAGGCATTAGCTCATTCGGGTGCAATTAAAAAAGATTGACTAACCCGAGGGATTAGCGTATAGGCTAATGCACGGCGAGCGACGATAAGTTACAACCAACTAAACGTATGTCTGATCCATTGCAGTCCAATGACATGACGCCTAGAGACACTGCTATTCTCAAGCTCGAGGATGTGAAGCAAGATCTGCTAGCCGCAAATGACATCAAAGCAGCGGAAATGATCGAACAGGTCATTTCCATTTTGGCGAGCCTTGGCGAATTCAATGATGACACCCAAACTGTCGTTAGCACGGCATTAGCTAATCTGGGTCAAGCCGTCAGTCATGCAGGCTCACGCCTCAAAAACGCATCAGACGTTACGGTCGCTACGGCTTCACAGCTAGTCACGCAGGCTGGCGAAGGTTTTGCTAATGCTAAAGATCTTCTTGTAGACAAGGCCAACGAATTGCGCCGATCTACGCTAGTCGCGGGGGCGTCTTCAGGGCTCGGTATCGCCGCGCAAACATTGACTAAGTTCGCAGAAAACCTAGACTGGAGCACGATCGATCCAACCAAATACCTTTACGCGGGGACGAGAGGAATAAGCCGGGGCATGGACCAAGCTATGCTCGTTTGGGAATCGATTCCCGAACCATTGCGAGCATTAGATCCAGAGGAGCTGCTTTAACGCCTCGACGGTTTCGATTGGAGTCACAAAATCCCACATAGTGAAGGTGGCAGCAGCGATGCAGCGAATGGCGTTTTTGAGTTAGCGTTTTTGAACCGTAGCCGAGGCGCGGAAGAAATGACGTCTGTTGAAGTTTTGGCCGCACAGCAGGTACTTACGGATATGTCGTTTCGAGCGGCGCTTGCCAATACTGCTGCGCAAGTATTCAAAGGCGCGGCTGCTGGTGCAGCGGTGGCGTGCGTCATTAGCTGCCTAGAACACGGACTTGAGTACCAACAGGGGAAGATTGACCAAAAGGAAATGATCAGGCGAATCGGTCATTCCGTTGCACTGTCTGCCGCTCTGGGCGGCACGGTAGCAGGCATCATGGCAGTGGTTGCTTTGTCCTTCCCGGCAATCCTTCCTGTCGCGGCACCATTGATGATTCCTTTAGCTGTCATGGGATTCTGTGCAACCGGCATGAAGGTAGCGAGGCTTACCAAGGAGTGGTACGAGTTATTGCGGCACGTCGAAGTTTGTGAGCGAATAGGGATGTTTTCGTTTACGTTCATCCCTCAATCGATGAAGCTGGCACCAGAATAAAAAAGTACTAATCAAGCAAACGATTGGTTCGTTCAACGCGATAGAGATTGACGAGCACTTAGTCGTGTGGGGTCTAGGAACCATCGGCCGCGACAAGTGATTACGCAAATTCTTAATCGATCCCAACGACGCCAGCTGTCACTAATCTCGACAGCTCATCGTCATCTAATCCTAATTCTTCGTTAAGCACGTTCGCGGTATGCTCGCCGAGCAACGGCGCAGCTTCAATGGCAACTTCGCTGGCCGACATCTTTGCAGGCCATCCCATTAACTTGATTTGGCCATGAATTGGATGGTCTACTTCGTGCACGAAGCCTCTTTCAACTAAATGCTCGTTTAGATACAGTTCCTGCGTCGATAAAACCGCGCTAGCAGGCACCCCAGCCTCGGCTAACTCCTTCATTGCTTCGTATTTGGTACGTTGGCTCGTCCAGTTCGAAATCTCTCCTCGCAATCGATCTCGATCTTCCGCACCGGGCCAGCCTTGCGGCTCGGCATCTTGGCGCGCAGAGTGAATAACCCCAAGTACAGCTTGCCACATTTTGGGTGTAACTGCCATGACATAGACGTAATCATTCGGTCCACCGCCTTTACACGGATATAGGGTCATGTTTGGCCCGCCACCATTTCCCGATCTGCCGGCTGCACGCTCGCCAAAGCGACCACCAGAAGTGGCCGTGCGCAGGTAGTAGGTCATCGCTTCCTGCATGGATAGTTCGATGTACTGCCCTGCACCAGTGCGCATCTTTTGAATGTAAGCAGCGGATAGCGCCAACGCCATTTGCACGCCTGTCCCTGCATCCCCTGTGGTCGGGCCAGGACGCATAGGCGGACCGTCAGCTTCGCCAGTGATAGAAAAAGCGCCTGCAGCCGCTTGCGCCACCATGTCATAACACTTGTAACTCGACCAAGGACCCTCAACGCCAAATCCTTTCAACCGTGCGTAAATGATGTCTTGCTTATGTTTACGCAAGTCGTCGTAGGTCAAGCGAAGTTTTTCTATAACGCCGGGACCGTAGTTTTCGACAAAAATATCGAACTTTGGCAAGAGTTGCATAAACAGGTCGCGGCCAGCCTCTGACTTTAAGTCAATCGCGACGCTTCGTTTGTTTGAGTTCCAAACAACGAAATACTCAGCGTTACCAGTCGGGCCCCGACCTGGGTCCCCGCCACCAGGCGCTTCAATTTTCACCACATCTGCGCCCATCCAAGCCAATGCTTGCGTACAGGAAGTCCCCGCTTCGTATTGCGTCATATCCAAGATGCGCATCCCGTCTAACGCAGGCATCGATTTTTCTCCGAAAATTTCAATGATGGCATGCGTGCCTTTGATTGCCGATTATGTAGCAAAGGCATGAATAAACCTTCGGTTGGCTTTGCCACATTGGCTGATGGTCTATATTTAGACAAACCAAATCCACCTGCACAAGAACAACCAATCCATGCGTTCGTCAAGTTCCATTGAAATTGAACCTCTAAATCCGGTTATCGGCGCAGTCGTTAGAGGAGTCGATTTGACGGAATCACTAACAGACGCTATGTTCCAGCAAATCCATGACGCGTGGATGGAACATTTGGTGCTGTTTTTTCGAGACCAACCAATAACACCAGAGCGGCATTTGGAGTTCGGCAAGCGCTTTGGTGAGCTTCACATTCATCCAGCAGCGCCGTATGCGCACGAGAATCCACAGCTCATGGTCATTCACACCGATAAGGACTCTAAGCGACAAAACGGCTCAGGTTGGCACTCCGATGTATCCGCAGATGAGGAACCACCATTAGGATCGATTCTGCATCTACACCACGTACCCACCTATGGCGGCGACACCTTGTTTGCCAACATGTATGCTGCCTTTGAAGCCTTAAGCGAGCCAATCCAAGGGCTCTTATTAGAGCTCGAAGCTAGGCACGTTTCCGATTACACTGGCCAATACGGCGATCACAAACCACAACGAGCCTTTCCGTCAGCGACTCATCCCGTCGTCAGAACTCACCCAGTGACCGGTCGGCAAGCGCTCTTCGTCAATGCTGGTTTTACGCGGCGAATACTTGGCGTTTCGCGCAACGAGAGCAATGCATTGCTTACTATGTTGTTCGAACACATTGCGAACCCAGCGTTCCAGTGTCGTTTCCAATGGCAAAAGGATTCGATTGCTATGTGGGACAACCGCTGCGTCCAACACTTCGCCATATGGGATTACTACCCCGAATCGCGTAGTGGTATTCGGGTTACTGTGAAAGGCGATAAACCGTTTTAATAGATGCGTGCTGTCCAATTGAGCCCGCTCAATCGATTCGTCAATTGCCTATTCACCTTCTAAACTTCAAATCACATAGACACTTCGTTCTAGATGTCAGAGTTAGTTACCACTAAGAAAAAACCGACCGTCATCGAATCACTGCTCGATGACTTTGAAGAAAAACTCAAAAAGCGCTCAGACAATTTCATAAAGTGCGCAAATTGCAAGCACGTGCTTACTCACGAAGATACAGCCATAAGCGTGGGTGGCACGCATCGCCATGTAAAAACAAACCCGTTCGGACTCACGTTTGAGTTCCGTTGCTATAGCGAAGCGCTAGGTTGCGCCATTTCAGGTCCGGACGAGAGCGCTCATAGCTGGTTTCCCGGTTGTGTTTGGCAATACCTGCATTGTGAAGCGTGCAATCAGCATTTAGGCTGGTTTTTTCACGGCAGCGAGAGTTTTTATGGAATGCGGTCCGACGCAATTTGTATTGAATAACCGACTCAAGCTGAACCAAATTACAAGATTCGTTTAATTCGCCGCCCTGTATGCCGCCCTAACTACATGACTGCGCTTCGCACAAGCGATTACGACGTATTCTCGTTTGATTGTTACGGCACGCTCGTCGATTGGGAGAAGGCAATCGTTGAATATTTGCAGAGTGTGCTACTTGCACACGACGTGCACGTGTTCGACGGTACGATCCTGGAGTTTTATGCGGAATGGGAACCGCTGGAGCAGCGTGCTGGTGGTTCCTATCGGGATGTGCTTACTCGAGTCATGGGGCGTTACGGTTCACGACTTGGCTTCACGGCGACGAGTGAAGAGTCAGATGGGTTCATTCAAGCAATCGCCAGAGCGCCTGCCTTTGAAGATACGCCAGAAGCTCTAACCAAATTGAGTGATTGTGGCGAGCTTGCGATTATTTCTAACACCGATAGCGATTTAATTCAGGAAACGATTGAGCCGTTGCCTGTTGAGTTTCAAACTGTCGTTACGGCACAGGACCTAGGTGCGTACAAGCCAAACCTTGAAATGCTCAAAAAAGCTTTTGACAAAATCAGTGCAGGAGGGAAACGCATTCTCCATGTCGCAGAAAGCTCTTTTCACGATATAGCACCTGCTTCTGAGCTAGGATTCGACACAGTGTGGATTCAGCGTAGCCGCGAGCATAGTTCCGCTACTCAGAATGTAGAGATCGAGCCAACGTGGGTGTTCTCGAGCCTTGCTGAGTTAGTCGACTCGATCGAATCGCAAGCGTAAATTCGGTAAGAGCGGGACGTCTGCCTAGGCGTCTCAACACATCTACCAAGTATCGACGTAAGGTCTCTTTTTTGCCGTCCTTGGTGGCGTAGGCGGAAGACTCTTCATCCCCTGCACGATAAAGGCGCGTGTGTCCGCTGGATCGATGACGTAACGCGCGCCCGAATTGACTGCACGGGCGGACTCATAGCCTTGCGCTACACGGGTGTCGTATGCGATTTTGCGTTCCTCAGGATCTTCGATTGCCATGAGCTCACGTCGCGCGGAGAGCTTTACCGCCCCGTCAATATTCATGCCTGCAAACTCCGCGGTCGGCCATGCAACATTCAAAAACGGTACAGATGATGCGCCACCGATCATAGCTTGCACACCTAACCCGTAAGCCTTTCGAACCATGACACCAAACATAGGTGTCGTGCAGTTTGCACCGATATTGAAAAGCCGCACTGCATGGCGCACCAATGCAGTTCGCTCGTGGTCGGGACCGACCATGATGCCAGGACAATCCATAAACACAACGACAGGTATATCGAATGCGTCACAGAGTTGAAAGAACCGCGCCCCTTTGTCGGCACCTGGACTATCCACCGCGCCAGCTAAATGAGCAGGATTGTTTGCGACGACACCCATCGGCTGCCCTTCGACGCGAATGAGCAACGTATGCACACCAATTCCAAAGTCTTTACGAAGTTCAAGCATCGAGCCCTTATCGGCAAGCGTCTCGACAATATCTCGCATGACGTATGCTCGAACACGATCTTCTGGGATGATGTGGCGCATCTTGCGCTGGTCTTGTGCTTCCCAATCGGCAACTGGTCCTTGAAAATACGACAGATACTGCTTCACCGTTTTCATGGCAGACGCGTCATCTTCGACGACCACATCGACGTTACCAGTAGGCGCTTGGAAATGCATGGATCCGAGCTCGTCTGCATCAAACTCACCGATACCACTTGCAGCCGCAACATCTGGCCCAGTAAAACCAATGGTCGAGTCTTTTGTAGCGATGATGACATCGCAACACGAAAGCAATGCCGCATTGCCGGCGTAACAGTGTCCTAAGTTGACGCCCACGAGTGGAACCAAGCCGGAGAGTTTGGCGAAATCAGTAAACACACTCGCATCCATACCAACGCCGCCCACGCCACCAAATGGCTGCCCTTCACCTTCTGAAAACAGCACTATAGGTACACGCCAGTCTTGCGCTATTTCGTGGATTTGCTCTTGTCGATAGTGCCCGTGAGTGTAAGAAGCAACGGGATAGTTGCTATGGACGATCGCCACGCGACTTTGGTTTTCACCTACGAGATGTGTATTGACACTACCAAAACCAATGATTGTTCCACCTGCTGCAGATCCCGATGCTGCCGGTCCAAATTCCTTGAATGTATCTGCATCTACTAAGTCAGCAATGTTTTCACGTGGCGTGCGTCGATTCTGCGCACGCAGATTTGCGACTGCTTCCTCATGTGCTGGATCGAGTCGTTGTTCGATCAGTTCGTTGAGTTCATCTAGGTCGTTTCGTTGTTGGTCAAGATCAATGCCTTGGTCAAGAGCGATTCCGTCAGCGTCACTATCGCTTTCATGAATAAAAACAATAGGAAACCCTTCCCGTACGACATCACCTTCAGCCATCGACACCGCGCACACGACGCCGTTCCGTTCAGCCCGAATGTCATGCTGGAGCTTCATTGCTTCCACCACTGCAACAACCTGTCCTACGACGACGTTTTCACCAATCCCAACGTCGATCCCAACAATCGTGCCTTGCATTGGCGCGACCAATCCGATCGATCCGGGTGGTCCTATTGCATGGGCCGCGTCGTCTTCAGATGCAACGGCGATTTCATATCCCTCCGGCACGACGAACTGGCGATGCGCCAATGTAGTGGCAAGTTCCTGCATGCGCTCGTCGACGAAGCGCGTGTGCACCGCGCCCGCGGCGAAATCCTCATGCCGCAAGATGCTCTGCAAGAAGCCGATGTTCGTGTCCACGCCCTCGACGCGAAACTCGCTCAACGCCCGATGCGTGCGCTTGATCGCCGCCGCCAACCCGCCCGTCGACGCATAGCCGATCACCTTCGCCAGCAGCGAGTCGAAATGCAAGCTCGTTTCATAGCCCGCATAGCCGAAGCCGTCCGTGCGCATGCCTGGTCCGCTCGGCGCTTCGTACGCCGCCAACGTCCCGCTCGCCGGCCGGATCGCGCCATCCTCGCCCACCGCTTCCATGCACACCCGCGCTTGGATCGCATAGCCGCGCGGTTCAATGGGCTCCGCCAAGCCCAACTCCGCCAACGTCGCGCCAGCCGCAATGCGCAACTGCGCTTGCACGATGTCCACCCCCGTCACTTCTTCGGTGACCGTGTGCTCGACCTGCAAGCGCGCGTTCGTCTCGATGAAGGCGAACGGCTGCCCACCGTCCGCGCCCGCCGCGTCCACTAGAAATTCGAACGTGCCGGCGTTCGTGTAGCCGATGTGCCGCGCCATCCGCACCGCCGCGTCAATGATGCCGTCCCGCACCCCGGCGTCCAACGCCGGCGCCGGCGCCACCTCCACAATCTTCTGGAAGAACCGCTGCACGCTGCATTCGCGCTCCCCCAAATGCGTGATCGCCCCCGTCGCATCGCCAAGAATCTGCACTTCCACATGCCGCGCGCGCTGCATGAATTCTTCTACGTACAGCTCGCCATTGCCGAACGCCGCCAATGCTTCCGCTTGGCAACGCGCATATGTGGCGGCCACCTCGGCCGCGTCCGCCACCATCCGCGAACCCCGGCCGCCACCGCCGCCGAGCGCCTTGATCATCATCGCGCGCCCCTCGCCCAACTCCGCGAAAAACGCTTGCGCTTCCGCCACGTTGACCGCGCGGTCGATGCCGCGCAGCACCGGAATCCCAGCCGTGACCGCCGACGCGCGTGCTTGCGCCTTGTCGCCGCACAGGCTCAAAATCTCCGCCCGCGGCCCCACGAACGTCAGGCCCGCGGCGGCGCACTGCGCCGCGAACCGCGGGTTCTCCGACAGGAACCCATAGCCTGGATGCACCGCGTCGCACCCCGCCGCTTGCGCAACCTGCACCAGTTGCTCGATGTCCAGATAGGCGGCCGCGCCCACGCCATCCAACGCCACCACCTCGTCCGCCTTGCCGGTGTGGAGCGAGCCGCGGTCGTCCGCCGGCGCAACCCCCACCGTCGCAACCCCCAACTCCGCCGCCGCGCGCATGATCCGTATCGCAATCTCGCCTCGATTGGCCACCAGGAGCTTCATATTTCTGAATCCGTTTTACTTCGTGCTGTCTCTACCATGTATCTACGTTCGGTCGTTTCTTCTCCTTACGCGGGCCAACTTTCGGCACGCTGCGCAAGCCTTGTGCGAGCCATGCCCTTGTGTCCGACGGATCTACAACGTCATCGACACCATAGTTGGTACCACCAGAGTTAGCGGCCTGGACGCGATCGATGTGCGCGTTTATGAGACGCTCTGTAATTTGCGCCCGCTCGGATTCGTCATCAATACCTTCGAGCTCTTCACCATAGGTCAAGTTGACGCGTCCTTCAACCGTCATTTCTGCGAACTCAGCCGTTGGCCACGCGATCGTGAAAAACGGTTCTAATGAACTACCGCCGCACATCGCGCGAACACCCATGCCGTAGGCTTTTCGGACCACGACGCCAAACAAAGGTGTCGTGAGATTTGCGCCCGTAACGAACAAACGACCTACGTGACGAACCAACCCAGTTCGTTCTTGTTCTGGGCCTGCCGCGATGCCAGGACAATCCATCAGCGATATCACTGGAATATCGAACGAATCGCACAGCTGTAGAAAACGTGCCGCTTTGTCCGATGCGTCGCTGTCGACAGCTCCTGATAGGTGATGAGGGTTGTTGGCAATGAGTCCCGCAGGATGGCCTTCAACCCGAACGAAGCCGGTGATGATCCCCACGCCAAAATCCTTGCGAATCTCTAGAAATGAACCTTCATCCGCAACCGTCAAAATGATTTCGCGCATGTCATAGAGCTCGTCTCGCGATTCCGGCACCACACTTCGCAAGCGCCGTTGATCGCGTGCCGACCAACGATCAATCGAGCCTTGAAAGTAGGACAGATACTGCTTCGTCGTGGTAATCGCAGCTTCGTCGTCTTTTACAAGAATGTCGACAACACCATTGGGCACCTGGAAAGACATTGGTCCCACTTCTTCCGGTGTGTAAATGCCTAAACCACCTCCTTCGATCATGGCAGGACCACCCAAGCCAATCGTCGAATTCTCTGCCGCGATGATGACATCGCACGAAGCCAACATAACGGTATTACCTGCGAAGCATCGGCCTGAGTTAACGCCTACGAGTGGCACTAAGCCGCTCAAGTCGCATAGTTTTGTGAACGTGTAAGAGTCCGTTGGCACACCACCACCACCTCGACCTGCAACGTCCACAGCAGCGTGTCGTGATCGTGGTGCTGGTTGCCCTGGTTTGCGCAAGCCAGACTCAACGGCAATATCCTGAGCTTCAGCGCGCTCGCCACCACTGATACCTGGACGACCGCCGCCGCCTTCAGCAAATAGCACCAATGGCAGACGATAGCGTCCGGCTAATTCGTAGATTCGATCTTGCTTGTAGTGGCCTCGACCGCCTTGAGTGCCAGCAACCACCATATAGTCGTAGTGCACGACAACGGCACGTGATCTTTCGTCGTCAAACAAATCCCCATTGATATTGCCGATACCCATCACGAGCCCGTCGGCTTGAGTAGTCTCACGAAGCCATTGCTGTTTTTGCCAACTAGCTGCTGTTACCAGCGGTCCATATTCGCGAAACGTGCCGTCCATCAGATGCGAGATGTTTTCAGCTGGGCTGCGCTGTTCCTTCGCGTGGCGACGACTGATTTTTTCTGCACGAAAATCGTCAGAAATAAATGAGCGACGCTCGTCTACCAGTGCAAGGTCGTCGCGACGTAGATCTGGATCATGATCAACCCGATCTCGGGCTATTTCGGCGGTGTTTTCAGATGGCGCAAGCTCGACGATAGGGTCGCCTTGTTGAACTTGATCGCCAACTGACAAGAACACCGTCTCGACGAATCCCGATGTAACTGACCGTACGACATGTTCAAGCTCGAGATACTTGATTGACGCAATCGCTTGGCCATTGGCAACTTCCTCCCCTTCACTGACAGAAACACTCTTCAAATAGCCAGGAACTAACGCTGTCACCTGAATAGGTCCGGAATCCTCCGCGTCGCCAGCTGCATTCTCTGCTGCCTTAACCTGCGTGTCGTGCGTGAATAAAGCAAGTGGATCGCTGGAGTCATCAACTCTCGCACCGGCATACCCGTCGGCCTGCTGTTCCGCGTCGTATCCCTCCGGCACGACGAACTGGCGATGCGCCAATGTAGTGGCAAGTTCCTGCATGCGCTCGTCGACGAAGCGCGTGTGCACCGCGCCCGCGGCGAAATCCTCATGCCGCAAGATGCTCTGCAAGAAGCCGATGTTCGTGTCCACGCCCTCGACGCGAAACTCGCTCAACGCCCGATGCGTGCGCTTGATCGCCGCCGCCAACCCGCCCGTCGACGCATAGCCGATCACCTTCGCCAGCAGCGAGTCGAAATGCAAGCTCGTTTCATAGCCCGCATAGCCGAAGCCGTCCGTGCGCATGCCTGGTCCGCTCGGCGCTTCGTACGCCGCCAACGTCCCGCTCGCCGGCCGGATCGCGCCATCCTCGCCCACCGCTTCCATGCACACCCGCGCTTGGATCGCATAGCCGCGCGGTTCAATGGGCTCCGCCAAGCCCAACTCCGCCAACGTCGCGCCAGCCGCAATGCGCAACTGCGCTTGCACGATGTCCACCCCCGTCACTTCTTCGGTGACCGTGTGCTCGACCTGCAAGCGCGCGTTCGTCTCGATGAAGGCGAACGGCTGCCCACCGTCCGCGCCCGCCGCGTCCACTAGAAATTCGAACGTGCCGGCGTTCGTGTAGCCGATGTGCCGCGCCATCCGCACCGCCGCGTCAATGATGCCGTCCCGCACCCCGGCGTCCAACGCCGGCGCCGGCGCCACCTCCACAATCTTCTGGAAGAACCGCTGCACGCTGCATTCGCGCTCCCCCAAATGCGTGATCGCCCCCGTCGCATCGCCAAGAATCTGCACTTCCACATGCCGCGCGCGCTGCATGAATTCTTCTACGTACAGCTCGCCATTGCCGAACGCCGCCAATGCTTCCGCTTGGCAACGCGCATATGTGGCGGCCACCTCGGCCGCGTCCGCCACCATCCGCGAACCCCGGCCGCCACCGCCGCCGAGCGCCTTGATCATCATCGCGCGCCCCTCGCCCAACTCCGCGAAAAACGCTTGCGCTTCCGCCACGTTGACCGCGCGGTCGATGCCGCGCAGCACCGGAATCCCAGCCGTGACCGCCGACGCGCGTGCTTGCGCCTTGTCGCCGCACAGGCTCAAAATCTCCGCCCGCGGCCCCACGAACGTCAGGCCCGCGGCGGCGCACTGCGCCGCGAACCGCGGGTTCTCCGACAGGAACCCATAGCCTGGATGCACCGCGTCGCACCCCGCCGCTTGCGCAACCTGCACCAGTTGCTCGATGTCCAGATAGGCGGCCGCGCCCACGCCATCCAACGCCACCACCTCGTCCGCCTTGCCGGTGTGGAGCGAGCCGCGGTCGTCCGCCGGCGCAACCCCCACCGTCGCAACCCCCAACTCCGCCGCCGCGCGCATGATCCGTATCGCAATCTCGCCTCGATTGGCCACCAGGAGCTTCATGGCAAAAGTTCATCCATCGGTTGCTAATACTCGACTCAGAGCTAAGTTGGCGCGTAAGGATACAGAGACCTTGCTAGTACCTAGATTCTGAGTGGATGGGCGAGTCGGTGATATTTTTGGGGAGCGCTAGGACGAGTGAACGGTGTGAGAAAAAGCACACTTCGCTTTGATCGACGGAATTCAAACCTCTCAGTTCGATTGCTGTGCAGAATAAAGGAAGTTTTTACGTTAAAGCTATTCGTGTCACGAACGCACTATCTCTTGCTAGATGATCGCATCATCGAATCAGTCGAAAACGCACGCCTCAATTTAGGAAAGGCGACTAAACATGAAGCTAATCCACTATTTTCAGAAGATCAACCTTGGGAAATGCGCTTCGACAATCTCTATGCCAATGTCATTTACGACCATGAAGAAGAACTATTCAAGTGTTGGTATAGCCCGTTCATTGTCGACTACTCTGCTAAGGACATGGGTCTCGACGAACGAAGAAGCACACCTTATCGCGCGCCATCTAATCGAGAGATGGGACTCTGCTATGCCACATCTCAAGATGGACTAACGTGGGAGAAACCTGCCCTAAATCTTGTCGAGTACGCTGGCAGTTCGACCAACAACATTCTTTGGCGCGGTTCTGGTAATACCAGAGCGAGCAAGGCGGGTCCCCATGGTGCAGGCATCATGAAAGATCTCAGTGAACCTAACCCTCGACGACGCTACAAGGCGATACTCAAATCAGGGGTCCTCTCTGTCGCTTTCTCGCCCGATGGCATTCATTGGGATGCCGCTCGGCAATGCCCTGAAGCTGATAGCGCCGGTGATACTCACAACAACGCATTTTGGGCTCCTACTCTCGGCAAATATGTCGGCATAACACGGCAATGGAGTGAGGACTTCCAACGACAGATCGCTCGCACATCGAGCGAGGACTTTTTAAATTGGCAAAAGGTCGAGATAGTCCTTGAGGGAACGACTCACCGACACCAGACCTACGCCATGCCGGCTTTCTATTACGGGGGTATCTACCTCGGTTTATTGTCAGTGCATGATCAAGACACTGACAGAGTTCAATTAGAGCTAACTTGGAGTCCGGATGCGGTCACTTGGAAACGAGTCTGTCCTGGCACGCCGCTAATTCCCAATGGTGTGGCTGAAGGTGACTACGACTGGGGTTGTATATATGCAGCTGCTGTGCCGATCATCCGCGAAAATGAAATCTTGATCTATTACGGCGGAAGCGATGGGTTGCACACAAGCTGGCGTACCGGCTATTTTTGCCTAGCAACGTTAGGCGCGGACAGATTTGTTGGTTATGAATCAATCGATAAGCTAGGTGTAGCAACGATAACGACGGCAGAGATGTTTGATGCAACATCTACATTAGCTCTCACAGCTGACATCTACAAAGGTGGTAATTTGGTGGCTGAAATCATCGACGAAAAACAAAATGTGCTTTATCGAAGCCAACTATTCAGCCAGTCGGTCACCAATGAAAAAGTGAATTGGTCCAATGTAGCTGCAGCTTCGAATACGTATGAAGAGACGTATAGGTTGCGATTTAAGTTCAAGCAAGGCTGTATCTATACGATTAAAAAAGGTGCAAGTTAAAACATTTAGAAAGAACTCGCATTTTCGAATCGGTTAATTCCTCCATGGGCTAAGTGTTTAGATCCTGAAAGGGTATTTGGACCAATCAAATCGTACTCGGGCAAGTCGAAGCGACCTGTGGTTTTAGATAACCCGTCGCCGGTGAGAAATACCAGTGATTTTGTAGGCTCTAGTCAGTAAACGATATTTCCGTGTCAACTATTCGAAAAACCCTAAAGTTGCCATTCAGAGCTAAACTCGCGAGGTAATGTGTATCCGTAATCTACTTTGTCTAGTATGCAATTCAGCTAGGGTTTTTTCTTGTAAATTCTGTTGTTGCTTCCTTGTTATCTGCAAGATCTAGTGGCTTGTATTGTGCACTTGCTTCATCTTTCGCGCTTATTTCCGCTTCGAAATCCTCGGCTCCTTCGTTGAGATCGTTAATTTCCTTTGCGGTGCGCAGCGATGATGGATTGAACTGCTGCGCTTCCTCGTATACAGCAGGTTTCGGCATCTCTTGAGATGCGACATTTTGATTTCTCCGCCCATCCGATTGCGCATGCGAGGCTCGTAGGACGATCGTGGCATTCATCGCGCCTTTAGGGAGATCCGCGTCGACATACGACGCGATTTTTAGCTTGTGATTTTTCGCGCCAGTCTGCAGCTCTTCCACTTTACGCTTGATCGACGATTCATCTGTGATATCGTCAATCTCCTCGTCGTCTTCGTCACCACCTAGCGTAAAACTCAATATCCCGCGCCCTTCATCCATCGGCGCACCGAAATCTACGTCTAGCCAGTCCGTTGCTAAAGCTTCATCTAATAGACCCTTGAAACGGGCTTGACTGTCCGTCTCCTCCAGCATTAGGTCATCAGGTTGTTCAATGTTCGAATCCAACGAAGCGGTACCAATGAACATGTCCACCGCACGGCCGTCTAATTGGGTAAGTGTCGTCTTGAGATCGGCCATGTCCACGTTCGGCACCTGCGTGTTTGCAAGCAAACGCGTGATCGCTTCGATCTTTTGGTAAACCAAACGATTGATTTCGCGGTGCCGCTTGCGCATGCCAACGCCTTCCTTGTCGTTTGGCACGACCATCATGGCGTCTACTTGCCCGCGCATGGTTGCCAGACCTTCGTCCGCGATGACGACCGTTTGGTCACCTTCGCCACCTCGAGGGGTAGTGAGAATGGCGATGGTCAATAGGCCCCTATTTTCGTGCGTTGCATAGTCGGCGATAACTGGACTGGCACCTGAACCGGTACCACCACCCATGCATGACACAATGAACAACAAGCGCTTTTCGTTGAACTTCGACATGAGCAACTGCATGTTCTCTTGTGCAGCGCTACGACCAACTTCGGGGTCCCCACCTGCGCCTTCTCCATCGCAGATGCGATCCCCGATTTGGATGGTTTCGATATCGGCGTGCAGTTCATCTAGCGCTTGCCGATCTGTGTTTATCGCATAGAAATCGACTTTGTCAATGCCTTGCTTGCATAGATGACTAACGATATTGCCACCGCCACCGCCTATCCCAACGACGCCCACACTAAACGTGTTAGGCGCAGAGCCAGTCGGTCTGATTCTTCGGTCGCGCGCTTCTAATGTCACTAACGTCACTCCTTAGCGATGCAACTCACAAACCCTCCGTCAAACATTTCCGCCCATCCAACGAAAGACCGAACGTGCGACAGTGCTTGCAACCCCATGGGGTTTGACCGACTTTACTTGGTGCGTTTTTATTCTACCAACTACGTGCCGGTGTAACAGACCAACGGCGGTTGCCATGGTCGGATCATTGAGTAAATTCGCGTTCACGCCGTTCGTTGCTACGAACGCGGGCTGAGATCCATGCCCATTGGCCTTAGCCTTGTCCAACGCATGAATCTTCGGGTGTTCGACATACGCTTCTCGACCCAATACCTCTGCGGCAAGGTACGCGATATTCTTGATTTTCGAGCCGCCGCCTGTCAATACGATGCGACTAGTCTTGAGGTCATCCAACAAACCATATCGAGCTAATTCCGCTTCAATTTCGGTAAAGATCCTTTCGTAAACCGCTCGGATAATTTGCGCTAACGCGCCTTTGCTAATTCTTGAATCCGGCTGGCCATTGACTCCTGGTACGACAACTTCGCTGTCATCCATCTCATGACCTGCGACACTGCCATGCCGTTCTTTTAATTGCGCCGCCGCTTGTGGTGGCGTAAATAGCGATTTAGCAATATCTTGATTTACTTGGTGACCTCCCCAATTCAATACGCTGGTGTGTTTCAACTCACCCGCTACGAATAACACCACGCCCGTCGTGTCGTGGCCAATGTCGATGACACAGACACCGAGTTCCCGTGATGCATCGTCCAACACGGCATTTGCCGCCGCCAGTGGCGATGCAATGAGTTGCAAATTCGGCAACTTGCAACGCGTTATGCACTTTGACAGATTTTGTTCGGCGTTGCTCGATGCCATGACCAAATGAACGAAAGCGTCTAGACGCTTCCCCGCTTGATTGAGCGGTTGAACGATACCACCCTGATTGTCCACTACGTACTGCTGCGGCAGCACATGCAGCATGACCTGTCCAGCGTCGACGTTGACCGCTTGCGCAGTATGCAGGGCTTGCTTCACGTGTTTGTCCCCGACTTCACCTTTGTGCGTAACGGCCGAACCGGTGACATTCAAGCATTGCAAGTGATCACCATTGAGATTGGAGACCGCAGCATCTAATGGAGCGTCAACTTTCGCCATAGCTGCAGCAGTTGTTTGCGCGATCTCAGCGATGGTACGCTCGATATCGACAACGATGCCACGTTGCACGCCAGTCGAATTGCAACGAGCCGCGCCAGCTACTTCGAGTCGACCGCCGCCATAGGATTCACCAACACAAACTGCAATCTTGCTAGATCCGACATCAATCGCCGCAAATCGGCTTTGCAACTTTGCTTTGCTCATTGCATAGCCATTAGTGGTTGGATCTCAGAAATCGCAACCCCACGTGAATACCTAGCGTCGATCAAGCTAGAGGTGCCTTCTGTTGGGATTGGGATGACTTCGACCATATACAACGCACGGTTCAAGCGAGCCGCGATGGACTCGTCACCCAACGCAACTTTTTCGCCTGTATCAAGCAAAACCGTCCAACCAAAACTATCGCTGAAAACAATTTCGGCAATTGTTTTTCGGTGTTTCAACGCGATGGTTGCGATGTCAGAACGAACCGATTCTTCGTCAATCTTGGATAAATCCGAAAACGACAACGTAGCGTCCTGATTCCAACTAGGGAGATAGCTAGAAACATCAATACCATCCCAATTCTGAACGGATTCCGTAATCTGTGACTTGGTCGCATCGAATAAATCGACGAATTTGGTGAGTTGCTCATCGACGCCAGCGAACTGCGAGGACGTGCCCCACACTTCCGCGACGGGAATACTCTCAAAGCCTGGAATTTGGGGTTTGAATTGATAGACAACGAATGACCCACATAAGAGTGCGAGTACGAAGCCTGTCATGAAGCTGATGAGACGAGTCATCGCGTTAACAATCCATGTTTTGTAGGCGAACAATCCGTGTCCACCAAGTCATTTTACCCTCTTCGAAGCAGTTCGGACACCTTGCTAACGTCCCCTGCGCCTTGCACAAGCACGACATGGTCCGCTTGAGCCTTCAGACTCATCCACTCGACCGCTTCAACCGCACTGTAGGCTAACGCAACCTCGTGGTTTGCGAAACGATTGATGGCTTGAGAAAGGGACTTGGCATCTGCGCCGGCAATGGCGGTTTCGCTTGCCGCATAGGTGTCCAAGATAATCAATTCGTCAGTGGCGGCAAGCACTTCAACAAACTCATTGAATAGATCGCGGGTACGCGAGAATCGGTGAGGCTGGTAAACCATCAAATGGCGTTTGTCAGGCCAAACGCGCTTGACCGTATCCAGCGTGCACGCAATTTCTGTTGGGTGGTGCCCGTAATCGTCGACCAATGGCAAATCGAAACCACCCAGGCTAATGTCGAACACCTCAAACCGCCGCCCCACGCCAATGAAGCTGCGGATGCCTTGTTGGATAGGTTCATCGGCAATGCCTTCATCTGTCGCTACTGCGATCGCCGCCAGTGCATTCTGAACGTTTTGAATGCCGGGCAAGCAGAGTTCGATCGGCAATAGTTCTTTTTTACCTGGCCGCTTGACATTGAATCGCCAAATCAATCCTTCTGCATCCAGGTCTAAGGCTTGGTAATCAGCGTCATCGTTAAGACCGTATGTGATGACGGGTCTTGAAACATGCTCAGCAAGTTTGCGAGTTTCGGCGTCGTCTGTGCACATGATCACTGCGCCATAAAAAGGTAACTTCGATACGAAGTCACGAAAGGCGAGATTCAGTTGTTCGAAATCTTGTTCATAGGTGTCTAAGTGGTCGTAGTCGATGTTGGTAACCACGGCCAGCATTGGGTGCAAGTACAAGAAAGATGCATCGCTTTCATCAGCTTCCACGATGATGTAGCGACTTGAACCAAGTTTCGCATTGCGGTTGTCGCTCTTGAGCAACCCACCGATCACATAGGTCGGATCGACTTTGGCGGCTTGAAAAATGTCCGCAATGAAACTGGTCGTTGTCGTCTTGCCATGCGTACCGGCGACCGCAATGCCATAGCGTTGGCGCATGAGTTCCCCGAGCATTTCCGCGCGTGGAACGACAGGTTTACGAAGTTCATGAGCGTGGGCAACTTCTGGGTTGTCGGATGCGATCGCGCTCGATGTGACCACGACGTCGGCGTTTTCAATGTTCTTAGCACTGTGCACCGAGGCAATTGGAATCCCTAGCGACTCCAGACGTTGCGTAACCGGTGATGGTTCAATATCGGACCCGGTGACGATAAAGCCAAGATTCGCCATAACTTCTGCGATACCGCACATACCTGCGCCGCCAATGCCAACAAAATGGATGTGGCGTACATGCCGCATAGAACGATTCGAGCATGCGTCTTGTCGCGTCGCACTCACTGCTAGCTGGCGTTCATCTGGTCGCGGTGTATTTTCAGTGCCATGCCTACGAGCGCGCTCAATATGACCAAGCTGTTCCCTCCGTAGCTCATAAACGGTAAGGTCAGTCCTTTAGTCGGAAACACACCAGCGTTGACGCCTATGTGAATGAGCGCTTGAAAACCGATTAACAACGCTACGCCATAGCAAAACAACGATTCGAAATGTTGGTCGAGTTGCATCGCCTTCCGAGCGATTTTGCCAAGTTTGTATACCAAGGCCAAAATCAATACCAAGACCAACGTTGCACCTAGAAGCCCCGTTTCTTCTGCAATCGTGGCAAAAATAAAGTCATTGTGCGACGCAGGCGTGAAGGTTTTTTGCAAGCCTGTGCCAAGACCCGTACCTGTGACCTCGCCTCGTGCAAATGCGATCAACGAATTCGTTAATTGATACCCTTCATTCAGACGAATCTCCTCGTCCCAAGGTGACAACAACGTCATGAGTCGAGCCACTCGATACGGTTCTACAGCGAGAAGCGCACCAATGCCGGTTAGCGCGAAACTACCAAGCAAAAGCAAATGTGACATGCGGGCATTTGCCATGAACAGCATGCCCACCACAACCAAACCCATGATGGCCACGGTCCCATAGTCTGGCTCGACGAACACGAGCGCTAGGACCACGCCTACGGCGAACAACACCAACAATAACGGACCTAATGAGCGCTGTACGCTCTCGTAGTTTTTCGCTAGGTAGCCTGCCACGAAAACAATCAATAGCGGTTTGATCACTTCTGACACTTGTAGCGTGAAGAAATGCAGTGGGATCCACCTACGACTCCCCCCTTCCGCGATGCCAATGCCAGGTACCAATACAGCAGCTGCGAACAGAAGCGCGACTAACCACCCGACGCGGTGGAATTGATAAAAAGGTTGGGTGGGTAGAGCGTAAAAAACGCCTAACGCGGCGGCACTTAGCGCGACGTACGCGAGATGGCGGAGCAACCACTTGTTGACCCAAGCATCGAAAACGTGCACTGAAACGCTTGCCAACGCAAGTACGCCTACCACAACAAGCACACCCCAAAGATAGAGCAACGCGAAATCGCGAGTTTGGGTCATGCGGCCATATCCTGTACGATACTGGTGAACGAATCGCCGCGATGTTCGAAGTTCGCGAACATATCAAAACTTGCGCAAGCAGGCGAAAGCAATATGACATCACCAGGCTTGGCTGCCTCTCGTGCACGCAGTACCGCCTGCTCTAATGAATCTACCTGCGCGACTTGCGTCACTGCATCAGCGACAACCGCTATTTTTTGGGCATCCTTGCCAAACAGCACAGCCGTTTTCACATGATCGTGCAGCGCTTCATTGAGCGAAGCAAAATCTGCGTCCTTACCTTCGCCACCCGCTAGTAACACGATGTTTGGCTTTTCGTCGGCGAACGCTTCTATCGCCGCAAGCGTGGCGGCAACGTTAGTTGCTTTTGAATCGTTCACGTAATGCACGTTGTCAATGCGAGCTACGGTTTGCAGCCGATGCGGCAAGCCTTGGTAGTTTTGCGCAATCTCAATCACATGGCTCATCGCCACGCCAGATGCATGCGCGAGCGCAGCTGCAGCAACGATGTTGTAGTGATTTATCGAACCTAGAAGCTGTAGTTCCGAGGTCGGAATTTGATGACCATCGATCACGATTTCGTGCTGGCGCACACACCATGACACGCTGCCATTGATCGCAATCCCTGGCTTTTTGGTGCCTGGCGCGGTGCGGGGATCGTTATTGTTGAAAACCGCAAGCTCGCACCGTTCGTAAATACGTCGTTTCGTTGCTGCGTACTCTGCGAACGTGCGATGGTGATCGAGATGATCTTCCGCAATGTTCAGAACCGTCGCGCAAGTTAATTGCGGTGGTCGCATGCGCTCAAGTTGAAAGCTCGACAGCTCTAAAACAAAACCTGGCGCTTCCTCACTCAATAGGTCTAATACTGGCACACCGATATTTCCACCGGCCTTGAACCCTAGCGGCTGCAGCATCTTCGCAGTCAGATCCGTCGTCGTGCTCTTGCCATTGGTTCCAGTAATCCCAATTACGGCGCCGTCGACTTGCTCCATGAACAGTTCAATGTCACTGGTCAGTCGCGCACCAGTCGCGAGAATGACATCGAACATCTCATCGTGCATTGGAATCCCTGGACTCATGTAAACGAATGAATCTGAACCCGCAATTTCCGCCACCTGGGCTGGTGAGATAAACCGCACCTCTGGATACTTCGCACGAAGTTCGTTGACGCGATTGTGAACCGAAGCGTCCTTCGGCAGGCGAGTATCAGTCACAAAAACTGGCGCACGACCGTACCAAAAGTGAATGCAAGATTCACCCGTGACACCGACGCCAACGATCACAATGCGATCCGGTTTCATCGCAATTTCAACGTCGCCAACCCAATCATCACGAGCAAAAAGGTGATGATCCAAAACCGCACCGTGACTTTAGGCTCAGGCCAACCTTTCAACTCAAAGTGATGGTGCAATGGGGCCATCCGCAGCACCCGTTTGCCTCGCAACTTGAAACTCCCTACCTGTGCTATCACCGACGCAGTTTCAAGCACGAATAAGCCGCTCATGATCAACAGCACGATCTCCTGGCGCGCCAATACGCCAATGACGCCTAGGGCTGCTCCTAGCGGTAATGCACCAATGTCGCCCATGATCATTTGCGCCGGGAATGAGTTGAACCAAAGGAACCCAAGCCCAGCACCCACGATTGCGCCGCAAACGATTGCGACTTCCCCCATGCCTTCAATGTACGGGATTTGCAGATAGGCCGCGAACTCAAAATGCCCAACTGCGTAGGTAAACAATCCCAGTGCGCCAACGATCATGACAGCAGGAAGAATGGCTAGTCCATCTAAGCCATCCGTTAGGTTCACTGCGTTGCTCATGCCAACGATCATCAGAACCGTCAGAATCACAAAACCCCACCCCAATGGGATGGATATTTCCTTGAAAAACGGGATAAGCAATGCAGTCTCTGCAGGATTTGTGGCGGATTGATAGAGAATCAGTGCGACAGCTGAAGCGCACACGATCTGCAAGAAAAATTTGAGCTTGGCAGACAGTCCACCCTTATCGGTCTTGGCAAGCTTCAGATAGTCGTCGAAAAATCCAATAACGCCGAAGCTGAGCAAGACGGCCAACACGACCCAAATCTGTCGATTTGCAAGGTCAACCCAGCACACGGAAGCGATAAAGACGCTGACCAGGATCAGCAGCCCGCCCATCGTCGGGGTGCCTTCTTTGGCGGCATGCTGTTCGGGTCCGTCGCTTCTAATGACGTCGCCGATTTGTCGCCGTTCAAGCCAACGAATCAGCAACGGTCCAAACAGCAGACTAATGAAGAGTGCCGTGCCTGTCGATACGAGGGTTCGAAACGTGATATAGCCAAACACGTTGAACGCAGACACATGCTCGGCGAGCCATTCAGTTAACCAAAGAAGCATGGCATTCCCCTCACATGAACCGCAACGCGGCCTCGCGGTCGCTAAAAGGTGTTTTCACACCGTTGGCTTCTTGATATGTTTCAGCACCTTTCCCAGCAACCAATACCAAACTCCCTTCAGAAGCGCTTCCAATCGCTTCCTCAATGGCACTTTCACGGTCTAATATCTTGGTCGCTTTCTCCGGTTGGTCCATGCCGTGTAAGGTCTCTGCGACGATTTTTTCAGGATTTTCGTTGCGGGGATTGTCATTCGTTACGACCACTCGATCTGCATTTGCTTCTGCTATGGCTCCCATCAGCGGTCGTTTGCCTGGATCACGATCACCACCACAACCGAACACGCAAATTAGCTCAAGGGGTTTGAGCTGCCGCAAAGCTCGAAGGGTCTTCTCTAACGCGTCTGGTGTGTGCGCGTAGTCGATGACCACCTGAATGTTCCCATGGTGCTTGATAAATTCGAGTCGCCCCGGCACAGGTGGCAAATCTTTAAGCTGCTCGCAAGCATGTGCAAATTCAACGCCGCAATGTAGCATAGTGCCGAGAATTGCGGCGCAGTTTTCTACGCCGAATTCGCTACGAATCGGTAAACGTAGTGGTGCATCGCCCCATTTGGTACGCCACGTGCCAATCGCACCGTCAAGCGTAAGCGAATCTATGACCGCGGATATATCAGCCTCTTCACTCCTACCATAAGTTGTCACGTCTATGCCTCGTTGCTTACACAACGTGAAGAGTTGACGGCCAAATTCATCGTCGATATTCAAGACCGCACGTGAGAGCTCGAATTCCTTAAATAGCAAGCGTTTCGCGTTTGCATAGTTCGCCATGGAATCGTGATAGTCCAGATGGTCGCGTGAGAGATTCGTGAAGATCCCAATGGCTAAGTCCACGTCACTCAAACGACCTTGCACCAGGGCGTGTGAACTTGCTTCCATGGCGACTCTACACGCACCCCACTCATGGAGCTTGGCTAAGCGCTTTTGCAACGCAATGCCATCCATGGTTGTTAGATCGGAGGTTTCAAGATTCGGGCACATGCCCCAGCCAAGCGAGCCCATAAAACCAGTGTCTCGCAGCATGTTTGCGAGGCCATGTGCGACGCTAGTTTTGCCATTGGTGCCTGTCACGGCAACACATTCAATAGATTGGCTTGGATTGCCAAACAACCGCGCCGCTATGGCATTGCGCTGACTAACCAACTCACTATCCGCCACGACGAAGCAGTCGTTAACCACTCCAATGGGTCGTTCCGTTAAGACAACGCTTGCTCCACGCTGAACAGCTTCATCGACATAAGTGTGACCATCGTTCAAACCACCTTGAACGGCAACGAAAAGGTCACCACGCGCCACCGTTCGCGAATCGCAACTCATCCCGTTGATTTCGATGCCGGGCAAATCACTTCGTTGCAACAGTTCGTTAAGCCGCATCGTCTAGTTCGACCCTTTCTGCGACAGGTGGTCGACTGTCTACGCCACGGAGCTGTAACGCTTTGGTGGCCACTCTCTTAAACACTGGTGCCGATACTGATCCGCCTGAAACTTTGCCACCCGGGACCTTCGGCTTAGGACCGTCGACGACGACGACACCTAAAAACTGAGGATCGCGCATCGGCACCATCCCAACAAAAAGCGTGACGTGGTCTTGCTCGGAATATCCACCGCGTGCTGATTTCCGTACCGTGCCCGTTTTTCCTGCCATGGTGAATCCTGGAATAGCAGATTTGCTCGCCGTGCCGGTTGGACCAACGACACCTGCGAGCATGTTCATCACCTGCGACGTCAAGCGTTCGTCAAATACACGTCGGTCAGGTTCATTGCGTTCATCGTACGACAATACTGATATTTGCCGTTGGACACCACCAGTTGCAATCGTCAAGTAAGCTCGTGCAAGCTGCATCGGTGTTACCGAAAAACCATAGCCAAAGGACATCGTTGCCCTTGTAATCGGATCCGCTATGTCATCACCGGAGAGCTTGCCAATGGTCTCACCGGGGAAACCAGAATAAACAAAATCACTGAAACCAGCTCGTTCGTGCACGTTCAGGAGCGCCGCTTCATCGAGATCCAAGGCAATCCGCGTGGCACCTACTTGACTTGACTTGACGAGCACGTCCCTCAACGACAAAACGCCGTAATTACGCGGATCTTCTATCGTCTTCCAGCGCACGACGATCCAACCGGGGTTCGTGTCGACTTCGGTTTCAGGCGTATAGCGACCGCTTTCTAAAGCCAACATCGCGACAAATGGCTTGAACGTCGAGCCTGGTTCAACGAGGTCCGTAATCGCGCGATTCCGCATGGCGTCCCAATCTCGCTGTTGGGTGTAATTCGGGTTGTACGAAGGCACATTCGCAAGTGCAAGAATCCCACCCGTTGGTACGTCCAATAAGATCATTGACGCCGCATTGGCTTGAAATTCCGCGACGACATTCTCCAATTCCTTGAATGCAAAAAACTGCAGTCGGCTATCGATTGAAGTCTTTAGATCTTCGCCAAATTTAGGTAAATTGACGTACCGCAAATCTCGAATTAGCCGTCCAGCACGATCACGTACGACTCGCCTCGAACCTTGCTCTCCTTTGAGATGGTCATCAAAAGTTTTTTCCATCCCTTCCAAACCTTGCTCATCAATATCCGTGATACCCGTGAGATGCGCGGCAACTTCGCCCATCGGATAGTAACGGCGATATTCGGTTTGTATATCCAAGCCATCTAGTTTGAGTTGTTGCAAAGCCAGCGCTTTGCGCGCGGGTTGTCGTCGCGCCAGATACATAAACGCTCTTGAGCTGTTTTCGGTGAATTTGCGACGCAGCGACGTGGCATCCAATTCAAGGATTTCGGCCACGTTCTCAATGGCGGTATCCGACCATGCAATTCGAGAAGGGTTCACCGTCACTGCAATTACTGGGGTGCTAATTGCCAGCGGTTCACCTAGGCGATCGTAAATCATGCCGCGATGAACGGGTATGAACTGGGTGCGTTCGCTCTGTTGCTGACCAAACGCCTGCATGAAGTAGCGCTCAATGAAGGCGATGTAACTCATTTGGCCGACTAACACACCTGCTACTGCAACAAAGCAAATCGTTGCGAGCTTGTGCCGACGATCGTTCAATGCCCAACTTCCTGCGCAGGTGCTTTGAGCTTTTCCGGATGCACCATGCCTTGAGCTTCTGCATCGCTCAACACCAACGCATAGGAGGACAAGCTCTCTTTCTCAATGAGTAAGCGCGTGTACTCGCTGAGCTCACGGTCCTGTTGGAGCCGTAACTCTGTTAGGTGCGTATACGTGTCTAAACGAACGAACGATTGACGAATGGTGAACAAACCGCTCAAAAGAATCGCGACAATCAAAATCACCGCCAACACATCCCTGCTCGCATGAAGCCGAACTGGTTTGTCTGTCTTCGCCACCTTCTAACGCAACCTCTCAACGACCTGAAGCATGGCGCTACGCGACCTTGGGTTGCGCGCGCGTTCACTATAGCTCGGTCGGACGCTTTTTTCTACATAACGCGCCAGCGCTTGCTTAGCGCTCACTGGAATACCACGAGGCGTGCTAGGTGCAACCCACTCACGCAAAGTCAATCTAGCAATGCGATGCTCCAAACTATGAAACGTTATGACCGCTAATCGACCCTGGGGGGCTAGTTTTGCAAAAGCTTGCTCAAGGCCAAGTTCAAGTTCGCGCAATTCATCGTTCAAGTGAATTCGAACAGCTTGAAACACACGGGCTAGCAACCTTGCGGGAACTTTCGCATTCGTAATTGCGCTTTGCACAGACTCGACGAGATCGTAAGTAGTAGCCAACGGCCGACGCGCCACGATGGCTTGTGCAAACCTTCGTGCAGAACGAACATCGCCATAGGTTCGCAACACATCCGTGAGATCATCGACTTGAGCTCGATTTAGCCAACTTTTTGCAGTTTCGCCTCTACGGTTGTCCATCCGCATATCTAATGGGCCGTCTATATCGAAGGCGAAACCGCGCTCAGGGTCTTCCAGCTGCGGCGACGACACGCCGACGTCAAATATCACCGCATTGACGGATGCAACCCCAACCTGCTCTAGCGCTTGATTTAGATCGCTAAACCTTGCACTTGCAAACTTCACTCGAGGATCTTGCGCAATGAGATCTCTCGCGGCAAGTTCTGCGTCAGGGTCACGGTCCATTGCGATCAGAGAGGCTTTTGGCGCTAACTTTGCCAACAACGCACGTGCATGGCCACCACGACCAAACGTGGCATCGACGTACGTACCATCAAAATCTGTGATGACCGCTCGCACTAATTCGTCGCGAAGCACCGGTTCGTGGTGCAGCACCAATGGTGAATCCGTCATCGTTTGGCGCAACGATCCGAATCGCGTGGACGAAACGTCATCACGTAAATAAATGTGCGCAGGTTGACGTACAAAAGACTTGGTTTGGTACGCACCGGTTGCACGGTACCTGACCACCGAGGCGGCGACCATCGAGGACTCCATTCTTGAGTCGGTGTACGCGGCCTCAGCAGATGCGCCACGTACCAAACCATCCCTCCTTGGATAGGTTTTCAACGCCATGATAGCCGTAATTTGGCAAGTTCACGACGCGTTTCGATTATACGAGCGATTTCAACCTTATGACCTGGTTGGATCGGTGGAATTCAACTGTTTTACGACACCTACTAACTCGCTTTGGCGTCATAGAAGTCGATCCCAATTTATTGCTAGGTCGAAGCCATTGCCAAGCAAAGCGGGTGCCAACCGATAAGCCGGGTTCTGTCGAGAGCAATCATTCATCTAGAACGCACGTCGCCGTACATTTCCATTAGCAGCCTACCCAAATCGACGCGGACCACGCCATTGATTCCTATTCGGCCTTGCACTCGGTGGGGTTTACCTTGCCGATCCTGTTACCAGCATCGCGGTGCGCTCTTACCGCACCATTTCACCCTTACTGACTTGCGTCAAGCGGTATTTTTTCTGTTGCACTTGCCGTGAGCTTGCGCTCCCCAGGCGTTACCTGGCACCGTGTCCTGTAGTGCCCGGACTTTCCTCCCGCGCAAACATGCGCCGGCGATTGCTTGGTTGGCACCCAATGCAAATCCTATTCGTTGGTCGCAGTTTTTGCCATATACAAGCGATATGCGTCACGTCTCGATAATCCTGTGAGTTGCGCAATCAATCTTGCTGCGGCACTCGGTGAAATACCCTCGGCTGCAAACGTCGTTGCCAATACGCTAGCTTCGTAGGCGTCTGCATCGTCGCTCGCTGCAAATACCACGACAAATTCACCAACTACCCGCGCTCTTTTAGTCAGTTCTGCATAAACCTGTTGCACAGTCGCAAAAATCTTCTCTTCGTGGAGCTTCGTCAATTCACGTGCAATAAAAACTTGCCGTTCACCAAATCCCAAATCTATGGCAACCTCAAGTGTCTCCAAGATTCGCACTGGCGCTTCGAAACACACCACCGGTACAGATTGAGCAAGCAATCGCTGGAGTTGCTTACTTTTGGCTTGTCGTTTGCGCTCAAGAAAACCAACGAAGCGAAAGTCGTTCATGGGCAAGGGACATGCGGATAGACAGGCCGTTAATGCACTAGGACCTGGAATCGGCACTACGTTCAAGCCAGCATCGAATGCGAGCTGGAGCAGTGGAAACCCAGGATCTGAAACCAGCGGCGTGCCTGCATCGCTGATGACGGCGATGTCTTGTCCAGCTTGAACGCTAGCTATGATTTTCCTTGCTTCCTCGTTTTCGTTTAGAACGTTGAAACTAAACAACTGTTTTTCATTCGCATCGAGCCCTAAGAGTCGTAGTAATTTCCCCGCCCTACGCGTGTCTTCACAAGCAATATAGTTTGTTTGCGCCAAGACGGATCTAGCTCGTTCACCCATGTCACCGATATTCCCAATCGGCGTAGCAACTACGAATAGTGTGCCACTTGGAGGTGGCGTGCGTTGGTTATGCATCGTTGGCTTGATTGTAGTGTGCTCAGGCTGCGGTGATGTCGGTACCTCGACCATCCCTTCACCTACGACACTAGCCGATCAAGTTGGTACCAAGGATGCAGAAGTACCGACTGGCAACGATCTAATGACGGCTCTCAGTGACGCAACCGCGGCCTATGCGAGGGGTGATGTTGAACGAGCACGCCGCAATATCGACATCCTCCAGAGTGAGCCTCGCTTTGAAGCGAGCTTAAGTCCGTCTCAGGCATTTCTCCTGCAAGCACTATTGGCGAATTTTGCGCTCGACGACGAACGTGACGCTAGCGAGTTCGTTCGTGCACTTCGCCCTGATGGCCTGAGCCAACGGTTGACTGCGCTTGATCTTTGGGCACGCTATCTCGCTAGCGAAGGTCGCTACATCGGCGCGAGTCGATTGTTGTTGCAAGCAGCTGAACTTAGTGCTGTAGTCGACCCAGAACGACAAAATGAGCTGCGTACGCAATTGTGGCAGCTCGTCATTTCCTTGCCTGCACAGCACATCGCGGACATCATCCCGCAAGTTGATGACGGCGACTTGCGTCGTTGGTGGGAAATTGCCCAGCGCTTCAATAGCAGCCTCAGTCTTGCAAGTTGGCGAGTGAGGTTGCAGGAGTGGATACGTGAATACCCAGATCACGAAAGCGGCCAGTGGCTTGAAGAGCAGATTGGCAGCGCATACGACGAGTCACCTCACATCACTGTTTTATTGCCACAATCAGGCGACGACGCATATGCACGCGCCGCACAAGCAATACGCGATGGTTGGTTGTTGGCGTACGTAACCGACGCGGCGCGCGTGAACCCATCGGACCTACCGACAGTCACCTTCATCGACACCTTCAATCAGGACGTAACGTCGCTAGCGAGACAGGCATTTGCAAATGGCGCAGATCGGGTTGTCGGTCCGCTTAAGAAAGATGCGGTCACCGCCATGATCCGCGAATCCAATTACGGCGGACCAATTCTGTTGCTCAATGAGCCATTTGCTGAACGTTTAGCACGACCGCAGTCGATTCGCTTTCTAGCATGGTCGATCGAAGATGAAGCTCGAGAGATTGCGCGTACACTCTCGCAAAACCCTGAACTTCGATGTGCACTCATGTATGGCAATGAACCGTGGATGCTTCGCGCACGGGCAGAATTTGAACTAGGGTTACAGCCACCAGCACGAGTTGTCGCAAGCCAGCTCATCGACGACTTCGAACTCTTGACTGCAACAGTTGGCGCATCGTTAGGCATTGAGGAAAGCACCAATCGATTCGAGACCATTCAGTCGATCGTGAACTTCCCGCTTGAATTTCAGCCTAGGATGAACAAGGAAATTAACAGCGTCGTCGCATTCATCAATTCAAATCAACTCGAGGCCGTGCTCGAATCGGTGCGTTATCACGCAGATCGCCAGTTGACGTTTTATGTGACGGATTCCGCGGTGCGTGATAGCTTGCCGACACTAGCAGATGGCGTGCGATTCACTTCCGATGCATGGCGTCTGTATGACTCAACCATTGCAACCTCCGTCGCAGACCACTTCAATGCCGATCCAAGCATCGCGTCCCTTTATGCTATGGGTATTGACGCATATCGACTGAGCAACTTTTGGCGCTACATGGAAGTTAACGAGACCATCGCTGGAGTTGCAGGCCGATATCGTTTAGAACCATCCGGGAAGATGCGCCGCTTGCCATATTGGGGTTTGGTTTCAAATCAAAAACTCGAACCGCTCGTTCCGCAACTTTTTTCGGAATCCGAAGTGCCGTTTCTATGAAATCTCCATGTGTCCTAGCGTTTACCGTGATCATTTTTACTGCGTTGGTCACGGCCTGTGCTTCCAACTCACCTACGATTGAATCACGTCTGTCACCTGGGCGATTGCTTGACGATCGGTTGTTGGTAACCGCGATTACGAAAGAAATTCGCGAGGTGCTGCCGCAACGCCGCGACAACGTGCAAATCACGCCAATCGTGTTAGATGGCCGTGTGTACCTTATCGGTTCTGTACGCGAAAAAGCGATTCGTGACCAACTGACTGAAGTTATTGGTGACTTTCGTCACGTGCGCAGTGTGCACAACGAACTGCATGTGGGCCAATTGCGCACCGATCAACGTGCGCGGGCAGATCGTCGACTACGCACGCAAGCACGGTTTGCGCTGGTTAACGATCCTCGCACGCGAAATATAGAAATAAACCTGTACGTACATAAGGGGTCGATATTCGTGATTGGCATGGTAGATCGCGGAACCGGATCAGCCGTAGCCGACGTGCTCAAATTCGTCCGCGGCGTTGAAGGCGTCGTTCTGCTTCTCGACTATCTCGATTGAAGGTGCTTAGTCCTTCACCACGCGTAGGTGAGGTGGCAGCTTCGGCTCATCATCTTCGCCTGCCTCAGCCGCACCACCTTGTGCGGGTGCACCATCTAGGGTGGCCTTAAATGCCATACCTTCGCCGTTTTCTTTAGCGAAGATACCAACAATCGCACCAACTGGACAATTTACGTGATGTGGTTGGCCCTGGAATCGTGCGTCGAATTCGAGACCATCCTGATCAAGTTTGAAATTGCGAACCGCGGTACCTGAAACATTGATAACGAGGCGGTTTTCGGTGGCGTATTCCGTGGGGGCTATGACGCCATCAATGGAAAGATCCAACACCACGTGCGGTGTGCAGCCGTTGTCGACTATCCAATCAATTAGAGCGTTAACTAGATACGGCCGCGAGGAGTTCATGTGCGCACTCTAGCGCATTTCTTTTTCTTCTTCCGAGAGACTAGCTTGGAATCCCTCGCGTTCAAAGAGTCGATTCATGTATCGACGTAGTGAGCGCGCCGATCGATCAGGCAATTTGATTTGAAATATCTCAAGTCGCCACAGTATTGGCAGAATCGCACAGTCCACCAGCGTGAACTCTTCACTGCCGAAATGTTCTTCGTCACGTAAATAGTGGGACTGAAACGCCACCAAATTAGATTTCAGCGCTTCACGAGCAGTGTTTTTTTGCGCGGTGTTCGGTTTGCCGGCCTTGGCGAGCACATCGACGAATGACGCTAGATGGTCATCTACTTCCCTCATGATGGAGCGACTACGCGCTTTATCGACCGGATAAATTGGAAACAATGGTGGATGTGGGTAGCGCTCGTCTAGATATTCCATGATGACGGAGCTGTTATTGAGCACCGTGCCACGATCTTGCAAAGTAGGCAGCGTCATCGACGGATTTATCAGAAGCAAATCTTCGTCCTTCGACGGATCAAGCACGTCATAGCGTTCCACGTCCAGATCTTTCTCGGACAACGCAATGCGAACGCGGTGACTATATTGAGACGTTGGATCAGAATATAGCTTGAGTGGCGTGTGACGTGAAGATAGACTCATGCAGGTGCGTACCTTTGACTTGGTAAAAACAAGATTAACGAAATTTACGGGTTCGGTGCGTTAATCGCTCTTAACGTCTTTCCAGTAATTTCGATTCAAGAAATAAGCCAACACTAGTAGGATCAATAGAAAGCCAATCACGTATTTGCCTAGTGACTCGCGCTCGGCGCGTGTTGGATCTCCCACATAGTGCAGGAAATTCGAAATGTCGAATGCGGCTTGATCAAACTCTTCTGCGCTGTAAATGCCAGTACTGGCTTTCATAGCTAGTTGGCCGCAGTTATCGTCGCCACTGCCTTTGATCGAATCCACTCGATCTTGATCAATGGCTGTCTTTGACTTCAACAAATCGACAGGTCGTTTGCCGAAACATACTTCCTCTTGTAGACCTTGCAATGGCAGCAACGCATGTGGCATACCAACGTTCGCAAAGACTTTGTTATTGACGCCAAATGGTCGCGTGGTGTCCTCGTAAAAAGTCAGAAGAAAGTTGTATACCCATTCTGGACTACGGACACGCGTTACCATCGTAAGATCTGGCGGCGCTGCACCGAACCACCCCTTCGCATCTTCTTCAGACATGGATGACTCAATGTGTTCGCCGATCTTTTGATCTGTGAAGATCACATTCGATTCCATGAGTTCATGCGGAATCGAACCCAAGTCGTCGGCAGTTCTCTCGTAACGCTGGTGTTTGAGCGAATGGCAACCTAAGCAAAAATTAACGTAGAGATTAGCGCCACGCTGCAACGAAGCAGTGTCGTCAAGATTCGGCGCCATCGGTTTCATAATCCAATCGGTATCCGCCGCCAACGCTGACACGCCAAAAAGCAGAGCAGATGCGTAAATAACGGTTCGCAATTTGGTTCTGCTACTAAGTTTGCTCTGCGCATTTGCTTGCATCAATGCTTCACCCGCTCAGGCTCTGGTTTCGTGCTCTCGATCGAGGTGTACCAAGGCATCAGAAAGAAATATGCGAAATACACGATGGTCATGATCTGCGCAACGGCCGTCGCAAAAGCAGACGGGGGAATGGTGCCCAGATAGCCGAGCACAAAGAACGCAACTATGAAATTCATGAGTGCAATCTTCGAAAACCAACCCTTGTAGCGCATTGATTTCACTTTGCTTCGATCAAGCCACGGCAACGCAGCTGGAATCAGAATCGCGCCAATCATGATGATCAGGCCCCAAAACTTGGCGTCGATGCCCAAAAATGGGAACGTCGCTGCTCGCAACATCGCATAAAACGGCGTGTAGTACCAAACGGGTGCGATGTGATCAGGAGTCTTTAGCGGGTCTGCTTCAGCGAAATTCGGTTTCTCTATGAAGTAACCGCCCATTTCAGGTGCGTAAAAAACAATGGCACAAAAGGCGATGAGAAATACGACGATGGCCACAAAGTCCTTGGTAATGTAGTACGGATGGAACGGAATGCCGTCCACCGGATTGCCGTCAGGTCCTTTGTTCGCCTTGATTTCTATGCCATCTGGATTGTTCGAACCTACTCGATGCAAAGCCACGATGTGCAAGAACACCAAACCAACCAAGGCGAGTGGTAATGCAATCACGTGCAGCGCAAAGAAGCGATTGAGCGTGATCCCGGACATCACGAAATCGCCTCGTACCCATTCCATCAAATCGGGGCCGAAATACGGAATTGCGCCGATCAGGGACACGATGACCTGTGCACCCCAGAAAGACATATTGCCCCATGGCAACAAATAGCCGAAAAAGCCTTCAGCCATAAGCACGAGATAGATAGCCATGCCGATTAGCCACAACAGCTCACGCGGCTTTCGATACGAACCGTAAGCGAAACCACGAAACATATGCAGGTAAACGACCACGAAGAATGCTGATGCGCCCGTCGAGTGCAAGTAGCGGATGAGATAGCCGAAATCGATATCCCGCATGATGTACTCAACGCTAGCAAACGCGCCTTCACCCGTTGGCACATACGCCATCGTCAACCAGATCCCAGTCAGGATCTGAATGACAAATACGACTAGGGATAGAGCGCCGAATACATACCAAAAGTTGAAATTGCGCGGTGCGTAGTACTCGGATGCGTGCTCTTTAAACGTCTTGGTGAGGGGAATCCGCTCATCAATCCAGTCCGTCGCGCGCGTTAACCAAGAATCATTTTGACTAACTTCAGACAC
Organism: Gammaproteobacteria bacterium; assembly: GCA_009841635.1. GTDB lineage: Bacteria > Pseudomonadota > Gammaproteobacteria > Pseudomonadales > Azotimanducaceae > Bin55. The sequence continues at coordinate 139,379 of VXLJ01000001.1, forward strand.
TACGCGACGCTCCGTTCGTCAACGCCAATTACCAGCGTCTTCTCATCTTCGAATACGTGAGGCGGCACAATCAAGTTGGTAGGTGCCGGCAGGTTCTTTTCTACACGCCCAGCAAGATCAAACTTCGAACCATGACAAGGGCAAAAGAATCCGCCTTGCCAATCACTTGCAAATGCTTCAGGTTGAACGGCCCCGTAGTATTTAGGCGAGCAACCTAAATGCGTGCACAAACCAAGATAAACGCCAATTTCTGGATTGCGAGAACGGGTGGTGTTCTGCGCGTAGTCTGGTTGCTCGCTGCCGTCGGAATCAGGGTCCGCTAGATTAGCGACATTGGCCTCTAGACGGGCAATGCTCGCTGCGGTGCGGCGCACCACAAACACCGGTTGTCCACGCCATGCTGGTACTGGACCCAGGATCTCACCTGGTTGTAGCTTGCTTATATTGACTCGAATCGGCGCCCCTAGAGCTTTGGCAAGCGCACTCGGCTGCCAAGACTGTACAAATGGGATAGCAGCACCTACAGCGCCAACGGCAGACACGCCAGCCGTCGCCAACAGCAAATATCTGCGATTCGTGTGAAGTGTGTCCTCGCTCACCACTCTTCTACCTGTTCATCGATGCGCAGACTGCACATTACAGCTGCGACGTTCGGGAGTTTGCCTATTAGCGCTTGGAATATTGCGGGCGTTTTCGCGCTTTGCGTAAACCCACCTTTTTCCGCTCAACCGCACGTGCGTCGCGAGTCAGGAACCCAGCTGCGCGCAATTGTGGTTTCAGTTCTTCGTTGTAGTCGACCAACGCCCGAGCAATACCATGCCGAATTGCGCCGGCTTGACCTGAACCACCACCCCCACGGACGGTTACCTTCAGATTGACTCGCTCGGTCATTTCCGTCGTTTCTAAAGGCTGGCGTACGACCATGCGCGCTGTTTCGCGACCGAAATACTCGTCAAGCGGCTTGCCGTTGACAACTATCTGCCCAACACCTTGGCTCAGAAATACGCGCGCAGTTGAAGCCTTGCGTCTACCTGTACCGTAGCTGTAATCGCCTACCAACTAATATCCCCTGCTATGTGCACCCATCCTGTGAAGGATGGTTTGACTTCTTCCCAAGCTTGCTTACAGCTCAAGTTCTTTTGGCAATTGAGCGCCGTGTGGATGTTCCGGCCCGCGATACACCTTGAGTTTACGCAGCATGTCCCGCCCGAGTGGGTTGCGCGGAAGCATTCGCTTCACTGCCAATCGAATCACTTCTTCTGGATACCGCTCGCGCATGTCGCGCAGCGATCTAGTTTTCAATCCGCCAGGAAAGCCGCTATGCCGATGGTATAGCTTGTCGGTTTCTTTACGACCAGTCACTCGCACGCGTTCAGCATTGACCACAACAACGTAATCGCCGGTATCCACATGAGGCGTGTAAATAGCCTTGTGCTTGCCGCGTAGCCGCACCGCAATCGCAGACGCGAGGCGACCCAAATTGTGCTGCGAGGCATCGACGACCAACCAATCGCGCACGACGTCTTCACGACGCACACTTGCAGTCCTCACGAACTAGTGCACCCAGAAAATTTAAGGTGCGAATGATAAGAAAACGATAGCTTGATTCAACGAAAAACTCAAAATAACAAATCACTGCACATCCATTGACCGAAATTCGCCAGCTAGAATGCGAAGCGATTGTTCATCCGATGTGACTATGAGCGAAGTTGAACTGACGCCAGTCCGCCCTGGGCACGAATTCGACTTGTCCCAAATTGACCGCTATATGCGCAAGCATGTAGCAGGCTATCGCGGTCCGTTCACAATCCACCAATTCGAAGGCGGTCAAAGCAACCCAACATTCTTGTTGGAGACGCCATCACAGCGATACGTACTGCGCAAACAACCACCTGGCGAGCTACTGCCTTCAGCTCATGCGGTGGAACGTGAATACCGCGTCATGCATGCACTCTTCGATACTGCTGTACCCGTGCCAGAAATGCTCGCTTTATGTGAGGACCCAGCCGTGATTGGCACTAAGTTCTACATCATGTCGATGGTAGAAGGTCGCTTGTTCACGAAGACAGCTTTACCGGATCTCGAAAAATCAGATCGCCGTCCGATTTATCTGGATATGGCACGCATTCTTGCCGCCTTGCATCGCGTGGACCCGACGGAGGTGGGACTGGCGACTTTCGGTCGACCAGGTAATTACTTCGCAAGGCAAATATCGCGTTGGACGCGCCAATATCAAGCTTCTGAAACAGAAACCATCGCCGCCATGAATTCACTTATTGAATGGCTGCCGCGTCACTTACCAGACGAAGTACCGCCCGTCATCGTGCACGGCGACTTCCGACTCGGCAATGTCCTGCTGGACGAAAATGAACCTAAAGTCGTAGCCGTATTGGATTGGGAACTCTCGACACTGGGCGATGGTTTAGCGGATATTGGCTATTGGTGTCAGGAGTATTACGGCGAGAAAAGCGAAAAGCCGGGAGGTATCGCAGGCATGGATTTAGCGGGGCTCGGCATACCTGACGAAGCAGAGGTGGTTGACGCATACTGCAAGCATTACGGTCGCGAACGGATTGAGCGTTGGCTGTTTTATGTGATATACAACCTTTTTCGATCGGCCGGCATCATCCAAGGCGTGTACAAGCGTGGTCTCGATGGCAACGCAAGTTCTGCGCAAGCCTTGGAATATGAAGGCGTCGCGCGCAAGCGCTCAGAATTGGCCTGGCAGCTCGTCG
>VXLJ01000001.1:142213-169303 GCA_009841635.1 Gammaproteobacteria bacterium
TTGGAATATGAAGGCGTCGCGCGCAAGCGCTCAGAATTGGCCTGGCAGCTCGTCGAGGACCACGCTTCGGACTAACTCAATTGCGCGACGTTGGTTTCTATAAACGCCATGATGTCAATCGATTCATAAAGCCATTCGACGCTTTGATCGTCACGTTCGATCTTCAAGCACGGCACGGTTGCACGGCCACCACCTTTTATCAACTCTTTGTATGCGGCCGCGTCAGCCATCGTATTGCGCATGGGAATCTCTATTTCGCGCTGTGCGAGGAACTGCTTAACGCGCATGCAGAATGGACAGAGCGGGTCTTGGAAAAGCGTCAAATTCACGGTGATTACGATTGTGGATTCGTCAATATCTCTGACATCACTAATTAGTATATGAGTAACTGAAAACGAGACCTCCGATGACGAAAGTAGAGCGTGTACGAATAGGGTTGCTAACGACGCTAGGCGTGGTCGTTGTTGCCGTGATCGGCTACGGCACGCTATATGCGCTTAATCTCGCACCAGGCTTGGGAACCAGCACCGAGCGTCAGTTCAACACGCTCGACCGGCCACTCGAAACTAATCCAATTGAAGTCATTGAGTTTTTTTCATACGGGTGTCCTCACTGTGCGAATTTAGAACCGATGCTGGATAGCTGGATTGAAGACTTGCCTGAAAACGTTGATTTCAAACGCATCCACGTTGCCGTGGACACCATGACCACCCGTCTGGCCAAAACCTACTTGGTGCTTAGAAGTCAAGGTCTTCTCGACGAAAACCATCGACGCGTCTTTGACGCTATTCACGAGCGCAACACAGTGTTCATCAATGATGAGCAGCTCGCCGAATTTATGCACGGCCGCGGTATCGAAAGCAGCCGCTTCCTAGAGGCTTTGAATAGCCGCCATATTGCACGAACGATCGAGGCAGAGCGCCAAGTTGCACTCGATACGAGAACCCTCGGCGTACCGGCGATGCTGATCGGCAATAAATTTCAAGTCACGGCGCGAGGCGGCAATCGTCAACTGCTCGCCACTTCTCAGTGGTTAGTCGACGAGCTACTTGCTGGTAGAGATCCAAGCCCACCTGCCGAACCTGCGGACGAGGCCGAAGCCACTGCCATCGAAGACAGTGCGACTGCTGACGCCGATGACGATACTGCAGTGCCCGCCGTCACAAGCGAACCGGCAGCGACAGAAAGTGGCGGCGGCGTAGCGAGCGAACCAGATGGTGAGCAGCCGGAGGAATAAACCCTCAATTCAATAACGTAAGCCAATGCACTACGCGGACGTTGGCACCGGCCGCAAGATGCAATTGGCAACCGATGTTTGACGTCGCTATGACGTCAGGGGCAGTCTCCTCCAACGCGGCGACCTTGCGTTGTAGCAACTGCTCTGACAACGCCGGTTGCAGCAACGAGTAGGATCCGGCAGAACCACAGCACAGATGACTATCCCGTACTGGCAATATCTCGTAGCCAGCACGTTCAAGTATTTGTTCAATCAATCCATGCACGCGTTGACCATGCTGCAGAGTACACGGGTTGTGCAATGCCACGCGTTTTACATTCGGATGAGGCTTGAACGAAAAGTCGCTTAAAAATTCGCTCGCGTCTAGCGTGCGTGCCGCTAGCTGTTCCGCTCTAGATTCGCCGACGAGTCGGCCATAGTCCTTTACCGTGACGCCGCAGCCTGAAGCAGTCGATATGTAAGCGTCAACCTCTTCGTCGTACAACGTTTCCAGATAAGTCGTCATGAATTGCTTCGCAGCCTCTTCCCGTCCCATATGTAGGTGCAAGCCGCCACAGCAAATCTCATCGTCGTGCACTATGACCTGAATTCCTTGCTTGCGCAACAGATCTGCCAAATGAGCTACAACGTCTGGGGTCATAGCCCGTTGTACACAGCCTTGCAAAAGGGTTACCTTCGTTTCACCTAACACCGGCTCCACGTTAAGCACGACTGACTTTAAAGGCTGCAACAATCGACGAAGAGAAGGTGCAAGAATCCACTGAAACAAGCGTCCCACACGAACCAGCCAACGCAACCGTCGAAAGTGCGGCACAATAAGAAGCAGAAAAGTCTCGAATAAACTCGATTGCGGTTTGCTTTCTTCGATGAAGTTGCGTCCAAGCTCCACCAACTCCCCGTATTCGACGCCCGATGGGCACGTCGTCTCGCAATTTCGGCACGTCAAACACCTATCAAGATGATGGCGAGCAGCTTCGTCAACTTCATTGGTTTCGAACATACCTTTAATGAGATAGATTCGGCCACGCGGACCGTCCAACTCGTCCCCAAGCAGATTAAAAGTCGGACACGTTGCGTTGCAAAAGCCACAGTGCACACATCGTCGAAGGATTTCTTCAGCACGTGTGCCTGCCGATGTCGCAATCAGTTCCTGGGCAAGCTGAACTTGCACAACTAGACGTTCAAATCCGCGTTAAAGATGCGATTGGGGTCAAATGCCTGACGCAAGCGACGGGTGTATTTCGACTCACCCCCGTTCATAGCTTTGGTGCGGTCGAACGGTTGGCTGAGCTCGGTGGATTGATCAAGGTCCACTAAATTCGATGCGCCGTTGAACCATACCTGGCCACCGGACCATTCAATCAATCGAGCTGCCGAGCCTTCGTAAACCCAAGGCGAACCACGATTTGGCCATGCAAAGCGCAAATCTCTCTTATCTTTAAAAAACGGATGCGTGTGATCCCGCAAACGAATCCAACAATCGTTGTCAATCTCTCGTGCATCCTGCATCGATGCTTGTGCGGCCTCTATACTCGACTCAATACCACTAAGGCGTAACTGAAGATTGCCGTCGTAATAGCTGGTTGCTGTAATCGGGGTCGACGTGCCAATGCTCTGCCGTATGACGCGTCGCGCTGAATCCGCATCTGCGGCGATTTCAATGCTCTTTTCAATCTGCGGCCTCGGCTGCACGCGCAAATTCACGCTCAAAATCAAACCTAGCACGCCCAACGACCCAATAAATAAACGCGAGACGTCAAATCCCGCGACATTTTTCATGACGGTGCCACCGAACTTAAGGCGCTCGCCGTGACCATTCACCACCTCGATCCCCAAGACGGCGTCGCGGAAATTGCCATACCAAGGGCGTCCTGGGCCACTTAAGCCACACGCCGCTGCGCCACCAATCGTCCCCAAGCCATCAAATTGCGGCGGATCGCACGCGAGCATTTGGTTTTCGTTTGCGAGGATCTGTTCAATGACGCGAATTGGCGTCCCGGCCCGAACTGAAATCGTTAGTTCGTCAGGTCGATACTCAAGCACGCCACAGTGATCGCTCGTTTCCAATCGTTCACCGCTCGATGTACTTACGTAATGCGCTTTTGAGCCATGTCCGTGAATCGATAACGACTTGCCGCGTTTTAGCGCTTGCCCTATCGTGTCTAGCAGTCTCGCTGAATCGTCATGCTCAATCATTAAAAGCGCTCGAGTTCAGGAAATGGCAATTTGCCGCCGTGCACATGCATGCCTTTGATCTCGCCACAGTGAGCTAACGTAGGAATCGCTTTCCCTGGGTTCATTAAGCCACTCGTATCGAAGGCACGCTTCAACCTGAAAAACTGCTCAAGTTCGGCATCAGAAAACTGCGTACACATAGGGTCTAGTTTTTCGACGCCGACGCCGTGTTCGCCAGTCACCGTTCCCCCAGCTTTCACGCAAAGTTCGAGTATTTCTACACCTAGTCGCTCGGCACGATGCAGTTGATCAGCATCACTAGCGTCGTACAAAATCAATGGGTGCAAGTTACCGTCGCCAGCATGAAATACATTTGCGACGCGGAGGTCATGCTTTTTGGAAAGACGAGCGATCTCACCCAAGATTCTTCCTAAATGACGGCGCGGAATCGTGCCGTCCATACAGTAATAGTCCGGCGAAATCCGTCCTACGGCTGGAAACGCCGCCTTGCGCCCTTGCCATAGTCGATCTCGTTCTGCCGTGGCTGTCGCACTTTGAATGTTGGTCGCACCAAGCTCACGCATGAGTGTTTTCACGACCGTCGATTCGGCCTCAACCTGTTCGTCAGTGCCATCCACTTCACATAGCAAGATCGTCTCTGCATCACGGGGATAACCCGCGTGTGCAAAGTCTTCCGCGGCTTGTATCGCCAAGGAATCCATCATTTCCAACCCTGCTGGGACGATGCCTTGCGCGATGATGGTGGCCACACATGTACCAGCCGCCTCAACGTCGTCAAAAGCACCCAGCACAACTTCCTTGTGAGGTGGGATAGGCAGCAACTTGACCGTGATCTCAGTTACGACGCCGAGCATGCCTTCTGAACCGACGATGAGTGGCAGCAAGTCAAGACCAGGACTTTCGTAACAATCGCCCCCAAGGACAAGCTCGTCACCTTCGATCGTCTGCACCTTCAACCCTAAAACATTGTGCAGCGTAAGACCGTATTTCAAGCAGTGCACGCCTCCAGAATTTTCTGCAACATTGCCACCAATGCTGCATGCGATTTGAGAAGACGGATCCGGTGCGTAATACAAACCGAGATTTTCGACGGCCTGTGAAATCGCTAAATTGGTGACGCCCGGTTGAACTGTCGCGGTGCACCCTTCTTGATTGATTTTCAAGATTTGGTTCATTTTTGTCAGAACCAGCAGTACGCCGTTCGCTAATGGCAACGCACCACCTGACAATCCAGTACCTGCGCCTCGGGTCACAACCGGTACACCGGTTTCATGACATATGCGAAGTACTGCTTGAACTTCCTTTGTATCACGTGGCAAGACAACTACCGGTGGCACTTGCCTATATGCGGTCAGGCCATCGGTTTCGTACGGAGTTGTAGCGGCGACATCGGTTAGCACACATTCACGTGCAAGCGTTGATTTCAACATTTCTATGCAAAAATCAAGTGACATGATTCACCGCGTGGTCGAAATAAAGAAACCCGCTCTGTTCGTCTAACCTATTACCGAGCAATAGGTGCTAGTGGTGCGGATTCCCTTCGCAGCTAGACGAACGATTCTTCGCAAGTTGGTCAATTAGACGTATATACCGCGACAGCAGGTGATTACCGGTCGTCGCGCTAATCGCAACCCGCGCCCAAACGGCTTGGTTTCTAGCCTTCGCGAACCTGGCCTATCTCTCTTAAATGTTGGCGTTCGCGCCGCCGTTCTTCGCCTAACCGCAGCATGCGTTCGCGATCTTCAGGTTTGATCGCCATATACCGCTGTCGCCATGCATCGGATCCCCAATGATGCGGGTCTACTTCAACAGTTCGTGGTGCTTCAGCACTAGTAAACAACCTTAAAGCAGCATTCACAATATCGAATTGCATCGCGTCATCGTATGGTTTGCCGCAGGGATTGCCGAGTGGAAAATCCACGAAGTAAAAACGTGGTACGCCACAGCGCTCAACGATGTCAATGGCGGACCCCAAAATAACGGTAGGAATTCCGTTCGCTTCTAAGTGGCGTGCTGCCAGTCCAACGGACTGGTGGCAAACCGGTCACAAAGGCACCAGGAGGGCAACATCTGCGCCGTCCTCGCGACAGCGTTTCAGAACTTCTGGCGCGTCTGCTTCGCGTGTACGACGTTGGCTGTATTCCGTTGGTAGACAATGAAAACGTGGTGCTAAGTCGCCTAGCACTCCTGTGGTTACCAACGTTTGCAATGGCTTGATTGGCAAGTAGGAGTTCAGATCCTCCATGTGCGTTGCGTCTTTATCCCAAGCGAGATCGTCGGCAAATAAGCGCTCAGGCAAGTCCTGAATGTCACCGGAGTCCACGTAGCGAGGATCCGATTGTTGTCGATCGTAACGTGCCCCAGTCGTAATGACTACCAAGCGTGATTCGCTAAGCGGTTTCGCTAGAGAGGTGAATGGCACATCGTCACATTGCGCCCATTGGTAGGCTCTATCGAATCCTTGCGCTTCGTAATAACGGCGCGTACGGTCCATGTACTGGACGGGTTGGGTATTGCTCATCGTTCTATCATACCTAGCGATTTCAGCGTGCTGTAGTTACCTCGCACGTCATAGAGTGCATAGCTAGGAAATTAGGAAGTTCATGTGGCAAATTCCCTCGTAATCAAAAACGGTCTTATTGTTAACGAAGGATCGATTACGGAAGGCGATTTAGCAATAGACGACGAACGCATAGCGCAAGTTGGCGGCATAGCGAGCGGTACAAACGAAATTGATGTGAATGGTGCTTGGGTCATTCCTGGCATGATCGATGATCAAGTTCACTTTCGCGAACCTGGGCTAGAACATAAAGGCGAAATCCGCACCGAATCCAAAGCGGCGGTCGCCGGCGGCATTACAAGCTACATGGAGATGCCGAACTGCATCCCGCAAACCATCTCGCAAGATCGATTGCTCGCCAAAATCGAACGAGCCACGCACGTATCGCATGCGAACTTTGGGTTCTACCTTGGGGCTACCAACGACAATTTAGAAGCCATCAAATCAGTCGATACGTCGCTAGCCTGCGGGGTTAAAGTCTTCATGGGAGCGTCGACTGGCAACATGTTGGTCGACGATGAGGCGACGCTGCACGGAATATTTGAATCTTCGCCATTATTGATTGCAACGCATTGCGAGGACACGCCGACGATCGAAGCAAACGAGCGTGTCGCACTTGAAGAGTTCGGTGAGGACATGCCAGCAAGCCAGCATCCTCTGATTCGTTCCCGTGAAGCTTGTCTTAAATCGTCGACCTTAGCCGTATCACTCGCGAAGGAGCATGGTTCGAGACTGCACGTTTTGCATTTAACAACAGCCGACGAAATGGCGTTGTTCGATCCTGGACCTATCGCAGCTAAGCGAATCACGGCCGAGGTTTGCGCGCATCATTTGTTTTTCAATGATGCTTGGTACGAATCAAAAGGTGCATATATCAAGTGCAATCCAGCCATCAAGCGGCGCAGCGATCAACTTGCCTTGCGCAAAGCACTCGTAGAGGATCGGATCGATGTCATAGCCACCGACCACGCCCCCCATACCATCGACGAAAAGCAGCAACCTTTTGCATTAGCGCCTGCAGGGTTGCCGCTCGTCCAACACGCACTGTTGTCCCTATTTGAGCAAGCTATCGAAGGCATCTTCGATGTGACAACGCTTGTGCACAAAACGTCGCATGCACCCGCCGAGCTCTACCAAGTCGCAGAACGCGGCTATCTACGCGAGGGTTATTTCGCGGATGTTGTTGTAGTTGACAGCGCTCGCAGCACTGCAATTGACGAAGAACCAATCCTGGCTAAATGTGGTTGGTCACCATTTGCGGGCATCACGTTCGCCTCGCGCATCACGCATACTTTCGTGAACGGTCATTTGGTGTACGAGGAAAGCGGCGTCGCGAGCGAACCACAAGGCCAACGACTCACCTACGCTCGAGCTAGCTAACCTAACTGCACTCGCTTTACGCGTAAATCATGTGACAGGTCTGGCCGCGTGTATTCATAGTAAAACAAAACGTCAGAGCCGACCCGCATCGCGTAAACATATCTCACGCTGCCGTATGCCGACTTAATCCAAGGTGCGGCTTGTTGTAGCCGTTCGAAATGGATACCGTCTTCACTCCACGCCAATCCACACCACTCTTCATAGGTGTCGAAACTACTACGTCCGCCGTCGTACAGCGCTAACCAACCATCATCGACCGGTATGACCGAGTTGATACGAGCTCGTCGACCATGCCAGTCGTCGGTATTCGGTGGCTGAAATACGCGTTGCAGCGACGTGAAATAGCGGCAATCATTCGAACGCGCCAAGAACGTCGCATCCCCACCGCCTACGTACACCATGTCACCTTCTTGGTGGGGAACGTTGCCAGACCCGCCAATCACGTACACCCAATACTCGTCGTTGCGTACATAAACAACGGGATCTTTCAGTGATCTCTGGCCAAACGATTGAGGTTGAAAAATCGTACGGCGGAATTGCGCATTCAGTTCTTCTAGTTTTGCGGCTTCGAGCAGATCAATGCGCCAATAGCCCGCGCTTTCGACCTCATAGGAAATAAACAACTTCCAGCCGCCATCGGGTCCCCGTACGCAATGCCCAACCTCAATGGATGACGCCGCGAACGCATCTTTCGATGCTTGCCAAACGGGCTCGAAACTTACGCCGTCTTTGCTGGTCGCGATTTCACATAACCCACCACGGCCATGTTCTAACGGTGATCGATAACGATAGAACAGCACATATTCGTTGGTCACTTGATCAAACCAGACCTTATGACCCCCCACCCAGTAGCCGTATCCGGACCCATGTGGCGTACGGACGATTTCGCCATCCGCCGGATCAAAGCGAAGGTGTTCGAATTTGTCCTCAGAAGGAAGCATGCGTGGAATCCTTTCGATTGAAGTCAGTGAATGAAACTGGTTGTCGCACGTTCATGAACCAGTAGACTGATAGCGCTTCACGCCAAAAAACCAAAAAAACAAGCAGCAACCAAAAAATACAAAAGCAGCCAGTGGCGATAAGTATTGAAACAGCATGGTGCTGCCAAGAGGTTCGTCGACTTCTAACACTGCGACGATTGGGAAATATGCGACGCAGGCGAGTGGAATGACATAGGTAAAGAATTTCGTAAACGACTCGTTATAGATCGACATAGGATATTGCGCGGTTTCCTGACCGCCGTGGGAGAACATATTGACTAACTCTAACGTCTCGATGGTCCAAAAGCACATGGTAGCTCGAATGATTTGAATGCCAAAGAAAAACACATACATGCCAATTACAGCGAAGACATACAGCAGTACTTTCCCGACCGTCCAATCTATGTCCAACGCGTATAGCGCGTATGCGAACACCAGTAATCCTTGCAACAAACGACCGAGTTGATGCAACCCGACATCGCGTGAGGCCACAAGAATCGCAACGTACGTTGGTCTAACCAACACTCGGTCGAACTGCCCCGTTTGAATGAGTCCGGCGCCAAACGTATCAAAACCTCGCGCCGTGATGTCTACGCTTGAGAACACGATATTGACCGTGCCGTATAGAAACGCCACGTGAGCCAATGACCAAACCCCGAGATTGCCAAATCGATCGAACAATGCCCAGATGCCCAATGCTTCCATCGCACCGATAAAAAAAGTGCCGCACACTAGCAAAATGAATGCAGCACGATATTGCATCTTGGCTCGAATCGATGTCAGATACAAACGGCCAAACAGACCAATCGCGTGAATCACCCGCCTTGCACTACCACGCGCTTGCGAGCGTGAGCGATCAATGCATAGCCTAGTAAGATGAGAACCAATACCCACGCGAACTGGAACGCGATTTCTTGCCCGGCTAATTCGAGAGGTATGTCGCCTGAATAGAGTCGAAACGGCACATCGCAAAGCCCACGAAAAGGCTGTGCTTGCAGGAACGGTTGAGCCCAATCAGGGAACAAAGGTAGAGGTACGACCATGCCCGACAAAACCGGTACAACGCCAGTAGTGATTACGACGAGACCGCGTGCTTCGAGCATCCAGAACATTGAAATCGAGATCAGGATGGAAACGGCGCATGACAATAGCACCATTCCTATGAATGAAACTAGAAAGACGAGACCGTGCATCACACTCGCAGGGGCAGTTAGCGCCCATTCAGGTAAGCCGATGACCGGCAAAATCGCCACCGCAAACAGCGTGCCAGGCAGCATGCGCAATAGCGTCGGCGCAGTGCGAAATGCCAAAGTCCGCGCGAACCAAAACCAGTACAAGTCTAGGGGTCGTAGCAACTCGTAGGCAACGCCCCCACTGCGAAATAGTTCCTCTAATTCAGAATCGTGATTCCAAGGCAATAGACCTAAAAAAACTTGCCCTAGCCAGATATACACAACGACAGCTTCGAAGGTCATTGGCGGGGTTTCTACGGCTACTGCAAAAAACGCAGCCAGCACCATTATTTTGATGCAACCCCAGAAAATTTGCGTCACAATCCCAGCAACGGCGGCGGCTCGATACTGCAATAACACGCGAAAACGCGCTACAACCACGGCTAGATAGCCTCGCCACGAAATCACCGACAGAAATTCCACTTTGAACGAAGTCAGTTACGCTTGAGCAGTGTGAGCTAGCTGGCGATTCGCTCAGTTTGATACATTGACGCAACGACCCTTTCGATTGGCGGGTGCGTCACGAGCAAATCTTTAACCGGATACTCAGCCAATACGTGATTAATAAAGGCAGGCACATCGTTTTCGATACAAAACAAAATATGAGAATCGGATCGCTCGACGACAAGATCTTCGTGCTCGTGCGGAACGTCTTTAAATGATTCAAGCTCAACGGCTATATACCGACCATCGCCATAGCGTGACCGCAAATCGTCGATCGTGCCATCTAACAGCAGATTACCGTCGTTGATGACTATCAAGCGGTCACAAATTGCTTCGATGTCGTCTAAATCGTGGGTTGTTAACAAGACTGTGACATGACGTTCCTCGGCTATTTGTTTGATGAATGCCCTCACACTCAGTTGTGAAACAGCATCCAGTCCTATCGTCGGTTCATCTAAAAATACGATGGTCGGCTCATGTAACAGCGATGCCGCGATGTCGCAGCGGACCCTTTGACCAAGGCTAAGTTGCCTTACGGGTGTATCGAGAAAATCTCGCAGGTCTAGCAACTCAATCAATTCATCACGAGTAGCAACATAGCGATCTTGAGAGACCCGGTAAATATCGCGCAACAGATCGAACGATTCAATCACAGGTAGATCCCACCACAATTGCGTGCGTTGTCCAAACACAACGCCAATCGATGCAACGTGGTCACGGCGTTGTCGCCAAGGCACCCTGCCATTTACTTCGCAACGTCCCGAACTAGGCACCAATATGCCGGCCAGAATCTTGATGGTGGTGGACTTGCCTGCACCGTTTGGACCAATGTAGCCAACCAACTCACCAGCATTGATTTCAAAACTGACGTCGCGCAATGCTTCTACGTTGCGGTAGTGCCGGCTAAATAACCCGCTTACTGCGCCAAAAAATCCTGCTTTACGCTCAGCAATGCGAAACGATTTAGTAAGCCCTTCGACTTGGATGATCGACACGGCTACCTAAAGGCGATAGATTTGATAGGAAAAGAAGTGCTTGCTGCCTTGACGAATTAAGCGACGTCCTCGGCTGTCCGCAAATCAGGCAAGACGTAACCTGACGCCTGTAAATTCGCGCGCACCGTCTTTTTGTCCATCTTGCCTGTCGAGGTCTGCGGTATTTCGCTGACGAACAGAATTTCATCAGGTATTTGCCACTTCGCAAATTTCTCTGCGCAATGCGTGACAATCACCTCACTTGAAATTTCAACATCCGGACCTAGCACCACCAGTGCAACGGGTCGCTCATCCCATTTTGGGTGTGGTTGCGCAACGACACAAGCCTGTTGCACACCCTCGATTGAGACGATGTTGTTTTCTAGATCGACCGAAGAAATCCACTCACCACCGCTTTTAACCAAGTCTTTTGAACGGTCTGCAATGATGAGATACTCGTTTTCGTCAATCGTGCCAACGTCGCCCGTGATCAACCAATCTTCAAAAAACTTGTCTGGTTGAGGATCGTGAAAGTACTCTTTGCAAATCCAAGGACCACGAACGTAAATCTCGCCGATTTGCTCACCGTCATGCGGGAGTCGTTCGTTGTTTTCATTAAAAACATCAAGCTCCAAGCCTGGCATGAGCAGGCCTGCTTTACCCATGTCTGCGAATCGATCTTCCATAGGCAATCGATCATCGCCATATTTCGCATGGCGTCGTGACAGTGTGCCGAGGGGACTCATTTCGGTCATTCCCCAACCCTGAATGATCTCAATGCCATAGGTTTCCCAATACCACTGAATCATTGATAGTGGCGGCGCGGAACCACCGCAGGTTAAGCGCTGTAAGCGCGATAGATCAAATTTGTCAGGTTGCGCTTCGAGCTCGGCCTTGAGACCTTGCCAAATGGTTGGCACCCCCGCAGATAGCGTGACGCCTTCCTCGGCAATAAGTTGCAACAATCGCCCAGGTTGCATGAAGCGATGGGGCAAAACTTGCTTGCAGCCCAACATGAGTGCAGCCCAAGGCAGACCCCAGCCCATCGCGTGAAACATCGGCACTATCCCGCACAGCGTGTCGGTTGCCGACAAACTCATCGAGTCAGTTAAACTGATCGTGAGGGTATGCAGATATTGAGCGCGATGTTCGTATTCGACCCCCTTTGGATTCCCGGTTGTGCCACTCGTGTAGCACAGTCCAAGGGGTGCGTACTCATCCAGTTCTGGCCATGTGGTATGGGTAGGAAAGCCAGCAATGAAGTCCTCATAAGCAATCGCATTCGCAAGCGATGTTGCGGAAATGTCGAAATCGTCCGTCCCTTGTACGATGATGAATCGCTCTACCGAAGGCAGCCTCGACTGCAACGTTTCCATGATCGGCACTAGATCTTCGTCGACTATGATCAGGCGGTCCGCTGCGTGATTAATGATGTACGCTAGATCTGTGGGGGACAGACGAGTATTGAGAGTGTGTAGCACCGCTCCCATACCCGCGCTCGCGTGATACGCCTCTACGTGCTGCGAACTATTCCACATGAACGTGCCTATACGGTCGCCAATACCGATGCCGGCATCCCGTAGCGCGCCAGCCAATTGATGAGCTCGCTCACTCGTCTCTGCGTACGTTTGCCTTCGTGTGCCTGTAGCGGTGGCAGTCACGATCTCAGTTTGCGGTGAGACCGTAGCACCTCGTTCGATAAGGCGTGACATAAGGAGCGGGGAGCGCTGCATACCCATGGCGATTCTCGTTTTGAGTTAACTAACTTTTTGCGATATTCAACTGCCTTTCAGCAGTCTGTTTAGCCCACTTGTAGTCTGCTTTGCCATTAGGAGCGCGCCTCACTTCGTCGAGTAGCAACAGTTGCTTCGGAAGCTTGTAACCCGCTAAATGCTCGCGGGAAAAATCGATCAATGCTGTCTCTTCGATAAGTTCACCTTCTCGCAACGACGCCAATGCCACAATGCGCTGTCCGAATCGCTCATCGGCAACGCCGACCACAAGGCAATCATTGACAGCCGGATGCTTTTTAAGCGCTTCTTCGACTTCTTCTGGATACACCTTCTCACCTGCCGTATTGATGCAGTTGCTACCTCGACCTAGTAGCGTAATCGAGCCATCGGCTTCGATGGTGGCAAAGTCGCCTGGAAAGCTATAGCGCACACCGTTCACTGTCCGGAAGGTGGCGGCTGATTTTTCCTCGTCTTTGTAGTAGCCAATAGGCACAAGACCACTGGTGGCGAGTTTCCCCACATCCCCGCTACCGGGTTCAATTTCTTCATCGTGGTCGTCAAATACCTTGACCCCAGCTTGCAGTTTGAATTTCGCCGTATCCGCTGGCGCGTCGCGCGTCGCAACCGAAGAACCCATACCACCTTCAGTAGAGCCCATCGCATCCAACAACGTCATGTCATGATGTTCTAAGAGTCCTTGTTTGACTTCCCGACTCCACATGACACCGCTAGATGTAATTTGTTGTAAGGACGTAATGTCGTAGCCTCGGCCGGCAGATTTAGCGTCGTTCAAAGCTTCGAGCATCGGCCGTGCAAATGCATCGCCAACGATGACCACGTTGGAGACCTTGTTTCTCTCTATCTCGGACCAAATCAAATGCGGATCAAGCCCTAGCTTCGAAATGGTGACGACGGTACCGCCCTGCAATAGGGGCACCATGGTGCCAAGCCACATACCCGTGCCGTGCATGAGCGGACATGCGGGCAATGCAATCGGGGCGAGTTCGCTTTCGTTCAGTGTTCGTACGACCTGAGCTAACTCTGAAGTGTCCGCTGGATTCGGTAGATCAAGTAGCTTCAATGATGAGAGCATTACGCCAATAAACTGGCCATGGCTATACATGACACCTTTTGGCATACCTGTCGTACCGCCGGTGTATAGCATGTAGACATCATCCGGCGAATGTGCTTCTGGTGGTCGCGGTGCCGCTTCCCTAATGCCTCGCTCGTATTCAATGGCTTCGTCTAAAAGCGATTCCGTGCCGTCGTCAATTTGCACAAATAGCTTGACGTTCGGCAATCGTGACCGAATTTCCCATATCCGTGCGGCGTAGCAACCCTGGAAAAACAAGGCTTCGGCATCGGAGTTTTCTAAGAGATATATAAGCTCATCGGCTTTGTAACGGTAATTGACATTGACTGGGCAACCGCCAATCTTGAATGTCGCATACTGTGCTTCTACATATTCATTAGAGTTATGCGCGTAAATGCCAACCTTTGAGTTATGTCCTAGACCATGCTTTGCGAGCAAATCAGCTAGGCACGCTGCACGTCGATCATAGTCAGCCCAAGTTACTTCATTGTCACCGCAAATCAATGCGGTTTTTTGTGGTTGCTCTTGCGCAACCGATTCCCATGCATTTGCAAAATGCAGAGCCATCGCTTCCCCTCCCAAACTTGGCGGATTATCTAAATCAGCGCTAGATAAGGCATGGCGTCCTTGCATGCGATGGCATTTGTATTAACAAAATACGCCACGAAATAGCGTTTTTCGCCTGTACCTTTAGACTGAAACTCGTTTGATATCTTAAATACTCGCTTAAAAGTCTTTTATTTCAATGAGTTATCCACCCTCCGCATATTCGTGGGATTGGCACGAAAATTGTTTGGAACTATTAACCAATTCATTAGTCATATGCGAGCCATGAGACGAATTTTGACGCACCGATTTAGCGAACGCAGCATGCTGTTGCTTTGCAGCGTCATGCTTGTGATTTGCCTTAGCCTGAGTCTATGGGCGAGTCCTAGCGAAGCCTATATAGCCACCCAATCACCCGTGCATACAGCATCGCTGTTTGATATGCTAACAATCTGTTCATAGGGCGACGAAAAATGTCTAACTGGGAAGACCGACTTCAGGAAGTATGGGACGAGACCCGGGATCTATTTTTGACAGTGGATGCGGTGCTGCTAGGCGTATGCGCACATCTGAGTCGCAAACTGGGCATACCCGTCGTAGCATTGCGTATCCTTGGGCTCATTTGCGCTTTTATGTGGCCTCAAATTACAGCCGTCGTTTACGTCGGCCTACGCTTTTTCATCGACCCCGATAGCCAGTCAATCAGCTAGTTCTGCGTAGGCCGGTTCGATATCGAACTTACGTTTCGATATCTGCCAGTGCTGCAACGTCTAAGCCTAGATAAAAAGCAGCGATTAGTTTGGCAATCAGATCATTGTCAGTTGGTCGCTTCAAACTTTCGATAGCAGCTGCGAACGGTGCGCCGATGCGAGATTCGATCATTCGCAAAATGCACTCTAAATAGGTTACTGAGAATTCAGGGTGTGGTTGCACAGCAAGCATGTGCTCACCAATTGCAAATCCTGCGTTTTCACAAAAATCATTTGTCAGAATGTGGTTTGCTGCAGGCGGCAACTTGATGACTTGGTCTTGGTGACAACACGGCAACGCGACACTATCACCTAGACCATTACGCCTTGCCAGTGAAGAGTCAACCAACCGATAGTGCTGGACGCCTACACCCCACCCTTTTGCGAACTTTTGGACTCGACCACCTAAGGCTGCAGCGATAGCTTGATGACCAAAACAGATGCCGATCGTCTTGATTTTGGCAGCGTGGAGTCGACGAATCAAGGTCAGCAATCGTCCGATCCATGGGTCATCGTCATACACGCCTTTGCGACTCCCGGTTAGCAAGAAACCGTCATAGGCCCTTATATCTATTGGTTCTTCGCCTTCATGCACCTTGAATACATGAATATCAAATCTCGCTACTTGCGCCCTGCAAAGCATGCTCTCCATCATGCTCGCTAAATTGCCAAAGCGAGCTTGGAGTACGCTCTCTACCTCATCCGTTTGGAGAATCCCAATGCGCAGGGGAGTCTTTTCTCGACTTAACAATTACTCGTCAGCAGCTATGCGATTCATATAGAAGGTATGACTAGGCATGCCGCTTAGAAACGGACCTGACGAGTAGGCTAAATTACCTTCATTGTTACCGTGGCCAATCGTTGAGCTAAACGGCGAAATCACTCTTATCGTGTTCTGGCTGACCCATTCCAAACTGACGTTGCCTGCGTTGGCTTTCCGCCATGAAGAAAAACGCAGGTTGCCTTTGCGTTGCACTTGCCTGATCAAACCATTGCGCGTGCTGTCTTCAATGTATTTAAAAGCGAGTTCCGAATCAACCTCTAGTTGCGCAGTGCGCGATCCAGAAAGCGTTGCTTCATAAACGCCAGGCGCGAATTTCAAAGTTGTCGCCGTAGCTTTAGATTCTGGTCTTAAGCCTTCTTTTAATTCCTTCAACGACGCAGCGCAACCAGTTGAGATCACCATAAGCGTTGCGAGACCCATGACAAAGCTCGTCGATCGTAGATACATCGCGAATCCAGACAGGCGGTAAATCGAAATAAAGTCCACAGCGCGCATTTGCATGTTGGTTTAGTGCATAAGGGCGAACATTTGCCGACGATACTGAGTCGCGAGCGCGGAATCCGACCCAAGTAAATTCAGGATACGCACAAGCGTTTCTCGACCTAAATCGTCGCGAAAACTCCGATCAGCGCGAAGGATGTGCATGGCTTGTTCAAGTGCCTCCTCGTACCGTCGCGTCGATGCAAACAGTATGCTAAGTGTATATCGCATCGACAAGTCTTCGCCGTTTTTCTCAACTTCCGCCACGGCTTCATCTAACGTGCCCATGGCTGCTGCTTCTTGCATGATTTCAAGCCGAGTCGCGGGACGCGTACGAGACACGAAGTCGTCAGGTATGGTCGCGAGAATTTGGCTAGCCGCTTCAAGATCGCCTTTCAAAATCATGACGTCCGCACACTCCACCCGGAATGAATGATTGGTAGGCTCTTCATTAATCGCTTCCTGCAAGATCGCTAGCGCGGTTTCCCAATCTTCAGCTGCGACGCTAGCAGCAATACGTTGTTGCAGCGCGTCCGCACTAGATAGAGTGAATGGGTCGAGAAACTCGCGAAGTTGCTGTTCGTTTTGCGGGCCATCCAGATGACCTTTAATTTGGCCTTCTTGAATCGCACGGATGCTTGGCAAGGCTTGTACGCCCACTTGCTGCGCAATTGGCGCGTTTTCAGCTACATCGACCAAACCGACCGTAACTTTGCCACTATAGCTAGGGGCCAACCCAACGAGATAGTCCTTTGTTACGACCGACGGCTCTATTTGAGCCGCCCAAAACATCAAAACAACAAGAGAGTTGTTTGATTGTTCAATGATCTCGCGAAAGTTCTCAACCGAGACATCAATGACGGCAGGTTGGGGTTCCATTTGAGACCATCTAAAAAAAGCGGATGGATTGTACCTAGCGAATTTGATGTGTGTCTAAGTTGGCGAACGGACCGCAGAATGCAAAGTAAATCAGCGGAATTTCGGCTCCTTCATCAAGACTTCGACTAGCTGCCCCATCTATGGACGCGCCTGTCGCGAGCGGTGAGTCAATGAAACCCTCCCATACTTGATTTTTGGGGGTAAGCGCTACAAATCCAGTGAACCCATATCTATTAGCATTGTCGCCAATGCTGATTTGTACTAGATCCTATGCCTGACCCAAATCTCAATGTCCGTGACGCAAGGATGATTGATTTCCTCTTGTCACGACGCTCTGTGGTCGCGGATTTGATAGGCGAACCAGGGCCAACCGAGGCGGAACTGCGCGACATCTTAAGCGCGGCGATGCGTGTACCGGACCACGGCAAATTAGCACCCTGGCGCTTTGTGCTAATTCGTGGACGTGCAAGAGAGGAATTGGGTGTCATCATGGGCGAAGCGTTTAGACAGGAGAATCCCGATTTACATGAGCGATATGTTGAACGCGAACAAAAACGCTTCAGTCGAGTGCCTATTGTTGTTGCTGTCATCTCGCAAGTGACAAAAGATCACAAGACTCCTGAGTGGGAACAGGTCTTGTCAGCTGGGGCTGCGTGTCAGACTATGCTCATTGCTGCGCTGTCGATGGGATTCGCCGCACAATGGATAACCGAGTGGTACGCATACAACGCCAAAGTCTGTGACGCACTGAAACTAAAAAACGACGATCGCATCGCGGGTTTCGTTTACATCGGCACTGCGCAAGCAATCGCAGATCGCGACCGACCGAACTACGACGACGTCGTGTCCGAATGGCAGGTCTCGCAATAGACTGCTATCGGTCTTGGTGTAAGCGGCAGGTCACAAATAAAACGTTGCTTTCGCAAGTAAAAAACACCTCAATTCGCTTAATGTAACGGAATCATTGGTTGAAGAAACTACGTCAAACAATCTTCAGAACCGTATGAAGTACTGAGCCTTCAGAAGATTGCGAGTTTCGAATATCCGTCCGTATTAGTGGCGTGCTTCCATATGACCCATTTGACGCTAGCCTAGATTTGACTCACTAGTCGTAGCGTTAGCGTCGCGACCTAAGCAACGACCTTACCTAGCTCGTTAGATGTTAACGACGCTTTTCGAGAAACCCAAGAAAATACAACTGCCGGTGTTTTTACATTAGCAAGAGGCGATCAATCGTGATGGTGGTTTTTTGAAGATGAACTCTGAAGACGACTTGCCTAGCCGTACACGCCAGGCTGTAGAAGACCTGCTCAACTGACTTGTAGCAGGCCGCATGTAAGGTCTTCGACCAGCCAGCAATTTCAGAGTTGAAGATGTGCTCTGAACGCTCATTCGAATGAGCGTTCAGTGATTCCACCACGCTAGATCCGAAAACGCACGTAAATCAAGCTCGTGCGTCCATGCAGATCGATGTTGCTGCGCGATGTGATAGTAGGTTTCAGCGATTTTTAGAGGTAGCATCAACCCGTCATGTTCAAGACCTCGCTGTTCTCGCAACTCTTGAAACGCGTCTTTGCCTAGCATCTTGCCTAGCGTATCTGGCGCATCTACGGCACCATCAATAAGAATGTGCGCGACATGGATGCCTTTGCCAGCATACTCGGCATTTAAGCTCTGGCACAGCATCCGCCTACCTGCCATGGCCGCAGCATGAGAATGCTGACCTGCATTGCCTCGCATCGCAGCAGTGGCAGAGGTCACCAAACAGGTGCCACCACCACGTTCTTGCATTCGCGGGAAAAGTTCTTTAGCTAAACGAAACAACGCGAGCGTTGCCATGCGCCAACCCAATTCGAAAGTCTTGAGACTGGTGTCTTCCAAGGTTCGATTGCCAATTTGTGCACCCAAATTGAATAGTGCAACCTCTATCGGCCCTATTTCGTTTTCTACATATGCGATTTGTTGTTCTATGACACCATCATCTACCGCATTCAACAGAAAACCACTCGCATCACCACCATCAGCCTTTATGTCGCCAACTAGCTTATCCAACCCATCCCTATCGCTACGACGGCACAAAACCGAGTGGTAGCCTTCACTTGCAAATTTCGCTGCGACTGTTCCACCGATACCTGCGCCAGCACCAATCACAAGACACACTGGTTTCATTCGATTCCTCTAGTTTCGATCCTATCTACTCTGCATCGCTCAAGCGTCATGTACTACCCACCACACCATCACTCAGTAGTACCTGTGATTCGTCTTCCGAATAACCTAGACGAGCAAGAATTTCGCGTGAGTGCTCGCCAAGCTTGGGTGATGGACCGCTGATTTCACTCGCTGTTTTGCTAAACCGAGCGGCTGGACGCGCTTGGCGTACCTCGCCAAAACTCTCAAAATCAATGCTCTGAATCGACCCGTTCGCCACGATTTGCTCGTTTTCTAATAGCTCATTGCGTCTTAGCAAGGGCGCGTTTGGTACATCATGTTCGTTGAGTCGAGCCAAGATTTCTTTCGACGACCACTTAGCTATCTCCTGAGCAGTAATTCGCTTGCGCTCTTCGGTGTGGCGTAGTCGCGCTCGAGTCGATGCGAATCGTTCATCTTCGATTAAATCTCTGCGATCCAAGGCATGACACATGCCAATCCATTCTTTATCCGAAATCACCCCCGCGGTAATAAACCCATCCTTCGTTTTATAGATGAGATCCATGGATCCCGATCCTGCGGCGACGTTGAATTCCGCGTCCGCGTAGGTGATACCACTCATTCCTTCAGGCCAAAAGAATGCAAGCACCGCATCCAACATCGACAAATTAATGTGTTGGCCTTCGCCGGTTCTCTCACGATGGAAAAGCGCGCTCGTGATAGCTTGCGCCGCGGTCAACGACGTCACTTTGTCAGCAATAACGACGCGAAACATCTCAGGATCTCTAGTCTGACGATGTGCCTGAATATCCGTCGCACCTGACAGTGCTTGGATAACAGGGTCGTATACGCGCTGGTTTGCATATGGCCCCGATTCACCAAAGCCACTGATCGAAACATAAATGATGCGCTCGTTTCTGGCACGAACAGCATCCTCAGAAAAACCTAACCTCGCCATAGCACCCGGTCGAAAGTTCTGCATTAGGACGTCGGCATCTTCCACTAGACGCCATAGAACCTCCTTGCCATCATCTCCTTTCAAATCCAATGCGATGGATTCTTTACCGCGATTGCAGGAGAAAAACGTTGGTGGCGAACCGTTGCGCGGACGTCCCATCAGGCGCATTTGCTCACCGTGAATAGGTTCTACCTTTATGACGGTTGCACCTTGATCACAGAGCATAGAAGCAGCAGCTGGCCCAGAGATCATGCTTGTAAGGTCGATTACTTTTAAATTTTGAAGAGGTCCCATATCTATTGCTCTAACTGTTGACCGGAGAAATTTCTTGTAAAAGCTCTTTTGTATGCCTCTCGATGAGAGATAGCATTGCGATAGCGCTTGAGCGATTCAGCGAGATCTAACCCATAATGAAAAGCCCAATCCAAACAAGACATTAGAAAGATGTCGGCTACGCCAAAACGGTTGCCAACCAAAAATTGCTTGTCCTTGAGGTGCGCCGCTACCACACCAAGATGTTTCAATGCGTAGTTTCGTGCTGCGTCCAATGCTTGGGGCGCTTCACCATAGATGGCTTTCAAATCCCCGTGTCTGCGCATGACATAGAGGCTAGTTTCGTCAATTTCGCCATATATATAAGCCACCCACTCGTCTTCTTTCGCATGCGCTTCCATATCGCTGGGGGAATATAGTGTTGATTCGCCACCATATTTATTTATGAGATAGCGACATATCGCGACACTCTCCGTGAGAATGAAAGTACCGTCAACCAATACCGGTATCTTTTGTTTCGGATTCAATCGCGTGTATTCATCGGTTTGGGTTTCGCCAGTGCGCGGTCCAATTGGTACCAGCTCGTAATCAAGATTCAATTCTTCGGCGGTCCAAACAGGCCGAAACGTCCTAGATGTGCCTGCACCGAAAAATTGCATTTTCTCACCTTTTGACATCTATGCGGCTTGACCTTGATTGAATTCTCTAGGTCTTCGAAGAAGCTCTAGACTCTTACCATGCTCGTTTGAAATTACAACAAAATCATTTCGGTTCACATCCCCTTTCAAACACGATGGTCGATTCACTCTGTATTCTGTGCTGTAGTGATCCGGGAACCACATCTTCTGCGCGAGACTTGACAAACTAGCTGCATAAGAACCCTGACAATGCCGCAATCGAATTCGAGCAGCATGAGAGGCGATCTCAAACTGTGTCAGCTAAATCCAGCGGGTCAGTTTCTTTTGCCGCCTCTCGTATTCTCTCGCAGCCACACCTACGAAAACGCTGGGATATGGCTCGTTTGTAGAGCAGGACCCGATGACAGCTGCTCGCGCTTACCAAATTGACGAAACGCCTCGCAAGTTCAGCACGGAAACTGGGTGTTGCTGTGGTACACACCTTTTTTAGTTTGCCCGCACATCTAAGTCAGGAAGAATGACGGTGCTTTGGACTACGCAACTGATGCAATTTAGTCGCGAATAGAAACGCTTTTAACTAAAAGATTCTGAAGTTGAGGAAGAAACTAGGTTCTATATTTGGCGGAGAGGCAGGGATTCGAACCCTGGGTGCCCAAAAGGACACTCTTGATTTCGAGTCAAGCCCATTCGACCAACTCTGGCACCTCTCCTCGCACGAAATTGTAGAAGCGTTAGAGCGGTGAAACGCCGAGCTGCCGTTCAGCATATTCGCAACGTTGCCGAGTTTTGCGCGACGGATCGACGTGATCACAAACCACTCGTTTTGCGTCCACGCTTGCACCTCTACCATAGAACAAAAACGCATGCCGACCGCTCAAGCCTTCTCGCTTTCGAGCAATGATTACGTCCCCAGGCTCGATTCGACTTTGTCGCACACGTTTGACGATAAACACGTAGCGATTGCTAAGGACTAGCATCGCGTCGTTGTAACCCGCGTTGTTGACCGACACCACAGTAGCTGCAAATTGCTTCGGTACGCCATCGACCGTAAACCCCGGATCGTCGCCATCGACGTTAGATTCCTTAGCCGCATCTCTACGCAACCAAGAAAACCATCTATTCCTTCGATTTAACTCTGTCGAAAGTTCACCTGTATAGATCAGTTGAGCACGATCAGAATCTGACAGTTCTTGCGGATCGGCAGTCGCGGTCTCTCGTTGACTCGCAGGATTTTGGGCTTCCTCGTTCGCGGTGTTTTGTGTTGAAGAATCACTGTCGTTACCCACTGAAGAATCTGGTTGCCCAACGGCATCTGAACTTGCTGCGTCGCTTTCTTGGCTCGGACTTTCTCGCTGCGCATCATGGTCGTCGAGCACCTGCCTTGCGACTTCCAAACACTGATTCCGCGCGCGGTCATCTTCCAGACTCATGCATACCATGAGCGTCAAACATACAGTTAAGTCTTCGCCTTCTAATGCATCACATTCCTGTGCAGCTAAAGGCGTGCATAGTGCAACACTCGTCGCGACCAACGTAAATTTGCGCAACGCAAGCTGAATTTTGTGTCTGAAGTTTTTCATCGATTTACTAATTCGATGTCACGCGAAGCCATTCCGTACCCCCATCCTGCGTAGCGATCGTGATGGCAGTCCCGCTGGGTAGATCATCGAACTCGTTCATAATGCGTTCGAGTGCGTTGTTTTGTTCGCTAATGTGTCCTAACACCAAGTGTTGCAAGCCGACATGGTGGATACGCTCAGCGAACTCGCGTGATTGACGATTGCTCAAGTGGCCGTAGTCGCCACCCACCCGAGCTTTGAGCTGCTCGGGATATGGACCATTCCAAAGCATGTCAAGATCATGGTTAGTTTCTAACAGCAATCCGTCTAGTCCACCGAAATGCTCAACCATCTCCTCGGTGAAGCTGCCACAATCAGTAAGGACCCCCACGCCCAAATCTTGGTATCGACACACGTATTGAGCCGGTTCTTCAACATCATGTGGCACGCTTATTGGGTGAACGGCAATGTCATTGATCCTGAATGGCACGCCTGGGCTAATTTCGGTGATTAGTGACCCTAATTTCTTTACGTTCGGATTTCTTCGATAGAGCTCGTGCAGCGTTCCAGACGAGGCATAAATCGGAATCTGCTCCCGTCGCGCGACTACCTCGACGCCGCGATGATGATCGCCATGTTCATGCGTGATCAAAATCGCATTTATTTGGCTATACGATAGATTTCTTGCTTCGAGTCGATTTTGAATTTCAGACCAAGACAAACCGCAGTCAATGAGCAATGTCGTCGAACCCGCTCGCACAACGGTTACATTGCCTTTACTGCCGCTGCCTAACGACGTGAACTCCATCTTCGCCACGCGTTTTACCTTGCAGCTACGAAGCGAATTGTTGAATCATCACTAGAAAATGCTCTGCAAGTTCCAATGTCAACTCGTCACCGTCGGAACGCTTTAGTTCGATGTCGTTCGATTGTTCGTAAGGATTGACCCGTAACTGCACGGCAAACGGTTCATCATCGCGAGCACGCCTTTCTAACTCCACTAAAAACGAACCAAGCGTCTCTCGTTGGCTACGATCTAGTTTGTCCGATTCAATGCTGAGTTCGATAAGTCTCGTTTCGCGTTCCTTGTGCGCCACGCCATAAGGGCTTCGATCCAGAGCTGAAAGAATCGTCGCCCAAGTCCGTTCAAAGTCCACATTGAATCGCAATGAAGGAAACCCTAGGTTGTCTCGAATCAACTCGATTTTTGGAACGCTTGCAACCTCTTGACCAATCCGTGACACGGCTTCATCGATCACTTCGTCCACTTCAAACTGCGCGAGCTGACGCAGGATCGCCGCGGTTGCTTCAGCTTGTTGCGATGGCATGCTCCAATCGACGTACTTCACAGCATTTTGGTCGTTCAGGTACTTCAGATGGATTTCAGACGAGCCTCGACGCATACCCTGCTCCACTTTGAAGATCAGCAAATCTTCATCGGTCGCGTCAGGATTTTCGATTCGAATCTCCGAAAATAGGGTGTTGCCAGCACCCTGTGATGCAACCTTCAGTGGCTTGGTAACAATGACGCCTTCGTCTGGACTTTCACGTTCAACATCAATCTCATTATGGGTGAGAAATTGACGCACCAGCGGCCAAACGCTGTCCGGCTTGCGTCGTAAAACCATCCAACTGCGTTCACCAAGCTTCTGAATTCTTACGAGGTCCGGATCTGCATCGCCAACTATCGAAACTGGTCGCGGCGCATTGGTGGCGTAGTACTTTGCGGCAGGTATTTCCTCAATCTTGGGAATCTCCCAAAGATCGTCGATATTCTCGCTTTCTAAATCGCCAGGAACGCTTATGCGGTCAATCTGCGAAGCATCCAAATAGTTGTCACGTTCATTTACGATAACGCCAACCGTTTGCTTGGCGAGACCGCATGCTGTAAGAGCGATAGTTATGCCAATCACCAGCAATAACGTCGGAAAAAACCGCTTCATAAAGCGCCTATCGCACGTAGGCGCGAGCACATCTCCGCATGGTGCGAGTCGGAAAGCGCAATCAATGGCAAGCGGATGCCATCTGGAATTCGACCCATTTGGTTTAGTGCCCACTTTGTTGGTGTTGGGCTCGTTTCACAAAACAAGATTTCATGGATTGGCTGCAATCGTTCGTCAAGCGCTTGCGCAGCTGCAACATCACCGTCGAGGTAACACTCGCAGAATTTAGACATCAAGTTTGGCAGAACATTAGCGGTCACGGAAATAGTGCCAACCGCACCATGTCCAAACATGGTGAATGTTTGAGCGTCTTCGCCGGAGAGCACGATAAAGTCGTCGGGTACTAGCGCACGGATATCACGCACTCGGTCCGCGTCGCCACACGCTTCTTTGATACCAATGATCTGCGGAATAGGCGCTAATCTTGCAACTGTTTCGGCAGACATATCGCATGCAGTGCGCGGTGGTACGTTGTATAGCACCATCGGCACGTCAACCTGCTCTGCTATAGCGACGTAATGCCGATATAGACCTTCCTGCGTCGGCTTGTTGTAATACGGCGTCACTAGCAAACATGCATCAACGCCAGCCACATTCGCGTCGCGTGTCAACGAAATCGCCTCAGCCGTTGCATTTGCGCCTGTGCCTGCGACGACTGGCACTCGACCATCGACTCGCCGTAAGGTGCGTTCGATGACTTGCATGTGCTCATGAACGTCTAGCGTAGCTGATTCACCAGTCGTACCAACCGGCACGATGCCATGTGTGCCTGACTCAAGGTGCCAATCGATCAGTCCGTCTAACGCAGCATCGTCCACCTCACCTTCGGATTTCATTGGCGTAACCAAGGCGACCAAGCTGCCTTTAAGCTCGATTTGGCTCATGCGTGCGTTAAAGATGTGCTAATGACTAGATTAGGTAGGCGTCTCGGGGACGCTCTCAACATCGGAAATTTTAGTAGGCCAAGCGTCTATAACCGCTCGAATAAAGGTCGCCAAAGGAATGGCAAAAAACACACCCCAAATTCCCCACATGCCGCCAAAGGCCAGCACAGCTACGATGATCACGATAGGATGTAAGTTGTTGGCTTTTGTAAATAGCACGGGCACCAACACATTGCCATCTAAAGCTTGAATGACACCGTAGGCAACCACGACCAGCAGGAAATCCCACGACCAACCAAACTGCACTAAAGCAACCAACACCACAGGAATCGTTACCACGGCGGCGCCAACAAACGGGATGAGCACCGAAAGGCCTACTAAAAGACTGAGCAAGGCCGCAAATTCGAGGCCCAACAAGGTAAACGTGGCGTAACAAACCGCCCCGACAATCACAATCTCTGCGAGCTTGCCACGGACGTAGTTGCCCATTTGCTCGACCGTTTCGCGTCCCACCTCATCAAGCAGAGGCCGATCGGTAGGCAGCAGGCTTCGCAAGTACTCAACTATCTGTTGGTGATCTTTTAGGAAGAAGAACAACGAAATAGGCACCAACAGGATAAATACCAAAAATCCAACAAGATTGGGTAACTGCTGCACAATCTGTTGAATCAGCTGACCACCCCAATTCGTGAATTGCGTTTGCGCCGTTAGATTGATCGACGCTAAAAACGCTTCGGGGACCAGCTGTGGGTATTCTTCTGCAAATGATTCCAGTACATCGGCGAGTGCCACGACGACATCAGGTAATTGCGCTGCAAGGTTTTGCAGCTGCGACCAAACCAAGGGCAGGATGCCAACCGCTAGTGCAATCACTACGCCGATGAAGAACGACGATACGGCAACGATTGCCAGAATTCGGGGCATACGCCACATTACAAGTCGTGTTACAACACCATGTAATGCGAATGCCACAACCAAACCCGCGATCACAGGCGCTAGATACGCCCCCAAGAAGATCAAAATGGCGAGCACGATTGCAATCAGCGCTAATAACACCAATGCTTCCGCGTGGCCAAACATGCGATTTGTCCACGTGCGAAGAATCTCGCCTATCGACATTAAGCGCGTGCGTTCTTAACTAGCAGATAAGTGAACGTTCCTTCGTTTTCGTACGCTTCAAGCAAATCGTGACCTGCTTGTTTTGCGAAGACGGTAAAGTCTTTCATCGAGCCAGGGTCGGTGGCAATGACACACAAGTGTGCACCGACTTCCATTCCATTCAGAGTACGCTTTGCCATTAATAACGGCATGGGACAATTAAGCCCTCTGACGTCTAATAGTGTTGTTCCAGAACCCGTCATATATCAGCAATTCCCCACAAGAAATAAATCATAGGTAGATCAAGGCTTGCAAGGGTCGC